>JAHBZZ010000001.1 GCA_019635215.1 Nitrosomonas sp.
AGTCAGTTACGAGCATATGGTCTGTGAAAATACCACTTTCTTTTCCGGTTGGCATTAAATATTCTTCACATTCATCTGCTAAGATGATCGCTATCGGACTATCCTGAACATTGCAGTCACTGAATTTACCGTTGATGATGAAATCACCAGGCACAAACGACACACCAGGCAACAAGCAGCCAGCCGAACGCTCACCGCATATCGGCCGTTACGTCCTGATCGGCGCACTGACAGTGGCGCCATTATGGATAACCTGGCTTGTGTTTGAATTCGTGTTGAAAATGCTGGCGCAGATGGGCGCGCCAATGCTGAGAGGTGTGGCACACGCGGTACGTCCGCACTCAGATACCATAGCCTCCTGGCTGCTCGATTCCAGTTTCCAGCAAGGTGTTGCCGCGCTGCTGACCATCGCAAGTCTGTACGGTATCGGGCTACTGGCGTCTTTTGTCATTGGCAAGAAAGTGATTGAACTCTATGAGATTATCCTGGCCCGATTGCCGTTCGTACAGACGATA
This sequence comes from Nitrosomonas sp., assembly GCA_019635215.1. Classification (GTDB taxonomy): domain Bacteria; phylum Pseudomonadota; class Gammaproteobacteria; order Burkholderiales; family Nitrosomonadaceae; genus Nitrosomonas. The sequence continues at coordinate 516 of JAHBZZ010000001.1, forward strand.
TACAGCATCACCAAACGCTTTCTGCATACGTTAAGCCAGCCGCCCGTTACCGGGGGACGCGTAGTGCTGGTCAGTTTCCCGTCCACCGAGATGAAGGCCCTTGGTTTCATCACCAAAATCATGCACGATCCTGAAACCGGTGAGGCGCTGGCGGCTGTTTATGTACCCACCTCACCGAATCCGACCTCGGGTTATATCGAAATCGTCCCTATCAAGAATATCGTCATGACCGACTGGACCACGGAAGAAGCCATGACATTCGTAGTCACCGGCGGAACCAACGCGCCGGATAAAATCCGCTACGATAACCCCAGGTCACCGTCCGGCATGATGCCCGAAAAAGACCAGACACATCGGGACAGCGTATCTGACAATCACAATCATTAGCGCTTCTTATCGAACATATCTGGCAAATCCTTCAGGAAACGCCCTGCATTCAGCATCTGGCGCATCAGCAACGTCCAGTTCTCGGCTTTCTTCTTTTCATCCATGCAACGCAGCAGACGCGACCGGATCACCTCCTCCTGCTGGTTCAGAATAGCCGCCCAGAGTGCATCATCGACATTATAAATGCGTCCTTCCATAAGATTAACCGGAATCACGTGTTCAACCGGAACCGCCAGATCGGCTGCGATAGCCTGCACGGCAGCAGCGATGTTAGTTGCTTTAATACTTTGCGGATGTATCAGATCATATGGCGGATTCCATTCACTCGCCGGACGCAAGCGATCAATATGACTGGCGGCCACCAGCAATGGCGGCGGACGGCGCCCGACTTGCTTCAACTGAAAATCACGCAAGGCATCCAGACACTCACGCTCGAATTGCCGGTCGGGACGGTTAGCCGGACTGACCCATAAAATCAGATCGGCGTCTTTTGCAGCATCACACATTTGCCTGCGGCCAAAATGCGCACTGTCGCATCCCGGAGTATCGAAAATCAGCGCTTGCGTCAATCCATCACGCGATAAAACAAAAGGCATCTGTATTGCAGTGCTGTCAGGCAGAATATCGACCACAGACTTCAATGTACCAAACAGCGCATTGATCAGACTTGATTTACCCGCATTCGACCGTCCCAGCACCAGAATACGCAGCGGCTCCTCCTCTGCATTAATTGAATCCTGTACCGCGTCCATACCGCGCATCTCAGCACTGGTACGCGCCGTGCGCGCAGTTACCGGCTCATCATCGGTCAACACCAGACGGCCGCTGTAAAGATCAATCGCGTAATAGCCTACCTTACGGATATAGGTTCTGAGAAACCACCGGTGCAGTTCGTCGCGCGCCTGCATAAAACTACGTTCGCGCAATTGACGCCAAGCTTCGCCGAGCAGTGCATCGACAGGACTGACAAGCACGCGGCCTGCCCGGTACAAACCGAATACCTGCTCCGCTTTATCTTTCCAACGCTGTATGCGAAACAGATCGCCAATCGTCAGACGGTTACTGAACGGAATATTTTCCATCACATCCTGGCGCAAATCACGGCTTGCGCGTTCGATCACCAGCAAGGTATGCGGCACGGTCAGTTCATACAGCGGTGTCTCCACATCGGGATGATAATGCCGCGCGACCGTTTCCATTGTGCGTTGCCCTAAAGCAAGAATCCAGTCGCCTTTCTCCAGCGGCCATTCTTCCGGACTACACGCTTCCGCCAGCGACTGAACTTGCGCCCATGCGGCATCCGCATTGAGCGGCCATTCCGGGTTGGATACGGTTGCGACTTCGGCGAGCAGCTTACGATCCCGTCTGATCAACAATTGCTGCAAGCCATAACCGATACCACTGCTGATCAGCATGGCCAATGCCCAGAGCAGCAGAAAACCATTCTGCCACAGCCAAAGCATACCGAAGCCCAGCAGCGCCAGGAACGGCAAGATCAGCAAAAGGAAAGCCAGCAACCTGAACGGATCGATACCGTAAGGTAATGGTTTCATCAGGATTTGCCGCGCCAGCGGTCTTTCAGAATCGCTGCGCCGCGTTCAAGCTCTTCGGCATAGATACGGCGGATGGTTTCCGCATCCACATTCAAATGATTCCGGTGTCGAACAAAGAAATACACGGCGGTTTTACCCAGTGCATAGGTTGTTGCGCCACTGGCACTGGCACCCCATAACGCGCCGAGTGTCTGCCCAAGAAACGGGATAACCTTGGTCACCGTGCGCCCGATCCAGCGCGTCAGATAACCGGTCGCCACACCTGCGCCCAGCAAGCCGAGAAATTCGGCAATCATCCGTTTATCCCAGGACTGGCCGTATAAAACCGCCAGACTGTGGAGCAACTTCGCCTGTACCGCCGTCACCGATACGAGATCAACCACTGGCAAAGCGCCAAGTCCCGCCGCGGTTGTGGCATAACCGACGATATGCTGATGCGCGGTGCGTTCAAACAGATCCTGCACCTGCGCATTGCTGCTTAGCAGATTTTCCAGCCCCAGCGACGACAATGCCTCGATCGCCTGCCATAATGCTTCGAGACCATAATCCGGCGGATCGTAACCATCCTCCGGCACTGTCAGATCCACCGCGATCCAATGCACCGGCGCATAACCGGGCAAATCCGCTACGGCCTCACGCTGCGCAAGCAGCGCACGCTTCAGATCGGACGGTACCGTATCCGGCAGCGGCATCTGATCATACGGCCAAGGCTGAATATGTCGTCCATCCGGGGGATAGCATTCATGCAGACCGGTCTGTACGATTAACAATGGCCACTCCGGATGGCGTTCACGTACCGTATGCAGCACGTCAAATACCGCCTGCTGCCGGATATCCGCCACTTTCATCACAGCAATCAGCAAATGCGCTTTGGATTCGCAATATTGAATGTCATCCGACGGATCATAGGCCACTTCGCCAAGGCCACGCGTATCGAGAAACCGCACCACCGGCATCTGCGCAGGAAAATCATAAAAACGTGACCGCCGCGTACATGGCTGGAAACCATTGCCGATTTCAGCCGCCTCACTGCCAGTCATCGCGCGAATAATCGACGTCTTGCCCGCCTGTGTCTTGCCGATCAGCCACAATACCGGCACCGGCATTTTTTCACGCGCCTCCTGTAGCGATTTCTCCAGCAATGCTTCATCGACTTTGGGATCGAGCAATACCGTGCGCAATTGCTCCCAATAAGCCGGCCAATTTTTCAATTCATCCCATTTCATCAGGCGGACAGCGTGTCACTGCAACAATTCGACGAAGTCAATTTCGATCCTAACATCCATCGCCATTCTTCACATTTTAATGCAAAAGACAAAGTCGCATTGGCCGGGCTGGTCGATGGCAAGCGCGTCAATTGTACGCCTTGTAGTACAGATGATGCCCAGCTTTCTTTCAGCACATACCGCTTGAAACAGGCTTCCGCCTTAGTACCGTTGAAAAATACATGACGGATTTGTGTGTGGGTTGCAAAGAATGCCGAAAAATTATTGACGCGCTGTGATCCGGTTTCTATGCTGGAATCCAGACTGCCTACGCGTCGGCATGATTGCAGTACGTCCCACAATGCGATACGCGCCGATTTCAGGGCATTGGTTTTTTCAGCGTAAGATACAACTGCCGGATCGAATTCCAGCAATTCACCGATGATGCGCCAGAATGCGTTTTGCGGATGCGCGTAATACTGATTTGCGGCAAGCGATGCCTGTCCGGGCATGCTGCCCAATATCAGGACTTCAGCGTGTGGGTCAGCTATCGGTGCAAAACTGTGGATCAGTGTCATATACCGAAAATAACTTATGGCATTTTATCGGCATAATAGCGCCGCACGGGTTTCAATTCCCGATTGAGTTCATAAACCAGTGGCCTGCCGGTTGCCAATCTCAATTTCATTACCTGCCGTTCCGTCAACTGATCGAGTTGGCCCATCAAGGTACGCAGTACATTTTTATGCGAAACGATCAATACGTTTCTGCCGTGCGCCACTTCCGGTCTGATGACCTTCTGCCAGTACGGTTGCAGCCGCAGGGCGGTTTGCTTCAGACTTTCACCCAGCGGCAAGTCGGCTTTATCGATCGCTGCATAACCGGGTTGATTGCCGGGAAAACGGGGATCTTCCGTTTCCAGTCTTGGCGGCTCGCCGTCATAACGTATTTGTGTGCGCAATACAGGCCAGATGCCGAATTTCCGCACAGCTGCCAAACGCCCCATGCCTTCCAGCGCGCCATAATGCCGTTCATTCAAACGCCAGCTGTAACGTATCGACAGTTCATCCAGCTTTATCACAGCCAGTACCACTTTAGCCGTCTCAGTCGCACGCTGCAACGTCGATACAAAACAACAATCAAAAGTGAAACCGGCCAGTCGCAACAAATCACCGGCATGCATCGCTTCCTGTCTTCCCTTCGGACTTAGCACCACATCACTCCAACCCGTGAATACTTTGTCGCGATTCCAGACGCTCTGACCATGACGCAACAAAACAAGTCGCGTCACACCAGCAGAAGCCCCGGAAGAAAAATGTGCCATTATTGGTTATGATGCGCCTTTTCCGACGCTGTGGCCGTCTGGGAAGATTCCCGCCAGATCCGTTTCAAAGCATCCCATAATCCCGCGCGGACTGTAGTCAGATAAAGTGTATTGTCGCTCAATCCGTTGACCAGACGGCGCTGCGCCTTGCCAAGATTATGGTATGGCATACTCATGAACAAATGATGCGTGGCGTGAAAACGCAGACCAACCGGTGCCCATAGCGGTGTTACCAACGGATTGCCAGGAATATTGATCGAATCCAGATACTGTTCGGCGTGACTCATGGGTTTTTCGCCCGGATTACGGTAGGCATGCGCCGCCAGAGTGCGCAACGAGTTCAGAATAAACACCATCATCGCCACCAGATACCAGAGCACGAGCACATCGAACGGAAGCACATCCAAAAGCACCAGCGCTACCACAACAAAAGCAAACAGAAATGTTGCCAATTCCTGTTGCCGCCAGTTGTGATCGTTGCGAATAGCATTCTCAGCACGTTTGTAACCGGGATCGATCGTCAGCGATGAAGCGCGCTCCCAGACAATTCTACGCAAAGGCGGAATAAGATAAGACAACGGCGTGAGCAACAAAAACCGCACCAGCAGCAGCAATGGAATGATAAAGGACAGCAAAACATACCCTACCATTTCGATCGGCTTCCGTGTGGCAAACGGCACATATTCCCCATCCCGATGCGTGCCGTAAACATCGCGCCGATGATGGTCGTTATGTACGCCATCGTAAGTAAATGACGGAATCATGAAAGGTATGCCGCAAATGCAGTTCCATACTATCCTGAACGTTTTGAATGTCCCCTTCTTCAGGTGTGCGAGTTCGTGCACAAAAATCGCGGCACGGTATAACGCCAGTACCGCAATCCCATAGGCACCAACCTGCCACACTGAATACACAGGCGAAAACAGTGCGGTAAAAAACGCGACCCAGCCCACCATGCTGCTAAACAAAAAATCCGTCCAGTAAATCCATGGATTCGGCGTCATGAGGTCACTCACCAGATTGTGCGCTTCACGTAACGGAAAAACCGCTGCGTGCATTTCCGTCTGGGTTGCATCTTGATTTTCAGATATCTTTTCCGCTACTGCTTTGGGCGGTGTTTTTGTCTCTTCAGTTTCTTTCATGACCAACAGGCTTTGATATGCGCGATAATCCGTTGATTGATTTCCGCATCGGTTTCATTGACATGCCCCAGTTGAGGCATGGCGGGCCACCCCGCATCGACAAATTCCCTATCCACAAACAGCTTCGGTTGCGCATAACGTGGCATGATATGAAAATGAACATCCGGATCGACCATCATCAGCATCAGATAATTGATTTTGTCGTACTGAAATGCTCTGGTCAACGTAAATTCTATCTGGTTAATGGCCGTATGCATCTCGGCAAAACTGGCTGCACTGAGTTCTGAAAATGCCCTTGCCGGTTCATGTGCAGCCAGCACCAATGCCCCCAGCGTTGTCTGCGCGGGGCGCAGCAGCACGCTCCAGTATTGAAATACATGAATAATCGTCTGCGGCGCACCGAATTTGCGCATGGTGTTATTGAGAACAGGTGCATTCATTCTCGCTCCTTACAGCTACTTGGTGAAAAGCATGCCCGCTCTGGCCAGATCTTCTATAAAATCAATCTCGCACCAGCGAAGCCCTTTGACAGCGCATGAATTTACCAGATGCTGGCCGGCAAGTTTGTCAATAATGGATAAATACCAGGATTTCAGTTCGGCCGGATGCCGCAGTGCGCTTTCGATCGCCTGGCGGAAATAGCGCGGTCCCTGACCGCGAAAATAAACCAAGCCAATCGATTCCGCATCAATTTCATGGGGCGGCACGATTTTACTGACCTGCTTGACCCATCTATCCGCATTGAGCTGCACTTTCATATCATCGGCATCATAACTTTCCTTGAAATCCACGCTCAGTGTAATCGGGGCTGACGGTGAATTCAATACCTGCGCCACCAATGCAGGCTCAATCACGGTATCACCGTTCAACAGCAGAAAATCTCCCTCCATGGCGTCACGCGCCAGCCAGCAGCTGGCCAGATTGTCCGCCACTTCATAAAACGGATTGAACACGATCCTGATGCTGGATTGTGCTGCATAGCGCGCTTGTAGCAATGCTTCAATCTGACCGACCTGAAAACCGGCCACGATAATGATTTCACCGATACCGGCGGCAGACAGCGCGTCAATCTGCCAGGCCAGCACAGGCTTGCCAGCGACAGGCAGCAGGCATTTAGGCGAATTTTCAGTCAGCGGCAACAGGCGCCGTCCCTGACCGGCGCTCAGAATAATGGCTTTGACGGCATTCACGAGTTCGTTAGGTTTTAATGAGTCAGAAAACGGACGATTTTACCCCGAATACCTGTATTGATTGATGTTATTTGATATTTACCCTAGAGCGGGTCAGAAAGAAAGACTGCTTATGGCTCTCAGCGATATCACAATTTTTTGCATCGCCTTCAGAAATTCCTCCACCTGTATCAAAGTATTACTGTACCCAAAGCTGACACGCACAGCACAGCGCGCCAGCAGAGGATCAACCTGCATCGCTTCGAGCACATGGCTTTGCCCTGGATTAACACTTGAACATGCCGCACCGCTGGCAACGGCAAAACCCGCTTTGTCCAGTTTGACCACCAACGTATCGCCTTCCACATCCGGAATCGCGAAATAACAGGTATTCGGTATACGCGCAGCACCCGCGCCAAAAATCACTGCGCCCATTGCGACCAGCCCCTGCTCCAGACGATCCCTGAGCTGCGCAGTATGCTGTGCTGTCACAGCGATGCGTGCCACCGCCAATTCGCAGGCCACACCAAAACCGACAATTGCCGCCACGTTTTCGGTACCGGATCGCAGACCGCTTTCATGGCCGCCGCCGTAAATCAGCGGTTTCAACAGCAGATGCTTATCGACAATGAGCGCTGCCGCGCCTTTTGGGCCATAAATCTTGTGTGCGGACAATGTCAAGGCATGGACATTGAGCGACGCAAAATCGACCGAAATCTTACCCACCCCCTGCACAGCATCGGTATGTATATAAGCACCATGCGCACGCGCAAGGTCAGCAACCGCTGCCACATCCTGTATCACACCGGTTTCGTTATTCGCCAGCATCACCGAAACCAACGCGGGTTTCTGCGCCGCCATCGCATCCCGGGCTGCCACGATATCCACCTGCCCGGCCTGATTAACCGGCAAATGCCGGATCATCCACCGTTCAGCGGTGCGCTGCGCCAGCGCCTGTGCAGGTTTCAAGACACAGGGATGCTCGATCGCACTGATCGCGATATGCCCGGCTTTCAGATTGTCAGCCGCACCACGAACAAACAGATTATTCGCCTCCGAGCCACCGCTGGTAAAAATTACCTGCACTGGCTGCACACCAACCGCAGCCGCGACTTGTTCGCGCGCCTTGTCAACTGCCTGCCGGGCGGCCGTACCATACGCATGACGACTCGACGCATTGCCAAATTCCTGTTGAAAATACGGCAGCATCGCATCCAACACTTCATCATCCACCCGCGTGGTGGCATTATGATCAAAATAATTCAATGTCATTGTCAATTAGCCCGGTAAATTCTATTTGTCATTTTTACTGACAAGTAATTCCACGCACCATTTCCTCAATCGCATCAATCATCTCCGCCGCCGCGTCAAAACCGGTCTGCCGATGAATTTCCTGCATTCCGGTTGGACTGGTGACATTGATCTCTGTGAGAGAATCGCCGATGACATCCAGACCGACCAGCATTAATCCCTGCTGGCTCAATTCCGGCCCCAGGGTTTCGGCAATTGCTTTGTCCCGCAGCGACAACGGTTGAACCACACCGGTACCTCCCGTATTCAGATTGCCGCGCGTCTCACCGGGCTTCGGTATGCGCGCAAGCGCATAAGGCACCGGCTTCCCTGCAATCATCAATATCCGTTTGTCCCCTTGGATAATCTCCGGGATGTAACGTTGTACCATGATTGTGCGCATACCATAGTGCGTCATTGTTTCGATAATGACATTGATATTATGATCAGCCGCATGAACGCGGAAAATGCTGGCTCCACCCATACTGTCGAGCGGTTTCAAAATAATATCCTGATGCTGTTGCAGAAATTCAAGAATCAGTGCTTCCTTACGGGTAACGAGGGTTGGCGGAATAAACTGCGGAAATTTTGTGATCGCCAGTTTCTCGTTAAAATCCCGGATGCCGCGCGGACTGTTGATGATGCGGGCGCCCTGTTTTTCCGCCAGTTCCAGCAGATAAGTGCTGTAGATATATTCCATGTTGAACGGTGGATCCTTGCGCATCAGCACAGCGTCAAACGCCTGCAGCGGCAGGGCCTGCGTTTCGCCTGAATGATACCAATGGCCTGCCTGCGTCACCTTCTCATCCATCGTCAGGGCTCTGGCAAAACTGATCACGGCATTGTCGCGCCAGATCACATCTTCCTGGTGCAGCACATAAATCTGATGGTGGCGCAGGGCCGCTTCGCGCATCATGGCATAACTGGAATCCTTGCTGATTTTAATGTCTTCAAGCCGATCGATAATAAAAGCCAGTTTCATGATGACAGCCTAAGCAAAAATGTACACGAATCAATATACCGGCTGCTGCAATTCCCGGGCAGCGGCCAACAAGGCCAGTCTTGCGACAACACCGTAAGCATAAAAACGGCTTGGTGTCAGGTTTTGCGGTTTGATACAATTAGGCATCAGACAGTCGGAATCAAATGACAATGACACAAAATGCATGCCGGGCGCATTCAGATTTTCATCTTTACCGCGTCCGGTATGTACACGGTAAAACCCGCCGACGACAAAATGATCAATCATATAAATCACCGGTTCGGCAACCGCCTGATTGATATTCTCAAAAGTATAAACGCCTTCCTGCACCAGTACATTGGTCACCGACAAACCTTCCTTGACGATAGCCATCTTGTTCCGTTGCCTGCGGTTCAGTTGATACACTTCGGCGCCATCCTTAACGGTCATAATGCCCATGCCATAGGTTCCGGAATCGGCTTTAACAATGACAAAAGGATCTTCTTTAACACCGTATTGCCGATATTTTTCACGGATTAACGCGAGTATTTTATTGGTCGAACTGGCGACACAATCCTCGCCTTTTTTCTCACGAAAATCGATTTTGCCGCACGCAGTGAAATAGGGATTGATCAGCCAGGGATCAATATCGATCAAATGCGCAAATTCATCCGCCACCGCATCATAGGCTTTGAAATGCGCTGATTTTCTACGTGTTGTCCAACCTGCGTGTAATGGCGGGATAACAATTTGATCCAGGTTCTGCAGTACTGGCGGAATGCCGTTCGATAAATCGTTATTCAGCAACACCGCACATGGATCGAAATTCTCCACGCTCAGCCGATTATTTTCCCGGATTATCGGCTCCAACGTAACGGATTGACCGTCCGGCAAACTGAAAACAGTCGCAGTTTTAATCTCGGGCAGCAATGAACCGATACGCACATTCAGTCCCGCATGCTGCATGATAATCTGAATCGCAGCGATATTCTGCAGGTAAAACAGATTCCGTGTGTGATTCTCCGGAATCAAAAGAATACTGTGCGCATTCGGGCAGATTTTTTCCACAGCGGTCATGACAGCCTGTACGCAGAGCGGAATAAACTCCGGATTCAGATTATTAAATCCACCCGGGAAAAGATTGGTATCAACAGGCGCCAGCTTGAAACCGCTGTTGCGCAAATCAACCGAGCAATAAAACGGTACCGTATCCTCCCGCCACTTACCACGAAACCAGTGCTCGATCTGTGGTTTTAAAGTGTTGATACGATTTTCCAGCTCAAGGATTGGCCCATGCAGGCCTGTCAGATGCGGTAGGGGCATTACACGGCTTTCTAAAAGAAATTTATCAGGATTAGATAAGGTATATCGCAAAAAAATCAACCGCGGCTAGTATAGCACCAAGCGGAATAAATGTATTTGCGGGAATATGTGGCAATCACGCCATGTCTGAGCCGATCCAATCATCCGGTTTTATGGATTTATACAGGTGATACATGATACGGATATACGGGATTGTATTCTGGTAGAGTATGCAGACCGAAATGCTGACCGTCGTAAAAATTGAGCTCTGACTCTAATACGAAACCAACGGCATTAAATTCTCTTTAAGTTAAACAAATAAACTTGCGTACACCACAAAAAATACCCTACTCAATTCCAAAACCCTACAGCTAGGAGGTGATTTTTTAAGGGTTTTTTCTGATTTATTCGGTGTTCAAACATGGACAGCTCTGCTCTGAAAGTGTATAGTTCGCGTTCCGCCCTTTGCTCTTTGAAAAAGGGCAGATGTTATTGTGTCCGTTTCAAAGGCAAACCTGTTTCTGAAACTGGATACAGTGACAGATAAGAAGGCGTACATTTATTTTAGAATATAAACTGTAAACGCAATGTTTATCATTTATGGAGGGAGATATGATTAAAGCTGTTCACGCAGTTGTTGGACTGGGATTGTTGTGTTTTGCCGCTACGCAAGCTGCTATAGCTGCAACTGACATCTCAAAATTACCACGTATTAAACAAGAACTGGTGGCTCCACCAGCTGTTCCTAAACATGAACAGGCTGTTAAAGGCGGACCTAGAATCGTAGAAGTGCGTTTGGAAACCATTGAAAAATTAGTCGAAGTCGCTCCAGGTGCGAAAGTCTGGGCGTTAACCTTCAATGGCTCTGTTCCAGCACCATTGATCGTTGTACACGAAGGCGATTATGTTGAACTGACATTGGTTAATCCAAAAGAAAGCACGTTAGCCCACAATGTGGACTTTCATGCTGCAACAGGTGCATTGGGCGGCGCTGGTCTGACACTGGTTCAACCGGGTGAAGAAGTCGTTTTACGTTGGAAAGCAGTTAAACCTGGCGTGTTTGTCTACCATTGTGCTCCAGGTGGAACGATGATTCCTTTCCACGTTATTTCAGGCATGAGCGGTGCAGTCATGGTTCTGCCACGTGATGGTCTGAAAGATGCGCAAGGCAAACCTTATCGTTATGACCGCGCATACTACATTGGCGAACAAGATTTCTATCTGCCGAAAGACGACAAAGGCAACTACAAAGAATTTGCTTCGCCAGCTGCCGGTATGCACGAAATGCTCGAAGCGGCTAAAGGCCTGATCCCAACACACGTTGTGTTCAACGGTGCCGTTGGCGCAATCACGGGTGACAATGCATTGTCAGCAAAAGTGGGCGAAAAAGTATTGTTCGTCCATTTACAGGCTAATCGTCCCTCCTATCCGCATCTGATTGGCGGTCACGCTGATCTGTACTGGGTAGGTGGTTCATTCAGCGATGTTCCGCTGACCAGCCAGGAAACCTGGTTTGTTCCAGCAGGTGCGGCAGTTGCGGCAGCCTATGAATTCGTTCAGCCAGGCTTGTATGTTTACCTCAGTCACAATCTGATTGAAGCTGTACTGCTCGGCGCGGCTTTACACATGAATGTTGAAGGCAAATGGAATGATGACGTGATGACTCAAGTCAAAGCGCCTGACAGCTTCGATGCCAGTGCAGCAATGGATCACTAAAATATATCCAATATATTACTGAAGTGACATAATCCAGTAACGGCCCCAACACCTGTTGGGGCCATTTTTTTGTTCGTGATAATCATCATTATTGTTCTTCTCAGAATCTGTTCAAGATCTCACTGAATAAATATTTTTATGCCCATCAAGTCCCGCATTCGCACGGTTCCGCATTATCCTCACCAAGGGATCATGTTCCGTGATATCACAACACTGTTAAAAGATCCGATCGGCTTACGCACTACGATTCAGGAAATCGCAAGACGTTATACAACGCCCCCGATCGACAAGGTTGCCGGTATTGAATCCCGCGGCTTCATTATTGGCGCACCGGTAGCTTATGAACTCAAAACAGGGTTTGTTCCAATCCGCAAAAAAAACAAATTACCGGCTCAAACCATAGGCCGTGATTATCAACTTGAATATGGCAGCGATCGTATAGAAATTCACGTCGACGCAATACAACCGGGTGACCGTGTTTTATTGATCGACGATCTTATCGCCACAGGCGGTACCGCAGAAGCGGCTGTCCGGTTAGTACAGGACATGGGCGGAGAAGTTCATGAATGCTGTTTTGTGATTGATCTTCCGGATGTAGGTGGACGGAAACGCCTAGAAAGAATGGGGTGTAAGGTATTTTCATTGTGTGAATTCGAAGGAGAATGACGGGACGCAGATCAGGCGTTTTGTTTCATGGAAACGGATAAAGCATCTATCAGTTTTTCGTGAATGCCACCAAAACCACCGTTACTCATAATCAGAACATGGTCACCCGGAGCCGCAATTGCTGAAATAGCTGCAATCAATCCATTCAGATCAATATAACATTTCGCGTTATCGCCGAGCTCGGCAAGCGCACCTTCAACCCAGCCGGCATCGCGGCTATGGCAAAAAACGGCGTCAGCCTGTGCCAGACTACCTGCAAGTTTGTCTTTCCACACACCCATCTTCATCGTATTTGAACGCGGCTCAAGTACGGCAATAATTCGCGACTGGCCGACATGGCCACGCAATCCGCTGATTGTTGCCTGAATTGCAGTAGGATGATGCGCAAAATCATCGTAAATCGTAACACCATTAACTGCACCCCGTATCTCCATGCGGCGTTTGACGTTTCTGAAGCTCGATAGAGCTTCTATGGCGGTACTGGCCGGAACACCCGCATACCGTGCAACAGCAATGGCCGCCAAAGCATTCATTCGATTATGCTCGCCAAGCAGCGTCCATTGGAGCAATCCTTGCGATTGATGCTGGTAGAATACTTCGGCAGCGGTATTTTCCGGCTGTGTCACATGCCAGCCGTCACTGACACCAAATTTTTCCACAGGCGTCCAGCAGCCTTGTTCCAGAACTTGTTGTAGATGATCGTCCGTACCATTAGTGACCACCAGACCTGAACCGGGAACAATACGCACAAAATGATGAAATTGCCGCTGAATCGCCGCAAGATCCGGGAAAATATCCGCATGATCAAATTCAAGGTTATTCAGGATCGCGACCCTAGGCCGGTAATGAATCAATTTTGAGCGCTTGTCGAAAAAAGCCGTGTCATATTCATCCGCTTCAATGACAAAGAATGGCGAAACCTCTCGTTTATGCAATGACGGATTGAAACCGGTACGTGCTGAAGTATCAAAATTTTGTGGAATACCGCCAATCAGGAACCCCGGGTGCAAACCCGCGTATTCCAGAATCCACGCCAGCATAGAACTGGTTGTCGTTTTTCCATGCGTTCCGGCAACTGCCAGTACCCACCGGTTTCTTAATATATTCTCCGATAACCATTGCGGCCCTGAAACATAGGATAGATTCTGGTTCAGTATGGCCTCCATTAAAGGATTACCGCGTGTCACTACATTGCCAATCACGAAAATATCCGGTCTCAGTTTGACCTGATCTGCGGAAAATCCTGAAATCAATTCGATCCCCTGTGACTCCAGCTGTGTGCTCATCGGCGGATAAACATTCTGATCGCAGCCTGTCACCTGATGGCCCGCTTCTTGTGCAAGAGCTGCGATTCCCCCCATAAAAGTGCCACAAATACCCAGAATATGAATATGCATCAATCAGCCTATAAAAATTCAATCACGCTTGCTGATATTATCAGCCCCCTTCGCTGCTTTTTCCGGCTGCAATTTTATGACATACAGCAATCGCGCATTTTCAGGCACGCAAGACTTCAATCAATTTCGCTAAAGCCTTTCCGCGGTGACTGATGGTGTTTTTAGTATCCATATCGAGCTCTGCAGCCGTCTTGCCGAGTCCGGGCAGCAGAAAATAAGGGTCGTAACCGAATCCTCCACTGCCGCGCGGTTCGGGAATAATCTCGCCATGCCATATTCCGTCCGCAATCATGGGTTGCGGATCTTCGGCATGCCGCAGCAGGACAATAACGCAATAGTAATATGCGCTGCAATCCACCGACGTTTTCAGCGCCTCCACCAGTTTCAGGTTATTACGCTGATCGGATTTGGGCTCACCGGCATAACGGGCTGAAAATACGCCCGGCGCGCCTTTCAGGGCATTAACACAGATCCCCGAATCATCCGCCAGCGCAGGCAGGCCAGTGCGGTCACTGACATATCGCGCTTTACTCAAGGCATTCTCGACAAATGTTGCATACGGTTCGTCAATCTCGGACAAATTAAATTCCGACTGCGGTATAACCTCAATTTCCAATGTCGCGAGCAGCGTCCCGATTTCCCGCAGTTTGCCTTTATTCCCGCTGGCAATCACCAGTTTTCTCAAATCTAGCATACCGTCAGGCGATTCCCAGTGTTGTTTTTTGAATCGTAATCAGTTCCTGAATACCTTTTTCAGCCAGATCCAACATCCGGTCTAATTCCTTGCGACTGAATGCAACACCTTCCGCCGTACCCTGAATCTCCACGATCCCGCTACCGCCTGTCATGATGACATTCATATCGGTGTCACAGGAGGAATCTTCCTGGTAATCAAGATCAAGGACAGGAATACCCTGATAAATGCCCACTGACACAGCAGCCACATGATCACGTATCGGCGTCGTGTCGATGCTTTTTTGACGAAGCAGTTTTTCCACGGCATCGTGCAAGGCGACAAATGCACCGGTGATACTTGCCGTTCGCGTACCGCCATCGGCCTGAATGACATCGCAATCAATCTGTATGGTGCGTTCACCCAGCCCGGATAAATCAACAATGGCACGTAACGAACGGCCAATCAGGCGCTGGATTTCCATGGTCCGGCCGGATTGTTTACCACGCACAGCTTCACGCTGCATACGTTCATTTGTCGAACCCGGCAGCATACCGTATTCAGCCGTGAGCCATCCCTGGTTTTTCCCTTTGAGAAATGAAGGAACATTTTCACTGATATTCGCCGTGCAAATGACTTGTGTATCGCCATATGCAATCAGTACGGAACCGTCTGCATGCTTGGTGTAGTGTCTCATGACGTGAATCGGCCGGATTTGAGAAGCGCTGCGGTTGTGGCTGCGTATCATAACTATAGTATGTGTATCGAATTCAGAAACGGTATGTCGGTTTAGGCGGGGCACCACTGGAAACGGTCAGCACTTCATAGCCGTCGTCAGTAACCAGCACCGTGTGCTCCCATTGCGCGGACAGACTATTGTCTTTCGTTGTCACTGTCCAGCCATCGGGAAGATGCCGTATAGCCGCTTTGCCCGCATTAATCATGGGCTCAATCGTAAACGTCATCCCCGACTTGAGCTCCAGCCCCGTACCCGGCTTACCGTAATGTAGAACCTGTGGATCTTCATGAAATTTTTGTCCAATGCCATGACCGCAAAACTCCCTGACTACGCTATAGCCGACGCTTTCCGCAAGCCGCTGTATGGCATACCCGATATCACCAAGATGATTCCCGGGTTTGACAACATCAATCCCGCGCCACATCGCTTCGTAGGTCACTTCGCATAAACGTCTGGCCTGGATAGAAGGTTCACCAATATAGAACATGCGGCTGGTATCGCCATGATAACCGTCACTGATCACTGTAATGTCGATATTCAGAATATCGCCGTTTTTCAACTGCTTTGCGCCCGGTATACCATGACAGATCTGATTATTGACCGATGTGCAAATTGACTTTGGATAGGGCTTATGGCCCGAAGGCGCATAATTCAATGGTGCAGGAATGGTTTTCTGTACATCGACCATATAGTTGTGACACAACGTATCAAGCTCTTCCGTTGTTATCCCCGGTTTCACAAAAGGCGCGATATAATCGAGCACCTCGGATGCAAACCTGCCGGCCATACGCATTTTTTCAATTTCCTGCACGGATTTAATGGTTACTTTCATATTTCTTTTTAATTCATCTCATGAGCAGAATTATTTTTCTGAACGCATGCTTATTATAAGCGTTCACAGGTTGACAGTTCCAGACTGCTGTCGGCAAATTGACCCGCCAAGCGCTTTAATTCAGCTATTTCTTGTGGCTCAGTTTCAAAAATCAGATATTTTTTCCGCTCGATTTTACGCTCAAGAATCATTGCGTTGGTTTCACTTTTCGCTTTAAGTTGTTCCAGCAATTTTTGTGCGGATATCCGATTTTCGAATTCACCCAAAGAAATTGCATTTAACCATGCACCCTCTTCCGATACACGATGACTGATAATACCCAGGTTTCTCAATTTGTTAATTTCTCTCTCAGCAGCCTGCCGGTTTCTGAAAGGCTCGGTATGTACCCAGTATCGGGTGATCATTTCTGACGGCACCTGCCTATATGACCGCGGCAATCCCATTTGATCCAGGACAGCTTCAACACGCGGCAAATACTCTTCGGTAAAATCTCCCCACACCATGCAATCCACCGAAGCGCTCAGCAGGATAATCTTTTCAGGATTCATCACAGGCGAAACAGGTTGATGCCAATACGATTGAACATTCATTACGACCGCGAACAGAATATTAATCAACAGGAATACAGAAAATACTTTTTTCATCAAGTTGTTAAATTTATAACAGCATTTTCACGAATCTTGTTGTGAACAATCTTGTGCCTTGATAAAATGCCGCGTCAATCTTAAATACTCAAAAGTACCAGAATTTTGATGGCTTAAAAATACGGAATACAGAATATTATGAAAATGATTAACATGAGTTTAACAATGATAACAGCTTTTACCGTAGCGTTATCGACTTCGACTTTAGCAGCAGGCGATGCAGCAAAAGGTCAGGAAATTGCGGCAGGAGTCTGCGCAGGATGCCATAGTCCGGATGGAAACAGTCTCATTCCGAACTTCCCGAGTTTAGCCGGACAACATCCTGAATATCTGTTAAAACAATTAATGGAATTCAAAGCAGACGACAGCGGAACCGCTGTTCGCAACAGCCCCGCCATGACACCGATGGTAGCAGAATTCTCTAAAGAAGATATGGAGAACCTCGCAGCTTTTTACGCATCACAAAAAGCAACACCTGGAAAAGTATCCGGTGATACCGATCTCATCGCGCTGGGTAAAGTACTCTACCATGGTGGTAATATCGAAAATGGCGTACCTGCCTGTGCAAGCTGCCACGGCCCGACCGGCTCCGGCCTTCCACCGCGCTATCCCGCACTGGCCGGACAGCATGCCGATTACACACTGACGCAACTGGATCTGTTCAACAAAGCGGAACGTACTAACGACAACAAAGTCATGCAGCAAGTACTGACACGCATGAGCGGCACTGAGAAACGCGCCGTGTCGCTCTATATTCAAGGTATGCAGTAAAAAATAGGCAATATGCGGTAAAAGACAGTAAATCATTATATTTTTAAATTCTTTTACCGCTTCTTTATTTCCCCCTTCTTGTTACCTTGCACTTTTCTTCACGACCAAGCAGCAAAAACGCTTTCAGCGGCCGATAACGTTTCGCTGATTTCATGATCGCCGTGCATGGACGATACAAATCCGGCTTCAAATGCAGATGGTGCAAAGTAAACACCTTTGTCGAGCATTGCATGGAAAAACCGGTTGAACGCATCCTTGTCACATGAAGTAACTTCAGCAAAACTGCTCGGAATATCTTTGCTGAAATAAAGGCCAAACATGCCGCCTATCGACTGCGCACAGAAATCGATACCCTGCTTACGGGCACTGGCTGTCAGGCCTTCGGTCAACTGACGGGTTCTGGCTGTAAGATTGTCATAGAACCCACCCTCCTGTATCAATTTCAATGTTGTCAATCCGGCTGCAACAGCAACGGGATTACCCGACAACGTTCCGGCCTGATAAACTGCACCAACGGGTGCAAGACACTGCATAATCTCACGTCTACCGCCAAATGCAGCCATTGGCATACCACCGCCAATCACCTTGCCAAGCGTTGTGAGATCAGGCTTGATTTGATAAAGGCCTTGCGCACATCCGAGACCGACGCGAAAACCTGTCATCACCTCATCGAAAATCAGTACACTGCCATATTGCGTACATAATGCACGCAATGACGATAGAAAATTCGCTTCTGGCGCAATCAGATTCATATTCCCCGCCACTGGCTCAACAATGACTGCAGCAATTTCTTTGCCAAACTTTGCAAAACTCTCTTCCAGCCCGGACAAATCGTTATAATCGAGCACAATCGTGTGTCCTGCAGTCTCCTGCGGCACACCTGCCGAGCTGGGATTGCCGAATGTCAGCGCACCCGAGCCAGCCTTGACCAGTAAGGAATCGTCATGGCCATGATAACAGCCTTCAAATTTGATGATCTTGTTGCGGCCAGTGTAACCACGTGCAAGACGTATGGCGCTCATTCCGGCTTCTGTTCCGGAACTCACCAGTCGCACCTGCTCAATCGATGGGATCAGATTGCAGATCAATTCGGCAATCTCCAATTCGGCTTCAGTCGGCGCACCAAACGTAAGCCCGTACTCCACTGTTTTCTGAACCGCTTTCACCACCTCGGGATGCGCATGCCCCAGTATCAGCGGCCCCCATGAACCTACATAATCAATATAGGCCTTACCATCAACATCCCAGACATGTGCACCTTGTCCGCGCTGAAAAAAAACAGGCGTGCCACCAACCGATCTAAAGGCGCGCACAGGCGAATTCACACCACCGGGAATGAATTTCTGGGATTGTTCGAAAAGCTGTTGGTTACGTGAAGTCATCAAATTACTCTCAAATATAATCAATCAATTTAAAATCGGGGTTTCGATCTCAGCATGTGAGAAAAGTCGGGAAAATTCTTCCGCCGTTTCACGAATATTCCTGGCCTGAAATAAAGCCTGGCTTACTGCAATCGCATTTGCACCGGCCTCAATCAAAGGCAGTGCATTCGCGGCGTTAATGCCGCCTATGCACACCACAGGTACGGTGCACAGTGTTTTGGCTTGTTTCAATATCGCAATCGTTGCAACAACGGTATTCCGCTTTGTTACCGTTGCATAGAATGCGCCGAAGGCAACATAATCAGCACCGTGTGTTTGTGCTTTCTGAGCCAGCTCCGGCTTATTGTAACAGGACACGCCAATGATTTTTCCGGCGCCGAGCTGTTTTCTGGCCGCGGTTATATCGATATCATGCTCGCCCACATGTATGCCACAAGCGCCAATTTCCAGCGCCAGATCCGGGTGGTCGTTAACGATCAACGGCACGCCATACTTCCGGCAAAGCTGCGCCAGCAATCCCGCCTGATGACGACGCAAAGCAACGTCTGCCGTTTTATTGCGATATTGTATCCATTGCGCACCGCCAGCGAGCACCTGCGCCGTCCGGGCCAGCAAGACTGAGGTGTCTGTCATATCCGGCGTTATACCATACAGCCCACTGATATTATGGGCATGACAGTTGCAGTTATTCCGATTCATCGCCTTTGCTTCCGGTAACACTGCGTATGGAATCGGCCCAAAAGAGCCGATTAGGGATGCTTTGCCCCATACCGGGGCGGAAACCTGCATTCAGCGTCTGCCAGGTATATTTCTGCCCCGCATAAACGCTTTCATTTACGGCTAGTCCGTTTGCCATGGATGCTGCAATGGCGGAAGCCAGCGTGCACCCAGAGCCATGATAGCTGCCCGGCAATCGTTTCCATTCGTCGCTGCGTATCCTGCCATCGGCACTGTATAATACATTCGCAACCTGCGCCGTGTGTTCATGCGTACCGGTAATCAGTACATATTCGCACCCTATATCCAGTAGTCTGTAGGCACATTCATCCAGCGACAAAATATCCGGATCACTATCACCATCTTCATCATCAAATACAGCAAGACGCCTAGCTTCCAGACTATTGGGCGTCAATAATGTCACTTGCGGCAGCAACAGCCTGCACATAGCATCAATCATATCCTCACCGGAAAGCTCATCACCCCGTCCGGAAGCCAGGACAGGATCCATAATCAGCGGTATTTCCGGATAATCCGATACAATTTCGGCAATTGCTGCGATGATTTCAACACTACCCAGCAAACCGATCTTGAACGCATGCACCGGCATATCCTCCAATATCGCTCTAGCTTGGTTATCGATCCATTCCGCATCGAGTGGTAACACTTCATCAACGCCCATGGTATCTTGAACAGTAATCGCGGTAATGATAGGCAGAGGGTGGCAGCCCATACTGGCTATAGTGAGCAGATCAGCTTGAATACCTGCTCCACCACTGGGGTCGTTGGCTGCAAATGAAAGTACATTTGGGGGTGGCTGTAACATACATTAATACCGTAAAATAGCATTTTAACCCAAATGGAAATGACGATCTATTATGTCTGCTGAAGAAAATCAAAACTATAATCGATACATGTGTCTAATCTGCGGCTACGTTTATGATGAAGAAAAAGGATCGCCTGATGAAGGCATTCCCCCGGGTACGCGCTGGGAAGATGTTCCCATCAATTGGACCTGCCCGGAATGCGGAGCACGCAAAGAAGATTTTGAAATGGTGAAAATTTAATGCGAATTCTGCACACAATGTTGCGCGTCGGTGACCTCGACAGATCATTGGAATTTTATACTCAGGTACTGGGCATGAAACTGCTGCGCCGCAAGGATTATCCTGACGGCCGATTTACGCTGGCCTTTGTCGGTTATCAGGATGAAGCCAGCGGTACAGTGCTGGAACTCACCCATAACTGGGATACTCACCACTATAATCTGGGCGAAGGTTTCGGGCATATTGCCATCGAAGTGGATGACGCCTATGCTGCCTGCGAAGAAACCCGGAAACGGGGCGGAAAAGTGACACGCGAAGCGGGCCCCATGAAACATGGCACGACCGTCATCGCCTTCGTGGAGGATCCCGATGGCTACAAAATCGAATTCATCCAGAAGAAAAATCAATAAGCTGAATAATAAACTAAACTGCAAATTGTACGTATTATGAGATCAAGCTAAGCTCATATATTTTCTGCTTAGAACCCTGTTTTCCCGAAACCCAAACGATCCCGGCGCAAAACACCCGATGATCATTCAACACTCGCCTTATCGGTTTTAAAACACGCCACAGGTATTTCATCGTAACTGCCACGCCTACTCCCACGAGCAGGCAAAGGCGTGGCTCCTCAAGCTTTCAACAAGCACATAGCAATCTGCAACCGGTTAAAGACATAGAATTTTTCTAAATAAAACTTGGACGGCAGCCGATAAAACCAGGCATTACCTACTTTCCAAGCCACAGTTAATAAAAACATGAACTTTATTCCGATTCACTCAAACGATCTGAGAATTGAGCAACCATTGCCATGGAATTTATATGATCAGGATCACAAGTTGCTATTAAAACGCGGCGCCATTATCAAATCCGATGACGAATTAAAGAAATTATCGGGATTATCCATCTATCGTAATGATAACAATCATTCAGATCAGCCTGAATCCAGTTTGGTGCCATTCAATTTTAAACACATTAACCTCAAAGTAGGCGATAAATTACAAGTCAAGGTTCATTCCGATACCAAAATGCTGCACAACCCGGACGGTAACGATTATTTCACAGCAGGTGTAATCGGCTATGTTCCGAACAAAACACTCATCGTTTATCTATCCAATGTAAATCAACTAGTTGGGTATCCTTTGCTCGAAGGCGATCAAATTCTGATTCGTTTTTTCAATGGTCAATATATATTCAGTTTTACCGTTTTTGTTGAACATGTCATAAAACTGCCCTTCAAGTATATGCACCTATCGCTGCCCAAACATATTTTGAAACAAACCATACGCAAATCGACACGTATCAAATGCAATATAGAAACAAAAATCACACACAACAATCAATCCTGCACGGGGACTATCACCAATCTCAGCACCACAGGCGCCGGAATAAGTGTTCGCGCTGATCTCGGAGAAAGTGGCGATACTATTGATATCGCTTTTGATGTTGCATTTCAGGAAAAGGTAATTTCATTATCGCTGAACTCGAAAATCCGGACATCTCAAATCAGCAAAAATGAGATCGGGGTGTTAATCTATGGTATTGAATTTATCCAATTAACACCTGATCAAATGGTGACTCTACGCAGTTTCATCTACAAGGAAATCATTGATAATCATAGTAAAGTCATATAATTCTCTTCATAAAAAAGAAATGGAAACAAAAATATCCTATCTTCCTATAAACCCATAACCGCATCATTCTCAGTGAATTAAGAATCCCGCTGCTTTGGCGGGAAGAATATGTCAACAATAGGATTATTTAACCATTTGAAAATTAAGACTCGTCAGGCCTTAACTGAATAACGCGTTAAATTCGTTCAATATTTAAAATATTGATCCTTGATTGCTATTAACGCAACACGTTAAATGCACACGTGATTAAGGTTACCGAAATAAGGAAACAGAGCCAGTACACAAAAGAATCTTTTCTAAAAAGCTTTCGACTGAAATCACCAAATGCACAAAAATGAGACCGGATAGAGTCAACGCTGCTCACGAAGCTGAAGACTTAAAAACTGCCTTCACACAACCCTGAATTACTATCCGGTGATCGCAAAACAATACAGCATCCGTTTGAATCATCCATGGCGCATCTGTTTCAGATTTAAAAATGGTAACCTATACGACATTGAATTAATTACTACCAAGAATAAACCATGGCGACCATAATAAAATCAATTCACCCCGGAGAACATCTGACCGAATTCATTAAGGAATACGGAATTATTCAGTACAGACTCGCAAAAGAAATTCACGTTCCAACACGACGAATCAATGAAATCGTTAAATGCATGCGTAGTATTAGCACTGACACATCTATACGGCTTGGCGGATATTTCGGGAATAGCCCGCAATTCTGGATCAACTTGCAGACAGACTACGACATTGAAATCATCCGCCAGAAAATATCTGAAACAATTAAGCCTCTATCTGCATGTCAGCATGCGAATAATTTAGTAAAGGAGCATTGGTATGAAATATTTGTTACGTCGAATTTTGCTACTATTCACCGTGTTAATATTGAGTACAGTCTCTATAGCCCAAGAAATATCTCATATTTTTTCTCATGTAGTATTAAAACTGCCTTTTGATTATAAAAGTGAAGAACCTTGGAGCAAGGTTGAATCGGCCTGATTTTTCCGGAGACTTTTTAGTTTGAGTCAAGCAGCATCAGCTGACTCTTCCAGTTGGCGATAATATGCCATTTCAAATTCAGCCGGCGGAATATTTCCAATCGGTTCCAGTAATCGGCGATTGTTGAACCAGTCAACCCATTCGAGGGTGGCAAATTCGACTTCATCACTATTGCGCCATGGACCGCGATGTCGAATAACTTCTGTCTTGTATAATCCGTTAATCGTTTCAGCCATTGCATTGTCATAAGAATCGCCGACACTACCAACAGAAGCATCAATATTGGCTTCTACCAGACGTTCTGTATAGCGAATCGACAGATATTGATTGCCTCTATCACTGTGGTGAATCAACCCGCCGGTTTCCCGTCGTGCCCATAACGCCTGCTCCAATGCATCGAGCACCAGATCCGTATGCAATGATCGACTGACTCGCCAACCAACAATAAATCGAGCAAAAACATCGGTAATAAAAGCCACATAAACAAATCCCGTCCAAGTTGCAACAAACGTAATGTCTGCCACCCACAGCTGATTCGGGCGCATTGCTACAAATTGCCGATTAACTTTATCTGTTGGCCGGTCAAGCAATTCATCTGCAATCGTTGTCCAGCGCTTTTTACCGCGTCTGACGCCTTGTATTCCAAGCTTCTTCATCAGCCGCTCGACTGTACAACGCGCAACGCGAATGCCTTCACGTAACAGTTGTCGCCAGACTTTGTTGGCGCCGTAGACTTTAAAGTTGCTGTCCCATACTCGCTGTATCTCTCCTTCAAGCGCTTTGTCTCGTTTGATGCGATCGGGTAGTCGATTAGGATCTCGTTCACGAGCCTTGTGTTCGTAGTAACTCGACGGGGCAATCTGAATTTGCTTGCAGATCGGCTCGACCCCATACTGTTCCTTGTGTTGATCGACAAATACCATTGTCATTTCGGTCGGCGGTCGAGCTCCGCCTGGGCAAAATAAGCAGACGCCTTGCGCAATATCTCATTTGCCCGCTTTAACTCACGATTCTCGCGCTCCAGTTGTTTGAGTCTCTCTCGTTCCGTGGTTGACATGCCTCCTCGAATACCTTGATCAGTTTCTGATTGTCGTACCCATTTACGCAGCGTCTCAGCACTACAACCGATCTTGGATGCTATCGATTCCAGTGCTGCCCACTGCGACGCATACTCGCCTTGCTGTTCTCCCAATAGCCGGACAGCTCGTTCCCGTACTTCCGGTGAATATCTCATTTGTTTTTTCATTACTCTATCCTCTCAAGAAATAGAGTCTCCGGCAATCCCGGGCCGATTCAGCAAACAACGAGAGTATCTTTCTTTCCATCACGTCTGTGAAATGGGTTTGGTGCTTTTTAACAAGTTGCGGCTCAAATGTACCATTACGGTCTCGCGGCGTATCCAGTTGAAAACTGCCAGACGTTGATTTCACAGTCTTTGGCGTTGAACCATTCTTCCGATTCGGTTCATCTTGGATTCAATATGCTGCTCTAGCTCAGCCACCAATGCAGCCTCTGTAAGCTGTTTGATCAACGGCGTAAGAATGCCATTCTTTCCATTCAAATCTTTCTTGCCCAGCTTTCAGAGCCTCTAATGCTTCTTCAAAATCAAATTGCGGGGTAATCTTGGATATAAGTCACCCCAGTAAAATTTAATATTAATGGAATGACTCAGAATTTCTAACAACTCCCTTTGCCTTCAGTGACCACGACACCCAACGTGCGTTGATTCATAGACGAGTCTGGGCCGATCGTGATGGCTGGATAACGCTGCACACCCGGGAGCACACTGGGTTGGCATCTGTCGCCCGCGTTAAAGCCTGCACTGCCGGCAGTACTCTGGAACACGATCTAATCGCCCACTTCGGGATGTTGGGACGGATACCGGCGCATTCCTGCTAAGGTCGGATAACAGACTAGTTTTTACCTCACGCAGCTATACGACCTTAAGAGGATATGGTCTGCTCCAGAAATTCATCACCCCGCATCCCACAGCAGAACGGCATAATCGAGCGGATCATCTGCACGCTCAGGGAGCAATGTGTGCACCGAGACCCTGCAGTGGTCGGCAACTGAATACGCTTTTACAACCACCAGCACCCACACCAGGCGCTGCGCGTAAAAACTCCAGCCGAAGCATTTACTGTAGCCACTTAACCTGTACAGGCTCCAGCTGGATCAATACAACCATTCATCACGCTTCTTATTAATTTTTTCAATCTGTATGCTATTTGTAAGCTCATTGATGATAAATATAACGTCATTAAGTTCAGTAATTAACTTAATAAAAAAATTTAAAATACTAAAAGAATACGTAAGAGGATTAAATCATGAAGACGATGAGTACTTATTCGATAGTTATTATGGCTACATTAATTATAAGCACATTATGTCACGCGCAGATTAATATAGATGTGCCCATAAAAATAGATCCCAGAAAGATAGAGAAAATAGAACCGGTAAAGATAGATCCCCAAAAAATACAAGATGCATTACAGTTACAGTGGTACCCTCTTCCAAGGAAGAAATATTATATTAAAACAGCATTAGCCAACCGCTATTTGGACGTCTATACAGCAAATCCAGCCGCTGGAACCCCTTTGCAAATTTGGAATAAAGTAGGTGGCTCGAATCAAGTATGGGAGATTTATCCGTCATCAGAAAAAGATTATTACTATATAAAATCAGAAATGGGTCGCTACCTCGATGTCCAATGGGGCAATAGTAATGCCGGCACACACACTCACATTTGGGATTTCAATGGTGGAAGCGCTCAAAAATGGCGGATAGATCCAGTAGGGGATGGGTATTTCACAATCAAATCGAAACTAGGTACGTTCTTGGATGTGAAAGCGGCTGCTACTAGCAACGGAACAAAAGTATGGATGTGGAACAGTAATCCCGGGTTAGCACAATATTGGAAATTTGAGAGCGCAGGTGATGGGAATCCCTTAGCAGGTATAGTAGATATGCATACGCATCCCATGAGTCATTTGGGGTTCGGCAGGAAAGCAATGCATGGTGTCCCTGATATAGGGAGCATTATTCCGGCAGGAACCAGGGATTGTAATCCGAGGGATTTCAGGGCGAGATCAATAGAGGAAGCGCTTGGGCATTGTAACTCAACTCATGGAGGATTCGGGTTTGAAGTACCAGGAATATCAAAAGGTAATCAATGTGGAGATTACATAAGGGCTGGAATTATCAATCATGCACTGGATCATGACTTCATACATAAAGTAAGTATTGATAGAAACTTACACGGTGATCACGAACATGATGGCTATCCAGACTTTAAATATTGGCCGCACCAAAGTTCTGTATTGCACCAGCAAATGTGGTGGGAATGGCTGGAAAGAGCTTATCAAGGCGGATTGCGTGTTATGGTTGCACTTACAGTCAACAGTGAAATTCTGGCAGAAATATTGAATGGAGATCCTCCTTATGATGATAAGACAGTCGCAGATATTCAGATTGAAGAAACCATTCGTTTCGTTAATAACCATGATTTCATGCAGATCGCATATTCCCCTGCTGATGTTCGAGAAATTGTTAGGAAGAATAAGTTAGCTGTCGTACTTGGGATGGAAGTTGATAGGTTAGGCAATTTTGGTAAACCAAGTGTGCCAGTTAGCGAGACTGCGCTCAGAAACGAGCTACGGAGATTACACGGGAAAGGAATTCGCTACATTTTTCCGGTACACTTAATCAATAATAGTTT
The DNA here is from genome assembly GCA_019635215.1 of Nitrosomonas sp. Lineage (GTDB taxonomy): Bacteria > Pseudomonadota > Gammaproteobacteria > Burkholderiales > Nitrosomonadaceae > Nitrosomonas. The sequence continues at coordinate 27,783 of JAHBZZ010000001.1, forward strand.
TGGTGGCACAGCTGTATACGATATGCTTTTTAATTTTGCGAATAAGCATGCAAATGGCTCCTACTTTCGAGTTGAAACAAGTCGAGACCCTCACATTGATTACAATGCCAGCTTAACTCAAGGGCCAATTGGTTTTGAAAATAGGCTTATTTTAGGTTTAAGGGGAGTACTCGAAGGTATTGGTCAATTACCAGCACCTTGTGTCAACGACATAAAATGCATTCCCGGTAAAGTTAGTTGTTGTGGCAGTTACGATAAAATTGTAAAAATTCTTAGCCCAGATCCACAGTTTGATGTTTATAAAACTATACCAGGTGGTCATGTAAATACATTAGGTCTAACGTCGCTAGGAGAAGTAGCGATCAAAGAAATGATGAAGCTTGGTATGATTATCGATATGGATCACATGTCTGAGCGTGCTATGACACGGACTATACAAATTGCGGAAAGCATTCCTCCAAATGGATATCCACTTGTCATGGGTCACAACGGCTTACGCAGCGATGGCGGAAGCGAACGTAGCGCTCCTCCTGCATTGATCGCTCGCCTCTCCAATATAGGCGGGATGTTTGGAGTTGGAACAGCAGATACTACTCCTGCTGCATTTATTCAGAATTATAAAAATGTTTGGGAAAAAATGGGAGGAAGAGCAGTAGCAATTGGAACGGATGCCAATGGATTTGAAAAACTCCCTAGACATGCGAGAATTCCAAATCAGCAAGCTAGTAATACATTTTATTCACGATTCTTTCGAGAATCAGGCATCACCACAAGGCAAAAAACCGGAAATCGCGTATGGGATTATATAACCGATAAAGGAGTTTCGCATTATGGCCTTATGCCAGAATTTTTATTTGATGTGAAAATATCCGGGGGCTCCGATGTTATTCAAAACTTGATGAAATCAGCAGAATATTTTACCGAAATGTGGGAAGATATAGAAAGAAATAAACTTAATGTACATTGAATTTATTTGTAGTAGTTCAAACTTGATCTGGCATTTATAGTTTTGCAAAAAGATGGGATTACCCGGTTTGTTGATAGAGTTGCGAATCTCTATCAACCAGCGCGAAAACGCAAAAAAGGAGTAATCCCACAAGTAGCGTTTACCAGAATGTCATCAAACACAAGATTGGCTTGCTTAATCTGGCAATCTGGCAACCGACCTTGGCAGTGTATTTCACGCCTGCAAGGCAATGGTTTTTTCTCGCGATACTTTCTATCGCTATCATGCTGCCGTGAAGGCAGGAGGTGTTGAAGCCCTGATCGATGCGAACCAGCGAAAACCCAATATCAAGCACCGTGTCGAAGAAGCGACGAAAGCAACTGTCACAGCTTTTGCCCTGAAACAACCGGCTTTTTGGTCAAGTCGCATTTCCAACGAAAACGCAAGCACGACAGCTTCATTTCTCCCTCTGATGTCTGCTTGGTAGCTGCGCCGAATAAGTTATGATCATTTATTTCTGGCATATGCCATGAGGATGAAGCGGTGTAACCTGTTGGTAAAGATCTCGGTCAGGCCAACTACCCAATAGAAGGAATACATCGCAATGACAAACAGTAATCTTTTTAACCTGAACACACCAGATCAGATGATCCATTACAAACAGTTCAATGCGCAGGTACTTGCAAAATGTTAGCTGCAGATATTACCCGTTAATTGGTGTTGTTTACGAGCCAGACCGCAGCCTTTACCAATAGGTCACTTTCCATAATGTATCCGTTGAAAAGGGACAGCTCCACTGATCAATTACACATTCCAACTTATCATCCGGATACATCACTCTGAAAACAACTTGAACTGACAGCCTACTGGTGCAATATTCCGGTTAAGGTATAATACCGGGTTTATTTATTTTTTGAATTGTTGGAGGTTTTTATGCCTATTTATGAATATCTTTGCAATTCATGCGGCGTGAAAAAAGAGCATATCCAGAAAATGAGCGATGCGCCGATCAAAGTCTGTCCTGATTGCCACAGCGAAAATTATACCAAACTGGTTTCAGCCGCCGGATTTCAACTGAAGGGCAGCGGCTGGTATGTGACGGATTTCAAGAACAAGCCCGCACCGGCAACAGCCAAATCCGAAAAAAGCGACGTTCAGAAGCAATCGTCAGAATCTAGTACAGATTCCAAAGCAGACTCGAAAGCTGATACCGCTACGGCAACACCGGCTGCAAAACCAAATGAAACCAAAACCAGTACAACAACCGCTGCGGCTGATTGATCAAATAAACCATTCACAATTTTAGAATTTTCTCAATCCAATACTGTTACTTTCCGGCCGAATACCTATTATGCGTACAAACTACTGCGGAGCCATCAATATTCAATATCTCGATGAAATCATCACTTTGTTTGGCTGGGTGCACCGACGCCGCGACCACGGCGGGGTAATTTTCATTGACTTGCGTGACCGCGAGGGACTGGCACAGATCGTCTGTGACCCCGATAACATCGAAACATTTCAGCTCGCTGAAAAAATCCGCAATGAATATGTATTAAAGGTCACGGGTAAAGTCAGGAGACGGCCGGAAGGTACCGTCAATCCGGCGCTAAACAGCGGTGAAATAGAAGTGCTGGTAACCAGCATGGAAATCCTGAACACTTCATTGACGCCGCCATTTCTGATGGATGATGATCATATCAGCGAGTTTGTCCGGCTGGAACACCGCTATCTCGATCTGCGCCGCCCGGTAATGCAATCCAATCTGCGCCTGCGGCACAAGGTGACCATGGCGGTGCGCGTTTTCCTCGACCAACAAGGCTTTCTCGATATCGAAACACCGATATTGACCAAATCAACCCCTGAAGGCGCGCGTGATTACCTGGTGCCGTCACGCGTCAATGCGAACCATTTCTTCGCGCTACCGCAATCGCCGCAATTGTTCAAGCAGTTATTAATGGTTTCCGGGTTTGATCGTTACTACCAAATCGCACGTTGCTTCCGCGACGAAGACCTGCGCGCCGACCGGCAGCCGGAATTCACTCAGATCGATATTGAAACTTCTTTTCTGACGGAAGAAGAGATTATGATGTTGATGGAAGAGATGATCCGTCAACTATTCCAGTCAGTCAGTAATATTACATTACCCGTACCATTCCCACGCCTGACGTATGCCGAAGCAATGCATAAATACGGCAGCGACAAGCCGGATCTGCGGGTTTCGCTGGAATTGACGGAACTGACCGATACTATGAAAGACGTGCCGTTCAAGGTCTTCCGTGAAGCTGCAGAAAAACCGAATGGCCGGGTTGCCGCCATGCGCGTACCCAATGGCGGCCAACTGACGCGCAAGGAAATCGATGATTACACGCAGTTTGTCGGCATATACGGCGCTAAAGGACTGGCCTATATCAAGGTTAATAACCTTGCCGATGGTCAGGCAGGATTACAATCGCCGATTCTAAAATTTCTGCCGGAAAATACCATACAAACCATACTCGAGCGTACCGGCGCTCAAGACGGCGACCTGATTTTCTTTGGCGCGGACAAAGCCAAGGTTGTCAACGAATCACTTGGCGCATTACGCATCAAGGTCGGCCATCAGCATGGTCATGCCACATCCGATTGGCGGCCTGCATGGGTTGTCGATTTCCCGATGTTCGAATGGGACGAAGAGGAAAACCGCTGGCAGGCATTGCATCATCCGTTTACCTCCCCGGCCGACGGTCATGAAGATCTTCTGGTCACCAATCCCGGCGCGGCATTGTCAAAAGCTTATGATATGGTACTCAATGGTTCCGAAATCGGCGGTGGCTCAGTGCGTATCCATCGTCAGGATGTGCAATCGAAAGTTTTCAAAGCGCTCAATATCTCCGAGGAAGAAGCCCGGGAGAAATTCAGCTTTCTGCTCGAAGCATTACAATACGGCGCTCCGCCGCATGGCGGCATTGCCTTTGGGCTGGATCGTATCGTCACGCTGATGACCGGCTCAGAATCAATCCGTGACGTCATCGCATTTCCTAAAACACAGCGCGCTCAGTGTCTGCTGACACACGCACCAAGCACGGTTGAAGAAAAACAACTCAAAGAGTTGAATATCCGGCTGCGTAAAACGGAACCATCCAAGAACTAAGGCTTTAATGAACCGGACTGTTACCATGTATAAAGTGCCCGTATCCGTTCTGATCGTGATACACACACCGGACCTACAAGTCTTGCTGCTCGAACGTGCGGACCATCCCGGTTACTGGCAATCGATTACCGGCAGCCAGAATGCTGGGGAAACATTGCAGGAAACCGCGATCCGTGAAATTGGTGAAGAAACCGGACTGAATCCGGCAGTTTATCCGCTATCCTCACTTTCGGATTGGGAAATGGAAAATCAGTATGAGATTTTCGAAGAATGGCGCTGGCGATACGCGCCAGGTGTTACACACAATACAGAGCATGTTTTCAGTCTGTGCCTACCTGAACCACGGCCTGTCACAATCGCACCGGAAGAACATCTCGCGTATCTCTGGCTGCCTTGGCAACAGGCCGCCGAGAAGGTTTTTTCCTGGACGAATGCAGAAGCCATCCGCAACCTGTCATTGCATTACGAACAAGCGCATCAATCCCCTTGCCCGATCATCTGAATCAGTTTCTCAGCATCAATACACTGCACCTGTTGTGTTAAATCGGAGTTTCCGGAAAATGGCACCTTGCCCAGCAACGGCGCGTCGATTCTCTGCTGCAAGGTAGTAATATTCTCTTCTAGCGCCAGCATGTCGGGATCAATACAATTAGCCACCCAGCCGGCAAGGCGTAATCCAGTCTGTTGAATTGCCTGCACCGTCAGCAGTGCGTGACTGATGCACCCCAACCGCATACCGACAACCAGTAGCACCGACAGATTGAGTGCCCGCGCCAGATCGGCGGTTGTTTCATCCGTATTGATCGGCACCAGAAACCCGCCTATCCCCTCGACGACAACCACATCGGCATTTCTTGCCAAACGATCGTAGCACTGTTCGATATGCGCTATCTCTATCGTTACACCTTCCTGTCCGGCGGCAATATGGGGAGCAATGGGCATTTGCAGCGCATACGGATTCAGATAATCCCGTGGAACCTCAACATTACCCGCGGCACGCAGTAATTCCACATCCTGCCATTGACCATGCTCACTGCCGGCGGCAATCGGTTTCATACCCACAGCCGATTTATGCCGGGCAACCAGCGCTTGTAACAATAAGCAGCTGACGTACGTTTTGCCGATACCGGTATCGGTACCCGTTACAAAAAAACCTGCGGACATCGCATCGTTATTCCATCAGGATTTGCCTGCGGATTTCAGGTGTCACCACCGTCTGCTTAGGCGGCAGTTTCCAAGCATGCCCATAGACAACTTCAAACGTTGCGGGCAGTTTTCCGTTCGTACGCATGGCTTCATAGTACGCAATCACCTTCTGCCATTTTGTCTTCCCGGTCAATCCCGCGTGCCTGCCCTGCACCACAGTGTGCGCACCGATAGCCTTCAAATCATGCATGACGCTGCGCACATCGTCGTAAGTCAGCGTGATATATTCCATATCCATAACCGGCGTCGCAAAACGATTATGCACAAGCAGATCACCGATGTCATGCATGTCGATGAACCGGTTAACATGCGCATACTGATCCACCTGCGCAAAGGCGTGCCTGAGCTCCTTTAAAGTGTCGGGACCCAGTGTGCTGAACATCAGGAGACCGTCCGTGGTCAGAACACGATTAATTTCCCGGAAAGTGCGCTCCAGGTCACTACACCATTGCAATGTCAGATTGGACCAGACCATGTCGATACTCTCATCCTTGAACGGAAGTTGTTCAATGTCGACACAGACATACTGCATCCCACTTTTCTTTCGGAATGGCCAGAACCGCAGACCACCACCCTGCTGCTGTTCATCCTGAAGCCGCGACTGCTGCAGCATCCCCACTGCAATATCAGCAGCCAGTAGTTGACTGTCAGGATAGCGCCCGGCCAGTTTGCGACTGCCGTAGCCGGTACCGCAACCAGCGTCGAGTATCCTGCCCGGCATATACTTGATCAATTCCAGCCGTTCAAACATACGGTTGCTGACTTCGCGCTGCAATACCGCAGACTGATCATAGCTGATCGCCGCTTTTTCGAACGCATTGCGCACTTGGCGCTTGTCAAGAATAAAATCAGAAGGCATCAATGCAGGTTATGAATTGTTCGGGATTGGACAAAAAAGGCGCATGACCACAATGCGGAAACATGACGAGCCTGGCATTTTTCAACTGCTGTACCATCCATTGCGCGGCAGATGGATGTGTAATCACATCATGATCACCATGCAACAACAATACGGGTTGTTCAATGTCGCGCAACTTGTTACGCATGTCATTGGTTTGCAAAATCGCAAGCCCTTTCTGCAACGCAACGTAATCGGGCCGCTCGCGCTCAAAAAAATATTCGCGCAATTGTGCCAAAGTATGTGTCAAATGCTGTTCCCCATTGATTTGCAAGGTCAGAAAACGATTGATGGTCGTTTTGTAATTCAAATGCAGGTTTTCCAAAAACAGCTGCAGGAACCGACGCTCCATTCCCCAGGGCCAGTCCTGCCGTTGTACAAAACAAGGTGTAGTTGCTACCAATACCAGTTTCTTGACACGCCCCGGATCATTCACTGCAAGCTGCATCGCGATCTGGCCACCGAGCGACCAGCCACAGACCATGCAATCATCCGGCAGGTACTCATGGATAATTTCAACCACATGGTTGAAATCGCCGGGGTCATGCGCCGGACTGAGCCCGTGTCCGGGCAGATCAAATAAATGCACGCGATAACGCATGGCCAGCTGATCACGAACCCCCTGCCACACACCACCATGCATCGCCCAGCCATGCAGCAGAACCAAGTCAGGCCCGCTGCCCAGCGTTTCACAATGGATCGCCTGTTTAGCCATACACATCGTCACCGGCTGCTATTTCATGCAATGCATCGGCTAAACGCAGGATATCCGCTTCCTCATGCGCTGCAGACAGTGAAATGCGTAGCCGCGCAGTGCCCCGCGGCACAGTCGGTTGGCGAATCGCAGGAACCAGAATACCTTTTTCTTTCAGGGCATTGCTTACATGCACCGCTTCCCGTGCTTCCCCGATTACTAAAGGCTGAATAGGCGTGTCTGACGGCATTAATCGCCATTTCAATGGCTGCAGCTTTGCTTTTAGTAATTCGATAAGCCCATGCAATTTCTCCCGCCGCCAGTCATCGTTTTCAATCCGCTCCAAACTTTTTAACAGTGTATGCGCCAATAATGGCGGGCTGGCTGTGGTGTAAATATAGCTCTTTGCGGTTTGTATCAATGTTTCGATCACTTCATCCGCGGCTGCGACAAATGCACCAAAAACACCCGCGGCTTTACCCAGTGTCGCCATATAAATAACCCGTGGAGAATGCCGCGTTTCCGCTGCCGGAGAAAACAATGTGCCGCGCCCCTTACCGCCCAACACACCGAATCCATGCGCATCGTCGAGAAGCAGCATGGCATCGTATTGTTCGCATAATCTGATCAATGCCCGGATGGGTGCAATATCACCATCCATACTAAATACTGCATCGGTAATCACCAATTTTCCCCCAGAGCCGGATGCGGCCAAACGCCGTTCCAATGCAACTGTATCGCAGTGCGGATAACGAATTAGCTTCGCTCTTGAAAGCAGCGCGGCTTCATTCAGTGAGGCATGATTCAATTTATCCGCAAAAATGACATCGTTTCTTCCGGCCAGTGCTGTGATAACGCCCATGTTGGCCATATAACCCGTAGAAAAGAGTAGTGCTGCCGGAAAACCGATGAATTTTGCCAGTGCCCGCTCCAGCGTGTGATGCGCCACACTGTGTCCATTAATCAGGTGCGATGCTCCTGCGCCGACGCCATAGTGTTGCGCACCCTGGCAGGCTGCCTGAATCAGTTCGGGATGATTGGCCAACCCCAGGTAATCATTGCTGCAAAACGAGAGATAGGCGCGACCATCAATCACAACATGCGTCGACTGAGGGCCCTCCGTAACAGCACGATGACGTTTCAGGCCCTGCTGCTCCCGAATATGCAGGCGCTCAGTCAGATCGGAAAACATGCATTTCTGCTTAAACGCAAATCAGAGAATGTTAGAACTTGTTCAAAATCTCGATCAAGGGGCGTAGTGCAAGGCAAAATTGAACAAAAAAGCGGAGCATACTTCAAGTATGTGAGCATTTTGAGTTCGATTTTAACGCCGCAATGCGCCCTTCAGTGAGATCTTGAACAGGTTCTTACAGTGATTGCATACCCAGCTTATCCAATAAGGTCTGGTCCCGCTGCGCTTCCGGGTTGCCGGTAGTCAACAACTTGTCACCATAAAAGATGGAATTGGCACCCGCCAGGAAACATAAAGCCTGCACCGCTTGAGACATTTCACGCCTGCCGGCGGATAAACGCACCATGGCTTTCGGCATGGTTATCCGCGCTGCGGCTATGGTACGCACAAATTCAAACGGATCGAGTTTCGCAGTGCCATAAAGCGGTGTTCCCTCCACCTGCACCAGATAATTAATGGGCACCGACTCAGGATAAGGATCCAAATTGGCCAGCTGCGCGATCAATCCCGCGCGCGCTTCGCGTGTTTCCCCCATGCCGACGATCCCGCCGCAACAGACATTGATTCCGGCGTTACGTACTTCCTGCAGGGTATTCAGCCGATCCTGATACTGCCGTGTTGTGATGATTTCACTGTAATAGTCGGGTGAAGTATCCAGATTATGATTATAGTAATCCAGCCCGGCATCACCCAGCTGTTTCGCTTGTCCTGGTTTTAACATACCCAGTGTCGCACAGGTTTCCATCCCCAGGCTTTTAACGGCGCCGATCATTGCGGTGACTTTTTCGATATCCCGCTGCTTGGGGCCGCGCCATGCCGCGCCCATGCAGAACCGCGTAGCACCCTGTGCTTTTGCCGCCGCTGCTGCAGCGACCACATCTTCAATAGGCAACATCTCCTGATTCTCGACACCGGTATGATAACGCGCCGCCTGCGGACAATATCCGCAATCTTCCGAACAGCCACCGGTTTTAACCGAAATCAGTGTGGACAATTGCACAGTATTGGCATCGTGAAACTGACGATGCACCTGCTGCGCCTGAAAAACGAGGTCATTAAACGGCATATCGAGTAATAACTGTATCTCGGGTATACGCCATCTGACGGACTTGTCTGCCGGTTGGGCTATACTGTCGGCATTTTTCAAATGATCTGTTGGATCTGCAGTAAGTGAATTGCAGCGCATATGACTTCCTATGAATAGATTTGACACCCTGTTTGGTTTTCAACGTGTGAATTGTAGGTGATGATTACGGATTCAAGTGCCATTGTCAATTTTAACCAGGAAAAATTTTTAGCACCGTATCGACAAGTGAATGCTTTTTTCTATAAAAACTGTATTTTATGCGATGCAATGGCCACGCAGGATTTTTGTGATGCCTGTTTCAAGCATTTGCCGGCAATTCCTGTCCGCCATTGTCCGGTCTGTTTAAGCGCATTTGCATCCAGTCAGGTCCTGGCGCACCCGTTACAGATATGCGGCGCATGCCTGGCAAAACCACCGGCCTACGACACCACAATTGCCGCGCTAACCTACACATTCCCCGTTGATGCGCTGATACATGCATTGAAATATCAGGCACGGCTGGCAATCGCACCCATTCTGGCAAAATTGCTCATCGAAAAATTACGCCACATAGAAATCGCACATAAACCTGATCTGATCATACCCATGCCCTTGCATCCCAGACGATTGCGGGAAAGAGGTTTCAATCAGGCGCTCGAAATCGCGCGTTATGTCGCCCGCGCATTGAAAATTGAAATCATTCCCGAGGGCTGCAAGCGCACCCGTAATACACCGCCGCAAACCGAGTTGCCCTGGAAACTGCGCCAGAAGAATGTACGTAATGCTTTCAGTTGTACGTTAGATTTATCGGGACGGCACATAGTCATCATCGACGATGTAATGACAACCGGCGCCACATTGAATGCATTGGCACATCAACTGCGCATTAAAGGCGCAGCAACAGTATCCAATTGGGTGATCGCGCGCGCCCAAATCGATCAGCTTAAAACAGAATTAGATTCGAATTTTTAATGCCATCCAACCAGCAAGTACCTTGTCATCATGTTTCATATTATTCTTTATCAACCTGAGATTCCTCAAAACACAGGTAACATTATCCGTTTGTGCGCCAATACCGGCACCCAATTACATCTGGTAAAACCATTCGGATTTATTCTGAATGACCGACAATTGTTAAGAGCCGGACTCGATTATCATGCATTAGCAGCCATCAGAACTCATGAAAATTGGCCCAGTTGCATCTTTGAACTCGGAGGGTGCCGCTTATTCGCTGTCACTACGAAAGGAAAAACACGTTATGACAGTATCCATTTTAAGGATGGCGATGCTTTCATATTCGGATCAGAAACCAGAGGATTATCACAGGAAATTCTGGACAGTATTGAAACACAACGGCATATCCGTGTACCCATGGTTCCAGCCAGCCGCAGCCTGAATTTATCCAATACTGTTGCCATCATCGCGTACGAAGCGTGGCGGCAGAACGGATTTCAGGCTGGGATATAGATTGTCAAAACCGTTACTGCAAATTCAGGTTCTCGTTCAGGATACGCGGTGTTACAAAGACCAGCAATTCACGCTTATCGTCACGTTTCGCGGTATTTCTGAAAACATGGCCGACATAGGGTATATCGCCGAGCAATGGCACTTTATTGACCACATTGGCCTCGTTACGCTCAAAAATACCGCCAATCACGACCGTTCCGCCATTTTCCACCAGCACTTTGGTGGTTACCTGTTTGGTATTGATTGCCGGCGGTAGGAAGGCATTCACACTTTGGCCAATCTTATCCTGATTAACGCTGAGCTCCATATCGATCTGATTATCATAGGTAATCAATGGTCTGACTTTCAGACTCAGTGTAGCATCGACAAACCGGACACTCGTCGCTCCACTGCTTGTCGCCTGCTGGAAAGGCACGCGGTCACCTTGTTCAATAATTGCTTCCACACCATGCGCGGTCACTACACGCGGACTCGCAATGACTCTGCCTTTAGTATCCGTTTCCAAAGCAGACAGTTCCAGATTAATCAAACGGCCATCATTGATCTTCAGCAGACTTAAGCCTAACGTAGCAGGCCCGCCAACTGCTGCCGCCGCTGCGGCGGGAAGGTTTACATTCAGATTTTCACCCGCAGGTACTTGTTGACCAATGACCAAATTACTTGAATCGACTACATTACCCGATACACCCAAGCGGTGACTTCCCAAATTGGATGTATCCTTAACCCCAAAACGTGCGCCGAGATTACGGCTGAATGTATCTGTCGCCTCTACGATCCGCGCCTCGATCATCACCTGCCTTTCAAACACATCGAGCCGTTTGACACGTTTTCTGATTTCAGCAATTTTGATCGGAATATCGGTAACCGTTAGTGTATTACTGATTTCATCGAGATTGATCGCACCGCGATTACTCAACATGCCCTCAAATGATATTGAATTTACCCGGCGATGATTGAGCTGAAAGGTTTCTGTCGTTAATGGCTCCAATTCCGTAATCTGCTGTCTTGCCTCAAGATCCAACAACTCTCTATCCGCCAGTTCCTTGCTCGGTGCGACAAAAATAACGTTACCGGTTTGCCGTTTAGCCAAGCCATTGGATTGCAACACAATATCGAGCGCCTGATCCCAGGGTACGTCCCGCAGACGCAATGTCAGATTACCACCGACGGAATCACTGGCGATAATGTTCAGGTTGGTAAAATCTGCGATAACCTGCAATACTGCACGAATCTCTACGTTCTGAAAATTGAGTGACAACTTTTCACCGACATAGCCACCATTCTCACGCCTGCGCCGTGCAATCTCATCTTCATTTTCGGTCAACGGCCGAACTTCCAGTACAAACTGATTCCCCATCTGACGTGCAGAATGCTCCCATCGCCCAACAGGTTCAATCACCATCCGGACATTATCACCTTGCGTGGTAGCGCCAATAATTTTTACAGGCGTTCCGAAATCGATAACATCCAATCGCCTTTCCAAATTACGCGGTAAGTAGGTATCCACAAATTCCACCACCAGATTTTCACCCAATTTACGGACATCAATACCTGTTCCAGGATGCATTAAATCGACAATAACCCGCCCCTCACCCGTCTCCCCGCGTCTAAAATCCACATCCAGCATGCTGTTCAATGCTTTTTCCGTTGCACTCTGAGTGAATTTGGCCACAGAACTTTCTCTCTGATGACGATCAGAAACAATATTCAGTATGACCAAAAGAGATTTGTCTTGAATTTGAACATCATGATGCATCAATCTGGATAGATTCAATACCAGACGTGTCCGGTCGCCAACTTGTACAATATTGATACTGTGCAGATCACCTTCATCGATCTCATAGAAATTCTTTTCCAAGCCATTGGATACATTATAGAAATCGAAATATATTCTGTTTGGGTTACTCAGTGCAACACCGATCGGTGCAGTTTCCGGCATTTCTTCCAAGGTCAGTTTGGCAACGACCTGACCATTCTGCGTGGTCGATATATCAATTGCTTTCAGATTATTGAACCGTCTTTTTTCCACTTCGAAATCAAATTCTGCACAAACCGCCCCGACCATTAGAAACGGTAGTGCTAGATACCATGACCATAAGATAGAATTCTTGAGTAACGGTAATTTCATTGTTTAACTCCTAATCTTTCAGCATAAGTGTACTGATTCGCTCCGTCCATTCATTGACACCGTCTTGAATTATTTCCCGAAGCTTGACTTCTGATTCCGAAATTTGACGGATCTGACCGAAATCCTGCCCTAGGTAATTACCTACAGCGACTCGGTACAAAGTGCCTTCTGGTGACTTAATAACCGCGAAAAAAGCTTTGTCCCGTTCTAAAGAACCAACCATCTGGAGACTTTCCAACGGATAGCTTTCTAAAAATTCCTTGCGTCGATTCAAATCAGGCTGTAATTCACTGCTTACATGATGCGCTTGCTCATTTTTTCTAGGTACAAACGGATTTGGAATATCAAACGCAGCATATGTAAATGATTCGTATGGCTTCACTTCGGGAAGAGGATCAACATGTCCGGTCAATCCGTCGCCAGCTGTACTGATAAACGCTTCTAAATCGCTATAGCTGCTGCTATGCTCGCAAGCGATGAATAATGTTGTAACCATTAACAACATAATCCGACAATTCACTGTCATCGAACTTGCCCTCCATGGTTCGCCACTTCAGTCTCATCTAAGTAACGAAACGTTTTTGCAACAGCATCAAAGACCAGTAAATCATCGCTCCCCGGTACAATGCTGACATTATTCAACGTCACGATACGTGACAATTTCGCAATATCACTGACAAATGCACCAATATCATGGTACTTTCCAGTTACTCTGATCGTTACAGGCAGCTCCGCATAAAATTCATTGATTGTTTCATTTTCAGCAGGTTTGAAAAGTTCGAACTGCAGTCCACGGCCCAGACCTGCCTGATTAATATCGACTAACAAAGCTTCCATTTCCGATTTATTCGGCAGTTGCTTTAATAGCACACTTAACGATTCCTCGATGTCCTGCAATTGCTGTTTCAGCATCGGCAGATTTACAGCACTTCTTTTTTTAACCAGATAAGTATCCTTTAAAGTCTGTTCTTCAGCCTGCACATTCTCAAGACGAATTAATTGGTCATTCCAGACAAAGTAATAGCCACCGGCCACAATCGCGACGAACAACAGCAACAATGCTACCGCCACAATCTGTATCGGCCATTTTCCCGGATCGTTGGGATCTAAATATCGTAGTTCCTCGATTAAATTCATAGAAAATAACTCTTAAAGTACATAGGATTCTTCAATATCCCTTCTCGATGATTTCAATTTGACATTCAGATTAAACTCATTCTGGCGAATATTGTTCACATTCACCGCTTTAATCTCTATGAGTACAGGCGTTCCCAACCACTGTGATGATTCCAGGTTTTTCATCAATGTCGACACCCACGCATTGGATTGCGCATAGCCATTCAAATTGACATTCTGACCGTTTTGCTTAATGCTTCTAAGATAAACACCGTCAGGCAGTTGCCTGACAAGTTGATCCAGCAAATGAACCACTTCGGCACGATTTCCCTGCAATGTTTCAACGACGTCTTTGCGTGATAACAATTCCTGAGTTTGATTTTTGATGTCTCTGATTTCAGCAATCTGCTGATCCAGAATGGTGATATGGCTATTCAGAAATTGATTACGGCCATTTTGCGTATCTATCTTCCCGGCGATAACATCGCACCCCGCCCAGATAATGAGCAAACCTACCGCAAAAACAACACCTACCGAAATTGCAACCTGCTGTTGCCGGGCCTTACGTTTTAATTCCCGATGTGGAAGTAGATTAATTCGAATCATGATGGATCAAAGCTTCGCATAGCCAAACCGCATGCGATTAAAAGAGAAGGCGCATCTGCATTGATTTGCCTCGACGTAATACGGCCTGATAGACCCATGTTTAGAAATGGGTTAACCACTAGCGTACTTACCTGAGTACGTGCGGCAATAATGTCATCAAGCCCTGGAATTGCAGCACAACCACCCGCAATAAGAATGTAGTTGATTTCAGTATATTGCGTAGAAGTATAAAAAAACTGAATGGCACGCATGACTTCAATTGCCAGTGTTTCACAGAATGGATTTAAAACATCTGTCTTATAGTTTTCCGGCAAACCACCATTTCGCTTAGCTTTTTCTGAATCTTCCAGAGATAGATTAAATTGGTTATGTATCTCCTGTGTCAATTGATCACCGCCAAAAGGCTGATCGCGCATATATACTGATTCACCGCTATGAAACACATTGGTTTTCATAACCGTTGCGCCAATATCGATAAGCACTACAATCTGATGATCACCGCTCTCAGGCAACTGGTTTTTTATCAATTCAAAAGCAGCCTGTGCGGCATAAGGCTCAACATCCATCACGACCGTTCTCAGTCCTGCCATTAAAGCAGCCGCTACACGATCTTCCACCTTTTCTTTACGTGACGCCGCTATCAATACTTCCACTTCATCAGGATTTTTAGGTAACGGTTTCAGTACTTGAAAATCCAGATTAACTTCATTCAGTACAAAAGGAATATACTGACTGGCTTCAGTCTCCACCTGAAACTCAAGATCTTCCTCGCGCTGTCCTGCTGGCACGATAATTTTCTTGGTGATCACATCCGACGAAGGCAGCGCCAATGCAATATTCTTACACCTGGAACCCAACCGTTTCCAACCATGTTTTATGCTTTCGCCTACCGACTCCAGATCAACGATACTGCCATCTTGCATCGCATTGATTGCCAGTGGCTCAATAACATAGCGTTCAACACGAAAACTTCCTTTTCCCTTGCCAACCTTGGATAATTCAACCATTTTTACCGAAGAAGAACTGATATCAACACCTATCAGCGACGGAGATTTTATTTCCATGAAGTCAAGATTGATATCAAATTTTCCCTTGAACATTGTTTTATTTGAGGCGATACTCATAAAAATGTTAATTAACAAAACAGCTTAAAATGTATGAAACGCACTGGCATGTTTACGTTTTTGCTTGCAACTAACAGTCTGATGCAATTTTGACAGACTTAAGAAAATATGATTTATGGAAAAAAGGGATATATACCCCCCAACTTTCTTAACTAAAATTTCACTAACTTTCTAATCGCTTTCCATGATCACTCGCTGGCTTTATTACTTTTTTATTTTTGTGGTTGGTACAAGCGCAATCGGTTTATTGATGCTTATTTTTGCCGCATTGGTGACCTATTCTTCATTGCCATCACTTCAAGCGCTTACTGACTATCGCCCCAAAATACCTTTACGTATATATAGTGATGAAGGATTATTGATCGGTGAGTTTGGCGCCGAGCGGCGCAATCTGGTTACTATTCAGGAAGTGCCCGAGCATCTTAAGCAGGCCATACTGGCTGCCGAAGACGACCGTTTTTATGAACACAGCGGTGTTGATTATTTAGGCGTACTGCGTGCTGCCTATTCTAATTTTGTTGCCGGTGGTGTACGCCAGGGTGCAAGTACTATTACCATGCAGGTAGCCAGAAATTTTTTCCTGACGCGAGAAAAAACCCTGACGAGAAAATTCAGCGAAGCTTTGCTCGCATTTAAAATTGAACGCAACTTATCCAAAGACAAGATACTGGAGCTCTACGTCAATCAAATATATCTCGGCCAGCGCAGTTATGGCTTTGCGGCCGCAGCTCAAACATACTTTGGCAAATTGCTGCAGGATATCACTATGGCGGAAGCCGCAATGCTCGCCGGTCTCCCCAAGGCACCTTCAAGTTTCAATCCCGTTGTTAATCCCAAGCGTGCAAAAACAAGGCAGATCTATGTTCTGGGAAGATTATTGAAACTCAACCATATTTCCGAGCAGGAATACCAGCAATTAGAAAAACAGCCTGTTCCAGTCGTAAAACGAGCCCGGGAATTTGCCATGCCCGCAGATTATGTCGCTGAAATGGCAAGGCAGGCCATTTACGATCGCCTGCAGGAAGAAACCTATAGCCGGGGCATCAGAGTCTATACCACCATCAGAAAACGCGACCAGACAGCCGCATACCAGTCATTACGCACCCATGTGCTGGAATATGACAGACGAAGAGGCTACCGCGGGCCGGTTGGTTATATCGATCCGATGCAATACGGTGCTGACACCGAGAAAGCGATCGACGAAGCACTCGAAGACGCCAGCGACAGCGGAGATATCATACCTGCCGTTGTTCTCGCAGTAAAAAACAAGGAAATACAAGTTTATGCAAAAGGTGGCCAGCTTCTTCAGCTTAAGGCCGATGGACTGAAATTCGTCGAGAAATTCCTTAGTGAGAAAAAACATACGGATAAACGATACATCAGCCCAGGCGCCATCATCTATATTCAGCAGGATGCCGAAAAGAAATGGCATGTCACACAACTGCCTAAAGTCGAAGCCGCTCTGGTTTCTCTTGATCCGCATGACGGTGCCGTGCGGGCGTTAGTGGGTGGTTTCGATTTCTATCTCAACCAATTCAATCATGTTACCCAAGCTTGGCGGCAACCGGGCTCCAGTTTCAAGCCATTCATTTATTCCGCGTCACTTGAGAAAGGATTCACAGCCGCAACGATTGTTAATGACGCCCCGCTTTCTTTCAGTGCGGCGCAAACAGGCAGTAAATCATGGGAGCCGAAAAATTTTGACGGTAAATATGGAGGACCGATGCGCATGCGTGAAGCGCTTGCCAAATCCAAAAATCTGGCGTCGATACGGATCTTACAAGCCATCGATTTACAATATGCACGAGATTATATTACCCGCTTCGGATTCGATGCGGACAAACACCCGCCATATCTTCCTATGGCCCTGGGATCCGGTTCGGTAACGCCACTGCAAATGGCGTCAGGCTATGCCGTTTTTGCCAACCAAGGTTACCGTATCCAACCGCATTTCATCAAACGTATTGAAGACGAGCAAGGCAATAATGTTCTCGAAGTAGCTCGCCCGCAAACCCCATCCAACGGCGCACCCCGCGTCATCGACCCACGCAATGCCTTCATTATGACGAGCATGATGCAAGACGTCATCAACTACGGCACCGCTGTGCGCGCAAAACAGCTGGGCAGAAGTGATCTTGCCGGGAAAACGGGCACAACCAGCAATTTTATCGACGCGTGGTTTTGTGGTTTTCAAAAAGATCTGGTCGCAGTTGCCTGGATCGGCTATGATGAACCTCAATCATTAGGCACGAATGAAACCGGAGGACGCATTGCCCTTCCGATCTGGATGCAATATATGAGCGCCGCTTTAAAAGACGTGCCCATTGCGAAATATACGCCGCCGGAAGGCATTCTGGTCGAAAGAATCGATCCGAATACCGGTCTGAGAGTAACATCAAATGGCATAACAGAGTATTTTTTCCGTGAACAACTGCCACCCATGTTAAACGAATATACCCATGATTTCGGCGGTACCTCTCAAAACCTGAAAGATCAACTATTCTGAATCCGCTCCGGCAAAGATCACTATTATGCAATCAAAAAACGCTGAGAAGATAAAGCATAAAATACGCCAATGGCCGGATCCATTCGTGGATGTCAACCAAAATACTACAAACATAAAGGATTTTGCCTTATCATCCATGCCGATGGATACAATAATTACTGCACTATTTCGAGAATGAGGCTTATTATGAAACGTTTTGTCACAACATTCGTCACGTTACTCACATTATTTTCAGGTTTATCATTTGCGGATCGAATTCCATTCGGGCATCAAGTTAGTACGGTTCAAAACTATAATCGCGCTGCACCACAAATTGCCACATCCGGGTTGATCGGCGATGGCGGCGCGCCACTGCTGGCCGCACATGGTTTTAGAACCGTCATTGATATGCGCACTGCTAATGAAGGCACGCGTGAAGAAAAAGCACTGGTGGAAGCAGCCGGAATGATTTACGTCAATATTCCAATGACCGTTGCCAATATCGGACAAGATCACCTGGAGGCATTCACCAAAGCCATTGAACAATTACCTAAACCGGTTTTAGTCCACTGTGGATCAGGTAACCGCGCAGGTGCGATCTGGGCAAGTTATCTCATCAGCAAAGGCACCGACTCCGAAGAAGCTTTGGCCGAGGGCCGCAAAGCCGGCATGCGTCCACCGATGGAAGAAAAGGTCAAAGAAGCCTTTCTGAATTGATGCCAGAATATCACTTGTCAGCCGGTTTCCTGACGCCCGGCTGACAGCATTTCCGTTTAGTTCATTTTTAATTGTTTCACTGACCTTCGTTTCACGCTCCGATACCATAAACAGCCGCTCGCCGGTTCGATCAATTCCCGGTTTTCGTCAAAAACTATTCCGTAAAATACAGAGATCCGGCAGAAATTTTCATTTGTATATTTTCTCTGCATAAGGCAAGATTCGGTATTTTTATACTGAGAAAAGAATCCATCGTGATCTGTTACGAACATCCCCTCAATGAGCGTATCCGCACGCTGTTAAGACTCGAAGATCTATTCAAAAGAATAGATTTCTTTTCAGCCAAAGATTCTCCAATGCAGCATCATGCTTCATTAATGACGCTTTTTGAAGTTCTGGAAATCACCACACGCGCCGATATCAAATCCGACTTACTCCAGGAGCTGGAGCGTCAGAAACAGATTCTCGAAGGAATGCGCAAGAATCCGAATATTTCCGAAACAGCGCTGGAAAATGTGCTTCAGAACATACAGACAACCTTCCGTTCCATGCTGGAAATTTCGGGAAAAGTAGGCGAGCATCTACGCGATCACGAATGGCTCATGACCATCAAGCAGCGCACCAGCATTCCCGGCGGCGTTTGCGAATTCGATCTGCCTTCGTATCACTACTGGTTGAATCTGGATCCAGCTTTGCGCCGTAAAGACTTTAACGAATGGCTGGCACCGTTACTGCCCATACGCAATGCGTTCGGCATTGTGCTTTACTTGCTCAGAAGCAGCGGTAAAACAACGCACTGTGTCGCTCACCATGGTATTTTCCAACAACCGAGCGCGGACTATACCGCGCATATGCTGCGCGTCAGTGTCAGTGAGGATTTTCCCTGCGTTCCGGAAATCAGTGCAAACAAGTACGCGTTAAATATCCGTTTTATACCGTCGCAATCCGGTCAGCGCGTAAAAGTTTACGAGAAAGATGTCACTTTCGAACTGACCTTCTGCAATTTGTAATTTCAATATCTGTTCGGCGGTTTAACAAACACGATACAAGTCTTGCACGCCTACCCTAACCAAATTTCTTCAACTGCTCATTCAAACCGCTGAGCCGCAAATTAAAGGCTATCAAACGTTCTTTCTCCTGTTCAACTACATTTGCCGGCGCACGTTCAACAAAACTCGGATTGGACAATTTGTGCTCAGCTTTAGCGATTTCACCCGTCACGCGGGTAATTTCCTTATTCAAACGGTCTCGTTCCGCTTCGACATCAATCTCGACACGAAGCATCAGCTTGAAATCATCCACAATGGATACCGGCGCATCCACATCAGGCAATCCATCCGTTAAGATTTCAATCTCAGACAACTTGACCAAAGACAACAGATAGGGAGAAAAAGCAGTCAGTATGCGTTGATCACCCGCTGCCAGCAATGGCACTTTTTGCGCAGGTGACAGATTCATTTCGCCGCGCAACGTCCGGCAGGCATTCACCATTGCTTTAAGCAAACGGATGTATTCTATCGCCTGCGGGTTTATTTGGGTGTCATCCGCTACAGGATAAGCTTGGCACATA
This sequence comes from Nitrosomonas sp., assembly GCA_019635215.1. Classification (GTDB taxonomy): domain Bacteria; phylum Pseudomonadota; class Gammaproteobacteria; order Burkholderiales; family Nitrosomonadaceae; genus Nitrosomonas. Next base: position 48,131 of record JAHBZZ010000001.1, read on the forward strand.
ATACTGTCACCGGATTTTCCGGCCAAAGGCGCAATCTTCTGCCAGAGTTCTTCGGTGATAAAAGGAATAACCGGATGTGCAAGACGTAACATGGCTTCCAATACGCGTACCAGCGTTCTACGTGTTGCGCGTTGTATCGATTCATCCGGATTGTTGAGTTGCACCTTGGCCAATTCAACATACCAGTCGCAATATTCATCCCAGACCAGCTCATAAATCTCACGGGCCACCAAATCAAAACGATAATTCGCAAAATCCTGCGCAACCGCACTTTCGACTTGCTGCAACCGGCTGATCATCCATTGATCCGTATCCGAATAAACACACGGCAGACTTGCATCCAACCCGGTATCCTGTCCTTCGCAATTCATCAGCACATAACGCGTCGCATTCCATAATTTGTTACAGAAATTGCGATAACCTTCACAACGCTGCAGATCAAACTTGATATCACGCCCGTGCGATGCCAGGCTGGCGAAAGTAAAACGCAGCGCATCCGTGCCAAAGGCCGGTATGCCATTCGGGAAATGCTTACGGGTCGTTTTCTCGATTGATTCCGCCTGTTTGGGGTTCATGAGTCCCGTGGTACGTTTGACGATCAATGCATCCAGAGAGATACCGTCAATCAGATCCAGAGGATCGAGCACATTACCTTTGGATTTGCTCATTTTCTGACCTTCCGCATCACGAATCAAACCGGTGATATAGACCTCACAAAATGGCACCTTACCGGTGAAATGCAGCGACATCATCACCATACGCGCGACCCAGAAGAAAATAATATCAAAACCGGTAATTAAAACCGATGTCGGCAGAAACGTTTTCAGTTCGGCAGTCTCATCCGGCCAGCCCAGTGTCGAAAACGGCCACAATGCTGAAGAAAACCAGGTATCCAGCACATCCTCGTCCTGACGCAGATTGGTCTTGCCTGAAAGCTGCCGGGCTTCTTCGAGACTATGCGCAACAGTGATATTGCCATCCTCATCGTACCAGGCCGGAATACGATGCCCCCACCACAATTGCCGTGAAATACACCAATCCTGGATATTTTCCAGCCACTGATTGTAAACATACGCCCAGTTTTCCGGTGTAAATTTAACCTGTCCATCAGCCACCGCTTCAAGTCCCCGCTTTGCCATGCCCTCCATCGACACATACCATTGATCAGTCAGCATCGGCTCGATAATCGTGTTGGTTCGATCACCGCGCGGCGCCATCAATTTATGGGGCTTGGTTTCAACCAGATAGTCTTGTGTTTCAAGATCGGCAATGATTTTTTTCCTGGCATCAAAGCGATCCATCCCCTGGTATTCCATTGGCGCAAGGTCATTGATTCTCCCATCCAACGTAAAAATATTAACCGGCACAAGATGATGGCGCTGTCCCATCTGATAATCATTAAAGTCATGCGCCGGGGTGATTTTGACACACCCCGTGCCGAATTCAGGATCCACATAACTATCCGCGATAACCGGAATACTACGCTCACATAGCGGAAGCCGGACATGGCGCCCGATCAAATGCCGGTACCGTTTATCCTCGGGATGCACTGCAACGGCAACGTCTCCGAGCATGGTTTCCGGACGCGTTGTGGCTACAACAACCGCTTCATCCGCAGCAACCCTGCCATCGCTCAGTTCCAGCGGATAACGGATATGCCATAATGATCCATTTTCCTCCGTAGCAATCACCTCCAGGTCGGAAACCGCGGTCTGCAATACCGGGTCCCAATTCACCAGCCGCTTGCCACGATAAATCAATCCTTCGCGATAGAGACGCACAAACACTTCCGTCACCGCACGCGACAACGCAGCATCCATTGTAAAACGCTCGCGTGTCCAATCACACGATGTACCCAGCCGCCGCATTTGGCGAGTAATAGTTGATCCCGATTCTTCTTTCCACTGCCACACACGTTCGAGAAACGCTTCCCGTCCGAGTTCACGGCGATCGATATTTTGCTGATCCAGCTGACGCTCAACGACGATTTGCGTTGCGATGCCGGCATGATCGGTACCAGGCTGCCACAGCGTATTATCACCTTTCATACGATGATAACGCGTCAGGGCATCCATCAGCGTATGCTGGAAAGCATGCCCCATATGCAACGTGCCCGTCACATTCGGCGGCGGCAGCATAATGCAATAAGCCCCAACGGTATCAATCACTGCTGTATTTTTGGGTTGGAAATATCCGGCTGCTTCCCAAGCTGAATACCAGCGGTTCTCTATTTGCCTGGGATCAAAACTTTTCGCAAGTTCCATGTAAAAGATAATTATTTAATTGTAAAAATATCGCACAAAAGTCCGCCATTATAAGGGATCAAGCGAATTACGAACCATGCTTTATGGTTTTGATCGCGTTTACGTTTGTTTCGATACTTTAGATTGAAATACCGTGCCTTCTCATGAGGTATCTTTTTCCTGCACCACAATGCGGTTTTCCAATGCCTGCACCAGCGCCTGACGGTCTGCGTAATTCAAATCGATATGCGCATCATGTAATGCAGCGTCAAGTAACAAGCGCAATGGCGATAATTCGCCAAATTCCGGCTGCACATTCCTTGATCGCAATCGGACGGTTTCGGTCAATACAGGTATATTGTCTATATCAATCAATCCATGTACTTCGTTTACCACGCTGTCAGGTTGATGATACTTTTCAATCAGGAAATTAAATTTTTCAAGAATCTTTTCATTCTCGAGCTCCAATTCAGACTTGTCAGCGCTGTGCATAAAAGATCACTGTCCTGTTAAATCATGATGCTGCAGCGCATACCCTGCCTGTTTGTAAGAACGGTAGCGATCGCGGGCCGATCGTTTATCTTCATGCGACACACTCGTGATTTCAATAACGCGATCAAATGATTCAATCATTTGTGGACATTGAATATCAAGATTAATCAGCACGGTACGGTCTTGTACCGGAAAAACCCGGTTGCTGAGAATAACGGGCGTTGATTTGACCAGTTTCTCGTCATCATCAATCGAACAATGCGGTAAGAAACTGGTCTGCTGGTAGGCCCAGAGCAGCTTGTCAATTTTTTCGAGTGTTGCCGTATCGGTCGTATAAATCATTACCCGCGTATTTTGAGTCAATGCCTTGGCACAAAGCCGGCACACCACGTGTAATTTGTCAGCTGCCCCTGAATAAAAAACGATTTCGGTCATCACGCCCCATCAGCACAACATATTTCAGGCTGTTCCGAACTACATGTATCATACTTTAGCGACTGCAGCGGCCCGGTTGATCAAAAACTGCGTCAATAAAGGCACCGGTCTGCCGGTTGAGCCTTTCTCCTTACCGGATTTCCATGCCGTACCGGCAATATCGAGATGCGCCCATCGGTATTTTTTGGTAAACCGTGACAGAAAGCATGCCGCTGTAATCGTGCCGCCCGCACGACCGCCGATATTCGCCATATCCGCAAAATTGCTTTTCAGCAACTCCTGATAATCGTCCCATAACGGCAATTGCCAGACACGATCAGCGGACTGCCCACCGGCTTTGATCACTTCCTGCGCCAGCGATTCATCGTTGCTCATCAAGCCGGTAGCGATATTACCCAGTGCAATGACGCAGGCGCCTGTCAGTGTGGCAATATCGATCACGACCTCTGGATCGTAACGTTCCGCGTAAGTCAACGCATCACACAGTATCAAACGCCCTTCTGCATCGGTATTGAGCACTTCAATCGTCTGGCCGGACATGCTGGTAACCACATCTCCGGGTTTTGTCGCGCTGCCTCCCGGCATATTTTCCGTGGCTGGAATAATGCCCACCACATTGATCGGAAGATTCATTTCGGCTATTGCTTTTATCGTGCCCAACACGCTTGCCGCACCGCTCATATCGAATTTCATTTCATCCATCTCGGCAGCGGGTTTCAGTGAAATTCCCCCCGTGTCGAAGGTTACACCTTTGCCTACCAGAACAACCGGTTTTTCTTTCTTGCCGCCCCCCTGATATTCCAGGGCGATCAGTTTGGGTGGTTGATGACTGCCACGCGCGACAGCAAGCAAAGCGCCCATTTTCTGTTTTTCCATTTCTTTCTTGTCGAGAATGGTCACCTTGAGCTTATAAATCTTGGCAAGCTCCTTGGCTTGATCGGCCAGGTAACTGGGGGTGCAAATATTGGGTGCAAGATTCCCAAGATCCTTGGTCAGACTCATCCCGTGTGCAATGGCCGCGCCCTGACTAAGCGCCGTTTCACCGGCAGTCAAATCTTCACGGTTGCTCACACAGATTGTTATTTTACGTAAGAACTTTTTGTTCTCTTCCGGATTACTTTTGAGCTGATCGAAACGATAATTACTTTCAACAGCCAGTTTTGCAATTTGCGTCACTTTCCAGGCAACATCACGGTCCTTCAGCAAAAGATCCGCCAGAAATAATGCACAGTCCGTAATTCCTGTGCTGTGCAGCGTGCGGAATACTGTTTGTACAGCACCAATAAAAACATTATCCTTAAACTCCTGCTCTTTGCCCAATCCGATCAGTAATACACGTTTGCTTTGGATATTCGGAATCTTATGCAGTAGTAAAGTCGTGTTGACTTTGCCTTCAAGATCACCCTGACTGATGATATCTTTGATATACCCCCCGGAAAGATTATCCAATTCTTTTGCGGCATCGGTCATTTTCCTTGACTCAAAAACACCGGCTACGATACATGCGCCACGTTGTTTCTCCGGGGTTGTCACTTTAATTCCAAATTCCACAACTCACTCCTTTATTCTTACCAACGACTATTATTGGGTTCACCTACAAAAAGTAAAACGATCTGCTTTACATCAAAAGTCACATGTACCGGATACTATATCATCGTACACAAAAAAGCAGTCAAAATTATGCTTGCAATAATTTTGTAAGATAACGCCGATAATATAAGCCTTAATTGAGCGTATAATTCCTACATAAATCGACAAAGAATACTCTGATTCAGAAACGAATGAGATTCAGACTGTGAACGCACATTTAGCCAACCAATTAGGTCACTGCAAAACGCTTCCAACCTTACCCGCAATTGCCATTAAAATTATAGAACTGGCCAATGATCCGGATATCAATCTTGATGATATGTGCAAATACATCATGCTTGATCCGGCGCTTTCGGCAAAAATACTTAAAATGGCCAATTCACCGCTTTACAAATCCCGCCGGTCGGCTTCCAATATCCGGCAGGCAATCAGTATTCTGGGCACGCATACAGTGATCGTCATTGCACTCTCGTTCTCACTGACCAACACATTTATTAGAAACCCGGTAAAAAATAACACCGTAATCGACAACACGCAATTCTGGCGGCGCGCTATTGCATCGGCCCTTGCTTGTCGTACATTGGGTGAAAAACTGGGCCTGCAATTTCTTGATGATTTATTTCTGGCGGGATTATTACAGGACATCGGTATTCTTGCTTATATGGCCATCGCACCGGAAGAATACGGGCCTGTTTATACCTCCACAAATGATCATGATACTTTACTGATGAATGAACGCCAATCACTGGGATCGGGGCATGACGAAGTCGGTTATGCACTTCTGAAACAATGGCACATACCGGATCACATCGCCTTATCCTGCATAGCCAGTCATTATCAACCAGGATCGCATCAATCGATATCGACACCCAATCTGTATTCCTGCACCACAGTCTCACGTTATCTGGCGGAATATTTTCTAACGCCTCACAAACCTGAAAACTTAAGCAATCTGATTCGCTACGCCCGCACATGGCTTGATATCAATTCAGAAACGCTATTGGAAGTTTTTAATTCCATAACCGACAGATTGAGCTCCATGGAAGATTTGTTTGAGATCACTTTTAACTCATCATCCGAAATCGCACAAATTCTGGACGAAGCGAAAGAATTGCTGGCTTTGCAAACAGTAACCAAAGTCAAGGAACTCGAAGAAAAAACGCAACATGACGGGTTAACCGGGGCAATGAACAGAAATTTTTTTGATGAAAAAATACAGTGCGAATTCCATCTTTCTATACAGCATCACTTGCCACTGACCATAGTCATGATTGATATCGATCATTTTAAAAAAATCAATGATACATATGGTCATATCGCCGGAGACAACATTCTAACTTCATTTTCTCAAGTCATCGTTAAACAGATCCGGGAGGGCGATTTTTTTTGCCGTTACGGCGGCGAGGAATTCGTATTGATTCTGCCGGGCACGCCACTGGCAGCTGCCAGAACTATCACTCACCGTCTGAAAGATACCATTACGGCACGTGCGCTAAAAACTGATGACGGCACAGAAATCAGAATAACAGCTTCATTCGGCGTTGCATCCTGCCTAAAAGATAAACATCACCATTTTGGAACCCCCATTGATTTAATCAAAGCTGCTGATTCCGCACTCCTGGTTGCAAAAAAAGCGGGGCGCAACTGTATCGTTGAATGGAATCAACGCTGATCTTTGTGCATTAAGCTGATAAAATCGACCCCATTATCAATCACACTCAACATCACAGATGCATCTCATCATTCAGGGTATTGAAATCGGAAACAGCGATTTACGCGCACTCGCAAAACTGGCCGCAGCGGATCAGATTGAAAGAATCACGGGAGAGGCTTTCAGACTTAAAAATGCTCAACAGCAAACGGGAGTCGCCGAATATTGCGCCGAAGCGAATCTGGATTACGCTTTTGTGGATGATCACAAATGTTTCTCTGATTTCAGATTAATCGCCATGGATATGGATTCAACGCTGCTCGCCATTGAGAGCATTGATGAGGTAGCAGACATGCACCAGATCAAACCACAGGTTTCAAAAATAACACTGCAGACCATGCGCGGAGAAATCAGCTTCGAAGAAAGCATTACGCAGCGCACTGCTCTGCTGGCAGGTTTGCATGCCGATGTGCTTCAGAAAGTTTATGACGAACGTGTAAGACTCAGCCCCGGTGCTGAAATCCTGCTTGGAAAAGCACGCAATGCCGGTATAAAAACAATGGTGATTTCAGGCGGTTTCTCTTTTTTTACGGATCGCATCAAGGCAAGATTGAATCTCGACTACGCTTTTGCAAATACCCTCGAAATAAAGGACAACAAGCTCACCGGGAAATTAGTGGGCAAGATTCTTGGCCGGGAAAGCAAGGCTGAAATAATCAAAAATGTGTGCGAAGAACTCGGTATACGGCACGATCAAGTCATTGCTATTGGTGACGGCGCCAATGATCTCGATATGATGGCTATAGCCGGTACCAGTATCGCCTTTCACGCAAAACCTGTAGTACAGGAAAAAGCCACCTATGCCATTACGTATGTAGGATTAGAGGGCGTTGTTAATTTATTCGGCTAACCTAGCGAGAGCAAAAGGGCATGTTGGAATTCAAGACAAGTATTAGTAGATCGGCTCATACATCAACGATTGAATATATTCATCTAATGTATCCGGCAACTTCCCATTAACCAGGCCCTCATGCGCAGCGACCTCACAAACGGATACCGCTATAGCTTTAGATACATCTCTGACTCGCTTTAATGACGGATACACAGCTCCTCTCTGGATTTCAGCATTGCTCACCAGTTCTGATAGCACTTTTGCTGCTGACAAAAACATTCTTTGCGTGATCAATCGCGCCGAACTGGCATAGATACCCAATCCGATCCCCGGAAAAATATAGGCATTATTACCTTGCGCCGGCTCGAAACATTGTGTTTCATACCGCACCGGTTTAAAAGGACTGCCACTGGCAAAAATAACACGCCCATCGCTCCATCGGTATGCTTCTTCTGCAGTACATTCGGTATGCGATGTCGGATTGGATAACGCGATGATTACAGGACGGTCATTCACTTCAGCCATTTTGCGAACCACCGCCTCGGTAAAGGTGCCCGCCACACCCGTAGCACCGATCAATACATCGGGTTTAACGATCGCAATGGCGTCCACGAAACCGCAAGGCGGATGTGAATGCGCAAAGGGCCGAATACGTGGTTTAATAATCTCATTGGTCGATACAACCAATCCATTCCGGTCAACAAACCAGATATGTTGCCGGGCCTGCTGCAGGCTGAGTCCTTCATCACGAAATGCTGCAACCATCAATTCCGCGGTACCACCGGCAGCAGAGCCTGTGCCCAGAAACATGATTTTCATATCAGAAAATTTCTTTTGTGTGATACGGGATGCAGTATAAATACCCGCCAATGTCACTGCGGCAGTACCCTGTATATCATCGTTAAAACACCGCACACTTGGGCCATAGTGATCGAGAAACCTGAATGCATTGGGTGTCAGAAAATCTTCAAACTGAATGAGCGCTTTTGGAAAACTCATCTGAACAGCCTGCACAAATTCATCCACTAATGCATTATAGGATTCACTCTCCAGACGAGGATGAGGATAACCCAAATACAGCGGATCTTCGCGTAAGGCTTGATTATTGGTACCGACGTCAAGCATAACTGGCATGCAATGCTGCGGATGAATACCGGCACATGCAACGTATAAAGCGATCTTGCCGATCGGTATACCCATCCCATTAGCTCCCAGATCACCCAAACCCAATATGCGCTCACCGTCGGTTACGACAATGATGCGAACATCCTTTTCGGGCCAGTTGCCTAAAATAGTTTCGATATCTCCCCGATCTTCCGGCGTAATATAAAAACCCTGTGGTCTTCTAAAAATATGCGCAAACTCTTTACATGCCTCTCCAACTGTCGGGGTATAAACCAACGGCATAATCTCTTCCATCTGATCAATCATGATGCGGTAAAAGAGCCGCTGATTACGCTCCAACAGTGCGTTTAGAAAAATGTATTTCTCAATATCATTTGTCTTACGGCGCATATTCTCAAGCGCACGTTCTTTTTGTTTATTTATATTGGCGACATCGTAAGGCAAAAGCCCACGCAAACCATATTTCTGCCGTTCCTCACGGGTAAATGCGGTTGATTTCGTACATGACGGATTATCCAGTAGTGTCTTGCCATACAAATTTTTCATGATACCAACACCTCATTTATCCGATCCATGATTCATTCTTTAATCAAAACATAAGCTAGAGTGTTAGTTTGACCATAGCGTCTAAAATAATCGTCTGCAATTGATATAAAATAATGACCCAACTGCTCAGTCTCTCCTTCCGTTCCTTATACGTTATGATTCACACCGATAGGTTGAGTCACAAGATGTTTATTATTTTAAGAGTGTATACCTATTTGGAAACTTATTGTGCGTATAATTAATCTCAGATACTGCTGAGGCATGGCCTCATAAGTGAGTAACTTATTTTTTTATTCTTTCTTAATTATAACTATTATGAATCAGTCACCTTTCCCAACACCCAATCCGGACTTATATACTGAAGACGAAATTTCAAAGCTCGTGCATGAATTCTATGCAAAAGCCAGAAAAGATGCTTCTCTTGGCCCTATTTTTGAAGCGCATGTCATTGACTGGGATGCGCACTTTGTCCAAATGACTAATTTCTGGTCAGCACAACTGCGCGGCACAAGCCGTTTCCGTGGCGCACCGATGCCCAAACATATCGCATTACCGGATTTATCAGCCGATCTGTTTCTCCGCTGGCTGGCGCTCTTCAAACAGACCACGCATGAACTGGGAAATACGGCACTGGAACAACATGCCAATGCAATCGCAACATTTATTGCAAGTAGACTCTGGCAAGGATATCAAATGGGCAACTATCCGGATCAGCATCCGGAAGCATTGCAGACAGCTTAATTGACCAGCAGGCTGTTGGAAAATATGCTCGTGGTAGCCGATGCATGGTAAAAATAGGCGAGAAAGTAGAGTTTATACCCGATAAACAAGCATTTTTAACCTGTTTTAACGCCGGGCAACGCAGATCGTTTTTCAACAGCCTGCTAGCCGGCCAAATAGATAAACAAAAAGGGGTTTATCCCCTTTTTCTCCAAATTGAAATTACCGAGTTAAGTTATAAACTAGCCTGGATTTTTCCTGAACAAGGTCACTTCATTGAAAAGTATCAAAAGTAAAATTTTCATATTTGCCTTACTAGCAACGCTGATACCTTCACTTATATTGGGATTGCTCTCATTTCACCAGAATGAAAGCTCGATCAGGGAGAATCTTACACGAGAGTTACGCACGCTCGCCAATCATGCCGGCAGTGAACTCGTTTCATGGATCAATCAAAGTATTCATGAGGCCAACTCGCTGACAACCTCCAAAATCATGATCGGTGCTCTCTCAGATGCAGCAAACTTGCAAAGCGAGAAAAAAACACAATCACCCGATACGCTTGCCAGCTATTTACGTTTACTTCATGCAAAGCTGGATACTTTTCTCGAGTTAACGGTGATTGATACGCAGCAGGAGATTATTGCAAGCAGCTCAGATCAGTCGTTTCTCAATAAATCATTACTGAACAACCTGATCGCTCTTGACTCGCCTCAGCAGAGCTTCATTTTACCACCGTTCAGGAACGAACAATTTGGCACAGTAACAGTCAGCATTGCTCTGCCAATTTTATCCTATGAAAACTATATCTTGGGGCAGTTGGTATTAACCTATGATCTGCAGTCGATTAAACCCAAACTGGAAGATCCAATCAAGTCTTCGCGTGGAGGAATTCTGATATTGGATACCGATGGCCGGCTTTTGCTGGATAGCCACAGAACAATTGACCATACTGTACAGCTGAGCCCCTCCATTTATCAATCTTTGGTAAACAATCCAGGTGAATTGTTCAATTTTCAGGATTTTTCGAACAAACAGATTATCGGTCTTGCGCAAACAGTTAGGATACTACCGGTAACCATTATCGCAGGAAGAGAATACGAAGAAGTCTACGCCGCAAGAATAGCACAGCGTAACTTTTTCTTGATCCTGGTCTGTGCATCCATCTTCATCGTAGCAGCCATTGCAATTTATCTCGGGCGGTCAATTGTAACGCCATTACAACGCCTAATTAATGCAACGGACCAAATTGTTAAAGGAAGCCTTGATATTCCTTTGACAACCATTACCCAAAAGGATGAGCTGGGAAAGCTTGCGCAAATGTTTAATCATATGACAGAAAAGCTACGTCAGAGTCAGGCTGAGATTCTTACTGCAAACGAAGAATTAAAACTTAAGAATCAATTACTTGAGAAACTATGTGTTACTGACAGTCTTACCGGACTCTACAATCGCAGCAAACTGAATCATATCATCAACGATGAACTCTCCAGATCACATCGCAACAAAAGGCCCTTTGCCATTCTCATGATTGATATTGATTACTTCAAGGAACTCAACGACACACTAGGCCATATTGCTGGTGATGAAATACTTGCAGCAGTCTCTAGAATATTAACACAGTCCATTCGTTCAATTGATTTTGCCGCACGTTATGGTGGCGATGAATTCATTATCGTCTTAACCGAAACAACCGCAAAAGAAGCCACATTTACGGCCGAACGTATTCGCGCTCAAGTATCCGAAGTATTTTGCAGTGTCATCAACCAATCAATCAGCGTTACGCTGAGTATAGGCATCGCACAGTCAGAACTCAAAGACACATCACCCACCGATCTTATAACCCGTGCGGACAATGCGCTGTACCAAGCAAAGAAAGGCGGCCGCAACCAAGCTCGCGTCGTTGGTTCGGATATCTAACAGGCTAGTAGCTCACAATAGACAGAAGGCTGAAAATCCTTGTACCAGAGGTTTGATTCCGCCTTTTGTCACAACCAATGTTCGATAGTTTGAGCGGCTCTCAATACAACCTGAGGATTTTTATCCACTGAAAACAAACAGCAGCGTTCCACCCTTGCTCCGCTCCTCTTCGTCGAGCTTGATTGATGTCGCCATAGCATCGCTAATAAAAAATATTAAAAGGTATTACCACTGGATAACTATAGCATCATTATGATCTGGCTACTTTGAAAACCTTTCAAAAAACAGAGCGTGTAGACCGGGCTAGCGAAGCGTAACCTGGCATCCAGGTTGTGTGACACGAATGCCCGATTACGCAAGGCTAATCGGGCCTATACAGGCTGCGTCAGCACAATTCGTTTTATATCGAGATTAGAGAAAAACGTGGGCTTGCGGGGTGACGTAAAAACTCGCAAAGGGTAAGGTTGTCGCTTTCCGAGCGTTCAAATTATTCTACTGTTTTATCATGTGCATCATTATCTATGGCGGATAACTGATCCAGCAACGCTGGCAAGGCTGTTTGCACTGTGTCCCACACGATATCCAGATCGATCTCGAAATAACCATGTGCAATACGATTGCGCATGCCACGCATGCTTCGCCACGGTAATGCTGGATGTGATTCAACAAACGCAGCATAGCCATCCATTATCTTTGTCGCGACTTCGCCGATGATCACAAGATTCAAGATGATTGCTTGTTGTGTTCGTTTGTCAGCAAGGAAGTCACTTTTGTCCAAACCTTCAGCAAAACTGCACGCATCGATAACCGCTTGTCTCATGTGATCGAGATAGTCGGAGAGACGATTCATTCCTATACAGGACGCGCTTCCGCCAGTACCTGGTCACGAAACTTCGCTGGCAGGTCACCGGGCGTTAATAAATCGACGTGAACACCCAACAGATCTTCCAGCTCAATCTGTAATCCGCCGAGATCAAACAGTGTCACGCCAGGAAGGGCGTCAACCAGCAGGTCGAGATCGCTGTCCTCTTTATCTGTGCCATGAACCACTGATCCGAATACACGCAGATTTGCCGCGCGAAAGCGGCCCACCGTCTCGCGGACGGCATTCCGGTTGAGATTCAGGGCAATTGACGGTCGCATCGGTGTGTTACTGAGTGTGGTATACAGAAAAAAGTGAATCGAACATAACAGGCTCAATTGCAAAAATCAAAAAGCAGCAGTCTATTTTGCCTGTATCCTCCCGGAGTGTGACACAAATGCCCGATTACGCAAAGCTAATCGGGCTAGCGGGCTTAGAAATCAATATCAGTAAAAGAACTCGTAATTAGTCCCACAAATGCTCCGCTAGATTCTACCCGGGCGTCAATTGTAGATTCAAGTAAGGAAATTGATGTAGCTGAAGGATTTATATTGTTAATATATATATTTAACTTCAACCGGCATTCCTTGAATTATCGTGAAGCTAAGTGCGATGTTTGCTTTATCGAGAGCTGTTACAGTTGATGCTCTGTATTTATTACTCAAATTATCAAATAATTCAGTCAAATCGCCACTGATGCCTAAATTTAAATTTTGATTAATAGCCACAATTTTTGTCATACAAGTTATTTGATTTTTTCCCGACAATGCGCATCCATAAAAATCAATTTTTAAACCATTTTGTTGAAATGTATCAATAGGACTATTTGGAAATGCATTGTCTTTTAAAGTTGCATCCAGAATGGTAAAAGTCCCGTTGGCCAGATTCAGTTGCAGTGTTACGCTGTCATAGACGGTGGTATCGTCCACCACCACGTCGCGCATGACCAGCGCGCCGGTGCCGGTGCTGAAATTGACGATGGCGAAACTGGAAGCGCTCATGATCATCAGGCATAGCGTCAGCATTATTTTTTTCATTGCGCATTGCATTTTATTGGACTCCATTTGTTGTTAAAAGAAACCGGATTCTAGCTGAGTTTTTTGAAAGGCGAGCTGTTTTTTTCAAGCGGTTACCGTCTGACTGAACGTTTTCTTTCGCTGCGCGAAAATCGCATAAGCAGGTTGTAAAAAACCGGTTTTTCAAGTACAAAACGGTATCGTTCTCCAACCACTCACTTTGGCAAATCAGGAATCCTGCATGATGCGCATGAATCAATTTGAATCGCAACGCCGCAAGCTGCTGAAATACAGCCTGATCGGCGGGCTGGGCGTGTTTTTTTCCGGACACTGGCTATCGGCATCCGCGCAGTCCGCGCCGCTGATTCATGCCGCCCGGGACGGCCTGCTGCCGCCGGATCGCAATGGCATCCGCTTGCCGCAGGGGTTCAAGTCGCGCATTGTGGCGCGCTCCGGGCAGCCGCTTTTTCATTATCGCTGGCATGCCGCGCCGGATGGCGGCGCTACCTTTGCCACGCCTGACGGCGGCTGGATTTATGTCTCCAACAGCGAGCTCGATAAACAGCAGGGCGGCGTGGGGGCGCTGCGTTTTGACCGGCAGGGCGAACGCATTGACGCGTATGCCATCCTGACAAACACCACGCGCAATTGCGCCGGCGGCCATACGCCGTGGCAAACCTGGCTGTCCTGCGAGGAACATGACCGGGGGCAGGTCTGGGAGTGCGATCCGTTTAACCAACAACCGCCGCGCGTCAGGCCTGCGCTCGGCACATTCAATCACGAGGCGGTTGCCGTCGATACGCTGCACAAACAGCTTTATCTGACGGAAGACAAACCCGACGGCTGCCTCTACCGCTATACCGCCAACCGGTACGATGCGGCGGGCAATCCCGATCTGGATGATGGCGTGCTCGAAGTGGCCGAGGTGATGGATGGACGTATCGGTGCGGTGCGCTGGCATCCGCTGCCCGACCCGCAAGCCATGCATACGCCGACGCGCCACCAGGTCGATCGCGGCACGCAGTTTGATGGCGGCGAAGGCATCTGGTTTCACGAAGGCATGATCTACTTCACGACCAAAGGCGATGACCGGATATGGTCCTACGACACCCGCAGCAAAATGTTGGCCATCGTTTATAATGCCGCTCTTTATCTGCGCCCGGTGCTATCCGGCGTCGACAACATTACCGCGAATGCGGCAGGTGAATTACTGGTTGCCGAAGATGAGGGCGATATGCAGATCGTGATTGTTGCGCCCGGCGCTATCCGCCCTTTGCTGCAAGTTGTCGGACAAGACCGCTCTGAAATTACCGGCCCGGCTTTCAGTCCGGATGGTTCGCGGTTATACTTCAGTTCGCAGCGCGGCGCTTCCGGAAAATCGGAAGACGGCGTGACGTACGAAATCACCGGACCATTCTAATTCTTCGCATTCATTTGCCTTGATCATCAAACAAGGAGTACACCCGCATGTCCGATAACGGTCGATTCTTATCCCGTTTAATCTGGATCACCATCGCAGCGATGCTGTTGGTGCTGTTGCTACGCGCTTCACCTGATTATTTCGCCTGGGATTATTTTTTCAATGGTGGCGAACGCCAACAGGCCGAACCCCGCACCGTCGTAGCGCGCGGCAATCTGGCCGAAGATGAACAAAGCACTATTACCTTGTTCGAGAATTCACGCGACGCTGTCGTGTTTATTACCACCCGGCAACACGTCCGGGATGCCTGGACACGCAATATTTTCTCCGTCCCGAGCGGAACGGGTTCCGGTTTTATCTGGGATGACCAGGGTCATATCATCACCAATTTTCACGTCATCAAAGGTGCCAGTGAAGCGATCGTGCGCCTTGCCGACGGGCGCGACTACAAGGCGGCATTGGTGGGTGCAAGCCCCGCGCATGATATCGCCGTACTGAAAATCGGTATTGGTTTTCAGCGTCCGTCACCGGTGCCGTTGGGCACCAGCCGCGATCTCAAGGTCGGTCAGAAGGTCTTCGCAATCGGTAACCCATTCGGTCTGGACTGGACATTAACCACCGGCATTGTATCCGCACTTGACCGGTCACTCCCTGGCGAAGGCGGCCGTATCATTGACAACCTGATTCAAACCGATGCAGCCATTAACCCCGGTAATTCGGGCGGCCCCTTGCTCGACTCGGCCGGCCGTCTGATCGGCATCAATACCGCCATATACAGCCCGAGCGGCGCCAGCGCAGGTATCGGATTTGCCGTACCGGTGGATACCGTCAACCGTGTCGTCCCGCAACTCATCAGCCGCGGTAAATATATTCGCCCGGCGCTGGGCATTACTGTCGACGGCAAATTCAACGATCGCTTAACCAGTATGCTGGAAGTTAACGGCATTGTTATTCTTGGCGTCAGCCGCGGTTCTGCTGCGGAAGCCGCTGGACTCAAAGGCGCGGTCATTTCGCCCGGTGGCGATATTGTGCCTAAAGATATTATTACCGCGATTGACGACAAGCCCGTGACTTCGGTCGATAAATTACTGAATCATCTGGATAAGTATCGTGTCGGTGACACAATCAAGATCACGATTCTACGCGATGGACAAGTCATGGAAGTATCAGTGACACTGCAGCCCGGTGAGTAAATCCGGTATCCAATGAATTCTTCTCAGACCGCATCCCGCGTCAGTCCGAAAAGTACCGGCGTAAACAGCTCAGCGTAGTGGATCAGTATTTCTTCCAGGAAAAGCTTCGCCTGAAGCGGGTGGTAGGCTAATGCCTGACGGGTATTTAAAAACCGCAGATACGCCAGAACAGCGTGCGGCGTCGTTCGTTGACAAAGCGCACGGATATGCATTTCGCAGTCCGGATGATAGCGAATGATACCGGCTGCACCAAAGATCAACAGGTCATAGCACCATTTTTGCAGCCATTCGACCGTCATGATCAAATCCAGATTTTGCTGCATTTCCGCTACGGCAAGCGGATCGAACCGGTCCGGATTACGGATGACATCGATAAACTGCCGATGCTGTGTATCGCTTTCCGCAAACGCCAGCGCTTCAAACGGAGAATAACCCGACAGGGCCAATAACGCCCGCAACTGATTCACCCCGGTATTACCATTGAGCAGCTGCCCGGAGCTTACCTTTATCTGCTGCTGCAACCATGCCAGCGCCGTTTCCGTATCCGGAACAGGCATGGCAATCTGCTGGCAACGGCTTCTGACCGTCGGCAACAAACGGTGCGATCGATGCGAAACCAGTATAAACAAAACCTGCTCCGGCGGTTCTTCGAGTTTCTTGAGCAACGCATTGGATGCTGCGCTATTCATGGTCTCCGCCGGGTAAATCAACACAATTTTATGGCCGGACTGATGGCCCGACAGATACACAAAATCGTCCAGTGCGCGTATCTGGCTGATGCTGATGTGCTGACTGGGTTTTCTTTTTACTGGACTATCACCTGACGGATGGCCTTCGCTTTCAGATTGCACCGCAGTTGTCTGACTCGATGACACTGTTTCCACCGATAACATCGTCTCCGGTAAGACCGCAACGAAATTAGGATGCGTATGCTGTTCAAACCAGTTACAGCTGACACATTGCCCGCAAGCCCTATGATCAAGCGGATTTTTGCAAAGTAAGGATTTCGCAAAGAAGCGGGCAAAACTGAATTTACCGATGCCTTTCCGGCCCTTCAGCAAAATGGCATGACTGCGGATATCGCCGTTCCGCATCAGGGCATGCCACAGCGTATTTTGCCATCTCAACACAGCACTCACTCGCTTCCTGTTGCCAACAAATTGTTCAGCAGGTGTTCGACGGCTGCTTTGACAGCGTCGACTGGTTGATGGGCATCGATCACGCAAATCCGCTGCGGAAACTGGCGGGCGCGCATCAGATAGGCCTCACGGACACGCTGGTGAAAATCCGGTTGCTCCTGTTCAAAACGGTCCCGTGTTTTAATCGCACCGACACGTTGCTGCCCCAATGCGACAGAGACATCGAAATAAAGCGTCAAATCGGGTTGCAATCCACCTTGCGTCCAGGATTCCAGTGCTTCCAGCTTTTCCCACCGCAATCCCCTGCCCCCGCCCTGATATGCAAAACTCGCATCGGTGAAGCGATCGGATATCACCCAGCTGCCCTGCGCCAGTGCCGGAACGATCACCTTGTCCAAATGCTCACGGCGCGCAGCAAACATTAACAATGCTTCAGTCTCCGGATGCATAACCATTGATTTATCGAGCAGAATTGCGCGCAGCTGCTCACCCAACGGCGTACCGCCCGGCTCCCGTGTAACGACTGTCGGCACCTTTCTTTCCCGCAGCCACGCGACAAGCGATTCCAGCTGCGTGGTTTTCCCGGCGCCATCAATGCCTTCGAGTGTAATGAATTTAGCGGATTCCATTGCAGAGAGTAAGAAAGATTGTTATTTTTCCATGTCAGATCCATATCAGCGGGCATCGTCCCGGAATAACCATGAACAACATCATGCGGATCACTGGCGATGGCTTGCTCCAGGATTCCCATCGCAACATCCGGTTTATCGCTTCACCCAACTGCGACGCACGCCCAGCAGGAACAGCGATTACGTTGCTGGTCATCCATAACATCAGTCTGCCGCCTGGCGAATTTGGCGGCGATGGTGTCACTGAATTATTTACCAACCAGCTGCGAGTGGAAACACATCCCTATTACGCAACCATCAGCGGACTGAAAGTTTCCAGTCATTTTTTTATCCGCCGCGATGGCGAAATCATACAGTTTGTCTCCTGCAATCAGCGCGCCTGGCACGCCGGCCTGTCCTGCTGGCAGGGTAAAACACGCTGCAACGATTTTTCCATCGGCATTGAACTCGAAGGCAGCGATCATACGCCATTCACCGACGCACAGTATACCGCATTAGCGGCTTTGACTCAGTGCCTGTGCACAGATTACCCGATTTCCGATATCACGGGCCACCTGCATATCGCACCGGACCGGAAAACCGATCCCGGCCCCTGTTTCAACTGGCAAACGTATGCGGAATTAGTCGGTAATCACATGGTTGTAATGAAACATGCCGATCCCCCGTATATGACTGTCCGACGGGTAAATGTATAAATTCACCATGATGAATCAATCATTTACGAAAGAATATCGGAACAATCCCTGCATTCGGGTACAATATTCCGGCACAATCATTTTTAACACAATAAGATAAGGAGTTTCTCATGTCGAGATCGGGCAACGCACTTTGGGTCGGCGCCATCGTAATCGTGGCAGCCCTGACAGCTGTTGAATTAATGTCTTCCCGCGATCAGGATGATGCTGCCGAATCTGCTAAAAGCAGCATGGATACGGTCGCTTCCAGCGCGCCAATGCAACCGCAGGCAGGTCATATTGCATCGGGCAGGATCACGGAAGCGGATCATGAAGATGAATTTGCCAATGTTATTGATCCCGATATCGATTTCGATCCGGCTTCCTACCAGGCACCTGATTTAATTGTCGATCTCGATCATCCGGAAGCCTATATCACACCCGGTAGCGATGACACGCACCAGGACGCAGAAGCGCAGCAGCAAATTACCGAAACAACGGAGCAGGCAATCGCCGCCGACATACCGGCAACGGGGATACCGGACGAACCGGAAGCCGCAATCGCAACCACAGCTATAGCCGAAACTGCTACCCAGTCTCCAGAAACACAGTCACCGGTTGTCTCAATCGATGAAGCGGAAGACTTGATCAACGGATTGCCGGCAACCGAAGAACCGGTTGCGGAACATTCCCATGCCATTACTCAGCATCTGGCTGATGCCGAACGGGCAATCAAAGAATTGCGTCTAACTACACCGGAAGGTAACAACGCCTACGAACACTATCAGGCTATTTTGGCCAAAGACCCGGATAACACTGAAGCGAAGGCCGGCATGCAGAAAATTATCGATATGTATATTTACTTCGTCGAAAAGGCGATAACCGATGATAAAGCGCATACCGCCAAGGTTTACTTACAGCGTGCTGAACATCTGCAGCCTGGATCCGAGAAACTGAAACAACTGCGCGCAAAACTGTACTAACACATTCAATATACTGACACCGTTATTTCGAATACAGAATGATAGCAATGCGTGGTGACATCAGGGACAATCCGCTGCTCCACTATTCGAAATAACCTGTCAGGCTGAATGTTTTTATCCGCCGAGTTTTTCCCTGAGCATGGCATTGACCTGCGCAGGATTGGCCTTGCCTTTGGTTGCTTTCATCACTTGCCCGACCAGTGAATTAAAAGCCTTTTCCTTGCCGCCACGATAATCGACAACCTGCTGTACATTTGCTGCCAACACCTCATCGATCAATTTCTCCAACGTATTATCATCCGCAATCTGTTTCAAGCCTCTGGCTTCGATAATGGCATCCACATCCTGGTGATGCTCGCCCTGCCACAAACCGTCAAAAACCGTCTTGGCGGCTTTGCCTGAGATCGTGCCATCCTGAATCCGCTGGATGAGACGCACCACCTGCGCCGGACCGACCGGGCAATCGGCAATATCCAGTCCTTCTTTATTCAGACGTGCACTGATATCGCCCATAATCCAGTTGGCGCATAATTTGGCGCATTCCGGCAATTGTTCCGCAGCCGCTTCAAAATAGTCGGCCATTTCCCGCGAACTGGTCAACACCCCCGCATCGTAGGCGGACAAACCATACTGGGTAATATATCGTTCGCGCCGCGCTTGCGGCAACTCTGGTAATGACGCGCGCAGCTGTTCAATCCAATCCGGCGCAATCTCTACCGGCAACAAATCGGGATCCGGGAAGTAGCGATAATCGTTGGCGTCTTCCTTGGTACGCATGGTACGCGTTTCACCCTTGTTCGCATCGAACAGGCGGGTTTCCTGACGAATTGAACCGCCTTCTTCCAGAATTTCGATCTGGCGTTCGACTTCGAAATCAATGGCTTTTTCCAGAAAACGGAACGAATTCAGGTTCTTAATCTCACAACGCGTGCCATATTTTTCATGCCCAAGCGGACGCACCGAGACATTGGCATCACACCGGAATGAACCTTCCTGCATATTGCCGTCGCAAATACCGATCCAGCGCACCAACGCGTGCAAGGTTTTGGCGTAGGCCACCGCTTCCGCGCTGCTGCGCAAATCCGGTTCGGAAACAATTTCCAGCAATGGCGTACCCGCCCGGTTCAGATCGATGCCACTCATGCCGTGAAAATCCTCGTGCAGGGATTTTCCCGCATCCTCCTCCAGATGTGCACGGGTCAGGCGTATCGTTTTTTCTGTTTCACCCACCTGTATTCCGATACTGCCGCCTTCTACAATCGGCTGCTCGTACTGGCTGATCTGATAACCTTTCGGCAAATCCGGATAAAAATAATTTTTGCGTGCGAAAATGGAGGGTGAATTGATTTTTGCGTTAATCGCCAGACCGAATTGAATCGCACGTTCAACAGCACCGCGATTCAATACCGGCAGAACACCCGGCAGAGCCAAATCGACAAAACATGCCTGTGTATTAGGTTCCGCACCGTAGGCGGTCGCCGCGCCTGAAAAAATTTTTGATTGCGTAGAAAGCTGAGTATGTACTTCAAGGCCGATGACAATTTCCCACTGCATGACAGTTTTCCCGAATTTATGCTTATTGAAAAGTATTTAATACTATATAGATAACCCAGACGGCTGATACTTATATTTGGGGTATTCTCAAATGCCAGTCTGTATTCAATTGATATTGATGAGCGATATTCAGCATGCGTGCCTCTGAAAAATAATCGCCAATAATATGCAAACCCACCGGTCTCATTTTATCGCCGAAACCGACGGGGATCGACATACCCGGCAAACCGGCCAGATTTGTTGCGCTGGTATAGATATCCGACAGGTACATTTGAATAGGGTCACTGCTTTTTTCGCCCAGATCAAAAGCAACCGCCGGTGCAGTAGGTCCCATGATGACATCGCAGCGCGTAAATGCGTCGCTGAAATCCTGCGCAATCAGGCGGCGTAACTTCTGCGCCTTGATGTAATAAGCATCGTAATACCCATGAGACAGCACATACGTGCCGATCAGAATCCGGCGCTTAACCTCCGCGCCAAATCCTTCAGCACGCGTATTCCGGTACATTTCCGCCAGATCCTGATAATGCTGCGCACGGTAACCATACCGGACGCCGTCAAAACGCGACAGGTTACTGGAAGCTTCTGCGGGCGCAAGTACATAATAGACGGGTATAGACAACGGTGAATTCGGCAGCGACACGTCGACCATCTCGGCACCCAGTTTACGGTATTCATCCAATGCCTGTGCGATCGCTTTCTCAACATCGCTGCTCATACCTTCGGCAAAATATTCCTTGGGCAGACCGATGCGCAAACCGGACAGCGGCTTATCCAGGTCGCGCGCATAATCCTCTTTTTCGCGCTGCAGGCTGGTGGAATCCCGTTCATCAAAACCGGTCATGACATTCAGCATGAGCGCAAGATCCTCGGCCGATTTTGCCATCGGACCGCCCTGATCCAGGCTTGAAGCGAACGCGATCATACCGTACCGCGATACGGTGCCATAGGTCGGCTTGATGCCTGAAATACCGCATAAGGCAGCCGGCTGCCGAATGGAGCCGCCAGTATCCGTACCCGTGGCAACCGGCGCCATGCGCGCGGCAACTGCACTTGCAGATCCACCTGAACTTCCTCCCGGAACAGCTGCGACATCCCAGGGATTGCGCACGGGACCAAAATAAGAAGTCTCGTTACTTGACCCCATTGCGAACTCATCCATATTGGTCTTGCCGATATTGACGGCCCCAGTTTGGTTAAATCGTTCAATGACACCTGCATCGTAAGGCGATACGAAATTTGACAGCATTCTTGACCCACAGGTCGTCAACCAGCCTTCGGCACAAAAGATATCCTTCTGTGCCACAGGTATGCCTGTCAGAAAATCCATTTCTCCTGCGGCAATTTTCCGGTCAGCGTGCCTTGCCTGTGCCAGCGACTTTTCTTCGTCAACAGTAATGAAAGCGTTATAGCGCGGATTCAGTTGCCTGATACGCTCAAGAAATTCGGTAGTAAGCTCAACACTGGATATTTCCCGGCTTGCCAGCCGTTTTGAGAGCTGCTTGAGACTGTCATTAAACATGATTGGTATTTACTTAGCGGGGGGTATAAAATACGGGTCGATTAAAAAAGCTGTAAAAGCTGTTCGGCTGTTTTTGTTTTAATGGCTGTTTTTGTTTTAATTTTACTGATTTTAACTGATCACTTCATGATCTCGTTTTTTGCGTACAACCAGGTTATCAATACAAGGAATATAAAAAAACAAAAACACACAAGGATAAAACACAAAGACGAGACGCAAAAACCTGTCGTTATTCAGCACAGGTGACAAGCGATGATTGCATCATGGAAGTTTTCCGATTCGAATCATAAACCATATTGTTCTTATTCAATCACTTTCGGTACAAGATAAAGGCCACCCTCGATCTGTGGCGCGATGGACTGGCACAACTCACGCTGATCAAGCTCAGTCACCTTGTCTTCACGTAACCGCTGTACCAGATCCTGAGCATGCGACATCGGCTCGACATGAGATGTATCGACCGCTTGCATGGTTTCAATCAGCGTAAAAATACCGGACAATTGCGCCAGCGTTGCTTCCGCCTCTTTTTCGCTTATTTTTATATAAGCCAGACCGGCAACTTGTTTAACATCATTTATCGATAAAGTCATATGGCATGAGAATCTTATATTAAAATAGCGCTAGAGTATCATGGCGTCGCTGATTTGACGTATCATTTTTTGATATTTTTTTACTTATTACATGCGTATCATCACCAATAAATAACGGATATTGCCACTATGTTTAATTTTCTGAACAACAATTTTTTGGGTAGCTATTTTTCAACAGACATGGCAATTGACCTGGGTACTGCCAATACGCTGATTTATGTTCGGGGCCAAGGTGTTGTACTCGATGAACCGTCTGTCGTAGCGATCCGGGAAGAAAGTGGCGCAAACAGCAAAAAGATGATCCAGCAGGTCGGTCTTGCAGCTAAACAAATGCTTGGCCGCACACCAGGCAACATCACCGCAATCCGTCCCATGAAAGATGGTGTTATTGCTGACTTCACCGTTACCGAGCAGATGCTCAAGATGTTTATCCGTAAAGTCAATCCGCCCCGGCTGTTTTCCGCCAATCCACGCATCGTTATCTGCGTTCCATATGGCTCCACCCAGGTGGAACGGCGCGCTATTCGTGAAGCAGCATATGGCGCAGGCGCACGTAAAGTGGAGTTGATCGAGGAACCCATGGCCGCTGCACTCGGCGCTGATCTGCCGGTGGAATCGCCGACCGGGTCCATGGTGGTCGATATCGGCGGCGGCACGACCGAGGTTGGCATTATCTCCCTGGGTGGTATTGTTTATTCCAATTCGGTACGCGTCGGCGGTGATAAATTTGATGAAGCCATCATTAACTATATTCGCCGTAATTATGGCATGCTGATCGGTGAGGTTACGGCCGAATTTATCAAAAAGGAAATCGGTTCGGCATTCCCGGGCTCCGAAGTACGTGAGATAGAAGTAAAAGGACGCAATCTGGCCGAAGGTATTCCGCGCAGCTTTACCATTTCCAGTAATGAAATTCTGGAAGCATTGACCGAACCCTTAAACAGCATTGCGAGTGCCGTTAAAACAGCGCTGGAACACACCCCCCCCGAACTCGGCGCCGATATCGCTGAAAAAGGCATGGTGATGACTGGAGGAGGTGCGTTATTACGCGATATAGACCGCTTGCTCATGGAGGAAACTGGCTTGTCCGTCATCATCGCCGATGATCCGTTGTCCTGCGTGGCGCGCGGCGCTGGCATTGCACTGGAAAATATGGATCATGTTATCGGTATTTTTGCCAATGACTGATATTATCTCAAGCATTGCCACATTTTTTGCAACCATGTTTTCCATTATCCGTCCGTAATTTTATAATGTTACTTAAACGTTTATTGACGCTGAAAACGTAAATCCTTTTCATCCTAACATTGTTGCCCGGATCTCGGCGATTGCTTATGGTTACCTTCAACAGTCAGTCAAAAGATCAGGAAAATCCGAAAAAACTGCTGAAGCTGCTACACTGTCTTCACCCTTATTTTCTGAAAGACATACTGTAATGGACTCGACGCCTCAGTTTTTCAGGCATGGCCCCGGTCCGCTTGCACGACTGGCTTTATGTTTTCTGCTGTCATGCCTGCTGATCGCCGAAGATTTACGTTTTAAGCATATCCCGGAGCTTCGTCAGGTTATCGCCACCATCATCTATCCATTGCAACAAGCCACATTACTCCCCATCAGGATCCATGATGTCATTCAGGAATTTATTGGCAGCATACATATTGCCGAAGAAAATGCCTACCTCAGAGAACGCTATCTGCGCGACAGTGAAAAATTGTTGCGTCTGAATGCACTGGAAACCGAAAACACACATTTACGCAAATTGCTTGGCGCAGTCAATACGATTGAAACCAAAACAACGGCCAAAGCTGTGATGGCGGAAATACTCTATACGCCTCGCGATCCATTCAGTCATAAAATAACCGTCAA
Source organism: Nitrosomonas sp. (assembly GCA_019635215.1). GTDB lineage: Bacteria > Pseudomonadota > Gammaproteobacteria > Burkholderiales > Nitrosomonadaceae > Nitrosomonas. Next base: position 73,193 of record JAHBZZ010000001.1, read on the forward strand.
TAAAGGCAGCACCCATGATATCCGTGCTGGACAAGTCGTCATCGACAACAAAGGTGTCATAGGACAAATCACGCAAGTTTATCCTTTGGTGGCCGAAGTGACGCTGATTACCGACCGGGATCACTCGGTACCGATACAAATCGTACGCAACAATATCCGTACCGTGATCTCTGGCACAGGCAAAAACAATGAAATCGAATTACGTTATCTGTCGGTCAACACGGATATTCGAACCGGTGATTTGCTGGTCACTTCCGGTATCGGTGGCATCTATCCCAGGGGGCTGCCGGTAGCGACCATAAAAGATGTTAAACGTCATTCGGCAGATCATTTTGCGCAAATTACCGGGACCCCCGTCGCCGGTGTCGACCGTAACCGGCAAGTACTTATCCTGTCTCTTTTACCTTCGGTATCAATACTATCCGATCAATCGGAAAAAACAGACTGAGAACGCCAGATGTTGAATCCAAGAATCTTTACTGATACAAAAAAAACCTCCGGTCAACATCTTCACCAGGAAATTCTGACTCCGGCAAAAACAGGATATGTTCTGCTGACGCTGATCGCTGCGCTCATTCTGAATTTCGCGCCGCTTAATACATTATTGTTCACCCTGAGACCCGATTTTGTTGCATTGGTCATACTCTACTGGTGTATCAATCAACCGCAACGTTTGGGAATGACCCTGGCTTTTTGTGCCGGCCTGATGATGGATGTTCATTATGCCGGTATCTTGGGTCACAATGCCATGGTGTACTGTACAGTGGTCTACATGGCTTCTGTTTTCCGCCGCCGGATCAGCATCTTCGGCTTAATGAAACAGGCCCCGCAAATCGGTCTGATACTGATTGTCATGCAAACATTTCAAATTTTAATCGCCATGATTAATGAAGCAAATTTTCCCGGCTGGCATTTTTATCTGCCATCGTTGACCGGCACCCTGCTCTGGCCGGTGCTATCTTATACGCTCAGTTTACCGCTCAGACCCAGGGACGACATCGACACGCTATGAAACAAAATATAGAACTCAGAAATCACCCGCTTGAGCTCCATAAATTCCGCAGGCGCCTGGCGCTCAGTGCGGTTTTTGTTATCATACTGTTTTTGGTTCTTCTTACCCGCTTTTTTTATCTACAGGTCACGCAACGCGAACACTATCATACGCTGGCGGAAGCCAACCGCATCACAATCACGCCTTTAGTGCCGAATCGCGGCCTGATTCTCGATCGTAACGGCAAGATACTGGCGCAGAATTTTTCAACCTATACGCTGGAAATCACGCCCAGCAAGGTACCTGATCTTGAAGTCGCTTTGCAGGAACTTGCAACTATTATTGAAATTACTTCCAGGGATCTCGAGCAATTCCGAAAACTGATGCGCGAAAACAGACGATTCAAAAGCCTTCCGATCCGCAATCGCCTGACCGATGAAGAAGTGGCGCGCTTTGCAGCAAACCGTTACCGGTTCCCAGGCATAGAAATTCAAGGACGCATATTACGGTATTATCCCTATGGCGAACTTGCGGCCCATGTTGTCGGGTATATCAGTCGCATCAGCGATAAAGATCTCGAACAACTGGAGGCGATGGATGAGCTGGATAATTACCGCGGTTCCCATTTTATCGGACGTATCGGTATCGAACAGAGCTATGAAAAAGAACTGCATGGCATCACCGGCTTCGATGAAGTTGAAACCGATGCTGCTGGGCGCTCAGTTCAGATTTTGTCCCGTACTCCGCCGGTTTCCGGCAACAATCTGATCCTGACACTTGATATCGATTTACAGAAAATGGTCGATGAAGCCTTTGGTGAACGCCGCGGCGCACTTGTCGCCATTGATCCCAATAATGGCGAGGTACTGGCGTTTGTCAGCAAACCCAGTTTTGATGCCAATCTGTTTGTAGGCGGAATAGATCACGCCAACTGGAATCTATTGAATAATTCGATCGATCGCCCTCTGAATAATCGCGCTTTACGTGGCGTCTATCCGCCAGGATCGACATTCAAGCCATTTATGGCGCTTGCTGCATTGGACCTGGGCCTCCGATCACCCGGTTATGCTATTAGTGACGCCGGCTTCTTCAGTCTTCCCGGATCGGATCGACGCTATCGGGATTGGAAAGTAGGCGGCCATGGCCGCGTCGATCTGCACAAGTCACTCGTTGTTTCCTGCGACACTTATTATTACGGCCTCGCCCATGACATGGGGATAGACCGTATCCATAATTACATTCAACGGTACGGTCTGGGACATAAAACCGGTATCGATATATTGGGTGAAGTGGATGGCCTGTTGCCATCGCAGGAATGGAAAATGCGCCGGCATAATCAACGATGGTATGCCGGAGACACCATTTCTGTAGGTATTGGTCAGGGCTATGTTCTGGCAACTCCACTGCAGATGGCATTTTCAACAGCCATTCTCGCCAACCGCGGCAAAGCCTATCAACCCCATTTAGTCAAAAGAATCATTAACAATCAAACTGGTTACGAGAAAGAACCGGCAAAAAAACTGTTATATACTGTCGACCACAATCCCAGACACATGGAATTGGTCCACAATGCTTTGGTTGACGTCACCCGTCCCGGCGGTACTGCGGCGAATGCGGCTGCCGGTGCTAAATACGCTTTTGCGGGTAAAACCGGCACTTCGCAAGTAATCGGAATCAAGCAGAATGAACGCTACAGAGCGGATTTGATCGCTGAACGTCATCGGGATCACGCCATGTTCGTCGCATATGCGCCCGCTGAGCACCCGGTTATCGCGCTGTCAATACTGGTTGAAAATGGCGGCAGTGGCGGTGCCACAGCGGCGCCGATTGCGAGACAAATTTTTGATTATTTCTTACTTGGTAAATTACCGGAATCCAAAGAAACCCAAATAGTGTCAGCAGCCCGGCATGATCATTCGCACGATCACTACCATTAATCATTATGGCCAGCACATCCGGTTCATACCTTAAATCATCCGCGTTTGATCTGAGCAAACTGTGGTATTATCTGACGCGCTATATCGACAAGTTTCTATTGATTGGCTTGCTTTTTCTGATGGTTGCCGGTTTGATTACGCTATACAGCGCAACAGGCGGCGACACCGTCAGAATCGGCAAACAGACGCTGCATATTTTCATTGCGCTGTTTGTCATGTGGCTGGTGGCTAATGTGCCATTGCAACAAATCATGCGTCTGGCCTTACCTTTGTATATTACTGGCCTGATATTGTTAATCGGCGTTGCGTTGTTTGGTGAAATTAATAATGGTGCGCGCCGCTGGCTGAATATCGGTGTGACCCGTATCCAGCCTTCAGAAATTATGAAGATTGCCGTACCACTAATGATGGCCTGGTATTTTGATAAAAATGAAATTACCTTGCGTCTGAAAGAATATATAGGCGCCACACTCATACTGATTCTGCCCGTCCTGCTGATTTTGCGCCAACCCGATCTGGGCACGGCATTACTGATTGCAGCCAGCGGTTTTTATGTGCTGTTTCTTGCCGGTTTGTCCTGGCGCATTATCACGGGATTGTCCCTTACCGTACTCGCCTGTGTTCCAGTGCTCTGGTCATTTATGCACGACTATCAACGCAGACGTGTCTTAACAATGCTAGACCCCTCTCAGGATCCTCTGGGTGCAGGCTATCATACTATTCAGTCATCGATAGCCATAGGCTCGGGCGGCATCGTCGGTAAAGGCTGGCAGAAAGGCACACAGGCGCAATTGGACTTTTTACCGGAGCAAAGCACCGATTTTATTTTTGCCGTTTTCTCGGAAGAATTTGGCTTAATCGGCAATTCTCTATTATTATTACTCTATTTAATTATCATTGGACGTTGCATGGTTATTACAGCTAACGCTCCAACGCAGTTTACAAGACTTATCGCCGGCTCCATTACATTGACATTCTGCACCTATATTTTTGTCAATATGGGGATGGTAAGCGGCATTCTGCCCGTTGTAGGTGTGCCATTGCCGTTAATCAGTTACGGTGGAACAGCCATGGTAACCATGCTGTTCGGTTTTGGTATTTTAATGAGTATACAAACACATCCTAAATTGGTAAAAACATGATGAATAAACGTTTAACATTTAGAAACATACTTCCTTCACCATCCACTGTTATTACAAAAGTGATTGTACCTTTAGTATTTTTCTCTTTATCAGGCTGTGCCAGTACATCGCAGTTCAACACGGATCAATTCGAAGCTGCCGGTGCTTCCAACCAAAAAATAGCAACTCAGACTGGCGGTTATTATCTGGATGACGGTCCGGGAGACAACCCGCCTGACAACCTCGATGCGATTCCTGATGCCGTACCCAAATATGAACCACTGCGTGAAATCAACATGCGCCCGTACGAAGCACTGGGCAAATCATTTACACCGATGACATCGCTGCAACCCTATAAAAAACGCGGCACGGCATCATGGTACGGGCGACGCTATCATGGCAACCCCACAGCATCGGGTGAACCTTACGATATGTATAAAATGACTGCCGCTCACCCGACACTGCCACTACCCAGTTATGTTCGTGTAACAAATACCGACAATGGCAAATCCGTCGTTGTGCGCGTTAACGATCGCGGACCATTCCTCTCGGATCGTCTTATCGACTTATCGTATACCGCCGCACACAAGCTTGACATTATTGAAGGCGGCAGCGGTAAAGTCATTGTTGAATCCATTATGCCGAACGAATACAGAAATCTGCAGGTCGCCGCCGCATCATCTGCCCGGAAGCCCATAATTGATAATGGGCAAAGTGCCACTGTTTCAACGTATCTTCAGTTAGGCGCTTTCGGTACCGCACATAATGCCAGGAATTATCTGGCCCATATCCAACAAAGATTGCCATCATTGGGCAAAACGATCGGTATCAGAAAAAAAGATGGTTTATTTAAAGTCCATGCCGGCCCCTATACCAATCTGGCAATGGCGCAGCAAGCTGCAAATACGTTTCAGCGTCGCCTTTCCATTAAACCTGTCATGATTATTGATTAAGCAAATACTGACGGGCGCTCATTCCATTCAATTAGCACCGGCCAAAAAAATCCCTACTAAAAAGTAGGGATTCAAAGGGCCTCGTCATTAAATCTTCAAACATGATTCCAATCATAGCCACTCCCGGTAGCGTATTGCTACGGTCACGGACTCACCCGGCTTTTGGATCGAAAGGATTACGTTCATTGACGTTAACTTTAACAAAAAGATATCCATTCAAAGTCATAAGTAAATATATAATTCACCTTTATTTCCGGAACATCTCTGTTAATCACATGACTCAAAAAAGCGATTCTTACAATCATTCTTGAGTTATATTTACAAAATACTTAATCCAGCTCTGTTTTTTATTCCGGCCACCTTTGTGTTTTCTCATCAACACGGCGATTCGGGTCAAACAATAACACATCGATATATCAACCGATCTTTTTATGACACAGCTAAAATCACCTGACCAAACATGCACCCACAGAGATGCTGCAATCAGTGAGCCAATCAAAACCATTACAATCGATAACCGTAATATCACCATCCTCGGTACAGCACATGTTTCCAGAGCAAGTGCAGATAAAGTGCAGGAGTTGATCGCTTCCGGAACGTATGATGCAGTGGCTGTCGAGTTATGCCCCAGCCGGCACAAAGCTATTGTTGACCCTGACGCCATGGCAAGAATGGATTTATTTCAGGTCATCAAAAAAGGTCAAGCCAGTATGATCGCAGCAAATCTGGCACTTGGCGCTTTTCAACAACGTATGGCTGAACAATTCGGTATTGAACCGGGTGCAGAAATGCGTGTGGCGATTCACGATGCACAAGTTGCAAAACTTCCGGTACTTCTGATCGATCGAGAAATTGGCACAACGCTCAAGCGTATTTATCATAATGTCCCGTGGTGGAAACGCATAGGACTGTTCGGCGGGTTAATCAGCAGCGTCATTAACAAGGAAAAATTCAGCGAGGCTGAGATTGAAAAACTGAAAGAAGGCGATGTACTGGAAAGCAGTTTTTCTCAACTTGCGGAAGATGAAAAGGATTTATTCAAACCCCTGATCACTGAACGTGATCAATATATGTCCGCCCGTCTAATTAAAGAAAGCAGGGAAAGTCAGTATCAACATATTCTTGCGATTGTAGGCGCCGGTCACATGAAAGGCATGCAATACCAGATTGAAAACAAATGCATCAAAAATCCCGATGACACCATAGCCGGACTCGACACACTGCCAAAAGCCTCAAGCTGGATAAAATACCTACCCTGGCTCATTGTTCTACTGATCCTGACCGGTTTTGTAATCGGCTTTATGCGCGGCCCGGAAATCGGAACAGCCATGATTCTGGATTGGATATTGATCAATGGCGGGCTTTCAGCACTCGGTGCCGCCATCGCCCTGGCGCATCCCTTGAGCATTATCACCGCTTTTTGCGCTGCACCACTGACATCATTGAATCCGACGATAGGCGCCGGTATAGTCGTTGCCGCGGTAGAAATCTATTTCCGCAAACCCACCATCGGTGATTTCAACCGTCTGCGCAGTGATACGACAACACTAAAAGGCTGGTGGAATAACCGGGTCACACGCATCTTAATGATCTTCATCCTGTCCACATTGGGCTCGGCAATCGGCACTTACGTTGCGGGCTTTCGGATATTCGAACGCCTCAGCACCGGCTAAAGTGCCCTATCGGATTCTGCAATAATCTATGCTCGGCTTTTTTGAACGGCTGATCAATCCTTTTCCGCCCGAACACCCATCCGAACCGCCCAAAGGGCTTTATCAATTCTGCCGGCATTATATCCGCGGAATAGAGCCTTATCTGATTCTGATGGCTTTCCTGACCACTTGTCTTGCCATCAGTGAAGCCATGCTTTATGCCGTATTGGGGCAAATGGTCGACTGGCTGACAGAGCAGAACACAGCGCAATTCTTTGAGACCGAATGGCCGCTTTTGCTCGCTATGGCGTTTTTTATACTGGTATTCATACCGGTTATCGTGTCATTACATTCCCTCGTGATTCAGCAGACACTCATGGGCAATTTCCCAATGCGGGTACGCTGGCTAGCACACCGTTATCTGCTCAATCAGAGTTATGCTTTTTTTCAGCACGAATTCAGCGGACGTATTGCCGCAAAAGTCATGCAGACAGCGCTGTCCGTCCGTGAAACAGTCCTGAAACTGCTGGATGTCATTCTTTTTGTCACGGTCTACTTAATGACAACGCTGCTACTTGTAGCTGATGCCGATCTGCGTTTATGCCTTCCGCTATTGATCTGGCTGATTGCGTATATCGGCGTACTGTCATACTTTATTCCCAAACTCAAATACATATCCACATTGCAGGCGGATGCCCGCTCACTCATGACTGGACGTATTGTCGACAGCTATACCAATATCATCACTCTAAAACTGTTCTCCAGCAACGACCGAGAATCCTCCTATGCGAAAAACGGTATGCAGGAATTCATGAACACCGTGCATCCGCAAATGCGTCTGGCAACCGGGCTGAACATCTGCGTCTGGATCATCAATATGCTGCTCGTATTCGCAACCTGCGTACTCGGAATTCTATTATGGATGGATCAGGCGATCGGCCCCGGAGCCATCGCTATCGTTATGAGCCTCGCAATCCGGTTGACCGGCATGTCACATTGGGTGATGTGGGAAGTCAACAACCTGTTTGAAAATATCGGTACGGTTCAGGACGGGCTCAATACACTATCGAACACACAAAGCGTTAAAGACGATATTGAGGCCGCAACCTTACAGATTACCCATGGCGCAATACGATTCGATAAAGTGTGTTTCTCGTATCACGCACATCCTCACATCACCGGGTCCACTGAGAAAAATATGCCGTGGATTTTTCATAATCTGGATTTCAGCATCGAACCCGGTGAAAAAGTAGGTATCGTCGGCCGTTCCGGTGCCGGAAAATCGACACTCGTGAACCTATTGCTGCGTTTTTATGATATTCAGCAAGGTGCAATCACCATTGACGGACAAAGCATCCGTAATGTCACTCAAGACAGTCTGCGCAGTAATATCGCCATGGTGACCCAGGACACCTCACTCCTGCATCGCTCGGTACGCGATAATATTCTGTTTGGAAAACCTGCCGCAACGGAAGCACAAATGATCGAGGCAGCGAAAAGAGCGCAAGCGCATGAATTCATCCTGACGTTAAGAGACATAAAAGACCGTACCGGGTATGATGCCCATGTCGGCGAACGTGGGGTAACACTCTCAGGCGGTCAGCGGCAGCGTATCGCCATTGCAAGAGTATTATTAAAAGATGCGCCGATACTGGTACTTGACGAAGCCACATCAGCACTCGATTCAGAAGTTGAGGCCGGTATTCAGCAAAGCCTTTACCAGCTGATGAAGGGAAAAACCGTCATCGCCATCGCACATCGCCTGTCCACAATTGCCGCGATGGATCGCCTCATCGTTCTTGATAAAGGGCACATTGTCGAACAGGGTACACATGCCACGCTGATTGCCAACAATCAACTGTATGCGCAGCTGTGGAATCATCAGTCAGGTGGTTTTCTTGGAATCGAATAAACATCCATACATCACATAACAACCCAGAATTTAATCTACAATTTTGCTTTTATCCTTTCATTCAATGCCCACACAATCACTGAAACCCGCCGAGATACGTATCCAAATCGACCCCGATTCGCTCGGATTCAAAGACACCTCCGCACTGGAACACTATCCGCTGTCATGGATAGGCCAGGAGCGCGCGGAAAAAGCCACGCACTTCGGTCTGGCCATGCAACAGCCGGATTATCATCTATTTGTGCTGGGAGAAGCGGGCAGCGGCCGCTCATCGTTGTTGCACCAGGCCATGATCACCGAAGCGGCAAAACGCCCCGCTCCTCCGGATTTATGTTACCTGTACAATTTCATCACACCCGAAAATCCACTTGCCTTGTATTTACCCGCAGGACAAGGACGCCAATTGCGCCAATGCCTGTCACACTTTACCCAATCACTGCCTGACGAAATCACGCGCTGCCTGGATGGACAAGAGTTTAAAATCAAACACGAACAGTTACTGAAAAAATATAGCGATGCGGAAATCAGGCATTACGCCAAACTGGATACATTTGCTGAAAAACGCAACTTTTCAATTCGCCGCGAGGCTGATCAAATTGTTTTTACGCTGCTCGATGCGCATGGAAAAATCCTGACCGAGAACAATTTATTCAAATTACCCAAAACACGCCGGACAGAAATTAATCAGGCCGAGCAACAACTGCATGCGGCAATTATCGATTTTTTTGAAGAAACCAAACGCATCAATAGCGACAGAGATGCGGCGACAATGGCATTAAAGCGAAATATAATCAAGCCATTATTGAATCAGGCAATAAAAAAAATACGCGATAGCCTGGATCGCAAAATCAACAATGACACGCAATTGAAAACCTATTTCAGTCAAATCATCCAGGATATTCTGGATAACTTATCATTGTTCGAAATCAATCACGGAAAAGACGAAAAACAGCACAATGAACTGCAACAGGTGTTATCGCGTTACCAGGTCAATCTGATCGTGGACAATCATGCGCTTTGCGGTGCGCCGGTTATTCTCGAAGACAACCCGCTGATGCATGCTTTATTCGGTAACATCGACTATCAGCCTGAAAATGAAAAAATAAAAGCCGATTTCATGCGCATCCATGCAGGGAGCTTCCATAAAGCGCATGGCGGCTTCATCATGCTGCATTTGGACGATTTACTCACCGACACGGCCGTCTGGACAAAGCTGCGCCGTTTTTTACGGTGCAATCGATTGCAAATCGAAGAACAAGCATCTATCCTGACCGCAAGCATACCGGCACCGATCGTACCGGAAGCAGTCCATGTCAATATCAAAATCGTTCTGATTGGTTCCCGTGAAGATTTTTATTTTCTGCAGGACGAGGACCCTGAATTCATTCGCCGCTTCCGTATCAAGGTAGATTTTGCCGACAGTTTTAAATCCAATCCTGAAACGTATTACGCTTCGTCAATCTTTGTAGCGCACATTTGCAAGTCAAAAAAACTGCCGCACTTTACTGCTGAGGCCGTTGCGCGTTTACTGGAAGAATCCCACCGCGAAGTTGACGATCAAACGCAACAAAGTGCAATCTTTGCGCGTATGGAAATGTTGATTCTCGAAAGCGCCACATTTTGCAACGCGAGAAACGGAGACCGGGTTGAATGTATCGATATCACTGCCGCACTGGAAGCCCGTACTTTACGCCATAACTATCCGGACCAATGGTTACAGGAAGCCATAGCCGACGGCGATATCGCCATAACGCTGCAGGGCGAAGAGATCGGTCAGTTGAATGCCATTACCCAGATCGACATGGGTGATCATTGTTTTGGCATACCGGTACGTATTACAGCGCACACCTTCGCTGGTGAAGACGGTCTGCTCAATATTGCCCATGAAGTCAATATGTCAGGACCGATCCATGACAAAGGCGTATTAATTCTGCAAAACTACCTTTCCGCACTATTTGCACATCTGGCGCCACTCGCACTGAATGCATCGATTGTTTTTGAACAGGAGTATTCAGTCATCGAAGGCGATTCTGCATCTTGCGCAGAATTTTTTGCACTGATCTCTTCCCTGTCCAGAATTCCTGTCAAGCAAAGCATAGCGATCACCGGCGCGCTGAATCAATACGGTGACGTCCTTCCAGTCGGTGGCATCAACGAGAAAATCGAAGGGTTCTTCAATATTTGTAAGAACAGCGGTCTGACAGGCGAACAGGGTGTACTGATACCCGATCAGAACCAGCGACACCTCATGCTTGATTACACTGTGGTTGATGCCGTCAAACAAGGCATGTTTCACATCTACACAATGAAACATGTGACTGAAGGCATCGACCTGCTGACCGGCTTGCCTTCCGGCATAACCGACAAAAAGAAAAAGAAATATTCAGCAAAAACTATTCTGGGGTATGCTGAAAAAACCCTCATCGCTTTCCGGCATGCCTGTCTGGTTTCCCACACCAGGCCGGAATAACGGCATAACGCCTTATTCTAATTTGCTACTAGGTGTTTAGGCCCCACGATGTACTGGAATGGACTAAACACCGAGTTCAATGGAAGATTGTTAATGACCATTTAAACTGAGCCAGAATCGGATAACAATTTGAACCACTATTTACAATATCGTGCATCTTTGTATTTCTCGGCCATACTGGGGTAACTTTTACAGGGGTAAAAAATGTTACTCCTGAAATTACCTCTGTTCTAAAGTGGATGCAGGCGGATAGTTACGGAATGGTACGGAAGCGAAAACCTAATCAATAAAGGGATATGCTAAGTTTTATGGATAACTGCGGATATGAATATGGAGGCGGGGGTCGGAATCGAACCGGCGTAGACGGCTTTGCAGGCCGCTGCATAACCACTCTGCCACCCCGCCATTTCAATTCGTTGATTACACAAACAAAGAAAAACGATCTGAGTATCTAACAGTTTTTATTAAAAAAACGCTATCTGAAAGAATGGAGCGGGAAACGAGGCTCGAACTCGCGACCCCAACCTTGGCAAGGTTGTGCTCTACCACTGAGCTATTCCCGCATTTCGCTACATGAGTATAAATATTGGAGATACAGTCTGATTTACTTCATAAAACAGACCGTCCCTCTGTAGCAAGAGGTGGAATTATAGAGATACTGCGTTTTTTGTCAAGCCATAGTCTTTTCCAATATGAAATAAGTTTAGGGTCTGCTGACATTTCACATAGGTAGCCGCAGCTATCCATAAATCACTCCCCCTCGTTAGCTATTTTTGCTGGCTTCGCCTCCTTGTTGAGCAAGTGTCATTACATTCAGAGTCGATGCATTTTCCACCTCGATAGCGCCTTCGCAACGCTCGACGAAATAAATGAAAGCTGCTTGAGCCGATTTAAACTCTTTATAACCACCTTCCCCTGTGAGAAACAGTACTTGTTCTCGGCCTAGGAATTGCTCTGTGGATCGGTAATTCTTCCATTGCTCCCGATAGTGATAAACGCTTTCGAGCGCAACACACGCGGCAACAACAAGACTGATTATTGAAGCAACTATCTCCTTCCCCGGAAGAGCGCTGTTCACTATGACCGGAACAACGACGCCGCCAAGAACAATTGCGGTACGCATACGAAGATAGGTTGCTTTCGCAGAAACCGCTTTTTTGTCATACCACGTCTGGTACTGCTTAGCGCGCTGCTCAATGTAATCAGCAGGCTTCCAACTGCCAAACAATTCGGAGCTTGCGGTGTTTTTATCGATGTCTGACATAGATGATCCTCCTGGGAATCGCTGACACCACCTGCAATGTGTTGTTAGCTTTCAATTGTATTGACATCAACCTAATCAGGTTGCATGCCATCTCCTTCTATTTTATCGGAATGCATCGATTGAGCTCATACGATAGTAAATTTTTTTAGCGCCACGGCCCCGATATAAACACCCGGCTTTCAGGCCCGATACAGAATACTCCTGGGCTTAATACCAGTGCACTCACGCAATAATCGCCTATCGGTTATCCACCAGATTTTTAATCGCCAGTCAATCGCATCAACGCTTCCCGGTATTTTTCCATTGTTTGCCGGATAACGTTTTCAGGCAACACGGGTGCGGGCGGTTTTTTGTTCCAGTTCTGTGTTTCCAGCCAGTCGCGGATAAATTGTTTATCGTAGCTCGGTGGACTGATGCCGATGCGGTATTGGTCGGCCGGCCAGAAACGCGATGAATCGGGCGTCAGCACTTCATCAATCAGATACAGTTCTCCGGCGGTATCGAGTCCGAATTCGAATTTGGTATCGGCAATGATTATGCCGCGCTGCGCGGCATAATCGGCCGCTTCGGTATACAGCTGCACAGCTTTTTCACTGACTCTGGCAGTAAGCTCCTTGCCGATCTGCCGTTCGACTTCTTCTTGCGCAATATTTTCGTCGTGCAAACCAATCTGTGCTTTGGTCGACGGAGTAAAAATTGCCCCGCCGGGTATTTTTTCAGCCTGTTGCAGTCCTGCGGGCAGTCGAATACCGCAGATTGCACCGGTTGCCTGATAATCTTTCCAGCCGGAACCGACGATATAACCGCGCACGATCGCTTCAATAGGCAACGGTTTGAGTCTACGGATGACAAACGCGCGATCCGCAATCTGGTCACGCTCATGCGCCGCGACGATAGATTCGGGTGCGATGCCGGTCAAATGATTGGGAATGATAGTTGCCAGTTTCGCAAACCAGAACGCGGATAACGCAGTCAGCAATTTACCTTTTCCCGGAATCGGGTCTGGCAGTATCACATCGAATGCGGATAGACGGTCGGTCTGAACAATCAGCAATTTGTCATCATCCACGGCATAGATATCGCGCACCTTGCCGCGATGTACGAAGGGTAGACTCCGGATATGAGTTTCAAATAAAGCCGCTTCCAAGTGGATATCCCTTTTTATCAGATTGTTAATGACTTGCGGATATGCAGCGCGTTTGCCAATGCGTTTTCAATGGTTTCATCCATAACCGTAAAATGGCCCATTTTGCGCCCCGGCCGCGCTTCCTTTTTGCCGTACAAATGTAATTTGGCCGAAGGCTGACCCAATATCCGCGTCCAGTCCGGCACTTCTCCACGCCAGATGTCGCCCAGCAGATTCACCATAACACAGGGCTGATGCAAAATAATATTCCCCAACGGTAGGTTGCACAGTGTGCGCACCTGCTGTTCAAATTGCGAGGTTATACAGGCATCGACCGAAAAGTGCCCGCTGTTATGCGGGCGCGGCGCGATTTCATTAATACACAACAAACCATCCTGTGCGACAAAAAACTCGACACAAAGAACACCGCGGTAATTTAACGTATCGGCCAGTCTTCTCGCCATAGTGTCAGCCCGGCGGGCAAGCGCTGTGTCTATTCGTGCCGGAACTATACTGATATCGAGGATACCGTTGACATGCTGATTCTCGATCACCGGAAAACTTTCCATGCCGCCATTTGCATCCCGCGCCAACACAATCGACAGTTCGCAGGTCAGCGGTAGTTTTTTTTCCAGCACACAAGGCACTTCCCCGAGCTCTGCGAATGCCGCTCTCAATCCGATCTGATCACCGACCTGCCGCTGCCCTTTGCCATCGTAGCCGAACTGGCTGACTTTCAGAATTCCCGGGAACAGATCCTGCACAAGGTCTATGGCGGTGGTTCGGTCAATCACTGTAAATGGTGCGACAGAAAAATCATTGTGCTGCAGATACTGCTTTTCAGCGATTCTATTCTGCGCGATAGCAACACTCTGCGCATCCGGGCTGACCGGACAAACCTCCGCAAGCTGCGCAAGTATCTCAGCCGGTATATTTTCAAATTCAGTGGTAATCGCGGCGCATTGTACCCGCATTTTCTGTAACGCCGTCTGATCTGCATAATCAGCACAAATGAACTGATCCGCTATCCGGCCTGCAGGACTGTCAACATCAGGATCGAGCACAGTCACCTGATAGCCCATCTGATGCGCGGCAATAGTGAACATACGGCCAAGCTGCCCGCCGCCCAGCACCCCGAGCATCGCACCGGGCTGAATGATTTTTACCGGATTTCCGTACACTTGATAGAGATGGTCTTAATCGGGTAACCGCATTGCGGCCACATTCCCGGCTTGTCTGTCACGAAACGCTTCAATTTGTTGTCTGAACTGTTTATCCGCATTGCCAAGCATTGCGATTGCAAAAAGCGCGGCATTACCCGCCCCCGCTTCGCCAATCGCAAAAGTCGCTACTGGTACGCCTTTAGGCATTTGCACAATCGACAACAGGGAATCCAGTCCTTTCAAATAACGCGAATTAACCGGAACACCCAGTACCGGCACGGTTGTTTTCGCCGCGATCATGCCGGGCAGATGCGCCGCACCGCCTGCACCGGCAATAATGCACTGAATGCCGCGTGCCGCGGCGGTTTCTGCGAATTCAAACATGGTATCCGGTGTACGATGCGCTGAAATGACACGCGCTTCGCAAGGCACTTCGAATTCTTTCAATGTGGAAACCGCATGCTGCATAACGTCCCAGTCACTGCTGCTGCCCATGACGACGCTCACTAGTGGATTTTTCATGAAATAGTGACACAGAAATTAGTCAAAAAGTCAGTCAATTAAAACAACCTATTAAAAGCCGGACAACATCGTTCAAAAGTGGTATCAGCCGTATGCTTGAATTTCTGTCTGGGATGCTGTTGCAATGCGTTTCTGCAACTTGCCTGTTTATAATATCCGGCTCAAGGGCTATAATTTTAAACCATATCTGTAAACAAAAGCGCATTACGATGAATTTTCAACGCGGCAACCCCAAAGAAGAACCCGAAATCAATCTGGTACCGATGATTGATGTTCTACTGGTCATTCTGATTTTTCTGGTCGTATCGACAACCTACTCCAAATTTGCCGAACTTGAAATTACGCTGCCCGAGGCTGCTACACAGGAAATTGATAAAAATGTGGAAAAACCGCAGGCGATCGACATAACCGTCAACGCAATGGGTGAATACACGATCAATCAGATACCGGTTAAATCAACCAGCATGGAATATTTGCGCGATTCACTACGCACTGCGGCACAAGATCAGCCAGATCCGCTGATTATCATCAACGCGGACGCAAAAGCCACGCATCAATCTGTCATCACAGTGATGGAAGCTGCGCGTCTTGCAGGGTACAATAAGATAACGTTCACCACGGAAATCAAACCCGGAAATTAACCGTGAACCAATAACAAAAATAAAACATTCATCTGTAAATCATGAAAACCTTCGTCAATCGTTTATATAACTATTTCAGAAAGGAGACTCGCATGTCACTCAATCTCGATAATTTTTCCGGTACCGCGCTGTCAGGATCACAGTTTGTGCTTGCCCCACTCCCCTATGCGGACAATGCCTTGGAACCGGTGATCTCTGCAAATACACTGAGCTTCCACTATGGCAAGCATCATAAAACCTATGTTGACAATCTTAACAATCTTGTCGCCGGCACCGATCTGGCGGGACAATCACTCGAGCAGATTATCCGCGCAGTTGCCGGAAAAGCAGACAAAGCGGGTATTTTCAATAATGCCGCGCAAGTCTGGAATCATATGTTCTACTGGCACAGCCTCCGTCCGAATGGCGGTGGCGAACCCCCGGCTGGTTTAAAACAGAAAATCGAACATTCCTTCGGCAGTCTCGATGCCTGTAAAAAAGAATTTGCCAATGCCGCAATGACTCAATTCGGCAGTGGCTGGGCGTGGCTGATTCAGGATGGTGACAAAATCGCCGTTGCCAAAACCGGCAATGCAGAATCGCCCATCACGCTGAATGTACGCCCGCTGCTAACGATTGACGTCTGGGAGCATGCCTACTATCTGGATTACCAGAACCGCCGTGCGGATTATGTGAATACCATTCTCGATAAGTTGATCAACTGGGAATTTGCGCAGGCAAATCTTCGATAATCCATCACACAGGCTTTATGGCTGAAATTACCATCGCCCTGTCAAAAGGGCGGATTTTCGATGATACCGCACCATTACTCGAAGCCGCCGGCATTGTTGCCAAGGACAATCCGGCGTCTTCACGCAAACTCATCCTGGACACAAACCGCGCCAATGTACGGCTGGTGATTGTACGCGCGTCCGATGTGCCCACCTATGTTCAATATGGCGCGGCTGATCTGGGTATCGCAGGCAAAGATGTTTTACTGGAACACGGCGGCAATGGTCTTTATCAACCGCTGGATTTGAACATCGCGCGTTGCCGCATGATGGTCGCTGTTCCCGAAGGGTTCGATTACGATTCGGCGGTGCGTCAGGGTGCACGGTTGCGGGTTGCGACTAAATATCTGCAAACCACACGCGAGCACTTCGCGGATAAAGGTGTGCATGTTGATCTGATCAAACTATACGGTTCCATGGAGCTTGCCCCGCTGGTCGGGCTTGCCGATGCCATTGTCGATCTGGTTTCAACCGGCAGTACATTGAAAGCCAACCATCTGCGCGCGGTGGAAGAAATCATGCCCATTTCTTCCCGATTGATTATCAATCAGGCGGCTTTAAAATTGAAGCGCGAGACCATCCAGCCTATCCTGGATGCATTTGCGCAAGCAGTCAAAGAATAACAACCGCTGATTTTTTGCTCTATTTCTTTCCGGATTTCATTCACATGGTGAACATTAAAAGACTTCATGCCAGCAACCCCAACTTCGATCGATCCCTGCAGCAATTACTGGCATTCGAAAATGCCATGGATGCATCGGTTGACGCCACGGTGGCGCAAATTCTGACTGAAATCAAGACGCGCGGCGACGCAGCGCTTGTTGAATACACCAATCGTTTTGACCAAGTCAATGCCAGCTCCGTAAAAGAACTTGAATTAACACAGGCAAACCTGCATCAGTCACTCAACATCTTACCAGTCCGGCAACGCCAGGCGCTGGAACAAGCTGCCGGGCGGATAAAAAGCTATCATGAAAAACAGGTCAGCGAATCATGGCAATATCGGGAATCCGATCATACGCTGCTTGGCCAGAAAATCACGCCACTTGATCGTGTCGGACTTTATGTGCCGGGCGGCAAGGCATCCTATCCATCTTCGGTGTTGATGAACGCAATCCCGGCCAAAGTCGCCGGCGTCGGAGAGCTCATCATGGTCGTCCCGACACCCCATGGCGAAAAAAATGACTTAGTACTGGCAGCGGCGGCGATTAGCCAGGTTGACCGCGTATTCACCATCGGTGGCGCGCAAGCCGTGGGTGCATTAGCTTACGGAACTGAAACGATTCCACAGGTCGACAAAATCGTCGGACCGGGCAATGCCTACGTTGCCGCCGCCAAAAGGCGCGTTTTTGGCATTGTCGGCATCGATATGGTCGCCGGGCCTTCAGAAATACTGGTGATTTGCGACGGCAAAACCAATCCGGACTGGATTGCGATGGACCTTTTTTCACAGGCCGAGCATGACGAGCTGGCACAATCCATTTTATTGTCACCGGATGCCGGTTTTTTGGATGCTGTCGCACAAAGTATTAATCAACTGATTGAAACGATGTCGCGCAAAGATGTCATCCGCACTTCACTGGAAAACCGCGGCGCTTTGATTCAGGTACACGACCTGAATGAGGCCTGCGCGCTTGCGAACAAAATTTCTCCGGAACACCTGGAGCTTTCGGTCGACAACGCGGAATTCTGGGTGAGCAAAATTAGACATGCCGGCGCTATCTTTATGGGCAGGCATACCTGTGAAGCATTGGGCGATTATTGTGCAGGTCCTAATCATGTGCTGCCGACATCGCGAACTGCACGCTTCTCCTCCCCGCTCGGCGTTTATGATTTTCAGAAGCGCAGCAGCCTGATACAAGTATCGGAACAAGGCGCTGCCACACTAGGGTCGATCGCTTCGATTCTGGCGCATGGCGAGGGACTGCCCGCGCATGCAAAATCGGCGGAATATCGGTTTAAAACGTAGCACATTTTTAACGCCACAAGCCCGGTGTGCTATGCTGCAAATCACATCCCGCGAACACCCGGTTGTCAAGCAGCTGGTCAGACTGCAAAAATCCGCCCGTTTTCGTAAACAATCAAGACTCACCGTTCTCGATGGCATCCATCTGATCCAGTGTTATCTCTCTGCCGGCAATATTCCGCAAAATCTGGTTGTTAGCGAAGCCGGTCAACAGAATATCGAAATTGCTGCGTTACTGGAGAATTGTAACATTCGGCACAAAACACAGATCATTCGGATGACCAATTGCGTGTTTGAAAAAATTTCCCCCGTACTATCACCCACTGGCATACTTGCGCACATTGCCATACCGGATACCGCTTGTCCGGACGGACCTATCCATCAAAAATTCTGTGTGTTACTTGAAACCATTCAGGATCCCGGCAATCTCGGTGCCATCCTGCGCTCCGCTGCAAGTGCAGGTGCAGATCATATTTATTTATCTCCGGATTGTACCGATGCCTGGTCACCCAAGACGTTGCGTGCCGCGATGGGTGCACACTTTTTCCTGAGCATTCATACCGATTGCAATCTCACCGGCATTGCCACGCAATTCCAAGGTCAGGTGATCGGGACATCGCCAATCGCAGCAAAACATCTTTATCAATTTGACCTTACAGTACCGACCGCATTTGTTTTCGGTAATGAGGGGGCCGGACTGTCAAAAGCAATGCAACAAACCGTTACTGATATGGCTTCAATTCCAATGCCGGGTAGAATTGAATCCTTAAATGCAGCAGCAGCGGCTTCGATTTTTTTGTATGAAAAAGTACGCCAGGATATGCTGACATCAGAAGTTACGCAAATTACCGAAAACTCGATTGGAACTAAAAAATAGAGCAGTGTATGATCGACAATTTTTGATCAAACAATTTTCCGGAGGAAAAATGAGATTTTCTACTTTATCTGTAACGTTATTGATAAGCTGTCTGTCTGTTTATCCGCTCTATGCTTCGGCACAGCACCATGAAACATTACGCATTGCCGCAAATGACGTATTACCTAATGATGAAGGTATTGTCATGGAAGTTCTGGATACTACCGGCTATACCTATATGGAACTGCAAAATGGTGATAGACGTTTCTGGATTGCGGCGCCGACAACGCAAGTCAAACCGGGTGATCACATTCGCTTCGTGCAGAGTATGTCGATGGAGAATTTCACCAGTAAGACATTGAACCGGACATTCCGGCGCGTTATCTTTGTGTCATCCACCATGGTTAAAGAATAGATCTATTCAATTTCTTCTGCGCCAATAAACAATCTGTTTTTCAGCCGTTTGATATCGTCCCGGTACTGTGCAGCCTGTTCAAATTCCAGATTTTTGGCCGCGTTCAGCATTTGTTTTTCCAAACGCTGAATTTTCTTACTGATCTGGCGTTCATTCATGGCATCATAATTTATCTGTGCTTCACTGACCTTAAGTTTTCTTTGTGCGGAATCCAGACTGTATACCCCATCGATCAGATCTTTGATCCGTTTATGCACAGTCCGCGGCGTGATTTGATTCTGCTGATTAAAGACCAGTTGCTTCTCGCGGCGGCGATTGGTCTCATCAATGGCGACACGCATTGAGCGAGTAATCCGGTCGGCATATAAAATAGCCGTTCCATTGATATGGCGTGCTGCCCGGCCTATGGTCTGGATCAATGAACGCTCGGAGCGCAGAAAACCTTCCTTGTCCGCATCCAGTATGGCAACCAGGGAAACTTCCGGAATATCGAGTCCTTCACGCAACAGGTTGATGCCAACCAAAACATCGAACTGTCCAAGCCGCAGATCGCGGATAATTTCGACGCGTTCAACCGTATCGATATCTGAATGCAAGTAGCGCACCCGTATTTGATGGTCGGAAAAATAATCGGTCAAATCTTCCGCCATGCGTTTGGTTAATGTGGTTACCAGCACACGCTCATTTTGCGCTGTGCGCAGATTCACTTCGGACATCAGATCATCCACCTGCGTCGCAACCGGGCGCACTTCAATAGCCGGATCGACGAGTCCGGTCGGACGTACTACTTGTTCAACAACTTTTCCGCTATGTTTCTGTTCATAGTCGGCGGGTGTGGCTGAAATGAAAACGGTTTGCGGCATCATCCGCTCAAATTCCTCGAATTTTAAAGGACGGTTATCCAACGCTGAAGGCAGACGAAATCCGTACTGCACCAGATTTTCCTTGCGCGAGCGATCACCGCGAAACATGCCGCCGATCTGCGGCACGGTAACATGGCTTTCGTCAATAAGCATCAGTGCATTTTTAGGCAGATAGTCAATCAAGGTAGGTGGCGGGTCGCCCGGGTTTTTACCGGAAAGATGACGGGAATAATTTTCAATACCCTTGCAGAAACCGAGCTCGTTCAGCATCTCCAGATCAAACCGGGTGCGCTGCTCCAGACGCTGCGCTTCTACCAGATGATGGTTGTTATAAAAATACTCCAGCCGGTCACGCAATTCCGCCTTAATCGATTCAATAGCACGCAATGTCGTGCTCCGGGGTGTCACATAATGACTGGAGGGATATACAGTATAACGCGATAGCTTCTGCAATACGCGACCGGTCAATGGATCAAATAGTGACAAATCATCCACTTCATCATCGAACAGCGAAATGCGGATCGCAGCTTCTGAACTTTCCGCAGGGAAAACATCGAGCACATCACCTCTGACACGAAACATACCACGTATGAATTCCATTTCATTACGCTCGTACTGCATTTCAGTCAACCGTTTGATAATGTCGCGCTGAGTGTATTTTTCATTCATTCGTAAATGAAGAATCATGCCATGATAGTCAACCGGATCACCAATACCATAGATACAGGAAACGGTCGCCACAATAATCGTATCTTCCCGCTCAAGTAATGACTTGGTTGCCGATAACCGCATTTGTTCGATATGCGCGTTAATACTGGAATCTTTTTCGATATAAAGATCGCGCGATGGTACGTAAGCCTCGGGTTGATAATAGTCATAATATGACACAAAATACTCAACCGCATTTTCCGGAAAGAATTCACGCATTTCGGCATACAACTGTGCAGCGAGTGTTTTGTTCGGCGCAATCAGAATTGCAGGCCGTCCCATACGCGCAATTACGTTAGCAATGGTAAATGTTTTTCCGGATCCTGTAACACCCAGCAATGTTTGATAAGCCAAACCATCGTCAATACCCTCAATCAGTTGTCTAATTGCTTCGGGCTGATCTCCCGCGGGTTTGAACGCCAAGTGTAATTTATACAAACTATTGGGGAAGGTCTCAATCACAGGTATAATTCCGGCTTCATAATTGTCATTTACGGGTCCATTTTAACATGCTGCCATACCTAATTTTAGAATGAGGATATGCTGTGAATCTATCTAATCGCGTACAAGCCATCAAACCTTCGCCGACCCTTGCCGTGACAGCACGCGCAGCCCGATTAAAGGCCGAGGGTAAGGACATTATTGGTTTAGGTGCCGGAGAACCTGATTTTGACACGCCGCAGCATATCAAAAACGCAGCGATTGACGCAATCAATAAAGGTTTTACCAAATATACCGCGGTCGGCGGCACCCCGAGTTTGAAGCAAGCCATTGCCGACAAATTCAAACGCGAAAATAATTTTGAATACGATACCAAGCAGATACTGGTTTCCTGTGGTGGCAAGCAAAGCTTTTTCAATCTGGCTCTTGCCACATTGAATCCTGGTGATGAAGTGATTATTCCGGCACCTTATTGGGTTTCTTATCCCGATATCGTAATAATCGCCGAAGGGAAGCCGGTATTTCTTGAAACCGGCATTGAACAAGGATTCAAAATTAATGCACAACAACTTGAAGAAGCGATTACCCCAAAAACCAGAATGTTTGTCATTAACAGCCCCAGCAATCCTTCTGGTGCAGTTTACACGCTAGACGAACTGAAAGCGCTGGGCGAGGTGTTAAAAAAATATCCCCAAATTCTCATCGCAACCGACGATATGTATGAACATATCCTGTTATCCGGCAATCCATTCTTCAATATCCTGAACGCCTGTCCTGATCTGTATCCACGTACTATCGTATTAAATGGCGTATCAAAAGCATATTCAATGACCGGATGGCGCATTGGTTATTGCGGCGGCCCAGCTGAAATGATTACTGCGATGGAAAATATACAGTCACAAAGTACCTCAAACCCCAGTTCAATTTCCCAGGTTGCTGCCGAAGCAGCGTTAAATGGAGACCAATCCTGTATTGAACCTATGGTAGCTGCATTTATAGAACGCAATCAATTTATCACCGATGCATTGAATCGTTGCAATGGTATCCGTTGCCTGCCATCCGATGGTGCGTTTTACGCATTTGCCGACGCACGTGAAGCCATCAGCAATCTGCATACACAAGGGATTATTTCTCGCAAAAATGATCTGTCACTCAGTGAATATTTGCTGGAAAAAGCGAGAGTTGCCATCGTCCCAGGTTCCGCTTTCGGCAGTGAGGGCTATATGCGTTTGTCTTTTGCCACTGCTCTGGTCAATTTAGAAAAAGCAATGGATCGTATACATCGCGCTTTGAATCCATAAATTTCCTAGTGTTACCGGTCTATAAAGTTAGCGCTTTATCGACGGCTTCATTACAAGCCGCTTTTTTCGTTTTACCGGCTCTGGATGGAATATTACATAGTCCGCAAATATGATTTGAATGTATATCCAGTGAATGGACCAAGAACTTACCACCGCATTTTTTGCAAGGCGCCACGCATAACACTTCACTTTCCACAAAACGAACCAATGTCCATGCACGCGTGAGACTGAGAACTTGTTCGAGATTATTCGCGCTGATATGTTCTAAATATAATTTATAGCTTTTGATTAAAGCATCCACACCCTTAATGTCTGAATAGGTCGTGATGAAATTATAAATATTTATGAACAGAGAAGAATGGACATTAGGTTGCCAGCTCATAAACCAGTCTTCGGAATAAGGAAGCATCCCTTTGGGAGGAGACACTCCTCTGATTTCTTTATATAATTTGACGAGCCTTTCGCGACTTAAATTTGAGTTTACTTCCAATACCTGCAGGCGGGCGCCCAGTCGGATCAATTCCGATGCCAAGTGAATCTGCTTTGCTTCTGTCAGAATACTTTTATTCCGCATATATATTTCCTTAAAGCCCCATCCGTAACAGCAATGACAAGCATCCTTTACTCTTCAGGTAATTACTTCTGCAGGATGACCGGCCATCAATATGGCAGCATGCGATTGAGAAACGGCATTGCTATCACCACGACTATCATTGGACAGCAACTCAGCTATCAAAGCATCATTGAATCTAAACCGGCACAGCAAACTATTTGAAGAAGCCATTTTCAGAAGTTGACTGGTTGTCAGTTTCTCTATGATATCAGATACATCCTGGTTAATACCCAACCGATACATGGCGGATACTTTATCATCTCGTATCATTTG
The DNA here is from genome assembly GCA_019635215.1 of Nitrosomonas sp. Taxonomy (GTDB): domain Bacteria; phylum Pseudomonadota; class Gammaproteobacteria; order Burkholderiales; family Nitrosomonadaceae; genus Nitrosomonas. The sequence continues at coordinate 97,151 of JAHBZZ010000001.1, forward strand.
TTGCGCAAGCAACAGATAGGTCAAATTAATTTCCCTGATTTCATCTAAAAGCTGCTTTGTTTCCATTTCTGATACTCCCCTAATACCATAGTAATATCCCGCACAAATACAACGAATTTTTATTACTCTCAACCTGTTTTTCACACGATATAACGAAAAGCCGATTTAACGCATTTCAGAATAATATTTCATTCCAGCATCCATTGCGTAAGATTTCACCTACATTCGGCATCAAAATCTCTTATAACTATCGACATTATAGAACTAAATGGCGACAAATTATAGGTAAAAACAGCGTACTCATTATTTTTTATTCAATCTATTTGCTGCTACTAAATTCAGAATAGTATTTAATACACAATAATAATATTTGATGATTTCACCATTCTTTCAGCTTGCTGATATATGTTAGGGTCTGTTGATATTTTGAGATAAGTATTTAATAGAAACAAATAAACCCGCAATATTGAGGTTTCTACACACTAACAAAACGAGATTGCGATACCCCGAATTGATGCTCGGTGATGAGTTCTGGTCGAAGCTGGAGAAAATTCTGCTTCAAGAAGCAATTTATAACAAGCAGAATCTGCGCATGACGGTAGAAGGCATGCTGTATCGAATACAGGTTAGCTATTCATGACGAGACTTACTTATGACGGCGCGAATGTATACGAGAGCAGACAACGAAGAAAGGGGCTCGAGCTGTGACCCAAAAAGCGCAATTCTTTGAAGGGTAACGCAGATATGGATTGGAATTTGTATAGATACCGGCATTTGGTGGTAAATATTTTTGCCCGGCAAAAGCATTACCGGGCAGTAGCGACACGATACGACAAATTGAAGAGAAATTTTGAGAGTATGGTAGCCATGGCGTGGGGATATCTGTGGTTACCTATGTGCAATGTCAACAGACCCTAGGTCCATCATCTTTATTTGCAATTTCACAGAAAATTTTAAACTTCTCAGTCGCGCTAATTATTGCTGACAGAATCCCCGGCTCCCAGACTGAATGCCCCGCATCATCAATAATGATATATTCCGCTTGTGGCCATTCATGATGCAGATCATCTGCACTGATGATAGGGCATACTGCGTCGTAACGCCCCTGAACAATAGTTGCCGGAATATCACGTAGTTTATGTACATTATCAAGAAGCGAATTTTCCGGTAAGAAAATATTATGACTGAAATAATGCGCTTCCATTCTAGCCAACCCCAATGCAACAGTATCATCAGCGAAATAATTAACTGTTTCAGGATTCGGCAGCAATGTTGAGCAGGATCCTTCATATATGCTCCAATTACGTGCAGCAGGCATATGAATTCCAGGATCCGGGTTTTGTAATCGATGATAATACGCAGCAAGAATATCTTTTCGCTCTTCAGGACTTAGCGGATCCACAAATTTATGCCATGCTTCCGGGAAAAAAGTTTGCAATCCGTATAAAAACCAATCAATTTCTTTCTTCCGGCACAAGAAAATACCCCGCAGGATGAAGCCAAAACAGCGCTCGGGATGTGCTTCACCATACGCCAGAGCTAACGTGCTTCCCCAAGACCCGCCGAAAACAAGCCACTTATCGATATTGAGATATGCTCTTAACTGCTCAAGATCATCGATCAATAAGGGTGTTGTATTATTACGTAACTCGCCCAGTGGCCTAGAACGACCAGCACCGCGCTGATCCAGTATGATAATGCGATAACTCGCGGGATCAAAAAAACGACGATGTATCGGAGATGAGCCGGCACCCGGTCCGCCATGTAAAAAAACAACGGGTATACCCCTGGGATTACCTGATTGCTCCCAATAGATGGTATGAATTTCATCAACCGACAGCATTCCACGCTGATAAGGTTCGATTTCAGGAAACAATTCTGGCAATGTATTAAATTTCATATTATCCGGCCATGAGAGATTAAGATTTGATATTGATTTGCTAGGGAATCCAGAAAAAGGTGATAAATAACACAGAATTCAAAACTTATATCATTTATTGTTCTGATATATTGCACGACATACATTTAGCACATATTTGGCGTATATTTTATAGGTATTCACAGATAAAGGTAATATCATGTCCCATACAATTTTAAAGAAACATGAAGTATCACTGCTGCGTGAAGAGATAGAAATATTAATGCGTGAACGGCAAAGCCTGTTAAATACGGTAGGTGCAGCTGCACGATTTGTTGCAAGCCTGGACAGCAGTATGTTATCCAAAGAGACCTGCAATACAGCAAAAATATTGACAAAATCGCTGAATCAATTAAACGATGAGACTTTGCGCGACGCATTGGAAAAAGTAAAGGGATAAATTGTCCTCTATAAACACCAAACTGCAATCGATAAATGACAAACCGAAAGTTGGCTTACTCTTGACAGGTGGTGGCGCTCGCGCAGCCTATCAGGTTGGTGTTTTGCGCGCTATATCGGAGCTATTGCCGAAAAGTACTAGCAATCCTTTTCCCGTGATCTGCGGAACATCTGCAGGCGCTATTAATGCGACGAGCCTAGCAGTAACCGCAAACAATTTTCATGAAGGTGTACAACAACTTGAAAACGTATGGAGTAATTTTCATGTACACCAAGTCTATCGTTCTGATTTAGTCGGCGTTCTTAAGAATGGTTTTCGTTGCTTAATTTCATTATTTTCACCCGAGTTTAGTCACTACAGAGCCATATCTTTATTGGATAATACTCCTCTGGAGTCATTACTATTACGCCGCATTCCATTCCGAATGCTACAGCACTCCATTCGTAGCGGTGCATTACATGCACTGGGAATAACAGTCTGGGGCTATACTTCCGGCCAGTCAGTAACATTTTATCAGGGTGCCCGAAGCATTAAAACCTGGAAACGGGCTCAACGTGTCGGCGTTCCCACATATATCAGTGCTAAGCATCTTATGGCTTCGTCGGCAATTCCATTTTTCTTCCCGGCCGTCAGACTGAATCGTGAATTCTTTGGCGACGGCTCTATGCGGCAACTCACACCGATCAGTCCTGTTTTACATCTAGGCGCTGATAAAGTGCTGATTATAGGCTTACGCAAAGAAACCGATACTTTGCCTGAACGTGTCAGCTCAGCAAGCTATCCATCTTTTGCACAAATTGCCGGTCACGCCATGAACAGTATTTTTGTTGATAGCCTGAATGTGGATCTTGAACGTTTACAAAGAATCAATGAGACTTTAAAAATGATACCGGACGAGAAGCTCCGTGAAAAAAACGTTAAATTACGGCCAATCGAAACCATGATGATATCACCAAGTGTGGAAATCAATGAAATAGCCCAAGACTACGCTCAATCATTGCCAATAACCATGCGGTATTTATATCGCGCTGTTGGCGCTACGAGTCCGAATGGCTCTACGTTGCTAAGTTATGTATTGTTTGAATCCGCATTTTGTCAAGCACTCATTGAATTAGGTCGTAGGGACGCGCTGAATCAAAAGGAAAAAATACTGCAATTTTTAGCCGAATAAATTTCGTATTCGACAAATCAAAATCAATCATGAGGTAACTTAAAATGGGCTTTGACAGTCCGCAGTTTTGGATAGCAGTGCTGCAAATCATAGCAATTGATATCGTATTAGGCGGTGATAATGCGGTTGTAATTGCATTAGCCTGTCGCCGATTACCGGAAGAACAAAGACGGCTTGGAATTTTCTGGGGTGTTCTGGGTGCGATTATATTACGCGTTATCCTGATTTTCTTTGCATTAAACCTGCTCGCCGTACCTTATTTGAAAATTGCCGGCGCCTGTCTTTTATTATGGATCGGCATCAAACTGCTGCAACCTGAACCCACTGACGACGGACATGAAATGACCACCAGCACAACTTTGATCGGCGCAATTAAAACGATTATTGTCGCAGACGCCGTCATGAGTCTGGATAATGTAATCGCTGTAGCCGGTGCAGCCAAAGACAGCATGGCATTGGTTATTTTTGGTCTGGTTTTTAGTGTACCGATCATTGTCTGGGGCAGCAAGCTAGTGATGAAACTTATGGACAGATACCCCATAACCATTGTCATAGGCGCGGCTTTACTAGGCTGGATTGCGGGTGATATGGCCGTTACCGATGCAGTTACCATTATGTGGGTAAATCAAAATGCGGCTTATCTGCATTGGCTAATGCCCATACTAGCCGCGTCATTTGTTGTCATTGCAGGAAAAATAATAGCTGCACGTACTCAAGTCACCATGAAACCAATTATCGATCTAGCTGACGAAGCAGAACCGCCTCAGAAAAAAAGCAAATAAAAATAAACGGAAATATTTTGAACGCTCTGTTTGAGAAGAACCGGAATTCCCATTCAAATAACCAGGAATTTAAATATCATGCTGAAATTTTTATTGCCCATTGATGGCTCTGACAATGCCAGCAAAGCAGTCAGAAAAGTCATCGAAATGATGGATTGGTATAAAACCGAACCCGAAATTCATTTACTTAATGTACAGTCCCCACTCGATGGCAATGTTTCCCTCTTCATTCATCAAAATGATATCAAACAATATCATCACGAAGAGGGTCTGAAATGTCTGCAAAAAGCGTTCTCAATGCTGGATCAGTCCGGCATTCAATATCAATATCACATTACCATTGGTAATCCGGTGGATAGCATAGAACAATTTGCTACGGAATTGCGCTGTGACCTGATCGTCATCAGTGCGCGTAAACATGGCGTTATTACAAATATACTGCTGGGTTCAGTGGTGAATAAAGTGATGCAGTTAACCTCAAAACCTGTTTTGCTTATTAAATAACTACCGGAGCACTTCTGTGAAGCTCAGGATTTTAGGATGCAGCGGCGGTATTGGCAGCGACTCTGATACAACATCAATATTGATCGATTCGGACGTTCTGATTGATGCCGGAACCGGTGTTGGAAATCTAGCACTCGACGAATTGTTGCACATTGACCATATCTTTGTAACCCATTCACACTTAGATCATATTGTTTTTATACCTTTTCTGGTTGATACCGTTGGTTGCATGCGTCAAAAACCGATAACGGTTTATGCAACTCAGGCGACACTGGATACGCTCAAGCAGCATTTGTTCAACTGGCATATATGGCCTGATTTTACGAAAATTCCAGATGCTCATAATCCTTATATGCGCTATGAAACAATATCAGAAGGAGAAGTAATTGACTTGAGCGGCAGAAAAATCATGCCGCTACCCGCAAATCACGTTGTACCATCCGTGGGTTATCTGATCGACTCGGGAAACGCAAGTCTTGTATTTACAGGCGACACAACCACAAATGATGCGCTGTGGCCGATCGTTAATACTATCCATAACCTCAAATATCTCATAATTGAAGCTGCTTTTTGCGAAAAGAAAAAAGAAATCGCCATACGATCAAAACATCTGTGTCCGAGCCTATTGTGTGCGGAACTCAAGAAACTTACATCTAAAGTCGAAATTTATATTACGCACTTAAGACAAGGTGAAGCTGATTTAACAATGCGTGAAATTCAGGTTTGCGCAGAAAAAATGAATCCTCGCAGACTGATGAAGAATCATATATTCGAGTTTTAAAGTATTTTGGAGAGGTGGCAAAATGAGTATGACGACTGCAGTTAAACCAGTAGGCTGCAAATCTGACGAAATACTGGATTTCTCAAGAAACCTGCAAACCGTTACCCACAAAATTCATGCGGCCAGCGATATTGATGAAATTATGCTAGAAATTAGCAAAGATATTTGTAGTTTGTTCAATGCGGATCGCTTAACAATTTATACATTAAGTGAAGACAAGTCGTTTCTGACATCCAGAGTAAAAACCGGACTGGATTCTTTTCAGGATCTTAAACTGCCACTCAGTGAACGCAGCATCGCCGGATATGCGGGTTTGAACAAAGAAACCGTCAATCTCGAAGACGTTTACAATAAACGAGAACTAAAGAAACTTAATGAAAAACTGGCTTTCTTACAAGAAGTCGACAAACGTACCGGGTATCGAACCAAACAGATGTTGGTCTCCCCTATTCTGACGGCAGACGATAACACACTGATCGGTGTAATCCAGATTATTAACAGCAAAGATGACAAGCCTTTTTCACCCCGTGTGATTGATGGTGCCAAAGAAATTTCCCGGACGCTCGCTATCGCATTAAAGCAACGCCAGAAATCATTTAAACTACTTAAATCGAAATATGACCATCTGATTCTGGATACAATTATTTCTGCAGCCAATTTCGAACAAGCAGCACGAACAGCACGCGAAAAAGAATGTGATCTGGAGGATGTGCTAATTGATGAATTTCGAATTGCAGCACCTTTAATCGGAAAAGCACTGGCTTCTTTTTTTGACGTCAAATATGAGCCTTTCAAAGCGGATCGGGTAAAACCATTGGACTTGCTGCGCAATCTCAAACGAGACTATATCGAAACCAATGCCTGGCTGCCGATTGATGATGGAAAGGAAGGTTTGGTTGTATTGACATTAGATCCGGACCGGATTAAATCGCTGCGAATCGTGAACAATATTTTTCCCAAATATAAAGTGATCTATGCAGTAACTACACAACGGGAATTTAAACAGACTGTCGATTTATTCTATGGCAGCAGCCATGAAGATATTGATACCGGCGATATCAATGAAATGCTGGTCGGCATGGATAGCGAAGGGGAAGAAATCCACGAACTGGATGAAACATCCGCTGCATCGGATAACGAATTGGTCAAACTGGTCAATAAAGTCATCATTGATGCTTATAAAATGGGCGTTTCGGATATACACGTCGAACCCTATCCTGGAAAGGAAAAAACCAAAATCCGTTTCCGCAAGGACGGCTCACTGATGCCTTATATCGAAATTCCTGCAAGTCTGCGGAATTCTCTGATTACGCGTATCAAGATCATGTGCGATTTGGATATTTCTGAAAAACGGCGACCACAAGATGGCAAAATCAAATTCAAGAAGTTTGCGCCATTGGATATTGAGCTCAGGGTTGCCACTGTTCCATCAGCTGGTGGTATGGAAGATGTGGTGATGCGTATTCTATCTGCGGGAGAACCGATTCCACTGGATAATATGGGCTTCACACCGCATAATCTCGAAGAACTGAAGCAAATCATCAGCAAACCCTATGGACTGTTTTTTGTCTGCGGCCCCACCGGTTCAGGTAAAACAACCACACTGCATTCGATCCTGAAACACCTCAATCGCGCCGAGACTAAAATCTGGACAGCGGAAGATCCTGTTGAGATTACACAGAAAGGATTGCGGCAGGTACAGATGAATGTCAAAGCGGGCCTGACTTTTCCCGTTGTAATGAAAGCGTTTTTGCGCGCCGATCCCGATATCATCATGGTTGGCGAGATGCGTGACAAGGAAACCACCAGCATCGGTATTGAGGCATCATTAACCGGTCACCTGGTTTTCGCAACACTCCATACCAACAGTGCGCCGGAATCCGTTATCCGTTTACTCGACATGGGAATGGATCCCTTTAATTTCGCCGATGCATTACTCGGTGTTCTCGCACAGCGTCTGGCCAAGCGTTTATGCAAAAAATGCAAGAAACCGTATGTAGCTGAAGAACGGGAGATCAAGTCACTATTGAATGAATATTGTGAAGAACTCAGAAATATAGATCACTTCAAGCAAAATTCAGAAACTGCGATTGAGGAAATACTGACACATTGGAAAAAATTATACGGTGATGAGAAAGGTCAGATTGTTTTATATAAATCCACTGGATGTGACGATTGTGCCGGAACAGGCTATAGCGGACGAGTTGGTTTGCATGAGTTGTTAACTGCATCCGATGCTTTGAAAAAAAACATCCAGGAACGCGCCAGAGTCGCTGACATGCTGGTAACGGCGCTCAGCGAAGGCATGCGCACATTGAAGCAAGACGGCATAGAAAAAGTATTACAAGGTATTACCGATATTCATCAAGTTAGGGTCGTGTGTATCAAGTAATGTTCCAATCAAAGAATTTGGTATGATTACATTTTACTATTTACGATAACTTTCAATCAAGATTTTTAGACTTATGGCTCTATTCATTAACGGACAGAAAACATTGCACTATTGTCTGGCAACAGTATTTCTTGTGCTAAGCTTCACAATATCCGCAACATCCCAGGCCGTACAATTGCTGGACATCCGTTCCGATGAAGCGGCAGACGACTGCAATCCTGAAATTTCGCAGGTCAGGGTAACGGTTAATGGTGTCGGATATGGCGGCATCCTTACCGTTGGGCTATATGATGATCCTCATCATTTTCTCGTAAAACAGGGACGTAAACGGCGGATACGAATTCCCGCTACCGATGAACAGCATATTGTTTGTTTTAGTCTGGACAAACACGGCACATATGCTGTTGCGGCTTATCATGATAAAGACGCCGACCGCAAATTGAAGCGACGCTGGAATATGCTACCTGGTGAACCTTTTGGATTATCCAATAATCCAAAACCTGTCATCGGTTTTCCAAAATTCAGTGATTCAGCGTTTACTACCGAAGGACTCGGCGCAGATATCATTATTAACCTGCATCAACCTTAATCATTTTTGAACATGCAATAAACCACAATCCGGAAACACAAGCCGATGGGTATTCTCAGACACGGCATGATTTCACGGGATATGTTATTCCGAATATTTCAAACAGCTGTAGTAACTTAGTATCGTTACAGAGCCTCAAAATCATATATTCATTCGGTAATTTCAATCGTAAATGAAAATGCTGTTTAACCTGGCGGTCACTTTGTTGAATGCCTACTTGCTTCTTCTGCTATTGGTTTTCATCCTGCAATCCCATCTGTTGTATTTCCCCAAAGTTGAGAAAAATATTACAACCACGCCGGATCAACACGGTTATGTATTTGAATCAGTGGAAATCAATACTGCGGATAAAGAAATATTGCACGGCTGGTTTGTACCGGCTCCGGATGCCATAGGAACTGCACTTTTTTTTCATGGTAATGCCGGTAACATTTCTCACCGGTTGGCTTATCTGCCCATGTTCCGGCAGCTCAAATTGAATGTGCTGATTTTTGATTACCGTGGTTACGGTCAGAGTAGCGGCTCACCGACTGAAACAGGCACTTACGCCGATGCGTTGGCGGCCTGGAAATACCTGACCGACGTCCGGGGTATTCCTCCGTCAGAAATCGCCCTGTATGGCGAATCACTTGGCGGTGCAATTGCCGCATGGCTGGCAACACAGAAACATGTAGCCATGTTGATATTAGCTTCGACATTCACCTCTGTTCCAGATCTCGCCCGGACAATCTATCCATTTTTACCGGTACATTGGATTACACGTTTCCAATACAATACCCTGGAATATCTCAAATCAACTGATTGTCCAGTATTTATAGCACACAGTCAGCATGATGAAATCGTACCCTTTTCCCATGGCGAACGATTATTTCGTGCTGCCAGAGAACCGAAACAATTCTTGACTATGACTAACGGTCACAACGAAGGGTTTATCTTTATGCGCGAAGATTGGACTAGCAAACTTGATTTGTTTGTAAGAACGCACCTGGAATCACCGTAACGAGATTCAGATGCACTATGCTGCGCAAAAGGCAGTATTCAGAAACAGCTCAAACAGGAAAAACTACAACAGATATTTGACGGTATTTCGTTCAGCAACTAATTCTTCGTAGCTGGCTTTCATTTTCTCTTTGTCAAAATCGCTTAATTCCAATCCTTGCACAATGCTATAGCTGCCATCCCGGCAAGTGACCGGAAAACTGTATATGACGCCTTCGGGGATATCATAACTTCCATCGGATGGGATACCCATGGATGTCCAGTCATTTTCCCGAGTACCGAAAATCCAGTCTTGTATATGGTTAATCACGGCATTCGCGGCGCTTCCGGCACTTGATTTGCCGTGACGTGCTTCAATAATGGCCATGCCACGTTTTTGCACGATGGGCATAAAATGCTCGGTAATCCAGCGATCATCCTGAATCAGTGCTCTAGCCGATTCCTGATCAACTGTTGCATGATTCAGATCCGGATATTGTGTATTGGAATGGTTACCCCAGATAATCATCTTTCTGATGGCGGTAACAGGCCGGGAAAGCTTTTGTGCAACTTGAAATAATGCACGATTGTGATCGAGCCTGAGCATCGCCGAAAAATTGTGCGGATTCAGGTTCGGGGCATTCTTTATTGTGATATAGGCATTCGTATTGGCAGGATTACCAACGACAAGCACCTTAACGTCCCTGCTTGCAACCGCATTAAGCGCTTTTCCCTGTTCAATAAAAATCGGGCCATTCGCTTTGAGCAGATCTTTCCGCTCCATATTTTCACCACGTGGGCGCGCACCGATCAGTAAGGCGATATCAACATCTTTAAAGGCGACACGTGGATCATCCGTAGTGATGAGTTCAGTCAACAAAGGAAATGCGCAATCCTGCAATTCCATGACAAGACCGTCAAATAGTTGACGTGCATCAGGAATATCAAGCAGCTGTAAAATAACCGGCTGATCTTTACCAAGCATATCTCCTGCTGCAATGCGAAAGATCAGGTTATAACATATTTGTCCTGTTGCACCAGTGACTGCAATTCGAATGGGCGATTTCATTTTCTTCCAATCCTTGAGAAAATCCTGCAGACTGCAAACCTACAGTTCTTGGGAAAGTGTGACACGGCATTATACTTGTTATCGAAGATACGCGGAAGACCGAGTTTATTGCAGATTCCGGCTGGAAGCTTGGAGAACCGGTAACAAACAAAAGTCGGATACCGCTTCATTAGCGGCATTTCTGGCGTATCTCCCGCGAGATATCCATTTGCAGATGCCCATAATAACCCGGTAATAAATAAAAACCGTATATTGAAGATCTTCTAAAATCAGCGACTTGTACTTCAAACATCAAATCACGTAACTGCTCGCACTGGGCTCTGGCTTCCAATTCCTGCATTCTTAATGCCTGCCGTTCCGCCTCTGCTTGAGAGAAACGTAAATTATCTTGCCGCATGCTTTGAAATTTTCTGAGCATGGCTTCCTGCTTTTGCTGCTCAGTTGTTTCCTGCGGTGCAGGTAATGCGGTCAAATCTGAAATCATGGCACCAGGCACAGGCGTTTTACTGTACTGGATTTGCCCCCACGGATCACTCCACTGATAAATGGTATCAGCGGAAGCATATGAAAAATAAAATATGGCAACAAACATTATTTTCTTCATGATCCGGGAACGAATGTCCAATTATTTATCGTCATGGGCACATGCATTATTCTCAACAATTTCCTCGAGCTTTACATAGGCCACGCAACCTTCCTTTCTTTTGATGGATGAATACGGTTCTAATTCCTGATTTCGGGCAAAAAGATTTGCAAAAGATCGTTCAAAAAACGCCTGCCCATTAAAGTTGGTGTAATACGACGATAATCACGTTCGATCAACCCGCGCTGTTCCGCCTCTTTCAGTTGTGGAAGAATAACGGTAATCGGCATTCCTGTACGGTCTTCAAACAATGCGCTTTCGAATCCCCCCGTCAGACGCAGTGCATTCATCATGAATTCAAAACTGCAATCCACCCGCTTCAATTCGAATTGCGTCTGTATCGTTGGTGCCGCAGAGATAGAACTGCCCGTCGCTTTTTCAAGATAAGTCTTAGGTTGCTTGAACCGCATCTGACGAATGATTTTATCTTTAAAACTGATCTTACTGTGCGCACCGGCACCTATGCCGAGGTAATCACCGAATAACCAGTAATTCCTGTTATGGTGAGATTCCCGTCCACGGTGTGCAAATGCGGATGTCTCATAATGCAGGTATTGATGCTCACGCAAGATCCGCTCAATTTGATCCTGCATATCGGCCGTCTGCTCATCGGTAGGCAATACGGGCGGAAAACGATGAAACAGCGTATTCGGCTCCAGTGTCAAATGATAGGCAGACAAATGTGCAACGCCAAAAGAACAAGCCGTTGCAACGTCCCTGCATGCATCTTCCACTGTCTGACCAGGTAATGCATACATCAAATCCAGATTGATGTTGTCAAATGTTTTCTGTGCGATATCAACCGCTCTGTATGCTTCATCATCGCTATGTACCCGCCCTAGCGCATGGAGATATTGTGAATTGAAGCTCTGTATACCGATGGACAAACGATTGATACCCGCAGAATGAAAATCAGCAAATTTCTGCATTTCGAACGTTCCCGGATTGGCTTCCAGAGTAATTTCAACCATAGGTTCCAGCGGCAGTAAAGTTCTTACCGCCGCCAAAATTTTGTCAATCGACCCTGCGCCGAACAAGCTCGGTGTTCCGCCACCAAAAAAAACACTGGTTACTTGCCGCCCCCAGATATGCGGCAGAGCGGATTCCAGATCACGGATCACCGCGTTTACATAGGCCTCTTCAGAAAATGAATGCTCCTTTCGTAATTCATGTGAATTGAAATCACAGTACGGACATTTTTTCAGGCACCAGGGAATATGAATATACACACTCAATGGCGGCAGCGACTTAAGTCCCAGCGCTGCCGCCCCCGACAATGGAATTTGTGAAATGACTGAATTCACTACCGTATTTACCCGATTTTGCGCAGTATCAATAAGGGTGGTGTCGTCAGTGTTCTATGTGTACCCATCATACCGGCGATTAATACACCGGCAATACCAATACTGATGCCAGCCACCCAAACCCAAGGATTAAAGCTATACGCTAAATGTAGCACATGACTGCCGATTGCATAACCCAGCAGACTTGCACCGGCGGATGCAAACAAACCGGCCAAACCGCCAAGGATAGCAAATTCAGCAGCCCAGGCGCGTGTCAATTGTTCGCGTCTTGCACCGAGTGTACGGAAAATAGCGGCCTCGTAAATCCGTTCATCCTGTGTTGCCGCTATAGCAGCATAGAGCACGATAAAACCGGCAAGCAATGTAAACAGAAAAACAAACTCTATGGCATGGGAAACCTGCCGGATCATTTCCTGTACCTGCATGACGACAGCGGCGACATCAATCACCAGAATATTCGGAAATTCCCGTACCAGTTCATGCATCATCTGATTTTTTTCCGATACCGGCAAATAAAAACTGGTGATATAGCTCACCGCCTGGTTCTCCAGATAACCAGGCGGCGCAACCACAAAGAAATTCACCCGAAACGAATCCCAATCGACTTTTCTCAGACTGGTAATTGTTCCCGAAAAAATGTTGCCCGCAATGTCAAACGTCAATCGGTCACCCAATCCGACATGCAAAGTATGCGCGATGCCTCGTTCAAGCGAAAGTGCAGCATCCACACCGGCAGTGCTATCGCTGACCGTATCATCATTCCACCACTCGCCTTTTACAAGTTGATTGTCCAGCGGCAATTCGCGAGTCCAAGATAGATTGAAATCACGCCGTACATGATTTGCCGCATGCGAATCATGATAATCTTCAGGTCTGATTTGTCGACCGTTAATCTCGATCAGGCGGGCGCGTATCATTGGAAAAACCGGAGGATGAAGCACATCGTAACGTTCAAAAAATGTTTCCAGCAGCGGCAACTGATCTTTCTGGATACTCATGAGAAAATGATTCGGTGCATCCGGTGGCAAGGTGGTATGCCAGTCTTTAATTAAATCATCCTGTACCAGGGTCAGCACCAGCAAGGCCATAAATCCGAGGCCCAGAGAAACAGCCTGGATGATACTCGACCACGCGCGCCGGCGAATACTGGCAAGGCCATAACGCCAAGCCCCCCCCGCCTGATGCCGTAAACCGGACATGAGTCTGAGCAGTATCCAGCCAATCAAACCGAACACGCCAATGGCGATAATAAATCCAGCGACAATATAAAAACCCAGCTTCACATCCTGAGCTTTCCACAAGAATAGCAGCGATAAAATGATCAAACCGAGCAAGTAACCCATAACACTATAGGTATTGGGCAAACCGATATCCCGGCGCAACACCCGCAACGCAGGAACACTGCGCAGATTAAGCACCGGCGGCAAAGCAAACCCCAGCAATAGCACCATGCTCACCAGAAAACCATGAATGGCCGGTAACCAACTGGGCAGCGACATGGCGGTACCTGCCAATCCGGATAACCAGGTTGACAAGATTTCTTGGGCGGAAAAACCGATCAAACAGCCCAATGTACTTGCAACAATACCCAATATGACAAAATAACACAGGTAGAGATTGAATAAACCGCTTTGACTTGCACCCAAGCTGCGCATGATGGCGCAACCATCAAGATGACGCAGCGTAAAACGGCGCACCGCCAGTGCGATTGCAGCAGCAGCAAGCACAACACTCACCAGAGCCGCCAGATTCAGAAATTTTTCAGCGCGCTCAAGTGCGGATTTAATTTCCGGTCTTGCATCACGTATCCCCTCTATACGCTCATTGGTCGTAATCTGGTCCTCGGCCCAATTGCGGAAACTCTCCACAGCCCGAAAATCACCAGCGACAAGCAATTGATAAGTAATGCGACTACCTTCCTGAATGAGCTCGGTAGCGGGTAAATCGACAGCATTAATCATCACACGCGGCGCTATGTGGATAAAGCCGACTGAATGATCCGGTTCGCGCATGATCAGCGCGGCTGTTCTGAATTGTGCTGCACCGATTTCAATCAGATCGCCGCGCTTCAGATCCATGCGTGCCAGCAGTTTTTCATCGATCCAGACTGTTCCGGGTTCCGGGATGCCCTGAGCAACATGTTCCGCCGGATCGGCGGATGTTCCTGCGAGGTACAGACTACCGCGTAACGGATAACCTTCGGATACAGCCCTGATTTCGGCCAGTTGATTGGCTTCTCCGTTAGAAACCATGCTCGGAAATTTGATAATCGTTGCCGTATTCAATCCCCGCAATTGCGCTTCCGTAAAATAATGGTCGGATAACGGGCGCGTCGAAATAATGAGCAAATCCGCACCCAATAACCGATTACTTTCCTGCAACAATGTTTTTTCAACACGATCGGCAAAAAAACCGACAGTGGTCATACCGCTGACGGCAACGATCAGTGCCAGCACCAGGATATAGAGTTCACCGGCACGCCAATCGCGCCATAACATAAAAAAAGCCAGCCTGATAAAATTCATACCTCTCCTAACACCCGATTCTATCAGAACCTATTCATGATCTTGATCAAGGAGCGCAATGCAAGGCAAAATTGAATGAAAAAGCGGAGCATACTTGAAGTATGTGAGCATTTTGAGTTCGATTTTAACGCCGCAGTGCGCCCTTTAGTGAGATCATGAACAGGTTCTTAGGTACCGGGATCTGTTAATTGTTTAATCCATTAGTATACGATCCAATTACTTTATTTTATCGCCGAAGCAAAAATTCACCTGTCGAATTCCGGCGAACTGAGCGCCGAACGGATTGGATTGATTATTTCTCTATTTTGTTCTCTTCTCCCTATCATTTCCTGCAAGTATAGACAATTGACCTGATGCTTTATTTGATGTTATATGTTATAAAAGTAAGGAAGCAAAGGCTTTAATAGTAGAGTGGTATTTCAACAGTAACAATATTAGTTAGCTAGACTGAACAATACGTTGATAACCGGGTTGTTCCAAAACGATAACATAGTCGAGGCTTCAATATGATAGATGAAATTGACCGCCGTCTTAAGGAATGGATTACTACAGTTATTGACAGCCAACTTGTAATCACATTTGAGCATCCTGGCACAAAAAAAGACCAACCCGCAGTTTCGGTTTATTTGTACAGTATGGAATATTCGACGCCAAATTCGACAACAAGAGAAATTCCACTGCAAATAGCATTGTCTTATCTACTCACTGTTCAATCCGATGATCAGGTTGAGTCTCATAAATACCTGGGGAAAATACTTTATGCCGCCAGATCCCAGTCTGACATGGAAGTCGGATTCCCCGCATTACCTGCACAATTCTGGCAGGCCATGGGAATTGCCCCACTACCCCATTTCAGCTTACGCGTACCTTTAATGATGACACGGGAGGTTGAATATTGCCCCGTCATTAAAACTCAACCACATATTGGCATTAGCACCATCACCCATATAACCGGTATCGTTGTAGGTCCCTTAGACCGGCCAATTCCAGGCGCAAAAATTATACTACCTCATTCCAAAACAGTTATTTATACTGATAACAGGGGGGAATTCTCCACTACGGCAGATGCAAATTCACAACGTACATTCAACTGTAAAATTGATGCAAAAGGAAAACAGTTTTCTATCTCTGTTCCCATGCAGCAAATACTGAAAACGCCACGTGTGCCTTTTACAATCCATCTTGACTTAGAGGTTTAATATGCCAAATTATTTATCACCCGGAATATATGTAGAAGAGGTATCTACCGGCGCCAAGCCGATCGGCATGGTTGGCACGAGTGTTCCCGCCTTTCTCGGCCTGGCGCCTGCTAAAAACAAACATGTCAATCAGGCTATTGCATGCAATAACTGGGGAGAATTTTGCAGGTATTTTGTAAACGAAGACAGTAAAAGCACGCATCTGGCCCAGGCCGTATTCAGTTTTTTCAATAACCATGGCAGCCGTTGCTATATCGTCAATGTGGGCGAAAACGGCTCCATCTCGGGTGATGTTAAAAAACGAAGTGGATTATATGCACTGGAAACTATAGACGAAGTGGCCATTGTAGCGGCACCCGGCTACAGCGATGCAATTTCTTATGAAGCACTGCTTTCGCACTGCGAGAAATTGCAAGATCGTATTGCAATTCTGGATGCGCCGGAGTCTGTATCAGACATTAACGCACTGAAGACGCTAAAAACGGTTTCCAGCACCACCAGTACCGGTAGCACCAGTACCAGCAGTGAATCCGGAGAAAGCAAACCGGCAACCGATATAAAAATCGAAAGTACTGCCTCACAAGGATTAAGACCCCGTAATTCGGATGAAGGTTATGGCGCATTTTATTTTCCCTGGTTCAGGGGATTAGATGCGCTGCAACCTAATTCAGGATCAATCGTAAACATTCCGCCGTCTGGTGCGATAGCAGGGATTTATGCGCGCACCGACGCCACACGCGGTGTTCACAAAGCCCCCGCCAATGAACAGGTCAGAGGCGCACTGGGATTAACGTATAGCGTTTCGAGAGAAGAACATGGTGAATTGAATCGAAAAGGGGTCAATGTTATACGCATGTTTCCTGATGGCATTCGTATATGGGGTGCCAGAACACTCGCTGCTGAAGCGAGTGAATGGCGCTACATTCCGGTCAGAAGGACATTTAATATGATTAAGGAATCCATTCAGGAAGGGACGCGATGGACAGTGTTCGAACCCAATGACATGATGACCTGGAAATCGGTTGAACGTGACATCCGTGCTTTTCTGATGCGTGTCTGGCGTGATGGAGCACTGCTGGGCGCAACACCCGAGCAGGCTTTTTTCGTTAAATGCGATGCTGAAACAAATCCCCCGGAAGTCAGGGACGCGGGTCAGCTCATCGCTGAAATAGGCATTGCTCCGGTTAAACCGGCAGAATTCATTGTCTTCCGTATCGGACAATGGACCAATGAAACAGAATCAGCAACAAGTACAGGAGTCTAAACATGGCCGAACAGAATATTTACAGAGCTTATAACTTTGTGCTCGACTTGGGTGGTGGAAAAGTGTGCTATTTTACAAAAATCGACGGGCTCTGTGTTGACATAGAAACTATCGATTTTCGCGAGGGCGGTGCAGGACCTGCGGTACGCAAACTGGCAGGTAGGGTTTCATACAATAATATCGAATTAAAATGGGGCTTAACGGAATCCACAGAAATGTGGGATTGGTTGATGACCGCAGTCAAAGGTGAGGTATCCCGCAGAAACATTTCCATCATACTGAGAGATAACGATGGCAAACGGGAAGTTACCCGCTGGAACCTTGATAACGCCTGGCCCTGCAAATGGAGAGGCGCGCCACTGGATGCGTTATGCAATGAAGTTGCGATTGAAACATTGCATCTTGCGCATGAAGGGTTAACGCGTGCTTAGACTTACCCGCAAGCTATTGCAGGGAATCGCCAAAATATTGACGCGGTATGTCAGTTCGATTGAAAAATTTCTGGCTCGAGAAGATTTGTCGGCGAAGCACGCCTTATCCGATTATTCGGATGAACACCCGCCGGCCCATTGGCTGGAGAAAGTGCGCCGGGGAGCGCCCCAGTTACTAGATAATCGCTCCAGCGGTGAAACTCGAACTGCGGCATATTCTTCTGAAACAAAAAATGCCTCTGGTTTCAATCCACTGGCTTCCAGTGATACGAATGAAAAACCACCAGCACATTGGATAAAAAGAATCCAACACAGCGCCCCTCATTTATTTGAGGAGCAGCCTGTTCACAGGAAAAACGCCTCTAATCAATTTGCAACGCATGACGGAGAGCAACCGCAACTATCGGATAGAAATGAAGCCGATTTCAGCAAAGCAGATATTCCTGTAAAGCAATCCTATACTGCAAGAACAAAACTTGAAACTGACCGGGAATTGCTTCGTAGCGAATTATCTGGACAGACTTCTGAAAACACATGGTCGGGTTCATTCGACGTCCCTGAAGTCAATAGCTACAATACAGTAAAACAGCATAATAAGACACCACTGGAAGCCTTAGCAGGCCGAACAAGGAGGTACGGCAGAAAGGCGGAGAATCAATTGAATAACGATGCTCCGTCTAAAATCCCAGGAAAAAGAACCACAATACATCAAACTGAATCAGAACGAACAAACCCAATAAGACCGTCAATAAAGCGCTCAAAAACAGAATCGGAGATATCATCCAGCGCTCGGCAATTTAGGACACTGCGGCTGAATGCCACAATTCCAGACACATCAACTCAAAACAAAAAATATCAGCGACAGCACAGCACCCCGCATGCACAATTCACAATAACCCATCGAGCACAGATCATCGCACAATACCCGCATGGAAAAAGAAAAACCCCGCAACAATTTCCAAATACCACCATCGAACCACACAGTTCTGTAAACAAAGATGCGGTCATTCAGTGTGGTTCCAACGAAACTTCGATGCCGATTCCTCCTGATAAAGCAACGCATTTTTCCCTTTCATACCAACCCGCAGAGCAACTGAACATTAACCGGCAAAACGCTATCAGGCACTCACAAAATACAACTGATACGGTGGCAACAGATATTGCATCCGGATTAAATCAAAAGCAGTACACAGTCTCGATGTTCAAAGCGAACAAACCGTTTGAACCCGATTTACCGCGCTGGCCCAGTCTGCCTGGAGAAAAAGAAAGACGTTTGTACGATGACTGGTGGCCTGAATTACCGGAGGAAAAAATGCCAGAATCCGATAAAACGATTCGGCCGGTGATTCATTTCGCACAACTGCAAGAAGCCATCAGACGTCAGCATCGCAGTGAGCTGGAACAAAGAGGTGTATTTTGGAACGGGTAACACTTCTGGTTGATGACAACAATGAAATATTAAGCTGCCTGCTTAACCCCGAAACTGTTGTTATGCGGCGCACAACTGGCGTGCGGCCGCGTGAGTCATTGAGTGGATTGATCAACACCGACAAAAGTGGGGATAATCCGTTACTGTTTACCGGTGCCGGGACAACCACCATCGATCTGGATCTTGTTTTTGATGTTTCAATTCCGGGCTCATCGATTATCAGTCAGAATGTCCGTGATCTCACTCAGCCCATCTGGAATCTTGCAGAAAACCACCAGCGCAGTGATCGCCTGTACCGACCGGCCCTATGCCGTTTCATTTGGGGAAAATCCTGGAATATACCGGGAGTAATTTCAGCAATTGCCGAAAAACTGGAATCATTCTCACCCCAGGGCATTCCACGCCGCTCCTGGCTTAGACTAAGGCTTATCAGAATGCAGGAACAACCCACTTCGTCCCTCCTTGAAACTGAAATGTGGCCAACTGAAGAACATCTGCCCTCCGGCAGTTTAATTGATGAATTCAGCCTACCCGAAACATCCGGCTTACCGCAAGAAAACGCATTTCCCGACATATTAAATACGTACCCCGAGTTACCGGAAAATGCCTATGAAAGAATCGATATTTCCGCCTTTCATTTAACTGGCGACCCTTACCAATGGCGCGATATAGCGGCTCAGTATAATCTGACCGATCCGCTTGAATGGTTGAAATCACTGGCATCGAAACAAAACGGTGCTCATGAAACTCAGGATGCGAGCGAATAAACATGTATTCAACCGTACCCCGGATCACCATTGAAATTGACGGCTCAGCCCTTGCCGCCGGGGTCATTCAAACCATTCATGAAATTCGGGTGAAGCAAATGCTGTCTTTACCGAGCCAGTGCGAAATCATTTTTCAGGAAGCACATGAAAACATATCGGCAGCAGCATTATCAAAAATTGGAGCAGCAATACATATTCAAATCGGGCACCAGAAACAATCCTTGTTTTTCGGTCAGATTACCGCTGTTGAACAACATTACACCGCATCGATTCAGCCATTGATCCACATCCGTGCCTACGATCTCCTCCATCGGCTACGCAAACATCAGCCGGTGCGTGCACATGTCAAAGTAGATTTTTATCAGCTCGCCGAAGAATTAACACATGATTTAGGAATCACTGTTCTGGAAAAAGAATCGACACCCATAACGCCAAGACTGGTGCAATATAGGCAATCCGACTTAGAGCTTCTGTCCGAGCTGGGGAAAAGTCATGGATTATATTTCTTTTTAAATAAACACGACCTGCGTATTACCAGTCTGGATGGCTATGAAACGGGTGAGCATTTAACGCTGGGGAAAAATTTGTTTGAAGCTCGATTCTCAGTCAATGCTGACACTGCAATACAATCTGTCAGCGCAACCGGCTGGAACCTGCAACAAACAGTTGCACATGCTAAAGATGTACAAACCGTTCATAAAAAAACACCGGCGCATGAATTCATTGACACGACCAGACTCGGCACAGACGGGCAATGTAATATTGTCGACTATAACTGTCAAAACGATGATCTGGCCGAAATTGCCGCGCAGAGTGAACTGGACAGACGCGTTGCACAACAGGTCACCCTCTGGGGGGTTACTGAAGGCAATCCCAATCTAACACCTGGCGCTGCCGTACAGGTATCGGGTATTGCCTCACCGCTGGAAGGCCGCTATGTCCTGACTGAAATCTGCCACTCAATCAGTCCGGACAAGGGCTTTATTTCGGAAATTAATACTGCTGCGCCAACCTTTACTACTGCACCGGCGAAAACATCGAGGAATGCCACTGTCGGGATTGTATCCCAGGTCAATGACCCGGATAACCTGGGACGTATTAAAGTGTCATTACCGACCTATAACCATATCGAAACAGACTGGCTTGAAGTCCTGATACCCGGCGCAGGCGCCGACAAGGGTCAACTTATATTGCCTGATGTGGACGATACTGTTCTATTACTCTTCGTTAACGAAGAACCTGCCCAACCCATTGTTCTGGGTGGTCTTTATGGTGAGAAACCTCTTCCTCACGCTGTGGTTGATGAGGGTATCATCCAGCGGTTTGTCACTCAAACCGCGGGCAAACAGCGCTTTTTACTGGATGACACGGAGAACGCTATCAGCATTGAGACACAAAATGGGCACTGCATCAGTATGACGCCCGCGGCAATCGGAATCACGCGTAATAACGGCAGTTCTGTTACATTAACAGATGACCGGATGACGATACATGCAAAAACGGATTTAGTGATTGAAGCGCCGGGAAATTCGATTACCATTCGCGGAAAAAGAATTGATTTTGAGGAGGCATAATGTACTGGCTGACTGAGAATGCGGTATTGGTTTGTACACACGAATCAGGTCTTGTATCGAATGAACCCTCCCAGAATTTTGTCAGAATCAGAGGTAAGCGTGTTTTAGTCGCCAGAAATCCTGAGAACAGAACGATTACCGGTTGCCCGAATACAGGCCCTTCCATAAAACCTTGTACGAAAACTTTAAAGGTTACCCGGGGTTATTCTGCACTGGTACGTATCAATGGCCGCAACGTGTGTTTATCGAATGTAACCGGTTTAACGGATGGCACGCCGCCTGGAATCGTGGCTTACAAAGTCCGCAGCGCAGGGCAAAAGCTTGTTTCGGAGGTCTGATGCCTAAACTGAATACCGCTTGGCGATTCAACCATCCCGATAGTGGCGCCCAGGGCACAGGTATGGGTCTGTATGTCGAGCCCAGCGGAAAAATCGCCATGACCAGTAGCCGTGCGGCCATTCGCCAATCCATCTTACTCCTGATGTCTACCATTCCGGGTGAAAGAGTCATGCGCCCTCAATATGGATGCGATCTGCATCAACTGGCATTCATGCCCAATGATGCGACCACGCACGGCCTGGCAATTCATTATGTCAGAACGGCACTCGAGCGATGGGAACCACGCATTGACATCATACACATAGACGCAAATACAAATGCCGATGACCCTAGCCTGATGGATATCACCTTGAAGTACCGCATACGGAAGCTAAAGCAACCTGAACAATTAATCATTGCTTATCACCTTATGGGAGCTGAAACCTGATGCCAATGCAATCTCCTAATTTAGATGATCGGACATTTACAGATCTGGTGGAAGCGGCAAAGCTCCGCATCAGGCAACGCTGCCCTGAATGGAATGATCTTTCCCCCGGCGATCCGGGAATTGTTCTGCTTGAAGCGTTCGCCTTTCTCACCGAGACCATGATATTCCGCCTTAACCGGATTCCGGAAAAAGCCTATATCGAGTTTCTGAAATTGATCGGTGTCCGGCTGACGCCGCCTTCCGCAGCACAGGTCATGCTTGAGTTTTCTCTCAGTAAACCTCAATCACAGACTGTTGAGATTCCCTTAAACACACGTATCACGACTGCAAGCAGCGCTTCCGGTAAAGATGCACCGGTTTTTACCTTGGCTGAAGCTGTCACAATACCGGCAGGAGAAATACGCGCCCAGGCCCGGGCTTATCACTGCAACCAGACTGATGCCGAGCGCATTGGTGTCGGCTCCGGTCTGCCCGGGCTTACACTGGCTGTCAAACATACGCCGATCATCTCTCCGACATCCGACAAACTGGATCTAATCGTCGGTGTTGAAACACCCGCTGACAAACTTGAAGCGCATGCCACCGCTGTCAGGTATTTCGATAAATCCTATCGGATTTGGACAGAGGTCGAGAATTTCTCTGAATATGGCGATAATCCATTCGTATATATCGCAGACCGGCAGGCAGGCACAATTACATTTGCACCCGCTGTACACCGGTTGGATGATTCCGGATTAATGAAAACAGCACCTGAGGCATTAGCTGAAATTCCACCCGCCGGCCAGGAAATCCGGGTCTGGTATAAATATGGCGGTGGATCAGCGGGAAATGTATCCACACACGCACTCACAGTATTAAAAGATCCCATTGCCGGTGTATCAGTCACCAATCCAACACCGGCAACAGGTGGACGCGATCAGGAGTCATTGCAGAATGCTTTGATCAGAGGACCTCAGGAGCTGCATTCCTTAAGCCGCGCGGTAACCGCCAGAGATTTCGAGCTCATTGCCACGCAGTGTTCCGGCGCGGTAAATCGAACCAAGGCATTTACCCAGGCGCAACTCTGGGCGCACGCAACGCCAGGAACGGTTGAAGTAACGCTTGTACCTGAAATCAATATCAACACCGATCAATTACATACCATTACTGCCGACAGTTTGCGATCCCACCACATTGAATCTGTACGAAAACAAATCCAAACGGTATTGGACAGCAGAAAGCCGCTCGGAACACACTGCAGCGTTAATTGGATTAATTACAAAAAAGTCAGTATCAAGGCAAAAATAACAATCCACCGTGAAGAACAGGCCGACCAAGTCAGACAGAGAGTTCTGAACGAACTCTACAGTAGCATTTGTCCGTTTAAATTACCGTCCGGATCCAAGGCACCCTGGCCATTCGGCCAGAGCCTGAAAGCATGGGATGTCTATAAAATCATTGGATCCGAACCTGCGGTACTTTCAGTCGATGCGATGCAAATGATTGTAGACGATGTACCGGATACACGCGTTGCCGGTATCTGTGCCGATGCTTTTCAGCAGGAAACTTGGTACAGTGGCTGCGATGAACGCGTCTTCAGATCCACCAACAATGGTTCCAGTTGGGAACTGCTCATCCGATTCGAGGGTGAAACAGTAGAACGTATTCAATCCTTCCCGATTGAGTCATGCCACAGCATCCGCCATGCCGGCCTGCTTGCCGTCACGACAAAAGTATCGTCACATATCTCATCCGTAAAAATTTCCAAAGATTGTGGGCAAACCTGGATAGCCGCGCAACAATTTCAGTTTAACATCGACGATATCGCATGGGTGGATCGGGATGGTTTTCCATATCTTTTACTGGCAAGTGAAAAAGGACTCTACGAACTCAGCCTGCAAGACAAAGCTGTCCCCGTTCAGATTCTTGTTGATACAAAGCTCCCGGAGCATGGTTTTCGTGCGGTTACAGTCTCATCCGCGCTCGGCGGGCGGACTTTTGTCGCGGCCGCCGGTTACGAAAACAAAGGCATTTACTTATCATTTGAAGGCGGAAGATCAGGCAGCTTTCAGAATATCGGCCTTGCAGGAGAATTGATCGAAGCCCTTTCGGTGCAACATAAAGGTCCTCACCGGTATCTCTGGGCCGGTATCGCTGCGCCGGGTTCCGACCAGGGTAAAGGCTGCTTGCGCTGGACTTTATCCGAATCCGCTATTAACCCTGAAGGCTGGAAAGCCTACTCCAAAAACTGGGCGGCGGGCGGATGCAGATCACTGGCTTTTCAAGGATCGATGGTATTGGCCGCCTCGTACCGCCTAGGCGTGCTGAGATTGAATTCCGATTTGCACAATCCTGAATGGGAAACGCTGAACGCTTCCGAATGCGGCCTACCTTTAAAAGATGTTGGCAAGCTGGAAACAATTACTACCGTAGCAAGCGCAGTAAATGCCAATGTTATTATGGCTGGCAGCATACTGGGCATCTACCGTAGCCTGGATGGCGGCCTGCATTATGCCAAATGCTCTCAGCATGAATTTAGTGACGAAGTTCGAATTCCGCCGAATTGGCTGTTCTATTCCGGCACACATGAAATAAAGATTAACAGCTAAAATGAAGCATCAGGAACTGAAGCAATTACTACCGGAGATCTTTCAAAGAACCGACCAGCCCGGTTCACCGCTTTATGGCCTGTTACAGGCAATGGAGATATTGTCTGAACCGGCGGAAACGATTCTGCGACAACTGCCGGTCTACTTTAATCCTTACACTGCTCCGGAAATTTTTCTGCCATTTTTGGCAAGCTGGGTGGATTTAGACCGTTTTTTTTCTTCAATGCCCGGTTCAGCCGCTGCCCAAACAGAGTTATTGCAGCTGCTCGATAGCGGACGCCTGCGCGAATTGATTGCAGCAGCAATCCGATTATCGAAATTACGGGGCACTGCCACCGGTCTGCAATTGTTTCTTGAAACTGCAACAGGCGTGAGAAACTTCACTATTGACGAAAATGTTTTGCAGGAAAATAATGATGTCATGCCCTTTCATATCAAAATTACTGCGCCAAAAACCGCGCAAAAATATCAAGCGCTGATTGAAAGAATCATTGAACAGGAAAAACCGGTATACGTTACGCATCATTTGGAGTTTAGCCCTCATTAAAAGGAGAAGCATACCATGGTCAAAATAGTCGAAATTACCCAATCTTCGGATACAGTGACCTGCGATACAAACGGTCAAGCGAGCATTCAGTTTAATGTGAATAACATCAGCGCTTCTCGATTACGCGTAGGCGCCAAAATTATTACTGAAAAACCCGCAAAAGAATCATGGTTCCACATCGTGGATAAAACCGAGAAAAAGCTCGAAATCGACGCCACCGATCATTTCTCAGTTCAGATCAATGCAAGCGATGCAGCGGCAGGAAGCTATAAACTTCGTCTGCTGGTTTACAACATTGAAAATTCTGATGAAGACTATACCGAAAGTGAAACGATTGCAGTCAATGTTCCAGCCCGGGAAGAAGCTCCCGAACCGGAGCCCAAATCCAAAATGTGGATTGTCTGGTTGCTGGTCGGTATTTTAGTGATTGCTTCACTTGCGGTCGGTTATTATGTTTTCAAAGGCCCGGATGAAGCAGAACCGGTTGAACAAAAAGACAGCCTGACAGTGATTATGCCAGGCGTGATCGGAAAGCCTTTCGAAGAGGCAAAAACCATGCTGGAAGATCTGGAATTTACTGAAATAACAACAGAAACTCGGTTCGATGCCGCAAAAGCGGCCAATACAGTGCTGGAACAGACTCCTGCAGTAAAAACCAAAGTCGACGTGCGTACTACCGCGGTAACATTGATTCTGGCAAATTCAGTTACGACTATGCCTGACATCAAAGATATGACCCTGCAAGGCGCAAAAGAACGCTTGGCAAGTAAAGGCTTCAATCTGCGGAATATCGTCACTGAACCCAAATTCGACGCATCGAAACCTGCCGGCACCATTCTGGCACAATCGCCAGGACCCAATGCAGAAGTCAGCGCGGCAGAAACCAAAGTCACACTGACGATCGCTGATCCCGGCATTGAGGTACCGAATGTCAGAAACAAGCTGCTTCAGGACGGGCTGATCAAGCTGCAATCGGCGAAATTGGCGCTGGGTGATATCAGCACACAATTCAAATCTGATCTGGCAGAAGGAACAATTATTGACCAAACGCCACGCAGTGGAAAAGTTCCTGAGAAAACCGAAATAAACCTTGTTGTGTCGACAAAAAAACAGGCCGCTATCGCGAACCCGATTTTTCTGGAGGCCATCATCAACTCTGGAATCAAGCATAGCACGCGTATTACCCGCCAGCTTGCGCCAGAGAAATCGAATACAGACTCAGATCAGTAACATTATCGATCGCCATGAGTACTACGAAGATCGTCATTATTTGCTTATTCCTGCTGATGGCGATCTTCTTTATCGGCTTAAGCCTGAATCTGATCGAAAAACCGAATCATGGGGTATCCGGAGAAAGTAAAGCGCAGCAGCGGGAAGTCGCATCGGATTACAAAAAAGACAGCTGGGTTAGCGTCATTGACGGATTACTGGCGCCATTTGCCGCTTCTCTTAAATCTGAAGACATTGACATCGATTGCTCGCACACAAAAACAGGATTCCACCTGAGCGAACAAACGCCCGTTTGCAAAATTTCGATACCCGGATTCAGTGAATCATTTAAAAAGTTGTCGTTCAGGCCCGATAAACGCAACGTTCAATTGAAGATTACCTTTTCACCGACAGATGGCGATAAGCAAGATCCTTTTTTCTGGCCTTCAGATGAATTTGACGATGACACGATTAATTTTGTCATTCTGGGGAATGCCGATATGAAAGGAAAAACAGTGGCAACAATTGTTATCGAATGCCGCAACTGCTCCGATCAGCGGAAAGTCAAAATAGCGTTTGAATAAATTTTCCGATTGACATGAGCACTGTTTCGAGTGTCATTACAGATTATCGTTTCAGGGCTCTGTCAATTCGCAACGCCTTGATAATGGCGGGAATCGATCCAATCAAAAAGAATAACGACCAAATAGCTGCCAGAATGGCATTGATCAGCGCGCCGATATCATCGGTAATAGAGGCTAGAAACGGTGGCGCTATTCCATGAAGAAATCCGAGTAAAATCGTCGCCACTAAAGAAGTCACGATCAAAAGCACCAATCCTTTGTTCTGTAAAAAGCGCTGATGCGCCAGAACCAGAAAAACCACAAAGGCGACCTTAAAAGTCATAATGAATGCCAGCGTAGTCGCCGCTGCACCCACTTTAAAATCTGCAAATTCAGCAAAATAAATCGCCGTGCCGAACGGTACCGCCAGCAACAATGAAACCATGAGCATCAAGAGACCAAATGCTGTGAATATCGCAACAATTGCACCCAATAATGTCAACAAAGCGACAATGAACGTAATGATCCCCTGAATGCGGCCATGAATTCTGTCAGGTACGATCAAGGCTGTACCCACCAACAAAATGGAAAACAACAGCAACCAATCCAGCCACGCAAGATACACAATCCCGAGGCCCGGTGTTGATAGATTGCCATTATTCACACCCAGAAAAAACTGAGCGCCCAATTCAACCGCAAACACAATAACCAGGCAAACAACTGATGCACAAAAGAAAGGAATTCTCAGCTTATCAAACAACGTTACACTCCTTTACCCAATTACTAAAGAACGATTTCTTGCTATCATTTGTTCGTATGCTTCCGGTGCGTGTATTCCTCACTATTAAAACGGTCGCTGGAATACAACATACACACTGAAAGTCATAGCATATCATGTAAATTATTTAGATTGGCCGAGTTCAACGTTTTCGGCCGATGCAATCTGCAACCCGGCATAATCTATTTCAACGGGCCACAAAAATGCTTTTCAGTAAACCATTTATGCCCCCTCTCCGACACTTATGTGGTGTTTTCATAGTGTTGGTTATTGGTTGTACTGCACCCGGCTCTCATATCTCAAGCATACCAATACACAATCTTTATCAGCTCGGTATGGATGCCTATCGACAGGGCAATCTGCAACAGGCGCAACTTTACTGGAGCCAGGGGTTAAACAAAGCCCATCAGGACGAAAATAAGACTACATGGCCTGCCGCTTTTCTCACAGGACTTGCACGCATCAAGGAAAGCCTGGGAAATTATAAAGAAGCCATTGACCTGGCCGCTCAGGCACAACAAACTACCGATACGCTATCCGATTCCGAGTTGAAAGCCGAGACACATGTCATCATGGGCCAGGCATACCGGCAAATGGGAAATTACCCGGAAGCAAAACACCATTCTGAACAGGCCCAGCTTCTTGCGCAACAGATCGGAAATTTGCAACTCGCAAGTGACAGCACCAGAAACCTGGGTGCGGTATATAAAGACCAGGGAGAATTTATCCGTGCCGAAGCGTTTTATCAAACAGCCCTGGCACTGGCGCATCAGGCCGAAGACACTCTGTTACAGGCCAAGGCGCTCAATAATCTGGGGGAATTGTCGCAACGCCGCGGACGCTATGCCGAAGCACTTGAACTGTACAAACATTCGCTGCAACTCAGAATATCTACCGATGATCGGGCAGGCCAGGGAAATGTATTCGGCAATATCTGCCGCGTGTACCGGGATTTGAATGATTATGAGCAGGCTCTAAAGTTTTGCAAACGTGCGTTAAAGATTTCCCGCCGGACAAATACGGCAGCTTATGAAGCAAACCATCTCAACAATATCGCGGAAATCTATTGGCGCCTGGGAGAAATCGATAAAGCGAAAAATCATTTTCACCAATCGATCAAAATCAAACAGGCGCTTGGCGATCGTGACGGAGAAGCGCGTGCGCTGAACAATCTGGCTGTCATTTTTAAATCAGAAAAACAATACGAACATGCATTGACATATTTCTTACAATCTCTGGATATCAAACAACAACTCAAGGACAGATCAGGGCTGAGCGCCACTTATTACAATATCGCTTTGGCCTATTCTGATATGGGTCGGCATGAGGATGCATTAAAGTATCTCAAGCAAGCCTTGCTGATTCAGGCCGAATTGGCCGAGGCCGGCTTACTCTGGCGTATCTATGGCAAATTCAGTGATATTCATAAACACTTGAATCATCCGGATCTTGCTGTTTTTCTCGGAAAACTCGCTGTAAACAGCATCCAGTCTCTACGTTCAGAAAATCTAAAACTCGAACAGTCATTACAGAAAAGTTACCTGGAAGATAAGCGCATCATTTACGAACAATTGGCAAATTTACTGATTGACCAAGGCCGTTTTCCAGAAGCGCAACAAGTTTTGGCCATGCTCAAGGAAGAAGAATATTTCGATTTCATTCAACGCCAGGACAATCCCGATGCTGGTCAGACCAAAGCCACATACACCAAAACCGAAACCGATTATGCCACACGCTACCATGAACTTACCGCCGATTTAGTGGAACAGCGCAAAGTCTATACACAACTGAACAAAAAACTGGAGACCGGAGAAATACTTACACAATCAGAAACACAGCGCCTCGAAGCACTAAACCACAAGCTTGAGGAAGCCCGGCTCATCTATCTCGAATTCTTGAACGAACTGGAACAGGCATTTAACGAGGAACGCCATGTAAAAGAATTCTACGCCAGAGACCTCGATGAAATCAGCCAGACTCAGTATTTACTCAGCAAATTTGAAAATACAGTCCTGATTTATTACCTGTATACCGATGAAAAATTAAGAATCATACTGGTCGATTCCAATTTATCTTTTCCCCCAACGTTATACGAAAAACCGATCAATCGCACAGAACTGAATCAATTAATTTATTCTTTCAGAGAAAAGCTTTCCGGCCGCAGCAGCCCTTTAATTATCGCCGAAAAACTGTTTGAACTATTAATAGCGCCGATAAAAGCCGATCTGAATTTACTCGAACCCGAAACCCTACTGATTTATCCGGCGCGTTCTTTGCGCTACCTGCCTTTTTCCGCATTATTCGATGGCGAACATTACCTGATCGAACAATATGCAATAACCATGTACAACGCGGCAGCGCAAAGTTATTTATTACTGGAGAAACCCAAGACGCACTGGTCGGTCGCCGGCTTTGGTGTTTCAGAATCCCAGGATCCCCTTTTCAACGATTTACCTGCTGTCAATGATGAAATCAATGCCATCGTTAAAGAAAAAACTGCGGACGAAATCGGTATATTGCCCGGCAATGCCTATCTGAATCAGGATTTCACCCCGGATCAACTGATGCAGGCATTAAAACAGAAAGATGCTTACCAGGTTATACATCTCGCAACACATTTCAAATTCACACCCGGTTCTCCGATCAATTCGTTTTTACTGGCCGGCGAAGGCGCACGCATCAGCCTGCAGGATTTACTGCAAGGTGATTATCAAATGGCCGACAAAGACCTCGTCACGCTATCGGCCTGTGAAACAGCGTTAGGCGAACTGGATGAACTGCACAATGACGGTAAAGAGCTGGAAGGACTGGGCACACTCATACAAAGAAAAGGGGCGCATGCGGTACTTGCAACGTTATGGCCCGTGGCTGACCAGAGTACGGCCGTATTCATGGAGCAGTTTTACGCCCTGAGGGAAGAGAAAAATATTTCAAAAGCCGAAGCCATGCGTCAAATACAGCTGTCGTTTATCCGGGGTAATGTCATTCTGGATGAAACAAACCGCAAGGCGCGTATCAGAGGCATATCGCTTCCTGCGGATGAAATCCCGGAATCGCAGTTCATGCATCCCTATTTCTGGGCGCCATTTATCCTTATGGGCAATTGGCAATGAATGGTGACGTAATGGAATAGACGTAGTGAGATTTTTAATCAGGTTTTAGCTGCAGCACTTGCACTCGTATATCCGGCCTGTAATGGATAAATCGCCCCGGGATTGTCGGAGACTCTGTTTCTTGAGCGGATAAGCGTAATAAAAAAATAATACAGTCGCATTACTTGTTCCTGCTCTAAGAACCTGTTCAAGATCTCACTGAAGGGCGCATTGCTGCGTTAAAATCGAACTCAAAATGCTCACATACTTCAAGTATGTTCCGCTTTTTCGTTCAATTTTGCCTTGCGCTACATCCCTTGATCGAGATATTGAACAGGTTCTAACGAATCAATCCATCTTTCATGCACAAAATGTTAAACTCCCCGCAGTCTTGAAAATAAAACCCGCACATGAAATCCGATTCTATTCCACTGTACACTGAACCGTATATCGCGCCGAAGTGGTTGCGCGGCGGCAACGCACAAACGATTTACCCTTACCTGATGCGGCAGAAACCGCTGTTTGTTTACCGGCGTGTGCGCTGGGAGCTTGATGACAGCGATTTTATCGATGTCGACTGGCTCGACGGCAACCGCAATGCGCCGCTGGTGGTTATTTTTCACGGCCTCGAAGGAGGCTCGAACAGCCATTACATTATCAGCATCAAGAATATCCTGCAGCAGTACGGCTGGCATAGCGTGGTGATTCATTTCCGCAGCTGCTCCGGGGAGCCGAACCGCCTGCCGCGCGCCTACCATGCGGGTGACTCGACGGAAATTGACTGGATGGTCAGACGCATTGTGCAGGAATACCGGCAAACCAATGATAGCGATCAGCCCACCTATGCCATTGGCGTATCTTTGGGCGGCAATGCATTGCTGAAATGGCTTGGCGAACAGGGCGAAGAAGCAAAAAACTGGTTAAACGGCATTGCTGCCGTTTCAGTGCCATTGGATCTCGCGGCAGCCGGCGTGGCGCTGGATTCCGGATTCAATCAGGTGTATACACATCATTTCCTCAGCACGCTGAAGCACAAGGCGTTCGAAAAGCTGAAAAAATTTCCCGATCTGTTTAACGCCAAGACGCTCGCACAATGCCGTTCCATTTACGATTTCGACAATATCGTCACTGCGCCGCTGCATGGTTTCAAGAATACCGACGATTACTGGCAGAAATCAAGCAGCAAGCAATTTCTGCCGCATATCAGCGTACCTACACTGGTGATCAATGCGTTGAACGATCCTTTTATGCCCGCCGCTGTTCTGCCTAGTGCAGGCGAAGTTTCAGCCGCGGTCACACTGGATTATCCCGATGAAGGCGGACACGCCGGTTTTATTCAAGCGCCTTTTCCCGGCAGCCTGGAATGGCTGCCGAGAAAGATCGTCAGTTTTTTTCATCATCAGTGCAGATAATGTTGTCTGGCAAATTTCTAGGATAAAAACCGCGCGACAAATGCACTGCTGACGTTTCCGGACACCGGAATACGTACCCGGTGTCCGCTGCCCGGTGCAGCGAAAACCGGCTTGCCTTTGGTGTCAAGCATTTGGGTCAATTCAACCACCTGGTTGCCGGACGGATGGATAATTTCAAGCCGGTCGCCGATCTGAAAGCGGTTTTTGACCAGCACTTCGGCCATGCCACTGGATTCATCGAATGCAGTAATATCGCCGACATACTGGCTGCGGCTCGATTCGGAATGGCCGCGCAGATAATTCTGCGTTTCATGCGTCTGGTGGCGCTGGTAAAAACCGCTGGTATAGCCGCGGTTGGCCAGTCCTTCCAACTCCCCGAGCAGTGACAGGTCAAACGCCTTGCCCGCGACGGCGTCATCAATTGCCTTGCGGTAGACCTGCGCGGTGCGGGCGACGTAATACAGCGATTTTGTGCGGCCTTCGACCTTGAATGAATCGACACCGATCCTGACCAGCCGTTCGATATGCTCCACCGCACGCAGATCCTTGGAGTTCATGATATAGGTGCCGTGCTCGTCTTCCATGATTGGCATAAGCTGTCCGGGACGTTCCTTTTCTTCGATCAGATAAACCTGATCGGCTGCCGGATGCCGCTTGAAGTCAGATTGCTGGCTCATTTGGCTATCGGCCTCGTGCAACGCCGCGTTAAAGTCGAAATCGATGGCTCCGGCTGATTGGATATCGCCATTGTCACCTTCCTCGCCTGCAGTGACTTTATAATCCCAGCGGCAGGAATTGGTACAAGTGCCCTGATTCGGATCACGGTGATTGAAATACCCGGACAACAAACAGCGTCCCGAGTACGCGATGCACAATGCACCATGCACAAACACCTCAATTTCCATATCCGGGCATAAGTCACGGATCTGCGCGATCTCATCAAGCGACAATTCACGCGACAGGATTACGCGCGTGAGACCGATGCTTTGCCAGAATTTAACACCCATATAATTGACGGTATTTGCTTGCACGGAAAGATGCACAGGTATGTCCGGCCATTCTTCACGCACCATCATGATCAGGCCGGGATCGGCCATGATCAGCGCATCCGGCTTCATGGCAATAACCGGCGCCATATCCGCCAGATAGGTTTTAACCTTGGCGTTGTGCGGCATGATATTGCTCGCGACGAAAAATTTTTTTCCCAGCGCATGTGCCTCGGCAATACCGGTTTTTAATTGCTCCAGGGCAAATTCGTTATTGCGCGCACGCAGAGAGTAACGCGGCTGCCCTGCATAGACCGCATCGGCACCATAGGCATACGCTGTATGCATTTTTTCCAGCGACCCGGCAGGAAGTAAAAGTTCGGGAGTGATTGACATGTTGTAAAATTAAGATCAGTGAAAACAAGAATTGGCTGATTTAACACCTGTGTATATGCAGGTCATTCATAAAAACTTATTGTAACATTTATGCTTTCAAATTCTGCTGAACCCGCATTTGTCCATTTGCGCATGCACAGTGAATTTTCCATTGTGGACAGCACCATCCGGATTAATGATGCCATTTCCAAAGCGGTTGACGATCAAATGCCGGCGCTGGCGCTGACCGATCTGTCCAATTTGTTCGGCGCAGTAAAATTTTATCAAAACGCCCGCCGCAACGGTATCAAACCGGTCATCGGCAGCGATGTCTGGATCAGCGATGAAACGGAGCACGGCAAGCCGCAGCGCATCCTGCTGCTTTGTCAATCCTACGCGGGTTATCTGTTGCTTTCGCGGCTGCTCTCACGCGCGTATCTCGAG
This sequence comes from Nitrosomonas sp., assembly GCA_019635215.1. GTDB lineage: Bacteria > Pseudomonadota > Gammaproteobacteria > Burkholderiales > Nitrosomonadaceae > Nitrosomonas. Next base: position 131,631 of record JAHBZZ010000001.1, read on the forward strand.
AACCAGCATCAGGGCCGCGCTGAAATCCGGCTTTCATGGCTGCACGGCGAAACCGGCGATACGGAGGGATTGATCGCTTTATCCGGTACGCGTTTCGGCAGCATCGGCCAGGCGATTCTGAATCACGATCTGCAGCGCGCCCGAGAACAGGCACAGATGTGGGCGGCACTGTTCCCCGACCGTTTTTATATCGAAATACAACGCGATGAACATGACCAGGCGGAGCATCTGCTGCAGCAATCGCTGAACCTCGCCAGCACAATGAATCTGCCTGTTGTCGCCACCCAGTCCATCCAGTTTCTCGAGCCGGACGATTTTGATGCCCATGAAGCCAGGATCTGCATCGCGGAAGGTTATATACTCGCCGACCGGCGGCGGCCTAAAACTTTCACCCCACAGCAGTATTTCAAAACACAGCAGGAAATTATCGCGTTGTTCGCCGATATCCCGCCGGCCTTGGCCAACAGCGTCGAAATCGCACGGCGCTGCAATCTGGAATTTGAACTCGGTGTCAACAAGTTGCCGCTGTACCCTACCCCGAATAACGAAAGCCTGGAAGATTATCTGCGCGACCAGGTTACCATCGGCCTGAACCAACGGATGGAAATCCTGTATCCCGACGAAACCGAACGCAACGAACAACTGACCCGGTATCAGGCACGCATGGCATTCGAAGTGGAAACCATTATTGCCATGGGATTCTCCGGTTATTTTTTAATTGTCGCTGACTTTATCAACTGGGCCAAGCGCAATAATGTACCGGTAGGGCCCGGGCGCGGCTCGGGTGCCGGTTCGCTGGTAGCTTATTCATTAGGCATTACCGATCTCGATCCGCTGCGTTATGACTTGCTATTTGAACGTTTTCTGAACCCCGAGCGTGTTTCCATGCCGGATTTTGATATTGATTTCTGCCAGGACCGGCGCGAACGTGTGATCAACTATGTCAAGCAGCGCTACGGCACGGACAGTGTTTCGCAAATCATCACCTTTGGTTCGATGGCGGCCAAAGCCGTGATCCGCGATATCGGGCGCGTGCTTGATCTGCCTTATAATTTTGTCGATCAGCTGGCCAAACTGGTGCCGTTCGAACTTGGCATGACGCTGAAAAAAGCCCGTGAAATCGAACCGCAGCTGAACCAACGCGCGGCTGAAGAAGAGGATGTGCGCCATTTGCTGGAGCTCGCAGGAAGGCTTGAAGGACTGACCCGCAATATCGGCATGCATGCCGGCGGTGTGTTAATCGCACCGGGAAAAATCACTGACTTTTGTCCGGTTTATTGCCCGGATTCGGTGGAATCCGTGGTCAGTCAACTGGATAAGGATGACGTCGAAAAAATCGGACTGGTCAAATTCGATTTTCTGGGACTACGCACGCTGACCACGCTCGATCGCGCAGTCAGTTACATCAATCAATCCCGCAGCGGTATCGATCCTTTTTCACTGACCGGGTTACCACTTGACGATACGGCGACCTACGCCCTGCTGCGCCAGGGCAATGCAGTCGGTATTTTCCAGTTTGAATCGCGCGGTATGAAAGATTTATTGCAGAAAGCGAAACCGGACCGTTTTGAAGACATCATCGCACTGGTCGCGCTCTATCGCCCCGGCCCGATGGATCTGATTCCCGACTTCATCGACCGTAAACATGGCCTGCAGAAAATCGAATACCTCGACCCGCGCCTCGAACCGATTTTGAGCCCGACTTACGGCATCATGATTTATCAGGAACAAGTCATGCAGATCGCACAGGTGATCGGCGGATACAGTCTGGGCAGCGCCGATCTGCTGCGCCGCGCGATGGGTAAGAAGAAAGTCGAAGAAATGGCGCAGCAGCGCGATATTTTCGTCACCGGCGCGGTCAAAAACGAGCTGGACAAGGAAAAAGCCACCGAGCTGTTCGGTTTAATGGAAAAATTCGCCGGTTACGGTTTCAACAAATCCCATGCCGCTGCCTACGCATTGATCGCCTATCAAACCGCTTATCTGAAAGCGCACTATCCCGCCGAATTCATGGCAGCCTGTTTATCTGCGGACATGGATGATACCGACAAGGTGCATAGCTTTATTACCGACAGTATCGCCAACAACCTGACGATTCTGCCACCCGATATCAATCAATCGGAATATCGTTTTATTCCGACCGACGCCAAGACCATCCGCTATGGTCTTGGCGCGGTGAAAGGGACAGGCGAATCAGCTATCGGTTCTATCATCGAGGTACGCGCGCAAGGCGGCGCTTTCAGTGATCTTTTCGATTTCTGCAACCGAGTGGACCGGCGTACGATTAATCGCCGGGTCATCGAAGCGTTGATCAGTGTCGGTGCGTTTGACCGCCTGAACGATAATCGCGCAAGCCTGCTGGCCTCCGTGGGCATCGCCATCGAAGCGGCGGAACAGGTCAGCCGCACCGCAAACCAGGCCAGTCTGTTCGACGATAGCGAAGATTCCCAACTGCGACCGGTACTGAATGCAGCTGCACCGTGGTCCGACCGTAAAAAACTACAATACGAAAAACAGGGGCTGGGTTTTTATTTCAGCGGACACCTGTTCGATACATATGCGACTGAAATCCGTCCGTTCATCCGCACCAGCTTGAACCGCCTTTCTCCGCAACGCGAGCCGCAACTCATTGCAGGCATCATTCTTGGAATACGCGTGCAAATGACCAGCCGCGGCCGTATGGCGGTTATCACACTTGACGATGGCAAGGCCGCAATCGAATTGATCATCTTCGATGAATTGTTCACCGACAACCGTAACTGGCTGAAAGAAGACCAGTTACTGATTGCCGAGGCAAAAATCGGTATCCGCGGCCAATATAACGATAACGAGAACAGTGAGGAATTGCGCATTACCGCGGAAAAATTATACGACCTGGCCGGGATTCGCACACATTTCGCCCGGCAAATAAAAGTCCGCTGTACTCCTGAAACACTGCCGGCAGCCACTACCCTTAAGACGCTGATCCTGCCGTATTCCAGTCAGAATCGCACTACCGCGTCCGGCCCGGCGAATCAGACCAGCCGGCCGACTCAGGCAACCTGCCCTGTTTCTCTGGTTTATCAAAACAAGGAGGCTGTCTGTGAAATCACTTTAAGCGAAGCATGGCAGGTCACACTGCACGACGATCTATTGCAGACGCTGAATCAGCATTTCAAAGCGGAAAATATTACGGTTATTTACTGAAAGGAACTGATGGCATACAGGCGCTGCTGTATATGCCATCAGCGTATATCAATTCACGTTTCCAATAGTGGACTCATCGGGTATTCCAGCGCTTCCTTGATCGCCACCAGCGACAGCACCGCTTCACGTCCGTCAATGATGCGGTGATCATACGACAGCGCGAGGTAGCAAACCGGACGGATGACAATCTGGCCGTTTTCCACCACCGGGCGGTCTTTCGTCGCATGAATGCCGAGAATGGCGCTCTGCGGCGGATTGATGATCGGCGTAGACATCATTGAGCCATAGACACCGCCATTGGTAATCGAAAAGGTGCCGCCGGTCAGTTCTTCGATGGTCAATTTGCCATCGCGCGCACGTTTAGCCAGATCGGCGATCTGCTGTTCGATCTGCGCCATCGTCAGCCGGTCGGCATTGCGCAGAATCGGTACGACCAGACCGCGCGGACTGCTCACGGCAATGCCGATATCATAATAATCATGATAGATAATCTCATTGCCTTCAACGGATGCATTGACAATCGGATATTTTTTCAGCGCTGCGACAGCCGCTTTGACAAAAAATGACATGAAACCCAGCTTTACACCATGTTCTTTTTCAAATTCAGCACGGTAACGATTGCGTAATTCAATCACTGACTGCATATTGACTTCATTAAACGTCGTCAGTATCGCCGCGGTTGACTGCGATTCAATCAGTCTTTCAGCGATACGCATGCGCAACCGTGACATGGTCACGCGGCGGTCAATGCGTTCACCGGTTTCAGTTGCCTCGGGCGTACGGGACATCTCTACGGGCTCAGCGGCTTTTTCGTCATGCACAGACGCACTTTCCGGATGACTGTCTGTTGGACTATTTGTTGCTCTGTGCTGTATATACGCCTGCACATCCTCACGGGTGATGCGCCCGCCTTTGCCTGTGCCTTTGATCGCTTGCGTCTCGGCTGTTTTAAGATGGTTTTCTTCAGCCAGTTTGCGGGCTGCGGGCATCAGCATCGGAATTGTCGGGTCGGCTTCCTGTGCTGTTTCCGGCGCAGCTCCGCCGGTTTCGGGTTTCGCAGCTTTCTCCGCTTCTGTATCAATGGTGGCAATGACTTCACCACTGGTTACTGTTGCGCCATCATTTTTAATGATCGCCTTTAATACGCCGGTTTGCGGTGCGGGTAGCTCCAATACCACTTTATCGGTTTCAACATCGACCAGATTCTCATCACGTGCGACTGTTTCGCCCTGTTTTTTATGCCACGAAACCAATGTCGCTTCAGCGACGGACTCAGATAACATGGGGACTTTGACTTCAATTAGCATAGCACCTCCTTTGGTCTAAACGGGTCTATATTTTTTCCCGGAATGCCGCTTCAATCACTTCTTTTTGCTGCATTTTATGTATCGCCAGATAACCCACGGAAGGCGATGCCGATGATGGGCGTAATGCATAGCCGATGATCTGGCTGGGTTTCATATTGCGTAACAGATAATGCTGAATACGGTGCCATGCGCCCTGATTACCCGGTTCTTCCTGACACCAGACGATTTCTTTTGCTTTGTTGTAGCGTTTAATCTCCACTTTGAACTCTTCATGGGGAAACGGATACAACTGTTCAAGCCGGATGATCGCCATATCGGTGATTTGCTGTTCGGTACGATACGCAATAAGATCATAATAAATTTTCCCGCTGCACACGATGATTCTGCGCACTTTTTTGGGATCCAGTGCTTCGGTTTCGGAAATCACCGGATAAAACATACCCTCGGCCAGTTCTTCAAGGCTCGAGGTCGATTCCCTGAGCCGCAGCATACTTTTCGGACTCATGATAATCAGCGGCTTGCGCATGAAACGGATCATCTGGCGGCGTAGCAAATGAAACATCTGCGCTGGCGTGGAAGGAATGCAAACCTGTATATTGTAATCCGCGCACAGCTGCAGATAGCGCTCCAACCGCGCTGAGGAGTGTTCGGGTCCCTGCCCTTCATAGCCGTGCGGGAGCATCATCACCAGTCCGCATAAACGGCCCCACTTAGCTTCGCCGGAAGCAATGAATTGATCGATGACCACCTGCGCGCCATTGGCAAAATCCCCGAACTGCGCTTCCCAGATCACCAATTCATGCGGCTGGGCTGTCGCATAACCATATTCGAAACCTAACACCGCTTCTTCCGATAGAATGGAGTTAATCACCATGAAATCGGGTTGCTCGGGCGTAATATGACGCAGTGGAATATAAATATTGTGCGCTTCCAGCGCCGTATCCTGATTATGCAGAACGGCATGGCGGTGAAAAAATGTACCGCGTTCGGAATCCTGCCCGGAAAGCCGTATCGGAAAACCTTCATAAAGCAATGCCGCATACGCCAGATTCTCAGCCATACCCCAGTCTAATGGCAGTTTCCCGGCCCCCATCAGGCGGCGGTCTTCAATGATTTTCTCAACCCGTTTGTGCAGAACGAAATTTTCCGGAATATCCGTTAAACGCGCCGCCAGCTGTTTCAGGGTATCCAACGCAATGCCTGTCTTTACCGGTTGATTCCATTTGACCGGTTTTTTGTAAGCCAGCCAATTGATTGAAAAAGGCGATTTATAGTTGTAGCGGATTTTTTTGTTCGGATTCATTCCGGCATCCATGGCTTCACGGTAAGCCTGCACCATGGCATCGGCTTCTCCCGGCTGAATGACACCTTCCCGCTCAAGCTTCCCGGCATAGCGCTGCCGTGTCCCCGGATGCTGGCTGATGATCTGGTACATTCTGGGTTGCGTCACCATCGGATCATCCTGCTCATTATGGCCCAGGCGGCGGAAACAGACCATGTCGATAACCACGTCCCTATGGAACGTCATACGAAAATCCAGCGCCAGCTCGGTAATCATGCACACGGCCTCCGGATCATCGCCATTCACATGAAAAACAGGGGCTTCGATCATCTTGGCAACGTCAGTGCAGTACAGCGTGGAGCGGCTCTCGCGCGGATCGGAAGTGGTGAAGCCGATTTGATTATTGATGATAATATGGATCGTGCCGCCCGTACCATAACCACATGTCTGTGACAGATTCAGCGTTTCCATGACCACACCCTGTCCGGCGAAGGCGGCGTCGCCATGAATCAGTACCGGTAATACGCGATCTCCTGTCCTGTCCATCATGCGGTGTTGCCGTGCGCGTACCGATCCTTCAACCACCGGGTTAACAATTTCGAGATGTGACGGGTTAAACGCCAGTACCAAACGCACCAACCCACCCGCAGTATCCATTGCGGACGAAAAACCCTGGTGGTATTTTACGTCGCCGGAAGGTAAATCCTGGACATATTTTTCTTCAAATTCACGAAACAGATTCTCCGGCATTTTACCGATGGTATTGACCAGGACATTCAACCGGGCGCGGTGCGCCATGCCGATGACGACCTCATTGATAGCGGATTTGCCGGCGCTTTCCAGCAGGCAATCCAGTAACGGAATCAGGCTTTCATTGCCTTCACCCGAAAACCGCTTTTGACCGATATAACGGGTATGCAGATATTTCTCCAGCCCTTCGGCAGCGCTGAGCCGCTCGAGAATATGCTTCTTATAATCGTTGCTGTATGCCGGATTAGCGCGTTTGGTTTCAAGCCTGCCCTGAATCCAGCGTTTCTGTTCCACAGACGAGATATACATATATTCTGCGCCGATGGTTCCACAATACGTTTCACGCAGCGTCTGCAGAATTTCCCGCAACGTTGCACGCTCGGGACCGGCAAGAGAGCCCGTATTAAATACGGTATCCATGTCTTTTTCAGTAAAACCAAAACTGACAGGGTCAAGTTCCGTCCGCAGAGGCTTGGGCTCGCTTTGCAGAGGATCGAGCCAGGCCTGGCTCAGACCCAGATAGCGGTGCATGTTGATTAACTGAAGCACGGCAACCTGCTTACGCTCATCCGTATCCGCCGGGATATTTTCAGGTAAAACAGTCAGATTATCCGAATTTCTATCGCTGCCGGAATCTTTGCGGAGCTCGGTTTCCTTTGCGGCGGGCAGGCTTTTTACCAATTGGCTGGCCGAAATATCCCGTGACCGGTGCAGCTGATCAAAGAATTCCCGCCATGCAGGGTCAACCGACATCGGATTATGCAGATATTCTTCATAGACGGCTTCAATAAAAGGCGCATTGGCGCCAAACAACGCGGAGTTCTGCAATTGCTTGTTCATCACTGTTCGTCAATGCGCGGAATTATTGCTGAAAACTCGCCGGTACATCGCGTTTGGCTGTACCGGTATATAGCTGTCTGGGACGGCCGATTTTATGCTCCGGATCGGAGATCATTTCATTCCATTGTGCAACCCAGCCGACGGTGCGTGCAACCGCGAAAATCGCGGTAAACATGCTCGTCGGGATACCTAATGCACGCTGCACGATTCCCGAATAAAAATCGACATTCGGATAAAGTCTTCGGGTGATGAAATAGTCATCCTCCAGAGCGATCCGTTCCAGTTCGAGCGCCAGTTTGAACAGACGGTCATTTTCCAGTCCGAGCACGTTCAGTACTTCATGGCAGGTTTCGCGCATGATTTTTGCGCGCGGATCGAGATTCTTGTAAACACGATGGCCGAAGCCCATCAGCCGGTAGTTTTCATCAGGATTCTTGGCGCGCTTGATATATTCGTTAATCCGTGAGACATCGCCGATTTCCTCGAGCATATGCAGGCAGGCTTCATTGGCGCCACCGTGCGCAGGCCCCCACAGACAAGCAATTCCGGCGGCTATACAGGCAAACGGATTGGCGCCGCTGGAACCCGTCAACCGGACTGTCGATGTCGATGCATTCTGTTCATGGTCGGCATGCAGGATCAGAATGCGGTCCAGAGCACGGACAATGCGCGCATCGGCTTTGAAATCTTCCGTTGGTAGTGAAAACATCATATGCAGAAAATTTTCCGCATAACCGAGATGATTACGGGGATAGATATAGGGTTGACCGAAATTGTATTTGTACGCCATTGCCGCAATGGTCGGCATTTTTGCGATCAGGCGTATCGCCGATAATTCCCGATGAACCGGATTTGTAATATCAAGCGCATCGTGGTAGAACGCGGATAATGCGCCGACAACACCCACCATGACGGCCATCGGATGCGCATCTCTGCGAAATCCGCTGAAAAACTTGACCAATTGTTCATGCAGCATGGTGTGATTCTTGATCAATTTATCGAAGTCCGCTTTTTCTGTTTCCTCTGGCAACTCTCCGCGCAACAGAAGGTAGCAGACTTCGGTAAAATCACATTGCCGGGCAAGCTGCTCTATCGGATAACCGCGGTACAGCAAAATGCCTTGATCGCCGTCGATAAACGTAATTTCGGATCTGTTGCTCGCTGTCGATAAGAAACCGGGATCATAAGTAAATAACCCACTTTTGGCATGCAACTTGCGAATATCCACCACATCAGGCCCCATGGTGCCGGATATGACCGGCAGTTCGATCGATTCGCCGCCACCGCCCAGATTTAAGGTTGCTGTGCCTTTTTGTGTCATTTTAACTTTTCTCCCATTAACTTAACTCAATTACTCAGCGCTATCGTTATTTGATAACGTACTTTTCATTCATTGCGTTGACGTTACAGTGCCGGACATGCATCTCATCCCCGGTATAAACCGGATCAGCACTTTTGCAGTAGCTGTAATACCGGCTTCAAGCCTTCGTCCACGAAGACTGCCCGGGTACAGATCAGGTCCCAGAGATCATTGTCGGGCAGTGACAGCAGTTGCTCAAATTGCACCATTTCATCGAAACTGAGCTGACTATAATACACGCTCATAAAACGTTGTAGAACGATATCCAGTTCAAGCATGCCTCGACGGCAGCGCCAGCGCGCACGCTCGAATGCCTTCGAATTCATATTGTTCGCTTAACCATCATATCTTTGATTTTACCGATGGCATTAGTCGGATTCAGTCCTTTCGGGCATGACGCAACGCAATTCATGATGGAATGACAGCGAAACAGACGGTAAGGATCTTCCAGATAATCGAGCCGTTCCGCAGTGGCTTGATCCCGGCTGTCTGCAAGAAAACGGTATGCCTGCAGCAATCCCGCCGGACCGACAAATTTATCGGGATTCCACCAGAATGAAGGGCACGCTGTTGAACAACAAGCACACAGAATGCATTCATAAGCGCCTTCAAGCGCCGCACGTTCTTCCGGCGATTGCAGCCGCTCGGTTTCCGGCGGCGGACTGTGATTAATCAGATAGGGTTTGATTGAATGATATTGATTGTAAAACTGCGTCATATCGACAATCAAATCCCGAATTACAGGCAATCCGGGCAGCGGACGCACTTCGACAGGCTCTTTCAGTTCACGCAATGGCGTAATACAGGCGAGCCCGTTACGGCCATTGATATTCATCGCATCCGAACCGCACACCCCTTCTGTGCACGAACGCCTCAAACTGAGGCTATCATCGATGGATTTAATGCGAATAAGCGCATCAAGCAGCATCTTATCCGTTGCCGCCAATTCGATATCATAATCCTGCATGTAGGGCTTTTCATCTTTATCAGGATCATACCGGTATATACGAAACTTCATCACCGACTCCCATACTTTATTTCATCATAGGCAGACATCAAGGATGCAACCCTATCAAGAAGCAGCAGTTTAGCAGAATGAAGACGGTATGGTACAGGATATCAATCCGCGGCAATGTGATACGCGGATTATTCATTGGGAAATCAGTATTTTGAATCAGCCGCACTGCTTCCCGCCAATCGACGGCATGCTGATCAGCGAACTAGCCGTATTTTTTCCGGTTACGCCGCCGTCGGCTATGTGCGCGCCGCAACTCGGCCTCATTGAGTGGCGCAGGTTTTTTATCGGCATAGGGGTTGTGTCCGGCCTTAAATTCTATGCGCAATGGCGTACCTTTCAAATCAAAAGCCGTGCGGAAGTAATTTTCCAGATAGCGCCGGTAGGTTTCCGGTATATGCTCAAGCATATTGCCATGAATCACAATCAATGGCGGATTGGATCCACCTTGATGCGCGTAGCGCGGTTTCGGACGCGACACGCCCCCACGCGGTGGTGCGTGTTTTTCAACCGCTGCAAGCAAAGCACGCGTCAGTTTAGGCGTGGGCAGTTTTACCATGGCTGCGGCATAAGCTTGATCGACCGAGAACAACAATTGCCGTACCCCTGTCCCTTTGAGCGCGGAAATAAAATGCAATTTAGCGAAATCAAGAAAACTCAGCTTCCGGGAAAATTCAAGCTTGATAATATCGCGGTGATAGCTGTCGACACCGTCCCATTTATTAATGGCCACGACCAATGCGCGGCCGGTTTGCAGTATAAAATCGGCAATGTGGGCATCCTGCTCGGCAATATCGAGGCTAGCGTCGAGAACCAACACCACTACGTTGGCGTCTTCGATGGCCTGCAGCGTTTTAATCGCTGAGAATTTTTCAACTGTTTCGTTGACTTTACCCCGGCGGCGTAATCCGGCGGTATCGATTAGCGTGTAGGGCTTGCCGTGATGTTCAAATTCGATATAGATGCTATCGCGCGTGGTTCCGGGCTGATCAAATGCGATCACGCGCTCCTCGCCCAGTAACGTGTTCACCAGGGTCGACTTACCGACATTGGGACGTCCCACGATCGCGATTTTTGCATGCCGGTTTTGATCCTGCGCTTCATCGGAATCTACGGTAGTTTCCGGAAAATCCGCAAGCGCCAGTGAAACCAATTCACCGATGTGATCACCATGCAATGCCGAAACTGCGTAAGGTTCGCTCAGGCCGAGTTCGTAAAACTCTGCGGTGACCACGGCCCTCTTCATGCCTTCCGTTTTATTCACCACAAGCAGAATTTTCCGGTCTTTTTTTCTCAGCTGGTCGGCAATGATTTTATCCTGGGCAGTTATACCCTGCCGCCCATCCACGATAAAAAGCACGACATCCGCCTCGTCGATAGCCTGCATGCTTTGTTGTGCCATGGCATGCATGATGCCATCTTTGACCACCGGTTCCAGTCCACCGGTATCCATCACCAAATACGGCTTATCGCCAACTCTGCCTTGACCGTAGTGCCTGTCGCGCGTCAGTCCGGGAATATCCGCGACGATGGCATCGCGGCTGCGCGTCAGGCGATTAAACAACGTCGACTTGCCCACATTAGGTCGGCCGACGAGAACAAGTGTGGGTTTCATGATAATCGGGTACGGTCGTGATTCAATTTGCATTTTCGAAAGTGATGCATTGACGGTTTATTTTGTTTTAAAAGCAAAAACACCGCCTTTAGCTGTTTGCACTACAAAACCGCCCGGAATCTGTTGCGGTTGCGAAAGAATCGCACTACCGTCGGTTGGCGACCGCGCCAATGTGACACCGTCATAATTTCTCAAAAGATTGACGAAACCTTTATCATCGCCAACGACGATGTATTGACCATCAACCAGCGGTGTGGTCAGTTTTTTGCTGCCCAGCTTGATCTGCTTCCACATACTGGCGCCGCTGCGTTTATCATAAGCAGCGATGACACCATTATCCTCGGTCACATAAACATAGTCATTATCCATTACCAGGCCGGCATCACTGGAAGATTCCCGCAGCCAGATCTGCGCCCCGTCGATAATCTGAAAACAGCCCACGCGCCCCTGATAAGCCACCGCACACACCAGTTGATCGTCGATGGCCGGAGAGCTGGTGATATCGGTCATGCGCTCGAGCTCGGTTACACCACGCGGCTGCGATACGACGGCTTCCCATCCCACATTACCATTGAACAAACTCATGGCACTCATCTTGCCACCGGCAAAACCGGCAAACACGGCACCCTGTGCGATAGCGACACCTGCAGCACTGCGAACAGTCAGTGCAGGTGTAGCACCCTGGTAAGCCCATTTGCGCGCGCCATTTATTGCATCCAGTCCATAAATATGCGCATCGACGGTTCGCACAATCACAATGTCGCTCTGAACACGCGGCGGGCTTAAAATTTCGCTGCTAACCTGCGCCGTCCATAAAGCATGGCCTGATTCATTGTATGCCAGTACTTCACCTTTTGACGTACCGACCAGTACCATCCCCTGCCCTGCACCGACGCCACCGGAAAATCGGCGCTTTGTTTTGATCGCCCAATCGGCCTCGCCAGTCCTGGGATTCAGACTGGTCAGTTGCCCTTTTTCATCGGCCACATAAACCGCTTCATTATCGTAAGCAATATAAAACCGGGCGATTTTGCTTTCACCGACGCGATGCTTCCAGATCAGCGGGATCTCATCGAGCGCTTTGAGTGCGGCCAGTTCTTCAGGGTCGATGACAACTTTCTCTGCCCGCTCCGTCAATTCGGCAATCTGGTATCCAAATGATTGAAACAGATTAGGATCAAATGGCAGCGGTAAACTGCTGCAACCGGCTAGCAGCACTGCAGGAAATAATGCCGGAAACCGGAAAAAGCTGCTTATGAACACGTTAATATTGAATGAATCGCTTACTCGAGTGCGTGATCAGACGTATCATCGTTATCTTCGGTACTTTCTTCATGCGATTCCCCGGTATCCGTGGACACGTCGGCCTCTTCAGTCTGTAGCGGTGTTTCATCGCCAGTCTCAGGTTCGTTTGTTTCGCCGTTCTCAGCGGCTTCGCCCAATGTCTCTGGCACATCATTCCCATCATCATCCGCGGGTACAGCGGATTCAGCCGATTCACCGGATTCGGGTGTTTCAGTAAATTCGACTGATTCGGCGGCATCTTCATCAGCACCGACGTCAGATTGCGCATCTGCTTTTCCGGTTTCATGCGCTGGACTATCTGCGTCAGATGTGAATGATCTTTCCGCAGTGCGCGGTTCACTGAGCGCGTCCGCCTTCATTTGCACGATATTGTAATAATTGTTGTTTTTACTGAGCGCCCCGGCGGCGGCTTCATAAGACATACGCGCTTCTTCAGTTTTACCGGAAGCGAGTAATACATCGCCCTTGAGATCGGCATAAAGCCCGCTGAAAGAATAGCCATGCTTTGTATTCAGTTGCTGCAACGCGGCCGCGTAATTTTTTTCATCCAGCAAAATAGTTGCCAGCCGCAATCGCGCAAGATCAATCATCTCAGGCTCTTTGGCATTATCCAATATCCACTGCAAATGCGCTTTGGCGCGCTTGAAATCACCCGCATCGACACTGGCTTTGACAACGATCATCGCAGCTCTGGGTGCATATCCGCTTGATGCATAACCTTCGGTCAGCAAATGCACCGCATCGGTGATTTTCATAAGATCCCCGGTGGTTTGCACCTGCTGCACCAATGCATACAAATCAGCCGCTTGCTGCGCCTGCTGGCGCTGAAAATACTCCCATACTTTTGTGCCGCCTACCGTTGCAATCATTACTGCCAACATAATAGTAATAATGGTTCCATACCGATCCCACCATGTTTTCAGGGTGTGCATCTTTTCTTGTTCTTCGTAATCAAGTCTTGCCATTCTTTCTGATTTCCTGAAAAAATATCATTTACATGAAAAATTGCCTGAGCGTTATGCCTGAATCAATTCACATACGGTACTCAGATCGACTCTGGCCTGGTCGGTAAATTCACGCAGCGATTTAAGCGTGACTTGCTGCGCCAGTGCCTCGTCATCTCCAATAATCAGCGCATAACGCGCCCCGCTCGCATCCGCTTTTTTCATTTGCGCCTTAAAGCTTCCGCTACCGCAATGCAGAATAACCCGGCAGTCCGCATCGCGTAAATATTCAGCCGCTTTCCAGGCATATTCTGCCGCGTGTACACCCTGATGCACGATATAAATGTCGGGCACCGGTTGGGTGATAGCCTGACCGCATTCCTGCATCAACGCCAGCAATCGCTCAACACCCATGGCGAAACCGCAGGCCGGGGCAGGTTTTCCACCGACCTGTTCGATAAGCCCATCGTAACGACCACCCGCGCAAACAGCGCTCTGCGCACCCAATTTATCGGTAACCCATTCAAAAACAGTGCGATTGTAATAATCCAACCCTCGTACCAAGCGCGGATTGATTTCAAAACTGACGCCCCGGGCACGCAAAATCTGCTGTACCGACTCGAAATGAAGCCGTGATTCTTCATCCAGGTCGTCAACCAGTTTGGGTGCACCTTCGATGATGGACTGCATCTGCGGGTTTTTGCTGTCCAGAATCCGTAAGGGATTAACGTGCAGCCGTCTGCTTGCATCTTCATCCAGTGCACCGGTATGTTTTTCAAAATAGTTGATCAAGCGTGCGCGGTGCAATGCCCTGGAATCGGCATTCCCCAATGTACTGATTTCCAGGCGCAGGCCGGTTATACCGAGCATCTGCCATAGCCGGGCGCACATGATCATTAATTCCGCATCGATATCCGGCCCGGAAAATCCCAGCGCTTCCACACCCACTTGATGGAATTGCCGGTAACGGCCTTTTTGCGGACGTTCATGCCGGAACATCGGGCCGCAATAATACAGCCGCTGCGGACCACCGTACAACAGATTATGCTCGATTACCGCACGAACGCAGGATGCAGTGCCTTCGGGGCGCAAAGCCAGGCTGTCATTGTTGAGATGGTCGACAAAACAGTACATCTCTTTTTCAACAATATCAGTGACCTCGCCGATGGAACGTACAAACAGATCACTTTGCTCAACGATAGGTGTACGGATATTGCGGTAACCGTACATCGCCAGCCAGTCCTGTACGGTTTGTTCGAAGAAATGCCATTGATGGGCTGCGTCGGGAAGAATGTCGTTCATCCCGCGAATGGCCTTGATTATCTTAGCCATTAGCCCGCTTTTCTCGGATATTTTTCCCGGACGTAATTTTCGACGATTTGCCGGAATTCACCCGCAATATTATCGCCTTTCAAAGTTACCGTTTTTTCGCCATCCACGAAGACCGGCGCAACAGGACTCTCGCCCGAACCCGGCAGGCTGATGCCGATATTGGCATGCTTGCTTTCACCCGGCCCGTTGACCACACACCCCATCACGGCCAGCGTCATATTCTCCACACCGTCATAGTGTTCGCGCCACACGATCATTTCCTCGCGCACATAGGCCTGTATGCTTTCCGCCAGCTCCTGGAAATAGGTACTGGTCGTCCGCCCGCACCCGGGGCATGCCGCAACCAGCGGGACAAACGCACGCAAACCCATAGTCTGGAGGATTTCCTGCGCGACAATGACTTCGCGTGAACGTGATCCGCCCGGCTCAGGTGTCAATGAAATCCGTATCGTATCGCCGATACCCTCCTGCAACAGCACCGCCAGTGCAGCCGTGGAAGCCACAATACCCTTGGATCCCATACCGGCTTCGGTCAATCCCAGATGCAAGGCATAATCGCAGCGTGCAGCCAGTTCGCGGTAAACCCGGATCAAATCCTGAACACCGCTGACTTTGCACGACAGCACAATATGATCACGCGGCAGGCCGATTTCCTCAGCTTTTGCCGCACTTTCCAACGCAGACGTGATTAATGCCTCGCGCATAACGTAAGCGGCATCCTGCGGATCACTGGATCTGGCGTTTTCATCCATGATACGGGCCAGCATCTCCTGATCGAGACTACCCCAATTGACACCGATCCGGATCGGCTTGTCATACTTGCACGCCGTTTCGATCAGCGTGGCAAATTGTTCGTCACGTTTCCTGCCTTTGCCGACATTGCCGGGATTAATACGAAACTTGGCCAGTGCCTGCGCACATTCCGGATGCGCGGTCAACAGTTTATGACCGTTGAAATGAAAATCACCGATCATCGGCACATGGCACCCCATGTCATCCAGCCGTTGACGGATACCGGCCACAGCTTTGGCCGCTTCGATCGAGTTAACGGTGATCCGCACCAATTCAGATCCGGCACGCGCCAATTGGAAAACCTGCTCTGCCGTTGCGATTTCATCGGCCGTATCGGTATTGGTCATTGATTGGACAACGACGGGCGCATTGCCACCTATCTTGATGGAGCCGACTTTGACACCGACTGAAGCGCGTCGTAGCGATGCTGGATTATACTGGGACATTTTTCATTTTCACTTTCGATTTCATGGTCTGGGGAAAGAATTTACGCTGTGTAGAACGGATTTTATTCAAGCATTAAATGCGCGCTGCCTTTGGTTGGATGCGTATAGGGATTAATATCAACCACCCTGTCATTATAATGCAGTTCCACAGCCGATGCCTTGCCGATCGTTACTGACAACGGCCTTTTACCGCTTATACGCTGCTGCGTTCCACGGATATTCTTTTGATCAAAAATGACATCATCGTTTCCGTCGATAACTTTGATATGCGTATCCGCCGTAACATTAAAAACCAGGGTACCTATGGTGTTTAAATTCGCCATTGCGTTCTGCGCAACAACCACCGACTCTGAAATTCTCGCACCGGGATTGGGCTGAGCCGTTCCGGCAGGATTCGCGGATAATCCCAAGGAAGGCAGTGCCAGTTTCAATTCAACAGTAGTCTGGCCATCGCCCAGTTGCACAATCTGTTCCTGATCACTATTGCTTTCTTCGGCTGTCTGCCAGAATGGCAACCGGTTATAACCGAAATAAACCACAGCCGCCAGGATAGTCAATAGCGCTATGATCTGCAGTATATTGCCACCCCCTTTACTTTCACGGGAGGAAGGCGTCATTTCCTGAATTTTAAACGGTGTATGTTCAACATGGGCTGCATGGGTTGCCATACCTGTTAGCCCGGGTAACATCTGCACTGCGGTATTCGCGTCGAGATGCATCAGATTAGCGTAATTACGCACAAATCCACGCACAAAAGTGCGCCCCGGCAACCTATCAAAATCTTCTTTCTCAATCGCTTCAATTTGTTGGATTGAAATGCGCAGTTGGCGCGATACATCCTCAATACTCATCTTTCTGGCCATGCGCGCATTGCGTAGCATGTGACCCACACCCTGAACGACGCTTGCCGCATCCAGTGTATTCGTGTCGCGTGTTGCCACGCCGGCTTCATGCTTTAAAAAATGGCTGATTTCCGGTTCATTATCTGCAGATGCTCTTCTTTCCGCCGGCTCAACCGGATCGGATGGTCTGTTTTCAGATAAGAAGACGGCATTATCAATCTTCTGCCCGGAATCCCGTTCGGTCTTTTTATCATGATTATTGTCGGCATTGTCAAAAAGATTACTCATTTAGAATCGACCTTCTCTAGCAGCCCTGGCTTCTTTCGAATCAGGAAAATTCTTTTGCAGCTGAAACAGATAACTGTCAGCTCCACGGATATTGCCCATGGCACGTTCGATGCGTATCCCAAGCTCCAGACTTTTCGCAGTCGGCGCAAATTTCTGCATGAAATCCGTCAACCTGGATTGGGCCACATCCAACTGGCCTTGCTTGAGATCCATCTCAACCAATCCGACCAGCGCCGGTCTATAGCCTGAATGCAGCATCAGCGATTCCCGTAAAAATACCGATGCCTCTGCAAAATTATTTCGCTTAATCTCACAAAGACCTGCGTTCGCATAGGCGATATGCCGCGTCTCGTAAAGGGGATCATTGATAGCCTGCATGAAATGGTAAATCGCCCGATCAATTTGATCGGGATATCGTTCACACAAAAACCATCCATAATTATTGTGAACTTCAGGATTGTTCGGCGCACTCCTCAGTGCACGTTCGAAATTAGACTGCGCCTTACTGTCTTCATCCAACGCCATATAGATCAGGCCAAGAACGTTAAATGCAGGCGCATAATTAGCATTGGCCTTAAATGCGGCATCAATTTCTTCCAATGCGATTTTATATTGCCCGCGAAAAAAATATTCCGCAGCCAGCTCGGTGTGAATTTTTGCGCTTTTGGCAACCCGTGCGGCTTCCTGCTCCGGTGTTAATCTGCTTTCGATAGGTTCATGCACGCAACCTGCGGTAAAAATACCCAGAACGCAAAACACACAAAGTATGCGTATATTTTTCATTCCATATTTCATTGCAAGAGCTCCATTGCAATGCTGTCTGCAATGCCATGGGCTGTACGGCGTGTTTTGTCCCGCACCTGTCCGGCCAGTTGTCCGCATGCGGCAGCAATGTCATCGCCACGCGTCTTACGGACCGTCGTCACCAGACCAGCCTGCATCAATACATCACGAAAAACACGAATCGCCTCGGAAGATGAGCGTTTGAAACCCGAGTTGGGAAATGCGTTAAATGGAATCAGATTAAACTTGCAGGGCACATCCTTTACCAGTTCCACCAGTTCATTTGCATGAGTGATACTGTCATTGACGCCATCCAGCATCACGTATTCGAACGTGATAAAATCCCTCGGTGCTGCCGACAAATAACGACGGCATACCGCCATCAGTTCCTTGAGTGGATATTTTTTATTAATGGGCACCAGATCATCGCGCAATACATCATTCGGTGCATGCAGCGATACCGCCAGGGCAACTGGGCAACGCTCGCGCAGCCGATCCATTGCCGGCACCACGCCCGATGTACTGACCGTAACACGCCTGCGCGACAATCCATAGGCATGATCGTCCAGCATCAGATGCAAAGCTGTGACCACGTTTTCGAAATTAGTCAACGGTTCGCCCATACCCATCATGACGACATTCGTCACCATGCGCTCGGTCTGCCGATCCTGGCCAGGTATCATCGGTCGATACACGTCAACGCTGTCCCTGAGTGTCTTATCAGCCAGCCACAGCTGTCCAATAATTTCCGCAACCGTAAGATTGCGGTTGAATCCCTGTCTACCTGTCGAACAAAACGTACAAGCCAAAGCGCATCCGACCTGGCTGGAAATGCAGAGCGTGCCCCGCCTCGATTCGGGTATAAATACGGTTTCAATACCATTGCTCTCGCCCACAGACAACAGCCATTTGCGCGTACCGTCAGCTGCAACGTGATCGCGCAGCACTTGCGGCAATTCAACTCTGGCATGCCCGGCCAGTTTATCGCGTAAACCTTTCGACAAATCACTCATTTCGGAAAAATCGGCGCTTCCCGATTGATGAATCCATTTCAAGATCTGTTTTGCGCGAAAAGGCTTCTCACCCATTTCCGTCAAAAAATGGGTGAGGCCTTCCCTGTCATAATCCAGCAAATTAACCGTCATTGTTTTGTTCTGAACCGGAAACTAGCGTGAATAAATGTCCAATGTGGGGAAAAAGCAGGCGATTTCAACAGTAGCGGTTTCAGGCGCGTCGGAACCATGAACGGCGTTGGCATCGATGCTTTCTGCAAAATCTGCGCGAATCGTGCCTTTCTCGGCTTTTTTCGGATCAGTCGCCCCCATCAGTTCCCGGTTCTTCTGGATGGCATCTTCACCTTCAAGTACTTGAACCATAACCGGCCCGGAAATCATGAACTCGACCAGATCCTTAAAAAAGGGACGTTCGCGGTGAATCGCATAGAACTGTTCCGCCTCGAATCTGGAAAGCTGAATCATACGTGCGGCAATTACTTTTAATCCATTTGATTCAAAACGGGAATAAATCTGGCCGATGACATTCTTCGCAACGGCATCGGGTTTGATAATGGATAAGGTTCTTTCAATTGCCATCAAATAACTCCAATAAATTAGTAGATTAAAAGCGCATTTTAACAAAAAAAAGCGGCAAATTCTGGAAAAACAGGTTTAATTATTTTTTACGTGCCTGCCATATTTGAAAATGGCTGTATGTTCAGCATCATGGCGCAATGCATACATACTGGGCATCGCATTGGCCATTGCAGTATACCTCCTGAATTGTTTCATTTCGGTGAATCGATTCATTCGGCCTCAGGTCGTGCGCCAGACAACAATTTTTCGATGTGTTTTTCAACGTCCTCCCTGCTGAATCCGATTGCACTGGCGACCCGATCCGCGTGACTGACCTTGGAAATGCCGTCAATCAGGCGATGCGTAGGCCCCTGTGCGGCAAACTCAACCTGTAAATAACGACCGATACCTTCGCTTTGCAGCCGCTCACAGAGTTCATGGTTATGCGTAACCAGCAGCGTGCTTGCACCGAGATGATGAAAACCTTTCAGAATGTATTCCGATAAAGTCATTTTCTCTTCAAAAGTAGTGCCTTCGGATAATTCATCAAGCACGACCAGACTGCGTGGCGTTGTGTTAAAAAAGATTTCACGGGTACGTTTTAATTCATGACCGAAACGCCCTATCCCGGCATCTAGTTGACCCGGATCGGGAACCTGATAGTAAAGATGTTCGACTGGCACCAGCTGGGCCGATGTTGCAGGAATATAGCAGCCGATTTGCCCGAGCAACTGTATCTGAACTATAGTTTTACAGTAAGCGGTTTTACCACCGCTGTTAGGCCCGGTGATAATCAGCAGCCTGCCAGCGGTATCCAATGTGATATCGTTAGCCACATAATCCAGTTTCTCATTGATTAA
This sequence comes from Nitrosomonas sp., assembly GCA_019635215.1. GTDB lineage: Bacteria > Pseudomonadota > Gammaproteobacteria > Burkholderiales > Nitrosomonadaceae > Nitrosomonas. The sequence goes on from JAHBZZ010000001.1 coordinate 152,149, forward strand.
CAGGGGATTTTTTGCATCCGCCACGATGAGCAAGTGATGCGGCTCATCCCATACCTGGGGTAATACCATGACCTCATTCAGTGTTTGCCGATAACGGAGGAACGACATCAGCTCATCGAGCATGCCCACTGCTTCAACAGCCTTCGCCAGATCCTCACTTTCCCTAAATTGCCTGCGCAGCGGATAAATCACCGCGTCGCGATCAGATGCCCCCATTGCCAGCAAAACAATCGGAAAAACGGGAACGGTTAATAGCATGATGCCATAACCGATATACGATGCCCCCAGTTCCGGTGCCATGATTTCGAAAAAAAGCATGATCACATACATCGCTATAAAAAACACCAGTGTCGGTATCCATTTAAAAATGGAAGGCCGGAAGCGTGGCAACGGTAAGAAACGTGGCTTTTCCGATTGTGTTTTGAATTTATCATTCGCCAGATAGACCGGCCCCCGCATTAACTGGTAAATGCGGGATTGCTCAAAATTCTGGATTGTTTCAACAATACTGCACAGATACCGGCTTTCAGGCCGCGGCAATCCCTTGGCGTCTTCGACCATCTCCACAGCGTAACGCGTCCCTTCGCGGTATTGCAGATAGCCGTATCCTCCGAATTCAAGCCTGCCCGTCCGTTCAGCCGGCACATCCGTCGTTAGTCCACCGGAGAATTCACCATAAAGTAAATATTTCAGCGTATGCTCGTATCGTGCTCTGTGCGCGATATAGTTTTCGAACGATTCCCGCAATTGCACGTTCGATGCTATTTCACGTAATGCATCCTGTTTGTGCTGCAGCAGCTGAGCGTCGGCCAGTGGCCTGACCATTGATCGATATAAATAGAGCCGGCCGGTTTCCGTTCGCGTATAGTTGATTTTGTCGAATAATTTATCGGCTTCGATGGCGGCATAGGTTTTCGGATCGATCGCGCCATAATCGGATTCGGTGGGGCGGAATGCTTCCAACAGGGTTGGCCGTTCTCCATTGGACAGAATGAACGGATAATGCCTTGTCGCTGGTATCGTTGCCTCGGAAATATTATTGCTGGAATTATTCATGTCTTTGTAATCTGCACTAATCATTTTATTTGAATGTGTACAATACCGCTTTTAGAGAAATAGCAAAACAACAAAAATTGCCTTTTTACACCGCACGTCTTAAGTCATGCAGCAATCCAGGAAATTTCTTCGATTCATTGCGATAACCGGTTTTCTGACCTTGACTGCCGCCGCAGCCTGGTATTTTACCCGGCCCGGTCCAGTGGAAGTGGAAATCAGCGTCATTCAATATGACCGCGTTGAAACGACAGTGGTCAATACACGCGCAGGAACCATCAAGGCCTGCCAGCGTGCCAGCCTGGCCCCGGCATTTGGCGGTCAGATTACAAGCATTCTGGTTAAGGAAGGTGATTATGTTGAAAAAAATCAGATTCTACTTGAATTATGGAATGTCGATCTGGTTGCGCAGCAGGAACTGGCCGAGCGCCAATTGTCCATGTCCCGGCAGCGTGAGCGCGAAGCATGCATTCTCGCCGAAAATGCCTGGCGTGAATCCTATCGCACCCAGCAGCTGATTGACGAAGGATTTATCAGTCCGCAACGCGCTGAAGATGCAGATGCCAACGCACGCGCACGCCAGGCGAACTGCGATGCCGCCCGGTCTGACATCAAACGTGCCCAGGCACAGGTCGAAGTGGCCAGAGCCGGTTTGGAGCGTACAGTTCTGAAAGCGCCTTTTTCCGGCATCGTTGCCAAAATAACCGGTGAAGTGGGGGAATATGCCACACCCTCTCCGCCGGGTATTCCCATGCCGCCGGTGATCGATCTGATTGATAACCGCTGTCTTTATGTCCTCGCGCCGATGGATGAAGTCGACGCACCGAAAATCGAACTCGGACAACTGGCGCGCATCACGCTGGACGCCATGCCGGACAAGGTTTTTCACGGCAGCGTTAAACGTATCGCCCCATATGTGACCGAGATTGAAAAACAAGCCAGAACCGTGGACATCGAAGTCAGTTTTAACACGATACCGGAAAACAATCTGTTAGCAGGCTACAGCGCGGATGTTGAAGTGATTCTGGACAGTCACGATCATGTCCTGCGTATTCCGACACAAGCCATACGGCAGAATAACACCGTCTGGATTATCAATACGGAAGGCCGGCTCGCCGAACGAACGATCGAAATCGGATTAACCAACTGGAGTTATACCGAAGTAATACACGGGTTAGACGAAGGCGACCGGGTTCTGATTTCATTTGACCTGGACGAAATCAAACCGGGCATCCTCGTTCGTCCCAAGCTGGAAATTCCAGCGCAACCATGATTCACCTGACAGGCATTACGCGCCTTTTTCACATGGGCGAACAAACCATCCACGCGCTGGATCACGTTGATCTCGACATTGCGAATGGGGAATATGTCTCGGTCATGGGGCCTTCCGGTTCCGGCAAATCGACCCTACTGAATGTAATCGGCCTGCTGGACAAACCCGATAGCGGTCATTATGAACTTGATGGCAAGATGGTAACGGATCTGTCTGAAGCTGAGCAGGCCAGAATCCGCAGAGAAAAAATTGGTTTCGTGTTTCAGTCATTTCATCTGGTACCGCGGCTGACTGCGGCTGAAAATGTCGAATTACCCCTTATTCTGGCGGATATCGACCCCAAAGCGCGTAAAACGCGTGTTGAACAGGCACTGCACGCATTTGATCTGTCCGACCGCGCACAGCATCGCCCGGCGGAATTGTCCGGCGGACAACGGCAACGTGTCGCCATTGCGCGCGCCACCATTCTGCAGCCTACGGCCATTCTGGCCGACGAACCAACCGGCAATCTGGATCACCGGATCGGCACCGAAGTCATGACATTATTGGAAAATCTGCACGAATCCGGCACAACACTGATTATCGTCACACATGACCGCGAACTTGGCGACCGAGCTCAGCGGCAGATTATCATGCGTGATGGAAAAATTCATATGGATAAACGTATGCCTCTAAAATGACTCTGGCTGAACTGCCTACCTGATTACCGCTAACCAGGCCACTCGCCAGGCGTAAGCGCCGCAGCAAATTGAGCTTATCGGAGTTGATGACATTGATCATTTTTTCCATCAATTGCGCTTTCGCCCATTCAAAACCGTGTTGTTCAAAAATGGCGAAGAAGTCATTCGTTACACGGGATATAACGAGGAACAATCTAATTTTTGGATGATGAACTCAACCGTTTATTCATCCTGCAGATCTGTACCCGGAAAAACTATATAATCGATCTGTACTACCCCATTTTGGAGCCTGTGTTTGATATGCCGCCACAAATAGTTCCAGGTTATCGTATATCCCGATATTTCGATACATCGAGATAAGAATATCACTACAAGCCAACCACTGACTGTTGATCTACCAGGTATCTTTTATGAATTTCCCGGAAACTGTTGATACTCTCAATAAGCTTGTCACAACAGGCGCAATGATTACGGGTGGTGTGTGGGCATATTTTAATTTCATCAAGGGAAGAATTTACAGACCCCGGTTACAGGTTGAAATATCGGGTTCAGTCATTCTTATCGAGGAACGAATGTATATAAAAGTACTGGCCAAACTTCACAATGTCGGTAATTCCGTTGTTTTACTGGAACAAAAAGGAACCGGGCTGCGTGTTCTTGGTGAAGAGCGCAATAACCCTGTTACAACAATTCGTAACGTAAATTGGAAACAGCTGGCTACTTATCCTGTATTTGAAAATCACGGATGGATTGAAGGCAAGGAAACGATAAGCCACGAACAACTGCTGGTCGCTCCTGTCGACAAGTATCAGGCATTCTGTTTGAAGCTACGCGTCGTTTCAAACAAAATTTCATGGTCACATTCGTCTATTGTAATGCCAGTGATTGAGGAGAAATAAAACATGATCGATACACATTCTTTATCTGCATCGCACAGGAATAAAACAGTTAATACTCATAGCATATACCGTCTCGAGCAAGAAATAGAAGACGATGAAGAAACAAAAAAAATCGAAGAAGAAAAAGAACAACAAAAGAAAATTGAAAAGGAAAACGACGATTCAAATAAAAAGCCCAAGTTGCCACCTGACAACCCATTCCGTCGCGAATAAGTTTATGGAAATCCGTCCGGGCAAATAATCCCAGCAAAAATCAGTTTGTTCTCCTCACAGGGCAATCGCGTTTCAATTCCCTCGATAACGCGGAATAGACAGCCGTTATCCATCCAGCCACATGTTCTAATCAGAGTTTGCATTAAGACTGCTGGTGAAATAGCGCGTTTCCTCAGTGACCTTGTCCCCGCTTTCTCTCTTAGTCGTCACTGCGATCAAGCTTTGCGAACCTTGCCAATCATGCTAATGGTTTCACTTAGACAAGATTAATGGTTACCCCAATATTCATCATGCATTGACTTGTTTAAACTGGTTACCAAGATGAATCAGATTTAAGGAGTATCACCATGAGAACAGGAACAGCCCAAACGTTTACAATTATTTCCTTACTTACTTTTCTAATTGCTGTACCGGTGAGCTCTTTTGCAGCAGATCAAGATACAGCATTTGATAGACAGAGCAATGTCGATCATTTTACTTTGGCACAATATTACAAAAATCAGGCTGATGAATTGAAAGTTAAGATTGATGAACAAATCGACGCTCTCAGTCACAAACCAAGATCCAGTTTCCTGGGTAGAAACGGCCAAAATATCAAAAAACATGTGGAATTTAAAATCCATCAATATGAAATAGCCATTGCAGACAATCTGAAGAAAGTCGAATATCATCAAAAAATGGCTGCTGAGCAACACCCTGTACGTCCTGCTTCTGTAGCATCAGACAAAGCGAAAAGCTAAGCGAATATACTGAACTGCGCAATAAAAAAACACCCAGACCTTACCTGTAAGCCCACTTCGGTGGGCTTTTTTATATATCGTTAAGATGTGCCTACCAGAGCGGTATCAGTGGTGCGGAGAATCCCAGGTTGTCAATAATCACCACGCCATGATCCACTTTGCTGAAATAGAACTTAATGGAATGCAGCAAGCCAAATCGGCCGATGTCTCCTGCGAATCGGTTAGCGGATACTCAAACGATTCAAGAGGGAGTTCCCGGCTGTCACCGAGCTCTTATTCAATGATTTTAATTTCATGTATAACCTACGTCACATAAAATTTTTGTGAAAGGTCGCGTTATCCATAGAAAACGCGCCACCGCCTGCGCAATTGTCAGCCACTCCTTCTTACGAACGGACAAAACTTTACAGTGAAATGATGATGGATAAGTCATCTATGGATTGCAATCAATCTATTTGAGCTTTGTTATACGTTCTGGTTACATGGTGATGTCGTAGTCACTTTTGTGGATACCTTCCGGCTGTACCCTTTTATCCTCTCCGTGCTGACTTTCACCGTGTTATGGAAATACAGACCTGACATCATGATAGTGATATTGACTGGTGCAGTATTGGGAATTGCTGAATTCTGGATTATATGATTGGTATTGGGTCTCAGTGTCATAGGGCATATTGATATAGAAAGAGAATGCGGCATAATAAGATGAATGTCATTTAGCTTGCGTTCCGGATGGCTTCCATATAAGAATTAACAGTTATTCGGTTATCGCATATGGATGTTTCTGAATTAACCTGATATATACAACAGCATATTTACATTCATGGCTGTGATCAGTGACTGAGGTTGGTTACGAAGATATGTTCTTTGCTCATGACGCGAGCGTATAGAGGAATTGGCTGAATCATGATTGTTTTGATCCAGAGTTGCTAAATTGCAAGAAGGAATGAGGATAAACACAGAAGGAGACATTTTGGTTTTTGGCGAATTTGGAACGTGCTATACGCAAAAAACCGAAGTTTCTGTCAACTACGGAATTAGTTCCGAAACATATAAGTTGCATTACTAATGTCGCACCAGCTTTTGACACCTCATCAAAGCCAGTGCTTACTCGCCGAGCAGCCAGTGACAGCGTGGAATCTCTGGCCAGCGCGCTGGTGGACTCCCAGGTGGATTTGAATCCGCACCAGATCGAAGCAGCACTCTTTGCCTGTCGCAACCCGCTATCGCGTGGCGTGATCCTGGCGGACGAGGTAGGACTGGGAAAAACCATCGAAGCCGGGCTGGTCATTTCCCAGCATTGGGCGGAGCGGCGTCGCAGGATGCTCATCATCGTGCCGGCTAACCTGCGCAAGCAATGGCACCAGGAACTGCAGGACAAGTTCAACCTTCAGGGGCTGATCCTCGAAGCGAAGAACTACAACGCCCTGCGCAAGGAAGGTGTCACGCAACCCTTCCAGCATGCAGGCGGGCCGGTCATCTGTTCTTACCAGTTCGCCAAAGCCAAGGCCGATGACCTCAAGCGCATTCATTGGGATCTGGTGGTCATGGATGAAGCCCACCGTCTGCGCAATGTCTACAAGAACGGCAACGTCATTGCCCGGACGATCCGCGACGCGCTGGAGCACGTCGATGCCAAAGTCCTGCTGACGGCAACACCGCTGCAAAACACCCTGCTGGAGCTTTACGGCTTGGTGAGCATGATCGACGAGCGTGTGTTTGGCGATATCGACAGCTTTCGAACCCAATTCTCTGGCGTCAGAACCGAACAGTCCAACCGGGCACTACGAGAGCGTTTGGCACCGCTTTGCAAACGCACGCTGCGTCGGCAAGTTCAGCAATACGTGCCGTATACCGCACGTATCGCCATCGTCGAAGAATTCACCCCAAGCCAGGAAGAGCAGCAACTTTCCGCATTGGTCGCCGATTACCTGCGTCGCCCGAATCTCAAGGCACTGCCCGAAGGCCAGCGTCAACTGATCTCGTTGGTACTGTGGAAGCTACTTGCCTCGTCCAGCCACGCCATTGCCGGGGCGCTGGAGACCATGGCCAATCGCCTTCAAGGACAACTGGATGAATTGCCTGATGTCCCTGACCTGACAGAGTCGCTGGATGACGACTACGAAGGACTGGATGAAACCGCCGATGAGTGGAATGGTTCAACCGCCAATGATGCCAACGCCGGCGCCAACGAACGAGCAGCCATTGCCGACGAAGCTGCCGAACTTCGACACTTCAAAGGGTTGGCTACCGGCATTCGACAGAATGCCAAAGGGCAGGCGCTGTTGACTGCACTGGGCAAAGCTTTCGCCGAGCTGGAGCGTTTAGGTGCGGGAAAGAAGGCCATCATCTTCACCGAGTCCAAGCGCACCCAGAATTACCTGCTTTCCTTGTTGGCTGAAACAGCCTACGGCGACGGCATCGTGCTGTTCAATGGCACCAACAGCGATGCCAGAGCGCAAGCCATTTACAAAGACTGGCTGCAATGTCATGAAGGCAGCGACCGCATTACCGGCTCCAAAACCGCCGACACCCGCGCCGCGCTGGTTGAACACTTCAAAGAGCGCGGCACCATCATGATCGCGACGGAGGCAGGCGCAGAAGGCATCAACCTCCAGTTCTGCTCTCTGGTTATCAACTACGACCTGCCGTGGAATCCCCAACGGATCGAGCAGCGCATCGGTCGCTGCCACCGTTACGGGCAAAAGCACGATGTGGTGGTGGTCAACTTTGTGGACCGCAGCAACGAGGCAGATGCGCGTGTCTATCAGTTGCTATCGCAGAAGTTCAAGCTGTTCGAAGGCGTGTTCGGCGCCAGCGACGAAGTGCTGGGAGCGATCGGCTCCGGTGTGGATTTCGAACGGCGGATCGCCTCCATCTACCAAAACTGCCGCGAACCCGAAGAAATCCGCAGCCGCTTCGAAGACCTCCAGCGCGAACTTGCCAGCGAGATAGACGAAGCGATGCTCAGAACACGGCAGCTTCTGCTGGAGAATTTCGACGAAGAGGTGCAGGAGAAACTGCGCATCCGCAGCCAGGACAGCCAGGCAGTACTGAACAAGTACGAGCGCCTGCTGATGGATTTGAGCCGCACGGAGTTGCGGGATCACGCCCGCTTCGATGCTAACGAAACGACCGATGGCGAAGCGATCAATGGCTTTTTCCTGCACAGCCTGCCCGATGGACTAGGTCACGCCACAGGCAGCCGCGAACAGGCAGTGATGGCGGGGCGCTATGAACTGCCCAGGCGCAGCGGCGATGCGCATCTTTACCGTATGGGCCATCCCTTGGCGGAATGGGCGATTGAGCGCGCCAAGACGCGAGATCTACAAGCCCCTGCACGATTGGCGTTTGACTATGCCGCCTACGGCAAAAGGATCGTCAGCCTTGAAAAATGGCGCGGCCAGAGTGGCTGGCTAAGCGTGACCCTGCTGACCGTCGAAACCCTGAACGATCAAGAGCAGCACCTGGTTGTGTCCGCCTGCACCCAGATGGGGGAAGCACTGCCAGAGGACGATCCAGAAAAATTGCTGCGCCTGCCAGCGCAGGTCAAAGGCGATGCGCACCTGGAAGCATGTGCCGAACTCGTCGCCGATGTCGAAAGCCGGAAAACCGTACTACTGGGCGAGATCAATCAGCGAAACCTGGGCTACTTCGAGCAGGAGGTGCAGAAGCTCGATGCTTGGGCCGATGACCTGAAACTCGGGCTGGAACAGGAAATCAAGGCTGTCGACGGCGAGATCAAGGAGGTGCGCCGCACCGCCGCCGCATCACCCACGCTGGAAGAAAAGCTGGCACATCAGAAACGTCAGCGAGAGTTGGAAACCAAGCGTAGCAGACTACGCAGGGAGCTGTTTGCACGGCAGGATGACATCGAGATGCAACGCAATACGCTGATCGAACAGCTAGAGGAGCAACTGAAACAGCGGGTGGATCAGCGCATTTTATTTACCATCGAATGGCAATTGCTTTGAAGCGAGGATACCAATATGGCCGCAACCAATTTCAAGACAGAGAACAACACGTTCCGCAAACTCATCGGCAATGGGCTAACCTACCAGATTCCTCGATTCCAGCGCGACTATAGTTGGTCCAATGACGAATGGGAGGACCTATGGGCAGACATTCTTGCCACATTGAAATCTGACGGCGAGCCATCGCATTACATGGGTTATCTCGTACTGCAATCCGCAGACGACAAAACCTTTGATGTCATCGACGGCCAGCAACGCCTGACTACGCTGAGCCTGATCGTGCTGGCTGTACTCAAGAACGTTCAGCGGCTCATCGATGCCAAGAATGAGGCAGAACCCAACACCCAACGATTGAATCAAATCCGCCAAACCTATGTCGGCTATTTAGACCCTGTGACGCTGATTGCACGCCCCAAACTCACGCTTAACCGCAACAACAACAATTACTACCAGACCTATCTGGTGCCGCTGGAGCGTTTGCCTCAGCGCGGCTTTCGTGCCTCGGAGCATCTGTTGCGCAAGGCATTCGAGTGGTTCGATAAGCGAGTCGCCGACTACCTGAAAACAAGTACCGGCGACGAAGGCAAGCGTCTCGCACAGCTTATTGAAGATATCAGCGATCGGCTTTTTTTCACCGTTATTACCGTGACGGACGAACTCAACGCCTACAAGGTATTTGAGACCCTGAATGCGCGTGGTGTGCGCTTGTCCGCCACCGATCTGTTGAAGAACTACTTGTTTTCCGTACTTGACCGTGGTGGCGAAACAGATCATGAATTGCGCAACCTGGAAGACCGCTGGGAAGCCATCGTCGGCCGCCTGCAATTGGAGAATTTTCCGGATTTCCTACGCGTGCATTGGAACAGCCGCCACAGTTTTGCCCGGCAGGCCGACCTGTTCAGAATCATTCGCGCCCGTGTAACCAACCGCGAAGGCGTTTTCCAGTTGCTGCGCGGTATGGAAGAGGACCTGGACACCTATCTGGCGCTGTCGTCTCCCGAAGCATCGGAATGGTCGCAAGATGACAAACTGCACGCCAGCGTGCTGAAAACCTTTCGGGTTCGCCAACCCTTTCCGCTGTTGCTGGCTGCCCGACGTATTTTCGATGCTGCCGATTTCACGGGATTGCTACGTGCCACCGTGGTCATTTCATTGCGCTACAACGTCATCGGTGCCTACAGTACCGCCGAGCAGGAACGCACCTACAACACCGTGGCGGAGCGGATCGCCAAGGGCGAATTCGGTCAGCTTGGCCCGGCTTTGCAAGCCATGCGCAACGTGTATGTGGAAGACAAAACATTCCGCGCCGCATTTGCGGAGAAAACCATCCGCACCACGGATTCGCGCAATAACCGTGTGGCGCGCTTCATCCTGTGTGCCATCGAGAAACACCTGTCCGGGCAAGATCATGCCTTCATCAGCGATGCCTTCAACATCGAGCACGTGCTGCCACAGAACGCACCTGATGGCTGGAGCGGCTTCAACGGCGAGGAAGCGGACAGTCTTGTGTACCGACTCGGCAACATGACTCTGATGCAGTCAGGCGACAACCGACAGGCCGGTATCCAGGAATATCCTGAAAAACGCGCACTGTTCGAGCAAAGCGGCTTTGAAATTACCCGCAAACTGGCGAATGACAATGCCGATTGGACACCGCAGCGCATTGCCGCATGGCAAAGTTGGATGGCCGATCAGGCCACTTCCATCTGGCGCATTGCGCAGTTGAGCTGAACGAGAATATTCAATGACCAACAAACAAAAACTCGAACTCACCTGGATCGGCAAGGAAAAGCGACCCAAGCTGGAGCCACGTATTCTGCTTGAGGATGCCGAGAATTCTTATCACGCCAAACAGCGCGTTTCAGAAAACGACTTCTTCGACAACCGGCTGATTTTCGGCGACAACCTGCTGGCGCTGAAGGCGCTGGAGCAGGAGTTTGCGGGTAAGGTGAAGTGCGTATTTATCGACCCGCCTTACAACACTGGTTGGAGTTGTCCCATTTTAACGGACATTTTTTTATTGAGTCGAGAGCATTTCGACTTGTTTGCCAGAATTGTTATCTATCGCGAGTTGATTTTCCTCCTTAAGTTTTTTTTCAAAATTGCTGGGCGATAAGTATCCCAGTCCCGAATGTCTGCGTGTTGGGTTATACCAAGACTCGATCCAAGTGAATGTAGCCAACCTAGCTTCGGTTTTGTTTTTCCATGAACGCCTATCGATCAATTCACATTCCAGGCTGGCAAAGAAGCTCTCAGCCATCGCATTGTCATAGGCATCGCCCACACTGCCCATCGAAGGACGCACGCCCATTTCCCTGCATCGCTTGCCAAATTCAACGCTGGTGTATTGGCTGCCGTGATCGCTGTGATGAATCACGTTGCCCGGTTTGCGGGTGATTAGCGCTATATTCAAGGCGCCGACCACCAAATTGGCTGTCATGTTCTCACCGAATGACCAGCCTACTACCTTGCGGCTGAATACATCAATAACCACGGCCAGATACAGAAATCCTGCCCAGGTGGGAATGTAAGTCATGTCTGCAACCCATAGTTGATTGATGTGGGTTGTTTTGAAATGACGTTGCACCAGATCCGTTGCCGGGCGATCATGCCTGTTTCGGTGAGTTGTGATCACAAAGCTGCGTCTGCGGCTTACTCCCTTGATCTTCGCTTTGCGCATCAATCTGCCCACGCGCTTGTGATTAGCCAAAATTCCTAGATCGGCCAATTCGGCGGTAATGCGCGGGCGTCCGTAAGTAAAATCACTACCGCGGTGAATAGCCAGAATCTGTTCGGTTAATCGGTGATTGGAAATGGTTCTCAGACTAGGCGGACGTTTAATCCAATCATAGTAGCCGCTGTGTGAAACACCTAGCGTTTCACATAGGGCGCGAGCCGGAAATTGTGCCTGGTTTGCCTTGATCAATTGGTATATCTTCTCAATCAATCGTTGTTGCTTGCAAACCAGGCCGTAGCCTTTGCCAATATGTCGCGCTCCATCTCCACGCGTTTTAACTTCTTGCGCAATTCCGCTAGCTCTTGCCGTTCATTAAAACTTAGCGGAGTATTATTGGATACCAAAACACCAGGTGTCGACTGATTAGATCGATATTGAACACCTGCTGCACGACACCACGCTTGTATCGAAGTAACGTGACAGCCAAATTCTTTGGACAGCTGATTAGGATTCTTCCCCGACGCAACTAATTCCACCATCTGTTGGCGAAACTCCGCCCGATAGGCAGGTTTGTATCTTTGAATCATCTTCTTTCTCCTTTAAACACAATCTAATGTGTCCGTCAAAAGGGGACAACTCCAGTTCAAGCCTGCCAAAGGGCAGTTTCAGATTTACTATAAGCTCGGCACCGAGCAGCCGGAGTACATCCCGGATTTTGTTGCCGAGACGGAATCAGAGATTCTCATGGTCGAGACGAAAGCTCGTGGCGATATGAACACTCAGGAGGTTCAGGCGAAAGCCGCCGTTGCTGCCCGTTGGTGCGGGTATGCCTCGGATCACGCACGCGAAGTTGGCACGAAACCGTGGAAGTATTTGCTGGTACCTCACGATAAAATCAATGAATCAAAGCGGTTTATAGATTATCTGCGCTTTGAAATAAAGTGCTGAAATGAAGTGCTGAAATGATGATGAATCGGTACAACCGTTTTATCCCCGTTTTTTGCAACTACAGTAAAGCTCAAATAAATTGATTTCAATTCAAAGATGACTTATCCATCTTTATTATCTGCCAGTGTGTTCACCAAACCTTAACGCCATTGCGCACAAATGGGCATCAACCAAAACAATCAGAAAACAACAAAACCATACCGTGAAGCGACTCTTTAAAATCGAATCACTTCATGTGACGTAGGCTATACAATTGTAAACTCGACGACCGGACACAACGGCAGATTATGATACGCGACGGCAAAATTCATACGGATAAACACATGCATGACACTGACTGATACATTTCACCTGTCCATCAAAACCATTCTCAGCTACCGGGTTCGCTCAGCGCTGATCATTCTTGCCATGGCGCTGGGTGTTGCGGCAGTTGTCGTACTTACCGCGCTCGGCGATGGCGCACGCAATTACATCATCAATCAGTTTTCATCGATCGGTACCAATCTGCTGGTGGTTCTTCCGGGCCGTGCGGAAACATCCGGTGCTTTTCCAGGCGCTGTTTTAGGACAAACGCCGCGCGATTTGACACTGAAGGATGCTGAGTTACTGGGACGGCTACCGCAAGTCAAGCGTTATGCCCCGTTGAATGTGGGTGAAGCGGAACTGTCTGCCGCAAACCGGTTGCGCGAGGTCACTGTGCTGGGCAGCACTGCCGATCTGATACCGATCCGCCATATGCAACTGGCTCAAGGCAGTTTTCTAATGCATGGTTCCGGACATAGTGCGCAGATCGTTCTCGGCGACAAGCTGGCCCAGGAATTTTTCCCCCAGCAACAGGCCATCGGTCAACGTGTCCGATTGGGCGGAAACCGGTTTCTGGTCACCGGCATACTCGTGACGCAGGGTGAATCGATGGGTTTTAACTCCGATGAAATCGTGATTATTCCGGTAGAACACGCACAATCCCTATTCAACACGACATCGCTGTTCCGTATTCTGATCGAGGCCACCAGTCATAATGAAATTGAACCGGCAAAACAAGCCATTCTGGAGACACTGAAGCAAAGCCATGATGGCGAGGAAGATGTTACTGTCATCACTCAGGATGCAATACTGTCAACGTTTGACCGTATTCTGCATGCATTGACACTGGCTGTTGCAGGTATCGCCGCAATCAGTCTGATTGTCGCCGGTATTCTGATCATGAATGTCATGCTGGTTGCCGTGAGCCAGCGCACGAATGAAATCGGGTTGTTAAAAGCCATAGGCGCAGATGCGGAAGACATCCGCCTGCTGTTTTTTACCGAAGCGCTTTGCTTGTCCTTTGCCGGCGCAGTGATCGGTTTTCTTCTCGGTCAGGCAGGCAGTCTCGTGCTGCGCACGATCTTTCCGCAGTTACCCGCATGGGCGCCCGCATGGGCCATATTGGCGGGTATTCTGGTAGCCCTGGCAACTGGGATCCTGGCATGCGTGATTCCCGCAAACCGGGCCGCCCGCCTGGATGCGGTACTGGCATTAAGCAGGAAATAAAGTCATGTGTATTCAACATGAGAACCATTGATACATTCTATTTTACGTTTCATTCCCTGAATGCGCATCGTCTGCGCACGATTTTATCGGCATCGGGCATCGCTGTCGGCATCGCCGCAGTTATCCTGTTGACTGCTATTGGTGATGGGATACAACGTTTCGTACTTGCTGAATTCACGCAATTCGGCACCAATATCATCACTATCACACCCGGGAAAATATCCACGCACGGCGGATCGCTGGGCGCTATCGGCAGCGCGCGGATTTTAACCATTGATGATGCCGTTGCCATGCAGCACTCGCGTTATACGCAATTCACCAATGCCAGTGTCATCGGCAATGCAGAAATACGCGCTAAAGGGTTGAGCAGGCGCGTCACAGTATATGGACAGGGTTCCGATTTTTCGCGCGCATTCAACATGCAAGTAGGCATCGGCCGGTTCCTTCCGGATGATGATCCGCGCAATCCACGCGCCTATGCGGTTCTCGGCGCAAAAATACACAATGAACTGTTCAACGGCAAGAATCCGCTGGGAGAAATTATACAGGTCGGCGGTTCGCGCTTCCGCGTTATCGGCGTTATGGCATCCAAAGGACATGTGCTGGGCTTTGATCTGGATGATACTGTTTTCATTCCGACAGCCCGTGCCCTGGAAGTCTTCAATCGCGAAGGTTTGATGGAGATCAATGTCTCCTATACGCCCGAAGCGTCTGTCGATGCCGTTGTTGAAGACATTAAAAGCATCCTGATCGCACGCCACGGCCGCGAAGACTTTACCGTCAAATCGCAGCAACAATTGCTCAGTACACTGTCAACAGTGCTGAATGTATTAAAATTCGCCGTAGCTGCATTAGGCAGTATCTCATTACTGGTTGGTGCCGTCGGCATGGTGACGCTGATGCATATCGCCGTGGCGGAACGCATTGCCGAAATCGGTTTGCTCACCGCGCTGGGTGCAACCCGGGCACGCATCCGCGTTTTATTTCTGATCGAATCCACCGTGCTGTCAACACTGGGTGGCCTGACCGGATTGACTGTTGGCGCCGGTATTGCCGGGCTGCTTAAAACATTCATCGCCAATCTTCCGGTAAATATTCCGTGGAACTACGTTCTAGGCGCCCTGGCATTATCTATTGCCATCGGTTTGGCGGCAGGTGTATTACCCGCGATGCGCGCAGCCCGGCTCAATCCGGTCGAAGCCTTACATACCGAATAAGCAGCTCCTCGATTGATCCCAGACTATGCTTCTCGCGCTCCGAGTAATTCCAGCATATCTTTGATTGACATTCTGCCACTGATGTCACCGTCAGCCAGAAGACTGTCGGCCAGATCGCGTTTATGTTTGTGCAGTGCGACAATTTTGTCTTCAATAGTATCTTTTACAATCAGACGGTAAACTGTAACAGGCCGTTTTTGTCCCATGCGATGGGCGCGATCGGATGCTTGATCTTCGACCGCCGGATTCCACCAGGGATCCATATGCACCACATAATCCGCTGCAGTAAGATTCAAACCCGCGCCTCCCGCTTTCAGACTGATTAAAAATAAATCACCCTGGCCGGATTGAAATGCATTCACGGCTTTCCTTCGGTTAGACACACTGGTCGCACCATCCAAATACTGATATTGAATACCTTTCTTATCCAGCAATTCCCGAATGATCGCGAGATGCGCGACAAACTGACTGAATACCAATGCTTTGTGTTGATTAGCGATCAGTTCATCGACAAGCTCTTCAAAGGCCTGCAATTTTGCGCTGCTGAAATCGATTTCCGGGGATATCAGACGTGGATTGCAGCACGCACGGCGCAGCCGGGTAATTTCCGCCAGAACCTGCAAATGCTGCTGACCACCTGGAACAGACTGTTTTTGCAGCACTTCAATGGATTGCAGCGCATTCCGGCGCAGCGCCTCATAGAAATCGCGTTCTTCTTCACTCAGCTCGATATGCAAGGTGACTTCGGTGCGCGCAGGAAGTTCTGTCAGCACATCACGTTTCAGCCGGCGGAGAATGAAAGGCTGCAATAATCGTTTCAGCCGGCGCTGCACGCTGTGATCGCGTTTGTTTTCGATATCCAATGCGTAGCGTGCATTGAATTCATTGAGCGAGCCCAATAATCCAGGATTGATGAAATGAAATACATTCCACAATTCCCCCAGATGATTCTCAATCGGCGTTCCTGTTGTGATCATTTTAAAGCCTCCCTTCAGCGCCATTGCTGCTTTTGAGCGTTGTGTCGACGGATTTTTAATCGCCTGCGCTTCATCGGCGACAATGGTATGCCAGCATTTCTGTCCCAATCGCTCGGCTTCGGTTTGCAGCAATCCATAACTGCAAACAATCAGATCAAAAGGACCCGCCTCATCCAATCGTTTTTGCCGGTCGCCGCTACCAAAGTAGTAGACGTTCAGCGTCGGCGCAAAACGCTGTGCTTCCTCGAGCCAGTTATTGCAAACCGAAGTGGGCGCCAGAATAAGTGTGGGCCCATCGGCAGCGCGCGACAGAATCAGCGCCAGCGACTGAATCGTCTTACCCAGACCCATGTCGTCGGCAAGACATGCGCCAGCCCCCAGGTAGGCCAGCCGTGTCAGCCACTGGTAACCCTGCAATTGATAATCACGCAATTCTCCCTGAAATGTTGATGGCAGTTGCGGATGCAGGTCATCGATTTCAGACAGTTTTTTAAGCTGCTCACGCCATTGCTTGCTGGCATTGATATGCATGCCTCCGGTCAAATCGTTCAGCGTCCATGAAGCCAGCGCATGGAACGCCAGGTCTTTGCCGCTTTTCCTACCCAAGCCTGCAAGATCGTCCAGCCGTTGCCGCAATTCATTGGTCAAAGTAATGAATTGCCCGTCGTCCAGTTTGACAAAACGCCCTTTGCTTGCTGATAACAATGCCATTAAATTCTGGATTTCGATGACATGATTCTCGTCAACCTGAATATCACCCGAAAGACTGAACCAGTCATTGGTTTTGCGTACTGAAAAATGCACATGCGACAAACCTGTTTCACGGCTGATTTTGATTGACTTGCCCTGCGGCCATTTCAGCACCGCGAAATCGCCCAGATTTTGCAGCTGCAGCAGGGTTTCCAGCGCCATTTCCGCATCATCCAATAACCATTTGGTGCTCGCCGTATCATACAAATCCGGACAGCTATCCATCACTTGATCGAGAAATTTTTGCTCCAGCTCAAGATCCCGGGTCGTCTGAAAACGTATGCCGTCGATCTCTGCCAGTACGGTCGCCCCTCCTTTACCAGGTTTATACACCGGGCCACCGTTGGCAAACGGCTGCACAAGGATTTCGACCTGAATACCGTCTCCCATGGGCTGCAACAGAATCTGCAGGCAGCTATCAGCTTCAACCGTTTCGGCATGCGCAGACCGGGCGCCGATTTCCGACTGTATTGTCAACATGGAGGCAATACCGGAGATTGAATCGATCACTTGCTGCCTGGCCTGTTTGGGCACTTTGAGCCCTTTCTCTCCGAGAATAGACGCCACATCGTGATGCTGTTGATCGATTTTATAGGCCAGCAAGTCATTCGACGCTGTTCTTTCAAACACATAATGCTGGTGCCGGTTCAGTTGCGGATAAGGTACAATTTTTATCAGCAGGCTGTTGTTTTGCTCAAGCACCACAAGCTGCAACTCGGCCATAGATATGTGTATCGGTGAATCGAGCTTACCCGCGGCACTCCAGTATACATTGGGATGCCCTGCAGCCTCGACAACCGCGCGTTCCCTGAGCACAAAGATTTCCCTGCGGTAATAATTGTAGTAATCATCCTCGTAGTCAATTTCGATCCGATCGCAAATACGCCGATCTTGTTCGGTTAAATAATCGAAATCTTCGATTTCCTCCCGCAATCGTTTTACCGCAACCGGGCGACCCATACTCCACTTACCATTTTTGTCCAGGCGCTGCATTTTCGGAAACAGGCGTGCATTGCCTTCTTCATCAAGTTCGATCAACCAAGCCATACGTACTTGTTTTTGCAGTGATGATGGCTCAGTGCCACATACTTTCTGTTCACCAAGTAAAGTCAAAGCATTAAGCGCACGTTTCCAATGTTCCACGCGCGGAATCAGGTCAATAATGGCATTGAATGTCGAGTCTTTATATTTTCGTGCAATCTCCGCCGTTATGGAATCGGTTGCGCCAAGTCTGTCCAGCAAATTTGAGCTCACTGCTGCGAACCAGAAATAATCGTTTTGCTCCGCCAACTGACAATATACCTTGAGTTTTTTGATAACTCTTGCATGCTGATTTTCCAAATCGGAGGCTTTATCCAGCCAGTAAAGCATCAATACCTGAAACAACAGGTTATAAGGATTATCCGTTTCAATCTTAAGAAGAATGTTGTTATCCGGATGATCAAACTGTTTTCTGCTCTGGTAAATATCAAGCACATAAAGCAATCTGATTGTCAGACCGGTAAAACCGGATCCAGTAGTTTGATGCTTGATCGCCGACTGTAGCTGTTTACGCAACAAATCCAAATGTTCTTTTGTTTGACTGCGAAATAACGCCAGATAAAATAAATATTCTGGATACCCGCCTATGCTGACATTACGTTTACCCGTTTCTTTTCTGAAACGCACCAGCGTTGCCTGGAATCGTTCAATCGAGGCGTCATTCCGATCTTGTATAAAATACAGCGCGCCCAGTAATGCTTCTGCCAGAGCGCTATCCGTATTTTTCAGTAAATCCTCGATACCTTCCAGGTCACCACGCAGTAAATTGAGCTCGACATAACAACAGGAATCAAGATCATCCGGCTGTTTACACGCGCAGAATATTTTTTTTAGTAATTGGAATAAAGCCTTATTATTCTCAACATATAAAAACCGAGCGTTCAAATAATCAAGCAGCAATTGCAATTTGATTTTTTCCGGCAGTGTTTCAAACCATTGCGGGTTAAAGTTGCTACCAAAAAATTGCATAAAAAACTGTATGAGATGCGACGAATTTGTTTTCCGAATCCGCTCAAGCTCCTGCAGAAATTCTTTTTCTTTTTTCTGAAAAAAATAAATCCGCAATAAACGGATATTTTTTTGATAATTGAATTCTTCCTGCATGAACGGTGTATGCGTTCTGACCAAGCGTTCCAGGCAATCTATCCACTCTGAACGATCGATACCTTTCAGTAGCAAAGTATCAGCGATATCATAAGGGCAGTACCACCAGCCAATTTTGGTCAGCGTAATAAGACCCAGACTTTGCAGTTTCTCACGCAGTGGTTTGCCGATAGAATTCGCCACACTGGCAGGCACACATTCCGATTTTTTTAAAAGATCCTGAAAATAACCTTGTCTGATCGGAATATAGATTACTGACAAGACAATCAAAATATCCTGTTCTTCTTTAGCGAGCTTTTCAAACTCGATCAGACGTTCCCCGTTCATTCTTTCCTGTTTAAATGACTCAGTAAATTAAAGCTTCTGATTTAAGTATACAATGGAAACAATCATGATCTACTCTGTGCACAGCTGCCGCCCCGCTTTTGATTGGCTGCAACTGTTCTTTCAAACATGACGATAACAAAAAAAATACTGATCTGGATGATTGCCGGACTCTTACTAGGCAGTCTGATCAATGCATTTGCCCCGGATAATACAATGATTCAGGATTATCTGGTTAATGGCTTGTTTCATGTCGTCGGCACAATCTTCATTAATCTATTGAAGATGCTGGTTGTGCCGCTGGTGACTTTCTCATTGATTTGCGGCGTTTGCGGCATTGGCGATGTTAATAAGTTGGGACGGATTGGCGTTAAATCGCTGGTTTTATTTTTGCTGACTACCATGCTGGCGATTACTCTGGCGGTTTTTGCAGCCGTGAGTATAGGTCCGGGTAAGGATTCCCAGCGCCCACAGAACATGCAAAGCACTTTTATAGTACCGGAAGCACCGCCATTGACTCAAGTCATTATCGATTTTGTTCCAAGTAACCCGGTTGCCGCTTTTGCCGAGGGCGATATGCTGCAGGTCATTTTCTTTACGATGCTGTTTTCTATCTGCTTGCTGATGCTTGGCGAGCGCGGCCGTTCAGTGATCGATGGTGCGGAGAAATTGAATGAAGTCATGATGCAGATCGTCATCGTTGTCATGTCGATGGCGCCCTATGGCATTTTTGCAATCATGGCTAAAACGTTTGCGGTGCAAGGTATAGAGTTGATTTTGCCCATGATCAGTTATTTTTGCGTGGTTGTTGCGGTTCTGATCGCTCATACCATAGGAACGTTGATGATCATGTTAAGACTATTGGGAAAAATCGATCCCGTTCAGTTCCTAAAAAAAGTACGTACCATTCAGATTTTTGCATTCAGTACATCGAGTTCAAACGCAACCATTCCGGTTACCCTGAAAACCGTGGAAAAACGCATGGGCGTCGACAATGCGACAGCTTCGTTTGTAGTACCGCTCGGTGCAACCATTAATATGGATGGCACAGCGATTATGCAGGGTGTCGCCGTTGTATTTATCGCCAATGTTTATGGCATAGAACTTGGTCTGCCCGGTTATCTGACCGTTATTGGCATGGCTGTACTGGCTTCGATCGGAACCGCGGGTGTACCTGGTGTCGGCTTGATCATGCTGGCCATGGTATTCAATCAAGTCGGCCTTCCCGTTGAAGGTATCGCATTGATCATGGGTATAGACCGTTTACTGGATATGCTGCGTACCGCTGTCAACGTAACCGGTGATGCGGTTGTAACACTGATTGTTGCAAAAAGCGAGAACAGTCTGTCGCTGGATATTTTTAATGATCCCGATGCAGGCACCCTGGAATCCGTTCATCTACCGCATGACGCAATGCCGAAATAGCAAAACAGTTATTCCTTCAGCGAAGGATCAGTAATAAAGCCAATTCTTGCCATACCGGCATTGGCGGCTTTGCTCATCACTTTGGCGACATGTTCATAATGGGCAAGTTTGTCAGCACGAATATGCAATTCCGTTTTGGGATCCTGTTCCACGGTCATGGAAAACCGCGCTGACAATTGATCCAGCAATACCGGCTCGCCATTCCAGAACAGGCTGCCATCTGTTCGTATCGCCAATTCGACATGCTCGGGTTGTGTAATATTGGGCGTACTTTCCGCCTGCGGCAAATCGATCTTTACTGAATGCGTCAATAACGGTGCTGTAATGATGAATATGATCAACAATACGAGCATGACATCCACCAGCGGTACGACATTGATTTCAGACATCGGTGCTTGTTGTCCGCCACCGTTCATGCTGCCAAACGCCATTATTGTCTCCTGCCTTCAAGATTTGAAAACGTTGCTGCGGGTGCGACTGTCTGCGGTATAGGTTGTACTTTATTATTGTCTCCCATCGTGATCAATACAAACAAATCATGCGCAAATGCATCCAGGCGTGCAAGCCATATGCGATTACGCCGTGCAAAAGCGTTATAGGCCAGAACGGCCGGAATCGCCACAGCAAGACCCAGTGCTGTCATGATCAACGCTTCGCCGACAGGACCGGCAACTTTATCCAGCGTTCCCTGCCCTGATAAACCGATTTGTATCAGCGCATGATAAATTCCCCAGACAGTCCCAAACAAACCGATATAAGGTGCTGCAGATCCGGCCGATGCAATCAGCGTCAATCCGTTCTCAACACGGGTGGCCTCCTGCTCGATACCGTTACGCAGGGCGCGTGTCAAAAATTCGCTGGTTCCGCCCGCAGCAGCCAGTTTATACGAATCGTGCACTTTGGAATCCGCCGCCTCTATTCCAAGCTTGGCCAACTCGGCAAAAGCGTTATTGGGCGCAGCAGTATTGAGCGATTGTTTCACTTCATCCAATGACTCAACACCCCAAAAATGCTTCAAAAATGCAATTGCGCGTCTTTTAGCGATAAAGTTAGCGATACTTTTGGTAATTATCAGATACCAACTTGCGACTGAAAGTGAAATCAGTAAAACCAGCACACTCATTCCCACGGCGTCAATTTGAGCGAGAAAATGAGAAAAACCAAGACCTTGTTCCATTAATTATTTCCTTGCAATACAAAATTAAAAGGTTGCAGTGCAACCGCGCGTACAGGCTGACCATCCCGCATTGATGGCCGGCATCGCCAGCTCCTTACCGCTTCCAATGCCGCATTATCCAATCGATCATAACCACTGCTGTCAATTACCCGTGCACTATCAATACGACCGTTTTCATCCAATTCAACCCGCAATACCAGTTTGCCTTCCTCGCCCATACGCCGTGAAATTGCGGGATATGTCGGTGCTGCAAGCGATGGGCAGGAAACGGATAACTCCGATGACAGCGTAACTGGTCCGGCTGGCATCTGTGGTCTGGTCGGTGCTTCGGCGACAGGTTTTGGTATAAATTCCTCCTCAATCGTTTCGGACTCCGGTTCGGGTTCCGGCAACACAACAGGTTGAGGTTGGGAGATCTTCGGTACTTTCGCCACCAATTGTTTTACTTTGGGTTTGGGTTCTGGTTTTTGAATCGGTTGTAATTTTGCCGGCACAGGTTCTGGTTTGACTTCAGGTTGCGTTTTAGGCTCAGGTAGGGAAATCACTTCAGCAAACAGTGTAACTAGCTGTTCAGGTTGCGGCATTATGCGTTGAGTCCATAACATATAAAACAGAGCACCATGAATAATCAACACAAACAAGATGCCCGGTAAAGAAACAAGACTCTGTTTCGATCCTAAATAATAATTTATATTTTTCTGTGAAAGCGATTGCATTGCTGATTAATCATCACCTAATTTCGTTATTTCTTTGTTTGATAAAATTGAGATACGATACAAGATATTGAGTTAGTGTTACAAGTGTGTTTTTATAGTTGCCCGTTTTCTTATCTATTCCATAAACAAGCAATGGTGTACCGATTTCTATTAAACATGGAATAATAAAACAAACGATAATAGTTATCAATAACATCCGTACCGGATACTCAAACTGGCACGTGATATTAATGGGATAGATGGAAGATAGATCGAATGCTAATCCAAGGCGGTAAGCATTACATCTATAATCGCATCCAGTTGATCCGGATCCACCTGAGCTGAAATCATGAGCCGGATACCTGCGATACTGCTCATGACATAATAAGCCAATGCTTTGGAATCTTTTTCTTTGGTTATGGTTCCTGTATTCTGGCCGTTCTTGATTGCACGCTGCATGATCTCATTAAAACGTATGGTAGCATTCGAAACCAATTGAGAAATATGGACATCACGCCCGGCAAATTCATGTGCCGTATTCATAATAAAACAGCCGAAATGCGGTTTGTTCAGCCGTACGTCCAGTACTAATTCACGAAGGAATTTCTCGATAAAATCACGCCCGTTCGGCGTTTCTTTTAATCCTTGTTCCAATAAAGCAATTTGTTTATCACAGAAAAGATCTAAGCACTGTTCAAACAAACCGGATTTATTACCATACGCATTGTAAAAACTGCTTTTTGAAATATTTGTCGCTTGCAACAAATCATCGAGAGAAGCACCATCATAGCCTTTCTCCCAAAACACATTCATGGCTGTTTCCATCGCTTCAGCAGGATCAAACCCGAGCGGCCGACCTTTCTTCATTGCTTTCTGTTGATTTTTCATGAGCTTCGCTAACACGCTTTAAATACTCTTTACGTTGATCGAATAAAATTTTCGACGGGCATTTTCCAATTCTAATATAGAATATTTAAAAAAAGAATATCCGCTCTTTGAAGAGGGTTTTATTAGATTTGTAGGCTTATAAAAATTCAATCGTTCGATTCCGAAATAACTGCAGTATCACTCTTTCATCCTAATTATGATGCGATTATGACATTTTCTTCTTCCGGTTTCTGGCGGCGATTCATTTGTTTGCTTTACGAAGCGCTCATTCTGCTTGCGGTTATTTTTATTGCCAGTTTCCTTTTTCATCTCATTTTACGCGACACCAGCGCTGCTTATTTCCAGCCACTTTATCGGTCATACTTATTGATTGTAATGGGTTATTATTTTGTCTGGTTCTGGACGCATGGCGGACAGACATTGGCAATGCAAACATGGAAAATACGCGTTGTCACCAATGATGGACAAAAACTGAGCAGCCGCATAGCAATAATCCGGTATTTGTTAGCGGTAACCGGAATTTTATGCTTCGGTATCGGATTTTTATGGGCTTTGATTGATCGAGAACATCAGTATCTTCATGATCGTTTAGCGGGTACCCGCTTGGTTAAAATAACCACTTAATCATCGCCTGAAGTGATGAAATCATATCAATGGAATATACAAACCCAGTCCAAAAAACTATTGTGCGGCTATTCCTCCGCTGCCCGGTATCCTTTAAACAGAAGCCATGGCAAGTTAACTAATTATTTTTTTAGGCCTATATGCTAGAATTGTTAGTTCTTTTAGAAGTTAAAAGCTTTAATAATTAATAATACAGTTAATTATTAGTGCGTTATGACGTAAGTATAGGTGGTATAAAAAAGAGTATTAAGTATATTCCCAACGCCAGTCTGAGGATATTTCCATATGCCTACATTATTCGTTGCAAAACCGGCCCATTTAAAATCATTGCAAAATGAATATGCGGTTGCTATTTACTGGATATTATTATGTAGTACAACACTCTGTATTTTTTTGCTGGACCTTAATACACCGTTTGGAATAGCTGCAGGAACGCCATATGCTTTAGTCATATTTGGCAGTTTATGGTTAAAAGGTAATCACAGTACTTATATTTTCTTTCTCATAAGCACACTCCTTACAATTGCTGGTTTTTTTCTTTCCCCAAGTCAGATAGCGCTGATCGATGTGGTTCTGACTAATCGTTTTCTTGCTTTATTGGTCATCGCATGCACTGCATTTATGGTGCTTAAAATAAAAAAAGTAAGTCAAGAATATACAACCGTCAGAACAGATTTATATATTGACTCACTGACACATTGCAAAACAGATCGCGCTTTTGTACTCGAATTGAATGCCGAGATCAAAAGAAGCAAGCGATACAACCATAATTTATCCTTGGCTATCTTTGATATTGATCATTTCACTCAGCTGGTTAATAGCGATAAAGCGGATAGGCATTATAGAAATCTTCTGATAAAAAGATTATCCAAGGAAATCAGTAAATCGATCCGAAATTCGGATCAGCTCTACCGCATTCGTTCAGATCGGTGTGCAGTTATATTCGTTGAAACCGATATTCATGAAGCAAAGGAAGTGAGTAACGCACTGCGTGAAAAAATCTTCAGGACCAATCAATCGGGATTTCATCCCGGCTTTACTGTCAGTATCGGTATAGCCACACTTGATATTGATGACAATAGGCGCAGGCTCTATAAACGCGCCGAACAAGCCCTAATAAAAGCAAAAGAGAATGGCAGAAATCAGGTGTCTACACTGCCGGAAACCAGACGAAACAGTAGATCGTTGACACCCGCAATTTTGTTACGCTCCCGAACAAGTTGAAGCAAAATCAACAATGCTGCTGAACAATTGAATTTAAAATGAAATACTTTGATTTACCATTCCAAAAACTCAAATCCTGCAATCTGACACGTTCTTTTTAGCGGATAATCTTATATAATTCAAACCTCATCTAAGTTAAGCCGGAGTACTTAGAATCTGTTCAAGATCTCGATCAAGAGGTGTAGTGCAAGGCGAAATTGAACGACGCAAGCAAAGCGCAGCGAACGGCCGTAAGGCTAGCCCGTAGGGCGAGGCGCCTGCGCCGAGTAAAAAGCGGAGCATACTTGAAGTATGCGAGCATTTTGAATTCGATTTTAACGCCGCAATGCGCCCTTCAGTGAGATCTTGAACAGGTTCTTAAATTTATTCATGAGTTTGATCAATAAATCAATGGCCAGCAAATCAACCGGCCGCTCACTAACCCCACGCGTTTCCCGTCTGTTACGTGAATCCGGTTGGCTTTTGTTGTTGGGCGCAGCACTGTACCTCATTTTGATTTTTTACAGCTATGACCGTGGCGACCCCGGATGGTCACATAGCGGTGATTATGCTTACATTCAAAATGCCGGCGGGTATGCCGGTGCCTGGATCGCGGATTTTCTACTCTATCTTTTCGGCGTATCGGCCTGGTGGTGGGTAATTTTCTTTGGTGCTACCGTCTTCTGGAGCTATCGTCGCATTGACACCGGAGGCATCTTTGATCGCCAATCCATAGTGCTCTTATTCGGTGGTTTTCTGCTCCTGCTTTTTGCAAGCAGCGGACTTGAATCACTCCGCTTTTACACACGCAACATTACATTGCCGTATCAACCAGGCGGCATACTTGGCGAAACCACAAGCCGTTATTTATCCGAGTTACTCGGATTTACAGGCACAACCATGATATTTTTGATCCTGATAGCCGTTGGTTTCAGCCAATTCACCGGATTGTCGTGGGTGCGTTTTGTCGAAAAAATAGGTGAAATAATTGAAAATTGTATCTTGTCGATACAGCAATTATCGCTGAAATGGCTGAATAGAAACACGCAATACAGTGACAAGGATAATAATGTCGTTGAGACTGGAAATTTCTTCGACACGGATAGAGAACAGGCCAAAGAAAATACCCCCATACATATCGAATTGCCTGCTGAAATATTTACAAAAGAAACGTTTACAAAATCCGAGCGCGTTATAAAAGAAAAGGAGAAGCAGAAATCATTATTTACCGGCTCCTCGGAATTGCCTCCCCTGCATTTACTCGACGAACCGGAAAAAGATGTCGAAGTTTTAACGAAAGATGCACTGGAAGCTGTTTCACGTTTAATAGAAAACAAACTTAAGGAATTTGGTGTGACGGTTAAAGTCGTTGCGGCCTATCCCGGTCCGGTGATCACACGTTATGAAATTGAACCGGCGGTGGGTGTCAAAGGCAGTCAAATCATCAACCTGGTCAAAGACCTGGCGCGCGCATTGACGGTATCCAGTATTCGTGTCGTTGAAACGATACAGGGCAAGACTACCATGGGGCTGGAGATTCCTAATCCGAAACGCCAGGTCGTGCGGCTCATGGAAATTCTCAGCTCACAGTCCTATGCCAATATGGCATCGCCGCTGACAATCGCTTTAGGCATGGATATCAGCGGACGGCCTGTCGTATCCGATCTGGCCAAAATGCCGCACGCATTGGTTGCCGGCACAACCGGCTCCGGCAAATCAGTTGCGATAAACGCTATCATTCTGAGTCTGATTTACAAAAGCACACCGGAACAAGTACGCTTGATTCTGGTAGATCCGAAAATGCTGGAATTGTCCGTTTATGAAGGCATCCCCCATCTTTTGACACCGGTTGTGACCGACATGAGTGAAGCGGCCAGCGCTTTACGTTGGTCAGTTGGTGAAATGGAACGCCGTTACAAACTGATGTCATCCTTGGGGGTGCGTAATCTGAATGGTTATAATCAGAAAGTGCGCGAAGCCGCCAAAAATGAAGAACCGTTGCTCAACCCGCTGACCGCACTACATGGAATA
The DNA here is from genome assembly GCA_019635215.1 of Nitrosomonas sp. Classification (GTDB taxonomy): domain Bacteria; phylum Pseudomonadota; class Gammaproteobacteria; order Burkholderiales; family Nitrosomonadaceae; genus Nitrosomonas. The sequence goes on from JAHBZZ010000001.1 coordinate 179,589, forward strand.
TCGGAACAACTTGAAGAACTGCCGCTCATCGTTGTTGTCATTGATGAGTTGGCGGATTTGATGATGGTGGCCGGTAAAAAAGTAGAACAATTGATCGCCAGGCTTGCGCAGAAGGCCCGTGCGGCCGGCATTCATCTGCTACTGGCAACACAGCGCCCATCGGTCGATGTGATAACCGGATTGATCAAAGCAAACATTCCGACCAGAATTGCTTTCCAGGTATCCAGCAAAATCGATTCACGTACAATTCTGGATCAGATGGGCGCGGAAGCCCTGCTCGGACAGGGTGATATGCTCTACCTGCCACCCGGTACCGGTCTTCCTCAGCGTGTACATGGCGCCTATGTCGCCGACCATGAAGTGCATAAAGTCGTTGAATATCTAAAAGAACAGGGTGCCCCCTGTTACATAGAAGATATACTGCAGACTAATGATGAAGAAAACAACGTTGACCCACTGAATGAATCGGCCAAACAAAATGGTGGAGAAACCGATCCACTTTATGACGAGGCTGTTCAGATTGTACTCAAAACCCGCCGCGCTTCGATCTCACTGGTGCAAAGGAACCTGCGCATCGGCTATAATCGGGCGGCGCGCCTGATTGAAGATATGGAACGGGCCGGACTGGTATCGGCCATGCAAAGCAATGGAAATCGTGAAGTTCTGGTTCCGGCGCGCAATGATTAATTTCAGATTACCTTTAATGGGTATGAACCTTATTCTTCCTTCCAGCACATTTTATCTGTGCATTCTGTTGATAGGTGCGCCAAGCACTGCATGGGCAACGGCTATCGACAATCTGAAGCGTTTCATTCGGGAAACACAAACAGTACAAGCCAATTTTTCTCAGGCTTTATCCGATAGAAACGCACGCATCATACAAAGATCCAGCGGTATTATGCAGTTCGAACGTCCTGACAAGTTTCGATGGATTTATACAGTACCTTATGAACAATCCATTATCGGTGACGGAGAAAAAGTCTGGTTTTACGATCACGACCTGAATCAGGTTACCGTGCGTCAGTTCAACATCGCGATTGGCAGCAGTCCAGCCGCACTACTTGCCGGAAGCGGCACCATTGAAGAGAACTTTGAACTCGTCAATCTCGGCATACAGGAAGATATCGAATGGCTTGAGGCGATTCCAAAAAGCAAGGATAGTACCTTTGAATTCATCCAAATGGGATTTTCGCGGCAAGGTGAATTGCAATTTATGGCTTTAAGAGACAATTTTGGCCAGACAACTTATCTTACCTTTTCCGATCTGAGCAAAAACCCGAAATTGCCGGAAAATACGTTTAAATTTACGCCACCTGAAGGCGTAGACGTCATTAGTGAGTGATCTGTTTACGCCTTCCCGCCCGCGACCGCCGCTTGCTGAGCAGTTACGTCCTAAAGTACTGAGTGACATTGTCGGTCAACCGCATCTATTGGGTGCGGGGAAACCTCTGCGGCTGGCCATTGAATCCGGAAAACCGCATTCGATGATTTTATGGGGACCACCGGGTACTGGTAAAACATCCCTTGCACAAATCATGTCGGATGCTTTTAATGCTGAATTCATTTCAGTTTCTGCTGTGTTGTCGGGTATCAAGGATATTCGCACGGCCATCGAGAAGGCTGAATTAACCTTGCAGCAAACCGGTCGTCATACGATATTGTTTGTCGACGAAGTGCATCGTTTTAACAAATCCCAGCAAGACGCATTTTTGCCGCATGTTGAGCAGGGCTTGATCACATTTATCGGCGCAACGACGGAAAATCCGTCATTCGAAGTGAACAGCGCGCTGCTTTCCCGTGCACAGGTCTACAGTCTCACACCGTTATCCGACACAGACCTCTCCCGGATCCTGGATCGTGCGCAAAGTATTTCACACCACGCACAATGTTTCAGCGATGATGCCCGTGAATTGATTGTCACATATGCGGACGGTGACGCGCGGCGCTTGCTCAATCTTTTCGAGCAATTGATTCTGGCTGCGGAATCAGGAAATATCATCGAAATTGAAACCGAGTTCGTGCAAAATACCCTTTCGCGCAATTCCCGTCGTTTTGATAAAGGTGGGGATGCATTCTACGACCAGATTTCAGCACTGCACAAATCCATTCGCGGTTCATCACCGGATGCCGCACTGTACTGGTTATGCCGCATGCTGGACAACGGTACGGATCCAAGCTATATTGGCCGCCGTTTAATCCGTATGGCGATTGAAGATATCGGTATTGCAGATCCGCGTGCACTACAGATGGCACTGGACGCCTGTGAGACCTATGAACGATTAGGCAGCCCGGAAGGCGAACTTGCCCTGGTTCAGTCTGCACTGTATTTATCTTGTGCGCCCAAAAGCAATGCGGCTTACATGGCATACAAAAAGGCGCGCTCATTTATTGCACAGGACAAATCACGCCCTGTTCCCATTCACCTGCGTAATGCGCCGACGCAATTGATGCAGAAAATGGGTTTTGGCCGCAATTACCGCTATGCGCATGATTACCCTGAAGCTTATGTGGCTGGTGAAAATTATTTCCCGGATGATTTACCGGCGGTCAATTTTTATCAACCGACAGAAAACGGTCTGGAAGCAAAAATTAAGGAAAAATTAAAATATTTACGCGATCTGGATAAAAAAGCCAAAAAAACCACTGAGAATAATACATAAGCTTCCTACTCTTAAAACACGCCAGTAGCACTATCACGCCCCCGGAGTTTGCATGTTAGATATTCAATTATTACGTACTGATCTTGAACAGATTATCCATAAACTGGCCAGCCGGAATTACCAGTTTCCCGTAGAGCGATTCAATCAGCTCGAACATGACCGCAAAAAAATCCAGACCCATACTGAAGCATTGCAGGCAAAACGTAATGCCGCGTCAAAGTGTATCGGGCAAGCAAAAAGCAAGGGAGAGGATGCATCTGAAATCCTTGCCGAGATCGCCAGTCTGGGTGACGCGCTCAAAACGTCTGAAAACCATCTGGAACAGATCCAGTCCGAACTTCAGGCTATCCTGTATGAAGTACCCAACTTACCGCACGATAGTGTACCGGAAGGCAACGGCGAAGAAGACAATCAGGAAATCCGGCGTTGGGGGGAAATTCCCGAATTTAATTTCGCAATCATGGATCACGTCAGCCTGGGTGAAAATCTGAATATGCTGGATTTTGAAACCGCTGCAAAACTCAGTGGCGCGCGCTTTAGCCTGATGAAAGACAATCTTGCACGCCTGCACCGCGCACTGGCGCAGTTCATGCTTGATACGCATGTACAGGAAAATGGCTACACCGAGACCTATGTCCCTTATCTGGTTAATCGGAACAGTTTGCAGGGTACCGGGCAACTGCCGAAATTTGAAGCAGATCTCTTTGCGGTAACTGCCGGAAACAATAAAACAAATCCGTCAGAACACCACGAACATTTTTATCTGATTCCCACTGCTGAAGTACCCATTACCAATATCGTACGCGACGAAATCATACCGTTTAAAGCACTGCCACTGAAATTCGTCGCGCATACCCCCTGTTTCCGTTCCGAAGCGGGCAGCTATGGCCGGGATACACGTGGGCTGATACGCCAGCATCAATTCGACAAGGTGGAATTGGTGCATATCGTGCACCCGGATGAATCTTATGCGGCATTGGAAGAATTAGTCGGTAATGCAGAAAAGATACTGCAAAAACTGAAACTGCCTTACCGGGTCATGGCGTTATGCACCGGAGATATGGGTTTCTCTGCTGCGAAAACCTATGATATCGAGGTCTGGCTACCTGCACAGAAGACTTATCGTGAAATCTCATCCTGCAGCAATTGCGAGGCTTTTCAGGCAAGACGCATGCAGGTACGCTTTCGCAATGGGAACGGCAAACCTGTTTTACTACATACGTTAAACGGCTCCGGCCTTGCCATTGGGAGAACACTGGTAGCAGTCCTGGAAAATTTTCAAAACGCCGATGGCAGCGTTTCCATTCCGGAAGTATTGCAACCTTACATGAATGGTCTTGACCGACTACGGACCGCAGGAGGAAAATGAAACGTGAATGATCTTATTTCAACCGACGGGGGAACCAAAACATGCAAAACGATAATAGCGATACGCGAGCCGGACAACACAACACAACAAGCAGTGACAATAACCGTATTAAAGATGATTTGACCCAGCTCGAACAGGAAATACACGATGCGCTGGTGGACGGTGTCAATATCCGCGAAACTGTTCATAATCTGACGCTGCACGCAATCAATGCGGAGCGCCTGGATGTTGATTCAATCCGCCGCATTACGACTGCTGTCACCAACGGGGTTCATGAAGGCGCACAGAAACAACTGCTTGCAACATCCAATCAAACGCAAGCCGCAAAATCACAAATTTCAGAAGCCGTTTCAGGATTGGATTCCGCTCTGGCACGCGTAGCTGAAGCAACAAAACTGGCAGTTCAGGAAGCTGCCGGACGCGCCCAGAAATTCTCGGACAAGGAATTAGTACGTACTAAATCGGATCTTGAAGGTCTTGAAAGTATTTTTCTGGATACATTGCAGAATGCAGCTTCTGGAGCCAAAGGCGTATTATCCGATATCTTGCAGGATATAGCGACACACGCAAAAAATAACGGCACAGTCGTGGGTGCGCAATTAAAGGAAACACTCACTATTTTTACGCAACAGGCAGCTTCAGTCAGTCATGCTCAATTGGATGCTGGTGTGCAGTTGGCGCAATCTACGGCTGATTTTATTCACAAAATTGCAACGGGCGTATTGTCAGGCATAAAAGATCACACGCAGCACAAAAAATAACACATGCCGCTTACGACATCCGATTGATATGTTTTGCCGGTCGGCATTGAATATGCACCAAGCGGTGATACTGAATGTTGCGCATGCTATTTCACACCGGCTGCAGCAACCTGAGGAGGTATGGCATAACTACTTTCACAGGCTTTTATCTTCTGATACCAGTATCGGAGGCGCATCTGCCGCCAACCTGAAATGGCCACTCCGTGCGGCTCGAACCGGATCGATACGGCGCCATTGCAATCGCTGCGTAATAATGAAGCGCCGATTACCCGATAACGCGTTACGACCTCAGGTCTCGGATGCCCGAACCGATTCCGGTAGCCGACAGTAAATATGGCCACATCAGGATTAACCTGACGCACAAATGCACTGCTCGACGAAGTAAGACTGCCATGGTGCGGCGCGATGAGCACGGTTGATGGCAATCGCTGCGGCAAATGCGCCAGCAGATTTTGTTCGGACTGACGGTCAATATCAGCAGGAATGAGTACACTGCCATATTCCGTGGTGATTCTCAGCACACAGCTGCTGGGATTGGTTTTACGGTGCGGATTCTGATAAATCTCGGGAAACGGATACAACATTTCGAACAATACACCATTCCAATTCCAGGATTGCCCCGTATGACAGTGTATATGCCGTCCTGTTGCAAGCTGTGCTGATTGCGCAAGCGTATGCATCTGATCCAGTGAGGAAAAAAAAGTATCCACCGGAACCGTATCGAGAATGGATAAAGCGCCGCCACTATGATCGGAATCCGCATGCGACACAACCATCGTATCCAATTGACGTATTCCTGCGCCGCGCAGAAAAGGGATAATGACGCGTTTACCGCTGTCTGATTCGCCAAATGAAGGCCCTGTATCAAACAGTAATGCATGGTCATGTGTTTGCGCTACCACCGCAAGCCCCTGCCCCACATCCAGCACTGTCAACCACAAAGCCTTTTCAAGCGGTTTGTCCGGAAGTACCAGAAACAGTGGCAAAATCGCCAGAAAGCCCAGCCAGCGCGCAGGAAACCCTGAAAGAAACCCTAATCCCAGAGCACCGGGCAGTAATAACCAGACTACGCCGGCGATCGCCGTTGGAATTGTCCAGAAAGGTGGCGTATGCTGCTGCCATACAGACAGCGATAATGCGCTAAACCACTGTAAAAATTCCATGACAAAACTGAGTACACCATGGGCCAGTGTTAACGGAAAATCCAGCCCCGGCAACGCCGAAAGTAATGTCAACGGCACGACGATCGAACTGATCAGCGGTATTGCAATCGCATTAGCGAAGGGAGATACGATCGATAATTGCTGAAACAACGCCAGCAACAGCGGAATCAGACCGAACGTAATTGCCCACTGTATGCGCAGCCAGCCTGTCCAGCGCGCTGTGGCGCCTGATGTGTTTATGCGCCCAACTGTTACCAGCATAATGATGGCCACAGCACCGAATGACAACCAGAATCCGGCAGACAGTATCGCCCAGGGATCGAACAGCACCACCACAAACAAAGCGATTGCCAGTACCATTGATGGAGAAGTCATGCGATTCCGCCATACAGCCACTGCAACCACAGCCAGCATGATAAATGCGCGCTGTGCAGGTATGGCAAGGCCGGATAACAAGGCATAGCCAAGCGCTGCACCCAATCCCGCCATTACCGCTGCCCGTCGTGCCGGTATGTGCAGCGGTAAAAACCCGCTATAACGCCATAGTGAAAATACCAACCCATAAACCAGCGTGGCAACCAGACTGATATGTAATCCGGAAATCGCCATTAAATGATTCGTACCGGTGCGTGTAAAAATTTCCCAATGATCCGATGAAATCGCACGTTGATCACCGGTCACCAATGTCTTCAGTACGCCGGCATACGGCTGATCCTGCAAGATCCAGTCAAAACGCTGCTGAATATGCTGCCTTACCTGCTCTATCCGATAGAACGACCATCCGGTTATTGCTTCCAGACGCATGTTGTCATCGGCTTCCCGCACATAACCAACGGCCCGTATGTTGCGCTCCAGCGCCCATTTTTCATAGTCAAATCCATGCGGGTTGGCGGTACTATGCGGACGCTTCAAACGCACAGTCATTTGCCAGCGTTCACCTGGATTTATCACCGGTAACGCTGTTCTGCCGTCATCTCCCGTTTTATTGTTATACCACGATAGCGATATGCGCTTCGGCACATGCGCGTGCGGTGTGATGACATGCTCAACGTCAAACAGAAAACCGGCTTTTCGTTTAGTGTACAATGGGATATTGGAAACGAAACCGGTGATTTGCACATCCCTGCCCTCCCAGTTTTCTGGCAGGCTGTCCGCCAGACGCCAGTAAGCCTTACCGGCGGCCCAGAAATAACCGCAACCCAACAAAAACACCAGCAACAGGCAACGGCTGATGAAACGCACAGCATGTGTCTGACCTGACCAGCAAACGATAACGCCGGCAAACAGCGGGAATAGAAAGAATACCAGCGGCATAGCGGGCAAATCAGCCTGCCACTGCAACAATCCCACACCCAGAACAAACGAAAGTATGCCAAGACGAACGGGCACGGGCAATTAAGGTTGCATTTTATGAACTGACAAGAATTCTGGTTTTATCCGGCGGCCGATAATGGATTCCAGCTGGAATATGATGCCGCCCGGAATTGCCTCAAAGCGGCCAAAACGGCTGGCAATCAAAACACCGTAATACTTGCAACACCGGTTATCCATTAACGGATGCTTTATTTTGTCGCGATTGCAAATAATCACTGTACACTCGCATGAAAAACAGTATATTGATTACCTGCTTTATGATGCATATTGCCCGTACAAGCATATTTCAATCCCGCATTCAATGCTGTTCTGTGCGCACCGATCAATATTTCCATTTATTCCTGAATAGTCAGATGTGCAATCCCCGTACTCAAATCCTTACCCTTGGCCTCCTTACCCTCCAGTTTGATCTGCAAACGCAGCTCATTCATCGAGTCCGCATTCCGCAAAGCATCTTCGTAGCTGATCAGACCTGCTTCGTAGAGTTCAAACAATGCCATATCGAATGTCTGCATACCGAGTTCGCGGGATTTTTTCATAATCTGTTTAATTTCATGCACATCCCCTTTGAATATTAAATCAGAAATCAATGGCGAATTGAGCATAATTTCAATCGCGGCAGCCCGCCCTTTGCTTTCTTTTTTGGGAATCAGGCGTTGCGCGATCAAGCCTCTTAAATTGAGCGACAAATCCATTAATAATTGCGGACGGCGTTCTTCAGGAAAAAAATTGATAATCCGGTCTAGCGCCTGGTTGGCGCTATTCGCATGCAATGTGCCCATGCATAAATGGCCGGTTTCAGCAAACGCAATCGCGTGCTCCATGGTTTCACGGTCACGAATTTCGCCGATCAAAATCACATCCGGTGCCTGGCGCAGAGTATTTTTCAGCGCCGCTTCCCAGGATCCGGTGTCAACACCGACTTCACGCTGCGTGATGATGCAATTGATATGTTCATGGACATATTCCACCGGATCTTCAATGGTAATAATATGACCGTAGCTGTTCTTATTTCGATGCCCTATCAAAGCTGCCATGGACGTTGACTTACCCGATCCGGTACCGCCAACAAAAATAACCAGACCGCGTTTACTCATGACCACTTCCTTAAGTATCGGTGGCAAGCCCAGATCGTCAGCATCCGGTATCTTTGTCGTAATTGTCCGTAATACGAGCCCTACCCGTTGTTGCTGAACAAATGTATTGACGCGGAAACGCCCGATTCCGGCAGGATTGATCGCAAAATTACATTCCTTGGTCTGTTCGAATTCTTCAATCTGCTTTTCATTCATGATCGCACGTGCCATAACCTCAGTATGCCCGGCTGATAAGGACTGCTGAGATACAGGCGTCATTTTTCCATCGATCTTTAATGCCGGTGGAAAACCCGCGGTAATAAACAAGTCTGACGCTTTCTTGCTTAGCATTAAACGCAGAAGATCATGCATGAATTTTACCGCTTGCTCTTTATTCATAGCCATACCCATGAATTATCTGAAATTGTCTTTATTTGCTGCCTTATTACGCGCTTCGGCCGTAGTCACGATATTACGCCTTACCAGCTCGGTCAGGTTCTGATCCAGTGTCTGCATGCCAAGATTTTGTCCGGTCTGGATTGCAGAATACATTTGCGCAACTTTGGCTTCACGAATCAAATTACGTATTGCGGGTGTACCAATCATGATTTCATGGGCAGCAACACGGCCATTACCATTTTTTGTTTTCAGCAGTGTCTGCGATATTACTGCTCTGAGTGACTCCGATAGCATTGCGCGTATCATTTCCTTTTCTTCCGCCGGGAAAACGTCAATGATACGGTCTATGGTCTTAGCCGCTGAACTGGTATGCAAGGTGCCAAAAACCAGATGACCGGTTTCTGCAGCCGTCATGGCTAGGCGTATGGTTTCCAGGTCACGCAATTCACCGACCAGGATGATATCGGGATCCTCACGCAGCGCTGAACGCAGCGCATTTTCAAAGCTGTGCGTATCACGGCCTACTTCACGCTGATTGATGAGGCATTTTTTACTTTGGTGAACAAATTCGATAGGGTCTTCCAGCGTCAGGATATGCCCATACTCATTCTCGTTGATATGATTGATCATGGCGGCCAGCGTAGTTGATTTGCCAGACCCGGTCGGTCCGGTCACAAGTACCACGCCACGCGGTTGATTGGCAATTTCCGTGAAAATCTTCGGGGCACTAAGCTCCTCAAGCGTCAGTACTTTTGATGGAATTGTCCGCATGACAGTCGCCGCACCGCGCTGCGTATTGAACGCATTGACACGAAACCGCGCCAGATTCGGCACTTCAAACGAGAAATCACACTCCAGGTTTTCTTCATAGTATTTGCGCTGACCATCGTTCATAATGTCGTACACCATGGCGTGTACTTCCTTATGCTCCATTTCCGGCAAATTAATGCGTTTGACTTCACCATGCACGCGAATCATAGGCGGCATACCAGCCGATAAATGCAAATCCGAAGCCTTGTTCTTAACGACGAATGCAAGCAGTTCCACTATATTCATGTCATCCCCTGATGTCCGCTGATATCGGAAAATATTAAACTTTTGAAGTTCAGCACTATCGGATGAACAAGCGCAATAGATTAGGGTTATTTCATACTTTGGCCGAAAAATGGAATGCACAGCGGATGTTTCATCTGCGTAACGCAACCGGATAATCACACAGCAGATAGATCTATCGAGGTATTTTGGTTCAATTGACCGGAATATCATGACCGAAGGCATAAACCGCCCAACCGTGGGCGGCATCACAGGCTGTTGAATGCGCTCATTTCAGGGTAGAATATTTCTCAAGTTCAGATATATCACCGTATCCGGCAATTCACATGAAACAAAGCACACCACGTTACATCCGCATGATTCGACTGACCAGGCTATTCATCCATGTTGTATGGGGAATCTTACAGGCTGTTTTCTATCCGTATTGTCCCCAGGAAAAACAACAGCGCATGATGCAAAACTGGGCTGCCGGTATATTGAAAATATTGAATATCGATTTGCAATGTTCCGGTGAAATACCCGGAGAGGAAATCAAATGCGCATTATTTGTCGCCAATCATATTTCCTGGCTCGACATCTGTGTCATGATGGCTGCCAGTCCGACGCAATTTGTCGCCAAATCGGAAATCAAGAACTGGCCTGTTATCGGATTTTTATGCAAAAGAATCGGGACTATATTTATCGAGCGTTCCAAACGCAGTGATACGCTGCGCACAAATCATGAAATCAGTACCGTGCTCAGCACGGGGGAACGGGTTTGCATTTTTCCAGAGGCAGGCACCAGTGACGGGACAAGAATCAATCATTTTCACGCATCCCTGTTACAGTCCGCCATCAATGCAGAAGCCTATTTATATCCTGTCGCCATCCGCTACCTGGATCACACCGGAGAAATCTCCAGAGATGCAGCTTATATCGACGTATCTCTCGCCGTTTCATTGCGAAAAATCCTGAAGCAGCCTTGCATAGAAGCAATACTGGCTTTTAACGATGCCATTCACAGTTCAGGAAAAAACCGCCGCGAGCTGGCGCGTTCAGCCGAGCAAGCCGTAGCTAACAGGCTGTCGCTGCCGCTGTACCACACTGAATCCGGAAAACCTTCCTATCTTCCAGGCGCATAGCGGAAAGCTGTCTATTCCAGACACAACCGCTGTCCAGTGCAATGATATGTCTGGTAACATATAATCCCAGCGCCGACCAATGACCGCAGATAATCGTATTATTTCTGCTGATTCTGCCGGGGACCTCAAACCAGGGCATATAGCCATCCGGTATCGAATCACGCTCCCCCTTATACACGAAATTCATTCTGCCATCAGGACTACAAACACGCATACGTGTCATCGCATTGACGATTACGCGCAGACGTTCTGAATCTTTCCAGTTGTCATGCCAGTAATCAGGTTCATTACCGTACAAACGCGCAAAAACTTCGCGGTAATTGCGCTGTTGCAAAGCAGCCTCAACTTCTGAAGCCAGTTGCGATGATCTGGCGATTGACCAGCTCGGCAACAAACCAGCATGTACCATGGCATAGTCATCTTCAGCGTAAAAGAGTCGCTGATGGCGCAGCCAGAACAACATTTGCTCGCTGTCTTCCGCATCGAGAATCGGTTGAATCGTATCGTTCTTGTGACTACGTGCAATGCCGGCATGCACCATCAGCAAATGCAAGTCATGATTACCCAACACCATGATGACCGCATCACTCACCTGTTTCACGAAACGCAACACCGCCAATGAATCCGGTCCGCGATTGACGATATCGCCGACCAGCCACAGCCTGTCACGTTTCGGGTTAAATCCGATTAAATCAAGCAGTGCCATAAACGCGGTATAACAGCCCTGAATATCCCCGACCGCGTAAGTTGCCATACCAATTAACGCAAACCCAGAACATCCTGCATATCAAACAATCCGTTGGGTTTGCCCTGAAGAAAACGAACCGCACGTAATGCGCCCATGGCAAAAGTCATGCGGCTACTGGCTTTATGAACAATTTCGACACGTTCTCCTGATCCGGCGAACATTGCGGTATGCTCACCCACGATATCGCCGGCACGAATAGTGGAGAAACCAATGGTCATGTCATCGCGCTCTCCGGTAACGCCTTCTCTGCCATATACCGCAACCTTTTTCAGATCGCGCCCCAGCGCTTCGGCGATGACTTCGCCCATACGTAGCGCGGTTCCGGAAGGTGCGTCGATTTTATGCCGATGATGCGCTTCAATAATCTCAATATCGTAGCCGTCATTAAGCACCCTGGCGGCAATCTCAAGCAATCTAAGCGTTACATTGACGCCGACGCTCATATTGGGTGCAAAAACAATCGCAATATCCTCGGAAGCCGTTCTGAGTATCTCTTTTTCCTCGACAGAAAAACCGGTGGTACCGATAATCATTTTCACACCGGCTTCCCGGCATACTTTCAAATGTGCGAGTGTGCCTTCAGGGCGAGTAAAATCAATAATATAATCACAGCCCTGCAGGGCTGTTTCATAGTCATCGGTGATTACTATGCCATTTTTTGATCCGATTAATTCACCGGCATCCTTACCCACGTAAGCACCGCCGGCAATTTCCAATGCGGCAGCCACACACATGTCGTTCGCTTGTGTGATGGCTTCGAGCAATACGCGCCCCATTCGTCCGGAGCTGCCTGCGATTGCGATTCTTTGGATAATCATAATTTTCGTGTACGGCTGTAGTTATGGTGTATAGGGTTGATATTTATCGAAATGACTGTCAGGTGCACTGTTCGAATTTCCGGATTCAGCATCGGTTGTCGCTGAATGCTCAGAGCGACTGCCCAATTCTTTATCCTCCGGACTTTCAGATCTCGATTGTAAATCCGTCCGCGATTTTTTACCGCCGGAATAAATTTCCTGCAGCTCGGTTCGTATTAATCGATCATCTTCAAAATAGATGGTCAATCTTTTCTGTTCAACCAGTTCACCTCTGATACGCTGAATATATGCATAATCCCAGCGACTATTGCGAAACGGGTCAACAATCAGCGGTGAACCCAATACAAACCTGACTTGCGGTCGAGTCATGCCAGGCCGTAACTTTTCAAGCATTTCGTCAGTAACAACATTACCTTGCTGCACATCGATTTTATACAATATACGCGGCGCTAATGAACATCCGGCCAGAAGATGCCAAAAAACCAGCAAAGTTATTATTTTTATTGTCATTCTGTTGATATCTTTTGTAAATTCATCTTTGTGTAGTAAACTCAACAGGCTTACATGCGCAATTTTGAATACCTCCGCAAGTTTTTTTACGCTTTTATTTTAACGCAATATGATACAGTAAATAATTTACTTGGCAGAGATAACCATGAGCAATTCTCGAGAATTCAAGAATATTGATCTAAAAAACATCGGCCTTAAAACCACGCTTCCACGGCTCAAGATACTCAATCTGTTCGAAAACAGTCCGATACGCCATCTTTCTGCAGAGGATGTGTATAAAGAATTGCTTAATGAAAATGAAGATATTGGTTTGGCCACCGTATACCGGGTTTTAACGCAATTTGAGCAGGCCGGATTACTTGAACGTCATCATTTTGAAAGTGGCAAAGCGGTTTTTGAATTGAAAGGCGACGGCCATCACGATCACCTGGTTTGCCTGCAATGCGGACGCGTTGAGGAATTTTATGACGGAGAAATTGAGAAACGGCAAGTAGCGGTTGCTAAAGAACGCGGATTTAAATTGCAGGCGCACTCCTTATCGTTATATGCCGATTGCTTACAGAAAGAATGTCCGCATCGTGACAAATAAACTGTATTACCCGTAAAAATAGTGCGCCATTTTATTATTCCACCAAATTATTCAATTTTACCCACCGCGTGCACCATGAGTTTTTTGCGCCCGTATACCAAAAGGAATCATAAAATCCTAACATTATCAGGATTAATTTTTCTGATATGCGTATTTGCGGTAAATCCACCGGCTTCTGCCACTGCACAATCATTCAGTCAATGTGTCGCAGAGCTGCAGTTACAGGCACGGCAACAAGGCATTTCGGACAGAACGGTCAATCAAGTCCTCGGTAAAGTCAAATATCTTGCACGCGTGATTGAGCTAGATCGCCGCCAGCCTGAATTTACACAAACCTTTGCGGGCTACTTTAACACGCGCGTTACAGATGAACGGATACGCAAGGGGCGCAGCCTCATTGCAGAACACTCGGGCTTATTAAACAGAATACAGCGGGAAAGCGGCATACCCGCCAAATACCTGGTTTCATTCTGGGGATTGGAAACCAATTACGGCGGTTATTTTGGCGACTGGTCAGTTCCCGATTCGCTGGCCACGCTGGCCTGTGATCCCCGCCGCAGTACATTCTTTACACAGGAATTATTGAATGCCTTGCGGATTATTGATGCAGGCGATATTACACCTGACCGCATGGTCGGCTCATGGGCTGGAGCGATGGGGCATATGCAGTTCATGCCTTCCACATTCCTGAATTATGCCAAGGATGCAGACGGTGATGGGCGCCGTGATTTGTGGGGAAGCCTGGAAGATGCCATGGCTTCTGCCGCACATTTTCTGAAGCGTCTGGGATGGAATCCTGATCTTGAATGGGGGCAGGAAGTCAGATTACCCGCCGGGTTTGATTACTCACTTGCCGGTCTGCATCATCAATTGACACTTGGAGAATGGGCGGCACGCGGCGTTACACCGGTTTCGGGCCCCGCGCTATTACCCACTCATCAAAAAGCATCTCTGTTGGTGCCCTCAGGACATCAAGGTCCGGCCTTTCTTGTCACACACAATTTCCATGTCATCATGCGCTGGAACCGTTCCGAATTTTACGCATTATCCGTTGGTCATCTAGCCGATCGCATTAACGGCAGCCCCGCGTTATCCCAGCCTCCTTTAGAAAATGGAATAAAAATTTCACGGGAGCAAGTCCGCCAGTTGCAGGTGAATCTCAATGCACTGGGTATCGATGCCGGTGGCGTGGATGGTGTCATGGGCCCGCAGACACGGAAAGCGATCAGCATTTTTCAGCAGCGTACCCAGCGTATTGCGGATGGTCATCTGGATAGCGAACTGCTCGAAGCCGTACGTGCCGCCGTGCAGTAAGCCGGAATACCGTTCTAATGCCCTTCATAAAGCTTTTCGACCTCGGTTCTATATTGCTCTAGAATTTTGGACCGGCGCAGTTTCAGCGTCGGCGTCAGCATCTCATTGTCAACCGTCCAGGGTTCAGCCATAACGGCTACTTTGCGGATACGTGCATAGCCTGGGAATTCACGTGTCTCGTAGGTGATTTTATCGAGCAGTATTTCTTCAGTCGTTTCATCACGCGTATTCGCATCCAGACTGTGTTCATTGGCGTACTTTTGCCAGTTTTTATCGTTCAGCACGGTCAGCACACAAAGATAGGAGCGCGATTCACCGATAACCATCACCTGTTCAAACACAGGATCACGCAATATGGCCGCTTCCATATCGCCGGGCGGTACTTTCTCACCCGTTGACAATACGATAATATCCTTTAGCCGTCCGGTGATCGTTACATGCCTCTGTGCGTCTATCGAAGCGACATCACCTGAATTCAGCCAGCCATCTTCCGACAACACTGCACGGGTAGCCTCTGGATTATTCCAGTATCCCATCATCACATTCGGGCCACGGATCAGCAACGCGTTATTCTCTCCAAGCCTGACTTCAACACCGGGTATCGGCTGACCGACACTCGAAGGCACATTATCGTCATGCCGGTTGACGCAAACCGTCGGACTGCTTTCAGTCATGCCGTAACCTTGCAGAATCGGCAGCCCCAGACCGATAAATACGCGTGAAATTTCAGCAGACAACGCCGCACCGCCGCTCATGGCATGACGCAGGCGGCCGCCCAGTTTACTCATCAGTTTTGCAGCAACCAGCTTATTCAGTAACGGCCACAACAAAAAAGACGGTTTCCAAGCTGCACGCTTCTGCCGGTATTCAAATCGGCTGTAACCCACATCAACCGCAAAATCAAACAGTTTTCGCGCAAACTGAGGACCTTCGGCTAATTTGGCACGTATGCCCGCATAAATACGCTCATAAATGCGCGGCACCGAAATCAGAATCGTTGGCCGAATGATGAGCAAGTCTTCCTGTAATTGCGCAATTGAACGTGCATAAGCGATTGTTGCGCCGCACATCATCGGCAGATAATAGCCGACCGTACGTTCAAAAGTATGTGACAACGGCAGAAACGATAATAGAATGTCGTCGGAAGATACCGGAACGACTTGCGACCCAGCATAAGCATTGGACAGAATATTGTGGTGATTGAGCATCACGCCTTTTGGCCGGCCTGTTGTTCCTGAAGTATAGATAACTGTCGCAAGTGCATAGGGATCATCGTTAATATGCCTGACAGCATTCGCTTCGGAAGGAATCCAGTCCTTCAATGTAACCAGTCGTTGATCATCCGTTTCCCCTGAAGGATCCGCTTCAATTTCACCATTAGGCTCAACCAGCACAATGCACTGCAGGCTTTTTACATGGCTCGAGGCTTCACAGATTTCCCGCCAATGCCCGGCTTTTTCCAGCACCAAAAGCCTGACACCGGCATCGGCAAGCATGTAGCTGATATTATCTGCACGATCTTCAACGTAAAATGGCACAACAACCAGCCCCAACCCCATTGCTGCCTGGTCAAACATGACCCATTCGGGACGGTTACGCATCATAATTGCAACACGGTCACCAGGAGACAGGTTTTCTTTATCAAAAGCCGCCTGCCAGTTCGCCACATGGACATTCATTTGCGCCCAGGTGTAAGTCTCCCACGCCGCATGCTGGTCATTAAAATAACGATAGGCCTCATCCTGAGGCGTGGATCGAACGCGCTCGCCAAATAACCCATCCAGTGTTTTTGCCTGTTCTACTGAAATAACATGATTCATTTTATTTGACCTGATCCGAATGCGTGTTTATGTGGTCTTCTTTGTCACTGCCATTCCGGCCGTCATCCCTATTGTGCGCAACGTCATTCCCGGCTTTATTTTTTATAACCCCAGCGGATTCTCCGGCATCGGATATACTATCGGTTCCAATCAGGATTTCATCCTCTAGCCGGGAAGGAACATCGACACCATGTTGAACACCGAGGGATGGATTATCTATCGATGTTTCCAGAGATGATTCGACCGATGATACCGTTGAAACGGGTATCGTTTCAGATTGTTCAGTAACCACAGTCTCTGCATCCGGCGCGTCAGGCGTTTCAATAGAGACTCCCTCCGGGATGATACTGTTGCTATCCGCTTCCACCTGATCAGCCTGATCACCGGAGAAATCCCTTGAAAAATCATCCACTTTTATCACACGGCTGCGCAACTCATACAGCTTCTTCATCGTATCCGCTTCGGAAGCAGTGATAACATTTAAATGGTAAGCCTGCGTGATCTGTTCCCTGCCCTGCGCGGTAATCTGGCCGGATTTGACAGCGCTACGTATTCTGGCTTCAACCGGGGCACATTCAACTGCATATTTCAAGGCTTCCTCCAGGTCGGCCATGGATTCACCAGCAGTTGCCGGTACATAAATGCCGCGGGTCAGTCTATCGCGTGCTTTACCCGGTTCAAGCATCAATCGTGCAACTTCATGACTTATAGCATCGGATGGCAGTGAAAATGGCCTGCCCAGCGGAAAAATCCATTTTCTCAACAGCCATATAAAAACCCGATTACCCGGAAAATTATCCAGGAATTCGTCAAATGCCTGCTGAATGCGATAAATTGCATCCTGCAGCGACCAATGCAACAAAGGCAAATCGGCCTGCTGCCGTCCGTCGTCCTCAAAACGTTTGAGTGTAGCCGAACATAAATAAAGCAAGCTGAGGATATCGCCCAGACGCGCAGAAAGCCTTTCCTTGCGTTTTAGCGAACCGCCCAGAATGACAAGCGCAATGTCGGCGAGAAACGCGAAATTGATCGATAACCGTGTCAATTGCTGGTAATAAACCGCAACTTCTGGCGCACTTTTCTGCGGAATACTTTTCTTCATGAATTTGCCAAACAAACCATGCACAAGGCAATTCACCGTATTGCAAATACTGAAAATGGCATGCCCCACCAGCGCTGCATCGAATGTTTCCGAAGCACGTTTACTATCGGTATCATGCGTCGCATTAATTTCTTGCAGAATATACGGATGGCAGCGAATCGCGCCCTGACCGAAAATAATCATATTCCGTGTCAGAATATTCGCACCTTCCACCGTAATACTCACCGGTATTTGCTGATAGGTACGGCCAATATAGTTGCGCGGCCCGAGGCAGATAGCCTTGCCACCATGAATATCCATGGCATCGTTGACGGCCTGGCGTCCACGTTCGGTCAAATGATATTTGACGATGGCCGAGATTACCGATGGCTTTTCACCCAGATCGACGGCACCCGCAGTCATCGTACGTGCCGCATCCATCATGTAAGTATTGCCGCCGATACGCGCCAGCGCTTCTTCAATACCTTCAAAATAGCCGATTGGCGTTTTAAACTGAACACGTACACGGCTATAAGCGCCGCTGGTTCTCGCGGCCAGTTTCGCACCACCGGTACTGGTTGCCGGTAAGGAAATGGAACGGCCAGCCGCCAGACAATTCATCAGCATCGGCCAGCCCTGCCCTACACCTTCCCGCCCGCCGATAATCCATTCCATCGGAATGAATACCGCTTCGCCCGAGTTCGGCCCGTTCTGAAATGCGCCATTCAACGGAAAATGACGGCGTCCGATATGAACACCCGGCGTACCGGTCGGTATCAGCGCCAGGGTTATACCCAGGTCTTTCTGCGGCCCGAGTAGATGATCAGGATCATAGAGCTTAAACGCGAGCCCGAGAATCGTGGCTACCGGTCCGAGTGTGATATAGCGCTTTTCCCAGGTAACGCGCATTCCCAACACATCCTGTTTGCCGTTGAATTCACCCCGGCACACAATACCGTAATCGGGAATCGAACCGGCATCCGACCCGGCTTCCGGCGCAGTCAGGCCAAAACAGGGCACTTCCAATCCTTTCGCCAGCCGTGGCAGATAATAGTTTTTCTGTTCCTCGGTACCATAGTGCAGCAGCAATTCCGCCGGACCCAGGGAATTCGGCACCATGACAGTGACTGCGGCAGTGCCGCTGCGAGAGCCGATTTTCATGACGACTTCGGAATGCGCCAGCGCAGAAAACCCATATCCACCGTATTGTTTGGGAATAATCAGACCAAAAAAACCATTTTCCTTGATGAACTGCCAGACTTCCGTCGGCAGGTCTTTCAGATCATGCGTGATTTTCCATTCATCCAGCATGTCGCAGAGTTGCTCAACCGGACCATCGAGAAATGCCTGCTCCTCAGCACTCAATTGCGGCTTGGGATAGGCCAGCAACTTATTCCAATCCGGTTTACCGCTGAACAACTCACCATCCCACCAGACGGTACCGGCATCGAGCGCTTCCTGCTCGGTCTGCGATATCTGTGGCAGCATTTTACGAAACAGTTTCAGTACCTGATTTGAAACAATCAGACGGCGCATCACAGGTACATATAAAATCAAGGCTACAATAGCCAGCAGTATAAATAGTGTCAGGAGCATCTTTTTCCCCTTGATTGAATGAATTCGGTCCGGCGGTAAATGTAGGTTTTAATTCTGTTCATCTTCATGACGTAGCGACGTGGCATATCCAAGTGCAAGAATCACGCCACATGTGTAGAATCCACAAACAACCGATAAGCTACAAATTTACATGATAATTGCACTCATCCTACACGCAAATTGATTTTTTTTGAATCAAGTGTTGCCGATTCGATACACTTCTTTATGACAGACGACCCGTCTTTTAAAAATAACAAGGATTTTGTATGTCCAATGACACTCTGGAATTAACTCAACATTTAATTGCATGCCGTTCAGTAACGCCAGACGATGCCGGCTGCCAGCAACTATTAACGCAACGGCTCGAGAAAATGGGATTTCATATCGAAAAGATGCGTTTCGGCGAAGTTGACAATCTTTGGGCAAGACGCGGCAATGCCTCACCGGTAATATGCTTTGCAGGCCACACCGATGTAGTGCCAACCGGGCCACTGGAACAATGGACCAGCGACCCATTTACGCCCGTCATACGCAATAGGTGTCTTTACGGACGCGGAGCGGCTGACATGAAAGCATCGCTGGCCGCATTTATTACCGCAATCGAGGCATTTGTCACGCAACATCCGCATCATAACGGTTCTATCGCACTACTGATTACTTCCGATGAAGAGGGCCCTGCCATCCATGGTACGGTAAAAGTTGTGGAGACACTCAAAGCGCGTGATGAAAAACTGGATTATTGCATTGTCGGCGAGCCCACCTGCGTCAACCAACTTGGCGACACCATTAAAAACGGCCGCCGCGGTTCACTTTCCGGCTATCTGACCGTGCACGGTGTCCAGGGGCATATTGCCTATCCGCATCTGGCCAGAAATCCGATTCATCTCGTTGCGCCCGCTATCGCCGAACTGGCTGGAATCGCATGGGACAACGGCAATGAATATTTCCCACCAACTACTTGGCATATTTCCAATATCAACGGGGGAACAGGCGCAACAAATATTATTCCCGGTACTGTCAGCCTGATTTTTAATTTCCGTTTTTCAACAGCCAGCACGGTTGAATCGCTGCAATCCCAAGTCCATGCAATACTGGACAGTCATCAACTGGATTATGATCTTCAATGGGAATTATCCGGAAAACCTTTTCTGACTCCCAAAGCGGAACTTGCCAATGCCATGTCGGCTGCCATAGCACAGGTTACCGGTATCGAACCGGAACTCTCCACTTCGGGCGGAACTTCCGATGGTCGGTTTATTGCGGATATCTGCCCGCAGGTTATTGAATTCGGTCCCCGCAATGCGACGATCCATAAACTGGATGAGCATGTGGAAGTGGCCGATATTGAGCGATTATCCCGGATTTATCAAAAAACAATAGAACAATTGCTGACGTGACGTAGCTATGAGCATGCGGACGTATGTTTTTATTAACCCCATTGCGACCATTAATTAGCAGATCGTAAGAGGCCGTTAAGGTAGAAACCGCCGCTTAAAATTGGCCTGTATTCTCCGGTGATGAAATGATTTTAGCTTTCTCCAGCTGCATGTTTCCAGATGCTGTTTTCGATTCTGCAACGGATTCCCGGGCAGCTAATTCATGCGCCATCGCTTTGTGAAAAGCGGCTTTTTCATCATATTCCTCGGCAGCCTGCTCATACTGCCGAATTTTGAATTCGATACGCGACTTGGCGCTTCTCTGAGTCTTGCCAAAATGTGTTGGAAAGACATTCTTCTCCAAGATTTCTCTTTGTTCCTGTACCTTAGCCTGCATTTCAGCAGCCAGATTTTCATATTTACCGGCTAAAGCTTCATGATCCTGGTTCTCAATATCTTCAGACGCAACACCGGATTCGGAGAGACCCGCTAACGGCAGCGTATTCGTCGAAGCACACGCTGTCAGTAATGCGAATATGATCAGAATTACCCAGTATCTTATTCCTGACACAGGTAGTTGAGAAATAATAAAACTTCCTGTTTTTACCGGCATAACCTTAATCTCCGTAAATGAAAGGGCACGATATCTGTGCAATAAAGTGCGATTTATAAATGCGGCGGAACCCGAAAAGCAAGAAAATAAGCCGCCAAGAAATCATTCTTAAGCGGCTTACACGAGGCATACATTTGACGATGCTGTTTCTTACAAACCACCGGTTTCGTTTGACATGACCTTTGCTTTATTCATTTGACCGGATTGTCCGGCAGAATTCCTGGATGCCTGCTCGGCAGCAATTGCGCTATGGTAAGCGGCTTTTGCCAGATTCTCCTGAGCAACCTGATCATATTCATAAATTTTATTGACAATACGTGACTTGAGATATTTTCCATTCCTACCGAGGAAGCTTGTGTTGGGTTTGTTCCTGAGAATTTCCACTTGCTCATCTCTTTTAGTCTGCATTTCTCCGGCCAGACGTCTGTACTGCTCAGCTATTGCAATATGATCCACATGGCTACTATTGCCTGCCCGATTGACCAATTGCATCGCGGCAGCTCCATCTGACGCAAAGGCATTGACCGATAAACCGGTATTCAAAAAGAAGGCCAGCAATGAAAATACGATCAGAGATTTTCCTGTTTTCATAGTAGCAATAACTCCAAGTAAGTTAACACGCTGCCATACTAACGGACTCTAAACAATGCGTATATTGGGGAAACTATTGTTTTTTCCTAATGGAAACCCTTAGATTCAATCATATTACCGCTGCTGATAAATAAGCAATTAATCCCTATACCGTTTGCACACACCTGAAACCCGATTCCGTATTATCGGACCAGTTACAACCGATCCGGCCCAGCCGACACTTAAGACTGAACGCTTATTTTCATGCTAATTCTTTAATTTCGACTTGCGTTACAACGCGTTTAATACTATTGTGCGAGCAACAATAATATTATCCGTTCCATCATACCAACAACCCGGCAACCTTCTGAAAATCATCAATATTACTTACCCCTATGTTTTTCATGTCTGACAAGAACAGCATACTTTGGTCAACATAATCTTTTAATTTTCAAGGCTGTTTAGCCCCATTGAGCGAGTTTTATTTATGTCCTTCAGTATTTCCACACTGCTAGAAAATCACCACACTGAGAAATTTGAACTGCATGAGAAGCATCTCAATAATCAGATGGTCAAGGTCTTAAAAACCATTGGTTACAATCGCAACTATAAAAGCGCTGTGGGACAGTACCTGTATGATTACGAAGGTAATGAATACCTCGACCTCTTGAGCGGGTTTGGTGTCTTTGCGGTTGGGCGCAATCATCCAACGGTAATCAGGGCCTTGCAGGAAACACTGACATCGGAGTTGCCGAATCTGGTGCAGATGGATGTATCACTTTTAAGCGGTCTGCTCGCCAAAAAAATTCTGCAGACCGTGCCGAATAATCTAAATCGCATGTTTTTCTGCAATTCAGGCTCTGAAGCTGTCGAGGCCGCGATCAAGTTTGCACGGTATGCAACTCGACGGCCTCAGATTTTGTATTGCGAACACAGTTTCCATGGTTTAACGCTGGGTTCGTTATCTCTCAACGGTGAAAAAATTTTCCGGGATGGTTTTGGCGCTTTACTACCCGACTGTGAATCTGTGCCTTTTAACGATCTGGATGCACTGGAAAATGCACTGCGCCATAAAAACGTCGCGGCATTCATTCTGGAGCCGATTCAGGGCAAAGGCGTCAATGTACCCGACGATGATTACCTGCCCGGTGTCGAACGACTTTGCCGTCAGTACGGCACACTGTTTGTCGCCGACGAAATTCAGACCGGTATCGGCAGAACCGGAAAATTCTGGGCGATTGATCACTGGAACGTCAAACCGGACATGATTCTGATGGCCAAGGCATTATCTGGTGGATTCATACCGGTCGGCGGTGTTGCCATGACCGAAGCTGTCATGGATACGGTATTCAATCGTATGGACCGCGCAGTCGTACACGGATCGACTTTTTCCAAAAACAATATGGCGATGGCCGCCGGTCTGGCGACATTGCAAGTCATCGAAGACGAGAAATTGATTGAAAATAGCGCCAGAAGAGGCAAAACCATCATCGATGGTATTAACGCGATGACCGGAAAATATGAATTTCTCCAGGAAGCACGCGGCAAAGGATTGATGATCTCAGTCGAATTCCATGCCCCCCGGAGTCTGTCGCTCAAAGCCGCTTGGGCAATGCTGGAAACAGCCAATAAAGGCTTGTTCTGCCAGATGATTACAATTCCACTGTTCAAGGAACATCGCATTCTGAGCCAGGTTGCGGGTCACGGTATGAATGTCGTAAAATTATTGCCACCACTTAATCTGACCGATAAAGACTGCCAAAATATACTCGCAGCATTCGATCATACAATCGCAGAAACACACAAAGTACCCGGTTCAATCTGGAACCTTGGCAAAACACTGGCCGGACACGCCATCAGGAAATGACAAGTTTCAGGTCGAGTACGCGTGAACAACAGTCTTTCGGCATTACCGCAGAAGAAAAGTAACCAACGGATGATCCGAACACTTCAGCCGGCAGTACAATCAATGCGATTAATGCAACGGCCATCGCGATCGTCCAGAGCACCGCCACTGCAAGATTTCCCGGGTTCATCCCGCTTGGAATAACAACATAACCTGTTTTCTTGCCATTTGATATGATTTTGCCCATATCATCGTCAGCATAGTTTCCGTACAACACAATGCATCAGCGTCTGCTAGTCACACTCAATATATCGTCACAACAGCTCATTCATTATTACGAAGGTAACATAAGCATGGTGGTGGCCCGCACCATGGATGGCCGGACTGTTCGTTTCCCCGCCAATATTCTGCGTTCTGTAGTACAAACAAATGGCGTTCATGGCATTTTCGAACTGGTTGTCGATGAAAACCGTAAATTTGTCTCGCTCCAACGTATATCCGACGTATGAACAGCATTCATCTTCTATTGCACAGGTTCTGAGCCACGCGCTTTCATTGCCAGGGAAGCTGGGTTAAACTCTGCCTCGTTATTCATCACAATTTGTTTTTTTCACACTCATTCTAAAAGAACTAACTAAATGGCCCAATATGTCATGTCCATGCTCCGCGTGAGCAAAATCGTTCCACCCAAACGTCAAATCATCAAGGATATTTCACTGAGTTTCTTTCCCGGCGCAAAAATCGGTCTGCTCGGTTTGAATGGCTCCGGTAAATCCACCGTATTGCGCATCATGGCTGGCGCGGATACCGAATTCGACGGCGAAGTGCAGCGATTGTCCAATATCCGCATCGGTTACCTGCCGCAGGAACCACAGCTAGATCCCGAGCATACCGTGCGCCAGGAAGTCGAAGCCGGCATGGGAGAAATCATCGAGGCGCAGCAGAAACTCGACGCAGTGTACGCCGCATATGCGGAAGAAGGCGCGGATTTTGACGCACTCGCTGAAGAACAGGCACGACTGGAGGCGATATTGGCTACCGCGGGCAGCGATACCGAGAATCAGATGGAAATTGCCGCTGACGCCTTGCGCCTACCACCGTGGGATGCCGTCGTCAAGAATCTGTCCGGCGGTGAAAAACGCCGTGTAGCCTTATGCAAATTGCTGCTCGAAAAACCCGACATGCTGCTGCTCGACGAGCCGACCAACCATCTGGATGCCGAATCAGTCGAATGGCTCGAGCAGTTTCTGGTGCGCTTTCCCGGCACCGTGGTCGCCGTCACGCACGATCGCTACTTTCTCGACAATGCCGCCGAATGGATACTGGAACTTGACCGCGGGCATGGCATTCCATGGAAAGGCAATTATTCGAGCTGGCTCGAGCAGAAAGAAGCCCGGCTGGAACAGGAAAGTAAGCAGATCGACGCGCACATGAAGGCGATGAAGAAAGAACTCGAATGGGTACGGCAAAATCCGAAAGGTCGTCAGGCTAAATCCAAAGCGCGTCTGGCGCGTTTCGACGAACTCAATTCGCAGGAATACCAGAAACGCAACGAAACGCAGGAAATTTTCATCCCGGTTGGCGAACGGCTCGGTAACGACGTCATCGAATTCAAGGGCGTATCCAAGGCGTATGGTGATCGGTTGCTGATCGACAGTCTGAGCTTCACCATTCCACCCGGCGCGATCGTCGGCATCATCGGTCCAAACGGTGCGGGCAAATCGACAATGTTCAAGCTCATTACCGGCAAGGAACAACCTGATTCCGGCGAAGTTAAAATCGGCCCGACCGTCTACATCGCGCATGTCGACCAGGCACGCGACACGCTGGAAAACGACAAAACCGTGTTTGACGCGATATCCGGCGGCAACGACCTATTAACGGTTGGCAAATACACCACTCCTGCCCGCGCCTATCTCGGCCGTTTCAACTTCAAGGGCGGCGACCAGCAGAAAATTATCGGCCAGCTCTCCGGTGGCGAACGCGGACGCCTACACCTCGCGCAAACCCTGATCGCAGGCGGCAATGTACTGTTGCTCGACGAACCGTCAAACGATCTTGATGTAGAAACGCTGCGCGCACTCGAAGACGCGCTGCTCGAATTTGCCGGCTGCGTGCTCGTCATCTCGCACGACCGCTGGTTCCTCGACCGCATCGCCACGCATATCCTTGCAGCAGAAGGCGATTCGCAGTGGACATTCTTCAACGGCAACTACCATGAGTATGAAGCGGACAAAGTCAAGCGCCTGGGCGAAGAAGGCGCGAAACCGAAACGAATACGATATAAACCGATTAGCCGATAAATTATAAATAAGGAGATTCGAATACTGGCGGCAAAACAAGAAACATTAACAATCTTGAAAAAACGATCTGCTAGGCAAGCATCCGGTAAATCCGCCGGTAGGCAGCCGCGCTGATGCGCCAGCTGAAGTCTTTTGCCATGCCGTTCTGCTGCAGCGTGCGCCATGTTGCAGTGTCCTTGAACAGTTCCACAGCACGCCGGATCGTGGCGAGCAATTGTTCCGCGGTCATCAGATGAAACACAAAACCTGTCGCGCTGCCGTCATTCAGCGTAGCCGGTGTGCAATCCACGACAGTATCGACGAGTCCGCCGGTGGCGTGCACCAGTGGCAGCGTGCCGTATTGTTGGCTGTACATCTGATTCAGACCGCAGGGTTCGAAACGTGAGGGCATCAGAAAGCAATCGGCGCCCGCTTCGATCAGGTGCGATAATGCTTCGGTATAGCCAATGTGCACGGCGATTTTTCCCGGATACGCCTGCGCAAGCGCGGTAAGGCTTTTTTCCATTTCCGCGTTGCCGCTGCCCAATATCACCAGTTGCACGGGTATTTTGACGAGTTGCGGGGCGACCTGCTGCAACAGATCGAAGCCTTTTTGATGCGTGATACGGCTGATTGCGGCGAATAGCGGTACAGTGTCGTCCAGCGCAAGTGCCATTGTCTCCTGCAGCACCCGTTTGTTGATTGCTTTGGCCGACAGATCGGTGTGGCTGTAATGGCTGACGATATAAGGGTCTCTGGCAGGATTCCAGAGGGTCTCGTCTATGCCGTTGATGATGCCGGTCAACTGTTCGCGCCGTGCCGACAGCAGTCCCTGCAGGCCGAAACCGAGCGGTTCGGATTGGATTTCCCTGGCGTAATTGGGACTGACCGTGGTGATATGCTCGGCGTAATAAAGCCCTGCCTTTAAAAAAGACATCCGACCGTGAAATTCTATGCCGTGCATGTCGTAACTGCTGGCGGGCAATCCCAGGCGGGCGACATTTTCCGGCGGGAAATTGCCCTGGAAGGCAAGGTTGTGGATTGTCATCACCGACGCTGCTTTACGGCCCGGATGAAAATGCAGGTAGGCCGGAGTAAGGCCGCTTTGCCAGTCGTTGCAGTGCACGATGTGCGGCTGCCATTTCAGTGGGCTGGCATCGCTGCCCAGGATGGCGCCGATTTTGCCGAGCAACCCGAACCGCCAGGCATTATCCGGCCAGTCCTGTCCCGCCGGATCCTGGTAGGGACCGCCTTCTCGTGAATACAACTCCGGGCAGTCGATAATGAATACCGGGATACTGCTGGAGTCATTGACCGGCAGTTTTGCCGCGCGGAGTACACATGGCGGAAAGTATTTAAGATGCTCGAATACGGCAACTTTCCGTTTTGGTTTCAGCCCGGTCAATACTTGTGGATAGCCCGGGATCAGCAGCCTGACATCCATACGCAGCGCGCGTAACGCCGCGGGAAGTGATGCGCTGACATCGCCGAGTCCGCCGGTTTTGCAGAGCGGAAAAACTTCGGGTGTGATAAAGAGTATACGCGGCTCATTGCGTGAAGGAACAGGTAAAGGAATGGGTACAGTGCTTGACATGCCTAACGGTATTGTTTGTAAAAATTGATCAGCCCATTCGTCGAACTGTCATGCGACGCAGCCGGTTGATCATGCGCCAGTTCCGGCAGTATTTTACCGGCCAGTTGCTTGCCGAGTTCAACGCCCCATTGATCGAATGGGTTGATATTCCAGATCACGCTTTGTACAAAGACCTTATGTTCATAAAGTGCAATGAGCATGCCCAACATTGCGGGATCGAGTTTTCTGAACAGAATCGTAGTGACGGGATGGTTACCGGGGTGTATTTTGTGCGGGATCAGCTTTTCCTGCCATTTAATAGGCAAGTTGCCGGTTTCCAACTCAAGCCTGACTTCACGCTCGTTTTTTCCGCACATCAGCGCCTGTGTCTGAGCAAAGCAGTTGGCAAGCAGCAACTGGTGGTGATTGCCAATCGGATGCTGGCTCTGGCAAGGGGCGATAAAATCGGCGGAAATCGATGCTGTACCCTGATGCAGCAATTGATAGAACGCATGCTGGCCATTGGTTCCGGGCTCTCCCCAGACGACGGTTCCGGTTGCATAGTCAATTGCTTTGCCGTCGCGGTCAATCCGCTTGCCGTTGCTTTCCATTTCGAGCTGCTGCAGGTACGCCGGAAAGCGGTGCAGGTACTGGTCATATGGCAGGATGGCATGTGATGTGATGCCAAGAAAGTTGATCTGCCAAATGGCGATCAGACCGAGCATAACCGGTATGTTCTTTTCCAGTGGCGTATTGTGGAAATGCCGATCCATGGCGTTTGCGCCATCCAGCAGTGCACGGAAATGATTCATCCCGATCGTCAATGCAATGGGCAGACCGATAGCGGACCACAGCGAATAACGACCGCCCACCCAGTCCCAGAATTCGAACATATTGCCGGGGTCGATGCCGAATTTCTCGACAGCCGCACGGTTGGTGGATACCGCGACAAAGTGGCGCGCGATATCCTGCTCACGTCCGCCTTGTGCAAGAAACCAGCTGCGTGCGGAATGCGCATTGGCCAGGGTTTCCTGTGTTGTGAACGTTTTCGAGGCGATAATGAACAGCGTCGTGGCCGGATCGAGTAATTGCAGTGTTTCGTAGAGCTGAGTGCCATCGATGTTCGAAACAAAATGTGGCTTGAGGCGGGAAGAGCCATAAGGTTTGAGTGCTTCGGTGACCATGCAGGGCCCGAGATCGGAGCCGCCGATGCCGATATTGACGATGTCGGTGATCGGTTTGCCGCTATAGCCTGTGTGATCACCGTTGCGAATTTTGTCGGTGAATATTGCCATGTGTTCGAGTACGGCATTGATTTTCAGCGTTACATCCTCGCCTTCCAGCATGACAGGTTCCTTGCTGCGCAAGGCAGTGTGCAGCGCCGGACGATCTTCGGTATTGTTGATACGCGCGCCGTGAAACAGTTGGGTAATCCGATTCTCCATGCCCTGTTGCCGGGCCAGCGCCAGCAGCAGGCTAATTGTTTCACCGGTGATGGGTTGCTTGGAAAAATCGACCAGCATATCGCCGAATATCAGGGAGAATCGCTCAAAACGGTGTGCATCCTGTTTGAATAGATCGCATACTACCTGTTTGGCGATTGCAGGTTGGTGCGCTTTTAATGCCAACCAGGCGGATGATTGCGTTAACGAAGTCATAGCGCTATGTAAATGTAAAAACGAATCAGCCGCTTAGGTTTGACAAGCAGAATATCCATTGCTATCTGCGGGAAGCATCCAGTGAAAGGATGAATTCCCCGGTTTCAACGGGCCATGTCAGCAACAGGGTAACCGCCTGCATGATTTTTTCAAAACCTTGTTCGGACTGCGACACTGTAAAAAGTGGTTGCGTAGAAAACCGGACAGGGATAGATGATTTGAGCAGAAGACTGCCCTGCAATGTATCGTCGTCCAGTGTGATTTCGGTCAGGTCCGGCAATGCAAACGGCTGGCCGAAGCCGCCGGTCGGTTCGTTCCGGACCATGAAGCGACCACCCGGTCCGTCGCAGCTCGGCATGGCGAGGTTGATTTCGGTACTGAAGCTGTGTTTTAAACCGCCTGTAAAACGGTAGGTTACCTGTAATCGGTTATTTAAGAGTTCCAGCTGCTTAACAATCAGCGCCGATTCATACCGAGCCTGAAAGCGGATGCTGTTTGCACCGGAATCCATGTACCGGTATTCGATCAATGTATTGTTGATCCGGTCGATGAACAGTGCACGGGCGTGATTGTCCGGTTCCAGGTCTGCTGCATGGATGTTGTGCTTGCTGACAATGCGGTCATGCGCCGAAGCGATACCGCTGCCCGAATCGGCAGAATGGCTGGTGCTGCCGGAACCAGTGTCATCATTCGGCGAATGCTCATCGCACAACTGTACTTTGTGAAAATAGTCTTCATAATGGCGGCGCAAAGTATCGCCAAAATTATGCTTCAGGTCATAGGCATCGAATTCGGCAATGCCGGCGGATGGATCGTGTTTCAGAATGATTTGCAGAATGCCATTCTGCAGACAGGTTTCGTCGATGCCATCAAAATCGATATCCTGGGTGATGCGGTTTGCACGCGGCGCGTATTGGTCGAGCATCGCTTCCAAATCAATCAGGCTATTGTAGATGGCGCGCCGCAGATGCGGCAGATACAGACCGCCAAACAGGCCATGCCAGTAGGCGTCATTCGCCTGAGCGGCATACAGTTTCCACTGCATTTCGCCAGTATTCGGGTTTTCCGGCAGCACGGCCAGCCGTTCGGACAGGGCGAGCATGCGCTTGTGCATCCAGTTGGATTCCGGGTAGCGCGAGAGGAAGTTTTTCCAGATACCGCCGCGTAAAAAAGCTTTATTGCGTTCAAACCCGCCGGATGCTTTGGATTGTTTCACCAGATCAGTGTATATCCGGGCGGATTCTGCCGGCAACGTCCACTCATTCATTTCGATGTACGAAGTAGTGGGCAGATAAACGATACCTTTAGTTCTTCCGGCAGTATGATAATCGCGGTAATGCCGCGGCGTTACTTTCGGCGAGGATAGGATGCCTTGAATAAACTGTTCAAGCCAGCCTTGCTCATAGACCCATGCATAAGTTTCCGGCCATATGCCGAATTTTTCGATATCGTCGAAGTAAATCGCGGCAATAGATTGATCACCTACATTTCCGGTTGCGAGTGATTCAATATGCGCGATTGCCTCGTCCGCAGGTGAAAAAGGCAGTTTGTAGCGCAATGTTTCGGATATCGGGAAAATATCCAACCTGCAGGCATCTTCTTCCGTTGTAAAAAAACCGTTGAGTTGTCCGGTGGTTTTGCCGGTGCAGAGAAAATGGTAATCGTCAACAATCACATACCGAATACCGCACGCTGCCAGCGCGGGCACGACGGTTGAGTCCCATACCCGTTCTGTCAGCCAGGCACCACTGGGCCGCTGGCCGAACTTTGTTTCCAGTTTTCCGGAAAAGGTTTCGATTTGTCCTGTACGGTCACGGGCGGGTATGGCTGCCAGCACAGGCTCGGTTTCGCCGGCACCGAAAAGCTCGACCTGACCGCGGCGGACCATTTCCGTCAGCATGGCCATGTCCTGCGGAAAATGCGCACATAAATAATCGAGCAGCCATCCCGAGAAATGAACTGCGAAATGAAAATCGGGATAACGGAACAACACTTCCAGAAAAGGCTTATAACAACGTTGATGCGCATCCGCCAGAACTTCGGGAAAATTACCGATCGGCTGATGCGCATGAACACCAAAAAGCAATGATACAGGTCGGGGCATGTGAAACTCCTACTGGAAATGCAGTCTGTAACGATATACGCCTGAACGCTTGAATCAGCCATTGAATGAATGGCTGCCGGATAGATATTATTTATGGCGGATGCACGGTATGTCGCCGGTTCGTTTTCATGATGACCGCCGCATGACGCCGCTTTCTTCGGCATATTCATCGCCTTTGCTGATCGGCTCGGCCAGTGTTGCGGGGGCCGGTAGTCTCAACAGATGATACAGGTTCGCCAGATTATCACGGTAGAGCTGATCAAACCGGGTTACTGTACTGGCCTGGTTATAATCGCCAAACCACCAGAACCAGTCAGAACTTTCACAGGAAGCAAGTTGCAGTTCCGCTTCGGCTTTTTCTTCCTCCGACAATCGATCGCTTTGCATGACCAGGTCAAAACTTTGTTTGGCTGCACACAGCAGATCCCAGGCGTGGTTTTTTTCCGGGTCGCCGATCCAGGTCGAAAATGATCCGTATACCCAGCTGCCTGCCGTCAGTGCAGGTAATTGCACAATGTTGTCCAAATGCCCTGTTGAAGCGATATAGTCACTGTACGTCGTGGTGCCGATGGCAGGATGGTTTTCCAACAGTGTATACAGGTCATCGAGAAAGAAAAATCCGTTATAGGGATAATATTCCCAGGCATTTTCGCCATCCAGAATCACACTGACGATATTTCCTTCAGGGCCGGCATGCAGGGCTATCTGTTCGAGCATATCGACGAAATGTTCAGCCGCATCCCGTCCATACCATTTAGCATATTCAAAGCCGATGAGGTCGGATAACCGGTCATCGCGGAAAAAGCAGATGACGTCGCCTGTTTTCGTCTGGATGCGGTAGGGGCGGTACAAATAGTGATTACGGTCGGACAGTGTGTCATGTGCGGAAGATCGGTGCAGCAGGCTGTTGATCAGCACGCTTTCGCTGCTGGCACACCATTGGCAGCCGGATTCCGCCAGGATCGGTATCAGTGCGGATGACACTGCGCCTTCAGCAGGCCAGATACCAGCCGGTTTTGTGGAAAAACGCCGGGCATGGCTGGTTATGGCTTTGTTTACATGAAACGCCACACGGCTGCGTCCACCGGGGTAGGCATAGCTGGCGGGCAGGGTTGCATCGGCAACGCTTTCACGCGCAGAAGCAAAATCAATCAACAATGGTGCCAGCGGATGATAATGCGGAGTTGTCGAGATTTCGATCTGCTTCTTCTCGGCGAGCCTGCGGTAACGCGGTATCAATTCTGATATCAATGCGCCGATCAGATCGAAAAGCTGCATTCTTTCGGCATGGCTGAAACCCTCGCTTTTTGTGATCAACTGCATGATGATCTCGCTGTGACGCCGCACACTCTCGCCTGTCCAGGCAAGGTGGTACCATACCAGCAGATCGGCCAGGTAACGTTCCGAGAAATTGACCAACCCGGCTGCATTCTTGTACTGCAAC
The DNA here is from genome assembly GCA_019635215.1 of Nitrosomonas sp. Taxonomy (GTDB): domain Bacteria; phylum Pseudomonadota; class Gammaproteobacteria; order Burkholderiales; family Nitrosomonadaceae; genus Nitrosomonas. The sequence continues at coordinate 212,507 of JAHBZZ010000001.1, forward strand.
GTATCGTATAGATCATGCAGGCGCGCATAAGCCGGGTAAGGCTTGAGCATGGTATTGTGATTGCCTTTGAAACAATTGGTCAGGATGCGTTCCTGGTCTTCGCGGGAAATCGTTGCCAGATCCGGTGTAGCCAGCAGGCGCAGCAAAGGATCGCGTATCTGCCCTGAAGCGAATTGCTCGACGTAGTCTTCCAGCTGATCGAGAAGCACCGGTACGAAATTGACGACCGCTTTGATTCCGGGGTGCGATTCCAGATGATAGGCCATATCGGTGTAGTCCTTAATGGCGTGCAGGTACACCCAGGGCATTTCAAATTGCCGGGTATCGTGATGACGATAATCGGGCTGATGCATGTGCCACAGCAAGACGAGTTCAATTTTTTTCATGCAATAAAATCAGCCATGGTAATGTGTCCGCTGTCCGAGCATTTCAGGTGTGATCAGCGTTATGCCTTTTTCAGTCACATAAAACTGTTTGCTGTCTTCAACGGTATCGAAGCCGACTCTGAGGCCTTCCGGAATTTTGCAGTTTTTTTCAACCACTACACGCTTCAGATGCGCATTCCGGCCGATATCGACATTGGGCAGGATAACCGAATCCTCGACCCTGCTGTAACTGCGCACCTGTACATTGGAAAAAAGCAGGGAACGCCATACCGTACCGCCGCTGATAATGCACCCGCCGGATACCATGGAATCCAGCGCCTGACCACGCCGGTCTTCGTCATCGAAAACGAATTTTGCTGACGGTAATTGTTCCTGATAAGTCCATATCGGCCAGCTGTTATCATACAGATTCAATTCCGGTGTTACTGTCGTCAGATCGATATTGGCTTCCCAGTAGGCGTCCACTGTGCCGACATCACGCCAATACGGCACGCCTGCAACCATATTGACGCAGCTGTCCCGGAACCGGTGTGCGAAGACACGATGACGCGGCACCAGATAGGGAATCAGATCCTTGCCGAAATCATGTGACGAAGTTTCGGTTTCGTGGTCGCGGATCAGTTGCTCAAACAGGAACGCCGTATTGAAAACATAAATGCCCATACTGACAAGCGCTTTATCCGGATGGCCGGGCATAGGTTGAGGGTTTTCCGGTTTTTCAGTGAAGCTGGTTACGCGCCAGTCGTCGTCAACGCCCATGATGCCGAATGCACTCGCTTCTTCCAGTGGAACTTCGATGCAGGCGACGGTCAGATCAGCTTTCTTGTCGATATGCTCGGCCAGTAATTTGCCATAGTCCATTTTGTAGACATGGTCCCCGCCCAGAATCAACACATAATCATTGTCATGGTGATGCAGTATGCTGAGATTCTGGAATACCGCGTCGGCTGTTCCCTGATACCAGGATTCCTTGATCTGCTGCTGTGCCGGCACCAATTCGACATATTCATTGAAACGCCCGTCCAGAAAACTCCAGCCGCGCTGGATATGCTGAATCAGGCTTTGCGCCTTGTATTGTGTCAGGACACTGATTTGACGCACGCCGGAATTGACGCAGTTTGACAATGGAAAATCGATGATGCGGAATTTGCCGCCAAAAGGTACGGCAGGCTTGGCACGCCAATCGGTCATCTGCTTCAGTCGTGTGCCGCGACCGCCGGCCAATATCAGCGCGATGGTGTTGCATGTGATTTTGTTGGGAACATTATTCAGTGCATACTGCTGTTCCATCGATGACCTCCTGTTCAAATAGGGGTAATTTTTCCGTTAAACACCAGATCCAACGGGTATCACAAGGCATTACGGTACTATGATATCAGTAAATAGGCAAACCTAAACGCGGTTATATTATAATTTCCACATGTCTTCCGATATCTTAAAACACGCATCGTTATCTGCATCCCGAGACCCGCTTCAGGATGCGCTTTTGGGCGGGCGATTGCATGACCCTTTCGCTTATCTCGGGATACACAAGACAGCCCATGATTACCGGGTGCGGGCTTTTCAGCCTCGCGTCCATGCAGTCTTGGTTAAAACGGCGCAGGGTTTTGAGCCGATGATGCGTATTCATGCCGAAGGGATTTATGAGTGGCAGGGTATGGAATCGCCGTCGATACCCGTCCGATTGCGTATAGAAACACAGGACCCTGTAACGCAGTCAAAGCATATTTATGAGATTTACGATGCCTATTCATTTTCATCGCAAGTAACCGACCACGATCTCTATCTGTTTAATGAAGGCAAACTGCATCAGGCTTATCGCACGTTGGGCGCGCATCGCGTGCACAATACCGGAGTAGAAGGCATGCGATTTGCGGTGTGGGCACCTAACGCCGAACGTGTCAGTGTCGTGGGTGATTTTAACCATTGGGATGGCCGTATGCACCCGATGGGCGTGCATCATAGCAGCGGTGTCTGGGAATTGTTTATTCCGGAGTTGCCGCCCGGTGCGCTTTACAAATATGAAATACGCAACCGTCATAGTAGGGAAATCCTGTTGAAAACGGATCCTTATGCGACACGTTTCGAGTTGCGCCCAAACACGGCGGCATTGACGCCCGTAAACCATACCTATCCATGGTCTGACAGGGCATGGATGGAAAAGCGCGTGCATTGGGACTGGCTACACGCACCATTGAATATTCTGGAAATCCATCCCGGTTCATGGAAGCGGCATCCCGACGGCCGTTTTTATAATTACCGGGAAATCGCCCAGCATCTGATTCCTTATGCGCTGGAAATGGGGTATACCCATCTCGAACTGATGCCGGTTTCAGAACATCCGCTGGATGAATCCTGGGGCTACCAGACCACCGGGTATTTCGCTGTGACAAGCCGTTATGGCTCTCCTGACGATTTCAAATATTTTATCGATGCCTGTCATCAGGCGCAGATCGGTGTGATTCTTGACTGGGTGCCGGGTCATTTTCCACTGGATGCTTTTGCACTGGCGCGCTTTGATGGTACTGCGCTGTATGAGCATGAAGATCCGCGTCTGGGTTATCATCAGGACTGGGGTACGTATATTTTTAACTACGGCCGTAACGAAGTGAAATCTTTTCTGTTATCCAGTGCGCATTACTGGCTGACGGAATTCCATCTTGACGGATTGCGGGTCGATGCGGTCGCTTCCATGCTGTATCTGGACTACTCACGTAATGAAGGCGAATGGCTGCCCAATCCGTTCGGCGGGCGGGAGAATCTGGATGCCATCGATTTTCTGCGTGCACTCAACATTATGGTGCATGAAGCATTTCCCGGTGCATTGACGCTGGCGGAAGAATCCACCGCCTGGCCGGCGGTATCGCGCCCGACTTATGTGGGTGGTCTGGGTTTTTCGATGAAATGGAATATGGGCTGGATGCACGATACGCTGTTATATATGCGGCAGGATCCCGTCTATCGGCGTTATCACCATGACCAGCTCACTTTCAGTCAGCTTTATACGTATACCGAAAATTTCGTGCTGCCTTTTTCCCATGATGAGGTTGTGCATGGCAAAGGGGCCTTAATCCATAAAATGTCCGGTGATCAATGGCAGAAATTTGCCAATCTAAGATTACTGTTCACCTATCAGTTGACGTACCCCGGCAAAAAGCTGAATTTCATGGGCAATGAGTTTGCACAGAGTGCTGAATGGGATGTCAGCCGGGAACTCGACTGGCCGCTGCTTGCGAACAAGGCAAATTCAGGGGTACAGGCTGCGTTGAAAGATCTGAATCACTTGTATAAAAACACGCCTGCACTGTATCAGCTCGATTTTTCCAGTGAAGGCTTTTCCTGGATTGATTGCCACGATTCTGACCAGTCGATTATCAGTTACATGCGTCAGTCACGTGACGGACGGTTTATGATTGTAGTACTTAACTTTACCCCGGTTCCACGCGAAAACTATCGCATCGGCGTGCCGGTAAAAGGCATTTATCTGGAAAGATTCAATAGCGACTCGTTTTATTACGGCGGGAGCAATATGGGTAACGCCGGGCATATCAGCGCCAGCTGTGAACCGTGGATGGGGTTGTCGCATTCGCTGATGATCACTTTGCCGCCGCTGGCGGGCGTTATTTTTTCATTGAAGGAATAGCCGGTCCGGCTTGTGCGGCGATCGGGATTTTTCAGTTTAAATTCTGGTGATTAAACTATAAGAAGCTATTTGGACATTCCTGTTTCAAGCCAGTCTTCTCAACATGAGCATTCTGAATCTGTGTTTTTAACGCCGCAGCGGCAACGCAGATTGTTTTCCAACCGCCTGTTAACGCCTGTATCCAAAATTTCCAAACAATCTTTAAGATAATCCAGTGAATAATCTATTGCACGAATTCTTTTACTATTATAAATTTCCCTATATTCACAATTAAGAGGACCACACATGTTTTACATGGAAGATGCAGAAATTATTTTAATGTTTTCTCTACTGGCCATCCCTGTTGCAATTTGGTTACAAATATGGGTAAAGAATCGTCGACAAAACCGGAAAAACCAATTTGGCGAGGAAGAGTTCGAAAATACCGGCCGCGCTTTTTTTTCCATTATCATTGAAGGCACAGCCATTATTGGCGGTCTGATCATGATTATCGTAGCTTCCAGCGGTGTCGTTAAATACGTCATTAACTTCTATACTTAACATTTTCTAAAAGACAAAAGCCCGATAATCGGCTTCCGCGATCAATCGGGCTTATAGGTTCTGGCGTGTAAATTAACGGCCTAAGCACACAATACAATAAACACAGTTTCAAGACCCCACCATTCTCAATCGTTTACGTTGCACTTATTTTGCTGTTTCCGCTTTTCTGCTCGTCGGCTTTGATTTTACCTGTTTGTTTTTTGCTCCGGTTGTATCCGCCACACTGGCCTCAGTTTCTTTTTTGGTTTTTTTCTGCTCAAATTCAAATCCAATTTTACCATCAGCATTCCTGATCAAATAAGCTGAGAACGGTCTGCCTTTTTTAGAAATAAACTTACTGAGCAAATCAGTTTTTCCTTTTTCAAGTAGCTTCACCACTTGGTCCGGTTCAATCGGACGCTCAAGAATAATTTTACTCATTTTAAAACTACAGGTACGTGAACTTCCAACCGCCTTTTCACATACATAGAACATACCATGCTCATAAACGGCGTGCTGACACAATGGGCATTTTCCCAATGCAGGCTGACCCGAAAAATCAACAAACGATAGTTCTTCCGTATCATTGCCAAAATCAAATTTCGTTTCAAAATCCTCAGTCAGCCTGATATTCGCATTGAATAGCCGTCCCATCTTGCTGCGAAAACCTTGTAGCGGACCGACTTCGCGTTGCTTGATCAGTGTTTCCATTTCATCAATTTCGAACTGACGCCCAGCTAGAATTTTCCAGACGGAAAAATCGCACTGTTCACACCGGAATTTTTTATATGTCTCACGCACTATACCGCCGCATTTGGGGCAAGGCGTCTTGAGCATAGCAAAATCACCCTCAATTGTTTCACCCTGATGGCTCTTAGCTTGACCAACGATATGGCGCGTCATTTCAGCAATTTTTTCCATAAAAGCATCGCGCCGGAGTTCACCCTTCTCGATTTGCCGCAGCTGAAACTCCCAATTTCCCGTCAGTTCGGGGGAAATCAGTTCCGGTATCCTTAAACCACGCAACAACGTAATGAGCGAAAAAGCCTTGGCAGTCGGATGCAGCTCACGTCCGACTCTCAGCAAATAATTTTCCGTAACCAAGCCTTCTATGATAGCTGCGCGCGTTGCCGGCGTTCCCAGTCCTTTTGCACTCATCGCCGCGCGCAATTCCTCATCTTCTACGAATTTACCAGCACCTTCCATTGCTGAAAGCAATGTCGCTTCATTGAAGCGCGCGGGAGGACGGGTTTGATTGGAGATAATTTTGACTTTAGCTGTCTCCACCGATTCACTCGGCTGAACCACAACCAATGACGCATCATCTTCACTCTTACCATGCAGTGATTTACCATAAACGGCCTGCCATCCGGGATTAACCATGACTTTGCCTTCCGTTTTAAAAGGTTCGCCTTCAACATGAGTAATACGTGTTGTAATCAGAAACTCGGCCGCGGGATAGAATATGGCTAAGAATCGTTTAACAACGAGATCATAAAGCTTGGCCTCGGGTTCATTCAGTTTCTTTGGATTCAAAGATGTAGGAATGATAGCAAAGTGATCCGAAATCTTGGCATTATTGAAAATACGTTTATTCGGTTTTACCCAGTCGGAGGCCAGAATTTTGCGGGCAAACTCAGCATACGCAGTATCTTCAAAACCAATTAAAGTATCTTTGACCGTTAACAAATAATCTTCCGGCAAAGCACGTGAATCTGTTCGTGGATAGGTCAACACTTTATGTTTTTCATACAAAGCCTGCGCCAACCCAAGCGTCGCCTTGGCAGAAAACCCAAAACGGCTGTTGGCGTCGCGCTGCAAGCTTGTCAAATCATAAAGCAGAGGACATGTCTCTTTTGACGGTTTACTTTCCTCACTGACAATCCCCGGCTTTCCTTCACATTTAGTTCGTATTAACTCCGCTTTTTCTCGGTCCCAGATCCGATCGGCTTTTAATTCACTGTCCGCTTTATCCCTTTTAAATTGCTCATCAAACCATTTGCCGTAATAAGTACCATTCCCGGCAACAAATTCACCTTCCACTTCCCAGTAATCCTTGGGCTTGAATTTTTTAATCTTTTCTTCTCTTTCAACCAGAATTGCCAGTGTCGGAGTCTGCACACGTCCTACCGTTGTTTTGTGAAAACCGCCTTCCTGAGAATTAAAGGCGGTCATTGCACGTGTACCATTGATTCCGACCAGCCAGTCCGATTCCGAGCGGCTCACGGCAGCCTCGGCCAATGAATGGACTTCCGAGTTATCCAGTAATTTTTCAAACCCCTCACGGATCGCATCGGGTGTCATAGACTGTAACCACAAGCGCTTGATCGGCTTGTTGTTATGAACATGGCGCATGATGTAGTAAAAAATCAATTCACCTTCACGTCCGGCGTCACATGCGTTAATGATGCCATCGACATCCTTGCGCTTAATGAGCTTCGTTAGAAGTTTTAATCGAGACGCCGTTTTTTCTATGGGGTTCAAGTCAAAATGAGGCGGAATAACCGGTAAATGGGCAAAACTCCATTTACCCCGTTTAACCTCATATTCTTCGGGTACGACAAGTTCCAGCAGATGCCCTACAGCAGATGAAACAATATAATTCTCATTTTCAAAATAATCTGTATGCTTGGTAAAACCACCCAACGCACGTGTAATATCAGCAGCTACAGATGGCTTTTCCGCAATGACCAACGTTTTACTCATGACCCCTCGCATAAAAACGAGTCACAGTCAATTTCTGCGCCACTACAATAGCTGGAAAATAAAAATATTTTTTATCAAACACATTCATACCCGGAAAATTATTACTGCGTTAATTGCCTGAAAAAATAACACTTAATGCCAGTGATGCGCATCACTGACAATCAGTAATTTTTCCAAGACTGCATCATCCGATAACTGATTATGCATCCAAAGTTCAGTCAGCACGATGAGCTTAATTTTCTCAAGACTTGATGAACCTTCCTCCAGCGCAATAACGCGATCTATCAGCAGCTCACGTTGCAGTGGATTAATAATTTTGGATTGTTCCAGAAAAATAATAAAACCGCGACCTTCAGTGTCGATTTTTTCCATTTCAACCGTACTGAAGCAACGAACGGACTTATTCTCAGCAAGCGACTCTGGATAACTGCCATTATCCTGTTGCGCCAGATCCGATAACCAGTCAAGGGCTTGATGAATATCTTCATCATTAAAACCTGCCATGGTTAATTTGCGGGTCAGCGTTGCTGAATCAGGATAACTTCCTGAATCAAAATAATTCTCAAACAAATAATAAAGTATTTCGAACATCGTAGTGTCTAATCGTTGTAAATATATATTTACTTTATCTTATTGAACGGAAATTCCATCATACATCTGAAACCGGTGGCCTGCGTCATTTAAAACATACGTCATAAGCCATAAAATATGCTTTCTAATTCTTTTTTCCAGTCACTGACTATTGTATTTATCGCGCAATTCTTTGATAACAACCGCCCGGAAGACAAGCAACATAACCGCTAAGTTCAAGTGTTAATAGCATGGCGGATACAGATTCAACCGTCAAGCCACTTCGTATACATAACGTATCAATATCGATCACATCATGTCCCAGGCATTTGAGTAACAACACACCTTCATCCGGTTGGGAAGAATCTTCGGGAAATTGTTTGATTTTGTCTTGAGTCATCCTTTCTGTACGACTTGCCTGACCATCTTTTTTCGTCTGGCATCCGTTACGGACAGCGTAATTCAACTCATCCAGGATATCCTGAATACTCTCAACAAGCTTGGCACCTTCCTTGATCAATAAATGACAGCCTTTAGATAATGGCGAATGAATAGAACCGGGTATTGCCAGAACTTCGCGCCCCTGTTCCAGAGCCTGCCTTGCCGTTATCAATGAACCACTACGCAAAGCGGCTTCGACAACCAGACAACCCTGGCTCATACCGCTGATAATACGATTTCTTCTGGGAAAATTTCTACCGATCGCAGGCGTTCCGAGCGGCAATTCAGAAATAAGTGCCCCATTCCTGGCCAGCTTGTGTGCAAGCTGATGATTCTTTGCAGGATAGACGATATCCAATCCCGTGCCGACCACTGCCATACTCGCCGCGGAACCCCGTAGACCACCAAGATGGGCCGCCGTATCTATGCCGAGCGCCAAGCCACTGATAATGCAAAATCCGGCATTGCTTGCGGACTCGGCAAACACTTCGGCATTAGATAATCCTTGCGGTGTTGCATTGCGGCTGCCGACTATCGCCAGAGCCGGCCTGATCAACAGATCGCGATTTCCCTTAAAATAAAGTAATGGCGGTGGGTCCTGGATATGCAGTAACTGCGCTGGATAATCAGACTCAGCGAGCGTAACAATGGAATTCGCCGGATCTTTCAGCCAATTCAGCGCAGCGTTAACTCGCGCAGGTTCGGCGCCACGTTTAATATGCTTGCCTATGGATTTCTTGACTATCCGTTCAAGCGCTGCTTCAGGCGCCGATAAAATCGCTGCCGGATTGCCAAATGCAACCAGTAACCGGCGTATGGATTCATCACCAACACCTTTGATGAGACAAAGTTTCAACCAGGATTCGATGTCTGCATTATCAATCGCATGATTCATAAATCACTCTAGCCGCACTTGATCGAATATTGTCTCTGGGTAAATACCGGCTTGTTCAATGATTATAATTAACGCTGTTACTTCCGAAGTATATCGATAAAATGAGGCAATCGCCGCGTATCTCTTTCCACCAATGTGCCCATGATACACAATTATTGTTATTACCACCGCCTTTACGGATTTTTAACTGCATCCTGAATCAGGATTGAGCCTGTGCTTTGAACCACTAGCGCATAAGATACATGATCAAATACACGAAACACAAATACTAACCCCGAACGTTCATCAGGCAATGCTATCATTCTCCCATCCGGCATTCGAGTCTGACTCCTACGATAGACGGCAAGTACATTCCCCATTTCCAAACCATCTCGCGCCCCCTTGTTCAGGGTTATAACAGAACCTTTGGCAATCTCTGTCACACCGCCATAGACTGACAGGATACGGCCATTAATCGGCACAACCGGTGCATGTGGCGCATAATTGTTAAAAATGACTCCCGGCGCGGGAACAAGACGATCGCCTTTCAAAATTTCCTGTGTCGAGTACGTTATCATCGCGGTACTAATCTCATCAAAAGCGGTAACACTTGCATTACCTAAATACTCCGCTTCATAACCGATTACCTGATTATTCAGATCAGGATCCTTTAGTGCTTTTCCCGGTCTGAAAATCTGCCACAACTTACCCAGATCATAGGGCATATTACTTGCATAGACCGTATTGCCGGCACTCATGACAACCCGGCTATCGCTTGTCCCCAATAAAAAAGGCGCTCGCAGCAGACCATCCTTTTCAATCACTAATGGCTGTGTCAAGAACGGCTCAATCACAGAAGCCGGTATGCTAGGAATGGCGCTTGAATCGACCGGTTCAATCCGTACATTGGGCGACAATTTGACGATCCGCTGGTTCTCGTCTTCTTTGATCAAATGCAATCGGTTACCCCTTAATGTTTTCTCCAAAACAATCACATCACCAGGATATATTTGATGGGGATTCTTCAGTTGATCACGGTTAAGCCCCCAAATTTCAGGCCATCGCCAGGGATCTTTCAGAAATCGCGCAGCGATCCCCCATAAGGTATCACCATGCACTACGACATGACGCTCTGGCGAATCCGATCTGAGCAGATTATCGCCGACGGCATAAACAGGTGGAATGGAAAGCAGGCTTAGACCGATGATTATAGATATAATAGGCTTACGCATATAAATAATAACCTCAAGTACGAAAAATATTTCAACGCGCACAAAATTGCTTGCCAATGATACGATCTATATCAATATTCTGTTTGTTCAATTAAATCATTTTTTATGGCTATTCTAAAAATTCTACAATATCCGGATGAACGACTGCATACTGTTGCAGCGCCTGTCACCGAGGTCACCGGAAAAACACGCACATTAATTCAGAACATGGCGGAAACCATGTACGCCGCTCCCGGTATTGGTCTTGCTGCAACACAGGTAGACGTGCATGAGCGCATTATCGTTATCGATATATCCGAAACACACGATCAATTGCATACCCTCATTAATCCCGAAATTATCGCGCATCATGGCGCACTCGAATACGAAGAAGGTTGTCTATCCGTACCAGGCATATATGGCAAAGTGAAACGCGCCGAATCCGTAACGATCAGCGCATTGAACGCCGAAGGCAAACCTTTTACGCTGGAAGCATCCGGATTGCTGGCCATATGCATTCAGCATGAAATGGACCATCTCGAAGGCAAAGTTTTTGTCGAATACTGGTCAGCATTTAAGCTATCGCGTGTTTTAGCAAAAATCAAAAAAAGGCAGCGCAGCGCAATGTAAGTAATGTCATCAGAAAAAGCCGATACGATGAAACGCATACAGCCTCACCCGCAGCGTTATTGATTGAAATCAAACAACACAATGAGAATAATATTCGCAGGAACACCTGTTTTTGCAGCAACGGCATTGGATGCATTAATCAAGGAAAATCATGATATTGTTTTAGTATTAACACAGCCCGATCGCCCGGCAGGCAGGGGAATGAAAATGACCGCCAGTGCCGTTAAGCTTCTGGCTCAGACGCACAACCTGAGACTGCTGCAGCCGCAATCGCTGAAAAATCAGGTGATACACGCGCAGCTTCATGAAATGGATGCGGATTTGATGATTGTCGCCGCCTATGGCCTGATTCTGCCCGAGGCAGTATTAAAAATACCGCGACTAGGTTGCTTGAACATACATGCATCGCTACTGCCGCGCTGGCGCGGTGCAGCGCCAATTCAAAGAGCCATTCTGGCCGGCGATCAGGAAACCGGTATCACCATTATGCAAATGGATGCCGGATTAGATACGGGAGTCATGCTGCTGAAAGAATCAATTGTCATTTCATGCGACGATACCACACAAACACTGCATGACAAGCTCAGCCAACTGGGTGCACAGACCATGATCCAAGCGCTGACACTGTTACAGCAAAACCGGCTTACACCAGTATCCCAGGACGAAGCACTGGCCTGTTATGCCGACAAAATCAACAAAAATGAAGCACTGATTGACTGGCGCAAACCAGCCGAACAAATTGACCGGGCCATTCGTGCTTACAATCCGGCACCGGGTGCTTACACGTTTTTTCAAGGACAGGCCATCAAAGTCTGGCAGACCAGCGTCATCGCACACGATTCTGATCAACCGGGAAAGGTTACAGCCATCGAGCACAATGGCATTATTGTCGCCTGCGGTACCGGCTTGATACGGCTTGAAATTATTCAGAAGTCCGGCGGCAAACGATTATCGGTGACAGAATTTTTGACCGGATTTGAAATACATCCGGGAGATTATTTTGATATCGACACTACTGCCGCGGATAATCATGGTTAAAACCCAGCTCATCGCCGCCGGTATCGTAAGTCATGTTTTACGCGGCGCCAATCTGACCGGCTTATTGCAGGAATGCTGGCAAAAGCATCCGGCACTATCGCAGCAACAAAAAGGCGCCATTCAGGATTTCAGTTACGGCGTATTGCGCTACCATGGCCAGCTCGCTGAAATTCTCGCTCATCTGCTTGAAAAAAAACCACAGGACCGCAAGATATATTATCTGTTATTGATCGGACTGTACCAGTTGCTATACAGTAAATCATCGGTCTACACGATCACCAACCAGATTGTCACAGCATCGCGCGCACTCAGCAGCAACAAAAAAATTCAGGGATTGGTCAATGCCGTTTTACGTAATTTCATCCGCCGTAAAGAAATATTGATCGCTAAAACAACCGAAAAAGACGTGAGTTTTTATTCTCACCCGCAATGGTGGATCGACAAGCTGCGTACCCAATATCCCGGTAATTTTCAAGCCATCCTGGCTGCGAACAACCAGCATCCGCCGATGACATTGCGCGTCAACCGGCGCAAAATCGGCATAATGGCTTATCAGCGACGCCTTGCCGAACAAGGTATGGAAGCACAATTGATATGGCCTGAAGCATTACTGCTGAAACACCCTGTCGGCGTCGAGAAATTGCCCGGCTTTAATGATGGCCTGGTCTCTGTACAAGACGCAGGCGCACAACGGGCCGCCACGCTGCTTGACACGCAATCAGGCATGCATGTGCTTGACGCCTGCGCGGCTCCCGGCGGTAAGAGCACGCATTTACTGGAACTTGCGGATATCTCATTAACCGTATTAGACAATGACGACGATCGCCTTGAACAGGTCAGACAGAATCTCCTGCGTCTGCAACTGCATACGGCACAGACACAGATCATTTGCGGCAACGCCACAACGCCGGACGCATGGTGGAATGGCAAACCGTTCGACCGCATTCTGGCTGATGTTCCCTGTTCGGCTTCAGGCGTCATTTGCCGGCACCCCGATATCAAATGGATACGACGTGAAAGCGATCTGAAGAAATTTGCCGCAGACCAACATGCCATCCTGAATGCGCTGTGGCAAATTTTAGCCAGAAATGGTAAGTTGCTGTATGTCACATGCTCAATTTTTCATGAAGAAAATAAATTGCAAATCGCACAATTTGTGCGAGAGCATTCCGATGCACGTCTGTTACCGCTTTCTGACCCCATGATACCGGATGGACAATTATTGCCGGACATGCAACATGATGGTTTTTTTTACGCCTTATTACAAAAACTTTGAATTCTTCATGACACAAAACCGTTTGATACAACTTTTCCTGTCCTGCATGGTTGTATCGCTCGGGCTAATTACCGCAAGTGCATCTGCAAATGGCAGCATCCAGGTGCACACATTCAAACTGGAATTAGCTGAGAATACTTATTTTATGAGCGTTGATTCCGAAATCACACTGAATCCGACACTGGAACAGGCGCTGGAAAAAGGTGTTGTGCTCTATTTCGTCACCAAATTCACATTAGTTGAACCACGTTGGTACTGGCTGGATAATGAAGTCGCGCGCATCAAGACACGCATTGGCTTGAGGTATTACACGCTCATCCGGCAATATCAACTCAGCGACCCCACCTTTACAAAATACTTCTTTACGCTGAAAGAAGCCTTGCAGGCGTTACAACAACAACGCAAACTTCCGCTAACCGTTATCTCCGAACTTTCGGATACCAGCGATTATCATGCAACATTACGATTATGGCTGGATTTAACGCGTATGCCCAAACCGTTCCAAGTTGAGGCTCTGGGTTCAAGCGCATGGAACCTGAGCTCTGAACGCCTGCAGTGGCGTATGAAATTACCTTCACCGGAACATCCCTTTCAGTTCTCATATCCACAATGAAATATGTGCTGATCATTTGTACAGGATTGGGGGCGGTCATGCTGTTCCTGCTGGCCACAGCAGGCGCCAACACAGACTTTTTTGAACGCCGCTATAAGATTCTGTTAATCATTAACATTGCCTTTGTGCTCCTGTTTATGATCGTGGTCGGTCTTCTGCTCTGGCGATTCAGGCGGCGGCTTAAGTCCGGCGTATTCGGATCGAGACTGGCACTGCGCCTGTTATTGATTTTCTCACTCATGGCTATTCTTCCCGGTGCTCTGGTTTACACCGTATCCGTACAGTTTCTTGGAAAGAGTATCGAATCCTGGTTTGATGTCAAAGTCGACCGTGCACTTGAAGGGGGTATGAGCCTCGGACAAACCATGTTGAAAAACTTATTGGAGGAATTGCAGAAAAAAGCACACGCAACAGCACTGACGCTTTCCGACCCATCTGCTTCGCCTGTCACTGTGCTCAACGAATTATTATTGCAGTCACAAATCGATGAGGCCACTCTCTTCAAGCAGGATGGCAAAGTCATCGCGTTCTCCAGTGAAAGCAGCTTGACAGTTTTTCCAACCGCACCGAGTATCTCCGTCATGCGGCGCATCAGAGCGCAGAAACCATTTAGCGCCATTGAATCGATTGACGGCAAGGGCCTGTACTTACGGGTATTAACACCGGTTAATGTACTCAGTTTAAATGATGACATACGGATTTTACAGTTATTGCAAGCCGTTCCGGAACAACTCGCCAAAGATGCCAAGAGAGTAGAGGAAGGTTTTCAGGATTACCAGGAGCTTTTACTATCGCGTCACGGACTGACGCGACTCTACAGCGCGACGCTGACGCTGGCGTTATTTTTATCACTTTTTTCAGCTTTGGCAGCCGCGTCTTACCTCAGTGAAAACCTGAGCGCGCCACTGGGTATGCTGGCAGAAGGTACACGCGCCGTTGCGCAGGGCGATTACAGCCGTCGTCATCTGGTCCAAAGCCGGGACGAACTGGGTATATTGACCGAGTCCTTTAATCTGATGACACAACAACTTGAAGAAGCCCGCGCAGCAGCCCAGCATAATCAACAGGAAGTCGAAAGCGCGCGCGCGCATCTGGAAAGCATACTCGCAAACCTTTCCTCAGGCGTGCTGGTACTTGATGAACAGCTGAATCTGATCAAAGCCAATCGCAGTGCGGAGAAAATTCTACAAGCACCGCTCATCAGCCTCGATGGTTCGGTCATTGACGGCTGTATTGAAAAAGAACCCCAGATCAAAACCCTGATCATCGAAGCGCGCAACGGTTTTAATTCAGGGGAAACCGGCATGTGGCAACGGCAAATAACACGCATCAACGATGGCAATAATCAGGTACTACTGTTGCGCGGAACACGTCTGCCGGAAATATCCGGTGGCGGTGGCGTTGTGGTATTTGATGATATTACAAACCTATTGCAAGTACAGCGTGCTGTCGCATGGAGCGAAATAGCACGGCGTCTGGCACACGAAATCAAGAACCCCTTGACCCCGATTCAACTTTCTGCCGAACGTATGGAACACAAACTGGCCAGCAAATTAGAGGAGCAGGATGCGGCTATTCTGCGTCGGTCAACAGAAACCATAGTCAACCAGGTCGAAGCGTTAAAACGCATGGTCAATGAATTTAGCCAGTATGCGCGCGCACCTACTCTCGAGAAGCGCACATTGGACATCAATGATTTAGTACAGGAAATCTTGACGCTTTATGAGACAACAAGCACTGTAAACCAGGCACGCCCGATACGAATCAAGCGGATACTGGGAAGCAGTCTGCCTGCGATTCATGGCGATTCTGCGCAATTGCGCCAAGTATTGCATAACCTGCTACTCAATGCACAAGATGCTCTGACGGAGATTGACGAACCTATGATCGAAATTCAAACCGAAACGATACAAGACGGTGTAAAGTTAACAATTCGGGATAACGGAGGCGGATTTCCGGATGAAGTCAGATCACGCGTATTTGAACCTTACGTGACAACCAAAGTAAAAGGAACCGGATTGGGATTGCCTATCGTCAAAAAAATTGTTGAGGAACATGAGGGTACTATAGCCATTCAAAATTTGAAACCACGGGGCGCTCAGATCACGATCACCTTGCCGGCCATGGAAAAAGCCGCTTAGCTAAAAGACTAGGAATAAAATCAGAATGACGACAAACAACACGATATTGGTAGTTGATGACGAGATTGGTATACGTGAGTTATTGTTTGAAATTTTACGTGATGAAGGCTATCGCGTGGCACTAGCCGAGAATGCAGAGCAGGCACGTGTATGGCGCGGTCAAACACGGCCCGATTTGGTTTTATTGGATATCTGGATGCCGGATACGGACGGTATTACATTGCTCAAAGACTGGGCCAGTAGCGGTATGTTGACCATGCCGGTCATCATGATGTCAGGACACGGTACTATCGATACTGCCGTTGAGGCGACACGGATAGGCGCATTCGGTTATCTGGAAAAACCCATTCCCCTGCAAAAACTGTTATCCACGGTGGGCAAAGCCTTACGCGGCGGTCAGAACAAGCAACAGGCCGCACTTTCATTATCCAGTCTGGGTAAGGGGGCGCTGATCATAGAGCTCAAGAAAAAACTCGAAAAAGTGGCCAACCTAAAAACACCCTTGTTGCTGATGGGAGAGCCTGGCGTCGGTATGGACATTTGTGCGCGCTTTCTACATCGCCCCAACACGCCCTGGGTGGAACCTGAAACACTTGCCGTATTAGCGGAAAAACCACTAGATTTACTGGAAAAAGCGCGCGATGGCTTATTGTTCTTAAACGACATCGGTGAAATCAACAAGTTAGCTCAGAAAGGATTATTACTTCTACTGAGCAAGCTGGAAAAATACAATGTACGGCTGGTTTGCGCAACGACACAACCATTGGCCGAGCTTGCCGCGCATGGCAACTATATTACCAAATTATATGATTCGCTCAGTAGCCTCAACATCGGTGTACCCGCTTTGCGCGCACACCGTGAAGATATCCCGGAATTAGCCAACCAGATTCTAACGAGCTTTGCCGAAGCCGGAGAAGTCTCACCTGTACTGAAATTCAGCACAGCCGCACTGAATTACCTGCGTAATTATGATTGGCCGGGTAATCTGACGCAACTCACAGGTGTGGTACATTCTCTGGCATTGACCTGTACCGGTGATGAAATTACTGCTGATATGGTGCAGCAGGCGATGGTTTTTCCAGAATCCACCGTAAAATCAGCCGCACCGGATATTCCTTTTGATCTCTCCCTCCGGGAAGCACGTGACCTGTTTGAAAAAACGTATTTTGAACGCCTGATTGAAGAGGAAAATGGCAACATGACACGCGTTGCCGAACGTGCAGGACTGGAACGGACGCATCTTTATCGTAAGATCAAATTACTCGGTATCAAACTACGCGGAAATTGACATATTCCAGCCCGATGGGCCCCTGTTCTGTTCACCGGAATTTCCGGTTTTTCAAACAATGTTCGTAAAAAAAGCACACCCGGAAGTGTGCTTTTTTATTCGGCTCGAAGCAATCAGATCATTACAGCAATGGAATAATCATCAATGCCACAATATTGATAATCTTGATCAGCGGATTGATTGCCGGACCAGCGGTATCCTTGTAAGGATCGCCGACAGTATCGCCGGTAACGGAAGCTTTATGTGCTTCACTGTTTTTACCACCGAAATGGCCGTCTTCAATATATTTTTTGGCATTATCCCAGGCACCACCACCCGCTGTCATGGAAATCGCCACGAATAGGCCGGTTACGATGGAACCCATCAACACACCGCCCAGCGCCTGCGGCCCAAGCAATACGCCAACCAGCAGCGGTACCAGTACCGGCAGAAGCGATGGAATCATCATTTCCCGAATCGCAGCTTTGGTCAGCATATCCACTGCACGTGAATAATCCGGCTTGGCCGAACCATCCATAATGCCGGGAATCTCCTTGAACTGACGTCGCACTTCAACTACCACTGAACCGGCCGCGCGACCGACAGCTTCCATCGACATTGCACCAAACAGATATGGAATCATGCCGCCTATAAACAGACCAATGATAACCATGTGATTTGACAAATCGAACGTCAGCGCATGACCGGCAGCCTCCAACCCATGGGTATAATCCGCAAACAATACCAATGCAGCGAGACCGGCGGAACCAATCGCATAGCCCTTGGTTACCGCTTTAGTGGTGTTGCCTACGGCGTCAAGCGGATCGGTAACCGCACGGACAGATTCGGGCAACTCAGCCATTTCTGCGATACCGCCCGCATTATCGGTAATCGGACCATACGCATCCAATGCCACAATAATACCGGTCATCGACAGCATCGCAGTAGCTGCGATAGCAATACCGTAAAGACCTGCTAGCGCATACGCCATCAGAATACTTAAGCAGACAGCCAAAACAGGCGCTGCGGTAGCACGCATGGAAACACCCAAACCAGCAATAATATTCGTTGCGTGTCCCGTCGTAGAAGCTTCTGCAATATTCTGTACCGGCGGATAATCGGTGGATGTGTAGTATTCGGTAATCACCACCATTGCACCGGTCAGCAACAAACCAATCGCACCTGCCAGGAACACACGCAGCACCAGAGCACCGCCCGCCACTTCAACACCGGAAACTTCAAGCGACATATCCGCCATGAACCATACGGTCACCGGCAGAAAAGCCACCAGTGCAATACCGCCCGCAACGATCAAACCGCGGTAAAGCGCTTTCATGATCGTACCGCCTTCCTGCATTTTGACGTAGTAACACCCGATGATCGATGCAACAATAGAAACCGCACCGAGCATTAACGGATACACCACCGCACTCATTCCATTATCCGCAAACAGCAACGCACCCAACAGCATGGTAGCGATAATCGTCACTGCATAGGTTTCGAACAGATCGGCCGCCATACCTGCACAGTCGCCCACGTTATCACCAACGTTATCGGCAATGACCGCCGGGTTACGCGGATCGTCCTCAGGAATACCGGCTTCTACTTTACCGACCAGATCGGCGCCAACATCAGCACCCTTGGTAAAAATACCACCGCCTAAACGGGCAAAAATCGAGATGAGCGATCCACCGAAAGCAAAACCAATCAGCGGTTTAATGACATCGCTAACCGCCGCATCCGTTTCCGCGCCACTGAATAGCCACGCGCTGTAGCCTGCAACGCCAAGCAGTCCCAGGCCAACAACCAGCATACCGGTCACCGCGCCCCCGCGGAATGCAATGGCAAGCGCTTCATTTAAACCGCCACGTGCCGCTTCCGCGGTACGTACATTGGAATGTACCGATACCGTCATCCCCAGATACCCGGCCGCCCCGGATAAAATGGCGCCAAGCGCAAAACCGATTGCTGTTTCCCAGGTTAATGCCAACCAAATCGCTAAAAACAGAACTGCACCAACGATCCCGATCGTTGTATATTGACGATTGAGATACGCCGAAGCGCCTTCCTGTACAGCAGAAGCGATTTCCTGCATGCGAGCATTACCGGTAGGCTTAGCAAAAATACCCTTGATCCAGATACCGCTGTAAACCAAGGCAAGAATCGCGCTACCAATTGCGATAATTAAACCGTTAGACATAAAAAGAACTCCAGTTAAAGTCAGACCAAATTAAAATCATATGTAGAATATCGGCCTAATAATTCCACATAATTAAACACTTGTCCAAAATCATGAAACAAAAAGCGCATATTCTATATGCACTGGTTGTTAAAATACATCAGAATTTTAAAGCTGCTCAGATTTCAAATGTATCCAGTTTTTTCTGAACTGCAACATTTTTTAAGCGCACATAATCAGGCAATCCGTTTTTATAAGGCGGATAGTCCTCACCTTCGATCAGTGGCTGAAGATATTCACGGCAAGCTTCGCTGATACCGAAACCATCTTCGCTGATATAGTCCGCCGGCATCATTTTTTCAACATTGGCGACATCCGAAAGCTGTGCCATACCGACTTGCCAGCGATACGGCGTGCTGGACAGGCGCTCAATCGTCGGCATCACCGAATTATGGCCGGCAATGGCATATTCGACCGCGGCTTTGCCCATTGCATAAGCCTGCTCGACATCGGTTTTAGAAGCCACATGACGCGCCGCACGCTGCAGATAATCCGCCACTCCCCAATGGTACTTCAGGCCCAGACCGTCTTTGATAATATTGGCCACGACAGGCGCGACACCCCCCAACTGCGCATGGCCGAAAGCATCCCGCAAACCTTGATCGGACAGGAAATTGCCGTCCCCGCCTTTGACACCTTCAGACACAACAACTGAGCAATAACCATACTCCTTAACATAGCTATCCACTTTGGCAAGAAATTTTGCCTTATCAAACGTGATTTCCGGAAACAGGATAACAATCGGAATTTCACAATCCTTACTCGATGCCAATCCGCCAGCCGCCGCTATCCAGCCCGCATGACGTCCCATGACTTCCAAAACAAAAACTTTGGTTGAAGTCTTCGCCATACTGGCCACATCAAAGCTCGCTTCACGTGTTGACACCGCGATGTATTTAGCGACCGAACCGAATCCCGGACAGCAGTCCGTAATCGGCAAATCGTTATCCACTGTCTTGGGCACATGAATCGCCTGAATCGGAAAACCCAGCGTACTGGATATCTGAGATACTTTCAGACAAGTATCCGCAGAATCGCCACCACCGTTATAAAAGAAATAGCCGATGTCATGCGCTTTGAAAACTTCAATCAACCGCTCGTACTCCCGACGGTTCTGTTCAATACTTTTCAATTTATATCGGCATGAACCAAAACCACCCGATGGCGTATGGCGCAGGGCCGCAATCGCTTGCGCGGAATCCGCGCTGGTATCGATCAAATCTTCAGTCAGCGCACCGATAATACCATTGCGCCCAGCGTAAACATTACCGATTTTATCCGGATGCTGACGCGCAGTTTCGATAACACCCGCGGCCGATGCATTAATAACCGCCGTAACGCCACCCGATTGGGCATAAAATGCATTTTTTATTGACATACTCTATTTCTCCTGATGATCAAAACATGACAAAAGTTATCGTATCGGAAACGCTAACTTCCTAAATTTTAAAAACACAAATCCTGGACAACAAAAATTCAGAACAGTACGCATGTGCCGGCTATTCTGAATCTTTGCTGACGCCAATCAATTTGATGCAGTTATGGCCGAAAGTATCTGGTCCCGAATGGCTTCAACGGTGCCAACGCCATAAATTTTAATATAGCGCGGCGCGTTTTCAGCATGGCCTGACGCACACTTGGAATAATAATTGATCAAGGGTTCAGTCTGCTCATGATAGACTGCAAGCCTTTTTTTGACTGTTTCAACTTTATCGTCGTCACGCTGTATCAGCGATTCCCCAGAAATATCATCAATGCCTTCAACCTTGGGGGGATTAAAGTCCACGTGGTAAGTACGCCCTGAAGCGGGGTGAATTCTGCGTCCCGACATACGCTGAATGATAACGTCGTCATCCACATCAATTTCAACGATATAATCAATATGGACATCCGCTGCTTTCATGGCATCGGCCTGTGGTATCGTGCGTGGAAAACCGTCAAACAAAAAACCCCTTGCACAATCCGGTTCAGCAATACGTTCCTTGACCAGATTGATGATAATATCATCAGAAACAAGTCCGCCGGAATCCATGATTTCCTTTGCCATCAAACCTAATTCAGTACCCGCCTTAACAGCATTGCGGAGCATATCACCCGTTGAAATTTGCGGAATACCAAAATGTTCCTTGATATAATTGGCCTGCGTGCCTTTTCCCGCACCGGGGCCACCTAATAATATGACGCGAATAGTTTCTTTCACTTTACTTTTTACTGGACGAAATTTTAATAGCTCACATCAAATCGCCGACAGCGTAACCATTGAAACAAAAAAGCCTCGCGGCCGTGACGATAAAATCGCGATTATATCGCAGGCTGGCAAGATACTCGAGTATTGTTTTTTTATTTCTACCGATTTTTTAAGCACGAAAAAAATGAATTTGCTGAACGGCCCGTCTTACAGAAACATTTATGCATATGCGATAATTCACTGACATTTAACAGGAAAAACCATGGACGAAAACAGAAGTAAAGCACTTGCCAATGCACTTGCTCAAATTGAAAAACAGTTTGGCAAAGGGTCAATCATGCGTCTGGGCGCTAATGATGTCGCCAATGACATACAGGTTGTCTCAACCGGTTCGCTCAGTCTCGATATCGCATTAGGCGTCGGTGGATTACCGCGCGGCCGTGTCATTGAAATCTATGGCCCGGAATCTTCCGGCAAAACCACACTCACGCTGCAAGTGATCGCCGAAATGCAAAAACTTGGCGGCACTGCAGCCTTTATTGACGCTGAGCACGCGCTGGATCCCCAATATGCCCAGAAGATCGGCGTCAACGTACAGGAACTTTTAATTTCGCAACCGGACAATGGCGAACAGGCACTCGAAATCGCCGATATGCTGGTACGCTCCGGTTCGATCGATATCGTGGTGATCGACTCTGTCGCCGCATTGACACCCCGTGCCGAAATCGAAGGTGAAATGGGAGATCCGCAAATGGGGCTGCAGGCCCGCCTCATGTCGCAGGCATTGAGAAAACTGACTGCCAATATTAAGCGCAGCAACACCATGGTGATCTTTATCAACCAGATCCGTATGAAAATCGGTGTCATTTTCGGCAATCCAGAAACTACAACCGGTGGCAATGCACTCAAATTTTATGCATCCGTCCGACTCGAAATAAGACGCACCGGTGCTATCAAGAAAGGTGATGAAACAATCGGCAGCGAAACCCGCGTTAAAGTTGTTAAAAATAAAGTCGCGCCGCCCTTCAAACAGGCTGATTTCGACATTCTATACGGTGAAGGCATCTCCCGTGAAAGTGAAATTATTGAACTGGGCGTTCATCACAAACTGATTGACAAGGCAGGTGCCTGGTATGCCTACAACGGCGAAAAAATCGGCCAGGGTAAAGACAATGTACGCGACTATCTGAAAGAACACCCGAAAATGGCGCAGGAAATTGAACAAAAAATCCGTGCGGCTGTTGGCCTGGCGGATACGGGGAAAAAGAACAAAAATCCCGGAAACAATGCCGATAAAAACAACACCGACACCTCAGATGGCAAGTAATCGAATCACGCAATGACAACCGGCAACAAAATATCACTGGAAACGCGCGCGCTGCAGTACCTCGCAAAACGCGAATATTCGCGATACGAGCTAGAACAAAAGCTGTCAGCCCATGAACACTCACGGCAACAGGTATCCGACCTGCTGGATCAATTGGAACACGACGGTTATCTATCCACCGAACGTTTTGCCGAGCAAACGGCACGGATACGCCGCAAACGCCTCGGCAGCCAGCGCATCGTTCGCGAACTCAAAGAAAAAGGCGTCGATGAACATGTCATTACCGATATACTACCCGGCCTTAAAGATAGCGATCTCGAAACGGCACAGCACATCTGGCAAAAAAAATTCGGCACACCGCCCAACGACCTGAAAGCGCGCAGCAAACAGATACGCTTTATGATGAGCAGAGGCTTTTCATCGGATACAATCAACACCCTATTGTCGCAAGCTGATAAGGAAGAAACATGACAATCATTCAAACACTGATCATCGGCGTGCTGATGCTTTTTTCACTCACATCCAATGGTTTTGCCGCCGGCACCGGTAATCTCATCACACCGATTCATGAAGTCAATACCGCACCCGCCAGATTTGACGACAAAGAAATCAATCTCAGAGGCGTCACAAAAGAACCCACACACATTCCGCTCATCGATTTAAAAGCCTATACACTGGAAGACGAAAGCGGCAAAATCACCATTCTGACAAGCGCCGAATTGCCGCGTACGGATATAGAAATTATCGTCCGGGTACGTATTGAAAATCTCGCGATCATCCAGGGCGAAGCGGTAGGGACCACGGTTATAGAATTAAAACGATACGAATAAACCACTACGAACATGAAAAGCAGCGAAATCAGACAAAAGTTTCTCGAATTTTTCGAATCCCATGGCCACACCCGCGTTCCATCCAGTCCGCTGGTGCCGAGAAACGATCCGACGCTGTTGTTTACCAACGCAGGCATGGTGCAGTTCAAGGATGTTTTTCTGGGTCAGGATCAGCGCAGCTATGTGCGCGCAGCCAGTTCGCAGCGCTGCGTGCGCGCCGGCGGCAAGCACAACGATCTGGAAAATGTCGGCTATACGGCGCGGCATCATACGTTCTTTGAAATGCTCGGCAATTTCAGTTTCGGCGATTACTTCAAGCGCAACGCCATCCAGTTTGCCTGGGAATTTCTGACCGTCACGCTGAATATTTCACAGGAAAGACTGTGGATCACCGTCTACGCCGAAGACGACGAAGCTGCGGATATCTGGCTCAACGAAATCGGCGTCAATCCGGCACGCTTTGTCCGTATCGATACCACGGACAATTTCTGGCAAATGGGTGATACCGGCCCGTGCGGACCGTGTTCCGAAATTTTTTACGATCATGGCCCCGATGTCGCCGGCGGGCCACCCGGCTCCGCTGATGCGGATGGCGACCGCTACATCGAAATCTGGAATCTGGTGTTCATGCAGTATAACCGTGACAGCAACGGCGAACTGCACCCGCTGCCCAGACCATCGGTTGATACCGGCATGGGATTGGAACGGATTTCCGCCGTCATGCAGCAGGTGCACAGCAATTACGACATCGACTTGTTTCAGGATCTCATCAAAGCCGCCGCCCGTGAAACCGGCACGCAAAATCTTGCGGACAACTCGCTCAAAGTCATCGCCGACCATATTCGCGCGTGCGCATTTCTGATCACCGACGGCGTTATTCCAAGCAGCGAAGGCCGCGGTTATGTATTACGGCGCATTATCCGCCGCGCTATCCGCCACGGCTACCGCCTGGGTCAAAAAGAACCGTTTTTCTACCGGCTGGCAGCCGACTTGAGCAATATCATGGGCACAGCCTACCCTGAGCTGCCCGCAGCCAAGGAGCGTGTTGCCAGCGTACTGCAACAGGAAGAAGAGCGTTTTGCCGAGACATTGGAGCACGGCATGCAGGTACTGGAAGGTGCGCTCGAAAAGAATGTCAAAGTCATTGACGGTGAAACCGCGTTCCGTCTGTACGACACCTTCGGCTTCCCGCTTGACCTGACCGCCGATATCGCCCGCGAACGCGGCATCGGCGTTGACAATGAAGGCTTTGAAAAGGCCATGGCCAGGCAGCGCGAACAAGCGCGCGCAGCCAACAAATTCACCATGACTGAAGGACTGGCTTACCATGGTGAGCAAACAGCCTTTCACGGCTACGACGCACTACAGCATAAGGGCAAAATTCTGGCGATCTACAAGGCAGGCACGTCCGTCGACTTCATCGAAGCCGGTGACGAAGCCGTCATCGTGCTCGATCACACGCCCTTCTATGCGGAATCCGGTGGCCAGGCTGGTGACAGCGGCGAACTCATGGCCGCAAACGGCACATTTGCTGTCGCCGATACGCAGAAAATCCAGGCCGATGTATTCGGTCACAAGGGTCTGCTGCAAAGCGGCCGCATGGTCGTCCAGGATCATGTTCAGGCCAGCGTCAATCCGGTCACACGCACCAGTACCGCCAATAATCATTCCGCCACACATCTGCTACACGCCGCATTGCGCAAGGTGCTCGGCACGCATGTCGCGCAAAAAGGCTCGCTGGTCGACGCCAGTCGCCTGCGTTTCGACTTTTCGCACAATACACCGCTCACCACCGAGGAGATCCGCAAAGTCGAACAGCTGGTCAACGCGCAAATTCGCAATAACTGGCCGGTCACCGCCAATCATATGAAATACGACGAAGCTGTCAAACAGGGTGCGATGGCGTTATTCGGCGAAAAATACGCTGATGTCGTGCGCGTCATCGGCATGGGCGATTTTTCCACCGAACTGTGCGGCGGCACACATGTCGCGCAAATCGGTCAGATCGGCTTCTTCAAAATCACCGGCGAAACCGGCATTGCCGCCGGCATACGCCGCGTTGAAGCGGTCACCGGCAGAACTGCCGTCGATTACGTGCAGCAACGCGAGGCACAACTGCAGATCATCGCACAAACGCTCAAGACCAGCTCGCAGGACATCCATCAGAAAATCGCGCAGATTATCGACAACGTCAAACAAACCGAAAAAGAACTCGAACAACTCAAGGCCAAACTTGCCGGTTATCAAAGCACGGGACTGGCCGACCGGGCCCGGGATATCAAAGGCGTCAAGGTACTCACCGCCAGCCTGGAAGGCGCCAGTGCAAAATCGCTGCGCGAAACACTGGATCAGTTAAAAAACAGACTCAAAACCTGCGTCATCGTGCTGGCCACCGCTGAGGCCACTAATAAAGTCACGCTGATTGCAGGTGTCAGCGACGATCTGACCCGACAGATTAAAGCCGGTGAACTGGTTAATTTTGTCGCCCGGCAGGTCGGCGGCAAAGGCGGCGGCCGACCGGATATGGCACAAGCCGGCGGTACGCAACCGGATCACCTGCCTGCGGCACTGGATAGTGTCATGGGTTGGGTGGAGGAAAAAATTTGAAGACTCACAGCCGGATATGATCGACTACCCCACCATACGTACATTTGCTGCGTTATCCGGGCTCAATTCCAAGTCACCATCGGAAGCGCTTCTTGCAGTTGTATCGCTAACAACCTTTCCGGCGCTCAATCTAATCACCCAGTCGGCGCTTGCAATCGTTTCAGGACGATGCGCCACGATAATCCGCGTCAGTTTGAGTAAGCGTATCGCATGATTAACATTTTGCTCGCAATGGACATCCAGGTGACTTGTCGCCTCATCCAGAAAAAGAATAGCCGGTTGCCGGTATAAGGCACGGGCCAGCAATAACCGCTGTTTCTGACCGCCCGATAACACTGCGCCCATATCCCCTACTAATGTATTGAATTGCATGGGCATCGCAATAATGTCCTGATGAATAGCAGCAAGGCGCGCACTTGCCTCGATACGCTCAAAATCAGGCCGCGGATCAAAAAAGCAAATATTCTCGGCGATCGAACCCGCGAAAAGCTGATCATCCTGCATCACACTCGCAACCGCCTGGCGGTACCGTGTCATTCCCACCCGGCTCAGCGGCAACCCGTCAACCTCAATACTCCCATGCGTCGGCTGTAACAAACCGAGCATGAGTTTTACCAATGTCGTCTTTCCACAGCCTGAAGGACCCACGATCGCGACTGACTCTCCTGCCTGAATACTAAAATTGATATTCTGCAACACTGGCGGATCGTTTTCTGTGTAACGGAAAGTGAGATTCTTAACCTCGATTCGACCGGCAGGCGGCATGAAAGAAACATTCTGAAGCGCATCCACCGGTTCAACCGGCGTAAGCGCTACATCACCGACCCGTTCTGTATGAAGCTCCAGCATACGTAATTCCAGGCCTTTCTCGATCAGGGCGGAAATCCGCTGTACAAACTGGGTTTTGTAGGCCATAAACGCAAATAGCATACCAATGGAAAAGCCGCTGCCGTTAGCCGTGTCCAGTATCAGCATGGCACCGAGCGCAACGGTAATAATATTTTCGATCCCGAACAAAAGGCCATTCAGCCCCTGATATAAAATATTCAAACGTTGTGTCCGGATGCTTGCATTGAACTGATCGGTCAGCAGATTCTGCCAACTGGCAGCGCGGGATGCTTCATAAGCGAACAGTTTAATGCTTTGCATCCCCCTCACGGTCTCCAGGAAATGGCTGTGCTGTTTCGCGCCGCGTACGATATGATCTTCAGTCGCCAGTCGCAGTGGACGGTACAGCGCTATACGCAACACCCCATACAACATCGCCGCGGTAAGGGCGACTAAAGCCAATTGGATACTGTAAAAAAGCATCATACCGAATGTAATGATCACCATCACACCGTCGATCAAGGCTTCCAGAAAACCGGTAGTCAATGTACGCTGAATAGCGTTCAATGAATCGAAACGCGACACGATATCCCCAATATGACGCTTATTGAACCACTGCATGGGCAAACGGATCAAGTGACGAAACAGATTCGTCATCATTTGTAAATTCAATGTCGTACTTAACACCATCAATACCCAGGCTCTCAGCGCTGTAACGCTGACCTGCACTATGGCCAGCAAGAGAAAGCCCATACCTAAAATCGTCACCAGATCATGATCATGCGCAACCAGAGCATGATCAATCACCCACTGCATATAGAAAGGCGCCAGAATGGCAAAAATCTGCAATATCATCGCAAGCACCAGAATCTGGGTGATAGCCCTTCCCAAACCCTGCAGACGACCGATCAACGATCGCAGTTTTATCCTGCGAATATCGTGATGCGCAGCAAACGTATGCGTTGGAGTCAGTTCAAGTGCAATGCCTGTAAAATGTTTTGAAAATTCAGCCAAAGCGATATCGCGCTCCCCTATTGCAGGATCATGCACTGTCACGCGGTCACGCTGTACCTGCGTCAGAACCACGAAATGATTAAAATCCCAGTGCAGCAGGCAAGGTAATGTCAATTCAGGCAAATGGTTAAGATCAAGGCGCAAAGGACGCGCAGCCAACTTTAACCGGTCGGCAATCTGAATTAAATCAGCCAATGTCGAGCCCCGCGGTGAAACGCTATGCTGCGCCCGTAACGTAGTCAGATTGATCCGGTGGCCATGAAAGCTGGCAATCATCGCCAGGCAGGCCAGACCGCATTCAGCCGCTTCGGTTTGCAGGATAACGGGGGTTCGATGCCGTAGCGAAAAGTTAAGCATGATCAGATACGACCGGTAATCGATAATAAAGGATCAAAAACCCATTCGATCAGACGCCGCCGGTCAATATGAATATCCGCATCCAGCACCATTTCCGCCTGTAATGGTATAGCCTGACCATAGGCCTGAATCTGTTGTTGAGGCAGACGAACCGTGACACGATAAACCGGTTCCTGAATCGCTACCGGCAGATTAGACGTATCCGGTTGAATCACTGCGCGGCCGATTTCAATCACTTCACCCAGATGATGCCCAAAACGCTGATAAGGAAAAGCCTGGTAACGCAGTGAAACCGATTGTGCAGGCTTAATAAATCCTGCGGAGCGCGTTGGTATCAGCAGTTGCGCCTGTAATTCCGCACCTGCTGGCAGAACGGAGAGCAGCGGCAGATTGGAATGCACAGTTTGCCCGACTTCTGCCAGAATGGTCGTCACCGTACCGTCAGCGGACGCCGTCAGAACAATACTGCGCCGGAGATCTGTTTCCGTGAGTTGCTGTTCCAATTCTGAAATTTGCCGCTCAATAACCGCCTGGTTATTGGTCTGTTTTAAACGCGATGCGGACAATTCAATACGCGCCGCGTTCAATTCACGATTCAGACCTGAAATGCTGCGCCGGATCTGCGCCAGTTGATTACGCTGATCGATTAATTCTTCATGCCTCTGCTGCAATGCAGCTTCGGACATAAACCGCTCCGCAACTAATTTCTGATACCGTGCGACCGTGCGCTCCGCACCGGCAACGCGCTCGGATTGCAGTGCCAATTGTGCTTCTGTCTCGCGGATTTCCGTTTCAAGCCCGCGAATGCGCCCGGCAATACTGATTCCAGTCAGTGAATCAATCTCGCTTTGCTGATTTTGTTCGAATCGCAAACTCGCTTGCCGCTGTTTTAGCTCGGCAAGCATGGTGGCTTGCGCCTCTCGTGCGTTGGCTGTCGTGCGCTCACTGGAAATCGTCAGTAAGGGATCACCTTGTTTGACAGATTGCCCTTCACGTACATGCTTTTCCTGAACCGTACCCATTTGCGGGGAATAAATCCGGATCATGCCCGTAGTCGGCGACAAATACCCCACAACATGCGCTTTACGTGTATATTCGCCCCAGAAGGCAAATCCTGTCAGCGCTGTTGTAAATATCACGGCTATCCAGATCAGCAGGCTGATCGCCGGTGATCGCGCAATCAGCACATCGCCTTTTAGCGGATCATGCTGATAAGTGAGTGCTTCTGAGCGAAAAAGAGCGTGTGACATAGCGTAGTTCTCAGACATGAAACTGTAGTTACTCAACGCTGAAGTACCAGAGCCATGCTAAGGCCATCTGACCGGTATCGCTGTGCAGAAACTCACATCGACATAAAATGCATGGCACGATTCCGGGCAACCCTGCCCGCTTCCTCAGCGCGCTGACCAATCAAGTTATTCCAGTCAAAGAAAAAAGGTGCAGGCGCACACGCGATTTCCTCATACACATCACGGCATAACGAATAGAACGCAGGCAAACTTCGTTTACGCCATTCCGCAACCAAGACACTGAGTGGCGCATGTTTTAAATTACCCATCGTATAGTCACGCGAAAAACCGTGTTGAACCGGGCTGACCGTGCCGTCCGCTTCGATTACCAGTGGCGCGATAAGCTCACCAAACCGTTTTCCTTCTGCTCCGGACTCATCGCCGGCAAATACCAATTCCGGCTGTTGTTTGATCACCTCGCTAAATGCAAGATCGACGTGTATCCGGATATCGCTATCGACTTCCTGCTGGGCCAGCATCCAGGCATAGGCACCTTCAGTTGCATCGGGCGAATTGCCGCGCAGCATCGTTGCCGCATTCCCCACTTCCTCCAGTGGATGAATCTGCAGCAGTTTTGCGCCCTCACCCGCGGCAAAATCACGGACCCAGTCGAATTCATCCAGGTTATATTGCGTCAAAGTAAAAATAAATCCAAAAGGCATATCCGCCGCGCGCAATAGCGGCAAGCGTAATTTCATGGTATCAAACGCAAGTTGCGAACCCCTGATACGATTATGTGATGTCGGGATACCGTCAATACTGATGGCAAGCACATCCACCACATCACGTAGCCGTTCGATTTTCCGCTCGGTTAATAACATGCCGTTGGTTGTAACTGCTGTCCTCATCCCCAGCCGGTGCGCATGCTCCAGCAGTTCAGTCAGCGGTTTGTAAAGCATCGGCTCGCCTCCCGAAAGGCTAACGTAGTTGAAGCCTTCATGCGCGGCATCTGAAATTGCGTCACATAACAGTTCCAGTGTCAGGAATTCTTTTTCATCCGGGGAAGAAGACGAGTAGCAATGAAGACAACGCAAATTACATTGCCGGGTTGGGTGAATCTGTAAAACACGCGATAATCCGGTTGGCCCCATTGCTAAACTCCTTATCAGAATTGCTGTTGATTAATATTTAATTCATTCATTTGCAACTGCTGTGAATTAAATACATAGCGATCGACAGGAATACCACGGATTAACCAAGTAGGAATAATAGTTCCACCGAATGAAGCACCACCGGCAACTTGTGCAATCTCTTCCGGCGTCAAACTGGCCATGGTTTGGCACTTCACTTTCAGTTTTTCTGAGCCACTCATTTCTTGTGACATGATTGTTCTCCTCAAAAAAGTTGAATACATTTCAATGATTGATGATTAGCCGGCAGACTCGCCAATAAAGTAAGACCAGCTGGCGAAATCAGTAACAGTACAAATGAATGACTGCTTAGCTTTTCACTCAACCAAGGTTCAAGATAGTCTGAATTGAAAAAATGCACAGTGGGAAAAATCACACCCGCAGTAGTGTTTCTATGCCAGAAACCAGAATTGACGATAGCTGAAGCGGCCAGAAGTTTTGAAATTAATGCCAATATGCTTGGACGATGGTCTTCATCGTGAGAGAGACGAAGTGAAATATTCGTTCATCACCCCAAAGAAACCCCATCCGGTTGGTTTAATGTGCCGACTATTGGCCGTTATCCACAGAAGCTATAGAATACATCCGCATGAAAAACAATTTATCCTGTTATACAGATACATTCTCACACCCGCCTTACGTTGCGTGTATGCCCAATCCATGGAAATTCAGTCCGGCATGCATACCGTCATTCATAGCACACAGGTACAGCTCATGGAAATAGAAGACACCGTCCCGGATTGCAGGGCATATCAGGCATGTGACATGCATTGCCATCACCACTACACCGGAAAACCCAGCCTGCAGATATGACCAAAGAATACTGGCTTGACCGTTGGAAACGCTGCGAAATCGGGTTTCACCAGGATCAATTCAACCCGTATCTCATGAAATACTGGTCACGGCTGCAAATTCCGGATAACAGTAGCGTTTTTGTTCCGCTATGCGGAAAATCCCGGGATATGATCTGGCTGCAAAACCGCGGTCATTCCGTTCTCGGCGTGGAATTCAGCAGATTGGCTGTCGCCGCTTTTTTCCAGGAAAATAGTGTCACGCCGTCCCAACAGACCAGCCAGCGGTTTGAGCATTATGCCAGCGGCGGAATAGAAATCCTGCTGGGTGATTTTTTTGATTTGCATAAAACACATCTGGAGAACGTCCGTGCCGTTTATGATCGCGCATCACTGGTGGCGCTCCCGCCGGACACACGCAAACGGTATGCCGTGCACATGATGCATATCCTCCCGCCCGCAACACCGATACTGCTGGTCGGTTTCGATTATCCTCAGTCTGAGATGCAGGGCCCGCCCTACGCCGTCTCCATGGAAGAAATCGACATACTGTACCGGGATCGTGCTGAAATCAACCTGATCGGACAGATCAATGTACTGGAAGAAAATCCGCGCTTCAAACAACTTGGCTTAAGCCGGCTGCAGGAAAATATTGTTTTGTTAACCACACGGCTCTGAATCGCATCAGAAAAACAGCGCATGCCATAAAAACTGAATTTCTGCCGCGGCCTGGTGGCCCGGTTTAATCCGCGGGCAAGGCCTCAGCCCGTTTGAGGTCGCCATAAATCTGGCTGTCGCTGAATTTCGATTTTTTCATCGCAGAATCCCCTGTCTATCAAATACTAGAAAACTCTACTTTCGATTCCTGCTATTTTTCGGGAGGATTACCCATGGACGATGAATTATCTATTTTTGCGTGGATACAGATGGTGGATACTTCCCTGGAAGGTGATGTTGCAGTGCGTCGAGGTCTACAAAAACTGCTCAACATTTCTGCTAAACTCACAGTACAGGAAACCCGGCAGTGGCTTGCTCCATTTTCTCCACGGCGTGCATTAATAGCTGTACATCTGTGAGCGTTCTCTAATACGCAAATTTAATGGAAGAAGATTGATCAAGATGCTATTTCTGGATGAATGATATCTGCGCATCATCGCATGATTCATCGATTCCAAATCAAATGCTATAAAATAATTTTTTGATTAATAATTCTGGAGATGAGTGTATGAAAGCAGTCCGTAGAGATTCTTACAGCAATTTGCTTATTCATTCGAAATTTCCTGCAATGCTTTTAAGTGTGTCATTGTCCTTTATTCAGCCTGTTCAGGCCGCAAGCGGCGATGCAAGCAACAAAAATCCACTGGCGTTTGGTGCGGAACAGCGTTTGATCGATTTCAGCCGGCTTGATTGGGAGTCCATGAAATCGGACAATATTCCACCCGGCGCAGAAATAGCGATTCTACACGGCAATTTTGAAACAGGACCGGCCGAAGCTGTCGTGCGTTTGCCCGCTCATTATACTTTTCCTGCGCACAGTCATCCCATCACAGAAACTTATTTATGGATTCAAGGTGATTTCAGTTATGTCAGTGCGGATGGCAAAACAGTGGATATGAAAGCACCTACTTTTATCAGCTTACCTGAAAATGTGCCGCATGCATTGATCTGCAAGGATCAGCCCTGCATATTCTATCTTCGCTATGAGAAACCGTTCGAAGTGAAATTCCACCCCATGCCAAAAATGGAGAAAATCCCATTGCCGGAAATTCGCACTTACAATCATTAAAGTTTCAAATGAATAGGATGCATAAAATTTCAATCAGTCACTGCATACCGGAGGATTAAAATGACTCAAATCCAAGCCTGGGCAGGTCATGGC
Organism: Nitrosomonas sp.; assembly: GCA_019635215.1. Classification (GTDB taxonomy): domain Bacteria; phylum Pseudomonadota; class Gammaproteobacteria; order Burkholderiales; family Nitrosomonadaceae; genus Nitrosomonas. The sequence continues at coordinate 246,301 of JAHBZZ010000001.1, forward strand.
CCTAAACAGAAACTTGAACGTTATACGTATGATCCTGGCCCGTTAGGGGCGGAAGAAGTCGAAATTGCCGTTGATTACTGCGGTTTATGCCACTCCGATTTGTCAATCATCAATGATGAATGGAGGATGACAAAGTATCCGGTCGTACCGGGACACGAAGTTGTGGGCAGCATTATTGCCATGGGCAAGCAAGTCAAGGGTCTGAAAATTGGGCAGAAGGTCGGCGTGGGCTGGAACGCCGACAGTTGCATGCACTGTCACGAATGCATAGGGGGTAATCACAATCTGTGCTTAACCGCTCAGCCTACCATCGTCGGGCATCGCGGAGGCTTTGCCGAAAGGGTCAGGGCGCATTGGGTATGGACTATTCCGTTACCCGATGGATTGGATATCGCCAGTGCAGGCCCGTTATTGTGTGGTGGAATTACTGTATTTTCGCCGTTGCTGACATTCAATCTCAAACCGACTCATCACATCGGGATTGTGGGTATCGGCGGGTTGGGACATATGGGACTTAAATTTGCCCGGGCATGGGGCTGCGAAGTGACTGCATTTACCTCTAATGCATCGAAAGCGGATGAAGCCAGAAATTTTGGCGCGCATCACGTGGTGTCCAGCCGTGATCAATCCGCGTTGCGCAAAATGGCCAATTCATTGGATATGCTGATTGTGACAGTTAATCTGCCTATGGATTGGGCGGGTTTATTGAGAACCTTGAAACCGAATGGCCGTCTTCACGTAGTTGGCGCAGTTGTAGAGCCGATGCCGATCCCGGCGATCGATTTAATCTTTGGACAAAAAAGCGTTTCAGGCTCTCCAACCGGCAGTCCAGTTACATTGGCCACCATGCTGGAATTTGCTGCAAGACACCATATTGCACCGCAAGTCGAACATTTCCCAATGAGCCGGATTAATGAGGCACTTGAGCATCTGGAAGCCGGTAAAGCGCGTTATCGTGTTGTGTTAGAGGCCGATTTTAACTAAAGCTGACACGGAACTCTGAGCGCCCTCGAAAAAAATCAAATCACAATAAACTGCAATGCCCTCACACGAAGCCGAGACTCTCTCGGCTTCGTGTCGGCTCAGTGAAACAACTGTCCGTCATAATGGGAACAGCTCCCAAACAAAACCAGGATAGCTCACTGACATAAAATGAACAAAAATACGCAGTCTCGCAGTCTGGGTGCGTAATCACTTTTAATGGATGATGTCCAATGATAACAGCAGCCGCATTTCGTCCTCATCCAGATCAGGTGATCGATGTAAAACCCCGGAACCTTCGATTCCTTCCCATCGGTCACCTTTAAACAGGGCAATATCACCCGAACCCAGCCTTTGTACAGAATCAGCGCTGCCAGGTATTTGATCAAGTATTTCCGGAAAATCCGGTTTGTTCGCCATACAGTCGAGCCATTCGGTCCCTTTTCCGGCATATGTTGTTATCAAGCGACAGGGTACTTTATCGGTATGAAAACGCGGACACATGGTTTTATTTAAGACACACAATCTAAAGCCGATTTGACGAGACTCGAATAAACATGCGTACATTTCCACCACCATATATACATCCTTGATAAAGGATTGCCGGTAGAAATGTTGCGGAAGTGCAGCACCCAGCAAACCGTTCAATTCATGTAAATGCACCGCCCGCGTCAATTGGAAATCATGCGAAGTATTCTGCAGAAAAACCGCATACGCTTTAACATCAACACTTATCGCGCGTCTATAGATACACAGTTTAATATCGGCATCATAGATTCGCGTCAGTATTCCGGGCGCATATCCGGATATACAGATACTCGAATACTTGTTTTTGACAGGCATTGTTCCCATACTTCATGCTCGCCAAAGCGCAAATGGATCTTCCAAAGCAGCCCAACCATTCCTTCCGGCCCCCAGTTCTTCATCGGTCAACAGACATTCATCCAGCCATTGACACAAAGCATGCCGATCCAGATTCTGCCCTATAAAAACCAGCTCCTGCCGCCGGTCGCCATAAGGTTCCTGCCATTTTTCCATGATCGACTGAATGTGGGTTTGATCGTGTGGCCATTCGCTTCTGGGTACCGCTTGCCAGAACATGCCGGCATAACCATAGCGGGCAATACCACCGGCCTGACTCCATTGCCCAACGTCATCCGGCCGTGTCGCCAGCCAGAAAAAACCTTTGGACCGAAGCAGCTTTCCCTCTGTCCAGGGCTGATGGAGAAAGTCATAGAAACGCTGCGGATGAAATGGCTTTCTGGCTGAATAGATAAAGCTGCCGATACCGTATTCTTCGGTTTCCGGAATGTGCTCTCCGCGCATTTCCTTTAGCCAGCCCGGCGCCTGCTGCGCATGCTCAAAACCGAATTTTCCGGTGTTCAGGATCTTGGAAAGCTCTATCTGTCCGTTTTCGATGGCAATGATTTCCGCTTGTGTGTTCAAGCAGTGCAGAATATTGCGTAATTTTTCCAGCGTTGCTGAATTAACCAGATCGACTTTATTGATCAGGATGACATCGCTGAATTCCACCTGTTCAATCAGCAGATCGGCAACACTGCGTTCGTCGTCTTCTCCCAAGCTTTCGCCTGCCGCCCGCAACATTCTGGCTTCTTCGTAATCTTTCAGAAAATTAACCGCATCGACCACGGTCACCATCGTATCAAGACGCGCAATGTCAACCAGACCAACGCCATCATTATCTGAAAAAGTAAACGTTTCCGCGATCGGCATGGGCTCCGATATACCCGTCGATTCGATGATCAAATAATCAAACCTTCTTTCACCGGCAAGCTCGCATACCGCAATTAACAGATCCTCGCGTAATGTGCAGCAAATGCAGCCATTGCTGAACTCAATCAGCTTTTCCTGGCATCGGTTTAACGAAACTTCTTTCTCGATAATCGCCGCATCGATGTTTATCTCACTCATATCATTGACAATAACAGCGACACGCAATCCTTCCCGGTTCTTCAGAATATGATTCAGAACGGTTGTTTTACCTGCCCCCAGAAAACCTGAAAGCACAGTCACCGGCAGACGATAGTTTTGCATAAAATTAATATGTTAAAAGAATTTATATGTTAGATATGATATAACATATCATTTAATAAATACAACCTTAATATCATTCATATTCAATCACCCTTTTTCCCCGTTTTTGTAAATGTCATGCTGCGATAAACCACGCCATATATCATTACAGAATGTATCTATCCGCCCGGTATAATAGCGATCACCTTTAATATTTGTGCTTTTAAATTCACAACCCGGACCTCCGACAATCAGTAAAATGAATTGTTAATTAAACATAACAAAATGACGGCTATCAGAGACCATATAAAATAAGCGAATAAAAGAACTATTATGAAATTCCAGACCGATGATTTACGCATTATTGGCATGCATGAACTCCGCCCGCCAGTGGAACTGCATGGCGACTATCCGCTGACAGAAGCTGCAACTGAAACAGTCTATGCCGCACGGCAAGACGTTCACCGCATTTTGCATGGCGACGATGATCGCCTGCTGGTCGTTACCGGCCCCTGCTCCATCCATGATACCGAGGCCGCACTGGAATATGCCGTTCGTCTGAAACACCTGCGCGAGGTTTTCAAGCATCAGTTGCATATCATCATGCGCGTGTATTTCGAGAAACCACGCACAACGGTCGGATGGAAGGGATTGATTAACGATCCTGATCTGGATAACAGCTTTCATATCAATAAAGGACTGCGCATTGCGCGCAAGCTGCTGCTGGATTTGAACAATCTCAACATGCCTGCAGCAACGGAATATCTCGACCTGATCAGCCCTCAGTATCTCGCCGACCTGATCAGCTGGGCAGCGATCGGCGCACGTACGACCGAAAGCCAGGCGCATCGTGAGCTGGCTTCCGGCGTATCCTGTCCGATCGGTTTCAAAAATGGCACATACGGCAACCTGAACATTGCCATCGACGCCATCGCGGCGGCATCCCGCCCACACCATTTTCTTTCGGTCACTAAAGAAGGACGTACGGCCATTTTTGCCACTAAAGGTAATGAAGACTGCCACATCATTCTGCGCGGCGGACGCAAGCCCAACTATGATGCAGACAGTGTCACTGCGGCTATTGACGCACTGAATAAAGCCAAATTACCGCCCTATCTCATGATCGATTTCAGCCATGCGAACAGCCATAAGGATTACCGCCGCCAAACCGAAGTCGCCATTGATGTGGCATCCCAGATCGCAGCGGGCAATCACACCATCTGCGGCGTCATGATTGAAAGCCATCTGGTCGAAGGTAATCAAAAAATCGACGGTAAGAAACGCGAAGAATTGGTATACGGACAAAGCATCACCGACGGCTGCATCAGCTTTGAAACCACCGAGCAGGTACTGCAACAACTCGCTGATGCCGTGGAAAAACGCCGGAAAATGAAGCAATAATTAAAGTGCTTATGGAATTCCGCACCACACGGAGGGCTTCGGTGATATCTGCACACGATGTTCTTACTTCAGAAAATTCAAGCTACCGAAATCTGAAAACCTGAACCCTCCGGAATGGGCTGTTTTCCCTAACTGCCTGCAGCAAGGCTATGATGCAGCGACATCCGGTAGGCGCTTAGTGCAGGAATAAGACCAAGCATCAATGCGCCTGCCAGAATAATTCCCAGCACATGAACCATTTCACTGCTGAGAACAAACGAATCAATAAAAACACCATAATTTTCGGTCAGATATTTTTGCGCGAATAAAATACTCACCACCAGCGCAACAACAGCGGCCATGATCCCTGTCACAGTTATCAAAAGCGCTTCAGCTTGAATGATCCAAAACACAAAAAAAGGATGCGCGCCAATCGCCCGCATTACCGCAATTTCCCGCCGTCTTTCACGTAAAGAAGAAAGCAGCATGGTGCTTAATCCTAACAATGACGAAAATAACACGAGTACTGAAATCAGCCGGAGTGTATTTTCCATGACACCCATCATTTGCCACAATTCAGCCAGCGCGATACCCGGCAGAATCGCCGTCAGCGGTTCCCCAGAATAATTATTAATCTGTCGCTGCACAGCAAAAATGGTTACTTTTGATTTCAATCCCACCATCAAAGCGGTAATACTTTTGGGGGTCAGATCCAATTCTTCCAACATCTGCGCCGTCATACGCCTGCCGGGTAGTTTGACACCATCTCTCCAGTTCAGGTGAATCGCCTCCATACCTTGCAGGCTGATATACAACGCCTGATCGACAGGCGTACCGGTAGGTTGCAGAATACCGACCACTCGAAACGCATTATCGTCATGCAGACTGAAACTGGTCTGCCCAAGGCCATGCGCCAGAATAATTTCGTCATTTAACCGATAGCCCAGCTTTGCAGCCACATCCGCACCGATTACGACATCGAACAGCTGTTCAAAGGGTCGGCCTGCTCTGAATTGCAACGCCGCATCCTGACCAAACCGGAAGTGCTTAAAGTAATCCTGCGTCGTACCTGTAACCCGGTAACCGCGATGAGAATCTCCCAAAGAAATCGGAATTGCCCAGGCCACTTTGGGATCGGCTGCCAGATCAAGAAAGCTCGCCCATGCGATATTATTCGTTGCGTTGCCCATATGAAAAACCGTGTACAGCAGCAGATTCAACTGACCGGTACGCGCCCCGGCGATGAGATCAACACCCGATACGGTTTTACTGAAACTCGCTTTTGCCTCATGGCGGATGTGCTCGACCCCCAGCAAGACAAAAGTGCTGATAGTGACTGAAATCAAAGAAAGCAATACAGCATATTTCCGGCTCAGCAAACTATGCCAGACAACTTTAAAAAACATACCCATTTTCTCAAGTCTGACTGATTTCAGACAAATTGACGATAGTGTGAAAATAGTGCGTCAGCGCAGCATCATGACTGACGAAAATCAATGTACTCTGATGGATGCTGCAAATATCCAGCAGTATTTTCATGAATGCATCCCGTAAATCATTATCCAGCGCAGAAGTGGGCTCATCCACGATCAGAATCTCGGGAGCGTTCACCAATGCACGGGCAATCGCAACACGCTGTTGCTGCCCAACGCTGAGGCCGGCCGCTTGCCTGGCAATCAGCGTATCATCCAGATCCAGTACAGTAAAAAGCCGCTTTACGATCAAATCAAGACCGGTTTGTTTTTTTCGCCCGAAATAAGCGGCCAGGCGGATGTTATCGTATACACTTAAATAAGGCACAAGATTGAATTGCTGAAATACGATACCGATATGTGCCGCGCGAAAACGATCTCTTTGACGGGCTGATAGCATGCAGAGATCCTGTCCAAGAATTTCTATGACACCGTGTGTCGCAACCAGAATGCCAGACAGCAAATTCAGCAGGGTTGACTTTCCGGAACCGGATGCGCCTTTGAGAAATATCCGGTCGCCTTTAACAACACGCCATTCAGGAATAGTCAACTGATAAGTCGGCGTTTTTCCCGGATATGAAAAATGCAGATCTTTGATCTTTACTGCATCAAGCGGCATATCCGTTATTCCCGCGAAGATTGGAATGCAATACGACCTCTTATTAGCTTACTTCAAAACCAAAATGATATACTACAACATGATACCGGTTTCAGAATAGCATTTTGACAACTTATGAAATCTAACTTTACCACCAAGGCCACAGTATTATTCACCGGCATTTTTTCCGCACTGATCATTGCATGTTCACAAAACGGATTTGATTCAAACTCCGGAATCGCACCGAGTCAGCAAAAATCAGCTGAACACGCAAAAGAAAGTAAAAACACGACCTATCAAACCATCGAGTGGATCGATCTGATGCCTCAGGATGATCTGGACGCACTCATGAACCCTCCCGAATATCTCGATGCAATAGAAGACGGCTCCGACGATGATCAGTTGCGCACGCAATTAATGCTGGCGACGACACAGGCCGGTGATGATCGTTATATGCAGGCACTGACTTCCACCCGCGTCATGCCGGAATTTGACAATCGCAATATAAGATTACCGGGGTTTATTGTTCCACTGGAATTCGACGCGCAATTAAAAATTTCACGCTTCTTTTTAGTACCGTTTTTCGGTGCGTGCATTCATGTTCCACCGCCGCCACCTAATCAGATTGTTTATGCAATTTTCGATCAAGGATTTAAACTGGATGCCCTGTATGAACCTGTCTGGGTATCCGGCACATTAAAAACGGCTCTGACGGAAAATGATATCGCTATCGCTGCATACGCCCTGGAAGTAACAAATGTGGAAAAATACACTGACTAAACCCGGATTAATTCACCTTTAGCTCAGGATGCTCCGCGGTTAATAGAGTAAAACCCTGTCTGCCGTGAAAAATCCATTGCACACGGATTTCCTGAATACCCGGAAAGAAAACAAAAAGCTTTACTAGAATGGTTTTTAAACCTTTGCTCTGCCCGCAATGAAAAATATAGTCTGCATGAAAATCCGCATGATCAGGCTGTGCTTCCTGATGATGGTTATGGGGATTATTTTCCTGATGTATCTTTAAAAATGGCACCTCAATTTCTATATTCTCCGGTATGCATTTCGTGGGTGAAAAATGAAACAGGCGATCCGCCGATACCAACGTTTGCCTGACGTTCAATAAGGTTGATCTCTGTGCTTCATTATCCGGCTCATGCTCAAATCCAGCCAGATTCAGTGCGGGTGAATCAAACTCAATAAAGAGCCTATCGCCGTCAAGCACTACATTCAATGCAGCACTGCCATGCACATGTACACCATGAGAAGGCGGCGTCCCTGATGAAAAAATATCCAGACTATAACTCATCAAAAGCAATAACCACCCGGCTAATAGATATTTTCTCAGCATAGCGCCTCCTTTTTGCAGTTACCCTAAATCGCAATTACCATTGAAATCTGTCCATTTGTTCGCGGCGTTCTTGTGCCTCGATACAAAGCGCAGCCGTTGGCCTGGCCAGCAAACGCGGGATGCCGATCGGTTCCCCTGTTTCCTCGCACCAGCCATAAGTTCCCTGTTTGATACGCAACAACGCTTCATCTATTTTTTTAAGCAATTTTCGCTCTCGATTCCTTACTCTCAGTTCCAGCCGATATTCTTCTTCCACACTTGCCCGATCATTCGCGTCCGGCACGGGCTCCAGTCCCTGCATGTAATCCAGTGTTTTCTGCACATTCTCAAGCAACGCACTTTTTTCAACTTCCAGTAGAGTACGAAAAAATTCCAATTGTTCAGCAGACATATACGCACCGGAAAGAACGTTCTGCGCGGAATTTTCGTTTTGACCATCTCGTTTTTCTTTAAACACGCACGCAATCCTCAACATTGATGTGACACCGTTATTACAATGTCAGCGCCCGCTCGAACCAATTTACCACCCGTTGCCAGTGATGATTACCGTAATGGCGGATAAATCGTTGTGTTTCCTCGTGATTTAACACACGTAATATCGCCAGCCGCTGTTCGATATATTCCTGCGTCAGTTTGATCTGGCATTCCTGTTCAATGCAGTACCGCCACTCATTAAATGTTTCAGGTATTTCGGCGCTCATATTATTTAACCTGCATATTCATAGTCATAGCGGGAAAAACAGAAAATCCAGACGTGCGAGCGATAAGCATTCCGACTAATCCTGCAAATAGCAAAAACAATGGAACAGGCTCAGACAACTGATGCGAAACCTGGAAATCAAAATTAAATACGCCGGATTCATACAATCCTCCATTCAGATCGACAAGCCTGAACGATGCAGAATAGATACCATCAGCTGCGTCACCCGCTGTAAAAAAAGTGGGCGTAAATACAAAATTATTGCCCCAACCCAGGCTATAAATGTCATTCAGTGAAGATAAAACTATATCGCCAAACTCATTGGCAATATACAGCCCACTCGTGATGCCAATCAGCTGCAATCCGACCATGGCTCCCTCTAATGAACCGGACCATCGGTCTCCTGAGCTGTGGAATAAGAAATCCTCTGTTGTGCCTGCTGCAAAGCCATTAAGATTCTGCGTTGAATGCATCTGAAGGTTGCTGTACTCGAGATCTGGAAGCGCCTGACTGATCAAACGTCCAGAATGAATGCCCGAGCCGGACAAAAGTGGCAGGGGCGATTGTCCCGAGAAAGTTTCAGGTATGCGATTATTGACATTGGTCGGGTTAGTCGTTGGATTATCAGCCGGACCGGAGTAACTATATGCGCCAATGCTATGGTAATGCGATAAGCTGGGTTGATCTTCATCTGGATGTGCAAACAAAAAAGTCAGCCGACCTGCATTGGGATTCGACAAACCCGCATAAATTCCGCTGCCGATGGTCGATAAGCCATCAACACCTATGAAATATTCCGTATTTATCGCATGCGCATGCGTTCTACCGGATGGCACTAACAAGAACCCCATCGCGACAACAACACAAAGCCAGCGCACCGGGAGTAACTTCGATTGTGAATTGATTTTTATCATATTTTATCTCCTTATGTTCCTCTTCCAGGAAAGTGTCAATCATTAATCTTCCAGTACAAATTCGTTGCACTTTCATTTCTTCAAAATATTTGAAAAAAGTTATGATATAACATATCATTTATATAAACAATCATAGAAAAATATGACATTACTTGATACGGGAAGATGATTGAACGATCAATCGCATCAAATCCGGTATTGAATATTGGAACATTAACGTAAATTAATTCAGGAGGTTATCATGCTAAAAAAAATAATTATATTATCCACCACGATTGTTTTTGGTCTGCTTTCTGCATCCACGATCGCGCAGGACGGCCATGACCATGATGAAGACACGGCGCATTTACATGGAGGGGATATCCAACCCTGGAGAACAGGCGCGGAAATTTTTGTAAACAAGGATTTATTCGAAACAGATTTCGGTGATATCAGCGGCGGCCCGTTCGTTACTGATGATCCCGGTGTTGATGTCAATATCCAGAAAGGCACTTTTACACCAGGCAACTGGCTGCGTTTTCAACCGGTCGGTCAGCTTTTATTCTGGGATGGTATAAATTGGCAATCAACTGTACCGAATGGAGAACGCATCGAGATCAAAGATGTACTGGATAATGCCGTAACATTCCATCCCCATGGCGTCAGTGAAAATACGGGTATCATTGGTCAAATCGACAGTGAAGGCGGGCTGCATGAGCATCTGGATTTTTCCATTTTCGATGCTTCGAATACCCCTGGCGGCAGTCCCGGCGCTTACCGTATTCAGCTAAAGCTGTTTGAATCTCAGCCTGACACCGATATCTCGGTCTCTATCGCCACATCCCCGGTTGCCATCGTTTTTAATCGCGGTCTCGAGCATGAACACTTCGAGCAAGCGGTTTCCGCAGCGGCGGATCTGAATCACAATGCCGTTTTTGTGGCCGACAATGGCATATTAACTATTCATGAAGTTAAGGCACTGGGCACATTTTACCGCGTGAAGTTACAGTATATCGGCAATGATCAGTTTCAGCTGATTGAAGCGGAAGAGATTCCGGCAATGGAATAAGGAAAAACCGGACTTCCGAATATGCATCAGCATTACCTGCAAGCTCGAACGGAGCATTCGGAAGTACGGCTCAAAGTTTCAAAAACGAATTTTAAACTGCGATCAGTATCGCCCGAATCAGACTACACCAGCCCCTACGAAAACGAAGCAATGTCGGCGCCGATAACAATCACTGACCATGAATAATTTTACAATCTTTGCCACACTGACAGCCTCTCTGATCGTTATCATGGTCGCAGCCTGCTCTGCTTTCGTACTTTATTACATTAAAGACAGTACATTGAGAGTCTGGATGCCGCGGCTGGTCGCCGGCGCAGTCGGCGTTTTACTCGGTGATGCTTTTCTACACCTCCTGCCCGATGCGATGGCGTCATCGGAAAGTGCCAGCACAGTATTGATCTGGACACTGACCGGCATTCTTTGTTTTTACGGCATTGAACAATGCCTTCACTGGCGGCATGACCACAGCATGGCAATACCCACTGTCAATGCATGCAAACCTGCTCCGTTCGCAAAGATGAATCTGCTCGGCGACGGCATTCATAATTTTGTTGATGGCGTGCTCATTGCAGGCAGTTTTCTCGCTGATCCGGTACTGGGCGTCACCACAACCGCCGCCATCATAATGCATGAAATACCACAGGAAATATCGGATATCGCCGTGCTGATACAAGGTGGATTCACAAAAAGGCAGGCCGTCATTGCGAATGTACTCTGTGCATCTGCGTGCATTGCCGGCGCCATGACGACCTTACTGGCCGCTCATGTGATCACGTTGAGTCTAAGCGCCCTGCTGGCAATCACCGCAGGAGGATTCATCTATATCGCCACGACCGATCTGATACCCCTCCTGCGCCAATCCCGGATGCAACTCACATTACCGATGCATGTAGCAGCGACCGCAGCGGGAGTCATTTCGATGCAGGCCATTCTATGGCTCGAACCATTCATAGACTGAAAGATAAGATAAGCCCATGACAACAAAAATACCCGTAACCGTACTGACAGGATTTCTGGGATCCGGCAAGACCACGCTGCTTAATCGTATTCTCTCGGAGAATCACGGCAAACGAATCGCTGTGATCGAAAATGAATACGGCGAAATCGGTGTAGACAATGACCTGGTTATTGGCGCTGAAGAAGAAATATTTGAAATGAACAACGGCTGTATTTGCTGCACCGTGCGTGGAGATTTGATTCGCATTCTGGGTAACCTGATGAAACGCCGCGATCGGTTTGATTACATCATTATCGAAACAACCGGAATGGCGGACCCGGGGCCGGTAGCACAGACTTTCTTTACGGACGACGAAATAAAAAATGCGCTATATCTGGACGGCATCGTGACACTCGTGGATGCAAAGCACGTCGTTGAACATTTTAATGACAGCGATGAAGTCAAACAGCAAATTGCATTCGCCGACGTGATTCTGCTCAACAAAACGGATCTGGTATCATCCTCAGCGCTCGATGCGCTGGAAGCCCGGATTCATACCATGAATGCGGTTGCCAGAATTTTTCGAACGCAGGATGCAAACATCGCCATGAACCACATCCTTGATTTAGGCGGATTCGATCTCGATCGCGCACTTGCGGTGGATCCACAATTTCTCGAACCCGAATATCCCTTTGAATGGAGCGGCTGTTACCCTCTTGAAGCAGGTGCCTATGCGCTGGTCCTCGATTCAGGCCCCGATCCGGCAATGAATATCTGGATCAGCGCTCTGTCCGATACATCTGCAGGATCGATGCACACTGCGATCAACACCGCCGTCCTGGCTTTTTCCAGTAATAAATTGATAATGCAATCCGGAAATACCCTGTATCCCGATAATCTTCTCTATCAATTGCAACTGTATGCTCCACCACTGCTATTTCCTATAGAAATCAAAAAATCCGGCGTTTACGCGCTTTTTACCGAACATCATCCGGATGAATTCTCCGCTTATCTCAAAAATTCCGATGGCAATCGTCTTCATCCGGTCACGTCACACGAATACAAGCCCGATCACGAGCACGATGATGAAGTCATATCCATTGGCATCACCACACCGGGCGAACTTGACCTTGACAGATTCCAGGTCTGGCTGCGTGAGCTGCTGAGCACAAAGGGGCCTGATATTTTCCGGATGAAAGGCATACTGAACTTTCGTGAAATGCCTGAACGGTATATCTTTCAGGGCGTGCATATGCTCTTCGATGGACGCCCAGACCGCCCCTGGGGAAACGAACCGCGTAAAAATACATTGATTTTTATTGGCAGAAATCTGGATCGTAACGAACTTAACACAGGTTTCAGCGCATGTTTGGATTAGATCCTCCGTATTTCAGAAAAAATGCCCTGAACGAACAATGGTGTCTGTCAGTAGAGGAACATATCATTGATATAGCCTGGTCACCCGATGCAGAACGTCTGGCCGCCATCACAGCCGAGGGGAGAATTTTTCTGATCAATGTCCAAAGCAACACAGCAACCGACAAACAGATCGGATATCATGCCCACGGCGGCAATTCAGTCTCGTGGAATTCGGACGGCACCCGGCTGGCCACATCAGGTCAGGACGGCAGAATACAAATCTGGGACGGTCTTTCCGGAACGCTGCTTTATACCCTCGAAACGAAAGACAATTGGGTTGGTAGGGTTGCCTATCATCCAAAACAGCCGGTACTGGCATTTTCTGCTGGACGAACACTGAAATGCTGGCGTGAATCTGAAGGAATCATTTATGAATCCTCGGATCATGCCAGCACAATTGCCGATATAGGATGGCATCCTGACGGCGCCGTTGTGGCTGTCGCTGCGTATAACGGTCTCACACTGCACACGCCGGTCAGGCAATCCAATCCGCATAAGCTCCACTGGAAGGGATCCAGCCTGCTTCTCGCATGGAGCCCAGACGCACGCTATATTGCGACCGGCGAACAGGATTCGACGGTACATTTCTGGTATGTTGATACAGGCATGGATGCACAGATGTGGGGGTTTGACACGAAAGTCCTTGAGCTCTCCTGGCACTCATCCGGACGATGGCTGGCCACTGGTGGGGGAATTTCTATCAGCATCTGGGATTGCAGCGGAAATGGACCAGCCGGTCGTACACCCCAGACATTAAGCTGCCATTTCAACAGAATCACACAGCTAGCGTATCAGCCACTCGGTCATTATCTGGTTTCAACCGATGTAGATCGGTTTCTATTGTTATGGGAACCGGAAAAACATGACAAGCTTGTTGGTGCAACGTCACTTTCCGCACCTGCAAGTTGTGTACGCTGGGCACCCCTGGGAAACAATCTTGTTATCGGCCAATTTGACGGCGTTATAGCGTCCTTCACCCCCAATTCCATATATTCCGATCAAGATCCGCGTACGGACGTAGTCATATGACAATGCACACACTGATCCCTGTAACGTTACTGACAGGTTTTCTGGGCAGCGGAAAGACAACCGTGCTGAATCATTTGGTAAAGCAGCCCGAACTGGCCGATACCCTGGTGATCATTAACGAGTTTGGTGAAATCGGGCTCGATCACCTGCTGGTAGCGCAGAGCACGGAAAATGTCATCACTGAAATGAGCAGCGGATGCCTGTGCTGCACAATCCGGGGAGACCTGGTCAAGACATTGAGAGATATTACATGGCGTTTTGCACGTCATGGTAAACGCCGGTTCCGGCGGGTATTAATCGAAACTACAGGATTAGCGGATCCGGCGCCGATTATCCATACACTGATGACAGAACCCACGGTAGTCAGCCGTTATCGACTGGATGGTGTGGTCGTCACGATTGACGGGGTAAACGCAGAGCATACACTCGACGAGTATCCCGAAGCAGTCAAACAGGCGGCCGTTGCGGATTGCCTTCTGCTGACTAAATCCGATTTGGTCACATCTGAGAACTACAGTCGATTACATAAACGCCTAGTCAACATCAATCCATCCGCGCTCCGCTGGCAAATTACACTTGGCCAGGTGGATCCCGGACATGTATTGAATTTGGGTTTGTTCTCAACGTACGGCAAAGTTCCCGATGTTGTACGCTGGCTCAATGAAGAAGCCTATACAGTCAATACCAGCGGGCATGGCAATAACCCATCGCATCCCCACCACGACCACACACATGAGCACGGACAACACCATCATGATCATACTCATGACGTCAATCGCCACGACGACCATATCCGCGCTTTTTGCCTGAGTATAGACGAACCGATAACCGAAGAAGGCTATCTGGCCTGGCTGGATCTGTTGATGACGTTTGTCGGCAGTAACATTCTGCGCGTCAAGGGCATCCTGAACATTGCAGGTTATGACCATCCAATGGTTATTCATGGTGTTCAGCATATATTTCATCCACCCACACCGCTACCGGCCTGGCCTGGAGAAGATCAGCGCTCCAGAATTGTCTTCATTACCCGTGACGTTGAGCGTGAAGCAGTGGAACAAATCTTTAACTACATTGCCAACACCCCGTATCGCAGCTAAAAATGCTTCTATGAATACGCCTATCCTGCTCTATAACACGTTAACCCGGTGTAAAACGACGCTGCAAACCGGACACCCCGATCACGTGACGATGTATGTATGCGGTCCCACGGTTTATAACTATGCCCATATCGGCAATGCAAGACCTGCGGTGGTTTTTGATGTATTGGCGCGACTGCTTCGCCGGTATTTCCAGAACGTTTTATATGCCCGCAACTTCACAGATATCGACGACAAGATCAATGCGGCAGCTGCCGAAGCCGGATTGCCCATTCATGCGATCACGTCCCGGTATATCGAGGCATATCATGAAGATATGCAGGCACTGGGCATTCTACCACCTGACCACGAACCGCGCGTGACCGACCATATTCCGGATATTCTCGATCTGATACAACGTCTGCTCAGCCGGGATCATGCCTATGTCGCACAGGCACATGTATTGTTTCATGTGCCTTCGTATCCACAGTATGGACAGTTGTCACGCCGGCAACCCGAAGATATGCAGGCTGGCGCGCGCGTCGAAATTGCGCCTTACAAAAGGGATCCGCTGGATTTTGTGCTCTGGAAACCATCAGCGTCAGATCAGCCAGGCTGGGATAGTCCCTGGGGAAGAGGTCGCCCGGGCTGGCATATCGAGTGCTCGGCGATGATCGGGCGATACTTCGATGGTACCATTGACATTCATGGCGGCGGACAAGATTTGATATTTCCCCATCACGACAATGAAATTGCACAAGGCACCTGCGCACATGATGGTCGCCTTTACTGCCGTACCTGGGTACATAATAGTTTCGTTACCGTTGATGGGCAGAAGATGTCGAAATCACTCGGTAATATTTTACTGGTACGCGATTTGTTGAAAGAAGCCCCAGGTGAAGCAATTCGTCTGGCCTTGCTGTTAACGCACTATCGCCATCCACTGGATTGGTGTGAACAGCGGCTCACCACCGCCCGCAGAATGTTATCGCGTTTCTATACCAGCCTCGCTAAAGTGGCGTCGATTGAATCCGCCACCGAAAGCAAAGTAGATGAAGTGCTATTGCATGCACTATGCAATGATCTCAACACGCCTCTGGCCATTACCCGCTTACATGAGCTGACAAACATGCTAGATACTGCTGACAACGGCACCAAAGCAATGGCTAAAGGTCAATTACTGGCATCCGCCGGACTGCTGGGGCTTTTGCAGCAGAAACCACTGCACGCGTTGCAGGCACTGCAATTTGAACACCAGTCAGAGATACTTCCGACAGCATGTATTGAAACAATGCTTGCCGAACGGAAACGGGCGCGTGAAGCGCATGATTTCGGACGTGCCGATGCGATCCGCACCGAACTGGAATCAGCCGGTATTGCCATTGCCGACACCCCGCAAGGCACCCTATGGCGACAGATTAATACCTGATTGATATGAAACAGTAGCCAACCATGTGTATTCTTTTCCTGATTCGGATTTATCAATACTGTGTCAGCCCAGTGCTCAGCAGCAATTACCACCTTCATCCTTCCTGCTCGCAATACGCCTTGGAAGCTGTGCAAAGCCACGGTGCGATAAAAGGAGGCTGGCTTGCAATCCGTCGCATTGGGTGCTGCTATCCCTGGCATCCGGGCGGCCATGATCCTGTACCACCGGTAAAATACAAACAGATGAATTAGATATGCTGATTCGCAAACGCTTCCGATTCGAGAATGCACACAGGGTACGCGGATGCAGCACGCGTCGCTGCGCCCATTCGATTCATGGTCATTCCTATAAAATTGAATTACTACTGGAAGCGCACGCCTTCGACAACGGTCAAATGGTTTATGACTTCGGATTACTCAAAAATAATGTCCACGATTTGATTGATGCTTTCGACCATGCAGTTTCATTGTGGTCTGGAGATGATCCTGATTACCTGGCTGCCATGCGCAAGTACTCCGAACGCTGGGTACTGATTCCGGTATCACCCAGTGCCGAGCAATTCTCACGGCTGTTCTTTCGTCTTCTCAATACCACGCTGTCACTGACAGACATGGTTAACGGCGAAGTCGGTGTAGAGCTGCATTCGGTGATTGTCCATGAAACCGAGGCCGGTTACGCGCAATGTTTCCAAGAAGACGCTGACAATCCACGCATGGGCACAATAGACCTTAATGATATCGAATTTTCTCCAGCAATCATTGCAAACTGGAGTGAACCAGGCCTTTTCGAACGCCTTAAACGAGACGAGCGGCGTACTAATCCCAAACCAAGTGATGGCTAATTTATGATACGTAAAAACCCGGGCGGCAATATGCCTATAGTTTTGAAAGTTGCCTTTGTTGATATTAACTAAGGAGAAATGCACATAAAGCGATCATCAAGAAATGAATTGTAAATCTGGAAATTTATGTTCGACCCTTGTCAATATCATTGTCGATACCTAGATGAAAGACGAGTATGCAAAGTTTTGACGTTGTAATTGTCGGCGCAGGCCCGGCAGGCATTGGCATGGCGCTGGAATTGAACAAAATACCGGGACTGAAGTACGGCGTTTTAGAAAGTGGCCGCATAGGCGAATCTTTTCGATGTTGGCCGGCACAAACACGTCTAATAACGCCGTCTTTCTACAGCAATCCATTCGGTCTGGCAGACCTGAATGCCGTCGATGCAACAAGTTCACCTGCCATCTTTGCCGGCGCGGAGCATCTGAGTGGTAATCAATATGCAGATTATCTGACATTCGTTGCGAATGCAGCAGAACTGCCAATCGCCTGCGGCTGCAAGGTAATGCAAGTCGATCCTGATCCAGATGGTGGTTTCATTTTACTCACTGAGTACGGCAAATTGTTTACGCAATTTCTGATTTGGGCAACCGGGGAGTATCAGTTTCCCGACCTGAAGCCCTTTCCCGGTGGTCACTGGTGTCGGCATTACGCACAAATAGAAGATTGGCAGGCCATGGAAGCGGGCACTTACACCATCATAGGCGGCTATGAAAGTGGTTTGGATTCGGCCATCAACCTGCTCGAATTCGGTCATCAGGTTCGTTTGCTGGTACGCAAACCCACTTGGGATTTACCTGATGTGTACGACCCGAGTCAAACACTTTCACCATTTACCCGCGAACGTTTGCGGAAAGTGGAATCTAGCAACCGGCTGCAAATTATCTACGACGCGGACGTGGTTGAAGTGACCCGGGAGGAGAATGGCAATTTTTGCATTCATACAGCCGACGGTCGGCGCTGGGAAACGACGCACCCGCCTATTCTGGGCACGGGTTTTCTCAAAGGCGGCGGCGCACGTCAGATTACAGATCTCTGGATGTGGGGCGACGACGATCACATCGTTCTAAGTGACGTAGACGAATCAATTTATGCGCCCGGATTGTTTCTGATTGGACCTCAGGTGCGTCACGATCTGCGTATTTATTGCTTTATCTATAAATTCCGTCAGCGCTTTGCACGTATTGCACACCAAATTGCCTTGCGATTGGAACTGGTCATCGAACCATCAGAAAAATCAGAGGACGGCACCTGGGGTCCGTTCGGCAATAGCGAATGCTGCGAGGGTTGCGAATGTTGAATTCATCAATGATTGAACGCCTGCTTGGCGTAACCATGACTTCTTTTATTCTGATTACCGGCATAATTACCGGCTCATTGCTTGGGCATCTTGTGCCGGCCACCGGGGAATTGTTGGGTGATCATGTGGACTACACGCTGCTCGCACTGGTCGGCTTGCTGTTCTTCGGTGTGCGTTTTGGCGCCCTGTTTCAGGCCGTAAGGAGCCTGCGCTTTCTGACAATTGCATTGCTTGCCAATTTTGTCGCGGTGCCACTGATAGGCTACGGCATCGCCTCGTTGTTCTTGTCGGCGCACCCGCTTTTCATAGTAGGGCTGGTCATTTATTTTATGTCGCCTTGCACTGATTGGTTTCTGAGTTTCACGCGGCTTGCCGGGGGTAATGTCGCCCTGGGTACCGTACTGATCCCAATCAACATGACCGTGCAGTTGCTCCTTTATCCCTTTTTCCTGCAATGGTTTACCCAGAACACCGTACAGCTCGAAGCGGGCGCCATCGGTACCAACTTACTACAATGGTTTCTGCTACCCCTGCTGGTGGCTGTTACGGCGCACCAGACGTTGCGTTGGTTGCTTAAACCCACCGGGTTCGAGTGTGTATTGGAGAGGGCAGATCAAGCTACACCGTGGGTGACAGCCTTGCTGGTGTTGCAGATATTTGCGGGCAATATTGCTGTAATCCTGGAGCATCTCTCGGTGTTTATCTGGGTGTTGCTAGCCGTGTTCACTTTCTTTCTGCTCACTTTCCTGCTTGGTGAAGGGATCAGCCGCCTGTTTCAGTTCCGATATCCTGAGCATGCTTTACTGACCATGACAATCGCTGCACGTAATGCACCACTGATGCTGGCGGTGACCATGGTTGCACTGCCTGACCAACCGCTGATCTATGCTGCACTGGTGATCGGCATGTTAGTCGAGTTCCCTCATCTAACCGCACTGCGGCATTTACTGCTAAGTACATGTGGACGTCTCCCGCCATAGGGTATGGAAAGGCCGCTGCCCTGACGGGCGCACAATAGATGATAAAACGGTTGTTCGAACAACCCGTCAATTTACAAGGATCTCCAAAACATGCCACCCCTATCTGAAATCGACAATCTGACCATGATAACCATAACGCTTCCCAACGGGTCACAACGCGAGTTTCCTGCCAATGTTTCAGTTCTAGAAATCGCCTCTGCGATTGGCCCGGATCTCACGAAAAATACTGTTGCTGGTATGGTGGATGGCAAATTGGTGGATGCCAGTGAACGCGTTAGCCGGGATTCGATTGTACAAATCATTACACCAAAAGATGAACAGGGGCTGGAGATTATTCGTCATTCCTGCGCCCACTTGATCGGGCACGCTGTCAAACAGTTGTTTCCCACTGCACGAATGGTGATCGGCCCGGTCATCGACGAAGGTTTTTTCTACGACATTGCGTATGAACGTTCCTTCACGCACGAAGATCTGGTCGCTATCGAATCGCGTATGCGGGTACTGATTGCCAGAAATTACGATGTGATCAAACGCATCACGCCACGTCAGGAAGCGATCCGAATTTTTCGCCAACGCGGCGAAGATTACAAGTTGCGATTGATTGAAGAGATGCCGGAACTTGAAGCCATGGAGCTGTATTTTCATGAAGAATATGTCGACATGTGTCGTGGCCCGCATGTGCCCAACACGCGTTTTCTTAAACATTTCAAACTCATCAGACTATCCGGCGCATACTGGCGCGGCAATGCATCCAATGAACAGTTGCAACGCATCTATGGCACGGCATGGGCAGATAAAAAAGCACTTAACGCTTACCTCCAGCGTA
This sequence comes from Nitrosomonas sp., assembly GCA_019635215.1. Classification (GTDB taxonomy): domain Bacteria; phylum Pseudomonadota; class Gammaproteobacteria; order Burkholderiales; family Nitrosomonadaceae; genus Nitrosomonas. Next base: position 266,617 of record JAHBZZ010000001.1, read on the forward strand.
TCGAAGAGGCAGAAAAACGCGATCATCGTCGTCTTGGACGTGAACTGAATCTTTTTCACTTTCAGGAAAGTGCTCCAGGAGCCGTGTTCTGGCATCCACGCGGCTGGACGATGTTTCAGCAACTGATTGTCTACCTGCGACGCCGTCAACAGGATGCCGGGTATATTGAAATCAATACGCCGGACGTCATGGATCGCAGTCTCTGGGAAACTTCGGGTCACTGGCACAACTATCGTGACCATATGTTTACCACGACTACCGGGGACAAACGCGTATTGGCGCTTAAACCAATGAACTGCCCGGGCAGCATACTGCTGTATCGGCATGCGCTCAGAAGTTACCGCGACTTACCGATTCGCATGGCCGAATTTGGAAAAGTACACCGCTACGAACCCTCCGGAGCACTGCATGGCTTGCTGCGTTTGCGTCATTTCACGCAGGATGACGCGCACATTTACTGCACTCCACAGCAAATGAACAAAGAATGCCGGGCGATTGTCACACTCGTGCTTGATATTTACCGCCAATTCGGATTCACTGAGGTACGCGTCAACCTTTCAACCCGGCCTGATCATCGTATGGGTGATGATGTCACATGGGATCTGCTTGAAAACGCATTGATTGAATCCCTAAACGACATGACTCTACAATACCAGATCAACCCCGGGGAAGGTGCCTTCTATGGACCAAAACTGGAATTCGTGCTGCGCGATGCGATCGGACGTGACTGGCAATGTGGCACTTTACAGGTTGACATGAATCTGCCCGAGCGTTTTGGTATTACCTACATTGATGAAGCTGGCCAGCGTAAACATCCAGTGATGTTGCATCGTGCGTTATTTGGATCGTTGGAGCGTTTTGCCGGCATCCTGATCGAACAGCATGCTGGCAAGCTGCCAGCCTGGCTCGTACCGGTTCAGGTAGCTGTCTTATCTATTACGGAGCAGGCAGCAGTCTATGCACAGGATGTAACCAAGATACTGCTGGGCAGTAGTCTGCGCGCCGAAGTCGACGTCAGCAATCAGAAGATCGGTTATAAAATTCGGAAACATACGTTGCTTCGCATCCCTTTTTTACTGGTGGTCGGCATCAGGGAAGCAAATTCCGGCCAAGTCGCTATTCGCACCCGGGAAGGCCAGAATCTTGGGGTAATGCACATCACCGATGCCATCGATCTACTGATGCAAGAAACACGGGCGCCCGATCTCGCTACGCGTGATATCGCGCAACTTGACTTGCTTCAGCGTTTGAATACCTTTGACGGAACAAACATCCCAACTGTCTAGCGCGAGCTTTGCACATGAGCGATTCCTTGAATCGCACGATACCACTTAACTATTTTTTTATAACGCATCTATACACAACAACCATGAAAGAACCAGTTAAAGCAGTACCGCATGTTGTTTTCTACCCTCGAGAATCTATCGAACAAGTCGAAGAAGGCTATCAATTAGCGCCAAAGTTTGACGATCAAGGATTGATCGTGTGCGTTACGCAGGATGCCTCCTCAGGCGTGATACTGATGGTGGGTTACATGAATGCAGAAGCCTTGATCAGAACTATCGAAACCGGCGAAGCGCATTATTGGAGCCGCTCCCGTCAGATACTGTGGCACAAAGGTGCAACCAGCGGATTTGTACAACATGTTGAAGATCTGTTCATTGATGACGATCAGGATGCCATCTGGTTGCGTGTCAGCGTCAGCGGTTCAGGCGCCAGTTGCCATGTCGGCTATCGATCCTGTTTCTATCGCAAAATGCCGATTACCAACAACCATCTTAACAATCAGCGTCTTGTTTACACCGAAGCTGAGAAAACATTCGATCCTAAACGGATATATGGCGATACGCTCAATCCCACCCAGCTGTAATCATCGACAAAGTACAATTTAAAACAAAAATGACCTTTTCATAGGCTTGATCGGGCCGATTAGATTATCAGGACCAAAATCTACAATAAGATTTTGGTCATCATAATGAATATTAGTTACACAATCGGCTAATTGAGTCACTGAAATCAATCCCGAATCTGTATCAAATATGATGTAGCGATCCTCATATCAATGGCGGAGTAAAGCGTCTCTGACGTTTCTTTATCAATTGTGGTTCAAAATCTCCCAGTCTGTCGCGCAGGGTATTAAGCCTTTTGCAATCAATAATTAACCGCTATCTGCCCACATTCTCAACAGGTTATGATAAACGCCAGTCAGGCTGATCACTTCAGGATCTTTTCCACCACGGTCAGCGGTGAGTTTCTGTATGGCATTATCCAACTGAAAAAGTAATGTGCGATGTGCGTCGTTGCGTACCATGCTCTGTATCCAGAAAAACGAGGACACCCTGGTACCGCGTGTCACCGGTGTAACGTGGTGCAAGCTACTTGCCGGATACAGTATCATCGAACCAGCTGGCAGCTTTACTTCCTGCGTGCCATAAGTATCTTCTATCGTCAGTACGCCACCCTCATAATCTTCCGGTTCGGAAAGAAACAGGGTTGCGGAAAGATCACTGCGGATCCGGAAATTTGTTCCGCGTAACTGGCGGATTGCATTGTCCACATGCGTGCCGAATGCCTGTCCACATTCGTAGCGATTGAATAATGGCGGGAATACCTTGAGCGGTAAAGCTGCAGAGATAAACAGCAGGCTCATACTCAAAGCATCCTGGATGAATTCACCCAGGCTGCGTGCCACCTCAGATTCTTCCGGCAATTGCGTATTATTTTTAGCCAGCGCAGACTGATGCCCGGAGGTTATATTACCATCCACCCACTCTGCCTGACCCATCAGTTTTCTGCATTCCGCTACCTGTGCTTTGGTGAGTATATCCGGGATTGTCAGCAGCATTTCGGAAGTCCTTTAGATACAGAAATACAAAACAACTTGTTACCTGATTTTACAGCTCAAAAAAACAATCTCTGCAAGAATTTACTTCTGCAGAGATTAAATTGTATCAATATTTAACTCACAGGCGGGCGGAACGCTTATCCGTCTGCCGGATCGTATCAGAACCTGTAATTCAGATTGACGAATGCAAAGCGTCCCGGCGCCGGTATCGCATAGTGACGGAAATACGTCGTATTGAAATAACGTGTATTCGTCAGATTTTGAATATTCACCTGCACATCAAAATTCTGGCTGATGTTATATTTTGCCATCAGGTCGAAACGTACGTAGGAAGGGATATAGCCATTGTTACTCGGATCGGCGTATACCTTGCCGGTATAGAATAAACCGCCACCGAACGTCACACGTGGCAGAATCTGATAGGTAGACCAGACACTGGCGGCATGCTTGGGCGTGCCATGCAATTGTTTACCTTTACTGCTGGCTGAGCCGACCGCATTCTGATCGGTACTGTCACCGACCTTGGTTTGTTCTGCATCGAGGAAGGTATACCCCCCGAACACATTCCATTTGTCCGTGATATTACCGGCAAAACCGAATTCAAAACCGTTCACCACGGCCTCACCCGCATTTTCAATGAATGGACCAACATTGACACGTGCATTGGTTTTGACCGTATGGAACACTGCAGCAGTCAGCGCCAGATCGTGCAATACATGCCATTTGGTACCCACTTCATAAGTTTCGGTACGCTCTGGTTTTAAATTCTGTGTATTAGTAGTTAGGTCACCACCAGCATAGGCAAAATCTCCCATTGACAAACCGACAGGCGAGGAAGAAGTAGCGAAGGCGGCATAAACATTCGCATTGGGCAGCATTTTATAAACGGCGCCCACCTGGTAATTGAAGAAATTTTTGTCCTGTTTGAAAGCGGCGGTATTTTCGCCGGTATTGGCATTGCGGTTCTGTAAGTCGATCTGATAATTATCAAATCGAATGCCGGCATTAAGCAGTATTTTCTCTGTCAACTCCATGCTGTCGAATATGTAAGCTGATTTGTTATGCGCTTCTGCTTCGGTGCCGGGATATGGGTTTCGGGTAACAGGATCGAACGCAACCGAGGGATTGGGATTGCCAAGCGGCGTCAGACGATCATCCGGGTTTGTGATAGCACCGCCGGCATAGGTCCTATTCCGGTAATCTTCCCAGCTGACTTCGAAACCGGCGTTTAAACTGTGCTTGATGAATCCGGTATCGAATTTCGCCGATACGTCGGTCAGGTTGGCGATGGTTTCAGTTCGAGTACCCCGGTTTCTCGAAGCGCTTCTGTCCACGATACCTGCTGCAAACTGAGCGCTGCTGATATTGGGACGTCCGACGAAGAATTCATTGGTCGTTATACCGAAACGTGTCGTATTACGCACCACCAGGTTCTCGTTGAACGCATGCGAGAGTTTGAAGGTGCCGATATCCGCTGAGGTATCGTGGAAATCCCGGCCTTTGACACCGTACCAGGCGCTTCTGGAGCCAACCGGTTTTCCTTCCGGAATACCCCCGTTTTCAGCGTTCTGAATATATGGAACCCCCCAGTCCGATCTGTCATCCGTTTCAAAGTGATACCAACTGACGGTCGCACTGGTAGGCGTATTCAGGCCCAGGGTGATGGAAGGCATCAATCCCCAGCGTTGTACGTCGACATTATCACGTCCCGGCGTATCTGCTTTATGTGCCATCCCTACCAGGCGGACAGCTACGTTCTCATGGATCGTATAGTTACCATCGAAGGTTCCGCGTATAAAGTCATCGGTACCGCCACCAGCAGCCCCTCTGATAAAGTTGCCTGCCCGGGCTTGCTTGGTCACGATATTGATGCTACCTCCTGCAGAGCCTCTACCGTCGAAACTGCCACTTGGGCCTTTCAGCACTTCCATCTGCTCGACCGCAAATATTTCACGAACCTGGGTGCCGAGATCGCGTAAACCGTCGACATAGATCGATGAAAAAACATCGAATCCACGAATGAACGGGCGATCACCTGCTGCGATACCGCCTTCACCACCTCCGAAGGTAATGCCCGGCGTTGTCCGCAGTGCGTCCTGGAACGACAGTGAACCGCTGTCCTTAATCACCTCGTCGGTAATGATAGTGATCGATTTAGGCGTATCGATGAGCGGTGCGGTGAACTTCTGACTGGCAGATTCATCCACTTTATATTCGTTGCTTCTTGCAGTCGTTTTTTCCGCTTTAATTTTGATTTCAGGTAGCGTCTGTGTTTGTGTCTGTGTTTGTACATGCTCGTTAGCACTGGCCATTCCGCCGAAAGCCAAGGCCAGCGCAGACACAGCCGGCTTGATGGGGAATACATCCGATGGACGGATTATCTTTGCCATTTCTTAATCTCCCTTAAATAGATATTCTAATATCATGTTTTTATTACAATAAAAATGATTTAACCTGCCGTTGAAATAATCGCAGCCGCTACCGATGCTCGTTTGCGGACAAAACCGGATCCCGATCGGCACCTTTGAATACCTCAATACTCTCAAAACGGAGAGAGAAGTCGCTGGCATTGCCGCCATACGGCGCATAAAGACAGTGGAACACCATCCTCCAGCAGATTGATTTTGGTCGAACGTTGTGGGATTCAGACCACAAATCCCGGTAGTGGGGTACGCCCCAATCCTTCCTCATATTCATTCGTATATGAATGCCCGGCACCTTGTATAAAGCTTCGCTAACAGGTGAAAACCCTGCTTTACCCGAGTGTTTCCTTGTCAAAAACATTCGCAATACCAGACATGTCTGGTCAGATTTTCAGGCACCAAAGCGCTTATCATTGAAATACCGTATCAACCCATTCCCCCGTAAAGTTAAATCGGTAAGCAACCCGAAGCACATTCCGCTTTTCCGCCTGCTCACTTGAAAATCAAATGCGATTAGAAATTCGATGGATTTTTAGAATGAACGCGAAGACTGTATAAACCCGGCCCCTTTGTGGCGCCTGTCAACTAGAGTTACGTTGATTGCTTAAACAAACTGTTATTACTATCGAATCTGATTATGAAAACACTAATGCAAATGATGTTAATTCGCATTATATTAACTTTACGGTGAATTGTGAAGAATTTGTGAAGAATTCGTGAAGAATTAGTTAAAATTCTGTTAAATATTTGTTAAAAATTATATTCGTTGATATAAGATGATTTCGTATGATGTGGAAAAATCGTCATAAAATGAATCACGATATCAATGCCCCTGCACATCGGGGCACACTGCTCTGTGCTTGGTATTGTCCGGTTTTTCGTACGAACAATATTGAATAAAAGAGGGAGTTATTGAAAAAGATAAGTTTTTATGTGACGGGTAATGTCCAGGGTGTCATGTTCCGTCAGACATTTCTACGTGCCGCAAAAAAGAGAAAACTCAAAGGCGGCGCATCCAATGATGCACAAGATCACGCGCGTGTTCATTGTTCACTGATCGGAAATGAAGCTGCGATCGATGAAATGATCAATAAACTGCGTTCAGGCAAACCGATCAATTCCTGGAATGCCTATGTGGAAGCACTGCATCCGCATGACCATTTTATTGAACTATCCAAACATCAGGTTTCTACAGAGAATATCAATCAATTCCCCTGGCCGCCCAATGTGGATTTTTATTTATAGAAAAGACTGCTATGGTTGAACTTCGACAATGCCGTTATGCCTCGCCAAACCGCTGATAATGCGTCCAACTGTATTACGCACCTGCAACACCTGCCCATCGGATGCATCGGACAGTGCCTGGCCTTCTGAACTGACACTGAATCCCCGCCCTACCACCGTCAGTTTTACATTCTGCCCTCTCAAAATCACGAAAGGTGCGCGTACCATATTCGGCCGCATCGGTTGACCTGCGGTGATATTCACCGCCGCTATCTTTCCCACGGCCTGGGAATACTCCGTAAAAATGCCTTCCGGGAATTGCGCCAGATTAACCACTTGCAAGGACAGATCGTCGAATCCGATGGTCTGGTCACGCGCAACCGGCCGGGCTACGTAAAGTACATTGGCCATGATTCTGACTTCTGCGGGCACATAAATGGTCCAGCCGGATTCGCCGTCACACCGCACACCCACCGACGTTTTCCCCCATAACCGGCTGCCGGGCGGTATAAAGGGTTCCAAGCGAGCACATTTAGGCAACGTAATGCGATTGTCAATCTGGCCCACTTCAACTTGAACCGCTGCGTTAGGACTAACCGTATGGCTATAGATAAAATCTTTTACTGCATTCTGTATTAAAGCAATATCCTGATATTGCGATAAGGCATTTGCCGCAGACAACTGGAAGGATATTTTAATGAGGAGAAGAAAAGCCAGTAATTTTAATCGCGTGCTACGCATTATGATCTCCCGGAATACATGCTGTTACGACAGTGATTGATAGCCAGAATATCTTAAGACGATATGACACCCTGAATTACGCAAGTAAAGGGTAATTTCCAGTTTTATTCTTAAAATCATCCACCTTAAAAATACCCTAGCATAGCTGACCATACGAACTACTTTTAACAGGCCTGCAGTCTTGGGTTTTTTTTCAGCGAGAATGGATATGATCAGCAAGTTAGATAAGACGCTTAATTTTCATCATCAAGCTTTGGGACTCAGAGCGGCAAGACAGGAACTGCTCGCCAGCAACATTGCCAACTCGGATACACCCAATTTTAAAGCCAAGGACATTGATTTCTCAGGCGTGCTGCGTGAGAAACTATCTGCATCGTCTCCGGCCACCGCGCTCAATACAACCTCGCCGCAGCATATCGGTAACGGCAAGGATCACGGTATTGGCAACAGCATTCTTTACCGTATCCCGATGCAGCCCAGTATCGATGGAAACACGGTGGATATGGACTCGGAACGTACCCGCTTCGCTGACAATTCCATTCAATATGACGCCAGCATAACGTTCATCAACATGCAATTTAGACATCTGCAGACCGCGATGCAGGAGCGATAATCATGTCTTTATTCAAAGTTTTTAACATTGCAAGCTCAGCCATGACGGCGCAATCCCACCGCCTGAATGTCGTCGCCAGTAATCTTTCCAACGCGGACAGCGTTACCGATTCTTCCGGTGAACCTTACCGTGGGCGGCAGGTGGTATTCAGCACACTCAAAGCGGATGAAAATGGCGCCAGTGGTGTCAAAGTCGCCGGGGTTGTGCATGATGCGTCTCCCATGAAAAAAATTTTTGAACCGCATCACCCACTCGCGGATAAGGATGGCTACATTATCAAACCCAATGTCAATGTTGTCGACGAAATGGTCAATATGATGTCGGCGTCACGTTCTTATCAGAATAATGTTGACATGATGAACACAACCAAGTCTTTACTGCAAAAAACACTCACGATTGGTCAATAGAAGGTAAATCACCATGAATTCAGTTCAGGAAACCAACAAGCAATTATTTCCAACAGCGGCAACAGGCACGTCTTCCTCTAAAAACAGTGTCGAAAATCCACAAGACCGGTTCCTCAAGCTGCTGGTCACACAAATGAAAAATCAAAACCCGCTGAATCCGCTTGATAATGCGGAAGTAACCAGTCAACTGGCACAAATCAGTACAGTCACCGGCATAGATAAACTGAACGACACGCTGCAAAAACTGCTTGCCGGCGTCGAAGACAGCCGCGTTGTGGAGGCAACCAATTTGATCGGACACAAAGTATTAGTCCCTGGCAATACAGTGTCGCTTGAAAATAATGCAGCATTGGGCGGATTCGAACTGCCGCAATCTGTCGACAAAATGAGCGTCACAATTTTGGATAATTCGGGTATTGCAGTGCGCACCTTAGAGCTTGGTGCACAACCTTCCGGCACCAATACCTTTATATGGGACGGCATGACCAGCAGCGGCACTAATGCAGTCAATGGTAACTATACCTTTGCCGTCAGTGCAAAACAGGGAGACCAGGAAATCAAGCCCAGTCCGCTCGCACTTGGTTTAGTCAACAGTGTTTCGCCCGGTGAGCATGATGCAATACTGGATATGGGCAAACTTGGACTTTTCGGCATGGCCGATATCAAACAGATTTTTTAGCAATAAGGAGTAAATTATGGGTTTTCAACATGGACTGAGTGGTCTCAATATAGCATCCCAGAGTCTTGACGTGATTGGTAACAACATTGCCAATGTCAATACAGTCGGTTTTAAGCAATCACAGGCGCAATTCGCGGATGTTTATGCAAGATCATTAACAGGCGCAGCCAGTGAAAGCAAAGGACTGGGGGCTAAAGTAGCCACTGTTGCCCAGCAATTTTCACAAGGATCAATATCCACATCGAACAATCCGCTGGATATTGCGATCAATGGCAACGGTTTTTTCCGTATGAGTGATAACACCGGCGCGATATCGTTTAGCCGCAACGGGCAGTTTCATCTCGATAAAGACGGCTACATCGTTAACAGTGACAATGTCAATTTAACCGGTTATGCAGCGGATGCAGAGGGAAAAATATTTAACTCCACACCGACCAATCTGAGAATTTCGACAACGGCACTATCGCCACGTCCGACTTCAAATTTTGGCCTGGAACTCAATCTGGATTCCCGTGCTGAGGTACCTGCGCCACTACCGGCTTTTAATGCGACAGACCCAACCACCTATAGCGGCACAACATCAGGCACAATCTACGACAGCTTGGGAAATGCCCATGTTCTTTCGTTGTATTTTCAGAAAAATGCGGCTAACGCCTGGGATATGTACGCAACCGTTGACGGCGCATCGACACCCGCAGGTGTTCCTATCGGCGTTACACTGGGTGGCGGTGCATCCCAGGCATTAACTTTTGATAGTAATGGTATTTTAACTTCACCCGCAACACCTATTGCTATATCAGTGGATCTGGCAACAATAGATCCGGAACTTGGTGCCACGTCACCGCTCGACTTCACTTTCGATTTAAACAACTCAACCCAGTTTGGCACTGGATTTGGCGTTAACGCAATTACACAGGATGGTTACACTTCAGGAACGCTGGCCGGCTACACGATTAGCTCTGAAGGTTTTATTACCGGCAACTATACCAATTCTGAAACAAAGATACTTGGCCGGGTCGCATTGGCAAGTTTCGCTAATCCACAAGGCTTATCACCAATTGGAAACAATTTATGGCTTGAAACCTCTGCATCCGGACAACCGCTGGTCGGTGCGCCCGGTACCGGAATTCTAGGCGTATTACAGTCATCCGCTGTTGAAGATTCAAATGTAGACCTGACCGCTGAGTTGGTCAAAATGATCACGACACAACGGACTTATCAGGCCAATGCCAAAACCATTGAGACTCAGGACGCTATATTGCAGACTCTGGTTAATCTTTAATTAGCCATAAACAAGAGCCATAACCACTGAGATAGGCAGATAAAATGGATCGTTTAATCTATACCGCAATGTCAGGCGCCGTTCACGCGCTGAATCAAAAAGCGACTGTATCGCACAACCTGGCGAATGCATCCACGACCGGTTATCGTGCGGAAACCAATGCATTCCGTGCCGTTCCCGTCTATGGCGACGGCCTGCCCACGCGCGCTTTCGTATTAGATTCAACCACTGGCGCAGATTTTACGCCGGGCCCCATACAGCAAACCGATAGAAATCTTGACATCGCCATCCGCGGATCAGGATGGATTGCAGTGCAGCTGCCGAACGGTGAGGAAGCTTATACACGTAATGGTAGTCTTCAAGTCAATTCAGCCGGGATTCTACAAACGCATAACGGCCTGAATGTCAAAGGTGATCACGGCACCATTACGGTACCGCTGGAAAATCGTATCACTATTGCGAAAGACGGCACGGTCTCCGCTGTACCGATAACACCGCTGCCCAATACAGTAGCCATTGTCGGCCGCATCAAATTAGTCGACCCGCCTGAAGATCAGCTCGTTAAAGGCGCTGATGGGCTATTTCGCATGAAAAATGGTACGGTTCCATTACCGTCAGCGCATGTCACATTGGTTGATGGTGCACTGGAAGGCAGTAATGTCAATCTCGTTCATGAAATGGTCAGTATGATTTCGCTTGCGCGTCAGTTTGATACGTACATGAAAATGCTGGAAAGCGCTGACCGCAATGCGCAACAAGCCAGTGAAATCCTGGTGGTCAGGGCATAAGCTGTCCAGCCGGTGGCCACACTCAATTGATACAGAAAAATCGGAGTAAATTATGATACGTTCATTATGGATATCAAAAACAGGCCTTGACGCACAACAAACTAAAATGGATGTTGTCGCCAATAATCTGGCTAATGTCAGTACGAATGGATTCAAGCGCGCGCGTGCGGTTTTCGAGGATCTGCTCTATCAGACGATACGCCAGCCCGGCGCGCAGTCGTCCCAACAGACACAAATTCCTTCCGGGCTTCAATTGGGTGTCGGCGTACGCCCAGTCGCCACAGAAAGCATTTTCACGCAAGGCAATCTGCAGCAAACCGGAAACTCGCGTGATGTCGCAATACAAGGTGAAGGTTTTTTTCAGGTACTGATGCCGGATGGCACAACCGCTTATACCCGGGACGGCGCATTTCAGTCTGACATTAACGGACAGTTTGTCACATCCAGCGGCTACGTTGTACAACCCGCCATCACGATTCCGCCGAATACATTAAGCATCACTGTTGCACGCGACGGTACCGTCTCAGCACTGATGCCCGGCGCACAGACGCCCATACAGGTCGGCAATATCCAATTGGCAAGTTTCATCAATCCGGCCGGTTTGCAGAAAATGGGGGAAAATCTTTATGTAGAAACGGCTTCCAGCGGTGTGGCTACGCCGAACGCCCCCGGCACCAATGGCTTAGGGCTGCTTAACCAGGGTTTTGTAGAAACATCCAATGTCAATGTAGTCGAAGAATTGGTTGGCATGATTCAGACGCAGCGCGCTTATGAAATCAATTCCAAATCCATAGAAACATCCGATCGCATGCTCCAGAGATTAACACAGTTATAAAACTGAATCATTTTCGGAGTTATTCATGGCACACCATTTTGAACGGCAACATGACAAGCTGTGTTTTTTATCACTAGCCTCATGTGTCCTGCTGCTCGGCGGATGCGCAACACCACCTGCGACGAGCACGCACCAGCCTTTTACGATACCACCCAGGGAATCTCCTATTATGAGTGAAGCAAGCGGCGGCATCTTTCAGGCAGTCGGCCACATTCCCGGCAGGCGTTACACGCCGCTATTTGAAGACCGGCGCGCACGCGGTATCGGCGATACCATTATCGTCACCCTGAATGAAAAAACCAATGCACGCAAAAGCTCGGGCAGCAATGTTAACCGCTCAAGTGAAATGGGTTTTTCCATACCGACAGCCATCCTTGGGATACCGTTAAACTTCCTCGGCGGCACCGAGCTTGAAACCGCGTCAAACAATACATTCGACGGTAAAGGCGCCAGCTCAAGCAATAACGATTTCACCGGCACGATATCGGTAACCGTCCTTGATGTTTTACCCAATGGCAATTTACTCGTCAGCGGCGAGAAGCAGGTCGGCATCAACCAAGGCCATGAATTTATCCGCCTCTCAGGCGTTATCAATCCGATCAATATCATCCACAATACCGTTTCATCGGTACAGGTTGCCGATGCACGCATTGAATATCGATCAAACGGCTATATCGATGAAGCGCAGACGATGGGCTGGCTGTCGCGTTTCTTTCTCAATGTTTCACCTTTCTAATACTTTAATTGTCATCCGAAAAGGATGATGAGATCAGTGATCAATGCCATGAAAATCCATATTCAGCTTTTTCCTTTGATATTGATGATCGTTTTTTTGACTTCCGGTCTTGCCCAGGCGGAACGCATCAGGGATCTGACCACCATTCAAGGTGTCCGTAATAATCAGTTAATCGGTTACGGCTTGGTTGTGGGTCTGGATGGCACCGGGGATCAAACCACACAAACGCCTTTTACCGTGCAAAGCATTATCAACATGATGGGGCAATTGGGTATGAATCTTCCGCCCGGGACCAATTTGCAATTACGCAATGTCGCGGCCGCAATGGTCACCGCCACCCTGCCCCCTTTTGCCAGGCCCGGTCAGCAAATCGATGTCACCGTTTCTTCCATGGGTAATGCCAAAAGCTTGCGCGGCGGCACATTGTTGATGACACCGTTAAAAGGTGCCGACAATCAGGTCTATGCCATCGCACAGGGCAATCTTCTGGTCGGTGGCGCCGGTGCGGCGGCGGCTGGCAGCAGTGTGCAGATCAATCACTTGAATGCCGGCAGAATCAGTGGCGGCGCGACTGTGGAACGTGCTGTTCCTGCCGCGCTAGGCCAAGAGGATCATATTCACCTGGAACTCAATTCCACCAATTTCACGACAGTCACGCGCATCGTTGAAGCGATCAACAGGATTTATCCCGGCAGGGCATTTGCAGTCGACGGACGTCTCGTGCAGGTAAAAGCGCCACTGAACACAAGTGAACGTGTAATGTTCATATCACAGATCGAAAGCCTGGACATTACACCGGCAAGAGATGCCGCAAAAGTGATCGTTAATTCCCGCACGGGCTCTGTCGCCATGAATCAATCTGTAACCTTGGAACCCAGCGCCATAGCGCATGGAAATCTTTCCATCATTATCAATAGTGAGCCGGTCATCAGCCAGCCAGGTCCTTTTGCCGAACGTGGCGAGACGGTTGTCGCACAACGCGCGCAGGTAGAAATACGCAGCGACGAAGGCAATTTGATGCTTTTATCCAGCGGAGCCAATCTGGGCGAAGTGGTTAAGGCACTAACCGCCATCGGCGCAACCACACAAGACTTATTATCCATACTACAGGCACTTAAAGCGGCAGGTTCATTGCGCGCCGAACTGGAAGTCATATAGAGGATCATACCATCATGATGAATTCGCTTGATTACACCGGCAAACTTGCCATCGATAGCAAGAGCATTGATGATCTGCAATTATTGTCAAGGCAGGATTCTAAAAAAGCCTTACGGGAAGCCGCAAAACAATTTGAAGCCTTGTTTTTTCATATGCTTGTTAAAAGCATGCGCGATGCAACCATGAAAAGCGGACTGATCGATAGCCAGCAGACTCAGTTCTATACTGAAATGTATGATCAGCAATTATCGCAAACCCTCGCCTCCAAAGGTATAGGGCTCGCCGATATGATGGTCGAACAACTGACGCGCACTTATGGTGAATCCGACCAGGCAGCGTCTTTAACAAAATTGATCGAGAACGAACCATTCGCGCCATCTTCACTAGACAAATCTGATAACTCCGCCGTTCTTCCGCAGGCGCATCTGGCGAACCAGCCTGGGTCAGCCAATCAATCATCATCCAATGCAAACGCACCTGACCGCAGGAGTATTGATGCTGCTCTAACTGCAATGATAGACAAGTCTTACCAACTCTGGCCGCTTGAGCAAAATACGGCAAAAATTCCAGCACATGAAAATACGGCTTCATTAAGCAGCAACCCGAATAACGTTTTCACGGCACAACCCGCATTAAGCAAGACATCGGGATCCGTATTCAGTAAAACAACCGATTTTATCAATATGCTTATGCCTCACGCTCACGTCGCATCACAATCGACCGGAATACCGGCACATTTCATGTTAGCGCAGGCTGCGCTCGAAAGCGGCTGGGGCAAACATGAAATACGCCGCGCTGATAATTCTCCAAGTTATAACTTGTTTGGTATCAAAGCCGGCAGTCGTTGGCAAGGCGAAACGGTTGAAACAGTAACAACAGAATACATCAACGGTGTTCCGCAGAAAACGGTCGAGAAATTCCGTGCTTACAATTCTTATGAAGAAAGTTTCCGTGATTATGCCAATCTGCTTTCCAACAATCCACGATACGTCAATGTTGTAAACACACAGAATGCCGCTGAATTTGCGTATGGCCTGCAAAAGGCAGGATATGCAACCGATCCGCAATATGGCAATAAACTGATGCGCATTTTGAATAATCCGGCTTTGTACAAACAGGATGTTATTTAATTTTTAGCTTTTTTTGCCGTTGAAACATCACAGCAGTATAAGTCACCTGACTACAGAAATATTTATATCCAAAATTTTCAGAATTTAATTTCAGCTATGGGTAATATACTAGGAACCGGTATTTCAGGGTTGCATGCGGCGCAAGCCAACTTGCTTACGACAAGCCATAATATTACAAACGTCGATACGCCAGGATATTCAAGGCAGCAGGCCATTCAGAGCACCGCCATTCCGCTGGCAACGGGATCAGGTTTCATCGGCAGCGGTGTCAATGTCGCAACCGTGAAGCGCATTCACGATCAGTTCCTGACCACACAGCTGATACAGGTACAGTCGCAAAGCAGTCAACTGGCTGCGCACCATAATCAGATCAGCCGGATCGACAACCTCCTGGCCGATCCAATTACCGGATTGTCCCCGTCTTTACAGGATTTTTTTAACGGCGTTAATGACGTTGCGTCTAACCCCTCTTCGGTACCCTCACGCCAGGCCATGATCAGCAATGCGGAATCTCTGGTATCACGCCTGCACAGCCTGGATCATCAATTATCCGAAATGCGTGATGGTATTAATACCGAAATCAAAAGCACCGTCAGCGAAGTCAATTCACTGACCGGACAGATTGCTAAATTGAATTACAATATCCTGGTGGCCGAAGGCGCGGGTGCCGGTCATCCGGCAAATGATTTACATGATCAACGCGATGCGCTTGTCAATCAGCTCAGCAAATTTATAAATACCGACGTAGTAAAACAAAGCGACGGCACATACAACGTTTTTATCGGTACCGGCCAGGCCGTGGTCGTTGGTGTTGAAGCAATGCCGCTTAAGGCCGTGACATCGCCCGATAACCCCCAGGAACTGACTATCGGAATCAACACGGGCAGCAAAACGATTATATTGCCCGAAAACCAGATACAGGGTGGCAGTCTGGGCGGCATTTTAAATTTTCGCAGTACATCGTTGAATGAGGCACAAAATTCATTAGGCCGCATTGCTATTAATCTGGCACAGACGTTTAATGATCAACATCGATTAGGGATGGATTTAAACGGCAATCTGGGAACTGATTTCTTTACTGTGCCCCAACCACAGGTTTCTTCATCTGCGTTCAATGATCCGGCATCCGATATTACAGTCGACATCAGTAATGTTAATGAATTGACAACAAGCGATTACCGTTTCTCTTACGACGGTACAAATTACAGTCTAACTCGATTATCCGATAACAGCACAGTCAGCACGACCACGATACCGTCGCCAGGATCGCCGCTGATGATGGATGGCGTCAGAATTACGGACGCAGTAATCAATGCAAATGAAAGATTTCTGATCCAGCCGACCATCAATGGCGCAAAAAATATTGCCACCGCTATTTCGGATACTTCAAAAATAGCTGCTGCGACGCCCATCCGCACCGAGGCCGCATTGGCCAACACGGGCAATGCCACAATAAGCCAGGGCAGCATCAATCCTTTGCCGTTGGATTCAAATCTGCAACAACCGGTTACCATTACATTCCATTCTCCCTATGACGGTCAATTCGATGTTACCGGAACAGGTACCGGACTACCGGCAACCAATCTTGTCTACACAGAAGGTGCCGACATCAGTTTCAACGGCTGGACAGTTCAAATAAAAGGTCAGCCGGCCGCTGGCGATATATTTTCCATTAAACCCAACAATGGCGGAAATGCGGATAATCGTAACGCCTTGCTACTCGCCGAACTGCAGACAAAAAGCACCATGGCGAATGGCACAGCTTCATTTCAGGAAGCCTATGGGCAAATGGTCAGCCTGATTGGCAACAAAACCCGCGAACTAGAAGTAACCAGCACAATACAAGCCAACCTGGTCACTCAGACGCAGCGCTCCATAGAAGCATTATCCGGTGTCAACCTGAATGAAGAAGCAGCCAATTTATTGCGGTTCCAGCAAGCTTTTCAGGCTGCGAGTAAAGTGATCGAGATCAGTCATTCCCTGTTTGATTCCATACTTCGAATTGGTTAATAGGGACTAAAACAAAAACCGGAGGATTACATTATGCGTGTCAGTACCAATGGAATGTTTGATTCGGGCACAGCCACACTGTTGCAACTGCAGGAAGCCTTAGTCAAAACACAGCAACAGTTATCAACAGGCCGACGCATTTTAACACCGTCAGACGACCCTATTGCAGCGGCGCAGGCAGTCAATCTGTCGCAAGCGGCATCGATTAACACGCAGTATTCGACCAACCGCGGTCATGCAATGGCCTCTCTTGGATTGGTTGAAACAGCCTTGGTGGATATTTCCGAAAATTTGCAAAATATCCGCCAAATAGCCGTACAGGCGGGTAATACCACTTTAACGGATTCCGATCGAAAAATCCTGGCCACCGAGCTTCGCAGCCGATTTGAGGCCATATTGGGACAAGCCAATATTACAGACGGCACAGGAAATTACCTGTTTTCCGGCTTTCAGGGAAAAACACAGCCTTTTACCCATTCCGGCTTCAATGTTCAATATCAGGGTGACCAGGGACAACGCTTAAATCAGGTCGGTTCAACCCGCCAGATTGCTGTCAGCAACTCTGGCACCGATACTTTCGAACGCATTAAAAATGGCAATGGTATCTTCACCACAGCCGCAAATCCTGCCAATACCGGCGACGGAACGATCACTGCCGGTTCAGTCACAAATCCGGCCAATCTGACCGGACATCACTACGAAATCACATTTTCTGCCGGTGCTGGCGGTTTAACTTATGATGTTGTGAATACAACAACGGGAACGACGCTATCCAGCGGCAATAGCTTTGCTGACAACGGTATTATTCAATTTGACGGCCTGCAGTTCAGCATCGATAACACCCCTGCTCCCGGAGATACATTCACGGTATCGCCGAGTACGAACCAGAGTATTTTTAAAACGATTGGCGATTTAATTACTGCCTTGGAAACACCCGTCAGAGGAGTACCGGGCGGCGACGCAAGATTATCCAACAGTTTGAATTCCGCACTGCAAAACCTGGATAACGGACTGGAACAGATTCTGACGACACGTGCTTCAATCGGCTCAAGAATGCAGGAAATTGAGGCGCTTAACAGTCAAGGCAGCGATCTCGAAATTCAGTATGAGAAAAGGATTTCAGAGCTGCGTGATGTGGATTTTGCTGAAGCCATATCAGAATTGAACAAGCGGCAACTCTATCTGGAAGCGGCACAGAAATCTTTCTCTACGGTAACGCGCCTGTCTTTGTTTGACTTTATTTAACAGGCTGTTATATATTTTTGAAAGAGTAATCGGATTATGTATGTAATTTCATCGAAACGCGGGTTATTCTTTAAATTGGTAAACAATACTCGAGGACGGTGTCAGAATCAGCGGCAAATCCAATAATCCCGACGCTGCAAAAGATGGGATGATGATTTCTGTAAAAGGCACCGACAATCCCGTCGATCCACTGATATGCACAAAACCCTTATTGTGGATAACTTTTTTCAGTCTGAATGAAGCGCTTGTATCGTCATATTCAAAAAGCAGCGTATTGGTTACCGGTTGAATACGGCTGGTGCTGAATGAAGAAAAAGTGCCACGCGATTGACTCATATCGGTATACATCGAGCTGATGACGATCACCAGATCATATCCGTTAAAATAAGCCGTTGCATCAATGCTGTCGCGCCTTAAAGGTATTCCATCTATATTGACGGATTCCGGCGTTCCGATAAAACCGATCGCCGTATCGCTATCGATACAGATACGCTGATCATCTTTAACAAACCTTGGCAAACCGCCACTCAATCTTAAGCGAAACATCCCGTCATCCAAGCTTTCGATCACTTCAAACCGGCTTTCAACCGGTATATTTGACGGTGCAGGATCGCTGGCATTTGCCGGGTCTGCGCATTCAAACCCTCGATAGGCAATCGACTGCGCACTGGCATGCCATGAAAACATCCCTGCTGAAACAACTATCAGTAAAATTTGAAAAATTTTCATGACATTTCCTCGCGGATTAGAAATGCATTGTATCGATACAAAAACTACTTCCGGATTTTGTTTCCTGATACACGTAGTCTTCTGGCTTCCTTGGGATCAATCAACAGAGGCCGGTAGATTTCCACCCTATCGCGCGATTCCACGAGCGCATCTCTTTTAGCAAGCCTGCCGAAAACCCCAATTCGATTTTTACTCAAATCAATCTCAGGAAATTGTTTCATGATGCCCGATAACTGAATAGCCTGTTCAAGCGTTGTACCCGATGGCACCCGTATTTTTGTCAGCACCTGCCGGGACAGCAATGCATAGACGATTTCCACTTCTATGGCCGCTGCAGTATCAATCGAATCATTAATCGCCATAAATAGCGTCGGCACGTTCAATAAATGATTCCACAAAGCTATTAGCGATCATATGAAATACCGGCCCAACCAGTTTTTCCAGAATCTTGTGCGAAAACGTGTAATGCAACCGGAATTCGATTTTACAGGCATCGTCCGATAAAGGAATAAAACGCCAATGACCATCCAGATGCTCAAACGGCCCATTCAGTAACGTCATTTCAATCAGCACGGGCGGTGTACGTTTGTTTTCAGTCGAGAAACTGTGTTTAACATGATGATAATTGATATTGACGGTTGCATGCGTGACGGATTCACTCAGATGAATCACCGTCGTGCCGCCGCACCAGGGAAGAAATTCCGGATACTCTGCGACATCATCCACCAGATTAAACATCTTTTCTGCTGAATAGGGTACTAAAACTGTTTTTTCTATTTCTGCCATAAAAGGAAACCACTTCGCTTATTTGCGGTGCATTACTGAAAAACTGATAAAATACACAAAATTTAAAGAATAATCACCTTTTTTACAACATTGACACAGCCTGAATGAGTATTGTTCAAAATAAAAAAGCATTCCACGATTATTTTATAGAAGAAAAATACGAAACAGGCTTGGTGCTGGAAGGTTGGGAAGTCAAAGCGATCCGGGCTGGCCGCGTTCAATTGAAGGAATCCTATGTGGTCATCCGGAATGAGGAGTTAAACCTGATAGGTTGTCATATCAGCCCTCTGCAAACGGCTTCGACCCATATTCTTCCTGACCCGGTGAGAACGCGCAAACTGTTATTGCATGCTGAAGAAATCAAACGGCTGATCGGTAAAGTGGAACGCGCAGGCTATACACTGATTCCCTTGGATATGCACTACAAGGCGGGCAGAATCAAACTGGAAATCGGCCTTGCAAAAGGTAAAAAACTGCACGACAAACGGGAATCCGAAAAGCAGAAAGAATGGGAACGTGAAAAGCAGCGTTTGATCCGGTCCAAATAAAAAAACAACTACATTTTTAATTTTCAACCGTATTTTTCCATGAATTCAGAAAAAAAACCTGTTGCAATCTGGTTACTTATTTGTTGTGCTTTAGTTTTTGCCATAATCGTGGTCGGCGGCGTGACACGACTAACCGATTCGGGATTGTCGATTGTCGAGTGGCAGCCTCTGGTTGGTACCCTCCCTCCTATCACCCAGACGGACTGGGATGAACTACTGGACAAATACCGCACATCGCCGCAATACCAGCAAATCAACAAGGGCATGAGTATTGATGAATTTAAGACAATTTTCTGGTGGGAATACTTTCACCGGCTACTCGGACGGCTGATCGGTCTGGTATTTTTCATACCGTTCATTTATTTCCTGTTCAGAAAGAAAATTGACAAACCCCTTGGCCTGAAACTTACGGGTATTTTCATCCTTGGCGGGCTGCAGGGCTTTATGGGTTGGTATATGGTCATGAGCGGCCTGATTGACAACCCCCATGTCAGCCAATATCGCTTGACAGCCCACCTTGGGCTTGCATTCATCATATTTGCGGCCATGTTCTGGGTCGCTTTGGGATTACTGTCTCGATCCGACGCAACTGCCGCCAATCCGGATACGGATGGCTTGCGGCGTTTCGCATATGGATTATCCTGGCTCATTTTTATCATGATCCTGTCGGGCGGTTTTGTGGCGGGAATTCGCGCCGGACTGGCCTACAATACGTTTCCACTGATGAACGGTCACTTTATTCCACCGGATCTGTTCATACTGGAGCCGTGGTACCGCAATTTCTTTGAAAACATGACCACCGTACAGTTTGACCACCGCATGATCGCATGGCTGCTCATGTTCAGCATACCGCTATTCTGGTTCAAGGCGATACGCGCCAAGCTGTCGAAAACAACACAGCTGGCCTGTCACTTGTTTTTATTGATGCTGATTATCCAGGTCACACTCGGCATCACCACGCTACTGCATGTTGTACCGATCCATCTGGCTGCATCGCACCAGGGCGGCGCAGTCTTATTATTTGCCGCTTCACTCTGGGTAAGCCATTGCCTGCGTAAGCCAGCATAAAGATCGCTGCATCATTGCATTTTAATGTTACTGTCATTCAATATTAAAAACTAAATCATCGAGAGGTCAAAGAAATGGTTTTAAAAACAAAAATGTATTTCATGATTACTGCCGTGGCATTTACGTTGTTTTTGTCAGCCTGTTCAACCACGCAAAAGGTTACATCCTCCGCAAGAACCCCCATCGAACAATTGCTGCATAGCGAAGCGATAGCCAGAAGTCTGGCGAAACAAAACGATGTACAGCTGCACATCCCTGCAGGTGCAAAAGTAGCGCTGAGTACCGTCGGATTAAGTGCGGACAACCCGTTCGCCGGAGAAATGATTGGCAGTTGGCTGGGCAGACAGGGTTATATCATCGACAATTCCGAAAACGCCCAGTATAAAATCCATGTTATTGTCAGCGCACTGGGAACAGAATTCGGCGAGACATTTTTTGGCATACCTCCTGTCAGCGGTTCCCTTATTCCAATTTCGCTGCCCGAATTATCCATCTATAAATCACAAAATCAGATCGGTTATACCAACTTCAAGATGGATATCTATGAATTGCCGTCCGGCCGTTTCGTACATTCAACGATGCCGTACACCGCGGAAGCCTATTTTAATGACTACACTTTCTTGTTCATGTTTAAATTCAGCAAAACGGATCTGATAAACCCGCCCGAATTCAGATCGTTGAGCAGAATTATGGAATAGCGCACAAAAAAACAGTCGTTTCATATACTGTCAGCCGAATTAACGGCTGACAAAACCAATCCGGCCCCCAACTAAGCCGCGCGCGCAACCATCGCAAAACGCCCCTTGTCGCGCCCGGACGTAGGGAGATTCAGAAACTCGCTGTGAACGAGTTCGAATCCCGTATCCCTCAATAGCTGCAACGCAACCTCAGGCGAATGCGAGTCATAGAAGAACTCCCGATCGAACATCGTATCGGTGAATGGCGGATGTTCAGATCCCCCCACCGTCAAGGCAAACCGCCCGCCCGGCTGCAGCGCCATCTTAACGTTTCTAAAAATTGATCCGTACAATACCCGGGAAACATGAAAGAGCGAATCCCATGCAATCACGGCGGAGAAAGATTGTCCGGGAACAAAAGTGTCCAGGTTGGCGAGAATCCATTCTTGCGTCGGCAATCGTTGACGGGCAAATCCAAGCATTTGAACCGATTGATCGACACCGGTCACGCTGAACCCCTGCGACACCAGATACTCGGCAATAGGCCTTCCCGTGCCGCAGCCGAGATCCAATACCGTACAACCAAACCTGAGATCCCCACATAGCAGTTCAAGGATGCGCTGCTCGGCATCCGACATCCGCACCCTAACCTGCTCCCACTGAACTGCAATGGCATCATACGACTCACGATTCATATCCCGCCCGATACCAGAATCAGGCGTTATTCCCATTGGCGCGCCCTGATCGAAGCCATCACATAGAGACTGCCAATACGGAACCGGTACCCGCCAGAGAATTGTCCATCATCAAAACGGCATTCACCGTACCGCTATCGATGGTATTCCCCAGCTCGCTCAGGCTGATAAATGACTTCCTTGATTTTCACTGTTATCAATCCTCCACCCGGTTTCGGCCATTCTATTTCATCTCCCTGAGACAGCCCCAATAACGCGCTCCCGATCGGTGCGAGAATGGAAATTTTCTTTCCGCTTGAATCAATGTCTCTGGGATATACGAGCGTCAATTCAAACTCATCATGTGACGATTCAACACTGAATCTGACTGTTGAATTCATCGTAACCACCGTTGGCGGAATCTCGGTAGGCTCTACGACATTCGCACGCCCAAGCTCCAACTCCAATTCGTCTTTTTCCAGGAAGCTGCTTGACGGCAAAGACGCCATAAGCGCATATAATCTCTCGGAATCGATCGATGAGATTGTAATTTCCGGTCTTGTATTCATATCTACCTCAATATTGCTGTAAAGAAAACTAAAACTGTATAAAGCGTAATTATAGCCTAACGGCTGAATTAAACCGAACCGCAAGAAGCCGCACCATACCGGCCATTTTCCGAAAAAAATCTTCTTTCATTTTTCTCATTATCCGCAGTCACGTTATTTACTTCGGGACAAGCAGCCGAGCACATGATAACGAAAAAAATCTCCCGTCAGACCCAATATTTCCGCTTCATTCTGACATATGCTCAGCTTGGAATGCTGTTTCGTACCATCATCGCTAATCCGTTCCGGCAGCGGAACAGGCCGCATCATTCCGGATTCGTCGCCACCCGACGGAATTGATTCGACATCAAGATGTACGAATATCGTGCCCGATGCACCAAAACCCAGATCAATCGCAGCCTGCCGCGATAAATTAATGATCCGCCCACCGCCACCACCCCAGCGATCGTTTATTCGCACAGTGACATGTTGCTGTGTTGCCGGATTTGTCACACGCACAATACTGCCGAGAGGGATCGTGCGATGTGCGGCGGTAAATTGCTGCGCGTCATAGGCTTCTCCACTGGCCGTTGCCAGGCCTTCCATGTTCGCGGCGTAATATGTCGCATAGCCGGTTCCGGTAGGCCACAACGGCTTTCTGTCTTCAGGTTGCCCACTCTCTTCGCTTGGCGCTTGCACCGCATCGGCTTGTAACCTTTCGTTGGATAAGCTTTCTTCCACCGTAGTTGCTTCCCCGCCAGGTTGATCAGCATCGCCCCTACCGGTTGCCATCTCTGAAATACCGCTGTCCTGATGCTGAATGCCTGCACAAGCGCTGATTAACAGGCAAAAATAAAAAACCAGTATTTTTTTCATAAGCTGCAACACCACCTCATATTTTATTAATAGATCATCCCGAGTACAGTTTCCCGGAAACACGCAGTGGCCGGTCGATGTCTCTCGGTTTCCTGCTTAACACCCCCGCCCAGCACGGATTACAAAATAACAGCATGGTAAAACACGTCAGCGGAAACGACAATGCCGGATCGTCACCGGGCTTAAACACATACTGCACATGCCCCATTATTCCGCTGGAAACAAGTGTGTCATTACAGGTTTGGTGTTAATATTTTATCGGTGTGGTTTTCTCATATCATTACTATATGTTTGTGTTTAAAGTGTTTTTAGGTTGATGAGTAAGACTTTTAACCGGTGGTATCCTCTCAAACGCGCTTCCAGTTGCGTTTTAAAGGAAACAGCGTGGAAAAATCCCGGTAACCGAATGCACCAGAATTTTCACAGCTTGCAATTTAACCGGCAACGTATTCGGTTCACTGATTGTTAAAGGAGAAGATCATGAACACCAAAGCAATCCAACTCACAATACAGATACTGGACAGTCAACACCATCCCATCAATGATGCCGATATCGTTATTCATACGCGAGAAAAACAGTTAACGTTGTCCTGCCGGAGCGCCAAAGGTTTTTATGCAACCGAGAAACCGCTCAAACCCGGACGCTACACTATTTGTAGTCTCAAAAAAAGGTTTTGAACCCGAACGCCGGCCAATCAAGCTGTATCACGACGAACAACACGAAGTGTTTTTTCTGTTAAAGAAAGATACACCTTACTACTACAGAGGCAAAATCAAAGTTCCGTTCATACCCGATGAAAATCATGTCGCGCTGTATATCACCCGGCAACTCGATAAAAAATCCGGTGAAAAGAGAACGTTGCAGTCTCTGGAAAAATACCGGATAGAAACACTGCGCGCAGTAACCAAAGAATTTGGTTTGCAACTCGACAAGGATAAGGACGGCCTGCTGAAAAGCGGTGTGGCTGTCTGTTCTTTTGACACGAACATCGATAAAACCAGACGTCAGGAAATCCTGGCAAAAATCCATCAGCAGAATAAGGCAGCCGCCCTGCCGATTATTCGGCAAACAGACAAAGGTGCTGCCATGCTGACCAATGAAATCATGGTCAGATTTGAAGAAGATGTCGAGCAAAAAAGCATCGAAGCAAGAGCACAAAAATTCAAGCTGAAAATCAAACGGAAAATTAAAGCATTAGGTAATCTCTATCATCTGACCACAGATGCACCACCCACCTACGATCTGCTTAACGTCATCAATCAACTCTCGGCACTGGACGAAGTCGATTTCGCCGAACCCAATCTCGCCTCGACAGAAGAAGAGGATGCCATCACACCGACCGATTACCTGTTTCCGGAACAATGGGATCACCAGATCATCAACACGCAGGATGCGTGGCAGTTTTTAAGCAATATCAGCATCAATCGCACCTTCGGCCATCCAGACATTATTGTTGGCGTGGTCGACTCGGGTGTTGAACCCAATCATCCTGATCTGAATGGCACCGTCTCCAGCGGCAATGCCAAAATCTATCGGGCCTTTAATTTCGAAGACATGGTACCCAACAATACCACCACTGACCAGTGGGCATGGCACTGCCTGCGCCAGCGCAGCGGCCTCCAAAGCCAACAATCCATCTGGCGTAGCCGGGATAAATGAAGGTATCGCCGGTGTCGCGGGCAATTGTCGGGTGCTGGCGATACACCGCGCCGGTACCGAAACCGATTACGCCAACATTTACCTGTGGGCCGGTGGGTTCGATCCGGACAACGATGACGATGACTTCCCCGATCCGATTGATCCCGGTGCCGATGTCATTTCCAGCAGTATCGGCCTGTCATCGGCCATCGGCAGCCCGACCAGCGGCACCATGGCCGCCGTATTCGACAAACTGACCGATGACGGCCATGACGGCAAAGGCGTAGTGTTATTTTTCTCCGCAGACAATAACGGGAACGACAACGATACAGCCTTTGATCGTCCCTGGGGTATGTATAACCGCTGTTTTTCCATTGCCGCCTCCACGCTGAACAATACCGGCACAAATGAAATTCAGGCGGGTTACAGTAATTTCAGCTCACAGACCGAATTCTGCGCGCCCAGCCACGATGCCTATGTAGGGCGATGCACCGCTGCACAATCCACCGGCGAACTACGTGCCTTCACCGCCACCCCGACCGGCGGCCCGGAAGGGCACGGCACTGTAGGCCGTCCGACCACAACCACCACGCTATCGGCAGCTGCCAATGCGGGGGCCAATACGGAATCCCACCTCATCTCAGCGATTAACAACGCCACCAATCAGATCACACTGAGCCGCAATCTGTTTAACAACCAGGCAAACGGCACCGCGGTGAATGTCAGTAATTGGGATTACCGCAGCAACTTTAGCGGCACTTCCCATTCTACGCCGCTGTGCGCAGGTACCGCCGCACTGATGTTATCAGCCAATCCGCAGTTAACCTGGACGCAGGTGCGCGATCTGCTGCGCGAAACCGCCATCAAGATCAATCCGGGTGAAACCAACGCAACCGGCCGCTGGCAGGACATCAACGGCAATTTCTCCAATAATCCCGCTTATGATGGCAATCCGTTTTTCAGCGAATTTTACGGCTATGGCCGTATTGATACCGCTTCCGCAGTGCGTGAAGCAGGCTGGGATATCGAACTGCTGACCAGCAGCCTGAAGCGTGCTCTATCCCGGCCAGAAAACCCGTATTCCGTTTATGATCAATGAAGCCGACATCTCGGTGGATGTCATCGCCATGTCCGCCCATCCAGCGTCACTTGAGTTTTACCTGGAAACACCTAACGGCCAGATTGTCCAGCCTGGTGACACGATTACCCTGCCAGGCGCCACTTACGGCCTGGGCACGCATGTGGCTTTTTATCGCCTGAATGTCCCGCTGCTACTGGGCGCTCCGGAACACGCAGGAAAATGGCACGCCATTCTGGCATTTAATGGCAAATACAACCGGAAACATGCGGAAGTCACACACGGTTATAACACCGCCGCATCAGCGGCAAGCCTCCCCTACAGCGTGCTGGTACACACCTACTCCAATCTGAAAATGCAGACACGCCTCAGCCAATTAATGTCGGATCACGTGCAATACGCTGCTCTGATTGCACGCTACGTTGTCTGCCAGACTGCATTCCGAGTGAAATTTGCCCATTTGCATGCACCGATAATTGTGACGCTGGTATGAAAATTTACATTCCCATATCCATGGTAATTTCCCGACAGTTCTACCAAATACGCTGAATACCATAGTGATCAAAAATAATCTCATTACTGATCAGCGGCACATGGATCGCCTGCGCCTGGGCGATCAACATACGATCGAATGGATCGCGGTGAAATCCGGGTAAGCTGCCGGCACGCAATGCATGGTCGGTGGAGATATCCAATGGCGTAAAGCCTTGCGTCATGAGGCACTCATGATACTGTGCCACAACTTCAACGGCACCCGGCAGCTTACCGATACGCACTTTGGTTACAATTTCCCAAGCAGATACAGCGCTCACAAAGACAGTGTGGTTCGCTACACTGATCCAATTTCGTGCAGCAATCGACAGGTGCTCATCGCCATCGAGCCACCACAGCAAGGCATGGGTATCCAGAATAGCCTTCAAGTGCTTCACTCCCAGGCTTGCAATTCCTCTTCCGGTAACGGCTCAAAAAAAGCATCTGTCACTTCAGCCCTGCCGCGCATCGCCCCGAATTTTCGTTCCTTTGCAGGTGCATTCAACGGTACGAGCTTGACCAGTGGTGTTTTTCCCCGTGCAATAATCACCTCCTCACCCGCACACACTTGTTCGATGAGGCTGGAAAGATGAGTCTTGGCGCTGTATATCGTATAAGTTTTCATGAATATTCTGACTAACTTCAATTGACCAATAATTGTAATACTGGCCAGTCAAGAATACAACGGATATAAAAATAACCGTCAGGCATTATTTTGCCTCAAATTATGCATTTCCTCTTCTCCGATATCGATGAAGGGTCATGTAGGATCGCTATCGCGGATTCATTATTCGGAATAACTGTAGGGCGCAATAGTTATTGCACCGAATGAAAACCATCCGTGCTGCTATGCTGATTGCACGGCTATGCGGGATAACCATAGCGGACCGCTATCGCTGATCCGCCATAGTCTATGCGGGCTGGGATAAAACTTTAATACACCAATTGTTCCAAGCTAATACCCAAAGCTGCGGCAGCTTTTTCAAGCGTGGCTTTGCGTGGTCGTTTGGCAGATTCAATTTGCGCGTAACCGGCCTGTGTAATACCCATTCTTTTGGCCATATCTTCTTGAGTCAGCATCAGATATTCGCGCCACGCTTGCAGCATGCTGACACCATCCATGATGCGCTTGCTCACAACATTGTTCGGGATCATGCCTGGACGTACTGCACCGGGCAGTTTGACAAAATCGGTATAAGGCACGACCACGAAAGCGGGCTTGCCGTCCTGGTCAAAAATGGTTTGGTAATTAGTAAGTGTTTTCATTGCATTTTTTTACCTCTTGAATATCAATAATATACATGCTGCCATCGAACTCAAAAAATACCCGGTAGTCTCCTACCCGTAGACGATAGCTGTAATCATGGTTGGCAAGTTTTTTAACGCCCCGGCAGTTCGGAAAATATGCGAGCGCTTGAATTTCAGTAAAGATTTTTTTGCGCACGGCGGCGGTCTTGATTTTTTCAATCTGCTGAAGTGCTTTTGGTTTCCAGTTAATTTCATTCATGGATATTATTATAAGTATAGTATAAGCATTATCTACATAAATAGAAGTTTTTTTATAGGCTCGATTCATGGATTATTGCAATGAATGAGCATAAAAATATTCTCGATTCTTGTTGTGGAGCACGGATAATGTGGTTTGACCGCGATCATCCCGATACGGTTTTTGGCGATAAGAGAATCGAGACTGTAACCGTTAATCTCAATCCCTCATTAATCAGGTACTTAGTTCAAACAGGCTTAGAACCCGCAAATGGACGGGTAAAAACAATGTGGAGCGTTACGCAAACGGCATCATCGCAAACCAACTAAAGATGCTCAACAGCGAAGCGCGGGTGGATTTAATGATTTTAAGGACGACGTCCCGTTTTGATATGAGTACAAAATATCACGCGATCCGGCAGAACCCACCACATGAGTCCGGCTCAGTCTGACACGCATAAAATGCATAATATGAAATCAACAGTATGTTAATCGAACAGCTTCACCAGCAAAGAACGATCATAGCGGAAATAGCACATCGATATGGTGCCCGCAGGATCAGAGTTTTCGGTTCCGTGGCACGTGGTGAGGATCTGCCGGAAAGCGATATAGATTTTCTGGTGGATTTCCCACGGGGCTATGATTTGTTCACTCAGCGCCTGCCGCTTGCCGAAGCATTGTCCGGTCTGTTGGGCCGCACAGTAGAAGTCGTGCCGGAGCACGAATTGAACTGGCATATTCGCCGGCAGGTATTAAGTGAAGCTGTGGATTTATGAACAAACCCTGGCAACCCTATGCTCACCACATTCTGGATACAATTGCCAAAATAAGACGTATCCAGGCACGAGGAGACATGACGCAGGATGATATTCTATACGATGCCGCATTGCGGAATCTGCAAACACTGTCAGAAGCGACACAATTGCTACCTGCCGAACTCAAGCAACAATACCCCGATATTCCGTGGAAAGAAATCAGCGGTTTTCACAATATTCTGGTGCATAACTACCTGGGTGATATCGATGCAAAAACTGTTGCTACAGTAACAGCGCATCATCTGCCCCGCCTGGAGAATTACGTCAAAGCTATGCTTGAGCGGTATGGCTGATAATGCATTTTCCCCTCTCCGATACCGACGAAGGTTCATGTATCGCTATCGCGGATTTACTCTGCATGAGCTGACTTCCATTCGACGGAACCCATTACATGGTTCCACCTTACGCGGGTTCAGTTATTCACACTATTGCCAATTGAACGTGCCTACCCGCCCGCGTAGCCAGGATGATTAACATATCCAGGCTGAATTTCTCCCATTTTCCGCGCATCAGGTCGGATACACGGGACTGACCTATACTCAGTGCTTTGGCTGCTTCTTCCTGCGTCCACTCGCGTTCGCGGATCGTTTTGCGCAGGCTGGCCATCAATTCTGCACGCAGGGTATAGATAGCCGATTCTTCCGGGCTGAATCCCAGATCATTGAATACGTTTCCGCTGGAGTCGGTAATTTTTTCCATCGATTATTCCTCCTTCGTGATTTGTTTATAACGGCGCGCTGCCAGTTCAATATCGTGTTTGTTGGTTTTTTGCGTTTTCTTTTGGAATGCATGCAGGACATATATTGCATCTTGCATTTTTGCCACGTAAATCACGCGCCACTCGCCCATGACATGGATTCTGATTTCGTAAGCGCCCGTTCCGACAGCAAGCATCGGCCTGAAATCGGATGGCATCAGTCCTTGTTGCACAGAAAAAAGCTCAAAACCGGATACTTTACGCGCTTCTTCCGGAAAATTTTTCAGATCGTCAAGACTGGAACCCATGAATTTAAGTGGTTTCATGGTTTTTATTATGCAAATACTTTGATATTTTATCAAGATATTGATATAAATATTCTCGACTGGCCATTTGAATGCTTTAAAGTGATGAGAATGGGCCTTAATCCATTACTCATATCCGAGCTATGAACTACGGTAGTAGCGTACATCCGCCCCGACTGGAAAAAATTGCGTCAAAATCTATGCTTGAGTCAGTTGAAAAGCGCTGTTGAAACTGGCCACAGGGGTAGCTATGTAATTAACCAGCGGATCACTATCGTATATGGACTCCTCCCGTTTTGCGAGCAAAATTTGTAATGATTCCAAGGTGCAACTGCTTCCGTATATCCGGCTTCCGGTTGGATAGTGATAGCTATCCGAGCCATGATGGATTTCGCGCGTAAGATTCATATTGCCCTAGCGGCTTTGCCTTGTATGTACCAGACAGGGATCCATCGATTAGACTGCCCTACGTGAGCTAGTGAGCAGGTACCGACAAAGGGTCATGTAGGATCGCTACCACGGATTTACCCTGCAAGGTATATAGGGCGTAATCCCATCATCCTCCCGGCCCGATCGCGGGTTAAAGTGTGACACAAAAGCCCGATTAAGCAAGGCTAATCGGGCTTACTCGGGCTGACAAGCGAACGTAAAAACGTAAGGATAGATTCGGACATAGCGACAATCCACCAAACTGCTTCTCCAATGCATTGCTCCGAATAATCGCATGGTGCATGCAACGTATATTACCGCATTTAACACCAGCCATCGTACTTACGCCGTACGGAACACAATAAATACCGCGTACTCAATAACAGCCGGTAGCTACAAACTGAACTTCCCAATTCATTGAATTTCCGCGTTGATTCATTACCACGTTGTATTCATTGCCATCGACCTCAACGCAGGGTATCACCAGTTCGCCGGACCTTAGGTTGGCATGCGCCCGGAATGGCGTAAACGGTCCCGTCGGCATGCACGCACTGATATCGTATTTGACATAGCCCGTCACCGCCGCACTGTTTTCAAAATTTGATGTAGCAACATAGGCATGGCCACCAACCACTTTGACATCCGTCGCGCCGGGAACCCGAATTTGTATCCCTCCTGCTGAGGCACCCGGTACAAAAGCCCCCGTAGCTGGATTAAAAGAGCAGGATAGCGTCGAATTGGGCGAATCCGGGAAGACGGATAAAAAATCATCAGCCGCAAGCAAAACCGCATTTCCTTTTAAAACCACCATACGGTCAGCATGGCTCGCCATCGATAACGTCGTACCCAACACAGCAATACCCAGCGTAACAAAAAGCCTGTTCATATTTTTCCTCCACAATAATTGTCATGCAATTCGCACATGATGCAGTGGATTATTTCACGATTTTCTTGTGATTCAAATTGCCAAAGTGCATATATATTCAGATCAAATCGGAATTCCGATGAAATATACAACACATGCCCATTAATCAGGTCTTTAGTTCAAACATAGCGCCCAACATCAGTAAAAAAAATTCCCGTGTCTTAATCCCTTATTAATCAGGTCTTTAGTTCAAACCTACCGGCAACCTGGATGCAGCACTGCAAATTGGTCTTAATCCCTTATTAATCAGGTCTTTAGTTCAAACGAAGAGCTATTGGCCGAACTGGATGAATTAAACGTCTTAATCCCTTATTAATCAGGTCTTTAGTTCAAACAAATGCTCACGGATGAATTAACAGAGCGTGGACAGTCTTAATCCCTTATTAATCAGGTCTTTAGTTCAAACTGCTCGCTCTGTTTTCTCATTTATCTTCATAGGCTTAAAAATGGGGTTAGCAAAAAATTTCATTTCTTAAAAGTTAACTTGACGCAGTTAGCCAATTGGCCAGATGCTGCTGCAAATGTTTCAAATCGGAATGACAGCATAATACAATATTAAGCTCTCTGGCGCGGGCGCGGCTGGCTTTATCGAGGTTGTTGAAACTGACCAGCATCGCACGGCCCTGCAGGCCGCCTATCAGGTCGCGCAGGCTGTCGAGTTTATACAGCATATCCGCATCCTTTTCTAAGTGCTTCGTTTTGCATTCTATCAGATGCAGGCGGTTGGCATGAATCAGGCCGATATCGATTTCATTCTTTACCGCGGTTTTGCCCGCCGGATGACGCTGAATGGTAATGTTGCACGCCACATCTTGGATGCCGCATTTTTGCTTCAACTGAAAACAGGCGGCATACGCGTGCATTTCCAGCCAGCCGCCGTTGGCGATAAATCGCGCCTGTTGATCGGAGAAACTGATCAACCCATGTTCGAGACGGCAGATGCCGGCATTTTCGAATAATTCCAGCAATTCCCATAACACCGGGCGGGCCTGGCGGGTGTGATCGATTCTAGCGTTTAATCGCGGATTATCCGCTTGATACGCCAGATAATTCAGCGCACCCAATTCATCGGCGTAACGGTCGATACCGGCCAGCAATCGGCGGGTCAGTTCCTGAATTGCTGGCGGCACGCTTTGCGCGCCCGCGGGAATGTCGACCTGATCAGCGCCGTAAGCCATCAGATAATCCTTCAGTTTCAGACGATCGGCCAGCTCGTGCGGCGGCAGTTTCGGCGACAGCCACAGCAGCCGGTCATGCCGGGGATGCACATAGTAAATCGGCGCATTTGCCGAACGAAACGCTTCGCACGCGGCGATACTCATCAGCTTGGTGCCGCCGGTGGCATTGAGTGCGATACCGCCATCCGAGTAACGACAGAGAATGTCGAGCACTGTATCGCTGACCTGCTCCGCATTCCACGGGTCCGCGATGGCGTAGGATTCAACGCCGATACCGCGCGGTTTAAAAATATTCTCCAGCGCCCGCGCCCGTTCCCGCATATCCGGACTGACCAGCATAACGACCTTCCTCGGTTTGACGGCATCGTCCAACATGGGGGTGATGTTGGGAATGGGCTGGGCGGAAACGAGGATAAGGTGGGTGTTGTATTTCATTTGGCTTGGAGTAATGTGCGATTTGCCGGTTTAACCGGGGTAATCATCCGGCAACTGTAGCGGCAAGGTTTTGATGCCGGATTTTGCGGTTTCTTCCAGAAGCATAGGTATGAATTGACTTTCAAACCATGCATAAATAGGTTGCCATTGGCTATTTTGGATGGGCTTAAAACCATGCGCTAGTATCGAGGCATTGCGCGCTTCGATGTGGCTGCGCAGAATGTTTTCCTGCTCAGTGATAAAAACCGCCACGGGCCCTTTTGTGTGATGCTTAACCAATTGCCAGGCGTTAAATAGTCCCGCTTGCCACTGGCCCTTACGGTTTTGCGTCAGGGTCAGGTGACCAGGAATTTGCTCCGGCTTAACATCGCCGGTTTCAATATTAACCCGTGTTTTTAACAGCCATTGCGCGCTCCATTCAATAAGCCGGTAAATGCGGGCAACCGCATCGTCATAGCGGCCCTGGGCAGCGCGGCGCTCGGCGTTGCGATAGAGGTCGAACAAACGCGCGGCATCGCATTTATCTGCGTTTTTGTCGTTGAGCTGCTTCGCGTTACCGATGTATTGTTTCAAATGATCCGGCAGACTCGGCGCATACGATTGCAAGATGCTAAGCGCTTGCGCATGATTAAAATTATCCCATTCGGCAAACGCACGACTCAATTCACGAAAGCGCGTGTATTCATCCCGCAGACCGCCTGGCGGTTTGAGTCCGGCCAGCCCCGCCACCGCTTCGCTATAGGCGTAGCGCTGCCATGCCCGCCGGTAAGGTTCGGTCAACCGCCGGTAGCACACCCGCTCGCAATCCGCTTTGTCGGAAAATTGCGAACCATCCTGCACCTTAATCAAATCGGCACGACTGCCGGTAACGAGCTGCAAGTCAATGCCGGGACTTTCCACCACAGCCATCACCAGCCCTGCACTCATCGATTTGGTGCCACCGGTATAATCGGCTACTATCCGGGCGTCTGGAAAACGGCGGCTGATGCCATCAATGGCAATGGCGCAATCCAGATAAATGCGGTCGAGATTGTCCGGCAGTGTTAGCACAACTTTATATTGATCAGCTGCCAAGTCGGTCTGGGCAGGGATATTCGGCAGCGTAGGATCGTCAGCAGAATGAGCTTTGATGCAATTACCCTTGCCTTCGATCTGGATTCTGGAGCCAGGCTGGCCAGTCGCCGGATTCTTGTCGGTACAGATAAACACCACGAAATCCGGCCGCAAATCGTTGATCGCGCTGACGATGGGCTGGTGACTGCCGCCGACGGTACAAATGAGGATTTGGGTCATAGTTTTTTAGCTAATAGTTTCTGATAGATTGTTGTCCACTTCCAGTCACTGTTCATATTCGCCTTGCGGTTCTCGAATCAACGGTTCACCTGTCCAGGCTCCGGCTGTGGTTTCATAAAATCCGTCAGACCAGTCGTTGGCGCCGATCGATTCATAATTGCCTTCTGAGATGATGTTTGGATATTTGGTATTTTGAATAGTCATTGTTAAATCCGCGTTGTTACTGCCCCTCATAAATAGCTTTAGCTTGCTTGGCCGATCTACCACCAGGCTGTTCCCACCAACCTTCCGCTTGCCAGCGTGCTTTTATATCCGCCAATGCGGCTTGCTTTTCTTCTCCATCCGGCAGGGCTTGCCAGGCTTCCGCGAGCGTTTTTCCGCGCAACGCCTCTTTTTCCGGGCTGCGATTTTGTTGAGCGATTTGCGCGAGTTTTTGATTCACCCAGGCAGACTGTGCGTTATTGGCTTGTTGCCGGGTTTGCTGTGTTTCCAACTTTTCTGCGACCAGTTCGTATGGCAAGAATCTTACCCAGCCCATCGGCAATTTTGGCTCACCGGAAACTACCAAGCGACGGGTCTTGGGGAAAGGTTTGCCAGTACGGCCGAGATTGAATAGTTCCCTGAAGGTTTTTACCTGTTCATCGGACGCCCAATCGCCGGTCATGCCACGCCAACCGCTACCCCAGGACATTTGCAGGTAAGTCGATTGCTGATCTGCTTCCATCATGTTCAAAATACGCTGACATTCCTGTTCTGGTGCGGGTTTACCTTGTTCTTTGTAAAACTGGATTTCCCGCTGCAAACGATATTCGGCGTGTCGATTGAGGCGCTGCCTCAGATCGTCAAAATCCTTTGGCGCGATTGCAGAAACCGTTCCGGCTTGTTGCCATGTGTTGATGTCGCTCAGTAAAAAGCCGTCCCATTGCAAGACCAACAAACCTAATGCCCCCGGCTGCAATACTTCAGCATAAATGCCGTCGGCTTGTTGCCAGCCTTCGAAGCTTTTGCGCTGACTCATACTGCGCCAGCGCGTTTCGTTCAACCAGCGAATATCGCTCAAGCGCAATTCTGAATTAGCGAACAATGTGTCTTTGACTTTAAAGGAACGGAAGATGTCTTGTTTGGCGTCTTTACCAGTGATTTCGTCCATCAGTTTTTTGCTCGCTCGTTGCTTTGAAGGCGCTTTTCCAAATTTATCTTTTTGTGGCAACAAATGCGGAAAACTACTTGATGGCACACTCCGCAACCACTCAGCAACCAAAGCCGTGCGAATCGCCCCCTTAATTGCTGATCCAGGCAGGTACGGCCGGTTCATGGCATCCTTGAGTTGCTCACGGAATTTCTCCGGTACTTTTGCGGTACTACCGAGCCAGGGCAGACGATAACCAAAATCCTGTCCTGCCGCATTAACCCAATCGCTCAAACGACTTCCTGCCAACAATTTTGCATCCAAAGCCAGATTGCCGGAAGCTATCGCCTGAAAACTGGCTTGCTGATCAACGATAAAGACTGCTTGATTGCGTTCGATGTAATCGAGTTCTTTAAACAGTTCAGCGCCGGAGCCGGATTGCGTCGGCGTGATGATTTCAAATCCCAATTTGACCGTGTGATTGATACCTTTCATGTTCACCTCATCCCGCTTTGACAAAAAAACCGCGTCCGTCGCGAAAGATTTTATGCGGCAGATTATCGACCGAAACGTCGATCATCCGCCCCGTTAATGGCTGGTTAAAAACGCTGCCTTCGGCAAACATGCGCACACGTTGCTTTCGTATGCCGCTGCCGCCAATCCAGCCACCGCGCGACACCAGCTTATAAGCAGAACCTTCGAGCCAGCCAGTCTGGCAATCGCTGGGGGCTGGATTGACTAACGATAACGCAACCGCTTTGCCTTGCTCGGCCATCTGCAAGTCAGGCACTTGTTTTCTTTCCCAAGTGAAACAACCGTTCCCGCTGGTACGATCTGCTCCTATGCCACTATCACCCAACACATATAATGCAGTTTCGAATTGCTGGCGGCTTTTTTCATCATCGAAGAGCGCCAAAAAGTATAAACCACCGTTTGGGTCAAACCAGATGCGGCTGAAATTAAAGATTTGGCTTTCGGCGGCTTGATTGCCATTCCGGTCAATCGCCAGACGCGGACGTTCTTCTTCCTGCCAGAGTTTTTCCGGCAGTGCGTTAGATTGACTGGCTAGAACGCTTTGGCAAACGCCTTTTTCCAGATCGATAATATTTGACCAATCCGGGTCGGTCAACGAAGCCAGCCACAGTTTAGTGTCCAGCCACTGAATTTTTTTCAGTTTCTTGGCTTGCTTCACTTTATCCGGTGGCAAGCGAATAGCCTGACTGCTAAGCACACGCGGTAAAAAGTAACGATCCTGATAGTACGGAAACACCGAACTGAGTCGAAATGAGGGTGTTTGCACTTGTTGGTTCATTTGTTCCGGCCAAATCAACACCCATGTTGTCAAAATCGCCGCACTCAAGGTATCCGAATGAATGAAACTACCACTTTCCTCGTAAAAAGCATTACCGCGACTATCGACGTGAAACGGTGCGGTAAACTTAAGCCGATAGCAATCCATATCACGCTCCGGTGACAGCGGCAACGTTTGATTGCAAATTGGCGAATAGTTCAGCCCGTTGCCCGCTAACATCGCTTGCTGCCTGACCTTGCTGATAGTGCTGCATAGTGCGCTCTTGCAAGGTTTCGATACGGAATTCAACTGCACCGTAACCCCTGGAACCATGGCCCCCAAGGCTGTCGTGTTGCACCAGCTCCAAGCCTTCGCGGATCAGGTTTAAAAACTGCTTTTCGTCATCGCCTTCCAGAAGGGTTAACACCAGTTCAAAGTTAAACTCCGCTCCGGCAGGCACGCGCTCGAATTGACGTGGATTGGCCGCTGAGGTGATACGGTCGATATTGACTTCGGTTTTGACCTCAGTCATCGGCATATCGGTATTGGGTGCATTTTCCAGTTGTTCTTTACTGTCTGGGGTTAAATGCGCATCGCGCACCATCAGGCGCGTCGGCTGACCGTTATTTTTGTCGGCGGAAACACCGAAGAGTTTGCCGAGTAAGGATTCTGGATTAATACCCGCCGCTGCTTCCAATTTGCCGTCTTTCAAGCTGAATCCGCCTTCCCTGGGACTATGCTTTTCGTCGCCTCTGGCTCTTTCCAGCAGCGACCGCATTTTTCCGCGCAATGACGAGCCAGGGATATAAGGCTCATTGGTCAAAGGATTTCTAACGACGACTTTATCCGCGCCGCCAATCGCCATGCCGATGGAATTGCCGCCGATATGTAAACCGGTTAAAGCGGTAATTTTGCCTTTGATGAAAATCTTGCTTTTCAGTTTTGGGTTAGTTGGTTCGCTCATGTTCGTGTCCTTTTATTTACCGCCGTTAGCCTTGTGGTAAGCCAGAATAGCTTCGAAGAAATTGCAAAATCGTTTGAAGGTCTCGGGTTGTTTTACATCAACTGCATCAATTCCAGCACCCAAAGCATCTTCCAATTGTTTGAAGGCTTCTTTTCTATTTGCTCGACCGCGTGCATACGCCAGTTTCGGTTTGAGTAATAAAAGCTCGCGGTGCGATTTATTAGTAAACGTGCTCTGCATTTCCAACTTTTTGACTGTGCCGTAAGCGTTCCGAATCTGCGATGTGCTCACGTCACGAAAAATATCTTGCGCCAATTTTTCTGCAAAATTAACCATCTGCTTGGCCGTATCATCACGCTGGATGAACGATTTGATTTCATAAGTCATTGGTATTGCTCCTGTTTAAAAATTCCGCCCACCTAACAGGCAATTGCAGCCATTCCATGACTGGTTGCTTGTTTGCCGGGGTTTGCGGGGTGATTAGTTGCTGTTGTAAATTTTCAAGTTGGGATTCAACATCCGGATAACGCTTCTGCATTCGTTTAAGGTTGTAAACCAAACGCCAGCGCCATTTGTCCCAATAAATCATTTCTTGAAACTGACCCGATTTTTCCCTCGCTTTGATTTCGTCGACGGCAATAACGACTTGCCGCAAGCGGTCGATGATAGCTTGACTGTTGGTCTTATCGACAATATCCAACAAGGTGTGACGTAATCGAACCGCTTCGTCAAAGCTTTCCCAGCCAATGGCTGTTTCCAGAAAGCTCAACGCATCTTTTTCTTTTTGACCACGTTGTAAATGTTTTGCCTGCTCTTCCGCTTGCCCGGCCAATTCTGCGGCGCGTGAAATGGGGTATCTGCCTCCGACCAGCGCAATGCCGCCAGACAAGGTGAAGCATTGATTAGTGCCGCAATAGCGGCTGAACTCGCTGCGGATTTTTTGCGCAACATCCGGTAACTCGTTCCAACTGCCAATGATAAATACGTCATCCCCGCCGGCATAAATAATCTGGCATTGCGGGTAATCGTCGAGAATCCGGTGTAGATATCCGGCAAAGAACAAGTGTAATTGTCTGGATACCGTCGCGACACGAGATAACGAACCCATACTGGCTTGTTTGCCATCGGTATCCTTTCTACCGAAATTCAACCCTCGAATGAATATCTCGCCAAGGTTATCCACATCCATGCGTAAAACCCCCATGCGGTTAATTCCCTGAGCGTTATCCGCAAAATCCTTGAAATCGCGACTCCCATTGTCTTTATCACCCTGCCACTTGCCGACATAGCGAATACCTTGCGAATAGCCTTGTTGATTTGATTTTAAGCCTGCCCATTCGTTGATGACTTCCAAATGTGATTCCGACAAATCGGTCAATTCGCTAAATTCCGGTTCAGCAGCCAAAAAGTATAAATCGCAGTCAGCTCCCGGTAATGACATGTAAAACGGACGTCCCTGGATTTTGTTTTTGACCGTCTTCCGGTTTTCACCCCATACCCAAAACAAATAGCGTGCATCAGCCAATACTTGCCCCAGTCGTTCCAGGTTGTGGCATTGCTTGCAGTTTTGCTGATCATTGATTTCTGCCTGAACATCGTCCCGTCCGCATATTTTGCAGGCTCCGCGTTCATGTTGAGTTTGTTGGGTAAAACATTCGATGTCTTGACTTACTTGGGCCCTGAAGGGTTGTAGGCGCTGTTTTTGCAAATCTTCGTTCACTTGCTGCCAGCGCTTGCCCATATTACTTTCCTTGAAGTCGTTGCCATAGATTTCGGCAAAACCCACACCTAAAAACACTTCACCCTGAAATTCATCAAGTAAAGCTTTATTGATGGAATCGGCAATGTGCTTGACTTGATCTTTCAGGTGCGCAGGGATCAGCAAGTAAAATTTGCCACCCGAGGAATAAATTCTCGCGGTTGGGTAAAGTCCCAGATCACGAATCATTTGCTCGGCAACAGCGTCACACAGCAATTGAATAAAAAACGAACGGCCTCGCAAGCCTTTGGCGGCACCTTTGCTGGTGATTTTGTAAATAAATTTTTGAATGCCCGAGAAGTCACCGCAGACTAACTGCCATTTGACCGCTGTTTGGTCGTTAAATCCTTTGGTTTGATCAACTTCATCATGATGCAAATACAAACCTTCGCCAATTGCCGCAGTAATTCGAAGATGGTCGAAAAGAGAGATATCCGGGTGTTGTATGTTCGTTGCCGCCGGTATTTGGCTCAAATAGCGTTCCATGATGCTTAGCAAGCTGCGAAAGACGGATTTGAGGATTTTCTCCTTGGCTATATTGGCTTGAAATTGTTGCAACCCCTCCAGTTCGGATAGAAAACGGTTTGCTACTACTTGATAGTCTGGAACCAAACTATTTTGACTTAGCCATGAAGCACTTTTCCTTTCCATGCCAAAAGTGGCAGCTTGTTTAGGAAAAATGTGCTCTTCCGATAATTCCAAAAATTTAAGGGGTAAGAAATGTTCATTTTGCCTTGCAGCTTCACTAATCTGGACTCGTCCAAGAAGAGATTCAAGCCGGGTTTTCTTATGAATACCTTGCTCATAAAAACTGCCTTGCTCACGTTCTGCACTTGCAAAATGATCGGCTGCCTGAACAACTTTTTCTAAATAAGCCTCCTGTCTTTCGGATGGCGCATGATGATAGGCCGCCAGATTGGTCCAATTTTGATCAGCAGTTACAGCCGTCTGATGTTCTTCGGGTTGGATTTGCGGTACTTTCTCAGCAAGCAATTCACAGAAAGCCAGCGTGTGTAATACGTGAAGATGACTGTAATAACCCTTTTCCGTGTTTCTGGGGCAATAACTCTGCTGTTTTTCTCCATTATGGCGATATTGATCCAGAACTTCGGCGCGCTCGAAGAATTTGCCAATATCATGCAGCAAACAACCCAAAACAATGTGATCGTGTTTTTTCATGCCATATTTCCGGTTTAATGAATAATCTGTATCTGTTCAATACCTAAATTGATTCTGTATGTCGTTCTCGGCCGTTTCCCTTCCGGCGCTATCAAATACGGTTGTGCGGCGTAAACCAGGATTTGTATCAGCGTTTTGTTGATTCTGGATTTACGCTGCTCGAAAAAGGTTTTACTCATGCCATCCTTCAAAGTATCGATAGTGCGGTCGGCGCCGCCAAGTTCGCCGTTGATCCGGCGGTAGTGCTGTAAAAACTGACTGGCGTAGGTGTCATCCGGTGCGCCGTCGCTGGGGCAATGCGGCGATGGTTGTCCATCGGTTTTCCGCTGCAACAACCAGAGATAAAACGCCAGATCGGCAGGACTGAGCTTAACCGGCTTGCCGTGCGCGATGAACTGACGGGTTTTCGGGTTGATCATCAACCGCGCCGGGCCCAGCGCCTGTTGCGCGG
Organism: Nitrosomonas sp.; assembly: GCA_019635215.1. GTDB lineage: Bacteria > Pseudomonadota > Gammaproteobacteria > Burkholderiales > Nitrosomonadaceae > Nitrosomonas. Next base: position 308,222 of record JAHBZZ010000001.1, read on the forward strand.
CTGCTACTGACTGGCTGAAACTGGCTTTACCTTCCAGTAAAGCCTGATCGAGGCCATGCCGCAAGCGCACGAAGGCGATGTCGGCCAGCATGACTTCTGCATTCTGCGTGTCCAGCGGCTTGCGGCTGGGGTCGTTGCCGTAGATGACGTGCGAATACGGCGTCGGGTAATAAAACTGCGGATGCGATTCATAATCCGGTGACACCAGCACATGACTGAGCCGGTCTCTGGCGCGGCCGTACAGTGACAAGGCGTAACCCGCGTAAAAACCCATAGTTTTTCGACCACCCGCAATCGATACATGTAAATCGGTATGCGGGTCGGCGGTAAAAGTCCTGATCCATTCGGTAATGGCATCGGCCATGGCCTGATTGTCGGCTTGCGTACGGATGTCGGTGAGCGGTTCACCGTTGACTTGCTGCAGAACATGGATACTGGCTGCTGAAAATTCCGGTTGCTTAAGGTGATAGTCCCGGCAGAAACGCGCCAGCCAGCCATCGTTGATCAGCGTCAGTCTGGCGCGTTGACCGCCTTCCGCAGTAGTCAGGATATGAACGGCGGATGGCAGTTGTTCGCCCTGATCATGCAGGGCGTATAGGGTTTCGGTGACGACCTGCGGAGTCAGCCCGGTAACGGCCAATAAAATGGATTGCGTGTTCATTGCGTCAGTATCGCCGCTTGGTTGACGGATTAAACATCCGGCAAGCTTGCCGGTTCGATCGTATATGCGCCCATGCCCATACTGGTGCCCTTGCCGACATGCGTCCATTGCCCAAGCCAAAGGTAGGGCCAGAAATCTTCCAGACCTTGCATGTTCAAGCTGATATTGCCCAGCAATCCGCCCATTTGCATTTCGGTTTGCTGGCGAGAGGAATAGCGGGTCCAGTCGTACCAATGGAGATTCTGGGCGCTGAATTGGACGTTCCGGGCAGCAGCGGTTAGGCCGGCAAAATCGGTTTCCAGTGGCGTATCAGTATGAAAATAGCTGATCATCGAGATGCGCCGCAGCAACGCGCCAAACAGCGCGCCGAAATTGAAATGATCGCCGCCAAGATTTTTATTGTCCTGCTTGATACGCACCGGCGAATGAAAAGTAATATTGATTTTTTCCGGCATTTCAGGCAACGACGGGCTTTGCAGCGGTGGCTGACTGCGTAATTCCGCTGCCTGATATACCGTGTCATGCTGACCCTGAAAATCAATCGCGTCGATTCTATTCAAACGGAACGGCTGCCGGTTTCTGCCGACACCATCCTGCCCCGCCATATGCATAGCGTGAATGATATAGGGAAAAAAACGCTGACCATGACCGAACAAGTTCATGTCAATGCTGAATTCCTGCGTTGAGCGCTCTGCCGCGGTAAAGCGGAAAACGAACGGATGCGGCGTGGCGGTGTATTTGCGCATTTTTTCAGTATCGGCCGGCGGCGGGGTTTCGAAGATATAGCTATAGGCGCAAGCCTGTTTCAACAAACACTGCTGACAAGGCGTATTGCGAACGACGCAAACTGTTTTTTTCAAAGCATGGCCAAATGCGCCGCGCCAGGCAGAACCGGGATAATCCGGCAGGCATACCGGATGATCCGTATCAAAGTAAAAACGATAGCTGCTGAGTGAAATGGAAGGGTTATTGATCGTTGCCATTGATTGTTTTCCTTTTATCAATTCAAGCCTGCCCTGTCTGATTGCTTAATTCAATGCCACTGAGTCTGCCATAAAATTATCTGAAATAAATGATGAAAAACAATGCAAAACCGCCGGTGATCATCAACGCCGCGTCATTATCCGATTGACTCCACCGGTAAACAGCATGACATCGTCCGGAAAATACTGCTGACCGAGTATCTCGGCGGGTCTATTTTCCGGCAGGCGGTAACAGCGCACATCATCCTCGCGCTGATTGATCAGTGTATTGATTCGTTCCAGAAGGCGCAGCAAAGCCTTGCGCTTGAGAACTACTGTGAACACCGAATATTGCACGGGCAATCCTTGCTGCTTCAATAGGCGATGAATCCGCGCAAGGCGTTTGGGATCCGCAATATCGTATGCCATCAGATACAAATTACTCTGACTGTCGGCCATCAGCTCACTCCCAGTAAAAATTGATGCAATTTATTGATACTGCTTCGAAACAGCCTGTAACAGCGTTCTTGACGCTGCTAAAACAATTCCGCCATGGCTTGCAAGGCATTTCTGCCGCGTTTTACCGCGTCCGATTCCAGGAGCGCGATATAGTAATCCCACAGCAACAACCGGCTCAGATCAGTCGCTAGATCCAGCTCCATCGACAGCAATATTTCATTGTCCCGTTCAAAACCGCATTCCGGTAACCAGACCAGCAACTCACTATAGAGGATGTTTTGGATTAACGTTGCACGATGCCTGCCATGATGATCCAGTGTTTGCCCGATCTGCCGGTGCAATTCCACCGCAGGACGTTCGCGCCAGTCGCACAGACCCATTCGCCGCGCACAACTGCGGACCGCCAGTTTTTCCATCGACAGCAGCCAGTTTGCATATGTGCCGGCCCGTCGGTGCGTGACAATAAATCGATCAATCTTTGAGTAAGCCGTTGCCGTTCGCCGCTTTGACCCAGCCAGCGTGCACGAATAGCCCCGTTTTTTTCCAGAAACAGCAATTGGATACCCGCATCAGCGCAAGCCAGTAACGCCTGCATAGACCACTCCACGCCGCCCTGGCAAACCACTCGTGAAATCCGCGATAGTAGAAACAACTGATCCGCCCGATCCGGTACGATTATCCGCAGAGCAGGATCATCCCATATCACCCGGCAGCCGGAAACGCCATCGATATACAGCGGCCGCATCATTCGCCGCCATGTATTAACTGGAAACGTTTGGCCAGTGCATGACTGTATCGCCGCAGTAAGCGTCTGGCAGAACCACTGTTCGTTTCATAAAAGCCGTAAAAATGCTTGCGTCCGGCTTTATTCAACAAACATCGTCCGTTGTCATCGCTGAAATACTCTATCCGCAAAGTACGCTCACGAAACATCTGCCACACCCATTGATCGACCAATGGCCGTAATGGCTCCATCAAATCGCACGCCAACGATTCGCGCCCGAAGCTGATGTCATGATAAAAACCCAGCATCGTATCCAGCCCGACAATATGGCAAGCGTGCACAGCATCATGATGCAAAAGCGTATAACCCAATGACAGACATGCGTTTACCGGATCGGGCGCGGGGCGTTTTTTTCGCCCTGTAAAATTCAGCGATGGCGCGAACAATTGCGTCAACCCGCTGAAATAAGCGGATGCAGCAGCGCCTTCGAAACCCCGCAAGCTTGGTAGTGTCAGTATGCTGGAATCCACTCGCAATTGATTGATGATGTTGTCCAGCCGCTGCGCTGCTACAGTCAGCACATGCCGCAAATCCGCACGCACCGGCAAAGCTTCACGCAGCAAACGTTTTTGCGCGCGCACTTTTACCAGCACCAGCCAGTGCGCCAGCGGAGCACGCAAATCATCATCCAGGCTCACGCGATATTGTCCCAGCCTACGAGAACTCTCGTTATGCGTCCTTCCCGCCAGTATCGCCGCCGTATCGCTATTACGCCCGGAAAGTACCAGCAGGCCGATATTGCGCGCCGACAGTGCGCCAAGCACCCGGCTTTCCAGTTGCACATTACCGCGCATAACGACACGTTCCAGCAAATGCAGCGGCACCGATCCTTTCCTCGCACCGTCTTCGTACAAGGCCAATGCCTGTCCGTCCAGCCTGACTTCCAGATTCTTCCGATCCAGATACAAACAGTTCATCAATCACCCGATATAATAAAAGAAACCATCCTGAGGAAGCACCGCTTTACCAAGCGTGTGAATATGGCTTCCCCCGCTCAACTTCAGCACAATGAATCGATCTTCATCCGGGTCGATGATCGTGCTGATATTCTTCAGCAGACAGGATTTCTCGGCATGCGTCAGATAACACTCGAATACCGATTTCTGTCCACCCGAAGCGTAACCACGCAGCACATGCAGCGCTTTGCGCAACCGCCGGTTGCATGAAATATCGTAAGCTGCCAGATAAAGTTGCCGTTGAGTCATGACGCCAGTTTACGCGAGGGAAATTGCCCGGTCATGGTTGAAAAGCTTGTCAATTTCCTATCAAACACCGAATACGGTCGTTTTCATGAGAGCGGTATATTCAACGACATCCACTGGCAGGAATAAGATGATAACCTTCTTACCATCGAATGATTCTGATCCAAATCTGCAAGGAATGAAAAAACATGGGACAACATTACTTGAACAGCTTGTTCACCCCGCGTGCGATTGCCGTGTTCGGCGCGAGTAAGCTGCCCGATTCTGTCGGCACGCGTTTGTTCCGGAATATTATTGAAGCCGGTTTCGCCGGCCCTGTTTATCCAATCAATCCCAAATACAAAACGCTGCATCGCAGGCCATGCCATGCGTCTATCCATACGATCGGCGAGCCGGTCGATCTGGCGGTGATTGCCACGCCAGCGCCGACCGTGCCGGAGATTGTTCATGCGTGCGGCGAACACGGTGTGCGTGCCGCGATTATCCTTTCCGCGGGTTTCGAAAATACGCAGGGCGATGCTGCGGTTTACCGCAAGGCTGTTTTGTCGGAAGCGCGCCGTTACGGTATCCGCATCCTGGGACCGAATTGCCTCGGACTGATTCATCCCGCTATCAAACTGAATGCGACGTTCAGCAAAAATAATGCGTTGTGCGGCAATCTTGCGCTGATATCGCAATCCGGCGCTTTGTGCACCGCTATTCTGGATTGGGCTACGGCGCGTAATATCGGGTTTTCCGCCGTGGTGTCACTCGGTAACGCGACCGATATCGATTTTGGCGATGTGCTGGATTATCTCGCGCTGGATACCAATACCCGCAGCATCCTGCTCTACGTCGAAGGCATACGCGATGCACGCAGATTCATGAGCGGCCTGCGCAGCGCCGCGCGTATCAAACCGGTGATCGTGCTTAAGGTGGGCCGCCATCATGAAAGCGCGCATGCCGCGCTCTCGCACACCGGGGCGATGGTCGGCGCCGACGATGTTTTCGATGCAGCATTGCGCCGCGCCGGCGTTGTGCGCGTGATGACAATTGAGCAACTGTTTTCCGCGGCCCAGCTGCTCGCCACAACGCAGCGCGTGCACGGTAACCGCCTGGCCATCGTTACCAATGGCGGCGGGCCGGGCATTATGGCGGCCGACCGTGCGATCGATCTGGGGGTCAATCTCGTTGAACTCTCCGAATCCTGTATTGCGCAACTAAACCTTGCCCTACCCCCCTATTGGTCACGCAGTAATCCGGTCGACATTCTGGGTGATGCCACGCATGCGCGCTATCATGCCGCGGTCGAAGCCTGCCTCAAGGATCCGCAAGTGGACGGCGTGCTGGTGATCCTGACGCCGCAGGCGATGACCGAGCCGCTCAAGGCGGCGCAGGCGGTCATCGATGCCGCCGCCGCTGCAGATAAACCCGTACTGGCCTGTTGGATGGGAGAATCTCAGGTCAGTGCGGCGTGGAAACTGTTTACAAAACATGCGGTGCCTGTTTTTCCGAATCCGGATGTCGCGGTTGAAGCATTTGCGTATCTCGCCAATTACCACCGGAACCAGCAGCTGCTCATGCAGGTCCCGGGGCCGCTGGCGCCGAGCAGCAGGCCGGATATCAATGGCGCGCAGATGATTATCGACGGTGTCCTGGCGGAACGCCGCACGCGATTGAACGCGCTGGAAGCCCGTGCGCTGCTGACGGCTTTCGGTATCCCTGTGATGCCCGCAATGGCGGCACGTTCCGCCAGCGAGGCACTGGTTGCCGCCGAGTCACTCGGTTTTCCGGTGGCGATGAAAATCAATTCCCCGGATATCAATCACAAATCCGATGTCAACGGCGTCAGGCTGAATATCGCCGATGCCCAGACCGTGCGCAGCGCCTACAATGAATTGATCAATACCGTGCGCGGTTTGCGCCCCGAGGCCCGGATGGACGGCGTTACGATAGAGCGGATGTATGGTAATCCGCATGGCCGGGAGCTCCTCGCCGGTGTGGTGCGCGATGCTGTTTTCGGTCCGGTAATCAGTTTCGGCGCAGGCGGCACCATGGTTGAAATCATCCGGGATCATGCTGTAGCGATTCCGCCGCTCAATGATTTCATTATTGCCGATCTGATTTACCAGACCCGCGTATCAAAGCTGCTGGGCGCGTTCCGCCATCTACCCGCTGTTTCCATTCCCGCCATTTATCAGATTCTGCGGCGCCTGTCGGAAATGGTCTGCGAACTGCCGCGCATTCATGAACTGGATATCAATCCGCTGTTTGCAGATGAACAGGGCGTGGCGGCTGTGGATGTCCGCATCGTTGTCGATGACCGGTTGTCTATATTGAAACCCTATGCGCATATGGCCATTCACCCCTACCCTGCGCATCTGCAGAAACACTGGCAATTGGCCGATGGCACCAACATTACCGTGCGGCCGATCCGCCCGGAAGATGCCGGGATAGAACAAATTTTTGTGCATAACCTTTCAGCGCAATCGAAATATTTCCGCTTCATGCAATCGCTTTACGATCTTACGCCGCAGATGCTGATCCGCTTCACGCAGATCGACTATGACCGGGAACTGGCACTTATTGCAGTGATCAGCGAAAATCAACAAGAAGTGGAAATCGGCGTAGCGCGTTATAGCATAAACCCTGATGGTGAAAGTTGCGAATTCGCACTGGTTATTGCCGATCAATGGCAGCAGAAAGGAATTGGCTCACAGCTGATGGCCTGCCTGATAACAGCGGCAAAAGCAAAGGGATTTAAAACCATGCAGGGTGAAGTACTGGCGACCAATACCGCAATGCTGAAGCTGACCGGAAATCTTGGATTCGTTCCACATATGCGCAAAGATGATCCGGCCATCATTATCGTCGTCAAAACACTTTAACAACCTGTTAATGAAAGCCGAGATACACTTCCGGCTCTGAAACCAAACGGCTTCGTCACTCCGCTGAAGCCGTATTTCATCATGGAGAAAGACAGTACACATGAAACAAACGGAGACTACTGAAAATATATGGCATAGCCATCCGGTCGAACAGGTATTGCAAACGGTGCAGACAAAACGGGAAGGCCTGAGCACCCAGGAGGCTGAAAAACGGCTGGACGAGCATGGCTTTAACCGCCTGCCGCAGACGGAAGGCCGTACGTGGTATGCCCGCCTCTGGGCCCATATCAACAACGTGCTGATCTGGATCATGCTCGTGTCATCGGTGATTGCGGCACTGCTGGGGCATGGCGTGGATGCGGCGGTCATCATATTGGTGATCACCATCAACACCATCATCGGCTATATTCAGGAGGGAAAAGCCGAAAAAGCACTGGAAGCCATTCAAAGCATGGTCGCGCCGCGTGCTTCCGTGCTACGCGATGGAAAACGGCTGACGCTGGATGCCGAAAGAATCGTGCCCGGTGACTTGATCGTATTGGAATCCGGAGACCGCGTACCGGCCGATCTGCGCCTGATCCATGCGAAATCACTGCGCATTGAAGAAGCCGCCTTGACAGGCGAATCCGTCCCGGTGGAAAAATCCGTTACGCCCGTCAATGCGGAAACACCACTGGCCGAGCAATCCTGTATGGCGTTTTCCGGTACATTCGTATCTGCCGGCCAGGGCACCGGCGTGGTGATCGGCACGGGCGGTAACACTGAGCTTGGCCGTATCAGCGCCATGCTGGGTAATGTGGAATTACTGAAAACCCCGCTGCTGCGGCAAATGGACAGACTCGCCAAGCAGCTGACATTGATTATTCTGGCCGTTGCAGCATTGCTGTTTGCCGCTGCTTACGGACTGCGCGGATATGATCTGGCGAATGCCTTTATGATTGTGGTGGGTTTTGCCGTTGCGGTCGTGCCGGAGGGCCTGCCTGCCGTGATGACCATCACACTGGCCATTGGTGTCAACCGTATGGCCAAACGCAATGCCATTATCCGGCGTCTGCCCGCTGTGGAAACGCTTGGCGCGGTATCCGTCATTTGTTCGGATAAGACAGGTACGCTGACCCGCAATGAGATGACGGTGCAGGCCGTCGTCACTGCGGATGGCCAATTCGATGTGGCCGGTGTGGGATATGAACCAGGCGGCGGTTTCGGCTTCCAGCGTGACGGCAAGGATATCCCTATCGAGCATGAACCGGTGGTGCAAGAACTCTGCCGGGCGGCATTGTTGTGCAATGACGCTGTTTTGAACCGGGCGGATAATGGCTGGTACGTGGAAGGCGACCCGATGGAAGGCGCGCTGGTCGTCCTGGCGTTGAAAGCCGGATATGAACAGGAGGCGCTGCGCAAACAGCTGCCGCGCAACGATGAAATCCCGTTCGACGCCGAACACCGGTTTATGGCAACGCTGCATCACGATCATGAGCGCGGCGAAAAATACATGATGCTCAAAGGCGCACCGGAGCAAGTGATCACCATGTGCGAAACGGAGCGTCATGCCAATGGCGATAGGCCGATTAGTGCAGAATGGTGGTTAAAGCAAATTGAGTCGCTGGCTTCACAGGGCGAACGTGTGCTTGCTCTGGCGACGAAATCCCTGCCGCATGCAAAAAACGACCTTATTTTTGACGATACGAAAACCGGCCTGACACTGCTGGGGTTAGTGGGACTGATTGATCCGCCGCGCGAGGAAGCGATTGAAGCGGTGCGCCACTGCCGCACCGCCGGTATTCGCGTTGTGATGATCACCGGCGACCATGCTGTCACCGCGCAGGCAATCGCACGGCAACTCGGCATTGCCGATGACCCCAAAACGCTCACCGGTTCAGTGCTGGATTCGCTGGATGATGCAGCATTGCACCGGATTGTGAAGGAAGTGACGGTATTTGCCCGCGCCAATCCGGAGCATAAGCTGCGGCTGGTTCGTGCATTGCAGGCGGAAGGCAGCGTGATTGCAATGACAGGTGACGGCGTGAATGATGCACCCGCGCTGAAACAAGCCGATGTCGGTGTGGCGATGGGACGGAAAGGCACGGCGGTAGCCAAGGAAGCGGCAGAAATTGTACTGGCGGATGACAATTTCGCTTCCATCGCTGCGGCGGTGCGTGAAGGCCGCACGGTCTATGACAACCTGCGCAAGGTCATTGCATGGACGCTGCCGACCAACGCGGGCGAAGTGATGGCGATTATTGTCGCAGTGATGTTTGCCCTGCCCTTACCGATCACGCCAGTACAAACACTGTGGGTGAATATGGTGACTTCCGTGGCGCTGGGATTGGTGCTGGCCTTCGAACCAACCGAGCCGGGCACCATGCAACGCCCGCCACGCGGCGCCAACGCACCGATTATCGACGGTTTTATGCTGTGGCGGATTATTTTTGTCGCCACGCTGTTTATGGCAGCCGCGTTCGGTATGTTCTATTATGCGCTGGCGCAGGGAATGCCGGTGGAAGCAGGCCATACGCTGGTAGTGAATGTCATTGTGGTGTTTGAAATCTTCTACCTGTTCAGCGTCCGCTATGTCCACGGCACATCACTCACTCTGCATGGTATGGTGGGTACGCCACCCGTGCTGATCGGCGTGATCACGATCACGCTGGCGCAATTTGCCGTTACGTATGTCCCATTTTTCAATCAGGTGTTCGGCACCCGCCCGGTCGCCTTCTGGGATGGCGTCATGGTCGTGTGCGCCGGCATACTGTTCCTGTTTATTCTCGAGATTGAGAAATATGTGCGGAAATGGCTGCGATGAAGGTATCTTCATCATAAAAAAGTAGCCCGCCGGGCAAACGGTAGTTTGCCCGGAACGCCTCAATGGGTGATCATTTCGAAATCAGCAACACCGGCTGACTTTTCCATTGCCGCCATAGCGCATTTCCTGCCGTTCCCGGAAAAACGCTTCGTAGGACATGATCGGACGGTCCGGATGCATGGATTGCATGTGTTTGACATACGTGCTGTATTCGGGGACACCCACCATCAGGCGGAAACTTTGTGCGATGAGTTGCAGTGTCTGGGTCAACTTTCTAATCATGGACTTCTCCTTAAGGTTTATTATTTGATCGTTACATGAGCCGGCAGTAATTCAAAGGGCGTTTCTCTGACTGTCGGATGAGAAGTGCGGCGTGCCTGAAGTACCGTTCTGATGCCAAACACAATCATGCTGACTAAAACCAGCATAAACAGGCCCGCAAGCGAGGCATTCACATAATCATTGATGATGACCTGTTGCATTTGCGCGATAGATTTGGCTGGCGCCAGAACAATGCCTTCGGCGACGGCATCCTTATATTGATTCGCGTGGGCGAGAAAACCGATGCGCGGATTGGGATCAAAAATCTTTTGCCAGGCGGCGGTGAGCGTGCAAACACATACCCAGGTGGCCGGCATCACGGTTACCCACGCAAATCTGTCGAGCTTCATTTTAAACAGCACGCTGGTACAGAGAATGAGCGCCACGCCTGCAAGCATCTGGTTTGAAATGCCAAATAGCGGCCACAGGGTATTGATTCCGCCCAACGGATCGACAACGCCCTGATACAGAAAATAGCCCCACCCGGCAACACACAGCCCCGTTGCAATCAGGTTGGCGATAATGGAATCCGTGCGTTTCATGGCCGGGATAAAACTACCCAGCAAATCCTGCAGCATAAAACGGCCGGCACGGGTTCCGGCATCGACCGCTGTCAGGATGAAGAGCGCCTCAAATAAAATGGCAAAGTGATACCAGAATGCCATCATGGCCGTGCCGCCGATGACTTCCGATAAAATCTGCGCCATGCCGACAGCCAGTGTCGGCGCACCGCCGGTGCGTGAAATAATGCTGTGTTCGCCCACATTCTGCGCGGTCTGTGTGATCATCTCCGGCGTGATGTAAAAACCCCATTGCGCAATTGTCTGAGCGGCCGATTCCGCTGTGGTGCCGATGATCGCTGCAGGGCTGTTCATGGCGAAATAAATGCCCGGTTCCAGCGCGGCGGCGGCAACCAGTGCCATAATCGCGACGAAAGATTCCATCAGCATCGCACCATAACCAATGAAACGCGCATCGGTTTCATTCTGGATCATTTTGGGTGTGGTGCCGGATGCGATCAGCGAATGAAATCCGCTGATTGCACCACAAGCGATGGTAATAAACAGAAATGGAAAAAGACTACCCGACCAGACCGGGCCCGAACCATCGACAAACTGGGTCAAAGCGGGCATTTTCAGTTCCGGAGAAACGATTATCACACCGATAGCCAGCCCCACGATCGTACCGATTTTCAGAAAGGTAGACAGATAATCGCGGGGAGCCAGTAAAAGCCATATCGGTAACACGGAAGCAATAAACCCATAAGCGATCAGCAGCCAGGTCAATTGCTCGCCGGTTAAAGTGAACACAGCCGCCAATTCCGGAATCTCCTGCACATACTGGCCGGCCACAATGGATACCATCAGTAAAATAAAACCGATCAGCGACACTTCACCGATGGCGCACGGGCGGATATAGCGTGTATAAATCCCCATGAATAAGGCAATGGGAATGGTCGCGGCAACCGTGAATGTTCCCCACGGCGATTCGGCAAGCGCTTTGACGACGATCAGTGAAAGTACCGCCAGCAGAATCAATATGATAAAAAATGCGCCGGATAATGCAACCATACCGGGTAGATGCCCCAGTTCCGATTTGATCAGATCGCCCAGTGAACGGGCGTCGCGGCGTGTTGAAATGAACAGAACGATAAAATCCTGCACCGCACCGGCGAATACAACACCCGCCAATAGCCACAGCATACCGGGCATATAACCCATTTGCATCGCCAATATCGGCCCGACCAGCGGGCCTGCCCCGGCAATCGCTGCAAAATGGTGACCAAACAATACATATTTATTGGTTGGCACATGATCCAGCCCATCATTGTGCTTATGTGCCGGTGTCATGCGCTTTATATCGAGTTTCAACACCCGGTTCGCTATAAACAAGCTATAGAAACGGTATGCAATGATATAGACGCAGACCGCAGCGATGACGATCCAGATTGCACTGATGGATTCGCCCTGGCGTAATGCAATGACACCCAGCGCAAATGCACCGGCAAATGAGAATATAATCCAGGGTATATACCTAATCAGTTGATTCATAATGTTGTACCTCAAAAAAATGCCGCTTCCGGGTGATTTGTCAGAAGCAGCGGTATTGATAAAGCCAAAAAATTATTCCTAGTTTGAGTCACAGGTTACAACGACTGACCCTCACAGATGGCGGTAATATGCCATTTCACGTCTGCAAATTCCACTTTATCAAAATTGCGCCAGAAACCGCGGTAGCGGAATGGCTTGTTTAACCCCGCGGCATGCCGAGAAGGGTCAATGTTAACAGGCTGTTAAAGCATTCCGCCCCGCTTCGTACCATTGTCCAATAGCTTAACAATTCCGAATCATTAAGATAGTCCCCTATAGAAATGCTGCTTATGCATTTTTGCATTGATGATTGAGATGACGGCCATCGCGTTACAGAGAATGATTTCAGTAACTGTTTACCGCTGACCATGCATCCGGGAGTAAACAACATGCACGGTATTTTTATTAACACGTTTTGAATCTATTCTCCAAGGAGTGCACCGCAAATGAAAAAACAAACACGTCTGACTTTGACAGCAACACTCGCCGTTACTATAGGCATGGCCACTGCAGGATTAGCGCATGCCACGGTTACATTTGGCGATGGCGGTGCATCTCTCCAGTCCATTTTAAATAATATAACCAAAGCACCGATCAACAATGCCAGCGGCATAAATGTCAATACGGATCAGCTGAGTTCCGACAGCTACTGGCAAATATCCGGAAGCGGCGGTTCGTTTGCCCAGATCATTATCGAACTTGCCGGCAATGCCAATACCAACACCGTCGGCATTTATGATGCGACGGATCCATCTAAAATGATTACGCTGTTTTCAGGAATAGAAAGTTCCGGCGCACAAAAATTGCTGACTTTGGGAAACGATGGTTCGGTAATCGTCAATTTTACGGATACAGGCATTGATTTTGCAGGCAATGCTTTCGGCTATTTTTTAAATACCGGGTCAACTATTTTTTACAGTGATAAAGATCTAAATGCCGACGGCATTGATCACATGGTCGCTTTTCAAGGAAAAGGTACTGATACTATTGATCTTCCCGCAACGCTTCCCGGTGTCTGGAGTACGAATGAATATATTATGGCATGGGAAGATCTGCCCGGCGGGGGTGACATGGATTACAATGATTTTGTCTTGATGACTGAATCCGTAAGCCCTATATCTATGCCTGACCCATCCATACAATCTATCCCTGAACCATCTATATTGGCGTTATTAGGTATCGGTTTTCTTGGATTATTGGGTATGCCGCGCATACGCAACAGCTGACAGCATCCATATGAATGGCTTAATAGGCTGTTGATCATATTGATACCCAGCGTGCTGCCCAATGAAAGGGGTCGGATCGGGGTGATGAGGTTGCGTCCATCACCCCGACCCGATCGTAGACTACATTATCTCCGGTCACTGCTTCTTGTGATTTCCCGGTAAATCTTTTTCATAACGGCATTGTTATATGCCTGAACAATGATCTGTGATTTAAAAAGCGCATAAAGTTCGATCACGCTAACGGTCAGGATGAGCAGGATGCCCACAATACGCATGGACGTAAACAGCATAACGATACCGATCAGGAAAATAGCAAGATTGGTCACACCGCGCAGCCAGTTCCCCAGATAAAAATGGTGCAGGCCGGCAATGAAAAGATAGTTTAGCGTTGCATAGGTATCCGGATCTTTCAGTCGTTTTTCGGCTTCCTGAAAAAAAACGAATCTTTTATCGTCCGGCAATTGCCGGACCAGTTTGCGAATGCGCTCTTCCTCTTCGGTCACTTCGCTGTCGGACAACATACGTTCTTCAATACAAAGACTTATCGTCCAAGGGTAATAATGATGGCTTCACGCTTCCAGAACAGCATAAAACGCTTCTGTTCAACCAGCTGGAATACAAGTTGCCAGCCATCGGCAGCTTCCTTGTTCAATATGGATTCCAGTCTTTTCAGCGGCAGACCCGAAGCGCCGAGAAAAATCGTACCCAGCCCGCCTTCGGTCACATGCAAAATTTTGTATTCCGTATAAGCCATTCAACCAGCTCCTCATTCGATAATATAAAAATATCCTGTTCAAAGATTATTTGTTACAGCAATGCGTGCAATGAATCCGCGATGACTTCGGCAAATTCGCCCCTGTTTTCTTCCGGGTACTACATGGGATAATGAATATCCCGGCAATACCAGGATGTTGCCGCATGGTCTGACGATCAAGGCCACGCCTGCACCACAATCCGTTATCTGATCAATTGCTGATAAATGACCGGCAATATATGAGAGAGCCGATCCGGCCGGGCTACAATAGTATAACCCCCTCTGCCGAATAGATAGGGAAAGTAATCCTGTGCTTTCTGGTCTATCGTGATGCCAAATACTGACAAACCGGCATGGCGGACTTCGATAATGGCCTGTCGGGTGTCTTCAATACCATAGCGGCCTTCGTAATAATCCAGATCATTCGGTTTACCGTCGGTCAACAACAGAATCAGGCGATAACGTTCCGGACGTTGGCTCAGGAGATGCTGGGTGTGGCGCAAGGCGGCTCCCATGCGGGTGTAATATCCGGGGCGCAATGCCGTGATACGCCGCAGAACCAGGGCATTAAACGGCTCGTTAAAATCTTTAACGCCGGTAATGCGCACATAATCCCGCTTGCGTGAAGTAAACGTGTAAATGGCGAATGTGTCCCGGCATGCGGCCAACCCGGTTGCAAGCGTGATTAATGCTTCTTTTTCGATATCGAGAATACGCCGGCCGCCAATCCAGCTATCCGTGGACAAAGAAACATCGATCAGAATGGCGACGCTCAAGTCACGCGACTGCTGCCGTGCATCAAGATATACACGGTCCGAGCTGTTTCCTGTCGCATATATGTCACACCGCGCACGCACCACTGCATCCATATCGAGCTCAGCACCATCCAATTGGCTATGGCGTATTTCACGCTTTGGCCGCAGCGCCTCGAATTGACGGCGGACTTTACGAAAACGCTTTCTCGCCTGAAAATCAGGTTCCCAGTGCTCAGTGCCTGCCATCGCATGCTGAAAAATAACCCGGCATTGCCGGGCATGATATTGCTTGCGTCTGAAATCCCATTCCGGATAAGCAAGCTCGGCGATCAATGCCGCCGGATTCACATCGTCCGGCGACAAATCCAGATCGAATTTCAACCGGGTAGCGGCCCGTTGCTCATGGGAACTGAGTGTGATTTCTTCGAGTGCTTCCGCGGCATCTTTGGCAGCATCCAGATCGTCATCTTGCACCGCCCGATTGACGTTAACCATTTCCGACCAGCTCATCAGTTTCTCGAACCGGTTCAATAACAGCGGATCATCACGCATACTTTGATCCTGCTTTTCCCGCCGGCTTTTCTTTTTACGCTGTTTCTCATTGGCCTCCGTGCTATCACCTGCACTATCATCCAGCGTATCCGGCTTGGCATTCCCGGATTTCGGGTATGCGTGCATCTTGCCCCACAGTGGCACCGGAAGAAAGGTGCGGTAATGCCTGACAACCTGCCATTGCGTAAAATCGGGCGCCGGTTGCCGGATGGTCTGCAAGAAAGCATTCCCTAAAGCATTTGCACATGATTGTTCTCCCAGCATAGCCTGGATCACAACCTCGACAGCCTGTTCCTGGACCGTCAATGACCGGTGCGGCCGTTGTTGCCGGATGGCTGCGCAAAGACTACGGTAGCTGTACGCCAAACCTGGATACTGTTCACAGATGCGGACGCTTGCCCAGTAAGCCTGGTGTAAAAAAACCAAATCGGCCTGCAGAGGATCGGCGCATGCATGCTGCAACGGATAACCGAGGTCCTGCATTGCGGCAAAGAATGCGACGAGCCAGAAATAATGCTGCCGGTTCAGCGCATTGTCCGGAAAATAGCCCAAAGTTTCCGGCAACAGCATGTGTTCCGCGCTGCATTCAATCTGAACCAGAGATTCTTGCATCAAACCGAGACGCTGGCGCAATGCCAGACGATGTTCAGACGATTGCGGCGTTCCGGCGGCGATGCTCACACCCGGTGCGCCGCCCAGTCCACGGAAAAAAATACCGAGTGCAACGCGCACCTCATCCAGCGATACCGCGGCTTCCGGGTAATACCGGTAACTGGCGGTTTTGCCAACCATCCGGTGCCAGAAACGGCCGGCTTGCTCTTCCAGTTCGGCGAATTCGAGCCATTTCATGGCCGGCCGAAAGTCGCACGAATCAGTTCCAACAGTCCTTGCTTGACATCCGGATCATCACACAAGGGCTCCACCAATGCGGCTTCGGCAGCTTGATGCGGATCAACACCATTTTTCAACAGCGTGGCGCAGTAAATCAGCAAACGTGTAGACACCACTTCTTCCAGATCGACATCCTTCAATGCACGCAGCCGTTGCGCCAAAGCAGCCAGGGAGACGCATTGCGGCTCGGGCAGACCGCTCTCAGCAGCAATGATCCGAGCCTCGACAGCGGGTGACGGAAAATCAAAGCTGATAGAAACAAAACGCTGGCGCGTACTGGGTTTCAGAGATTTCAGAATATTCTGGTAACCCGGGTTGTAGGACACCACCAACATAAATTGATCCGGAGCTTGCAGTACTTCACCAGTTCGTTCCAACGGCAAAATCCGGCGGTCATCTGTCAACGGATGCAGTACAACCGTCACATCCTTGCGCGCCTCCACAATTTCATCCAGATAACAGATACCACCCTCACGCACAGCGCGCGTCAGCGGTCCGTCCACCCATCTTGTTTCACCGCCATGCAGTAAATAACGCCCGGTCAAATCCGCCGCGGTCAAATCATCGTGGCAAGAGACAGTATGCAACGGCCGTCCCAGACGGGTAGCCATATGCATGACAAATCGGGTCTTTCCGCAACCGGTCGGCCCTTTGATCAGCAGCGGCAAGCCTTCACGGTAGGCGGCTTCAAACAATGCGCATTCATTGCCGGACGGCTGGTAAAATGGCATGGATTCCGTCACTGGCCGGTCCTGCGCCGCATTGATCGCCGCCTGACCGGCAATGTTATCGGTCATCGGATGTCAGTGCGCGCGCCCTGGCGCCAAGACGCGTTCGCGCACAGGTCCTAATGCCGAATAGATGAACATCAACGCGCCAATGATGAAAAACACCCCGGCGCCCAGGCGCAACCAGTAAAACAACTCAATTTGCGACTGCACCTGCATGTAACCCATCTCCATCACCCGCTGCAGGTGCGTTTGCAGGATACCTGCAAATATCAGCGCAAAAGTAATACCGATCATGGCGGCATTCATGAGCCAGAAACTCCATATATTCAGGGTTTGATTGAAAGGCTGCACTTTGCGCAATGCGGGCAGAGCGTAGGTAAAAAATGCCAGATTCAACATCACATAAGCGCCGTAAAATGCCAGATGCCCATGCGCGGCGGTCAACTGAGTGCCATGCGTATAGAAATTGATTGACGGAAAGCTGTGCATCAGACCGAGCAATCCGGCGCCGATAAAAGCCATGACCGGGCAACCCAGGCTCCAGAGAATAGCCGCTTTGTTAGGATGATCTCGCCCGCTTTTTTTGACCAGGTAAAAAGCCCAGATCATCATGGCAAAGAACGGCACGACTTCCAGAAACGAAAATATGATACCGATCCAGTGCCAGTACGCCGGCGCGCCGATCCAGTAATAATGATGGCCGGTGCCAAGCAGACCGCTGAATAGCGAGAAACCGACAATCACATACAACCATTTTTCAATCACTTCGCGATCGACGCCGGTCAGCTTGATCAGCAGGAATGCCAGCATGGCCGCCATAATGAGCTCCCATACGCCTTCCACCCAGACATGCACTACCCACCACCAGTACAATTTATCGACCGCAAGATTATCGGGATTGTAAAACGCAAACATGAAGAAAATGGCCGCACCCCACAAACCCAGCAGCAGTACGACAGATACCACCGTCTTCCGGCCTTTAAGCACGGTCATGGTGACATTGTAAATGAATATCAGGAAAGCGATGGCCATCAAGACCTTGACCCAGAAAGGCTGCTCCAGGAATTCCCGTCCTTCATGCACACCTGCAAGATAACTGACCACCGCAGCCAGCGCGGCAAAAACAAAAATACCCAATTGCAGCCAGGCCAGTTTGGGACTGTGAATTTCCCGCTCGCTTTCTTCCGGGATCAAAAAATAGCTGGCGCCAAAATAGCCCAGCAGCAACCAGACCAATAGCGCATTGGTGTGAATCATCCGAATGATATGGAAAGGCACTGTTTCAGACAGAAAATTAGGAAACACATAAACAGTGCCGGCCAGAATACCGGCCAGAACCTGAACCAGAAATAGCGCAAGTGCCGCGATAAAATAAGGAAAAGCAAGTGCTTGCGTATGATATTTCATTACCATGCCTCCATGAAGACGTCTTGATCAATAAACTTGTCTGAACCTGCTCAAGATCTCAATCGCGAAATTATTGAACAGGCTTTCAAAAACTTACCCGAATATCCGGATAATTAACCGGAAATACCGGGAGGCCAGCCCAGCGTATTGATGCGGCTGGTCCATTCAAGAAAATCCACGAGATCGTCGAGTTCTTGCTCAGACAAGTTGAATTGAGGCATCTGCCGCCGCCCCGGTGCTCCGGTGGGTTGTGCGCGCATCCAGGCCTTGAGTCCGGCGCGCGCGCCTTCCGGGCTTTGGTTACCGCCGTAGCGAATCCAGACATTGCCTAACTCAGGTGCAAAATACGCACCTTCTCCAAGCAACGAATGACAATTAATGCAGGAATGACGCTCCCAGACATGTTTGCCTCGAACCACGGATTCGGTAAGCGTGGACTCATCGGTCGCGACATTAACCATATAAAAATGTGTGTGAATGGTTAAAGCTGTGAAAACCGCCAGAAAGAAAATGGAACCGCCATAAAAAATGTTACGCGCGGCTAACTTGGTGAGATACTCGGCCATATAACGATGCCCTCCTTGACAGATACTTAAAAACCCTTTTTAGCGGGTAGGCATTTATCCATAACTATCAAATGGATATATAATTTCCCTCGAATCCGGGTGCGATTCTAGCCTAAATGACTGGAAATAGAAAGGCATGCTTGGCAGAATTCGATTGTCATAGAATCTATTGTGACAACAGAACGCAGTAGGACAATCAAAATTTACTGACCAATACCGGAAATTGAATCATATCTGTCGTTTTGTGATCGCCGCTATAATATGCCCTTGTTGCAGTAAAAATAATGATGCAGGAGAGACGGCAACGGCATAACCTCTCAGTATTGCCAAGATGGCCTCATATATTTATAGGAGCACCTATGTCCAGCCAGCCTTTTTCACGGCTTAATCCAATTAATTTTCTGCAGACATTTGTAACGCAGAGCCTCGAATTAAGCGAGCTATGTGAGCCTGATAAAAACAATGCACCGATAAACAAAATTGAGCAATTGGGATTGAACGCAGGCAGCTGTTTCGAAGCAGCCTATCGTAAAGAGCATGACCTCGCAAAGCCTTTGGATCATGCTCAGTACCGTAATCTGATTGTAGAAATCAAGAATAAAATAGGCGGCAGCTTCTCCCCTGCTTCCAGCGAACCGGGAACAGTGCGCGTGATCAATACCCGCTGCCCCTTCGGCGATGCGGTCAAACATGCGCCGGAGTTGTGCCAGATGACTTCAAGCGTATTCGGCGGGATTGCGGCCCACAATTTCGGTTACGCAAAAGTTATTCTCGACAAGCGTATTGCCGTCGGAGACGGTATATGCGAAGTCTGCATCCATACTGATCCGGATCAGGCAAACCAATATCCTGGCGGCGACGAATATCGCAAGAAAGGCGAAGTTGTCGTCGGCAAATCTGCTTGCGCAGACGTCAGTACTCGCATGGAAAAACAACTCAACAAGGCTTGGTTCGGTGCCAGATCAAGTCAACCGCATGCTGCGGAGAGACCACACATTGTGGCTCAATCAATAGGCATGCGTCAGGCGCTGGAAACCGTTGAGATTGTCGCACCGACGACTGCAAATGTATTAATTACCGGTGAAACAGGTGTGGGTAAGGAAGTCATCGCGCGCGCCATCCACGCGATGAGTGAACGCTGGAACAACAAATTCCTTGCGGTAAACTGCGGCGCTATTCCGGAAAACCTGGTTGAAAGCGTTTTGTTCGGACACGAGCGCGGTGCCTTCACCGGCGCCTACGAAGTACACCAGGGCTTTTTCGAGCGTGCAGACAAAGGCACGCTGTTTCTGGATGAAATTGATTCACTCCCGCTTCTAAGCCAGGCACGCTTACTACGCGTGCTTCAGGACAATGAATTTGAACGTGTCGGCGGCCGGCAAAGTTTATCCGTCGACATCAGGATTATTGCCGCTGCGAGCAGTCAGCTCGATAAACTCATCGCCCAAGGTAATTTCCGCCGCGATCTTTACTATCGCCTCAACGTAGTGCCGATCCATCTTCCTCCGCTGCGCGAACGGCCTGAAGATATCCCGCCATTGGCGGCTTCCATTTTAACCAGGCTCTCCGGGAAATACCGCAGGCATCCGTATAAACTGAGCAATCATGCTTTGTCACAACTCACGCGCTATGACTGGCCCGGTAATGTCAGAGAGCTGGAAAACATTCTGGAACGCTCGTTTCTATTTGCTTCCGGGCAAGTACTGGAACAAGTGGTGTTGCCCGGAAAACCTGAGCAGGCACAGCTTGTTCCTCCTCCGTCATCGGTCCATGATATGTCCTGTACGCTAAAAGAAGCCAGAAAGAAGGCGGCAAATGAAGTGGAAGAAGCCATACTGAAAGAATTGCTTGCCCGCTCCCGGGGAAATATAAAAAAGGTCGCTCAAGCCCTCCGCATTACGCCGCGCGCAGTGCATCAGAAATTGACACAACATCAAATCGATCCGAATGCGTTCCGGTTTTCCCCTTAGCACCCGTTCAAGAAATTAAACGAAAAAACGCAGCATACTCGAAGTGTGTGAGCATCCTGAGTTCGATTTTAATGCGGCAATGCCCTCTTCAGTGAGATCCTGAACGGGCTCTTATTCTAATCGCATGAAATACTACTTCTTATAAGAATAGTTATTTCCTTACATGTATCACATTGATTAACAGCATTATTTTCCAATAAACAGTAATCCGACAAGAAGTATTAATACATACCAACACTACAGCATAGTTCTCAACCTGTTGTTCTTGCAGTGGATTTATTCCTGGCACGGGATTTGCTTTATTTCTAATACGAGGCGTTATTTTAGAAAGTGGCGCGGTTCGTGACATTCACTCAGGAGAAAAATGATGACACTTAAAGAAAAACTGATTGCAAATACCGAAGCCTATGACCACTGGTCAAAACGCCGACGCCATGGACCCGGTGGGGCGAACAACCTCAAGTTGTGGGTTCTTGCCTGCATGGATGAGCGCCTGCCAGTCGATGAAGCACTGGGTATCCATGTGGACACACCTGCGGGCGGAGGCGATGCACATTGTTTCCGGAATGCAGGCGGGATTGTGACCGACGACGCGATACGTTCCGCCATGTTGACGTGCAATTTCTTCGGTACGAAAGAAATCGTTATTGTTCAGCATACACAGTGCGGCATGCTGTCGGCAAATGCACAGGATCTGGAGAAGCACTTCCGCGATAAGGGCATTGACCCTGACAATGTGACTTTGGATCCCACTTTGCCCGAATTGAAGCTGGAAAAAGGGGCATTCGCCAAATGGATCGGCATGATGGATGACGTGGACGTAACCTGCATGAAGACCGTTGAAGCTTTCAGAAATCATCCACTCATACCCAAAGATACAATAATCAGCGGCTGGATCTGGGAAGTCGAAACACGCCGGCTGAGAGCACCGACACTTGATGTTGAAAAACGCGCAGGAACTGACGTCACCTCAATTCCATTCAGTGTCAAAGGCAAGCAACCGGCACGGTGGGAATAATTTCTGGCTGAACGCATGAGAAGGTAAAAATGCCGATTTATGATTACGAATGCACACCATGCAACTTGCGGTTAGAAGTACGGCATTCGATGAACACACCAACACCTAATTGCCCACAGTGCGAAAGCGCACTTACAAAGCTAATTCTGTCCGCGCCCGCAGTTCATGGCCATATGACAGCTGGACGAGAACAGGCAATACGCGCACTACAACCCGGACAGGAATCGGGCACACATCAGCACGGACCGGGATGCGGGTGCGGTCATTAAATCGAATCTGCAGGCATTGGTATTTTACCGTCACAGCCCAATGCTATTACGGAGAAAAATACAACAATGACCAAACATTCCCAGCAGGCGGCGATACACCATGACACCGCTACTATACGCAACCCGGCAGCAGGCTTCTTTGATGTTCTTGTAATTGGAGGTGGTTCCGCCGGCATTGGTGTTACCGTAAGTCTTTTACGCAGACAGCCTTCGCTTAGGATTGGAATTGTAGAGCCCAGCGACAAGCACTACTACCAACCGGCATGGACACTTGTCGGAGGAGGAGTTTACGACGTCCGGAAAACAGTTCGGGCCATGTCCGAGGTCATTCCAAAGGGTGTGTATTGGCTGCAGACTGCGGCCAGCGGTTTCGATCCCGTATCCAATCTTGTCCAACTGACTGATGGGCGTGCTGTCGGCTATGCGCAGCTCATCGTGTGTCCGGGACTTCGTCTGGCCTGGGAACAAATTGAGGGACTGGAAGACACGCTCGGGAAGAACGGCGTTACGTCGAACTATCGATTCGATCTGGCTCCCTATACCTGGTCATTGGTCCAAAATCTCAGGCGCGGCAAAGCGCTTTTTACCCAGCCTCCCATGCCGATCAAATGCGCCGGAGCGCCACAAAAAGCGATGTACCTGGCCTGTGACCATTGGTTACGCAATAGAAACCTGGATACTATTGCAGTCGAATTCAACATTGCGGGAACCGTACTGTTCGGTGTGGCCACTTTTGTGCCACCATTGATGCAATATATAAACCGTTACGACATAAACCTCGTATTCAACGCAAACCTGGCAAAGGTTGATGGCGTCAACAAAATAGCATATTTTGATATCCGCAAAGATGAGAAAGCCAACGTAGAGCGTGTGGCGAAACCTTTTGATATGCTGCACGTCACACCCCCTCAAATGGCACCCGATTTTATTCGCCGCAGTCCACTAGCAGATTCCGCAGGGTGGTGCGCAGTCAACCAGGAAACACTTCAGCATCCTCGCTATCCGAATATATTCTCTCTGGGGGACGTGTGCTCCTCACCCAATGCAAAAACAGCCGCAGCGGTAAGGAAACAAATAGTTGTAGTAGCTGAGAATCTGCTCGCCGCAAGAACAGGAAAGAAATTACTGACCCGCTACGATGGATATGGCTCCTGTCCGCTTATTGTGGAAAAGGGCAAGGTGATCCTCGCAGAGTTTGGATTTGGAGGGAAGCTATTGCCAACTTTCCCCCTTGATCCCACCGTTCCCCGCTTTCTGGCTTGGGTTCTTAAGGCGAAGTTTCTGCCCTGGTTCTACTGGAATGGTTTCCTCAAAGGGCGTGAGTGGTTTGCACGATCCAAACCCCAGCCCGATTAGATCATGCAAACGATACTACCAGAAAGTGTGCTGCTAGGCTCTGTCGTAGGCATTGCGTTCGCACTTACAGGAGCGGGAGGCACCATTATTGCAGTTCCTCTGCTGATCTTCGGCCTGCATCTTGCAATTGCAGACGCCGCACCGATTGCATTGCTTGCTGTGGGCGTTTCAGCAGCCACAGGCGCGCTGCTTGCCTTAAAGCAAGGGAAAGTAAGATACCGGGCAGCAAGTCTTCTCGCTCTTGCAGGTTTGGTCGCATCGCCCTTGGGTGTGTTCCTGGCACAGAAAATACCAGACACCTTCCTGGTTCTGCTATTTGCCATAGTGCTGGGATACGCTGCATTGTATACATTTCGTCAAAGTAGGAGAAACCCGGCGGAAGGTGCGGTAAACTCTTCGGCCCCATGTCAGCTCACCCCCGGCGGGTACCTGATATGGACTTGGCTGTGCGCGCGGATGATGACGATGGCAGGCGTTCTGGCCGGGTTCCTATCCGGCCTGCTGGGTGTTGGAGGCGGTTTTATTATCGTCCCCGCCCTTCAAAAGATCACCAATCTTCATGTGCATTCCATCATACCCACTTCACTCGCAGCAATTGCACTGATTTCTCTGGCCGGCAGCACATCCGCTATGGTAATGAGAGGAATGAACTGGGCCATTGCGCTACCGTTTACATTCGGCGCTGGAACAGGAATGCTGCTGGTTAGCACCTTTATTCATCGTTTTACGGGGCCCCGGTTGCAACAGGGTTTTGCCATTCTCGCAGGATGCGTATCGATCGGTATGATTATCTGTCAAATCCAGAATCTGCTGTAATTTCCGTTTTAACGCGCCAAAGATATATCGTTTCGCATGCAGCAGAATGTGATTACGTTAATCGCTTTAGCACCTGTCACACAATCGAAATGTAAACGATCAGATAACAATCCCTCGATAAAATCAGTTATTCGTTCAGGCGATGATGAAATAACACACCAGCGTAATGATTATCACGCCGACAAAACTCAGTGCCAGCCCTTCCCGCGCCATTATGGCCATTGGAATCCGGCCAGTGCCGAACACAATCGCATTCGGCGGCGTCGCCACAGGCAGCATGAACGCACAGCTTGCACTCATGGCCGCAGGCACCATCAGTAATATAGGATCGACACCCGCAGCCAGACCCGCCGAGGCGAGTATCGGCATCAGCAGAATAGTGATCGCTGTGTTGCTGGTGGTCTCGGTCAGAAAAGTTACCGTCAATGCAATTGCAGCGATAATCAACAGCGGATGCAGATCGGCCAGCACAGCCAGATTTTCCCCGACAAACCGGGACAATCCCGATGTCATGAAAGCCTGCGCAATAGTAATCCCTGCCGCAAAAAGTATCAGGATGCCCCAGGGTATCTTCGCCGCAGCATCCCAATCCAGTAATCTGCCGCCATGGCCGTTGGGTACCAGAAACATGAAAACAACCGCAATCAACGCAACAGTCGCATCGGTTGCACCTGGCAGATCAAACCACACGCTCCAGCCGCCGAATGGTTCACTGCGTGTCACCCAGGCCAGCACGGTCAACCCGAAAATCATCAGAACACGCTTTTCCTCAGACCGCCACACACCGGTATGCGGCATTGACAATTCGCCCACGTAATTCAGCTTGCGTGTAAGCCACAAAGCCGCAAGCGGTATCATCAGGAATACCACAGGCACTCCCCAGCTCATCCATTGCGTGAAGCTCACCGCATTGCCGGTAAAATCCTGATACTCCTTCATAAATACCAGATTCGGCGGCGTACCGATCGGTGTACCAGCACCGCCAATATTACAGCCATAAGCGACCGCAAGCAGCAGCGGGACAGCCAGCTCCTTGTCCCGGCTCTGATCAATAACCGCCAATGCCAGCGGCAGCATCATCAATGCCGTCGCTGCATTGGAAATCCACATGCTCAGCAAAGCGCACGCGCACATAAAGCCAAACACAATGCGGCGGCTACTGGTGCCGCCGATGAGCCGGACGAGTCCCAGCGCAAGGCGGCGGTGCGTGCCCGAATGCGCCATCGCCACCGAAATCATGAATCCGCCGAGCATCAGTAGAATCATATCGTTACCATAGGCCTTGGCCACTTCCTCCTTCGGCAGCACGCCGACGAGTGGAAAAACAGCCAGCGGAATAATCGACGTTGCCGGTATCGGAATCGGCTCAAAAATCCACCACACCACACACAGCATCACCACCGCCCCCGTCCAGCAGGCTTTATCGTCCCACCCGGAGAAGTGCATACTGAAAGCCAGTAAAGCTGCAATGAGAGGGCCGGTAAATATTGCGTAATTACGCATAGAAAACATATTAGTATTTTTAGCTAAGTTCTAAATTCACATTTATCCCTGAAGGCGGGTAAAAGGAATGTTTGTCAGTATGACCGCGCATTAAATGCTAATACGAAAATATTCCACACTTCAATACCGCGGCTTATTTCATCTCCACAAAATCCTCATAACGCTGCTTCAATTCCGGCATGACTTTTTGCGCAGCGTTGTAGCCGATTTCGAAGAGTTGTTCGCCACGGGTAAAGTCGGCGAACGGGTATGCCGAGGTATCCGGCATGATCAGAAAATCGCTTTCCGACATATGCATTTTGGCGAGTTCGTGCGAACTGACTTCAAGAACACGGTTGAGCGTAGAGAAATAGCCCACATGCCGCATATCCGATGCACGTGTTCCGGCATTGTTTTTGCCGAATGCGGGATGCAGTTTTGTGCCGACATCGACGGCGACGATATAATCTGTATTTTGTTTACGTAAAACGGAGCTCGGTACATTGATCAGCACGCCGCCGTCAACCAGTGCGAGACCGTCGCGCCAGATGGGTTTGCCGAATACCGGATAATTGATGCTTTCGAGCACGCAGCCGACCACCTCGCCATTTGAACGGATAACCGCCTGACCGCTGATCAGATCCGCTGCAATCGTATGCACCGGGAGCAGCAATTGTTCGAGTCTGAGATTCTTCAGGTATTTACGGAACCGCTGTTCGATCAATCCAAAACGAAACAACATCCATAAATGAAACTGGGTCGCTTTGGGAAAATAAGTCATGATCCCCGGCGGTTTCATTTCGGTGTTGAACAGGCTCAGTAAATGCCTCGGATTAAACCCCGCACCGAGTCCTACAGCAATAATGGCGCCCGCACTGGTGCCCGCCACGCGATCAAAATAAAGCCCCTGCTCTTCGAATGCCGCAATCACACCGATATGCGCCAGCCCGTGCGCGCCACCACCACCCAGCGCCAGACCCAGTTCGACGCCTCTGGCGATATGATACAGACGCGCAAGATCCGCCGGGCGCACTTCATTGTGATACACGCTGTAAATACAGCGTATTGCGTCGAGATGCGTAGGTACGGCATGCAAAGGATTATCGGCCAGATTATAGGATTTGGGCTGAATCCAGACGACTTGCAAACGATTCTTGAGTTCAGACTGCTGTTTGAGGATATTTTCAGCCTGCGCTGTAGCGATTTCCTTTTCCGGTTTATTTTGTTCTATCAACCACCAGATACGTTCACATTGCAGCAGCAGCTCCGCAGTTGCCCGGTTGCCATAAAGATCAACAAAAACATGATCGCAACGTTTTGTTGCGGTTGCCAGCGCATGCAGAAATGTAGATTCATCGGCCGGATAATTGAGCGTATGGATCGGAAAGATATCTTTGTGCGCGGTCAGTTCCCAGAATGAAACGCGGTCCGTAAAAATTTCGATTTTTTTATTTTTACCGGCGAAATAACGCGCAATGGACGGCGCGATATGCGCAGTCCATTCCGTTGTGCGCACCAATCCAATGATGCTCTGTTTATGACGTACAATCTGGCGGGTTTGCGCGCCCAGCAACCATTTGCCAATGGTGCGGCTGAGCATGATTGAAAATTCGGGCACTGTCCGGGCTAATGCATAAAAATCCCGTTTGGAAATTTCCAATACTGCGGTGTCCATGATGGCGATAGCCGTTGCCGCACGGCGTCCGCCAATCAGCAATGACAGCTCGCCGAAATGATCGCCCTGCTGCAGGATGTTGACAACACGCTCGCAACCGTCATCGTGCCGTATGCTCATGCGCACACGCCCATACAGGATAATGAACATGCTGCTGCCGATGTCACCTTGTTGAATCAGTGTTTCACTGCTTTTAAAAGTCCGGCGTGTTGCCGTGTCAACAATTTTTTGAGCGATTTCTTCGCTGAGCGCGCCGAATTCAGAAAATAGGGCTGAATCACTGACGATCTGATCATTCACGGCATTGGCCTCGCATTGGGGTTATTATTGATCGCAGGCTGCTTCCAGATAGCCTCCCGGTATTCTTCCAGTAATCCTGAGAGGGATCAAGCGCGCATCCCATACTTCCGTCGAACATAAAATACAATTTTTTGCCAGTCCAATAAGACGCTGAAATACCGCCTTATTCATTTAGAAGTGACCTGGAAGTTGTTATATGATTGAAAATAAAAAGCATTACGATTATTAATTGCTTGATTTAATTTTATTTTCAGTTCTCAGGAGACACAACCGGCAAAAAAATCAGCAACGCATTGCAGCACAGACACATATTTTGTTTTCCCACTTATTGTTAAGGAAAGGAATCGCTATGCAGAAACGGTGGATGCAAAACGCTTATTATTTTTTAGTCACAGCAGTCAGTTTATTCGGCAGCTCAGCCGTCATGGCCGGGGAGATTCAATCGCATTGTGCGTATTTACCGATCGATATCGGCAAATACGGCAAGCAGCCATTTCAGAATCCGCCCGATATCCGGGCACAGAACGGCAGCCTGGATACCACGCTTACCGTTCAGTTTACCGATACCCAAACCACCACGCTGGGCGGTTGTCCGCTGAAACTGCGCACTTACAACGGCCAATTGGTCGGGCCGACATTACGTGTCAGCCAGGGTGATACGATCAACCTGATGCTGAAAAACAGGCTGCCCGTGGAAACACCGAATGAAATCCAGGCGCAGTTCGAGCAGGAAAACCAGAATGCCTATCTCGATACAACGCCTGCGTCATTCAACACCACCAACGTACATTATCACGGCATGCACGTATCGCCTGTCGGCAACAGCGATAATGTGCTGCTGGCGATTCCGCCGCAGCGTGATTTCCGTTATGAAGTCAAAGTGCCGGCGGATCATCCGATCGGTTCATACTGGTACCACGCGCATGCGCACGGCTCGACCGCGATTCAGGTAGGTAGCGGCATGGCAGGCGCGCTGATCGTCGAGGATAATCCGGAGGCCATACCTGCCTCGTTGAAGGCGGCTAACGCCCACGAAAAAATCTTTGTACTGCAAACGATCCTGTATGATCAACAGGGCGAGCTCAATAACATCACCAGCCTGTTTCCCGGACCATCGGACCCTACACCGGAGAATTGTAAAAACCAGGGCGCAATGGACACCTGGCAATGTTCACGCCGCCATATCACCATCAACGGGCAGATCGTTCCGATTATCACCATGAAGCGCGGCGAAGTGCAGCGCTGGCGGCTGATCGACACCGCATTCCGCGAATCGATTTTCTTCGCGGTCGAAGGCCATGATCTGCATGAAATCGCGCTCGACGGCAATTACCTGGGCCGTGTCGATACCTGGAAAGCCGGTACACCGATTGAACTGCAATCCGGCTACCGCAGCGACGTGCTGATCAAAGCGAACATGAAGGCCGGCGATTACCGCATTATCGACCAGGCCGCTTCCAGCAAGAAAACGCTGCGCCAGATCAACGAACCGGAAAACCTGCTCGCCATTCTCAGAATTATCGAGGAAACGAATGACATGACTCTGCCGACCAGCGAAGAAATGGCCGCACTGGCGCCGTTTGGCGATCTTGATCTGCGCAAGGAAGCCGTGGGTGTGCAGGAAGTCGCCTTCAAGCTCGGCCAGGATGTCAAAGGCACAAAAAACTATTTTCAGGTCAACTACCGTGCGTTCAATCCGAATCACGTGCGCCAGCTCGAACTCGGTGCGGTAAACATGTGGTCGCTCACCACGGTCGGCGATCCGGCGGCTGTCCCCAATCCCATACCCCCCGTACCGCATGTATTTCACATCCATGTCAATCCGTTCCAGTGGGAGCGCACCGGCCCGGATGGCAAACCACAGATGGTCTGGAAAGACACACTGCTGGTACTGGGGCCTGCTGTAACCAGTATCTACACACAGTACCGCGACTATATCGGGCGATATGTTCTGCACTGCCATATTCTGGATCATGAAGATCTGGGCATGATGGAAGTACTTGAAGTGGTGAACACGCCTATTGCGCACGCGCACTGACATTTCATGCCGTTATCCGAACCGGATTGCAGTTCAATGCAACGGATAACGGGTATGAACAGGTTTATGGATAAGAGCGGAGAGAACGATGAATGCTAAACAGAAGCTGTCGCGCTTTCAGCGCGTGCAGCAGATACTCGATGACGCACAAGGCAAGTGTGTTCCGGATTATCAGGGACTTGGCACTTTCTGGCGGGATTTGAACACCCTTGTAATCGCTGAATTGTACGGACAACGGCTGATTGCGCCTGAACCGGGACAGCCTGAACAGCCACCGGATCAGTCCGGCGGTAAAAGCTGTTGCGGTGGCGGGAATGCCGCTGCTTCCCTCGGCGCAGATGAATCGGCACTAAACCAGGCGTTGCTGACCAGCGGCAGCGATCAGCCGGTAGGGAATTGCTGGCCGAGCGGCGGCAAAAATCCGGCCAGAGTGACCGCAAGCGGCATTGCGGATGCCGGCGAACAATCTGCGCCACCGGCACAATCGCGCAGCGACCAATCGGGATTAATCAAGGGGTTACGTGGGCAATTTCCGTTTGACGGCACACAGTTTCCACCACTGCTGTGGCAAGCGCAGAAACCGGTCAGCCCGGCCGATATCACCTTCATTGCCGCATGGATCGACGACGGCTGCCCGGAAACGGACGACACCGATAACCCTGTAAAATCAGGTAACATTGTTCTGGCACATGACGGCACGGTATTATCGAGCGCGACCTTGCGCGCACTGGCCAGAGGCGATGCACGGCATACCGTCTCATCCCGTCACCCCAGCGAAATCAGCGATGCGATGCAAGGCGTCAAAGTCAGAAAAGAAGTGAGTTCGCTGTCTGAACAGGAACTATCGCTGCTGCGCGAAGCGCTAAGGTGCATGTACACCTACGATCCGCATATCTTCGACGAACGCAGTTTCAATTACTGGGCGCGCATTCACACCGATTCCTGCCAGCACGGCTGGGAACAGTTCCTGCCGTGGCACCGGCTGTACCTGTATTTTTTCGAACAAACGCTGCAGGATTACGATGCACGCATCACGCTGCCCTACTGGTCCTGGAGCGATTATGCCGATGTCAACCGCAAAACTTACGATACCGAACAACTGGACATCGGCGTGCTGCCTGATGCGTACGGCTGCTTTCTGGATAGCATGGGGCTTGCCACGCTGAAGGACAGCAAATTGTTCACCGACACGGAGCTCACCAACCTCGCCGGATTGCAGAAAGCGGGTACGGTGTTCAATTCCGGTTTGCGCTTTCTCAAAGCCGCGAAAATTGATTACGCACTACAGCTGCGCGAAGGCAAAGTAGTCTGGTCGGACAAAGTGGATGCCATCTATGCCGAGCTGCGCCGCGCCAATCCACTGTGGTTTCCGAACCGCTGGCCGGGATCGATCGGCACCGCAACACATTACCCGACTGCCGCAGATGTGCAATTGCTACTGTCATCCCAAAATTGGAACCAGTTCGGCGGTGGCCCCGAATATGATCACCATTTCGGCTGGCTGGAAGAAATGCATAACGGCATGCATAATTTCTCCGGTGGCCAGAATCCGGTCTTTCTTGCGGCGAACAAAGCCATCGGTGTTAACAATCCCGACCCGCAGAACATCTATAATCCGAATTACGGTTACATGACTGATAACCGCGTGACCGCATTTGATCCGGTCTTCTGGGCGCATCATTCGAATGTCGACCGGCTGTGGGCCGTCTGGCAGGCACTGAACCCCGGACTCAATCCCGAAGACATGGACGGCATTCTGCCGCCCTGGTCGATCAATGTCAGCAATACGCTGAGCACGCGCAAGCTTGGTTATGAATATATGCGCGACACGTATCACTATCCAGTCTATGCCCAGCAGGGGCTGGTGCGCTTTAATGCAGAAAAGGCTGGTGTAAAACCGCAGGTGCTCGACACGTACCGCAAGGCGGAAGTTCGCCTGCACCGCATGCATGTCGCCAATCTGTTCAATGCCGTGATCCGGGTATTTCTCAATGCGCCCGATGCCACGGTGGAGACTCCTGTGGACAATAATCCGCATTACGTCGGCCAGGTAACCACATTCAACGGTTCGTGTTACGGCGGCCCCGGACACTGCGACAAACCCTTGCCTAAAATACGCCGCTTTGATCAACGGCCGTTGAACCATCATGAACCGCGCAATTTTCGTATTGATGCGACTGATGCGGTGCAGCGCATGCTGGCTCTGGGGGAAACCGATATCAGCGTGCATCTGGTGGTGATGGGACTCGACGGCAAGCCGATCGATGATGCGGTGTTTATCGACGGCGTTTCGCTTAATTTCATGGACTAGACCTGGAGCAGATCAACATGCAAACGTTTAAAATTCATCCGGCAATCGGGTGCGCGCGTATCGGCAACAGTGAAGAATTCTATCTGGCGCCCGAACAGACTGGCGCACTGCCGATCGAATGCGATGCACAGGGACGTGAAATCGTCGACAAGAATGGCGCACCGGTGCGTGTCAGCCAGTTCAAGGAATCCGGCAATCCGGGGCGCATCAAGCGCCAGGCTGCACGCTTCCGTATCTTTGTGTATGACGGGAACCAACTTGACAGCGACCGCGAACTGAAAATCGGCGACACATTTCCGTTTCCACTCAATACGTCGACAACCGGACCGCAAGTCGTGGAAGGTACAGTGGTCGACATCGCATGGACCGTACATCTGGCGAACAAAAAAGCCTCGTGGTATGCATTCAGTGAAAACGATGGCATGCACGGTTACGGTCCCGGCCACCCGCTGCGCAACCCCGAAGTCACGCAACCGGACCGGCGGCGTCAACTGATCATCGATCCCGGCCCGCGCACGGTTTCCGGCGATGATGATAAAGCATCGTTTGCACAAAACGATGGCAGCGCTTACCCACAAAGTTTTCCACCTGCGGACATCCAGCCTTACAGCATTACCACACTCGGCGAAATGATGACTAACGAAGATGACGCACGACACCGGCGCCTGATCGTGCTCGGCGGCTACGGCCGTTCCGGCTACAAGGGCGCGGACGGCAATACGGTACCGGTGATCAGCAGTTACGCCAACAACGACGGCTGGTACGACGATATTGCCGACGGCCCGGTGCGTGCACAGATCAAGTACAGCTACATTCATCGTTACACCGACGCAAACGGCAAACCGGTGGAGAAGAAACAATTTGCGGCTTATGACGTGGATATGCCTGCCTGGCTGCTGGTCGGTTATCCATCCTATGCACCGGAAATTGAAGACATGATTACCATGGACGAAGCGATTTACGATCTGTCGGTACGTTATTTCGCTTTTGATCCCGCGGTATACGGCGCAGCACCTTTCGACCGGCAAAGCAACCAACCGAAAACTGCCGAGGACTGGTCGTTATGGCGCAATAACGCCGGATACAATCCTGATTATTACCCACATTTCTTCCGCGACATCTGGCCGATCTTCAAACGGCCGGATGTTTACCGTTATACGCTGGACTTCGACATGTTTACCGGCGGCGATCCGCATAATACCGGCACGGGCGGCAATCTGAGCAAGGCGGCATTGTCACAGCCGCCCAAAAATGGCGTCGACCCCAACCGGCAGCATCGTGAATTTATCTACACCATCATGCGCAAACAGGGGCAGGAAAATCTCTATACCTTGCCCGGCGATCTCAATGAGCGCTACCGCCATCCAACTGCCGGGCCACGCCTGATGCCCATGCTGAACGGCGACAATCCCATCGATAATACCGTGCCCGACAAGTTTCTGCGTATGACCGATACCCAACTGTTTTTCCTGAAACAATGGAAGGATGGCAAATTTATCAACGAATGCGATGAATGGGGCGAAGGCGAAAGTGAAAACGACAGCGCCTGCGAAAATCCCTGGACTGATCCGCCGAAAACCGGCGGCGCGATTGACCGCGGTGTACTGGGCAATGTACTCGGCGGCGCATTCTGCCCTGGTGCCGAAGTGGGATGGATTATGCTCAATCCGGCGATCTACAGCGCACCCTACCGCATCCATCAGGCGGCCTATATCGCGGGCGGACTCAGTATTCCAGCACCCATCGCAGCCAAAGACGGCAGTCAGGCGGATGACATTGCCCGCGGCATGGAACCGGGTGATCTGACCAAATACATGGGACTGCCGTGGCAGGCGGATTTTCATGAATGCACCGATCAGAACATCAATGTCACCTATGAACTATGGAATACCATCGATCCCGGCAGTACCGGCGATCCGGTCAAACAGAATATCGCGTATAACATACCCTGGTGGCCCGGCCACCGGCCGATGGTGGTGCAGAAAGCTAGCGGCGGCCAGTTTTACTGGGCATCGGGTATTCCCGATAATTATGCCGGTGGTGTGCAAATGGTGCGCGACTGGGTCAATCTCGGCTTTATCAAATTCGATCCGAACGACGGCAACCCGGGCTATTATCAGGTCGAACGCAACGATCAGGCACTCGGGCCGCAATTACAACCCGGACAAGGAACACTTGGCGGAATAATCAAGGAGGAATCAGACAATGACTGATACTGCAAACGGTGTACCCCCTATTCTGATTGGCACCTGGACTTACCGGAGTTTTCTGAGCAATCCGGATGTCAACGCTGATTTCGATGCACTCGAATTCGGCCGCGGCAATATCCGCATCGACCCGGGTCCGATGCAGATATTTTCCGGCCTGATTTATGGACCCGGCTGGGAATTGAAGCTGAAAGGATCGACCGCCTATGGCAATCCGTTCAATGTACGGTTCCAGGGTGTCGGCATCGTCGGCGGTGCACAGTGGATTTACGACTACCAGGGTTATCTGATTCCCGACTGGCCCAATGGCATCGATCAACGCCCGGCATTGGTCGGTTCGATTGTGCGCACCATTCCACACCCTACCGGCCCGAATGGAAAATCCACCGCGCCGGCAGGCGTAGTGGCGCAGTGGATCGCCGTTAAACAGGACGAAGACCGCTGATTCGATGCGCCAGTGCTTCGATGTCATCATTATCGGGGCCGGCATCGCCGGCTGCGCAACAGCTATCGCATTGCTGCAACAATTATCCGGTCTGTCCGTGTTATTGCTGGAGCGCAGAAGCAGCACACCATCCTCTTTCCGCATCGGTGAAACATTGCCACCGCAGGCAATGGCACCGTTGCAGCAACTGGGTTTGCAGGAACAATTCCGCATGCGCGGCGATATAGCCTCGCTGGGCAACCGCGCCATCTGGGGTAGTCCGCAGATCAGCGAGAATCTGTTTCTGTATTCCTATTACGGTCACGGCTGGCATATTGACCGTGCATCGTTTGACAGCTGGATGGCACAACAGGCTGAGCAGGCAGGTGCGATTATTCTCAACGGTGCTGCTGTAACCGGCATACCCGTATATGACCAGCAGTGCTGGCATCTGAATATTCAGCAAAACAATAACACAGCACACAATCTTGAAGCATCGATCGTTGTCGATGCCAGCGGCGCCGGCGCTTCATTCAGCCGGAACCGGAATGTTCACATTGAATCATTCGATAAACTGATCGGCATTTTCCGCCACTACCAGACAACTGACAACACCGACAGCACGGTCAAAGACACTGACAGTTATACGCTGGTGGAAAGCTGTTCATATGGCTGGTGGTATTCCGCCGGACTGCCACACGGCCGACGGGTGGTTGCGTTGATGACCGATAGCGACCTGGCGCGCAATGCAAACCTGCTGAATGAAACAGTCTGGCGCGACGTCTTGATCAACACGCATCACACTAACCAGCGATTTGTGCATGCTGAATCCCTCTCCGCCCTGCAAGTCAAACCAGCACACAGCCAGAGACTGGAACAATTCTGCGGCCCAGGCTGGTATGCCGCGGGCGATGCGGCTTCTACATTTGATCCACTCTCATCGCTGGGTATGTACAAAGCGCTGCGCCACGGATTACTCGCCGCCTATGCGATCCGGGACGATTTACTGAACAAACCCGGCGCGAGCGAAAAATACCAGCATGTACTCAATGCGGAATTCAAACACTACCAGCACATGCACCGGCAGTATTATCGACTCGAGCAGCGTTTCTCGAATGCACCGTTCTGGCAGCGACGGCAACGGCACATGCCGGAAGAACGCTTTCCTGAAACCCGGTCATTACCCACCACGTAAACTCAAACCATGGATACCGGATAATCCTCCATCCATGAGCGAAAAATGGCCTCTCACCGTATCACGCCTAAGAACCTGTTCAAGATTTCGATCAAAGGATGCAGTGCAAGGCAAAATTGAACAAAAAAGCGGAGCATACCCGACGTATGTGAGCATTTTGAGTTCAATTTTAACGCAGCAATGCGCCTTTCAGTGATATCTTGAACAGGTTCTAAGTACTGATATTATGCGTTGCCGCCCAGATAAACAGAGCAATCGTGGCGATCAGGCCGATGATGGCGGGCATGCCGTACTTGTATTGCTCACCGACCCATTTGGCCCGGCAGTTGAGCAACAATAACGCCATTGCCAGAAATGGAAAAAAATAGGCGCCCACTACGGCATAAAATTTTTGCATCTCCTGAAAGCTGGTGAACAATCCCAACATGGGCACAAAGGCAATCGCGATCATATACCGGCGGTAAAGCGACGTATCGAGCCCGATCCTGAACGATGCGCCACGCGCGGCGGTATGGCTGCGGGACTGGCTTGCCAACAGCCAGGTATCGGCAAAGATATAAGGTATGGATTGCCAGACACCAAGCAGGCTGCTGAATACGGTCCCAAAAGCACCAATGAGAAACAGCCATTCACCTGCCGGCCCCAGTTTTGTACCCAGTTGTTTGGAAAGATTGACCAGCAGGGTCGCTCCATCACCTTGGATCGTGATAGTGCTGCCTATAATGACCATGGCCAAGCCGAACAATGCAGTCATGCTATATCCCACCGCGAGATCGATCCGGCATACCGGGATATTACCACCGCCGGCACGGCCTTCCTCCCGGATCCAGTAGCCGTAACTTAATACGGTTATGGTACCGCCAACACCGCCGATCAGGGCGATGGTCCAGATCAGTCCGTTACCATGAAAATCGGGGATCGTGGGTATGAATATCCCTCGCAGGACAATGTCGGTTCCGGGCCAGAGCAACGCCGCGGTAATCATTACAGTAACAAACATGGCGCCAATGCATATCCGCATGGTCTTCTCAAACAATTGATATCCACCCCTATAGACCAGGGCCAGACCGACGATGCTGGACAATATTCCAAAAAAGATTTTCCCGTCTGCGGCATCGTCAAACAAAGGAATCATGGCATGCAATGTCACGCCACAGGCACTCATCATTGCCGTACCGATGAAATAGGTAAATAAAAGAAGATACGGTAGGAACAACCATGCGGCACCACGGCCGAAATGGATCGTCAACCCTTCCAGCAACGTGGTTCCGGTCGCCAGTTGCCATCGCGCGATGCCTTCCGTAACGGTATATTTCAGCAGCGCGCCGACGATGACCGCCCACAGGATTGCCGTTCCCAGAAGACTGCCGGCAAAGCTCCCTGTCGCGAGATCCCCTGCCCCCACACCGGTGGCCGCAGTCAACATACCCGGGCCGATAATGATCAGAAAACGCCTCAGTTTCTCCATAACGGTTTTCCTGAATGAATCCAAATGCTGAAGTGTATAGGAAAAATAAGCACACTTTCTTACCAAAAATCAAACATCCGGCGATGACATCAAACTCGGTATCCTTGGGAATCTTATTCAAGATCTCCGTCAAGGATGCTGTACAAAGCAGAATTGAACGAAAGACAGAACATACCCGGCATAGTGAACATTTTGAATTTAATTCAAACGCACCGAGCTTTCACTGAAATACTGAACAGATTCTGGAGCATTCTGAGCCTCGATCCACCAACCGATCAATTAAATGTTATATCGATATAACGCAACATTATTTAAAATTTTCCGCGCAAACAATTATAGTGCTGCTCTGTTATACGCCCTGAAAACCCATTTGCTGTAAAAATATATGAAGATCCGTAACTTAGACTTAACAGAAAACACGATTAATGAAGAACATCAACAGCTTGGCTTGCCACCTGTTGAAGATACGGTCTCACATCTGGATGCGCACCCTTTCCTGAAAGGTGCTGTCTGGTTCGCAGTCATTACGCTGGTTTTACTCCTCGCGTTTCTGATCAGCCGCTTTTTTCTTGCACAAAGCCTGGGAGATAGCTGGGGGATTATTATCACTACGCTTGAGAGCAAAATTTTCTGGAGCGCGGTAGCCGTTGGATTTCTTGCGCAGGTTGTTGATGGTGCGTTAGGCATGGCGTATGGCGTCACAGCAACAACTTTTCTATTAGCATCGGGAGCAACTCCGGCTGCGGCAAGCGCCAGCGTACATATTGCCGAAATCTTCACAACTGGCGTTTCGGGTATTGCACATGCCAAATTCGGCAATGTCAATAAGCAGTTATTTACCCGCCTTTTAGTGCCTGGCATGCTGGGCGGCATATTAGGCGCACTTCTGGTAACGCATGTCGATAGCGCATTATTCAAACCTTTTATATCGGGTTATCTGATTCTGCTGGGAATTTATATTCTGAGTAAGGCATTCCGCCACCTGAAAATTCGTCAAGATGCACCCAGACACGTCGGTAAACTAGCCTGCTTTGGCGGTTTTATGGATTCCGCGGGCGGTGGCGGCTGGGGGCCGATTGTAACCACAACGCTGGTCGGCACAGGTAATGATCCACGCACCACAATCGGTTCTGTCAATTTTGCGGAATTCTTTCTGACATTAACCAGCGCTGCAGTTTTTGCATTATTAATGGAAACCAATACATGGCCCTTGATTGTCGGTCTGGTATTCGGCGGATTGTTTGCAGCGCCTTTTGCAGCTTATCTTTGCAAGAAATTCCACGCAAAAACTTTATTAATCCTGGTAGGCCTCCTGATTACCACGATTAGTTGTTTTAATTTGTACAAATCCCTCATTTGACAAACACCGCCATCGACTCCACATGCGCGGTGTGCGGGAACATGTTGACGATGCCCGCAGCCTGCAGCTGCCAACCGCCTTTGTGGATCAATACCGCGGTATCGCGCGCCAGTGTTTCGGGATTGCACGAAACATAAACCAGACGTTCGGGCGGTGTCCGGGTTTCAGCGAGCGACTGTACCACGGCCAGAGCGCCTGCGCGCGGCGGGTCAATCAGCACGCGGTCAATCCGGTTTGCTGCAGTTGTTTTAGCACCATACGTATTCACCAGCCACGCCCAATCCTGTACATTCCAGTCGAATAACTCCCGCGCGGTAAAGACTGTGCGCTGCGCCAGGCCATTGTGCTGCGCCGCCTGTTCGGCGCGTGCAACCAGTTTGGTCGAACCTTCCAGACCAATCACCTGCCGCGCGCGGGTTGCCAGCGGCAGCGTGAAATTACCGAGCCCGCAGAAAAAATCAACCACCACATCGTCCGGTTCGGGTGCCAACAGTTCCAGCGCACGGCTGACCAATACGGTATTGAGCTGGTGATTGACCTGAGTGAAATCCATAGGCGCAAACGGCAGCGTGATACCGAATTCAGGCAATGATAAGGACAATACATCGGCATTGCCGTCGAGCGGTGCGGCCGTATCGGGCCCGCCGGGTTGCAGCCACATCGACACGCCATGCGCACGCCCAAAACTCAACAGCGCTTCACAATCGTCCTGACTGGGTGTATCGAGCACACGCGCCACCAGCACGATAGACTGGTCACCCACCGCCACATCGATCTGCGGCAACCGCTCACGAATCGACAAACCCGCGACCAGTGCCCGCAGCGGCATCAAAAGATCGGATACACGTTCAGCCAATACCGCGCACGACTGGATGTCTGCGACAAAACCGCGGGCGCGTTCACGGAATCCCACCAACACTTCGTCTCTGCGTCGTACATAGCGTACCGACAGCCGTGCGCGGTGACGGTAGCCCCAGATCGGGCCATCGATGGGCGGCAACAGCGTTTGAGGACGGATTCCGGCGATTTGCCACAACAGTTCTTCCAGCATGTGCTGTTTGGCGGTTAATTGCGCAGCAGCATCTAGATGCTGCAAACTGCAACCACCACACGCACCCTGAAAAAAACCGAAGTGAGCACATTCCGGCGCTACCCGCTGCGGGCTGGAACGCAACAGTGCTTCCATGCGGCCAACTTCATGGCGCGGCCTTGATTTTACGGGCACATAACGCACCCGTTCTTCCGGCAAAACCCCGGCAATATAAACCTGCTTACCATCACGCTGCCCTATACCCCTACCATCAAGATTCAGCGATTCGATTTCTACTTCAAGATTCTCGTCCATGGATAATTCAGGAAAACCTATGCCGGCAGTTCGTTCTCCACCAGTTTGACCCAATAGGCGGCACCGAGCGGCAGAATGTCATCATTGAAGTCGTAATGCGGATTATGCAACAGACAATTGCCATCTGAGCTGCCATTACCGATCCATATGTAACAACCGGGCTTCTGTTGCAGCATAAAGGCAAAATCCTCAGCACCCATGCTCGGTGTCGGCGTGGTATCAACATAGTTGTCACCGGCAACTGCACTTGCAGCCCGGATTGCACTGGCGGTTTCATCCGGGCTGTTGACCGTCACCGGATAGCCGGGATTCTCGGGATTAAAACGAATACCGGCATGGATACCGAAACTGTTTGCGGCCGCCTGAGCGAGATGGCTAATGCTGTGTTCCAATTGCGCACGTACGGTATCCTTAAAGCAGCGGAATGTACCGCGCACCACAGCCGAAGCCGGCAATGCATTCCAGGTATTGCCGCCATGGATCTGCGTGACGCTGATTACCGCAGGATCGGCAGGATCAATCCGGCGGCTGACGATGGTCTGCAATTGTGTCACCAGATACGCCGCAGCAACCAGCACATCGTCGCCCAGATGCGGCATTGCAGCATGGGTGGCCTGACCGCTGAAGGTAATTTCAAAGCAATCGAATGAAGCCATCATGGGTCCGGTTTTCACGGCAAAATGGCCCACAGGAAAATCCGGAAAATTATGCATGCCGAATACCCGCTGTGCCGGAAACTGTTCAAACAAGCCTTCGCTGATCATTTGATGCGCACCAGCTCTGCCTTCCTCCGCCGGTTGAAAAATCAGATAGACCGTCCCGTTGAAATGACCCCGGGCAGCCAGATGACGGGCAGCCCCCAATAACATGGCGCAATGTCCGTCATGACCACAGGCATGCATTTTACCGGGATGACGGGATGCATACGCGAACGGGTTCTGCTCCTGAATAAACAAAGCATCCATATCGGCGCGCAAGGCCAGGCTATCAGTACCGTTACCGCGGCGCAGCACGCCGACCACGCCGGTTCCGGCCAACCCTTGGTGCACCTCGATACCCGATTGCTGCAACTGATCGGCGATCAGCCGGGCTGTTGCGGTTTCTTCAAAGGCAGTTTCCGGATATTGGTGTATTTGCCTGCGCCAACGGCGCATGTCGTCATGCAAAGCAAGAATTTTCGAATCGATCATCATGGTTTACAACGATTGTTAACAATCCGCTCAGACACCCGGCACCGCCCTTGGCCGCCGGTTGTCATCGATAGCTACATAGGTCAACACGGCCTCGGTTACCTTAATGCAAATCTCTTCATGGCCTTCACGCACGCCGCGCTGGGCGTATACCGATACATTGACCGTGATCGACGTGCGGCCCACCCGGATGATATCCGCATAAAAGCTCACAAGATCGCCGACCAGCACAGGCTGCTTGAATACAAAAGAATTAACCGCCACCGTAACAACCCGTCCGCGCGCCCGGCGAATCGCCGGAATGCTGCCGGCCATATCCACCTGCGCCATGATCCAGCCGCCAAAAATATCACCGGCATAATTGGTATCCGCAGGCATCGGCACCGTGCGCAGCACAGGCTGTTCTTCGGGTAAGGAAACATGGTGTTCCGGATTGTGATTGTTTATCGTAGTGTTCATCGCGATTTTTATACCTGTAAAGAAATTGAACTTCTCAGAACCTTCTCAGAATCTGTTCAAGCGTCATTCCACACCTCATTGTACCAAGCCATCACACCTGTTGACGAAATACAACGTCATGTAAATCATTGCTTTCTTCGTGTTCACTGCACACTCACTGTTTCAACTATCTCGAATCGCATATCCGCACCCGGAACCCGCTGCATTTTTACACCATGCCGCTGGCCTTCCGATTGCAAAGCCGGAATAATCAATTCGGCATTACCGAAATAGGCGTGACAATGCCCGGACTCGGGATCCGGGATAATCTCGCCTTGCATAGCCAGATCGGCAATGCCGTACCGGTTTGTAGCAAT
This sequence comes from Nitrosomonas sp., assembly GCA_019635215.1. Taxonomy (GTDB): domain Bacteria; phylum Pseudomonadota; class Gammaproteobacteria; order Burkholderiales; family Nitrosomonadaceae; genus Nitrosomonas. Next base: position 350,492 of record JAHBZZ010000001.1, read on the forward strand.
CCGCGATAATACCACCCGGTACCAGGTGTTTTCATGTGCAATCCGGGTCAAGTGGATCGATCCTGTGTCGGGATCCATATAATTTTTCTCAAACGTGTTTACCTGGCATATGTTCTTTAAACCGACAATATTGGCATGCACTTCAATTTTCCGCCCGGCTTCGGGAAACAGATTTGTGCATCCCGGATGCTTGATTTTCAAGTGTGCCGGATCGTTGCCGCCACCCAGGTAATGCATTTCACCTTGAGCATTTTTCCAAAATACCGCGATGTCTTCCTGCTGCGTCATGCCGGTTTTCAACCGTTGCGGCAAATAATCCGCTCTTGCAATGAATAACCAGGAAGCTGCTTTATCATGCTGGTATATGACATGACTCAGATTCTCAAGATTGAATGTTACTGTATCTTCAATTTGCCCCTGGTTATCAAAGGCAATCAATATACCATGGCTGGATCCCAGCATTTCCGGAGCCAACGGATATCCGGCAAGATTCATCGTGATTGTACGGCTGCCAACCTGAACGGCATTGTCCTGAATGGCAATGAGATCATCATTTGAACAAAAATCATTTTCCGTATGAGTTAACATATGTTTGTTGATGTATCTCAGCGCATCCAACCGGTCTTTGGAAGCAACAAGATCGGTTGAAATACCCTGGTCTGCTTTCAGTAAATTCCGTCCCGCCAGAAACACACGCTCATGCCCGACATCCATCAAATGCAACACGGTCGGCGCAACATCCATATGCGTGCCAGTGATCTCTATTTCTCCCTTAATCCCGGCATTCAGAACCACAAACAAAAGTTGCCGCTCATAGTCACCCGGATAGTATCTTTGCGCCACATTGCGCATCGCCAGATGATCACTGAGAAGAACAACCAGTGTATTGTCCCAGGCCGGATGCTGACGAATGGATTCCAGAAACCGGTTGAGCAGAAAATCGGTACAATGCACGACGTCCAGCATGGAATTCTCATAAAACCTGTACTTCGGACAGCTTCTTGAGGCATGGCCATCCGGGTGATGCGTATCCAGCGTCAGCAACGTCAGGTTGAATGGCTGATGCGATTGCGCCAGCCCTATAAACTTCTCCTCGGCGATGGCAAATAGCGAATCGTCATACAGCCCCCATCCTGACTTATAGGCACTATCTTCCAGGTACCCGGAGAGCGCTGTGTCTCCAAGTGCTTCATCGTAGCCATGTGCGGTGAGAAACTCGCCCTTGCCGGCAAATTGTATTGAAGCACCACCCAGGTAAACCTGATAATAGCCCGCCTGCTTTAAAATATCGCCCAGGCAAATCGCCTGATTCAAAAAGCCGTTTTGTAACATATTGTTACCTTCTGAACCCGAGCTGAAAAGCAGCGGTGTACCGCATTGCGATGCCACCATGCCCGCGACTGTCCATCCGGTTCCCTCACTCTGCCGCATGCGCGTGAATGTGAGACCGGACTGCCTGAACCTGTTCAGATGCGGGGTAAGACCGGGAAAACTCCGTTCATCCGTATAAACTTCTTCGAGGCTTTCCAGATAAATCAGCAACACATTTTTTCCGGGAACAACAGCACCTATTGCCGCCGATAAAGCATCCGGATTCAATTCCAGCTCGTGCCACGTTACAGGATCGATTATCAGGTTTTTATCCGCATTCAGCATGGCCTGTATTTGCCGGACACTGAATTTTGAAATATCGGGTTCCAGAACAAACACTGCCAATGTGAAAAAAAATATCTGAACAATGACCGGAAAGCTTTTGTTGCGATAATGACCACCCAGCCATATCCAGCACAAAACTGCAATAACTGAAAGATAAACCAGTACTGCGCCCATAACCGGCAGATAGGCACTCCCTGCGGCTGTAATACTGTTCCAGTTGAAATGAAAAAAGAAGCGCTCGTTAAGGCTTTCCCCCTGGAAATAAAACGATGCCGCCCGGCTCAATTCAAAAAAGGCCAAAGGAAAAATCAAGGAAAAACCCAGCATCCGCCGCGCAAACTTGTTTGCAATTCTCCCGATGCTATTGATCAGGACATGCAAAATGAGGGCCAGTGCGGCAATAGACAGACATAACCAGAAAATATCGCGTTCAACGCTGTAATAAAACGAAACCGCAACAGGAATGGTAAGCAGCAGAGTCAGCTTAATCAGCATATTTTCTATCAGAAACTGCAGGTGGCCGTATAAAAATCACTTGAGCTATTTCAATATCATCAGACGATCCGATCAATATTTTACAGAATTATTACCGTTATGAGGGTGTAATAAAAATGCAACATTTGTGGCGTATAAAGACGTGGCACTTGCCGTGTTCACTTTTAAACCTGATGAAAACAAATGTTGGTCATGAAACCGTTAACACCAATCGTTACTATCGCAGCTTTATTCAATATAGGCGCCATATCCTGCGCCAATGCCCTGGATTTATACGTCGATACAGTGACAAAACAAATTTATGCGGAACCGGGACCCAACCGGGTGCATATGGGTTCCTATGTCAGGACGGATGATGCCACCGTCACAAAAGCAGAATCTGCAGTATTGACACCCTCACAGCACCTGCCGGCAGCAAAAACAAATGATGAAGCGCTACAGGCAATCCACGCAGAACTCGAATTGAAGTCCGACCAAATCGAGGCACTTGAAGAAAAGCTCAAAACAGTTGATCAAGGAAAAATGAAACCGGTGCCGGGACTGCACTATGAATCCAGTGACGGTAATTTTACCGCCGAGATTAATGGGCGAATGCAAATCGATTCTCAATCGAATCTGATTAATGAAGTTTCACCGGCAACCGGAACAGATCTGCCCTATGAGCTGAACAATGGGGCGACTGTCCGCCGTGCACGTTTAGGGGTTGAAGGCACTGTTCTCAAGAATTGGGATTACAAATTTGAATATGATTTCAGCCGCGGTGCAGGAACAGCGGCAGCCGGCATCACTGACGCCTTTGTTCGCTACAATTTCGATAGCCCATTCTCCATAAAAATCGGTTCATTCAAAGAACCCTTCAGTCTGGAAGAAGCCACCAGCAACCGTTTCTATACATTCATAGAACGCCATATGTCTGTCAATACCTTTGTGGACAATCCGAATACCTACAAAACAGGAATCGGTCTTAATTATGCGGTGCCACGCTGGCAAATCGGCATCGCTTTTCAAACGGAACCTGTCGGTGGATTCGGGCAATCGGTTTCTTCGGTTAACGCAAATGGTAACCAGAGCCGGAATAATGGTTCGGGCGATATCGGCTGGCAGGGAATAGGACGAATTTCGGGCCGCCCCTGGATGATTGACGAAACCAAATATCTGCATGTCGGTATTTCTGCAGGACATACGACAGTCAACAATCAATACCGTGCAGATGGCAGTTTTTCACAGGTTAATGCCACCCCCGGGCAGAATTCAGGCGGCATGTCTTTTGTTGCGTTTCTGGGCACTAACGTCGACCGCACAAACATCCTGAACACCGGCAATCTTACGTCCGGTCCCATCGGTGCAGAAGGTTCGCGCCGCATAGACAGCTATGACCGCTTTGGCGCAGAAAGCGCATTGGTTTATGGGCCATTCTCCGCACAGGCAGAATTTTTACGCACCAATATCAATGGCCTCGGTTATTCCGGTGAACATCTGACCGGCTATTACGGTTATCTCAGCTACTTTCTGACTGGAGAATCCCGCGCATATCAAGTCAGAAACGGCGCATGGAATCGAATCACACCGCATCGTAACTTTCATTGGCGGGGACCCGGCTGGGGCGCCTGGGAATTTGCGGTGGGCTACGATTATCTGAATATGAACAATGGCATTATCCACGGTGGCGAAGCCGACATGATCAGGTTTGCATTGAACTGGTATCCGCACACACACGTACGCTTAATGACCAATCTGATTCACGTTTTAAACATAAATACCCGCAATGTAGTCAATTACAATGCGGCGGGAGAAGCGGTCGCCAATCACCGCAGCCAGGGATTCGACGATGCCAATATCACGGCCTTCCTGACACGTTTACAGATTGATTTCTAATTTAGACCCGGGCAACTCGTTAAATCGTAGGCTCGGTTAGCCTTGCGTAATCGGGCATTCGTGTCAATCGGGCTTCTGTGTCACACCTTAATGCCAGGTTACGTTTCACTAACCTGACCTACCTGAAATACGTAATCGGGCTTCCGTGTTGCCTCATTTTCATGCATCAGAAGATCGGAAAAGCTCGATTGCGTCCCTTCAATTTGCGAAGACAACAGCGCTTCTTTCCGGACATACATGTAAATAAACAATCCAATATCCGGCAAAAAACCGGCCAGACCATCCAAACGGCCAAGCGCAGCGCTGGCGGAGGCCAGTAGATTGCCAAGCTGCCCCATATCCAGAGACGGTTTTGGAGGCAGCGCAGCCGGAACAAAGGCCAGATATTTCTCGTCTGTTACCGAGCAGGATACAAGTTCACCTGTTTCTCTAACCTTCTTCATGGGTTGTTTTTATCTTTAATTAGCGAGCAGCATTAATTAAACTTAATGACCAATGTTTAATTAAACTCTTTCCTTAGTTAAACATCTTTCGCAGGGAAAAACAATTCATTAAACATATGGCATCAGAATTAATTAGCTCATGCAGGGTTTAGTTCGCCTCTTTTGAAAGTAATGCAATTGTCGAGACAATCTAACAAAAACCATTTTCCGAATTACAGCTTCATAAAACCCACTCCATACACGGCTACAACTTAAAAATAAAAACTCAACTTTCTAAAAAGCTAACCGATTACAGCTACAACGATGGTTAATAACCCTCTCAAATTACACGAAGCTAAACAGTTGTTAACAATGATCGTTTGGATAAAGGAATTATTTCTAAAACAGGAGAACCCAAATGCCACAAATCATCAATTCAAATATTCCATCACTGACTGCTCAACGCAATTTGAACGCATCTCAAACTTCCCTGAGCACCTCTTTGGAGCGGCTGTCTTCCGGACTCAGAATTAACAGTGCTAAAGACGATGCGGCAGGTTTAGCCATTTCTGAAAGAATGACGTCACAAATCCGTGGTCTCAATCAAGCCACACGAAACGCCAGCGACGGCATTTCCCTTTCGCAGACCGCGGAAGGTGCATTGACCCAGATCAGCGACAACCTGCAACGGATCCGCGAACTCTCCATTCAGGCCGCCAATGCGACCAATACCGCCAACGACCGCGCAGCACTGCAGGCAGAGGTTACCCAACTCACCGCTGAGATTCAGCGCGTATCCACGCAAACTCAGTTCAACGGCATGAATCTGCTTGACGGCTCATTCAGCACCATCAACTTCCAGGTGGGCGCTAATGCTAACCAGACGATTTCCGCCGCGTCAGGTAATTTCCAGACCAACGCCTTTGGTAACTATCGCATCGGCGGGCTTGCCGCCTTTACACCGGGTGGTGTGGGCGATCTCGTTGCAGGAACGATCGGCACCAACAGCGATGCAGTGGGCAACTCGGTTCTACTGAGTGGCGACATCGGTGATGCATCCGGTATCAACGGCGCAGCGGCTGCCGGAGATTTCCGAATTTCAACCGGGTCAGGTAATTTTGATGTCTTCTATCGGGAAGGCGCCAGCGCGGGTGAAATCGCAGCGGCGATCAACCGTACCGGCAGCGGTGTAAACGCCACCGCCACGACCGAAGTCGTGCTGGGCGCGGGTACGGGTGCAGGCGTAGGTTTCCAGCAAAACACCACGTATTCGTTCGCCATCTCGACCGATTACTCCGACCCAACCAACGCCAATACGGTTGATCCAAAATTCACGACGATTTCATTCAAAACCGGTGGCGCAGACGATACAGCCGATGTCGATTCCGGCAGTTACTTGAGTACGGCGGTACAAGCCTTCAATGATGCCGCCGCCAAAACCGGTTTCACCGCAGAAGCAGTCTTGACCGAGGATGGTAACTGGTCACTCAAACTGACCAATACCAATGGCGAAGATCTGCGTATCCTGAACAATTCCTATGACAATACCGGTACTGCATTGAATATCCAGGTCGACGATATCTCAGTGCTTGATGGTGATACCAATACAACATCCAGTCTGGCCCTGGATCTGACGGGTGGAAGCCTTGATGCCACTACCGGTGTCTGGACCAATGGCAATGGCGCCTGGTTGACAGGCAAGGTGGTACTCGACTCCGCCAAATCCTTCACGGTAACCACCGCTGTCGATGATGTATTCCAGGATGCCGGTACCCCGGGCACAGCAGCACAAGGCACATACGGCGCGCAACTGCAGGCTGCCAATGCCATCGACATCACGACCGCTGAATCCGCCAACCGGACATTATCGATTGTCGATTCAGCACTGACCGCGGTCAATGACCAACGTGCCCGTTTCGGTGCGTTGCAGAACCGGCTGGAAAGCACGATCAGCAACCTGCAAACGACTTCCGAGAATCTGTCCGCATCGCGCAGCCGGATACGTGATGCTGATTTTGCAGCAGAAACGGCCTCGATGACACGTGCGCAAATTCTGCAGCAGGCTGGCGTTGCGATGCTTGCCCAGGCTAATTCATTACCTAACAATGTATTGTCCTTGTTGAGATAAGCTATCGCATAAGAAATCATAGCCGTGCGGAGAAGCCTGGAAAAACCAGCAGCTTCTCCGCAAGTTCTTATGCACCAGGAGATTGAACATGACGATCAATTCAGCAACTATCCATGATCTTATAACACCGCCGCCCCTTGTCGATAACCCGGCCATAAAAACATCAGCCAAACCGGATGCGGCGATTACCATGCCGCAAAAAGCCGCAACAGAAACCATTAAACCGGAGCAGATTCAGGAGGCTGTCGATCAAATTCAACAGTTCACGCACACACTGACACAAAACCTGAAATTCTCCATCGATGAGGATACGGGCAAGACCGTTATCAAGATCATGGATACGCAAACCCAAGAGGTCATACGCCAGATTCCTTCGGAAGAAGCGATCGATATTGCCCGGGCACTCGGAGAAATCAAGGGATTATTGTTTAGCGATCAGGCTTAGTCAGACTTAAGCGCCGCAGAACCATCTCATTACGAAAAGGACATCACCATGCTCTCTTCACCCGGACTCGGCTCAGGCCTGGACATCAATAGCATTGTCGGCCAGCTGATGGCAATCGAACAGCGCCCGCTGCTGCTGCTCAACAACAAGGAAGCGGGACAGCAGGCAAAGATATCGGCTTACGGCAGCCTTAAAGGGGCTTTATCGTCCTTTCAGAGCAGCGTCAAAGCATTGACCAATGCGTCAGTATTCAATGGTATCAAGGCTACCACCGCCAATTCGGATATTGTCACCGCCAGCGCATTGTCCACTGCAGCCGCAGGTAATTATCAGATCGAAGTGCAGACACTTGCCCAAGCACAAAAAATCAAGTCTGACGCATATGCCTCGACTGATACGGCTATCGGCAGCGGAGCACTGACAATCGAATTTGGCACGTATAACGGCGATGGCTCTTTCACCAATCAGACTGAAAAACCGGCCAAGACCATTACCATTGAACCGGGCCAGTCTTCTTTAGGGGATATCCGTGACGCTATCAACCAAGCTGATGCCGGCGTTACCGCAAGTATCGTCAATGACGGTACAGGCAACCGGCTTGTCATTGCTTCAAAGGATACAGGTTTAAATAATGCGCTGAAAATAACAGTCGACGACAGCGACGGGAATCATACTGACACTACGGGACTGTCTCAGCTTGCCTATGATGCCTCAACAGGTGGCACCGCCAATATGACGGAAACGGTAACCGCTCAGAATGCCACGATGATGATCGACGGCATTAGCATCAGTAAACCGTCAAACACGATTTCCGATGCACTGGGCGGCGTTACATTCAATCTGCTTAAAGCGGCACCGGGTACTACGACTACGCTGACAGTTGCACGGGATCATTCAAAAGTACAGACTGGCGTGGAAGCTTTTGTCAAGGCGTACAATGAACTGACAAAAACCATTTCCGATCTGTCCAAATACGATTCCGCAAACCAACAAGCATCCGTACTTACCGGCGATTCTACGATACGCGCTGTACAAACGCAGCTGCGTGGGGCGTTGAATGCTTTCCTGCCGGATGCAACGGGTGGATTGAACTCACTCTCCCAGATCGGTATCAGTTTCCAGAAGGACGGCACTTTACAGTTGGACAGCGGGAAATTAAATGCGGTACTGAATGACCCAGCCAAAAACATCGCCGCATTCTTTACCAATCAACCCGCTTCCACACCATCACCTACGCTTGGCTTCGCCGGCAGGCTGGACCGGATCATTGAAGGCATGCTGCAGAATGATGGCCTGCTTGATGGACGCATGGACGGCATCAATGCATCTATAAAAGACATCGGAAAACAACGCGAAGCATTCACACAGCGTCTCGAAGACATCGAGAAACGGTATCGTGCCCAATTCACCGCATTGGATACACTGATTGCCGGCATGACGCAAACCAGCAGTTTTTTACAACAGCAGCTATCCAACATAGCTGCGTTAAATAAATCGTAATTCATAAAACAACCCGCATTAACAGACCTTCTGAAAGGAGCAACCTAATGTATGCAACAATGAATAATCCTATTTCCACTTATCAACGTGTTGGCGTAGAAACAGGCATAGAAGCGGCAAATCCGCACAAGCTCATTTCGATGCTGTTTGAAGGTGCGATGGAAGCGCTTGCCAAAGCAAAACTGCATATCAGACATCATGAAATTGCAAAAAAAGGGGAAATGTTATCTAAAGCAATCATGATTATTGACCATGGCCTCAAAGCAAGTCTTGACATGCATACCGGCGGTGAATTGGCACAGCATCTTCTGGCACTCTACGACTATATGACCAACCGCCTGCTCATCGCAAATCTTAAAAATGATATGGAAATTATTGATGAAGTTGGCCGGCTGCTCGGTGAATTATACGGCGCGTGGAAAGCCATCGAGAATGCACCGGAAATCAACGCCACGCCCAAAGCCGTTGCCTGATATATTTTCCTAAAAAAGGTTTCGCACGAATGGACAGCATACAAATTATCAGCATATACGAGGAAATTCTCGCCACTACAAACAAAATGCTGGATGCAGCACAAAAAAACGAATGGGACACTTTAATCAACCTGGAGAAACAATGCCGGGAACTCACGCATAAACTGATTGAAAATGAAGCAGAGTGCACATTAAGCCATGAGCTTCAGCAGAAAAAAATAAAAATCATCCACCAGGTACTTCATGACGATGCACAAATTCGATCGATTACGGAACCCTGGATGACCAAATTACAGGAAATGATCAATACCAACACTTACAAACGCAATTTGCAACAAGCATATCAAGCCGGGAATGCGCACCTTTAACAGGCTATTGAAAACGATCTGCGTTGCCACTGCGGCGTTAAAAACAGGCTCAGAATGCTCATTTACAAGCATAAACTCCGCTTTTTACTCGGCGCTAGCACCGCCCTACGAGCCAGCCTCTTAGCTGTTCGCTGCGCTTTGCTGGCGTCACCTGTTTTTGCCTTGCATCGGCTACCTCGAACATATTTTTCAACAGCCTGTTAATAGTTTTATAGCGAATAACCTGAATCGCTTTTTTTATAGCTTGTTTGTAGCGGTATAGCGTTAAATAATATCTGTGATACCGACAACTGTAAAAACCGATCCTATTTCACAGCAGCAAGTGAGAACGGTCGCTCCTGTTAAGCCTGCTGCGCCTGTAACACAGGTAGATGCTGTTGCTGATCCTAGCAACACGCAGCATGAATTTATTCTAGGCCAGAAATATCAAGCCCTCATTGAAAAGCGCCTACCCAATGGCAATTTCAGTGTACTCATTTCAAACAGACTTGTTCAAATGCAGTTGCCTGAAGGCTTCCAGCCAGGCGATAACCTGGAGTTACTGCTCCTATCCAATGAATCCAGGTTAAAATTCGCACTGCAAAACGAGAACCAGGCCAATTCAAAAAGTAATGCATCCATAAGTCCAGCAGGAAAATTTCTTAATATATTGATTCAGGATACCGGAAAACTCACTGCAAATTCCTCCGCTCCGGCAACCCCCATTCTCACTGGCCCGCCAATAAATAAGCAAGATTTCCCCTTTTTATTACAAAAGGCAATTCATCAAAGTGGTTTATTCTATGAGTCGCATTTGGCCAAATGGGTCAATGGCAGAAATTCACTTGAAAAATTACAGCTTGAGCCACAGAACAAATTGAAGACCCCGGTTAACGAATCATCCCCAGTAACAAATTCGGCGACTTCTGTCCTTTCCGTCAGTACGCAAAACGCATCATTGATTCAACAACAATTAATGGCACTTGAAACAGGCCATATCCTATGGCGCGGAGAAATCTGGAACGGTCAGCAAATGGAATGGGCTATCTACGAAGACACCGGTGATAACGCCCCCGATACCTCAACTACAACGGCACGATGGAGAACCACACTGACACTGGATTTTCCAGCGCTTGGAAAAATTACGGCCGCTATCACGTTGAATGCTCAAGACATACAAATCAAGCTGAGTGCAGATCATCCTGAAACGCAGCAATTGTTAATCAACAGCCAAACTTCGTTAAAAACAAACCTGCAGACAGCGGGTTTGCCGGTTACTTCATTTGCACTACATTCAAATGAGTGAGCAGAATACAAGGCCAGAGGCCGTTGCACTTGCCTATCGGGAAGGCCAGATTGCCCCCAGGATAGTCGCAAAAGGACGCGGCCTGATTGCTCAGGAAATCATACGGCGCGCAAAAGAATCGGGCGTTTACGTTCATGAATCCAATGAGCTCGTAGCGTTATTAATGCAAGTCGATCTTGATGATCGGATCCCTCCGCAACTCTATGCTGCCGTTGCGGAATTACTGGCCTGGTTATATCATTTGGATCAAGGTTCGGATAAAACCGAATCGCAATCCGGATCGAAAAAAACCTCAGATGAATGACCAATGCGATCTAAAACCAATTAAGTCGGAGTATCCCACCATGGTTGAAGCAATTGGATTATCGCACTTGACCTGTCTCACGCCTGAAGAAATAGAAAAATTCCGCATTCACCGTAAGATTGACATGCTCTACATTCTGCGAAAAATCATGCAGAAAAACATGCTGATCACGCTCTACTTTGACAAAAGCAATCATTTCATTCTGACATCCATTCTGGATATCAATGACAAAACAGATGAACTACTGATTGATAGCGGGCATGATCAGAAACTCAATCAATTGGCGTTAGCCTCAATGGATTTAACCTTCATCACGTCGCTGGATCGGGTCAAAATAGAATTCACATCCAATCGGATTAGAGAAACATTATTCGAAGACCAATATGCCTTTACAGTCAAATTGCCCGATTCTCTGATCCGCATTCAGAGAAGAAATCATTTTCGTATACCTACGCCGATTATTACACCGATTAAGTGCGTAGTTCCGCTTCCAAATCAAGAGGTACCGGTCAAGGCTGAAATCACGTTAATCGATATCAGCTGCGGCGGCATCGGCGTTATTGACCACCATCCGGTCGTCAGTTTTGAGCCTGGTATGATCTATGACAATTGCCAGATCAATTTACCTGAAATCGGATGCATCATCTCAGCCATTCAGGTAAAAAACACACACGAAATGACACTTAAAAATGGCAAAACATGCAAGCGGGCCGGATGCCAATTTATCAACCTATCCCTTGAGATGGAAACCATGATCCAACGTTACATCACACTAAAAGAACAAGCCAGCATAACACCCTAGAATCCTATAACCGTACAATCCTGCAGAATATTCTGTCACCTTAGACAAAAGGGAGTATAGCAATGCCATTAACCGACATCCGGACAGATCATGCAACACGACATTCAGCGTCTAACAAGCAACTGAATATAAAAGAAGTTATTTTTATTGATCAAGGCATTGAAGATTATCAAATCTTGATCGACGGTGCCCGACCGGGAGTCCCCGTTCACCTCCTGGATTGCCAAAGTGATGGCGTGATACAACTTAGCGAAGTTCTACGGCAGTATTCACGTCTGGAAGCGATTCATATTGTGTCGCATGGCGATATTGGCTGCCTGACACTAGGCAACAGCCTATTATCCACAGCCACACTCAGCCAATATCGACACAATCTGTTTTCCTGGCAAGCCAGTTTCAAACAAGGCGCTGATATTCTGATCTATGGCTGCAATGTTGGAAAAGGTATAGCCGGTGAATACTTTGTCCGGCAACTGGCTGATATAACCGGAGCCAACATCGCTGCATCAAGCAGTCTGACAGGAAACAAGGAACACGGAGGAAACTGGACACTGGATGTAACGACCAATGAAATTCTTGCGGATTTTGTATTTCGCAAAGAAAGTCTCGTGCGTTTTTCTTCAACTTTGGCGACAAATACTCTGGATTTTTCAACTTATACAATTACTGATTTTGTTACAGCAACCCATTCAACAACTGATTTTGGGATAATAAGTTTCAAATTAGTAAATAATGAAGATTCAACCGGAACAGCAAATGCATCACTAACTCTGGCCGCAACAGGTGAATTTGATAATTCTCTTGATGATTTATTCTATACAGGAACCGATGGAGAATATCTTGTTATTTATACCGATGGGCGCGAGGTTGATTTCCAGTCGGTTGGATTCGCCAGTGCTGCCATGGGGGGTGATGCTTATATCAGTTTAACGGGTTATGCGTATAAAGATGGTGTTTTACTAGGCAACCAAACTATCACTTCATCAGGACCTACTTTTCCGGATAACGGAATTGCTGAGACCGCTACATTTACTGATGCTGTTTTTGAAAATGCCGATGAAATCCGCTTGATCGGTAACAATGCCAATGCGCTTTCAGGATTAGATGAATTTTCCAAGGCATTGATCGATAATTTAATCATTGCCGATCCTGTGACCGGACCCACCATCACCTCGGCAACTTATAATGCCAATACCCATACGCTGGTCGTCACAGGAACCAGCATACTAGCCACCGGTGGCGCAGACAATGATATCGATGTTTCCAAACTGACGCTGACCGGTGAAGACGGCACGTACACACTCACTTCTTCCAATGTCGAAATCGATTCGGCAACGCAGTTCACTGTCGTACTGAATGCGGTCGACCAGATCAACGTGGAAGGATTACTGAACAAAAATGGAACCTCATCCGTCGGCGCAGTCACCTACAATATTGCGGCTGCCGCAAACTGGAATCCCGCGCAAGCGGGTAATGCCGACTTAACAGATAACGGTATTACCGTCAGCAATGTACAGACACCGACCATTACATCCGCAACATACGACGCGAATACCGGTGTGCTGACAGTCACCGGAACCCACTTGGTGAAAGCCAGCGGCGCAACCAACGATATTACCGCCAACAAATTCACGTTTACTGGCGAAGGCGGCAACACTTATACCCTGACCGATACCGCCAATGTCGAGATCACTGACGGCACAAGTTTCTCCATCACGTTGAGCGCAACCGATAAAGCCATCATCAACCAATATATCAACAAAAACGGCACCAGTTCGACAAACGGAACAACCTATAATCTGGCTGCAGCCGATGACTGGAATACGGTTATTGGCAATACGAATATCTCCGATACTACTGGCATCACCGTTTCAAACGTTGCTGTTCCTGCGATTACCAGTGCAACATACGACGCGAACAGCGGCGCACTGGTGGTTACGGGTACGAATTTCCTTCAATTGAACGGCGCGGCGAATGATATCGTCGCCAACAAATTCACGTTTACCGGCGAAGGCGGCGAATATACCCTGACCGATACCGCCAATGTGGACATCACGTCCGGCACGGCATTCACGATCACATTAAGCGCCACAGACAAGGCCGCAATTAATCAAATCGTCAACAAAAACGGCACTGCTTCCACCAGCGGTACCACCTACAATCTCGCCGCAGCTGAAGACTGGGCGGCCGGTGCAGATGCCGCCGTTGTCGTGGCTGACACGGTTGGCAATGGCATCACCGCTTCGAACGTGGCGGTTCCTGCGATTACCAGCGCAACATACAATTATTCGACCAACACGCTGATAGTCACCGGTACAGGCTTTCTTAAACAGGCTGGCGCAACCAACGATATCGATGTCTCCAAATTCACGTTTACCGGGGAAGGCAGCACCACTTATACACTGACCAGTGCTTCGGATGTGGAAATCGATTCTGACACACAATTTACGATCATCCTGTCAGGTGCGGATCTTCTCAGTGTTGAAGTCTTACTCAACAAGAACGGCATCAGTGCAGCGGATGGCACAACCTATAATCTGGCGGCTGAAGAAGACTGGGCAGCCGGTGCGGATGCAGCGGTAAATGTAGTGGATGCAACGAACGGCATCACCGTTTCAAACTATGCCGCGCCCACGATCACATCGGCGATATATGATGCCAGCACCGGTCAATTGGTTATTACCGGTGATAATTTTGTCAGCCTGGCCGGAGCATCCAACGATCTGGACGTATCGCTGCTTACCCTGACCGGCGAAGGCGGCAGCTACACCCTGACCGACACCGCCGATGTCGATATTACTTCAGCAACTTCGGCAACACTGACCTTAAGTGCTGCCGATCAACTCAATGTCCATGGGCTGCTCAATAAAAACGGAACGGTATCGGGTGGCGCAATCACTTACAATCTGGCAGCCGCCGACAATTGGATGGCCGGTGCACCGGTAGCCGATGATATCAGTGATACAGCAGGCAATGGCATCACGGTCAGCAATGCGCAGACACCCACCATCACTTCCGCCACTTATGATGCGGAGACTGGAACACTGGTTGTCACCGGCACGCACTTGTTTAAGAAACCGGGCGCCGGCAATGATATTGATATTTCCACACTGACCTTTACCGGTGGCGTCGCAGATGCAACATATACGCTCACCAGTGCTTCCGATGTCGAAATCACCTCAGCCACATCGTTCTCGGTCATTCTGGCTGGCGCCGACAAAACGAATATCGATGCATTACTGGATCAATCCGGCACCATATCGTCAGGCGGATCAACCTATAATCTGGCCGCTGCCGATGACTGGCTGGCAGCCGCAGATACGGCGATCGACATCAGTGATGCCGTAAATGCCATCACGGTATCCAGCAATCCGAAAATCACTTCGGCAACCTATGACGCGTCGACCGGGATACTCGTTGTTACCGGCACCAACATCCAGGCTAACGGAAGCGGCGACGATATCGACGTATCCCGATTGACTTTTACCGGTGAAGACGGCGCCACACATACATTAACCGATACCACCGATGTTGAACGCGACAGCCTGTCACAATTTACCGTCACGCTCAGCGCCACCGACAAAGCCGCTGTCAACCAGATACTCAATAAATCCGGCACGGTATCCACAAGTGGTACAAACTACAATCTGGCCGCAGCCGACGACTGGAACACCAATGTAACAGCAGGTGATACTTCGGATACGAGCGGTAACGGCATCACCGTCAGCAATATACCCGCACCCGCCATAACCGCTGCAACGTACAATACCGGCGGCGGCGTACTGACAGTCACCGGCGCCGGCTTCCTCAAATTTGCGGGCGCAAACAATGATATCGATGCCAGCCTGTTCACATTCACCGGATTAGGTGGAGGAACCTACACACTGACTGATACTGCCGACGTCGACATCACCTCGGCTACCGTATTCACACTGATCTTGAGCACTACCGACAAAACCGCGGTCAATATACTCCTCAATGCCAGCGGGACAGCTGCCAGTGACGCTACAACGTATAATCTCGCCGCGGCAGAAGACTGGGCAACCGGCTCGGATGCGGCAGTGATTGTTGCCGACACGGCAAACAATAGCATCACTGTGACGACACCAGCCCCTTCGGGTGGTGGCGGGGGCGGAAGCAATGGAGGTGGAAACAACGGTGGAGGCGGCAATGGTGGTAACACCGGTGGAACAACAAAAACTGTCGATGGCGTCACCATACGCACAAAGACGGAAACCAACGGATCAATCACACTGACCGTACCGGTTATTGGCGACACACGTATTGATGATCCGGATACACCACATGCGACACACGCAGATATTCCCGTCCTGATCGATGATTCAGGTGATTCGGTGCTTATCGTTGGACTGCCGGCCGGTACCGGCCTTACCGCCAATGGCCCGTCCACACCGATGAATACACAGGATGCCGCCAACAACCTGGCCCAGCGTATTGCACAGGTAACAACCACTGACAGCGATACACTACTGGAAATGACAACGCATGGTCAAAATTTCCTTGCCGCACTAACAGCACAAGAAGATGTCTCGATACAAACCCTGACACTGAAGGCGGACAACAATCACGTACCCGGACTCCCCATTATCATCACCGGCCCAGCTCTTCCTGGCGACAGCAAACTGGTGCTGATCATTGATGCCAGCCAGCTTCCGCCAGGAACAATCATACAGCTCGATAATGTTGCATTTGCAGTCGTTACCGGTGCTGTCAGCGTCATCGGCGGTGCGGGAGATAATTTTGTGGTGCTCAACGAACAAAAACAGACGGTGATTCTTGGCGCGGGCGATGATATTCTGTTCGGCGGCGCGGGCGATGACACTATCGGCAGCTTGGGTGGCGATGATCAGGTTACAGGTGGTTCGGGCGATGATATCGTGTACGGTGGCGCCGGTCACGACATTTTGACCGGCGGTTCCGGAAACGATGCGCTCAATGGCGGACTGGGTTTCGATACAGCAATACAGACAGGCGCACTGACAGATTACCAGATCAAAACCAATGGCCATCATCTCACACTTACACATCACAATGGTGACGTGGATACACTGACCGATATCGAGATCGTCCGTTTCGAAACTGGCCCGAGCCTGGCCGTCGCACACTCTGTCGCGGAAGCTGCCGCGCACCATCTGGTCAAAACCTGGCTTGGACGCGACCTAACCGTTGCCGAAGGCAGCGCCGTACAGGATTGGACCAGCGCAGGCAGCAGTGACATCGTTCATGCTTTTCTGAATCTCCCCGAAGCTTCTGATTTCAGAAACATGACACCTGAAGAATTACTCAGCGGAATGGATGATAACCCCAATATCATTCAATTAAACACTGTCCGCGAAGTTACTGGTAATGATAACGACAATCAAGGTTATCTGCCATTGGGATTGGCATTGCATATCGATGGCCGCGGCGGACACGATGTGCTCAGAATGCGTGGTGGCCGTGAGGATATCCATCTCGAACAGATCGATAGCAGTATCGAAATCACGCGGCTTAAAGACGGTGCGATGTTCAGGCTCGACAATGCGGAAATGATCGCATTTGACAGCGGTGAAAATATCCTGCTGGCGCATAACCAGGTGGAAGGCATTCTCGGCCGTTTATTCCAGACTTTCTTTGATCGCGATGCCACCATCGACGAATGGCAACTGGGACGTGGAGCACTGACCCATGGTATCGATCCCGATATAATTCTGGACTGGTTCCAGACGCGTGCAGACTTGAACACGCTGAACGATACCGATTACATTCAGGCACTTTATATGCAGACTTTCGGAAGAACGGCGACCGAAACCGAGCTGCATACGCAGCAATCCCGGCTGGAAAATGACAAAATCACACGCGAATGGCTCGCGGTGGATATTGCCGGCAGCGATGAAGCCATTACTACCATAGGCAGTGTTCTGTTGCTCGACGGTGGTTTATGACATCGGTAATATTCATTCTGCCATAACCCCGGAAATGACTTGGACATGCGATACCCCCGGGTATCGCGTATTCACCTGCGCGCATCGAACCACGGCCAGACTATTGCGCCAGCATGCCATCGACCAGCCGTATCTGCCGCAAACAACGCTTTGACAGACTCTCGTCATGTGTCACCAGCACCAGTGTAGTACCACGTTCGCGATTGAGTTCAAACATCAGTTCAATAATCTGTTTACCCGTGGACGAATCCAGATTGCCGGTTGGTTCGTCAGCCAGCAATAGCTTGGGATCGGTGGCAAAAGCACGCGCGATGGCCACACGCTGCTGCTCTCCACCGGAAAGCTGTTTGGGATAATGCTGCAAACGCGATTCGAGACCAACGCGCTGCAATAGTTTTCGGGCGATCGATTCTGCTGCTTTGATGCCCGAGAGCTCAAGTGGCAGCATGACATTTTCCAATGCAGTCAACGCAGGAAGCAATTGAAATGACTGAAAGACGAAACCGAGTAATTTTCCGCGCAAGGCCGCCCGGCTATCTTCATCCAGTGTAAAAATATCTGTACCGTCCAGATGAACTTTACCGGATGTGGGGGTATCCAATCCAGCGAGCAGGCCCAGCAAGGTTGATTTTCCGGAACCGGAAGCACCGACAATCGCAACAGCTTCACCGGCATTCACCTCAAGATTGATGTCTCGCAGAATTGTCAGATTATCATCACCGGTGTTAACCTGTTTTGTCAGCGTATCCGTCCACAGAATAGGCTTATTGACACGATTTTTTACCATGAAAAATTTCCTAATTTTTTTTATATTCTTCTTATTTGTCATACCTGGCGCCTTCACAGTCGCAGCACCTGTACAACATACGACTACTATTATGGTTTATGGTGACAGTTTGTCAGCGAATTACGGCATTCCCACTGATGCAGGATGGGTCGCACTGCTGGAGCAGCGTTTACTGTCACACTCACCGTCTATCCGGATTATCAATGCCAGCATCAGTGGCGAGACAACGTTGGGCGGACGCAACCGCATAGCACAAGCATTAGAAACACATCGCCCGGACATCATTATCCTCGGACTAGGCGCCAACGATGGTCTGCGGGGCGCTACGATCAAAACAATCTATGAAAACCTGGCCGAAATAATCAAAATCTGCCAGCGGCACAACACTGCTGTCCTGCTTGCCGGTATGCAGCTACCGCCCAATTATGGCATGACTTATACACGAAAGTTCCAGGATATTTATCCGCGACTCGCCGAACAATACCAGACTGGTCTGATTCCGTTTTTGCTCGCCGGATTCGGTAAAAAGAAAGAATTTTTCCAACCGGATGGTATTCATCCGACAGCCGCCGCACAAAAAATGATTGTTGAAAATGTCTGGCATGTATTACAACCCGTGCTTCACAAGCATCCCACCCCAGTCAACCATCAAGATGATTCACAAAATTCTGCAAATCGTCCGGCAAAGGCGCCGTCAGTTTTAATGGCTGACCACTGAGCGGATGTTTTATCGACATGCTGCCAGCATGTAAAAACATCCGCTCCAGACGGATTTTATTGCGGCTACTGGATAAATGCCTGTTAACGATAAAATCGCCATATTTGCTATCACCGATAATCGGATAACCCAGATACGCCAGGTGTACACGAATTTGATGCGTACGTCCCGTCTTCAATTCGGCGCCCAACAGACTGTAGTCCTGCCATGCATGCAGCAGCGTAAAAATCGTGTGTGAATCCATTTCCCTACAAGCGGAAAAATTTTCTCCTTTAAACTTGCTACTCGCTACTGTTACACGCCGTTCACCTTCCCGAGTCACATATTTGATCAGCGGCAGTTTGACATGCTGACGTGTATTAAACCATTTCCCTTTTACCAGCACCTGATAATGTTTTTCCATATCACCGGAACGAATCTGCTGATGCAATGTGACCAGGGCACTGCGTTTTTTAGCAAGCAGCAATACACCGGAAGTTTCGCGATCCAACCGGTGAACCAGTTCAAGAAATTTCATTCCAGGATGCTGCGCGCGAAGCTGTTCAATGACGCCAAAACTAATACCGCTTCCCCCATGAACGGCAACTCCTGCCGGCTTATCAACAACCAACAATGCTTCATCTTCAAAGATGATACGGAATGAAATATGTCGTATTTTTGGAATGACTTGTTGTCTTGTCGTATTAGCTGCAGGAATCATTATCGGTGGAATCCGCACCAAATCCCCCAAAGCCAAGCGATAATGAAAGTCAATACGTTTACCGTTGACACGCACCTGCCCACTGCGTAGCATCTGGTAAATATGGCTTTTTGGCACATTTCTGAAACGTTTGAATAAAAAATTGTCAATGCGCTGATCAACGCCATCTTCACTGATAATTTCTTTGACGATTGCAGTTTTCAATAGATTTTTTTGCCTATATGTTGCGTTTTACCTATAATTCCCAACTTGAGTTGAAATGTTTGTTCATTTTCCGTTTCCATAGTTGTTAAGAGTAGTTTTCCACTAAATCAAAATATCTCTCCCTAGCTGAATCGATTTATCAACAAGCAAATATTCGATCGACAGCCGAAATTTAATATAAAACAGAAAATAATATCAGAACCATCAATAATTCGTGATTCTTATTCAACAAAACAAAACCAAAACGCTGCAAACGCTCTCCCATTTCATGATTTACACGTGATTTTACATAACAAAATCCAATATGATCAGATATTTCAGCAAACTGGATTATTTACATCACTACAGTTATCATAGACATACCACTACAGTTATCATAGATATATCGCTACAATTCAATAATAAAATAGAATTAACATAAATTGACAAATAAAAATAAAATCAAACCAGCAAAAACTCGTCATCTTAATTATATTTTCCCGAAATTTCATCAATTCGCTTGTGTTGTTACACAGTAAGGCATATAAATGAGACGAATGCTATTTAACGCAACCCAACCTGAAGAATTGCGTGTTGCCATTGTCAATGGTCAGAAACTGATTGATCTTGACATCGAATCCATCAATAAAGAACAACGAAAAAGTAACATTTACAAAGCAGTTATTACACGCCTGGAACCAAGCCTGGAGGCCGCTTTCGTCGATTATGGCTGCGAACGGCACGGTTTTCTTCCGTTCAAGGAAATCTCACCGTGCTGCTTTGGAGACAAAGCTTCGGAAATTTCGCAAAGCCGCATCCAGGAATTTTTACGTGAAGGTATGGAGCTGATTGTTCAGGTCGATAAAGATGAGCGTGGCACAAAAGGCGCGGCATTAACCACCTATATCTCACTCGCCGGACGGTATCTGGTGCTCATACCCAACAATCCCAACAGCGGAGGTGTTTCACGGCGCATCACAGGCGAAGACCGCAATGAAATGCGCGAGGTATTGACGAAACTGGAAATGCCAGATGGCATGAGCGTCATTGCACGAACTGCAGGCATCGGCCGCAGCGAAGAAGAATTGCAATGGGATCTGAATTACCTGACACAGCTGTGGCATGCCATTGAAGAAGCAGCCAATCATCAAAGCGGCGTTTTTCTGATTTATCAGGAAAGCAGTCTGGTCATTCGTGCCATTCGTGATTATTTCAGTTATGAAATCGGTGAAATTCTGATTGACAATCGAGAGATCTATGAACAGGCTTGTCAGTTTATGCTGCATGTCATGCCGGCCAATGTCGATCGGTTGAAGTACTACCATGATGATGTACCGCTATTCTCACGCTTCCAGATCGAGCATCAGATTGAAACCGCGTATTCACGTCAGGTTACGCTGCCTTCGGGCGGTGCGATTGTGATTGACCACACTGAAGCACTGGTGTCAGTGGATGTCAACTCGGCTCGTGCCATTCGCGGTACGGATATTGAGCACACAGCGCTGAACACCAATCTGGAAGCGGCGGATGAAATAGCCCGGCAATTACGTTTACGCGATCTCGGTGGATTAATTGTCATTGATTTTATCGATATGGAATCGTCGCGTAATCAACGCGAAGTCGAAGCGCGCCTGCAGGAAGCATTACGCCAGGACCGCGCGCGGGTACAGATTGGCAAAATCTCCCGCTTTGGCCTGCTGGAATTATCACGGCAACGTCTTCGTCCGTCACTCGGTGAAAGCAACTATTCCTCGTGTACACGCTGTCACGGCACCGGCTATATCCGCAGCACGGACTCCTCTGCCCTGCATGTTCTGCGCATCATTCAGGAAGAAGTGATGAAAGAACACACCAGTGCGTTGCATGTGCAACTGCCGATTGAAGTAGCTACCTATCTGCTGAATGAAAAACGTGCTGAAATTCATGAAATCGAAGAACGGCTTAAAGTTGACGTTATCCTGGTACCCAATATCCACCTGGAAACGCCCAAATACAAAATAACCCGTTTACGTCATGAAGATACGAAACAAGCCGAACCACAACCCAGCTACACCATGGTCGACAAAACCACGGAAGATCTTGTACCGGATCTGACCGAACGGAGGCAGAAACCACAGCGCCCTAAGGCCGCTGTTCAGGGAATCACCCCCGCTCAGCCCGCGCCAATCCGCGATGACAAATCCAAAGAAACATCGCTGCTGGATAAATTCTTCAGCTGGTTTAAACCGGCACACACTATCGAGGTAAAGAAAGAAGACCAGGATACCGAAAAAGCAGCGCATAAGGAAAAAGATACTGCTTCGTCATCGGACCGCAACAAAAAAAATACACGCGGACGCAACCGTTCGCGCAGTCGCGGTGAACGCAAGAATCACACACCGGCAAAACAATCGCCGAAGGATTCCGATGATCAGAATGTTGAAAAAACAGATGCTTCATCTCTGGCCGATGAAAAGAAAGTGGAACAATCATCCCGGATTGATACACAATCGCCGCAACACACACAGAATCCGTCCACAGTAATTGCATACGATGAGTCCGACACCATATCGACCGATGCGGTTGAAAGCGTTTCCGCCGAAAAACAGGAAAACAAGAAACGTGCCCGCAGACATCGCAGCACCCGCCAAAAAGATCGCCCTACGCGCGGCAAATCGGATGCACCTTCTAAAGAAGACGCAGCAGATCAATTGCCGTTCGACTCAGATATCAGCACCGAACCCCGATCACATCCAGATGATTCACAATCCCATGTCATCAGTGGAATAGATTCAGCTGCTGAAAAAAAGCTTCCACAATCGGAGCAACAGAATGCCGCAAGTTCGGTTGCAAAACCATCTGAGGTTTCCGATATACCCAGAGAAATTCATCGCGAACCCGAAAAAAAACTGAATCTTGAAGAAAGCGGTCTGGTTATGATCGAAACACCACCGGAAAAAATCGAATTGACCAACGAAGAATCACCATCTCCAAAACGGACACGGCGCAAAATCAAAAGCACGGTTACTCAGGAAAATGGCGAATTGACTCAAATAGAAACACGGGAATAAGGGAAAAACTGCCCCAAAACCAAGCTGTATTTAAAACTAGACAAAATCCCGGACGCCAGTTTTTCGATGCATAGTGCAGCTATGCGTCGAAAAATCGAAACAATCATGACTTGATACCTCCCTGACGAAGCGAGTCACTTGGTCCGTCAGATGCCAGCCCAATGCACACAGACAATGAATCAACACGTTTAACAGGCTGTTAATGCGCCTGCTCCCAGTTTATTCCAGCGCCGATATCCACCAGCAAAGGCACATCCAGACTGATCACCTGTTCCATATACAAGGGAAGTTCAGACAGAATCGTATCGATTTCCTGGTCGGGTACCTCGAGTACAAGTTCGTCATGCACCTGCATAATCAATTGACTCTGTAGCCGGGCTTTTTCAAGCCATTGCTGCACGGCAATCATGGCCAATTTAATAATATCGGCTGCCGTACCCTGCATGGGTGCATTGATAGCTGCACGCTCTGCACCCTGCCGACGGTTGCCATTGGGACTGTTAATCTCCGGCAACCACAGCCTGCGGCCAAGCACGGTTTCAACAAAGCCTGCCGTTCTGGCCTTTTCCCGGGTACGCTGCATATAATTGGCCACACCAGGATAGCGCTGAAAATATCGGTCAATGTAAGCGCGTGCCGCACTGCGCTCGATACCCAGCTGCGCAGCCAGACCGAATTCCGACATCCCATAGATCAGGCCAAAATTAATCACTTTGGCATAACGACGCTGTTCTGCATCAATCTCATCCAGTGGCAAAGCGAAAATTTCAGCAGCCGTGGCACGATGAATGTCCTCGCCCGCTGCAAATGCTTTCAGCAGCCCCTCATCCTGAGAAATATGCGCCATGATGCGCAATTCGATCTGCGAATAATCCGCAGAAACAATTTTATGATGCGCTGGTGCAATGAATGCTTCGCGTATCCTACGGCCTTCGGCCGTTCGCACCGGAATATTCTGCAGATTCGGGTCCGAGCTGGCCAAGCGTCCGGTTACCGCAACCGCCTGCGCATAATTTGTATGCACTCGCCCGGTAGCCGGATTGATCATTTGCGGTAATTTATCCGTATAGGTCGACTTTAACTTGGAAAGTGTACGATATTCGAGCAGAATTCTCGGAAGTGGAAAATCCAGCGCCAGTTGCTGCAACACATCCTCATTGGTTGAAGGCACACCTTTGGGTGTTTTTTTAACTACTGGCAGTTTCAGTTGATTAAACAGGATATCCTGTATCTGTTTCGGTGAATTCAGATTAAAGGATTGCCCGGAAATTTGATACGCGCGTTGTTCCAGAACGTCCAGTTTCTGACTGAGCTCCAGACTATGCGCCTGCAGTAACTGCTGATCAAGTAAAACACCATGACGTTCCATGGTGTACAGCACTTCCATGGCCGGTATTTCAATATCCTGATAAATAGACAACTGCCGTGCATCAGCCTGGATTCTGGGATACAGGCACTGATGCAGGCGCAACGTAATATCGGCATCTTCAGCGGCATAGTTTGTCGCCGTCTCTATGACAACCTGTTCAAAACCGATACGCTGCGCACCTTTACCGGTAACATCGTCATAACTGATGGTTTTGACATCCAGATGCCGCAACGCCAGATTATCCATATTATGCGGCTTGTGCGACTCAAGGACATAAGACTGCAGCAGCGTATCATGCACAATACCGTTTAAACTTATGCCGTAATTGGCAAAAATATGTTTGTCATACTTCAAGTTCTGACCGACTTTATGTTTGTCCGCACGCTCCAGCCAAGGCCGAAGCTTTTCCAGTACGTATCCCCGTTCCAGCTGGCGTGGCACACCGATGTATTGATGCATCAGCGGAATATAAGCGGCATGGCCACATTCGAAACAGAACGAAATACCCACTAATTCAGCCCGTATCGGATCCAAGCCGGTCGTTTCCGTATCGATGGACACCAGCGGTGCCGCATGCAATCTATCCAACCATGCGTTAAATTGCGTCTCATCCAGAATAGTCTGATATTCAACAGCTGGATCTTCCCAGTACGGATGGCGCGCATTCTGCATGTGGCTTTCGTTTGCATCCACCGGATCAGTAGCATCATGCTGGCGCAGCTCCTGCAATGCCGATTTCATACTCAATTCCTCATAGAGCACCGCCAAGCGTTCGGTATCCTGCGATTTCAACGTCAGATTGGCAAGGGTAACGGGGAGATCAACATCGCATTTAATTTCCACCAACTTGCGTGAAGTTTCGAACCAGTCGATCGCCTTGCGCAGATTTTCACCAACGACACCTTTGATTTCAGCCGAATGTGCAATGATGCTTTCCAGAGATCCATAGTGCTCAAGCCACTTGACCGCCGTTTTCGGACCCACTTTTTCCACACCAGGAATATTGTCCGAACTGTCACCGACCAGCATCAGATAATCCAGCATGCGCTCCGGCCTGACGCCAAATTTTGCATGAACTTTTTCTTCATCCAGTATTTCGTTATTCATGGTATTCACCAGCGTGATATGCACATTGACCAATTGTGCAATATCCTTGTCACCGGTAGAAATAATGCAGCGCATATTCTGTTCCTCAGCCTGCTTCGCCAGCGTACCGATCACATCATCTGCCTCAACGCCTTCAACAATCAGCAGCGGCCATCCCATCGCCTCGATACAGGCGTGCAGCGGCGCTATCTGCACAGCCAGATCTTCAGGCATTGGCGGCCGGTGCCCCTTGTAATCCGGATAAATCTCATCCCGAAATGTTTTACCTTTTGCATCAAATACGCACGCGCTATAATCGGCATGATAATCCTTGTGCAAACGCCTTAACATATTGAGCACACCGTGAATCGCGCCAGTCGGTAAATTGTGATGACTGCGCAAATCCGGTAAGGCATGATAGGCACGATACAGATACGATGAGCCATCAACCAGCAATAATGTTTTCATTCAAAGAATCCTATGAGCCTGCAAAATAAACCCGCCACCGCGCTTTCCCTGGAAAAATTATGGTCGGCAAAAGAATCGTGGCGCCTGTTCGGCATTATGGCAGAATTTGTCGAAGGAACTGAGCGTCTCGATTCGATTCAGCCTGCCGTGAGCATTTTCGGCAGTGCACGCACCGATGCGAATCACCCGCACTATAAGCTGACTGAACAGATCGCCCAGCTGCTTTCTGATGCCGGTTTTTCAGTCATTTCCGGTGGCGGACCGGGTATTATGGAGGCAGCCAATAAAGGCGCCTATTACGGCAAGTCTCCGAGCATCGGGTTGAATATCCAGTTGCCCCACGAACAGCATCGCAATCCCTATCAGGATATCAGTCAGTCATTCCGCCATTTTTTCGCACGCAAATATATGTTTGTCAAATTTGCTACTGCCTATGTTGTCATGCCTGGCGGATTCGGCACTTTGGATGAACTCATGGAAGCACTTACACTTGTGCAAACGGGAAAAACGCGCAAAATGCCGATCATTCTGGTTTGCTCCGATTTCTGGCGCGGTATGATCGACTGGTTCAGAGATGTGCTGATCGCAGAAAACTTTATTTCACCTGAAGACATGAATCTGATACAAATCATTGATGAGCCTTGCGAAGTGGTTAACGCCATCTTTAAATACTATGAAACACGCGGTTTCGAACCCAACACTGAAGAACGTGAAATTCAGCTGAATCTGTAACCAACGTCTGTGAATTTAGGTAGAATACCTGTTCCGTCATACGAAACACCGGAAAAACGCCATGTACCGATTACTGATGATCCTGTCGCTCAGCTTCGCGCTTTCTTTCGCATTACCGCTCATGGCGCAATCCGATAGACCCAAAAATCTGGTACCGTTGCCCGAGATACCGGAATTACCCGAACTGGGTGATGCTGACCTGCCAGAATTGGCTGCTCCTCCACCATTACCCCCTGGCATGGAACTGGATCCTGATCTCGAACCACAGGTGACCATTATCAAACGTGACGAAGACACGGTCGAAGAATATCGGCTCAACGGCGAACTGTATATGATCAAAGTGATTCCCCGCGTCGGCTTCCCCTACTACATGGTCAGAAATCGTGGTCGCATCAACGAACATTCCGGCGAACCCGGCGGTAATGTCAGCACCCCCATGTGGCGGCTACTTGAATTCTGAGTGTTATAACAAGCAAAGGAATTTTTCAACGGATTATTTCAGCCTGCCTTACTGGCACCCGCATATATCAGCCTATTTTCATTTTATTCACGCATGTCCGTTTTTACACCTGTCACTGAAAAACAACTTTCCGACTGGCTGAGAAACTATGCACTGGGCGAATTGATCGATTTACAGGGCATTTCATCCGGCATCGAGAACACAAACTTTTTCGTCACCACTTCTCAAAACAAATTTGTACTGACGCTGTTTGAAAAACTAACTGCCAGGGAATTACCTTATTATCTGAATCTTATGGCACATCTGTCAGCCCGTCAGATACCCTGTCCGGCACCGATACCCATGCACGATAACCGGCTGTTCGGCGAACTCAACGGCAAACCGGCATGTATCGTTTCCTGTTTACCCGGAAAATCTCTGGAGACACCGAGTTTACGGCATTGCGCGGAAGTCGGTAGCATGCTGGCCAAAATGCATTTAAGCGGCCAAACCTACCCTGCCCATATGGAAAATCCGCGCGGATTGCGCTGGTGGCAAGCCAGAAAACCCGAAATCCAGCCATTTCTGAATCCCGAAGAATACGCGTTACTGGATAACGAGCTGGATTTTCAAGCCTCACATCAGCCGGAAAACCTGTCTAAAGGCGTCATCCATGCTGATCTTTTTCGGGACAACATCCTTTTTACGGATCACACTATCGGTGGCGTGATTGATTTTTATTTCGCCTGTAATGATCATCTGTTGTACGATCTGGCCATTGTCGTCAATGATTGGTGCATTACCGAACACAGAACCCTGGATGAAGTACGCACATTGTCACTGCTCGAGGCTTATCACAAGATCCGGCCACTGACGGCAACGGAATACCATTTCTGGCCCGCCATGCTGCGTGCCGGCGCACTACGTTTCTGGATTTCCCGTTTGTATGATTATCATTTACCCAGGCCGGGAGAACTTACGCATGCGAAAAATCCGGATGAATTTAAAACGCTGTTACAGCATCATTCAGGAAATCAGGATAAACTGAAACAACTCTGGCCGTAAAAACACAAGAATGATTGCCTTATTTTCAACCGGTCTATAATAAAAAAACAAAAAATTGTCATATCGAACTTAACACTGGAGAAGTACCCATGGAAATTCGTCAAGTCAGCGCAATACATGGATGGTATTGGATCGTCCAAGGCTTCCAAATGTTTCGCAAAGCACCAATGATCTGGATGTTGATTTGTTTTATTCCTTTTCTGATCGTCGTCACACTTGCTTTGTTGATCCCGATGGTCGGGCCGCTAATTTTCATGCTTATCGCACCGGTTTTTTTAGCCGGCATTATGGTGGCTTGCCGTGAGCAGGAGCAAGGCCGGCAAATCGAAGTCCCGCATTTATTCATCGGCTTTAAAACCCATACAGCGCCACTCATCACCGTCGGTGGTATTTTTCTGGTTGGGTTGCTGATTATCTACAGTGTGTTTCTTTCAACCGGCGGCAGCGATCTGATCGCCATGCTGGAGCGCGGAAAACGCTACGACAGCAGTGAAATAGGCGGCATATCCAGCAACATTCTGTCTTCCTTTTTGATGGTCATTTTGTTGCAGATTCCACTGCTGATGGCATTTATTTTTTCTCCGGCATTGATCGTCCTGCACAATTTCTCACCGGTTAACGCCATGAAAAAAAGTTTTCAGGCATGCATACGGAACATCATTCCTTTCTTTGTTTACAATCTTATTCTGAATTTATTATCGATTATCGTTTTGCTGGTACCTTATATCGGACTCGTCATACTAAGTCCTGTTCTTTTTGCTTCAATTTATGTCAGTTATAAGGAAATCCTGCTGGGTGAACCGGTCAAGGTGCCTACTGACGATTACTATTCAACAACGGATTATCAGAAAGCAACCTGGTCAAACAATGAAGAAGAATCCGCCAAGGAAACGCAGGATCATGCGCCGGTGATGAAGGAAACCCAGGCGGAGAAAAAAGAGCAGAAACAGAGTATCCGTACCGAAGACCGAACGGAAATACCCGAAGGTGATATTGTGCACTGCCACCAGTGCGATATACTGATCCCTAAAGAAGAAGCCATTCGCTTTGATGGCAAATACTTTTGCAGCAGCGAACATTTCCAAGAATACCAGGCAGAAATGTCCGCCAAACCGAGAAAATAAACATCAAGATCTCAGCCTTGCACTGCATCCTCTGGCCGGGATCTTGAACAAGTTCTTAGAGATCTGAAGCTGCTTTACGAGAAAAAACATTGTCATAGTACGTACGATTATTGTCTGCCATTATCCGATGCTTTTTTACTTTCCCTGACGACTGTAGTTTCCTCGATAATCTCAGCATCTTCGACATTATCCCGCCTGCCGCTTTGATCGGATTGGGCAGTATAATCATACTGTCGGTCATCCGGTGTTGCTCCGGATTCCTGCATGCGCTGTCTGAATTTACGGCGCAACCACCAAATGCGCGTGGCAAAAATGACGGCAATAATTGAAAACAACGCAACAAAAATAGTGAAAAAAAAGACACCCAGTACCGCCAGCAAAGCCAGTACCGGAATCATAATCACCAGCGCTACCCAGCGGTTGACCGGAGAAGATGAATTACCTTGCGGATCGTTTCCCTGTTGTTCGTAGCTCGAAATTTTCCGGATTATGATTCTGCGATGCTCATCATTCATTGCATTAACTCCTCTATTTCCCGCACTGCTTTCGGTACTCCTACAGTCAGTATTTCATGTCCTTCCGGCGTAATCAGCACATCATCCTCAATGCGCACACCGATATCCCAGAAATGTTGCGGTACATTTTCAGCCGGCCGGATATAACAGCCCGGCTCCACTGTCAGCGTCATGCCTGCCTGCAACATCCGCCACTCACCCAGCTGTTTGTATTCGCCGACATCATGCACATCCATACCAAGCCAGTGACCCGTGCGATGCATATAGAAACGCCTATAATCCTCCGATTCCAATACGGCATCCACGCTTCCCTGGCATAAGCCGAAATCGACAAACCCTTGCGCCAGGACTCTCAGCGCCGCCTGATGTGGATCATTCCATGTATTGCCTGATCTAGCCTTGTCTATCGCCGCCTGTTGCGCAGCCAGCACCAGTTCATAAATATCCTTCTGCGCGGGCGTGAATCGGCCGTTGATCGGGAATGTCCGCGTGATATCGGATGCATACCCGTCAAGTTCGCAGCCTGCATCAATCAACAGTAAATCCCCCGAATTTAATTGTGCCGTGTTATCAATGTAATGCAGTATGCAAGCATTCGCACCGCCAGCTACGATGGAGGTATACGCCGGAGCTTGTGCGCCATGCCGGCGAAACACATGCAACAATTCGGCCTCGATTTCATACTCAAATTTACCCGGTTTTGTCGCCTTCATCGCAAAACAATGCGCCTGCGCGGAAATCTCGGCCGCACGACGCATGGTTTGCAATTCATATGCGTCCTTGATCAAACGCATTTCATCAAGTAACACGCGACAATCGCTGATTTCATGCGGTGCGGTCACGCCGCTGCGGCTTTGCGCACGCACCGTGTTGATCCATCCGGCAATGCGCTGATCCCAGGCAGCATCATGTCCTATTGCGGAGTAAACGACAGACTGGCCTGTCAGTAACTGGGGCAACATTTCATCCAGTAGCGTTATCGCATAGGCTTCATCGAAACAGAAAGTTTCCCTGGCCTGCGATGGCCCGTAACGGAAACCATCCCAGATTTCCCTTTCCACATCTTTAGTACGGCAAAACAAAATATGTCTGGCCGGTGCTTTTGCCGATGCTGCGACAATGACCAGCACCGCTTCCGGTTCTTTAAATCCGGTCAAATAGTAAAAATAACTGTCAAAGCGGTAAGGATAATGCGCATCCCGATTACGCAACCGCTCGGGCGCGGTCGGAATAATAGCCACACCGCCTTTCATTTTCAACGCCAATTGTCTGCGCCGAATCACATAATGCTCCATTGTTGTCATGATCAATGCTTTTTTAAATCACAATCACCGCACACGGCATAACCCTCATCCTTGTCGTTCAGTCAACTGCCTATCGAGCTGCTCCAATCGCGCTGGCGTACCGATATCTTCCCAGACACCTGAAAAATATTCGCCCGTAACCCTTTTCTCCGCGATCGCCGCCCGCAAAACCGGCGCCAGCTTCACCGGCTGCCCCGGTACCACATCGCTGAACAAGACCGGATGATAGATACCAATACCACTGAATGTCAGCTGTTTCTCACCAGCCAACCCTACTGTCCCATGATTCAATACGAAATCACCCGCTGCATGATGCGCCGGATTATCCACAAGGACCAGATGCGCCAATCGACCAGTGCCGTGCTGCATAATATCCGACAGAACCGGTAACAGCCGTGCATAATCCAATTCACAGTACACATCAGCATTGACCGCCAGAAACGGCCTATTGAGATCATGATTAGTCAGCAATGGCAATGCATTGGCAATGCCGCCCGCTGTCTCCAGCACCTCCAGCTCGGGCGAATAAACGATATGCACACCATATCGCTCACCATTGCCAAGCATAGATGCAATCATTTCGCCCAGATAGGCATGATTGATCACAATCTCCGTAAAACCGGCCTGCGCAAGACGGTTGATCTGGTATTCGATCAGCATATGACCACCTACTGTCAACAGAGGCTTCGGTCTGCTATCAGTCAAGGGGCGCATGCGTTCGCCGCGCCCAGCGGCCAGAATCATTGCTTTAAACTGCATATCGGAAAAACATAACCCGTTAGAACGTATAACCGACTTCCTGCGTTGACGTGTTGCCTTCCAGTTCATCAAGCAGATTGAGCATAGGGACCAGTTCCTGATAACGTTCGCATGCCTTGCGCAGGTAACGCATCACCCGCGGCATATCCTTCAAATACGTATCTTTGCGATCACGGTAGCACAATCGGGCAAAAATACCGAGTACTTTGATATGACGTTGCACACCCATCCATTCAAAGTCACGATAAAAAACGCCAAAATCACTTGCCACCGGCAATCCCACCTTACGCGCTTTCTCCCAGTAGCGGATTACCCAATCAAGAATGCGCTCTTCGTCCCACTGGATATAAGCGTCCTTCAGCAAGGATACCAGATCATAGGTAATCGGTCCCAGAACAGCATCCTGAAAATCAAGTATCCCAGGATTAGGTATGGTCACCATAAGATTACGCGAATGATAATCTCGATGCACGAACACACGCGGTTGCGACAAATTGTTCTGTACAACGCGGTCGAATATCCGGGACAGCACCATCTTCTGTGCATCAGTCAATTCCACCTGCAGATGACGCGCCACGTACCAGTCCGGAAAAAGATTGAGCTCAAGGCGTAACAGCTTTTCATCATACACGAGCAAATCCCCCACCTGCCGGGCCAGCTGCATCCGCACCAGCGCATCAGTTGCAGTCGCGTACAGGCTGTCCGCAGTTTCCGGCTCACTGTTCAGCGCTTGCAGATAAGTTGTACTGCCAAGATCGGACAGTAACAAAAATCCCTGTGTCGCATCACGCGCAATGATCTCCGGTACATGTACCGCTTCGGCCAGCAATTGCGCCACGCGCACAAATGACATACAGTCTTCGTGTTCAGGCGGTGCATCCATGACAATCCAAGTTTTATCCTCGGACGTTACTCGGAAATACCGTCTGAAACTTGCATCCGCAGATGCCGGTTCCACCGTAAAAAATTGCCCGGGAAATTGCTTTTGTAGCCAGTTCTCAAGTAACTGCAAACGATCCATGTTAATCACTCATGCATTTAAAAACTTCTGAAGATGACCCTGCCGTCAAATCCTGTTACGATCAAAGTTATTTTTGGTATATTGAGACAATAAAGGTAATTACTGCTGTTTGGATAATCTGTAATTCCATAATTCG
Organism: Nitrosomonas sp.; assembly: GCA_019635215.1. Classification (GTDB taxonomy): domain Bacteria; phylum Pseudomonadota; class Gammaproteobacteria; order Burkholderiales; family Nitrosomonadaceae; genus Nitrosomonas. The sequence goes on from JAHBZZ010000001.1 coordinate 383,646, forward strand.
GTACAACAACACAATTATTATTTTATCACGCCACATACGAACCAAAGATTATTCCAAATTCAATAGCTATCACAACATCATCGATGGAGGACAAAATGCTTAACAAAAATATCATTGAAGAAATCAATTCAAAAGTCAGCGAGATTCTGCAAAACAGTCCGGCAAAAGATGTCGAGCGAAATATGCGCGCTGCGCTATCTGGTGTTTTTTCCCGCCTGGATCTGGTGACACGTGATGAATTTGACGTACAGCAGAATGTCCTGCAGCGTACACGGGAAAAATTGACCCAACTCGAAGCAAAAGTGACTGAACTGGAACAACAGTTCGGTATTTCAAGAACCGGTAATGAGACAGCAACTACCGGCACATCCCAGGAAAAATCCGATTCTGCGTAAGACAAATAAGCACAGCGTAGCCAACCCAACTCGACATCATGCATGTACTTTTTTCATTGATTCCCCGTTCATGGTTTTTTGAAGAATCATGAACATTGTTGACTGATACGCATCCAAATGCCGCTCGCCGTTCTGTACAGCCGCGCACTGAATGGCATGCATGCACCACTGGTTACAGTTGAGACGCATATCGCCAATGGCCTGCCAAGTTTTACTATCGTCGGTCTTCCGGAAACGGAAGTCAAGGAAAGTCGTGATCGCGTCAGGGCCGCGCTGCAAACCGCGCACTTCAAAATACCTGCACAACGCATCACCGTCAATCTGGCGCCCGCTGACCTGCCTAAGGAAAGCGGGCGTTTTGATCTGCCAATCGCGCTTGGTATTCTGGCAGCTTCCGGTCAAATTCCCGCCAATGCGTTGAACCAATATGAATGGGCCGGCGAGCTCGCCCTGACAGGTGAATTACGGCCGATACACGGCGCACTGGCCATGACGTACAGCGCCGCACAGTCGGGCCGCAGTTTTGTCTTACCGCAGCACAATGCCGCCGAAGCTGCGCTGGTTAAACAGGCGCAAATCTATGCCGCACAGTCTTTATTGCAAATTTGCGCTCATCTGACCGGCGACCAGCCGTTGCCGGTGTATCACAATCCGCCTGAAAAACAAAACATCATTCCGGATTACCCGGATATGGAAGAAGTCAAGGGACAAACGCAAGCCAAGCGCGCACTGGAAATCGCCGCCACAGGCGGCCACAGCCTATTAATGGTCGGTCCACCCGGCACCGGGAAATCCATGTTAGCGGCACGTTTTCCCGGTCTCTTGCCACCGATGACTGAATCGGAAGCCCTGGAATCAGCCGCCATACAATCTCTCAGCCACGGCGGTTTCGATATCAACAACTGGAAACGCAGACCTTACCGCGCACCGCATCACACCGCATCAGGCGCTGCACTAGTCGGTGGCGGCAGCCATCCGCGCCCCGGTGAAATCTCGCTGGCCATGCATGGCGTGTTGTTTTTGGATGAGCTCGCCGAATTTGACCGCAAGGTGTTGGAAGTGTTACGCGAACCACTCGAATCCGGGAAAATCACCATCTCACGCGCAGCACGCCAAGCTGAATTCCCCGCCCGCTTCCAACTCATCGCAGCGATGAATCCTTGCCCCTGCGGCTATCTGGGTCACCCTTCCGGCAAATGTCATTGCACTCCCGACAAAATCTCCCGCTACCGTACACGAATTTCCGGTCCATTGCTCGATCGCATTGATCTGCAAATCGAAGTTCCAACCGTGCTGCAGGAAGAATTGATGCGCCAGCAAATAAATGGCGAGAAAAGCGGCACGATCCGCCAACGCGTTGAAAAATCACATCGATTGCAGCTTGAACGGCAAGGCAAAACTAACAACTGTCTGAGCGTTAAGGAAATCGATCAATTCTGTGCACTTGATAATCTCAGCGAAAATCTATTAAAGCAAGCAATTAGTCGCTTGAATTTATCAGCAAGATCGTATCATCGTATTCTGAAGGTGGCACGAACCATTGCAGATTTAGCAGGCACCGAGAAAATCAATAATCAACATATTGCTGAAGCGATTCAGTATCGCAGATTGGATAAACATTAAATGCCGCCGTACTGCTTTCTTGAATTTCAACGTGACGATGCCGTAACTTCTCTATTTGCTCATGTCCTGCCATCTCCAGATCCTCGTTTTAAGTCATCTACGAAAAGTTTACCGGATCAATGAGCATATATCATTAGTATCAGCCTTTCTGGATCTGATAAAGCCAGTTTGCAGCATCAAGGGCATAATAAGTTAAGATACCATCCGCCCCCGCTCTTTTAAAGGAAAGCAGAGATTCAAGAACACACGCTTCTTCATTTAACCAACCGCTGATCGCCGCTGCTTTAAACATGGCATATTCGCCACTAACCTGATACACAAAAGTGGGCGCCTTGAATTGATTTTTCACCTGCCACACGATATCAAGATATGGCATACCAGGCTTGACCATTATCATATCCGCACCTTCGGTCAGATCAAGTCCTACCTCCCATAACGCTTCATTGGAGTTCGCAGGATCTATTTGATAGGTATATTTATTACCTTTACCCAAATTAGTTGCAGATCCTACCGCATCGCGAAAGGGGCCATAAAAACTTGACGCATATTTAGCCGAATATGCCAAAATCCGGGTATAAATAAATTTCTCGTCATCCAATGCGTTACGAATTGATTTAATTCTTCCATCCATCATATCTGAAGGTGCTACTACATCCGCTCCAGCTTCTGCATGAGTTAAAGCCTGTTTAATAAGTACTTCTACCGTTTCATCGTTTAACACATACCCGGAATCATCGATTAATCCATCCTGCCCATGACTGGTATATGGATCCAAAGCTATATCTGTAATTACACCTAACTCGGGAAAATTTTGTTTCAGATGCCTCACAACTCTGGGCACAAGACCCTCTGGATTATACGCTTCATCGGCGATCAAGTTTTTTAGGCTTGCATCAATAACCGGAAAAATAGCCACTGCTGGTACACCCAGCGTCAAGCAGCGTTCGGCTTTTTTCATCAATAGATCAATACTTGATCTGGTCACCCCAGGCATAGATTCAACTTGTTCTTCACGATTAGTGCCATCCAGTACAAAAACTGGATAAATGAAGTCGCTCGCCTGTAAATGATTTTCTTGAACGAGCTTACGTGAGAAATTATCACGACGTAATCGACGCATTCTTTTTTGTGGAAACTGGCTCAACATACTAATCATAGTGTTATTTATCGATAAGCATTAAAAAAATATCTTTTGAAGGAACTTATATATATTTGGTACTGTCTTTTGTTTGGGCATAAGAACAAGTGTCCCCTACCTTTTCCTCCCTGAAGGTGGGGCCTTAAGTGATATTAAGGCGGTTCCCCCCCGGTTTTTACTCCCCTTTAACCGGGGGTTTTTTATTGTAACTCAGTCAATATAATCCTATAACCTATTCTAGAACTGAGCTGATCGCATCTGGCTCGAATTCTTTTGTGTGCCTCGTTCTTGCTATCATTTCCTGTTCAATTCATTCTTTCCCTTAACGATGTACCAGATCTATTGAATCACATCAATAAGCCATGATTCTGCCAGATCTACAGATAACCGTTCTCGGTCCAATCTTGAAGGACTTTATTCGCTTCTTCAATACCGATGGATTTATTGCTCGAAAATAATTGAACGCTCACCATTGGATAATCAATTTTCAGGAAATCCCTGACTTGATCCAATGTAATCATTGCCTGTTGTCTGCTCAGCTTATCGGATTTCGTCAATAGAATGTGAACAGCTTTATGTGTAAAAGAAAACCACTCAAGCATCTGTAGATCAAGATCCTTAAGAGGGTGCCGAATATCCACTATTAAAACAAGGCCAATGAGCTCTTCACGTGTCAACAGATATTGGGTGAGAAATGCTTCCCAGTGTTTGCGAATTGCAATTGGAACTTTTGCATAACCATAACCTGGTAAATCGACTAGAAAATGACCGGAATTCAAACGAAAATAATTGATCTGCTGTGTTCGTCCTGGAGTTTTACTCGTAAAAGCGAGTTTAGTTCGCCGCGCAAGCGCATTAATTGCACTTGATTTTCCGGCATTAGAACGTCCTGCAAAAGCGATTTCTTTTCCATTGTGAACTGGAAGATCTTTTAAACTGTTTGCAGATGTATAAAAAGTCGCACCTTCAAATAGAATCATAAACTATCATTTCGGATCAGATTGAAATATATCGTCAGCAATTACAATCAAACCATCTAGAACCAAGTTATCAATTTCTACAAAGGGAAATTCGATATGTGATTGAATAAGTTCAACACCGCCACCACTAAGAATACAATTCTGAACTTGATATCCTTGATGTTTATAAAATAACTGAAATGACTTATCGATCATTGCAGTTAAAGCAATCACAATACCACAATGTACAGCGCTGGAAGTCGTCGTAGGAAAAAACTCATAACGCGCGGGCGTAACATAATTTATCTGCGTATTAAACTTTAAACTCTGAAGTTGCAAAAAAGGACCTGGAACAATATAACCACCAAGAAAAACACCATTTCTGGATATTGTATCAACAGTCATAGCTGTTCCTATATTTACAACCAGACATGAATCATGAAATTTATTCCATGCTGCGATCATCGCTGCCCAACGATCGGATCCTAATTGTAGGTAATTATAGCTATTTTTAAGTCCGCACTGATAAGATCGGGATGCAATCCAATGCACTTTAAAGCCGAAAGAAGCAAATATACAATTGAGTTGATTGGTTATTAAATGATTCGAAACAGTTGATGCTATAACGTAGCTAATATTTTTTAACTCATCCCAATGGCTGATCAGCATTTCAATTTCATGATGTGCTAATTGACCTTTAGCAATCCACTGATGATCTTTGTTAACACCCCACTTAACACGAGAATTCCCAACATCAACGGCTAATACTGATGTCATTTATGACAACTTAGGCCTTAAAGTAATATCACCAATAGTAAAACTTTTCTGACCACATTCAGTCTGAAGAACTAATTCTCCTTCATCACTTACCCCAATAACTTCACCCTCTATAATTTCCTTGTTAGGCAAATGTAAAATAACAGACTGATTTTGGAAATAATGGAATTGCAGCCATTCTTCACGAAAAACTCTAAAACCATATATCTCAAAAACTTTAAGTAGCTGATATATCTCTACAAGAATTAGCGCCAATAGCTCATTGCGATTAACCTTATGGCCAGTGATCTGATATAAATCAGTAACCGGGTAATCAGCATGAATACTAAAACTTAGAGGTAATTTAATATTGATACCTATGCCAATTACAACTGACAATGTATGATCTGAATTAGCTTTACACTCGACTAGAATACCAGCCATTTTTTGATGACCAAATAACACGTCATTTGGCCATTTGATTCTAAAATCTGCCTTAGCAAATTTGACTAATACACGAACCAAGGATAAAGAAATTGACAAACTTAATCCCGATAGATAACGAGAATCTAGATGAGTTGTCCACAATAGACTAAAAGTTAGGCTACCGCCTAAATTAGAATACCAGTGATGTGCTCTTCTTCCTCTACCATGTGTCTGCAGTTCAGCAATTACAACGGCTATAGTTTTATATGAAGCGTAATGTGAAATATTATCAAGAATATGCTGATTCGTAGAAGCTAACCAATCATAGGCTACAATAGTAAAATATTTTTTTTGTATCGACAGATGAAGCTGTATCACATTGGAATCAATCCAATGAATAGATTCTAATAGTCGTATTCTTTTTTTTTAAATTCTACTAAAAAACCGTTACATATTAGAAAATATGTCAGTTCATCTATTTTATGAATAGAACACTTTAAACTAAAGGACAAATATTGATAAGTGTGGTATCTATAATCTTTTAATAAATCTAGAAATTCTCGCAAATAAAACATTTAGGCTTAAAAAAAGAATGATAAGTCCATCACTATAGAAATGCTGAAATTCCTTCAATTAACTTTATTTTGCTCAGATATTGATGTATTTGAATCTTCATTAGTAAAGGATGTCTTATATGGCCGCTCTACCAATTCAACCAAAGCCATTGGCGCATTGTCACCTTTTCTATAACCATTCTTCAATATGCGAATATAGCCACCTGGTCTATTAATATACCTTGGCCCTAATTCTGAAAATAGCTTAATAACACTCCTACGATCCCTTAATTTATTAAATACATTTCTTTTATTAGCTAGATTAGAAACTTTACCAAGAGTAATCATAGGCTCAATAAAACGCCTTAGCTCCTTGGCTCTAGGCAATGTTGTCTTTATTAATTCGTGATGTATTAACGAATTTGTCATGTTACGAAACATAGCAAATCTATGACTACTTGTACGGTTGAGTTTTCGAAATGCCTTATGATGGCGCATGATTCATATCCTTAGATAAATTTTCAAGATTAGCAGGTGGCCAGTTGTCTAATTTCATCCCTAGAGTTAGTTCACGAGCAGCTAATACTTCCTTAATTTCATTGAGTGATTTTCGTCCAAGGTTCGGTGTTCTTAAAAGCTCAGCTTCAGTTCGTTGGATTAAATCGCCTATATAGTAAATATTCTCCACCTTCAAGCAATTAGCTGATCGGACTGTTAGCTCTAAATCATCTACAGGCCTGAGTAAAACCGGATCAATTTGAGGGGTTTTAGGTTGTTCTGTTGGCAACGGAGTGCTTTCGAGATCAGCAAAAACGGATAATTGCTGCACCAAAATACGTGCCGCGTATCTTATCGCCTCTTCTGGATCAACAACACCATTTGTTTCAATGTCCATTATTAACTTATCAAGATCCGTACGCTGTTCAACTCTGGCACTCTCTACTATATAACTGATTCTTTTGATAGGACTAAAAGAAGCATCAAGCATAATAGCTCCGATATTCTTATCAGAATCGCGAAATTTTCGTACGCTTGCAGGTAGATAACCTCTTCCTTTGGAAACTTTTAACTGTAGATCAAGTTTTCCATCCGTAGTCAAATGAGCAATAACATGATCTGGATTAAGTATCTCAACATCATGATTTTTTTCTAAGTCATTTGCAGTTACCACACCTTTTCCCGTTTTAAACAATTTTAATGTAGCTTCATCACTAGAATGAAGTTTCAAAACAATACCCTTGATATTGAGTAGCACATCAACAACATCTTCCTGTACGCCGTCAATAGCTGAATACTCATGAACTACCCCAGAAATCTTAACTTCTGTGGGTGCATAACCAGTCATAGAAGATAATAAAATTCTGCGAAGAGCATTCCCTAATGTGTAGCCATATCCACGTTCAAAAGGTTCCATTACCACTCTGGCATGTAATGGTGATATATTCTGAACATCAATTATACGTGGTGTTAATAACTCATTAACTTGCATTTAATGTCCTTAACAAAGGTAATACTTATGCCATTACTTAGAATACAGTTCAACTACAAGAGATTCATTAATAGTAGACGGTAAATCAGATCTATCAGGTCTATTTTTGTAAAAACCTTTCATTCCTTTTATATCCATTTCTATCCATGCAGGAAATCCCCTATTTTCTGCTGATTGCATAGAGGATTTTATACGAATATGTTCTTTTGATTTGTTATCAAGTTCAATCAAATCTCCAGGATTAACCAAATACGAAGGCGTATTGACACGTTTCCCGTTAACAAGTATCGAATTATGTCTAACTATTTGCCTAGCTTCAGAACGTGAGGCCCCAAATCCCATCAAAAAAACAATATTATCTAAGCGACTTTCAAGCATTTGTAGCAGGTTTTCACCAGTTATGCCTTTATGCTTATCTGCTTTTTTATATAAATTCCTAAATTGCTTTTCCAAGAGCCCATATATCCGTCTCAGCTTTTGCTTTTCTCTAAGCTGAACGCCATAATCAGACAAACGTCCTTTCTTTTGCCCATGTTGCCCGGGTGGATAATTTCTTCTTTCAATAGCGCATTTGTCAGAAAAACATTTTTCACCTTTTAAAAAAAGTTTCTCTCCTTCTCTACGACAAAGCTTACATTTAGAATCAAGATAGCGAGCCAAAAGTGTTCTCCTTTATATACGGCGTTTTTTAGGTGGCCTACAACCATTATGGGGCACTGAAGTTACATCAGATATACTTGTAATTTTAAATCCAGCACCATTAAGTGCCCTGACAGCGGAATCACGGCCAGGTCCAGGGCCTTTTATTTTCACTTCCAGATTCTTCACACCATATTCCATCGCAGTTTTCCCAGCATTTTCAGCAGCTACTTGAGCAGCAAAAGGGGTACTTTTTCGTGAGCCTTTAAAGCCAGAGCCACCAGCTGTTGCCCAAGACAAGACATTACCTTGTCTATCCGTTATAGTTATTATTGTATTGTTAAAAGAAGCATGTACATGTGCTATACCTTCAGATATATTTTTCTTTATCTTTTTTCTAACGCGGATATTTGCTTTAACCATAATTCATTTATAGTAAGTTGAGTTATTATTACCTTGCTCGTATAGCTTTTCTTGGACCTTTTCTCGTTCGTGCGTTAGTACGAGTCCTTTGCCCTCTTACCGGAAGACCCTTTTTATGACGCAATCCACGATAAGTACCGAGATCCATAAGCCTCTTAATATTCATAGAGACTTCCCTACGCAAGTCGCCTTCAATATTCAATCTAGCAATATGATCCCTTAAAACATCAAGTTGTGGTTCTGATAACTCTTTCAGCTTTACATCAGTAGGTATGCCAGCTTCTTTACAAATATTTCTAGAAATAGTTCTTCCTATACCATATATAGAAGTTAACGCTATCCATAAATGCTGATGATTTGGTAAATTAACTCCAGCAATTCGTGCCATATCTAACCTATTAACTCTAACCTTGTCGTTGTTTATGTCTTGGATCTGTACAGATTACTCTAATAATTCGATTTCTTCTAATTATCTTGCAGTTTCTGCAAACTCGTTTCACTGAAGCCATTACTTTCATATTTATAGTTCTAAGAGAAAAAATTAAAAAGCTATTTTGCCCTAAACGTTATACGGGCACGCGTTAAATCATATGGAGTCAAATCAACTGTCACTTTATCACCGGGCAAAATCCTTATGTAATGCATACGCATCTTTCCAGATATATGACCAAGTACTATGTGACCATTTTCAAGCTTTACTTTAAATGTAGCATTTGGTAATGTCTCTAGAACCTCACCCTGCATCTGTATCGTTTCTTCTTTAGCCATGACAATATCTACAATCTATTATCTTGCGGGTAGACGACTATTATTTCCTTTAAGATTCGCTTTCTTCAATAAACTATCATATTGAGATGACATAACATGTGATTGCACTTGAGACATAAAATCCATAGTGACTATTACGATAATAAGCAATGAAGTACCGCCAAAGTAAAAAGGAACATTCCATTGCAAAATTAAGAACTCAGGTAATAAACAAACCAAGGTAACATATATTGAGCCTGTCAATGTTAAACGTAACATAATCCTCTCAATATACCGTGTTGTTTGATCACCAGGTCTAATACCAGGTATAAATGCACCACTCTTTTTTAAATTATCAGAAGTCTCCTTAGGATTAAAAACTAATGCCGTATAAAAGAAACAAAAGAAAATTATCATTGCTGCATATAGAAAAACATATAATGGCTTACCTGGTGAGAGAGATGCACTTAAGTCTCTTAGCCATATCAATGAATCACCTGAAGCAAACCATCCTGCCAATGTCGCTGGAAACAAGATAATACTAGATGCAAAAATAGGTGGTATAACACCTGCCATATTTAGCTTTAAAGGCAAATGAGAGCTTTGGCCTCCATATATTTTTTTTCCTACCTGTCTTTTTGCATAATTTACTAAAATGCGCCGCTGGCCTTTTTCAACAAATACTACAAAACCTGTAACAAAAGTAGCTGCGACAAATATGAATAAAGCAATGAGGAAGTGCATAGAGCCAGTACTGACCAAATCCAAGGTTCCACCTATGGCACTCGGTAGGCCCGCTGCAATTCCAGCAAAGATTATCAATGATATTCCGTTACCAATCCCACGCTCAGTAATTTGCTCACCTAACCACATTAAAAAAATAGTACCAGTCACTAACGTAATAACGGTAGTTAGAACGAACATTGAGCCAGGATTTATTACCAATCCAGCCTGCGCTTGTAATGCAAATGATATACCATAACTTTGAACTAAAGCTAAGGCAAGTGTACCGTATCGCGTATACTGTGCTATCTTTCTCCTACCACTTTCGCCTTCTTTTTTCAGAGCTTCCAAATACGGAACAGCGACAGTGCCAAGCTGCATAATAATTGATGCGGATATATAGGGCATAATGCCAAGAGCAAATATCGAGAATCTCGATAGCGCCCCACCTGAAAACATATTGAACATCCCTAACACCCCGCCTTGTTGGGAGTCAAATAGATCTTTTAGTACATCTGGATCAATTCCGGGAACAGGTACATGAGCACCTATTCGATATACAATTAAAGCCAACAGCAAGAACCATAATCTACGCTTTAAATCAGCAAATCGATCAATGGGTTTCTGTATAAATCCTTTTGTAGCCAATTTTTCCCTTTAAAACTGTTATATCAAGTAGCCGCAGATACAAGTATCTCTTTAACGCCTTTGGTTAAATAAATATCTTGAATTGTAATATTGTTTGGTAATGTGCTATTGACTGATTTATATATCCTCACAGATTTAACTCGTAAAGATATTAAATTATATTGTCTTAGGGTTTCAATATTTATTACCGATTCACTTATATTGGATAAATCTTTCGATCGTAAACTAACTGTTTCATTACTACTCAAACTCATGAAACCACGCTTTGGTAAACGACGATACAGTGGCATCTGCCCACCCTCAAAACCAACCTTGTGATACCCACCAGCACGCGATTTTTGACCTTTATGTCCTCTTCCAGCTGTTTTTCCTTTTCCGCTTCCGATACCTCGGCCAACTCTCTTTCTGGATTTATTTAAACCTAGACTATTAGCTATTGTATTGAGGTACATAATTATTCACATTTAATAAGGTAGTTAACTTTATGAATCATACCACGCACCGCTAGTGTATCCTCCAATTCTGCAGAACTATTTAATTTCTTCAAACCTAAACCTTTTATTATTTGACGGTGCGATTTCTTTGTACCAATTAAACTTTTTATTAAAGTAATTCGAATTCTTTTATTCGTTCCAGCATTCATTAGTCATGACCCAAAATTTCATCAATCGTCTTACCACGTTTAAGCGCTATCATCGTTGGAGTATTCATTGAATATAAGCCCTGGAGCGTAGCTCTTACTACATTATATGGATTTGTAGAGCCTATGCATTTTGCAAGAATATTATGCATTCCCATTACTTCAAAAATTGCTCTCATCGGTCCTCCCGCAATAATCCCTGTACCATCCGGCGCTGGTTGCATATAAACCCTTGCTGCCCCATGCCGCCCAACGATTGGATGATAAATTGTGCCATTTTTTAATTTCACTTTAATTAAAGAACGCTTTGCTTCATCCATTGCTTTCTGTACAGCAACTGGCACCTCTCTTGCTTTTCCTTTTCCCATACCAACACCACCATCGCCATCGCCCACGACTGTAAGTGCTGCAAACCCCAAAATTCGCCCACCTTTAACGACCTTAGTAACTCTATTGATAGCTACCATCTTTTCTCTTAGGTCATCAATATTAACGCCGTCTATATTGCTATATTTATTAATTGCTTTGGTCATGTTGATATTTATTTATTCAGAATTTTAATCCACTATCTCTGGCCGCTTCAGCTAAAGCTTTTATACGGCCATGATATTTATATCCAGAACGATCAAATGCTATACGAATGATACCGATATCTTTAGCTTTCTCAGCTATGCGTTTTCCTATGAGTATGGCTGCCGAAATATTATTTCCAAATTTTATTTCAGATCTAATATTAGGTTCAACAGTCGAAGCGCTAGTTAATGTTCGATTGTTCACATCATCAATTAGCTGAACATAGATGTGTTGATTTGTACGATAAACAGATAAACGAACTACATTAAGCTCATTTATTTTCTTTCTCGTTTTTTTTGCACGTTTCAATCTGTTAAGTTTTAAATTTTTCATATTAAAATCAAACTTTATTTCTTCTTAGTTTCTTTTAATTTAATTAACTCATCGGCATAGCGCACACCCTTACCTTTATAAGGTTCAGGCCTTCTAAATGCTCTTATTTCGGCAGCAGTTTGCCCAACTTTCTGCTTATCCACACCTCTAATAAGAATTTCAGTCTGGCTAGGTAATTCGATATTTATATATTCCGGAATTGGATAATTTATAGCATGCGAATAGCCCAAGCTTAAATTTAAATCATTTCCACTAATTTGAGCTCTATATCCGACACCGACCAATATTAATTTCTTTTCGAAGCCTACTGAGACACCTTGTACCATATTAAAAACTAAAGAACGAATTGTGCCTGAGAGGGCTTTAGCATGCTGACTATCATGCTTGGTTTCAATCTTAATCGAGTTATTTTCTTTATATATACTCAATTCGGATCCAATACTTTGCCCAAGCTGACCTTTCGGTCCCTTAATAGTTATCTCAGCTGCATTTATATCAACTTCTACCCCCGAAGGAATAATTATAGGATTACCACTTACTCGCGACATTCTGACTATTTCCTTTGTCAAACCACTTCACAAATCACTTCACCACCAACACCTATTTTTTTTGCTTTTTTTCCTGTCATTACACCTTTAGAAGTTGAAATGATCGAGACCCCCAAACCATTCAATACATCAGGAATTTCAGAAACTGATTTATAAATACGCATCCCTGGCCTACTTATTCGTTTGATGGAATCAATAACAGGCGATCCGGCATAATATTTCAGATCAATTTGAATATAAGCAATATTATTAATATTGTTTATATTATATGCTGTTATATAACCTTCCTCTTGCAATACAGATGTGATTGATTGTTTAATTTTAGAAAAGGGAATTAATACATACTTTTTTCTAGCCAATTGAGCATTTCGAATTCTAGTCAGCATGTCTGCTATAGGGTCACTTAAACTCATAATAAAAAATCCTGCTTTAATGTACTACCAACTTGCTTTTGTTATACCAGGTATCTTTCCGCTCATTGCTATATCACGCAATTTACTTCTTCCCAATCCAAATTTAGTATAAACACCGCGCGGTCTTCCTGTTATAGAACATCGATTTCGCAATCTCACCGGACTTGCATTTCTCGGTAGATTTTGAAGCTTTAAACGTGCTTCAAATCTTTCATCATCGGATAAAGATAAATCATTAATGATCAATATCAATTTTTTTCTGACGGCAGAATATTTTGACACTATCAGCTGACGCTTTAAATTTCTATTTATAATTGAAATCTTTGCCATATCATCAACTTTTAAAAGGAAAATTAAACGCCTTTAATAATGAACAAGCCTCCTCATCACTTTTAGCCGTTGTCGTGATAGATATATTCATACCTCGTAAAACATCAATTTTATCGTATTCTATTTCTGGAAAAATGATTTGCTCCTTAATCCCCATATTATAATTTCCTCTTCCATCAAATGCTTTAGAAGAAATTCCACGAAAATCACGTATCCTTGGTATTGCAATAGTAATCAGCCTATCTAAAAAATCATACATAAGTGCACTCCTTAGTGTCACCTTACAACCTATCGGATACCCTTCGCGTACTTTAAATGTGGCTATGGATTTACGAGCAGTTGTCACTACAGGTTTTTGCCCTGTTATTTTTTTTAAATCAGAAATAGCATGATCAATAATTTTCTTATCAGTTGTAGCCTCTCCAAGTCCTATATTTATAGTAACTTTTGTAACCCTTGGAACTTCCATAATTGATTTATACGAAAATTCCTTGATCAAGGATGGTACAACATTTTTATAGTATATTTCTCTTAAGCGATTCATTGGTTTCTTGCCATTTCGTTATATTTTTTCACCACTCGACCTGAATACTCTAATTTTATTATTATCAGCATCTACAGAAAATCCCACGCGATCTTGTTTTTTTGTAGAAAAATTATATATAGCGACATTAGATAAATGAATTGGCATATCAATATTCACTATGCCACCTGTCACTCCTGTAGACGGATTTGGTTTTTGATGTTTTTTTAGGGTATTTACACCCTGTACTTGCACATAGTTATTATTAATTATTTTAACAACAGCACCTCGCTTTCCTTTATCTTTTCCAGAAAGAATAATAACATCATCGCCTTTTCTTATCTTTTTCATTTAAAATTCCGACTTAGATTTACAGTACTTCTGGAGCTAGCGAAACAATTTTCATAAATTTCGCTCCTCTAAGTTCACGTGTTACTGGACCAAATATACGTGTTCCTATGGGCTCAAGCTTTGTATTTAATAATACAGCTGCATTATTATCAAACTTAATCAAAGATCCATCCAATCTTCTGATACCTTTTGCCGTTCGAACAACAACAGCATTATAAACATCACCTTTTTTAACTCTTCCTCGCGGCGCAGCATCCTTGATGCTCACTTTTATTACATCACCTATATTTGCATAATTCCGCTTCGAGCCACCCAGCACCTTAATACACATAACTGAACGCGCGCCAGTATTATCAGCTACTTTTAGGATTGATTGCATTTGAATCATTGATCACTCGCCTTTTAACTAAATCTAAACTCTAATTTTCAAATGAGAGATTGTATTAAGATTTAACGATACCACTTTCTATAAAATACTAATCAAACTCTGCTTCACATTTCTGAGACTAATCAATTGTCTCTCATAAAATTACATATCAACATCCCTTAGGAAACCGGTAATTTTACTTTTTTTGCGCCACTTTAGCAAATCTAACTCAAAGTAGCTTTTGATATAAACCTTAATAAACGCCAAGTTTTAGTTTTGGAAACTGGCTTTGTTTCCTCTATTAATACGATATCACCGACTTGCCCCTCATTATTTTCATCATGCACATGATATTTCTTTGAGCGGGTAATAATTTTCCCATACAACGGATGCTTAACTCTTCTATTTACCAGTACAGTCAAAGTCTTATCAGTCTTATTACTTGTTATTTTTCCTGTAAAGGTACGTTTAAAGCTCTGGTTGTTCATAATGCGCTTAACTTTTCAGTAATAATGGTTTTGATTCTAGCGATATCACGTTTGTTATTTTTTAATAGATTTAAATTTGATATCTGTTGCGTGGCAAGTTGCATTTTCAAACTAAATTGAATTCTTAACAAAGCATGTAATTCTCTTTTTAGATCTTTTAAATCCATTTCACGTAACTCTCTAACGCTCATTTTCAACCACCAAGCTGTCTAATGATAAATGTCGTTTTAACTGGAAGCTTTGCAGCGGCTAATCTAAAGGCTTCCCGTGCCAATGCTTCATTAACTCCATCCATTTCATACAACATTTTTCCTGGTTTAATCTCAGCCACAAAATATTCAGGGCTACCTTTTCCCTTACCCATCCTAACCTCAGCAGGTTTATGAGAAATAGGCTTATCTGGAAATATTCTGATCCAAATTCTCCCCCCCCTTTTAATGTGGCGCGTCATTGCACGCCTTGCAGCCTCAATTTGTCGCGCTGTTATTCTACCGCGCTCTATTGCCTTCAATCCAAATTCACCAAAACTTACTTTTGCACCACGTGTAGCTATTCCTGTGTTTCGACCTTTCTGTTGTTTTCGGTATTTTGTTCTAGCTGGTTGAAGCATCACTATCTCCGGATTCTTTCTTAATCTCTATATTATCAACGGGTAAAACTTCGAAATTCAGTTTTTCTTTTTTAATAGCTCTTTTTCTTTCTAATTCATTATTAGTATTTGTTGAAGAAAGATTGGCGCTCTCTTTACCAAAAACTTCACCTCTAAAAATCCATACTTTGATACCAATTATTCCATAGGTCGTTTGCGCTTCGGAAGTTGCATAGTCAAGATTTGCTCTCAAAGTATGTAAAGGCACTCTGCCTTCTCTATACCACTCTGTTCGCGCAATTTCAATCCCATTAAGACGACCAGAACTCATAATTTTTATACCTTGAGCTCCAAGACGCATTGCATTTTGCATGGCACGTTTCATTGCACGCCTGAACATAATTCTTTTCTCGAGTTGCTGCGCAATATTATCTGCAATTAGTTGTGCATCAAGTTCCGGTTTTCTGATTTCTTCGATATTAACATGAACAGGAACTCCCATTCGCTTTTGTAGTTCTACCCTTAGTGTTTCAATATCTTCACCTTTTTTTCCAATAACCACACCTGGCCGTGCACTAAATATTGTAATTCTGGCATTTCTGGAAGGTCGTTCAATCAAAACACGCCCAACAGAGGCATGCTTAAGCTTTTCTGCTAGATATTCTCTCACTTTGATATCTTCATTTAACATTGCAGCAAATGAATTACTATTTGCATACCATTTTGAAAGCCAGTTTCTGTGAACTGATAGACGAAATCCAGTTGGATGAATTTTTTGACCCATTTACTACGCCTTTAATTTAAATGATTTTGTCTTTTATTAATCAGCTACTGTGATAGTTATATGACAAGTCGGCTTCATTAATCGATTACCTCTTCCCTTCGCACGTGCACTTGTGCGTGGCATGTACGTACCTCTGTCAACAAAGATACTCGATATCTTTAACTCATCAACATCAGCCCCATCATTATGTTCGGCGTTTGCGATTGCAGATTCTAACAACTGTTTTATAATAAAAGCGCTTTTTTTGGAACTAAAAGTTAATAAGCTAATCGCTTTATCTACATGCATTCCTCTAATCTGGTCGGCAACTAACCGACCTTTTTGCGCCGATAATCGAACACCTTTTAATTTAGCTGTTGTTTCCATTTATTGATTCCTATCTTTTGGCAGTCTTTTTATCAGCAGCATGACCTTTAAATGTTCTTGTTATTGCAAATTCCCCTAATTTATGACCAACCATATTCTCTGTTATGAATACTGGTATATGCTGCCTACCATTATGAACTGATATAGTTAATCCAATAAAATTTGGCAATACTGTGGAACGTCTAGACCATGTTTTAATCGGTCGTTTATCATTCGTTTCTACAGCTTTATCAATTTTTGCCAATAAATGAGTGTCTACAAATGGTCCTTTTTTTATAGATCTAGCCATTAAACTAACCTTTTCTTGAATAACGATGTCTGACGATCATAGTTTCAGTGCGTTTATTAGATCGTGTTCTGTAACCTTTAGCAGGCGTACCCCACGGACTAACAGGATGTCTTCCGCCTGAAGTTCGACCTTCCCCTCCCCCATGGGGATGATCAATCGGATTCATCGCTACACCTCGAACAGTCGGCCTTATACCACGCCATCTCATAGCGCCAGCCTTTCCGATTGATTTCAAATTGTATTCAGCATTGCTCACTTCACCAATTGTCGCTCTACAATTAATATGAACTTTCCTTATTTCTCCTGACCGCAATTTCAGGAGTGCATAATTCCCATCTCTTGCTTGAAGTTGTGCAGAAGTACCAGCTGATCGTGCTAATTGCGCTCCTTTTTCAGGCAAAAGCTCAATGCAATGTATAACAGTTCCAACAGGAATATTTCTTAACTGTAACGCATCTCCCAGCTTAATTTGCGCACTACTTCCGCTGTTGATAACATCGCCTATCTTCAATCCTTTTGGCGCTATTATATAGCGACGCTCACCATCTATATAACAAACCAAAGCGATATTGGCTGTTCTATTCGGATCATACTCTATACGCTCAATCCTACCCGGAATACCATCTTTATTTCTTTTAAAATCAATTTTTCTATAATGCTGCTTATGCCCACCACCTCTATGCCGGATGGTAATTTTTCCAGTGTTATTCCTTCCCGCCTTACTATTTTGTTTTTCTACTAACTTTTTAAAAGGCTCACCTTTATACAAATCAGCTTGGATTAATCGTACTACTCCACGCCTTCCAGGCGATGTTGGTCTAAGCTTTACAAGTGACATTATTTAACTCCGACACTCGGTAAATTGGTAAAACTCAATTCCTGGCCTTCTTTTATACTAACAATTGCTTTTTTCCAATTGCTTCTGTTTCCTAAATAACGACCAAATCTTTTCTGCTTACCCTTCACATTCATAGTTTGGACCTTTTCAACCTTAATGTTCTGATCCTTCCATATCATTTCAATGGCAGCTTTTATTTCACTTTTGGTTGCATTTCGCACCACGCGAAAAATTGTTTGATTATGAGCTTCACCAATGGATGTTCCCTTTTCTGAAATATAAGGGGCAAGTATCACTTGCATCAGACGTTCATATTGTTTTATTGATCCACTCATAAAAATAATTCCTCAAATTTTCTGATGCTATTTGTAGTGACAAGTGTTTTATCGAATTTCAAGAGATTAACCGGATCAATGCTATCTGCTTCTATAACCAAAATATCCGGCATATTTCTTGATGACAAATAAAGCGTATCTTTTAATTCGTCTGTAATAAGCAGCAAATTCTCGAAACCAAGTATTTTTAATTTTTCTTTAAACTCCTTGGTCTTATGCGTTTCCATAGTAAAAGTATCAATAATTGTCAATCTATCATCGCGCACAAGCTTAGATAAAATTGTACTCATTCCAACTCGATACATTTTTTTATTTATTTTCTTTTTATAATTCTCTTGTGGATTATTTGGAAAAACTTTACCACCACCACGCCAAATTGGACTAGAAGCCCTACCTACTCTAGCCCTTCCGGTACCTTTTTGTCGCCATGGTTTACGGTTTGATTTAGCAACGCTTGATCTATCCTTTTGTGCTCTTGTTGCACTTCTTGAGTTAGATAAATAAGAAGTAACTATTTGGTGAACAATCGCTTCATTATATTCCCTATTAAACAAAGAATCGGAAACAGATATACTACCTATATCTTGCTTTTGTTCATTGATCAGTTTTAATTCCATTACTTATCTACCTTACTTTTTAGTTTTCAACTTTCTGTTTTTCTTTTTTTATACTTGAAGAAATTATCACTTTGCTTCCTTTTGATCCAGGAATAGCTCCTTTAATAAGCAATAAATTTCTATCTTTATCTATTTTTACTATTTCTAAATTTTGAATTGTACGCCTTACATTTCCTAGCTGCCCAGACATTCTTTTACCTGGAAATATTCGTCCTGGATCCTGCGCCATACCTATAGACCCTGGCTTTCTATGTGCCTTGGAATTACCGTGTGATGATCTATTCGATGAAAAGTGATGACGCTTTATCGAACCCGCATACCCCTTGCCAATCGTAATTCCTGAAACATCGACTTTTTGACCTACCTGAAAGATATCAATCTCGACAGATGAACCTAATGCTAGTTGTACGGCATCGTCATCAGTTAAAACTCGAAACTCTTTCATAAAATCTGCAGCCTCAGTTCCAGCTTTAGCAAAATGCCCCGACAGTGATTTATTCACACGAACCGGCTTCTTCTTGCCGAATGCAACTTGCACCGCCGAGTACCCATCCGTTTCATGGATTTTAATTTGCGTCACACGATTACCCGCCACATCCACAACAGTAACTGGCAAACTATCACCACTTTCGGTGAATATGCGCGTCATCCCCACTTTTTGACCGATTAAACCTAAACTCATTATTCTTCCGATATTAAATTTTTTAATCACATCGACAAAATTTTACTCAATCCCTGTCGTGATTAACTAATACAAGTGTATATTAAAGCTTAATTTCCACATCGACTCCGGCGGGTAAATCCAGTTTCATTAAAGCATCAACAGTTTTATCAGTCGGATCTATGATATCCATCAATCTAAGATGCGTTCTAATTTCAAATTGATCGCGCGACGTTTTATTTACATGGGGAGAACGCAAAACATCAAACCTTTCTATCCTTGTTGGCAACGGAACAGGACCTCGAACCACAGCGCCTGTTCTTTTTGCCGTATCAACAATTTCAAGTGCTGACTTATCGATCAATCGATAGTCAAATGCTTTTAGTCTTATTCTAATTTTCTGATTTTGCATGACCTTGATTCCGCACCAAATTTATTATGTATATCTTATTGCTCTAGATTCTGTAGTTTCCAAAACAGATACTACTCAATTACTTTAGCTACGACGCCTGCACCAACAGTTCTACCGCCTTCGCGTATAGCAAACCGCAAACCATCTTCCATTGCAATTGGTGCTATCAGATTCACTGTCACTGAAATATTATCACCCGGCATTACCATCTCAGTCCCCGCCGGCAACTCTATCGCTCCAGTTACATCGGTTGTCCTGAAATAAAACTGCGGACGATAGCCCGGAAAAAATGGCGTATGACGCCCACCTTCTTCTTTACTCAATACATAAATCTCGGCCGTAAATTTGGTATGCGGCGCTATACTCCCCGGCTTCGCCAGCACCTGACCACGCTCAACTTCCTCACGCTTGGTACCACGCAGCAATACACCCACATTATCTCCCGCTTGCCCCTGATCCAGAAGCTTCCGGAACATCTCCACACCCGTACAAACCGTCTTCAGCGTCGGCTTGAGTCCAACAATCTCTATTTCATCACCCACCTTGATGATGCCTCTCTCTACACGCCCGGTAACTACCGTACCACGGCCCGATATCGAAAACACATCTTCTACCGGCATAATAAATGCGCCATCAATTGCCCTTTCCGGCTCCGGTATATAACTGTCCAATGCTTCCGCCAGCTTCAAAATCGAAGGTTCGCCTATCTCACTCTGGTCCCCCTCCAGCGCTTTTAAAGCCGAACCTACAATAATCGGTGTATCGTCTCCTGGAAAATCATATTTGGACAATAATTCGCGTATTTCCATCTCGACCAGTTCCAGCAGTTCCGCATCATCTACCATGTCCGCCTTGTTCATATATACAATGATATAGGGCACACCCACCTGCCTGGCCAATAGTATATGCTCACGCGTTTGCGGCATTGGACCATCTGCAGCCGATACTACCAGTATCGCTCCATCCATCTGCGCAGCACCGGTAATCATATTCTTAACGTAGTCAGCATGACCAGGACAATCCACATGCGCATAGTGGCGTTTTTCGGTTTCATACTCAACATGTGCAGTATTGATGGTAATACCCCGCGCACGCTCCTCAGGCGCCGAGTCAATCTGTGCATAGCTTTTTGCTTCACCACCATACTTTTGTGTCAATATCGTCGTGATCGCCGCCGTCAATGTGGTCTTCCCATGATCCACATGCCCAATCGTCCCCACATTTACGTGCGGTTTTGAACGCTCAAATTTGCTCTTTGCCATGACTTATCCTTTACACTTTCACCAAAAATATCATTTCTTATTAATAACTGCTTCAGCAACATTTTTTGGTGCCTCAGCGTAATGCTTAAATTCCATTGTATACGTCGCTCTTCCCTGAGTTGCTGATCTTAATGCGGTCGAATATCCAAACATTTCAGCCAATGGCACCTCGGCTCGAATCAATTTCATACCAGGTATATCATCCATACCCTGTATCATTCCGCGTCTGGATGACAAATCACCGACCACATTACCCATAAATTCTTCCGGAGTTTCCACTTCTACAGCCATCATCGGCTCCAATAAAACAGGACTAGCCTTTCTCATTCCATCTTTGAAGGCTATTGATGCGGCCATTTTGAATGCATTTTCATTAGAGTCAACATCGTGATATGAACCATCGAAAAGAGTAACTTTAATGTCCACAACCGGGAAACCCGCCAATATACCATTAGGCAATGTTTCTTGCAAACCCTTCTCTACCGCAGGAATATACTCTCTTGGCACCACGCCACCCTTGATTTCATCAACAAACTCAAAACCTCCCCCTGCTTCATTAGGTTCCATCTTGAGCCATACGTGACCATATTGCCCCCTGCCTCCTGACTGCTTGACAAACTTTCCTTCCACCTCAACAGATTTTTTAATCGCTTCTCTATAAGCGACTTGAGGCGCGCCAACATTCGCTTCCACACCAAACTCACGCCTCATCCGATCAACAATGATTTCCAAATGCAACTCACCCATACCTGAAATGATAGTCTGACCGGATTCTTCGTCCGTTCTTACCCTGAACGAAGGATCCTCCTGCGCGAGCCTATTTAAGGCTACCCCCATTTTTTCCTGATCCAGCTTAGTTTTCGGCTCAACTGCAACATGTATAACCGGTTCTGGAAAATCCATTCTTTCTAAAGTAATGATGGCATTAGTATCACACAATGTATCTCCAGTAGTGACCTCCTTGAGACCTACAGCAGCAGCTATATCGCCAGCCCGAACCTCTTTAATTTCTTCGCGCTGATTGGCATGCATTTGCAAAATTCGCCCAACCCTCTCTTTACGAGACTTAACCGAGTTAAAAACTGTATCGCCCGAACTTACTACACCCGAATAAACTCTAAAAAAAATGAGCTGGCCAACATAGGGATCAGTGGCCACTTTAAATGCCAACGCCGAAAAAGGCTCATTATCATCCGATTTTCTTTGATCGGATTCGCCATTCTCTTTTATACCCTGAATCGCAACAACATCTATCGGCGACGGCATAAAATCAATAACCGCATCAAGCATTGCTTGCACACCTTTATTTTTGAAGGCCGTACCACATAGCATTGGCACTATTTCATTGCTGATCGTTCTTATCCGAATACCATTTTTGATATCTGAAATTTCCAAATCACCTTCTTCCAGATATTTATTCATGAGCTCTTCGTTCGCTTCCGCCGCCGACTCCACCATTTTCTCGCGCCATTCCTGAACTTCAACTTTCATTGACTCGGGAATTTCTCGTTCCTCAAATTTGAGCCCTTTACTTTCATCGTCCCAATAAATAGCTCTCATTTTTACCAAATCAACAATACCTTCAAATTTGTCTTCCGAACCAATAGGTAATTGAATAGGCACTGGATCCGCTTTCAATCTTGATTTAATCTGGTCATAGACGCGCATGAAATTTGCGCCCGATCTATCCATTTTATTGACAAATGCCAGCCTTGGAACTTTATATTTGTTTGCTTGCCGCCAGACAGTCTCAGTTTGCGGCTGCACACCACCTACAGCGCAAAATACCGTACACGCCCCATCCAATACGCGCAGGGAACGCTCTACTTCAATTGTAAAATCCACGTGACCCGGTGTATCAATGATGTTTATGCGATGCTCCGGGTAATTACCTTCCATTCCTTTCCAGAAACATGTTGTAGCCGCAGAAGTAATTGTAATCCCACGCTCCTGCTCCTGCTCCATCCAGTCCATTGTTGCCGCGCCATCATGCACTTCTCCAATCTTATGCGACACACCCGTATAAAACAGTATGCGCTCAGTCGTCGTTGTTTTACCAGCATCAATATGCGCCATAATTCCAATGTTTCGATAGCGCTCTATAGGAGTTTTTCTTGCCACAATTACTATGCCTTAAAAATTAAAAACTACAAATTTAGTTTCTTAGTTCAATGAAATGCATTAAAACCTGAAATGTGAAAACGCCTTGTTAGATTCAGCCATACGATGCACCTCTTCTTTTTTCTTAACCGCGCCACCCCTACCTTCTGCGGCATCCGATAATTCGCCTGCCAAACGCATGTCCATTGACTTTTCACTTCTTTTTCTTGCCGCATCCCTCAACCAACGCATCGCCAGAGCATTACGACGAACCGATCTCACTTCAATAGGAACTTGATAGTTTGCACCACCGACACGTCTACTTTTCACTTCAACCAGCGGCCTGACATTTGTTAATGCCTGAGTAAAAACTTCCAGCGGATCAGAGCCCGTTTTTCTTTCTATCTGCGTTAGCGCGCCATAAATGATCCTTTCGGCAACCGATTTTTTTCCACGTGTCATCAACACATTTACAAATTTTGCCAACTCTACATTATGATATTTCGGATCTGGCAATATTTCGCGCTTTGGAACTTCCCTACGTCTTGGCATTATTCTATCTCACAAACTTTGATACTTGATATTTGGCATTATGCAACCCCGAGAACTAGGATGTCTTCGGTTTCTTAGAGCCATATTTAGATCTTCCTTGCTTACGATCCTTAACTCCAGCAGTATCCAGACTACCTCTCACCGTGTGATACCGCACACCTGGCAAATCTTTCACACGCCCGCCCCGAATGAGCACGACGGAATGTTCTTGCAAATTATGACCTTCACCACCGATATAGCTAGACACTTCATAACCATTTGTTAAGCGTACTCTCGCAACTTTCCGCAATGCGGAATTAGGCTTTTTTGGCGTAGTGGTGTACACCCGCGTACAGACACCTCTTTTCTGAGGACAATTCTCTAATGCGGGAACATTGCTCTTGACGCGCTTGGCTTCTCGCGGCTTACGTACTAATTGACTTATAGTCGGCATATAAACTATGTCCTAAAAAAAACTGAGACGGCCTTTAGAGCCGTCCTGATTTTGCATGCTGAATTGATATTTCTTTTATTACCAGCCCTTATTAAACTTATATCTTCACGGCTGACTTGATTACTCCACACACCAACTTTCTGATGTCTTAGAAAAGACAGCGGATTCTATGAGGTTTATCGCTTGATGTCAAGTCTAACTTTGTGCCCGCCCATAAAAGAAACTCAGCTTTTCCCTAAAAATACAAACTGCTATATCATTTAATTTATGACTCATGTCAACACCATCCTGGCCAATTCCAACATGATTGTTGCATCAATCTCTAAAATTCTGATATTGCAATGGAAAATCTGTGATCGCTTTTTTCACTATCCCGATCGCCTCTTGCAGCATATCTCTCTTCACACCCGTTACGCGTAATGAATCACCTTGGATAGTTGTTTGCACCTTTAGCTTACTTTCTTTCAGAATTTTGGCAATTTTCTTTGCCAATTCCGCTTCAAGCCCTGTTTTCACCGTTACAGTCTGCTTGATCTTGTTGCCGCTCACCTTCTCAATATTCCCTCTATCCAGGCAGCGCACATCAATTTTCCTTTTGGTCAATTTTGTCCGCAAGATATCCAAAATCTGTTCGAGCTTGAAATTATCATCAGCATACACCGTCAGAACGAGATCCGACTGCTCAATACGCGCATCGGATCCTTTAAAATCAAACCGGGAACTGACTTCCTTATTTGTTTGTTCTACAACATTTCTAACTTCATGACTATCCACTTCTGAAACAATATCGAACGAAGGCATATATTCCTCATTATTACTTTATGGTTTCTACTACTGCGGCATAAAAAAACAACGAGTCTTCTTAAACTCTTAAACTTTCCTTCTTTTATTTGCCGCAATACGAAGACGCAATGCATTCAATCGGATAAAACCAGCCGCATCGGCTTGATTATAGGCACCCGCATCATCCTCAAATGTCGCGACATTTTCATCAAACAGCGAATCTGTTTTTGAATCACGCCCAACCACCATTACATTGCCTTTATATAGCTTCAATCTCACCCAGCCATTTACATTTTCCTGAGTGACATCAATCAAGGCTTGAATGGCTTTACGCTCCGGGCTCCACCAGTACCCATTGTAAATTAGTGTTGCATACCGCGGCATTAGCTCATCTTTCAGATGACTGACTTCGCGATCAAGCGTAATAGACTCCAGCGCACGGTGCGCACGCAACAAAATTGCACCCCCTGGGGTTTCATAGCAGCCACGCGATTTCATACCGACATAGCGATTCTCCACCAAATCCAATCTACCGATGCCATGCTTCCCACCCAATTGATTAAGTGTTGCCAGAATGTCTGCTGAACTCGATCGGCATCCATTTAACGCCACCGCGTCTCCACGTTCAAATTCAATTTCCAGAAACTCTGCCTCATCAGGCGCCTTTTCCGGCGACACCGTCCATCGCCACATCAATTCTTCCGGCTCTGTAGCTGGATTCTCAAGGCTTCTGCCTTCGTATGAGATATGCAAAAGATTGGCATCCATACTATAAGGAGAGCCATTTTTTTTCTTCATCTCCACTGGAATGCCATGCTTCTCCGCATACGCCAGCAGCTTCTCTCTTGAATTCAGATCCCACTCCCGCCACGGCGCAATCACATGTATATTGGGTTCCAATGCATAATAACCCAACTCAAACCGCACCTGATCATTTCCCTTGCCTGTAGCACCGTGAGACACGGCATCCGCCCCCGTTTCTTTTGCAATTTCAATCTGTCTTTTCGCAATCAAAGGACGCGCAATACTGGTTCCCAATAAATATTCGCCCTCATAGATAGTATTCGCTCTGAACATTGGAAAAACAAAATCCCTGACAAACTCCTCGCGCAAATTGTCAATATAAATCTCATTCACACCCAACTGACGCGCTTTGGCACGTGCAGGCTCAACCTCTTCACCCTGCCCGATATCCGCTGTAAACGTTACAACCTCACAACGATAAGTATCCTGTAACCACTTTAGAATCACTGAAGTATCCAAACCGCCAGAAAAGGCCAGAACCACCTTATTTATTTCTCTCATCCTCATTTACTCACGATTCACAATCATCAGACCTTCCCGGTCTTTCCCAGCAATAAATATTCCAACAGTGCTTTCTGCGTGTGAAGACGGTTCTCAGCTTCATCCCATACCACTGACTGCGGACCGTCTATGACTTCGGCAGCCACCTCTTCACCCCGATGAGCTGGCAGACAATGCATAAATAGCGCATTTTCTTTTGCCAAGGCCATCATTTCAGCATCAACACGGAACTCAGCGAAATCCGTCTTCCTTTTCTCGGCCTCGGCCTCGAATCCCATACTGGTCCAAACATCCGTCGTGACCAGATCAACATTTCTCACTGCATCATGGGGATTGGCAAATTCCTCAAAATGTCCCGCTGTCTTTAGTCCGATCTGCGCGGGCTCAATATCATAGCCAGGTGGCGTCGAAACATGCACTTTAAAATCGAAGATTTCAGCAGCCTGCAGCCAGGTATTGCAGATATTATTAGCATCGCCTATCCAGGCAATAATTTTTCCCTTGATATTCCCTCGGTGTTCTATAAACGTAAAGATATCCGCCATGATCTGACAAGGATGATATTCATCTGTCAATCCATTAATTACCGGCACATTAGAATGATCCGCAAAACGTTGCAAAATGTCATGCGCATAGGTACGAATCATAACAATATCGGCCATGCGCGAAATAACACGCGCCGCATCCTCGACAGGCTCTCCTCTGTCCAGTTGGGTATCACGCGTGGAAAGATAAATGGACGAACCGCCCAATTGATTCATACCGGCCTCAAACGATAACCGTGTTCGAGTCGAATTTTTATCAAAAATCATGACCAGTGTTCGGTCGATCAGTGGCCAGTATTGCTGATATTGTTTAAATACCTGTTTTATATATCGCGTACGCGCAAACAGGTATTCATAC
This sequence comes from Nitrosomonas sp., assembly GCA_019635215.1. Classification (GTDB taxonomy): domain Bacteria; phylum Pseudomonadota; class Gammaproteobacteria; order Burkholderiales; family Nitrosomonadaceae; genus Nitrosomonas. The sequence goes on from JAHBZZ010000001.1 coordinate 410,961, forward strand.
TCCTCCCGGCTAAAATCATTAAACTGAAGATAATGTTTCAACTGCATATCAACAAAAAAAAACCAATCAGAAAAAATATTCAACAATCATTCAATCTGATTAGCCATTCAGAAACTCCCTGATTAATCGGCAGGTAATATTGACCACCTGTTTGCCTTCATCCGGCTGCATCACCAGCGCAGGCAATAAACGCACCACTTTCTCGGAAGTGACATTAATGAGCAGTCTTTGGTCCAATGCTCTTTTAACCAGATCAAGACATGACACTGACAATTCAATACCAATCAATAATCCTTGTCCTCTGATTTCCACCACACCATCAATATCGGCAAGTTGCGCACGCAAATGTTCACGCATAAAAACGCCCAGCTCATGCGCATGATTGATCAGATCCTCTTCCTCAAGCACTGCAAGCGTTTCAAGCGCAGCAGCACAAACCAGTGGATTACCGCCAAAAGTAGAAGCATGATTGCCCGGCTTGAGAACTTCAGCCGCCATACCTTTTGCCAAGCACGCGCCAATGGGAACCCCCGAACCCAGCCCCTTGGCCAACGTCATCACATCGGGCGTAATGTCACTATGCTGAAATGCAAACCATTTGCCACTGCGCCCGATCCCTGATTGCACCTCGTCAAGCATCAACAACCAACCATTCTGGTCGCATAAATCACGTAATTCCTGTAAATAACGTGCTTGAGGAACATTGACCCCCCCCTCGCCCTGGAAAGGCTCCACCAAAACGGCAACGACATTCTTGTTATTTTCCGCTACCTGCCTGACTGCCTCCAGATTGTTATAGGGCACGCGAACAAAACCTGTCAGCAACGGTTCAAATCCAGCCTGCACCTTCCGATTACCCGTCGCAGTCAGTGTAGCCATCGTACGACCGTGAAACGACTGTTCCATCACAATAATTGTTGGCAGAGCGATCCCATTATTATGGCCGTGTAATCTTGCCAGCTTTATTGCCGCTTCATTAGCCTCGGCGCCGGAATTACAGAAAAAAACCTTATCCATTCCGGATAATGTAGCCAGACGCGTAGCCAGTTGTTCCTGCCGTTCTATAAAATAAATATTTGAAGTATGGATAAGCATCCTTGCCTGACGGCATATCGCCTCCGTCAAACGCTGGTGACTATGTCCCAGACCGCAAACGGCCACACCCGATAGTGCATCTAAATAGCGTTCACCCTGACTATCCCACAGCCAAACGCCCTCTCCTTTCACAAAGGTTACAGGCAACCGTGAATAAGTATTCATTACATTTGACACGTCTATGCTTAGCTCGCTTAATTAATCATTAACACAACAACTTGATATATCTGACAAGGGTATAGCGGTTACACAATATCATTGCAGTACCCGCTCAGTCTCAAAGGATTTTTAAAAAAGCTATTATCTTCACTCATATAGTCAGCTTTTTCAAGTTTTTTTTCCAGAGCATCACATGGTGTTATCCCGTTTGAGAAGAATCCTATAAAGTTAGCTAAGATACATACACCCCCCATCATGGTAGAATAAAAAATTTGTATCAAGCGATAAGGGAAACCCTATCCGCGTTGATCGTGTAAACAGCAGCTACCCTTTACCTATTACAAAACATGAATCAATTTGCCAAGGAAACACTACCGGTAAGCCTTGAAGAGGAAATGCGCCGATCCTATCTGGATTATGCGATGAGTGTCATTGTAGGGCGCGCATTGCCGGATGTCCGGGATGGCCTCAAACCCGTTCATCGCCGGATTCTGTTCGCCATGCACGAACTCTCTAATGACTGGAACCGTCCTTACAAAAAATCCGCACGGATCGTGGGTGATGTGATCGGTAAATATCATCCGCACGGCGATACCGCCGTTTACGACACGATTGTACGCATGGCGCAGAATTTTTCCCTGCGCTATATGCTGATCGACGGACAGGGCAATTTCGGTTCAATTGACGGCGATAACGCTGCAGCCATGCGTTATACTGAAATTCGCATGTCACGCATTGCACACGAGTTACTTGTCGACCTGGACAAAGAAACTGTAGATTTCGGTCCCAACTATGATGAATCCGAAAAGGAACCTTTAATCCTGCCGGCAAAAATTCCCAATCTGTTGATCAACGGATCCTCGGGAATCGCCGTAGGCATGGCAACCAACATTCCACCACACAATTTCAACGAAGTCATCGAGGCAAGCCTGAAACTGCTGCGAAACCCAGATACCGGCATCGATGACCTGATCGCATGCATTCCGGCACCTGATTTCCCTACCGCCGGAATTATTTATGGCATATCCGGTGTACACGACGGTTATCGTACCGGGCGTGGCCGCGTCATCATGCGTGCGCGCACACATTTCGAAGACATCGACAAAGGCAACCGGCAGGCCATTATTGTCGATGAGCTCCCCTATCAGGTTAACAAAGCCAATTTACTCATCCGTATCGGCGAGCTTGTACGCGACAAAAGAATCGAAGGCATCTCGGATTTACGCGACGAATCCGACAAATCCGGCATGCGCATTGTTATTGAGCTCAAACGCGGAGAACTCCCGGATGTTATTCTCAATAATCTGTATAAAGAAACGCAGATGCAGGATACTTTCGGCATGAACATGGTCGCCCTTCTCGACGGCCAGCCGCGGCTTTTGAATCTGAAACAAATCCTGGATGCATTCTTACGTCACCGGCGCGAAATCGTCACCCGCAGAATTGTTTTCGAACTCAAGAAAGCGCGTGAACGCGGACATATTCTGGAAGGTCTTGCGGTTTCACTGTCCAATGTCGATGAAATCATCGCCTTGATCAAGGCTTCGCCAACACCGGCTGTCGCCAAAGAAGCACTCATGGCCAGAGCGTGGCGTTCAGGCTTGATCGAAGAAATGCTTGCGCGTGCCGTGGCTGATGCTATGGCTTTACGCCCCGAAGGACTCTCACCCGAATTTGGCCTGCACGCACAAGGTTACCGGCTTTCCGACGCACAGGCACAGGCCATACTCGAATTGCGCCTGCAACGGCTCACCGGATTGGAACAGGATAAAATCGTCGAGGAATACAAGGAGGTGATGGATCGAATCATTGACTTCCTCGATATACTGGCAACACCCGACCGCATCACAGACATCATTTCTGAAGAACTGGAAGCCATGCGGCAGCAATTTGGCGACAAACGCCGCAGTGAAATTGTTGTTGATACGCAGGATCTCAGTATGGAAGACCTGATCGCCCCCGCCGATGTGGTCGTCACGCTTTCCCACAATGGCTATATCAAGTCGCAGCTACTCGACGAATACCGCGCCCAGAAACGCGGAGGGCGCGGTAAACTGGCCACTAGTACCAAGGAAGACGATTTCATCGATAATCTGTTTATCGCCAACACGCACGATTATATTCTGTGTTTCTCCAGCCTGGGGCGTGTGTACTGGATTAAAGTCTATACGGTACCTCAGGGCGGTCGAACCTCGCGCGGCAAACCGATTATCAACCTGGTTCAACTGGAAGCAGGCGAAAAAATCAATGCTGTTCTGCCTGTCAAAACATTTGATGACAATCATTATGTCTTTATGGCGACGGCATCGGGCACAGTCAAAAAAACACCTCTGTCCGAATTCTCGCGGCCGCGTAACAATGGCATTATCGCCATTGGCCTTAACGAGGATGATTATCTGATTGGCGTAGCGCTGACCAATGGCGAATACGATGTCATGCTCTTCTCTGACAACGGAAAAGCCATGCGCTTCAGCGAAAACGACGTCCGTCCGATGGGACGCGGCGCGCGCGGCGTGCGCGGCATGAAACTGGCGACAGGCCATAAAGTCATTTCACTACTGGTTGCCGAGAATGAAGAACAAGCCGTGCTGACCGTAACCGAGAACGGCTATGGCAAGCGCACGCCGATCAGCGAATACACCCGCCATAACCGTGGAACACAGGGCATGATCGCGATCAAAACCAGCAAACGCAACGGCAAAGTCGTTACCGCAAAACTGGTCCGTCCGGATGATGAAATTATGATGATCACCTCAGGCGGCATACTGATACGCACCCGTGTCAATGAAGTGCGCGAAATGGGCCGCGCCACCCAGGGCGTTACACTGATCAATCTCGATGCTGGCGAAAAACTGACAGGATTGGAACGCGTCGTTGAAAGCGAAGAAGAAGAATAAACAAAAAATGCAGTACGGCTTTCTTCAACCTATCCGAGCCACGCTCCTGCACAACTTATGAATCCCATCTACAATTTCAGCGCGGGACCCGCAGTATTGCCGCGGGAAGTCCTGCAGCAAGCGCAAAATGAAATGCTCGACTGGCAGGGCTGCGGCATGTCTGTCATGGAAATGAGTCATCGCGGCAAGGAATTCATGTCCATCATCGAAACGCTGGAAAACGATTTACGCGAACTGGCATCCATACCCCGGAATTACAAAATCCTGTTTTTACAGGGTGGTGCTTCCAGTCAGTTTGCCATGGTACCGATGAATTTACTGCGCGGCAAAAAAAATGCGGACTATATAGTCACCGGCCAGTGGTCCAGCAAAGCCGCTCAGGAAGCGCAGCGCTACTGCACGGTCAACATTGCCGCATCGTCCGAAAGCGCCAGCTTTACATATGCACCGAAACAGAACACATGGCAGATAAACCAAAGCGCCGCATATCTCCATTACACCACCAACGAAACGATCGGCGGCGTTGCATTCAATTGGACGCCCGAATTATCGGAAAACAGCGATATTCCTCTGGTTGCCGATATGTCATCTGATATTTTGTCGCGCCCATTGGATGTTTCACGCTATGGCCTGATTTACGCCGGCGCGCAAAAAAATCTTGGGCCAGCCGGATTGGTACTGGTCATTATCCGCGATGATCTTGCAGGCGACGCATTACCCGGAACACCCACTCTATTTGATTATCAGGTGCATATCGACAACGCTTCCATGTACAACACGCCGCCGACCTATGCCATATACATCACCGGACTGGTCATGAAATGGCTTAAACAGCAAGGCGGATTGGCCGTAATTGAGCAGATGAACATCCGTAAGGCCGCGATACTGTACGATCTGATTGATAACTGCGATTTTTACCACTGCCCGGTTGTCCGTTCAGACCGTTCGCGCATGAATATCCCGTTTACGCTCAAAAACGCTGCGCTGGATGCCACTTTTCTCAATCAAACCGAAGCTAACGGACTGATTCAGCTCAAAGGGCACCGCTCTGTCGGTGGCATGCGTGCTTCGCTGTATAACGCCATGCCCCTTGAAGGTGTTGTACGGCTGGTTGAATTCATGCAGGAGTTTGCCGACAAACATGGCTGATCATCAAAGAAACACCTTCAGAATCCTGACTCTGAATCAGATTTCGCACCTGGGTCTGGAACATTTTCCTAAGGATCGCTATCAGGTCGGGCCGGATATCGCCAGACCGGACGCAATTCTGGTACGTTCACACAATATGATTGATATGGACATTCCCGGCGGTGTTCTGGCTATCGGGCGTGCAGGGGCAGGTACCAATAACATCCCTGTACAGACCATGAGCCAGCGCGGCGTGCCTGTCTTCAATACACCCGGGGCGAATGCCAATGCTGTCAAAGAACTGGTAATCGCCGGCCTCCTGATTGCCGCGCGCAATCTGCTGCCCGCATTACATTTTGTCGAAACCCTGCAAGGCAATGACGCAGCACTCCACGCGCAGGCCGAAAGCGAAAAAAAACGCTTCTCAGGGGTCGAACTGCCAGGGCGCACACTCGGCGTGATCGGCCTGGGACAAATCGGCCGGCTAGTTGCTGACGCAGCGCTTAAAATGGGTATGAAAGTTGTCGGCTACGACCCCAATATCACTGTCGAATCCGCCTGGAGCCTATCGGCTGAGGTCAAAAAAGCCAATACACTTGAAGCATTACTGCGCCACAGTGATTTTATTACGGTTCACATTCCGTTACTGGATTCGACCCGGCACCTGATTAATGAAAAAAGCATCAGCCTGATGAAACAGGGCGTTATCCTGCTGAATTTTTCGCGCGACAGTATCGCCAGTGAAGACGCCGTACTCGACGGCATTGCATCCCGGAAAATAAAATATTATGTCTGTGACTTTCCCAGCCAGAAGTTGCAACACCACGAATCCGTGATTACATTGCCGCATCTGGGCGCATCGACCCAGGAAGCCGAAGAAAACTGCGCCATTATGGTGGTCAACCAGCTCATCGATTTTTTACAAAACGGAAATATCAAAAACACGGTCAATTTTCCCAATATCGGTATGGAACGCGAATCGCCTTACCGGGTAGCGATAGCCAACGCCAATGTCCCCAACATCGTCGGACAGATTTCTACCTGCATGGCCGAAGCCGGTCTCAATATCCACAATATGGTCAACAAATCCCGAGGTGAAATGGCTTATACACTGGTCGATGTGGACAGCCCCGTTCCACACAAAGTCATAGAAGCGATTGCTTTGATCTCGGGCGTGCTATCCGTACGCTATGTGCCCTTCCCGATTCAATAAACATTTAACGCTATGAATGAGCAATTAAAACAATTACGCGACAAGATTGACGGTATCGACAGCGAAATACTCAGACTGCTCAATAAGCGCGCGGAATGTGCCCAGCAAATTGGTTTAGTCAAAAAAAGCGGCATTATCTACCGCCCCGAACGCGAAGCCCAGATATTAACCCGGATGCAGCAGGAAAATCCGGGGCCGCTGGATAATACGCGCATCGTCCAGCTCTTTACCGAAATCATGTCGATATGCCGTGCACTGGAAAAGCCGATGACAATTGCCTGCCTGGGTCCCCAGGGTACATTTTCCGAAGAAGCCGCCATCAAACGTTTCGGCAGCGCAATAACAACGTTGCCTTGCGATTCAATCGACGCAGTATTTCGCAGTGTCGAATCCGGCAATGCAGGTTATGGCGTCGTGCCCGTAGAGAATTCAACCGAAGGCGCAGTTGGCCGCACACTGGATCTGCTGTTACAAACATCGCTGACCGTCTGCGGCGAAATTCAATTACCGGTGCATCAATCATTAATGGCACAGCAAGCCGATGTGACGCAGATCGATAAAATTTACTCGCACCCACAATCGTTTGCGCAATGCCACCACTGGCTGCAAGCCAATTTGCCGACCCTGTCCAACAGGCATTATATCAATGCAGGCAGCAATGCCGATGCCGCCCGCCTTGCCGCGCAAGACAAAAACGCCGCGGCAATCGCCGGAAAAAGAGCCGCTGAACTCTATGGACTGATAATCTGCGCCGAAAATATCGAGGATGACTCGAAAAATACAACCCGTTTCCTGGTGCTCGGTACGCAGCGCGTCGAATCATCCGGCAGAGACAAAACATCGTTGATTATATCCACCGGCAATTATGCGGGCGCCATTCATAAATTACTGACACCGTTTGCAGAACATGGCGTCAGCATGACCCGGCTCGAATCGCGCCCCTCGCGCATCAATCTCTGGCAATATGTTTTTTTTATTGATATCGAAGGCCACCGGAACGACAGCAATGTCACTGCCGCACTCAAGGAACTGAACGAAAAAGCAAGCTTCCTGAAAATACTCGGATCCTATCCTGTCACATGACCTGATTCACGGCATGACAATCCCGGTCATCCGTTACATCAAAGCAAAAATACGCAATAAAAATTGATCCAAACATTTTCAATCATTGATAAGACAAAACAATTATGAATCTCTGTGATTTCGCACCGGAATACATCCGCGCCATACAACCTTACCAACCCGGCAAGCCGATATCGGAACTCGCCAGGGAAATGGGACTGGACGAAGGCAATATCATTAAACTGGCTTCGAACGAAAATCCGCTCGGCGCCAGCCCGCTGGCACTAGAGGCTATGATTCAGGCATTGCACGACATTGCCCGCTATCCCGACGGCAGTGGATTCGAATTGAAACAGGCATTATCGAAGCTATATGGCATCGGCAGCGAACAAATCGTACTTGGCAACGGCTCCAACGATGTATTGGATTTGGCTGCCCGCGTTTTCCTGAAACCGGGCGCAACCGCCATTTACTCGCAACACGCCTTCGCGGTATATCCGTTGGTCACGCAAGCCATTGGCGCCGAAGGCATCTCGGTGCCTGCGCGAGACTACGGACATGATCTTCCAGCGATGCTTGATGCCATCACGCCGGAAACACGCATGGTTTTCATTGCCAGCCCCAACAATCCGACCGGCACGCTCTCCAATCCCAATGATCTGCTGCGTTTCATCGAACGTGTATCGCGCGACGTCCTCGTCGTACTGGACGAGGCCTATCATGAATACCTACCCGCGGCCAACAGACCGGACAGTATCAGCTGGCTAAAGCAGTTCCCCAATCTGGTGATCACACGGACATTTTCCAAAATCTATGGACTGGCTGGCGTGCGCGTCGGTTTTGGACTCGCACACCCCGAGATCGCCAATCTCATGAATCGTGTACGCCAACCATTTAACGTCAGCAGCATCGGGCTGATCGGCGCGCTGGCAGCGCTGGAGGATACTGAATTCGTCCAACGTGCGTATGCGCTGAATCGTTCGGGCATGCTGCAAATGACCGATGGTTTTCGCAAACTGGGCGTAGAATACATTCCGTCTTACGGCAATTTCATCAGCTTTAGAATCAAAGGTGATGCGATCAGCACACAGAAAATTTATCAAAACCTGTTACGGCAAGGTGTCATTGTCCGTCCGCTGGGCATCTATGAAATGCCCCAGCATTTACGTGTCAGCATAGGATTGGAACATGAGAATCAACGATTCTTGGAATCACTCGAATACGCACTGGGAGAAATAGCGTGATTATCGTTATGAACAAAAATGTTACCGAAGCACAAATCGGTAACATTGTAAAAAAAGCCCAGGATCTAGGCCACGAAATCAACCTTCAGGACGCCGTCATCAATATGTGCGGTATTCCGGCCGGCGGCAATCAGATCCAGATCATCGGCCTCAGCTTTTAACTATAATCGCATGCATCCCCTTCCCGTGATGCTTGACAGGCTGGTGGTTATCGGTGTCGGACTGATCGGCGGCTCGTTTGCGCTGGCATTGCGCAAAACCGGTGCGGTACGTCATATTACCGGTGTCGGACGCAGTCACGAAAACATGCGACATGCACTGGAACGCGGCATCATTGATGAAATCGCACCCGACATAGTATCCGCCTTGCATCTGGCTGATTTTGTGCTGCTCGCCATGCCGGTCGGCCAGACCGAAAACATCATGACGCAGATCGCACCGCACCTGCAACCTGACACCATTGTCTCCGATGCGGGCAGCACCAAACAGGATGTCGTTACGGCCGCACGTCGTCATCTCTGCGGGAACCTAAAAAACTTCGTGCCCGGCCACCCGATTGCGGGTGCTGAACAAAGTGGCGTCCTCGCCGCACAGGGTGACCTGTACGCAGGGAAACATGTCATTCTTACCCCCCTCGAAGAAACCCGCACTGATGCCGTTGAAACAACTGTCGCACTATGGCGGGCCTGTGGCGCAAAAGTCTCGCACATGCCGGTTGACGAGCATGACCGGATTCTCGCCGCCACCAGCCACCTGCCACATATGCTGGCATTTACGCTCATGAATCATCTATGCAAAAGCACGGATACTCCCGAAAACCTGCTGCGCTTCGCGGGCAGCGGCTTCCGCGATTTTACCCGTATTGCTAGCAGTTCCCCCGAAATGTGGCGCGACATCTGCCTCGCCAATCGCAGCGCCCTGATCGGACAAATGACTGCGTATCAGCATGAATTGAATATTTTAATGAACATTCTGGAAAATGGAGATGGGGAAGCATTGCAAAAAGCATTTTCGCAAGCCCGGCGCATGCGGGAGGACTGGCTAAACCGCCAGGATCAATCGTAAGAAAAAAGCACCCTGGTAAAGCAGAGAATCCGTTAAACCATCATCGTTGACCGATACCAGACAACATATCTTATTTCGATTAGCCATCTTTGATACAAATCGTTAGAATCTGAATCTTACAATCGCGACATACGCTCAATGACATGATACACAATAAATTCACACAAATCCCGTCAGCCCCCAATCCACTCAAGAAAGTTAGTTTCATGTATTAAAAGAATATCAGGAGATCCCAAGGATCGAATCAGATACTGCCCATTGACAGACGAATCCTTATCATCATGCAAAAATGAAACTGCACAAATGGCTATTATGCGCCCTGGCAGGTAGCGCGTTATTTTTCGACACCCATTCAATTACGCTTTATGCCGGCAATCTGAAAAATTTTATTGACGAAACCCGAATAAAATTGGGCGGTTGGATTAATGGCGGCGCAACCTTCAATCCCAGTCAGACTAACGGATATAACGGTCCCGTTATTTTTGCCGATCAGGCGAACCAATTCCAGCTCAATCAATTCAATTTATTTGTACAGCGCCCTGTAGTTTCCACAGGCCAGACCTGGGATTTTGGCGGACGCGTCGACTTTATGTTTGGAACGGATGCCATTTTTACTCAGGCTTTCGGCGTTCCCACTTTTGATGTGAATTCCGGAGAGCCTCGCAGCAGAAGCAACTGGGATCTGGATCTGTGCTGCGCATCTACGCGCACCTACGGTATCGCACTGCCGCAGACTTACCTGGAGGTTTATGCCCCTATTGGAAACGGACTCAATATCAAAATTGGTCATTTTTACACACCAACAGGCTTTGAAACAGTACCTGCGCCCGACAATTTTTTTTACACACGCGCCTATACCTTGAATGTCGGTGAACCCTTCACCCATACCGGCCTACTGGCAAACTACACCGTCAACAAGAATTGGCTCATTTTAGGCGGCGCACTAACCGGCAGTGCCACAGGTGGCTGGGATGCCGGATGGGACAAGGAACTGGGAAACTGGAGCGGCATTGCAGGATTCACCTGGAACAGTGACAATCAGGCAACCTCAGTGCATATTTCAGGTACGTACAGTGAGACTTCCACACGCAGTAGCGAACCTTTCTGGTTCTATAACATAGTATTTAAACAAAAAATAAATTCAAGAACACTGCTCGTTCTACACCATGTATACGGTATGGCCGGCGGGGTTTTATTGAACAATCTGAAATACACCAATACGATAAAAGACGCCACATGGATGAGTTTTGTCGCACACTTGTATTATGATCTGACGGATAATGTGTCGGCGGGCATCCGGGGCGAATGGTTCCGTGACGCGGATGGCTTCCGTAATCCGTCTCCCTTCCGCATCGCTGCAGCCACCAACATCGTTAACGGCAACGCCATCAGTTATGCCGGCGATATTAACAGTGTCACCATTACACCCGCCGATTATTATGCATTGACGATGGGTCTAAACTGGAAAGCCGCCAAAACGCTGAAATTGAAATGGGATGCTATCAAGAAACTCGATGTTCGCCCGAACATCCGCTACGACAGAGTTGATGCTTATCAGGCTGCTGCTTACAGGCCATTTGCCGGCAATAAGGACCAAATCCTGTTTTCACTGGATTTCGTATTACCGTTCTGATGGTCTCGGTTTAAAACTGAAAAAGCGAAACAGTCAACGCATAAGAACGGTCTCCGAATATAAACTCGATCACTATCCGCTTTCTTATCAGAGTTCTGCGCCTGGATATTCCGGATCTGCCGCCGTGAAGTCACGCTCCAGATCAATATCTGTTTGATTGATCCGGTTTTTCTGCTCATTCGCCATTCTCCTGTGAAGATCAACATGACGCAGGCTTTCTTCCAGAATTTTCTCGTATCTGCGAATATTGGCGGAAGAATGTGAACGAAGATCCTGACCTTGCCAGCCAAAATAATAAGGATGCACTTCGCATTCTTCGAGCAGTTTTTTATTCTCTTGCAGCTTTACTTTCGCTTCCCCGGCTAAATCGCCATAATACCTGACCAAGGCATCATGATCGTGATGTGCAATCCCTGCCTCACTCATAACAGGCGGATGCAATTGTGCGCAGGAAGTTAACAAAGTAAGCATCAACGCAGGCAACAGCACTGAAAATTGTAATGCTTTCATGATAGATACCCTCCCAACATTAACCAGCAACGTTATCGTAATTTAATCAGATCGGTGTGTATATTGGGGAAACTCTTGTTTTTTTCTAAAGGAAACCATTAGAACACCTTGGATCCACTTTGGGAGACAATCTCTAAACTGCGCATTTCACTTTCAACAATATCGTAAAACTCAGATAAACTGATTACAATCGATAGAGACGTAGCCATCATCATTTCGCTGTAAAGTTTTGTCCGTTCGTAAGAAGGAAGGAATTGGCAAACGATATCACGATCAGTTGTGGTAATCATACCGTGGAGCAACTCTTTAAAATTGAACCATTTTATGTAGCGCAGGCTATAAAACAACAGTGATTAAGTTATTGGATAAGAGAGGTGCCGTCATGTTTGCTGGCATCGTTTTGTCCGGAACTGAAGCATTGTCTATTCCTGCTGGTGAGGCTCAAGGGTTGCCGCCTGCTGTAAAAACAATCGCTACCCAAAGAGATGGAGCGACAGTATCCGTTACCCCACCATTCAAGTCACTGCGTTACGATGAAGATTATCGGTATCTTCGCCTTCCAATCGTCATACTGATTTTTGGGATCCCATTAAATATATCCCCCTTAGTGATCAGAAAAACTGGTTTTTCTCAGTCGGCGGTGAAATGCGGCAGCGATACGAGTTCTACCATAACCCCAACTTCGGGAGTGGTCCGTCGAATAACCGGGGAAACAACGACTATCTGCTGCAGCGCTATTTTCTGCATAGTGACCTGCACCTGGGGGCGCATTTGCGCTTTTTCGGCCAGTTTATGTCAAGCCTTGAACATGGCCGTATCGGTGGGCCACGACCAGAAGTGGATCGCAATGTATTCGATGCGCATCAGGGATTTATGGATATAGTTATTCCGTTCACTGAGGGTATGTCGGCTATCTGGCGGCTGGGGCGGCAGGAATTTGAATACGGTTCGGGCCGGTTTATTTCCGCGCGTGAAGTACCGAATACACGCCGCTCATTCGATGCGGCCCGGGTACTCTTCCGCGTAGACAAATGGGCAATCGATGGATTCTGGGGTAAACCGGTACGCAACCGTGTCCGGGCATTCGATGACGATCCGGATCCGAATAAATCCCTGTGGGGTGTTTATGCCATTCGTCGGCATTCGCTTTTACCGGATGGGCATACCGACCTCTCTATTACTTCGGTTTTGAGAACAAGCAAGGCGTGTTTGCTCAGGGTACCGCACACGAAGTGCGTCATACGCTTGGCACCCGGTTGTGGGGACAGCCATTGCCATGGGAATACAACGTTGAACTGATCTGGCAGTTCGGCCGGTTTGGAAGTGGAAACATTGACGCATGGGCGGTAGCCACCAATATGCACTATAGCCTGAGCGATTTACCATTTTGCCCCCAGCTGGGGCTGACACTGGACATCACCAGCGGCGACCGCAATCCAGACTCGGCTAATCTCCAGACATATAATCCGCTCTTTCCAACCGGAGCCTATTTTAACCTGGCGGATCTGCTCGGGCCGTCGAATTTTATTCATGTGCATCCTTCTGTAGATTTCTATTTTGGTACGAAGCTCAGAATGACGCTGGATTGGGTGTTCTTCTGGCGAGAAAGCACCCATGATGGACTCTATTCGATTGCGACTTTACCCATCCGATCGGTGCAAATCAATCGAGGACGATTTTCAGGCAGCTCTCCCGCTGTAACGATGTCCTGGAATGTGAGCCGGCACATCACGATGCTGGCCAGTTATGTCCACTTTTTTCCGGGCCCCTCCTTTGACACGGATCCGGGAAATAACTCGGTTGATTATTTCACGGCTTGGCTGACCTATAAATTCTAATTAAAAATAAGCTAGTCAGTTTACTGACAGCGGCGTATGCTTTGAACAAAGTATCTGAATTGTTATCTGCTTGGTTAAGCACTCATCAGTGTTGAAACAGAGAAGGGTTTGATATCAGCTGCGATGATGGTCACATTTTCTCATCATTTCTTCTGTCTCTGAATCCAAGGAAGAATCAAAGGAGATTTATTCATGAAAAAATATCCTTTTATCGACAATCTGACACGCCGGGCTTTTATGCAACGCAGCATACTGCTGGGAACAGGTTTGCTGCTGACAGCACGCTATTTCCATCTGTTTTCAAAGGAGGTCCATGCCATGACAAATAGTGTACCTGACACGATTTTCTACAACGGCAAAATTACCACGTTGGATAAAAGCAATCCCGAAGTAACGGCTATGGCGCTAACAGACGGATGGATATCCGCTACCGGTTCGGATAAGGCGATTCGCGCGCTGGCGAAGCCGGATACGAAAACGATCGATCTGGGAGGTAGACGCGTTATTCCCGGTCTCAACGATTCCCACCTGCATCTTATCCGCGGTGGGTTGAATTACAACATGGAACTGCGTTGGGATGGGATACGCAGCCTGGCTGATGCCCTGGCGATGTTGAAAGCTCAGGCCGAGCGCACGCCTGCACCACAATGGGTGCGTGTGGTCGGTGGATGGAGCGAATTTCAGTTCAAAGAACGGCGTATGCCGACTTTGGCGGAAATCAATGCAGTTG
>JAHBZZ010000010.1 GCA_019635215.1 Nitrosomonas sp.
CACTAAAGATGGTTTTAGTCGGAAAAAGTTTCATTGCATCTCTCATTTATTGTGCAATTCAATCTTTTCATGTTGCGGTAATAATTCTTGGATACTTGATGGCTTTATCGTCTGACGGATAGGCATTGCAACAAACCCGATGCTATACTTTTTACTTCAAAATCTATTTGGGAGTACAACTTAATGAAAAAAATGTTTATTTTCCTGACAATGGCATTTTTTACCATTGGCTTGATTGCGGTTGACGCCGAAGCCAAACGCATGGGAGGCGGTAAGAGTTTTGGCAAGCAGCGGCAGTCTCTCAATCAACAATCCACACCGAATCAGCAGCAAACACCTGCGCCAACTCAAAATGCTGCTGCGCCAGCCAGCGGAGGCAGTAAGTGGGGCGGAGCGTTAGCCGGGTTGGCAGCAGGCGGTCTGTTGGCTGCTTTATTTATGGGTGGCGCATTCGAAGGAATCAATATGATGGACATCTTGATGCTGATTCTGATTGTCGGCGTCATTTTTTTCATCATACGCATGATGCGTAAACCGCGCGCTGTAGACCATGAACGACCAATACAATACTCCGGTGTCAATACCTCTACGCGAGACAATATAGCGCAGCCTCCATTTAGTCAAACCGCAGGAGCAACAACGACCAGCACCGCCGACTCGCGCCAGTCAAACATTCCGTCCGATTTTAAAGTAGAACCCTTCTTGAGGAATGCCAAGATATCATTTATTCGTTTACAGGCAGCTTATGATATCGGTGATATTAATGATATACGCGAATATACAACACCAGCGATGCTTGCAGAAATCAGCATGCAAATCCGGGAGCGTGACAACATGCAGCAAAAATCCGAGGTCATGTTTCTTGACGCGAATCTTCTGGATGTCGAAACAAATAATGATTCGGCAATTGCAAGTGTACGGTTTACCGGTCAAATGAAAACATTGCCGGACGGAGAACCCGAGGCTTTTGACGAAGTATGGCATGTAGAGAAAAATTTGAATGATCCCGATTCAGTTTGGCTACTTGCCGGTATTCAGCAGGTTTCGGATACTGATCTAACTTAAAATCAACAAGACCAACCCCGCTACATTCCGCAACAAACAATAAATGCGGGGTTTTTATTTTTCCAATTAGCTTTAACAAGCTATGACACAGGTAGTAGGCATCACCCATTTGAAGCAGACTATGATAGGGTGAATGGCGGCTTATTATATTTGCGCCGTAGCGCATTAATGGTTCTCAGAACGACTGGTCGCTCGATAATTCTAATTTCCAGAAGGCGCTTTCCGGGAAAATCTATTAACGATATGCCTATCAGCATAGTTAAAATACCTTGACCGGGCAGGAAAAGCATAATAAAACCGGCAATCAGAAACACAGAACCCAGGATATTTTTAGCAACCAGCCCTAGGATACGCAGAAAAGGATGACGATCCTTTAACCAGTGGCGGGTTATACGGATATCAAAATAATCATGCGGCAAGTTAATCAGGATGACAGGAATAATGATCAACGAAGCAATAAAACTGATCACTGAGATTATCGTCAAACTGATTACTATCTCAATCGGTATCCATTGTTTTATTGCTATGAGTAAATCATCCATATGATCAGCCTTGAGAATAAACCTGCATCAGTAATCTATCCAATAGTTTACATTTTTTTATCCTGAGAAACCGACGCGCATCAAACCATGTGATTTCTTTCTCTTGTTACTGTGACAATACAGCAAAAGCTAGGCAGAATCACGGTTACAGAAAATATTTTAATGACATATTCAGATCGCGTGATCTATCGCTTGGTTCTCCGACTTACTAAGGTCTTCTGCACAAGAATATATGATAAATCCGTAAAAATTTTAGGGTTAAATTTAAAACTAATCTTTCATTGTCAGAAAATGTAGGTTAGAATTTCGATACGTAACGGTTGAGAGGTGAGCAACAATAAGACTGTTATGATAAAAAATAATAATATTTCCCAGTAAGTTGTAACGATTCTAAGAATCGAATGAGGCGTATCAATACAACCGAAAAAGACTGGGAGCAGAGCAATCTGTGTTATGTTGTTTTAACATTTCCCGCTTTTTGTGTGGATGTTTTTTCAGATGAGTCGATTTTTATCGACTTAAAATAGGTTAATTTTGAGAAAGTCAATAATTTATAAGGAGATTAAAATAATGAGTGATGATGCAAACAGAGCAACAGATGCACAGACACTGAAACTTATTGGTATTACAACAGTAGCATTTATAGTGATCGGTTTTATTATATACAGCATGTAAACTTGCCTACTATAAAGGGTACACAGACATCGGTTTAAAGTAATGAACAAATGTCTGTGTACTGTGTTTCCCTTCCGCTCTATTCTCCGTTCAAGGCTTTTTTCATTTCAAACCTTTTATACCCGGCATAGCCGCAGTACATTCGTAAAATTGCTCTTCCGTGATTTTTCGACTTCAAACTGAATCTCAACCTGTATGCGGCTTTTATCAGCATTCAGGATTGATTATGTTTATCACATTCGCAGTTCTAATGTTTAATGCGTGCAAAGTGTGCTGCGCTTGCTGATTATCGCTGGCAATCGTCTCTGTTGTGTTCCATCACTAATACTTCACAATTTTTTCATACACATACACCTATAATGGTTATTATACGTATTAGCGCGTATACTTGCTGTAATTCCATATAAAAACAACATAAGGCCACGATGCCTGCTGACTGAAGGCTGAGAATACTTGCTGTGCTCCTTCGTATCATCGGAGAAGATACAGTGATAACAACAATCAGGTACAAAGAAACAGCCAAATAACACAGTCCGCCATCCGAGAATGGGAATCGACTAACA
The DNA here is from genome assembly GCA_019635215.1 of Nitrosomonas sp. Classification (GTDB taxonomy): domain Bacteria; phylum Pseudomonadota; class Gammaproteobacteria; order Burkholderiales; family Nitrosomonadaceae; genus Nitrosomonas. Next base: position 2,846 of record JAHBZZ010000010.1, read on the forward strand.
GGTACAGGCAAGTCAAACGAATCTGTGCTGGGCTTTGCCTGCTCACCATGAGAAATGTCAATCGAACAACCCGGATAAACAGGAGCCTTTACTTTTAGAAACAAAGGAGAACATGAACATGACCAAAAAGATTGCACATGTCGACGACGATGCAGATATTCGTGATGCAGTAGCCCGCATATTGCGCAAAAACGGTTACGAAGTGAATCAGTATCTCACTATGCGGGACTTTATTGCTGCGCTTGAAAAAGGCACAGAAATGCCTGATCTAGCCATACTTGATGTCATGGTGGAATCAATGGATGCAGGACTAACGGCTTACGCCGAAATCCACAAGAAACATCCCAAGATTCAGACCATTTTTCTGACATCACTGGGAGACATGATCAGACCGTATTTTGATAAAGCGTCAAACGAATGGGTTTGCGTTATGGAAAAACCGGTTGAACCCGAAAGCCTGCTCGGCGTTATTGGAGACCGTCTTAATCAGGCAACAGCCCGATAATTGATAATGCAGCATTTTCAATCAATATCAACAGAAATAATAGGACTGAATTATGACTATCGCTAGATTCTCCTGGAATCAAAACCAGCAAAAAGCGATTTTATCCAGGAAAAATGAAAATGCTTGCAAACTCAACGACGAAATCCTGATCAGCAATATTCGCTGGTTTATTATTTTCCGCTGGGGCATGATTGGTGCATTAATTTTTATCCATATACTGGCATTGATCATTCCGGACACGTTGATACAGTTCCGGATCATCGAGGAAAACAACTGGCCGATAACAATTACACTCATCCTGGGTCTGGCCAATCTTGGATACCGATACGCACTCGATCACTGCAACCCCAGCAAATTCAATTCACCCACCATTAATCTGTGGACTCAGATCATCGTCGATCTGATCTGCCTGTCGATCGTTGTGCATTACATCGGCAGTACGGCCACGCCAGCGCCATTTTTCTATATACTACATATCGCGCTGGCCTGCATTTTCTTCTCCACAGTGGAAAGTCTGCTGGTCGCGGTTACTGTCAGCATCATGTACACCATCGTACTGCTGATGGAATATACACTGTCTATCCAGATACCCCAATCGATACTCATCGACCCTACCTTGACGAATAACGGCAAAATCAAAAACCACTTGCTCTTCTGGATGTTCGCATTGAACATCCTGTTTTTTACCGTATGGTATGTTGTATCGAGACTCTCACTAGTTGTGCGCGCACATGAAAACCGGCTGTCCGAAGCTTATCAACAGATTAACCAGGCTCAGCAGGAGAAAGACCAATATGCCGTACTGATGACCCACCAGCTTAAATCACCGCTGGATGCCATTCGCAGCAAAATCAATCTGATCAAAGGCGGCTATTGTGGTGAAGTTTCCCCCGAGGTCAACGAAGTTTTGTTAAAAATAGACCGTCGCGCCGCAAATATGGCCAGCCTGATCCTGGATCTACTCAGACTGCAACGTTTAAAAGAAACCTGCTCCTGTATGGCGGAAATAAAACCGGTTAAAATCAGCAGAGCATTACAAAAATGTCTGGAAAAACTAACACCGGTCATTAATTCCAAATCGATCATCCTCAATGTTTCCATTGATAACTTTATTTATAAGGGCATACTCGATCAGATTGAAATTTTGCTGGAAAATATCATTTCCAATGCCGTAACCTATTCACATCAGAATGGTATCGTGGAAATTACCTCCAGAGTAAACGCAAATACCAGGACAGCAACAATATCGATTACTGACCACGGTATCGGTATCGATCCCGACGACCTGCCGAATATCTTCAACGAATATTTTTATTCACCCCGCGCAGCACTGCATAATAAGGCCACCAGCGGTATCGGTTTATCCATCGTCAAAATTGCAGCTCAAAACAACAAACTGGATATTGTCGTCAGCAGCGAACCAGGTGAAGGTACCACATTTACTATTCTGTTCCCGGAAGTTCAGCTACCTGCTGTTATAGAAGAAGAATTCGAACGCAGCGCACTTATCGGCAGACCCCTTGTAGAATAATCGGCCCTCACATATCCGGGCTACGGTGCCATAAGGTGTATTGAATAATTGCAATTGCCTGAGAAGGAGTCATCATGAACTTGAATGAACTGACCAATGTTCCCGCAAACATTAATGGCGGTTTGCACAGCGCCAAACAATAAACCATGCTGGCATTTCTGGGAAACCCACGCTCATCGTACGATGTTGATTGCCAGCCTGTTACCAGCACCACGCTGAAAAATTCGGGCCGACAACCCATGCGGCTGTCATTGCTTTCCAGGCTGAAAACGGACTTGTCCCGGATGGTATAGTCGGTCCCAGAACTTCAGCGGCATTAGGTCTATAAACCGGGCAATACACTCTGGTCAAGCGAAGATGAAGTCGTCTATGAAAAAGATAACCAGTTCGGTCATTTCCCCAACATCGGCAAAACACCGGTGGAAATCAGGACACGTAACCACAACGCAATCGGCGTGATCTTTCGTGCCAAAGCACTGGCATTTGAAAATGATGCGCAGAAACCACGTGAATCCCGGGTTTCACGCCTCTTTGTATTAGGATTCAGAAAATCGGGACTGTGCTTCCTCGGACTGACGCGTGAGAACAGCACCGCACGCCATCTGCTCGATTCCGGGACGGAATGCATACGGATGCTGAAGGCCGAATCATTACAGTTGACCGTTTTTTTATTCCAGCAGATTGCCCTACCGGCCGGAATCAACTGACAACACAATCTGCGTCGGCTTTTTATCGCATCCTGATTTACCACGCATAGATTGGATCATGAATCCAGTACGTAAAGCACGTGTGTCCGTTTCCCGCAATGAGGCTACAAATAGCTTTACAACCATTTTTTCCGCTTAAAGAATAGAAGCAGACCGACGCTGATCGCGATAAAGATGCCCCACAGCGCGGGATAGGCCCAGCGCCATTTTAATTCCGGCATATATTCAAAGTTCATGCCGTAAATACCGGCTATAAATGTCAGCGGTATGAAGATTGCCGCGAAAATGGTCAGAACTTTGATGGTTTCGTTCATCTTGTTGCTGATACTGGAAAGATATACATCCTGAATCACCGCGATTCGCTCGCGATAGGAATCCAATGCATCGGTGACACGCAATACGTGATCGTAGACATCACCGTAATAGCGCAATGTTTTTTCCTGGAGCAATCCAGTGTTAGCATGCCGTATTGCTGACAGCAATTCGCGCAACGGCGAGATGCTGCGTTTCATCGCAATCAGTTCACGCCGCAGATGCTGAATAGTCAGCAGTGTTTTCTGACTGGGATCAGACAGCAGGCTTGCTTCCAATGGGTTAATGATTTCATCCAGATGATCTTCAATGACAAAATATTCGTCAACAATGGAATCGAGCAAAACATAGGTCAGGTAATCGCTGCCGTTCTGACGCAAACGATCCTTACGGTTACGCAGCCGATAACGGACAGGTTTAAAAATTTCCCCGGCTTTTTCCTTGAACGTAATGACATAATCTGCCAGCAGAAGGATGCTGATCTGCTCATAGTGCAGCGTCAGGTGATGGTTGTAGTCCGCGCTGATACTTTTGACCACCAGATAGACATAATCTTCATATTCCTCCAGTTTAGGGCGTTGATGCGTACTGAGAATATCCTCCAGAATCAACGGATGAATATTCAGTTGCACGCCAATATCCTCAATAATGCGCGTATTACTCAGTCCATCAATGTTCACCCAGGTTCTAAGCCCGTCATGCTGCAACTGCCGTAACTCGGCGATGGATTCAATCTCGCATTCAGTGACGACTTGCTGATTGTATTGAATGACAGAAATCCGGCTCACGGTTTCATGTTTTTCACCAACATGAATCAATGTACCGGGAGGCAGGCCTGATTTGTCGGCAGCACTGCTTATCATCGTTTTATTTTTCTTCTTAGATAATCGATGCCATTCCGGATATTCGAAATTCATGATAAAAATAGTGTATCAGTGTCGATAATTTCTATTTTAATCAATATTGCAGGCATTAAACGTTAAAAAAAACAACCTGTCTGGCGCATTGAAATAAAACAAAACCGCTTAACACACGCGAGGACAATCAGTCAGGTCATGCAATATCATCACGATTAACCATATTTTGAGGAATGACCAAAGCGATGCCGGAACGGGATAAGCTTTAAACTAAAACCCGCCCGAAACCCAATCTATGGATTCTTGCGTGAATCGATTGTGGGAAAAGCAACCTTATGCTAGGCTGACCTACCTTATTTTATATATAATTCAAGGTTAGGGGTTTAGGGGTTTAGGGGTTTAGGGGTTTAGGGGTTTAGGGGTTTAGGGGTTTAGGGGTTTAGGGGTTTAGGGGTGCACTGTGACTGCAATCCTCATATCGGGCCTGTAATTGTATTCAAAAACAAGATTATTCGGAATTAATAACGTTTGAAAACTGACTGGCGGCTCGCAGGATTGAAAACTACGTCACACGCGCATGAACGAAGCATGAATAAACAGAAAAGAAACACTGTCCGTGGCCTACTCGTTCTGATGATCTGTTGCGTTTCACCGCTGCTTATGGCAGAAAGCAGCATTATCAGACCCCGCGAAAAACCCGCAACACTCCATAAAATAGTATTACCGGAAGAAACATCCCCAGAGACCATTTCTGAAAAGCCACTTCATGAGCAGATCACCATTGAGGCTAATCGTGTCGAAGGAATTTATGAACAGGAAATGGAAGCGATTGGCGATGCAAAACTGTGCCATGGCGATAATACGCTGACAGCCGACCGTATGAAATATTTCAAAGCGACGAATGAAACCGAAATTACCGGCAATCTTCGGCTGGATAGAACAAAAGATATTATCGAAGGTGATTATCTCAAACTGAATCTGGATACGGAAATCGGTTTCCTGTCCGAGCCGCGTTATACCATGAAAAAAAACGGCGGGCGTGGCAGTGGAGAAAAACTGTTTTTTGAAGGTAAGAACCAGTATCGTTTGACAGGCGGTAGTTACACCACCTGTCCAATCAATCAGGAAGACTGGTTTATCCAGGCCAAAGACCTGAAAATCGACAGCACCACGGAAACGGGTGTCGCACGCAATGTCAGCATCCATTTCAAGCGCATACCCATTTTGTACACGCCCTGGTTGGATTTTTCCTATACCGATAAGCGCAAGACAGGTTTCCTGGCCCCGGTTGTCGGGCATACCGCGCGAAGCGGTGCCGACCTGGCCATTCCGTTCTATATCAATATAGCACCGAACATTGATGCGACCATTGCGCCGCGTGTGATGTCGAAGCGCGGATTCATGCTGAGTAATGAAATGCGCTATATCGGTCATAATGTCCAGGGCCGCCTGCAATCCGATGTATTGCCCGATGATTTTGATTCACACGAAACACGTTATGGCGTCGCATTCCAGCATGCCCAATACTTCGGACATGGCTGGCGCGGTCAATTCGATTATAACCGTGTATCCGATAACCGGTTCTTGCGGGATTTGTCCAATAATCTGTCACAAACCAGTCTAACCAATTTACTGCAGCAGGCCGGTCTGTACTATCATGGTGCTTTGGGCCATGACGGTGTATTGAGTTTTTCGGCTGTCGCACAACAATTCCAGACCTTACAGGATCCATTTGCCGCCCTGAATGCCGATTTATTGACCATTTCTCCCTATAAACGCCTGCCGCAGCTGACCATGAATGCGGTCAGACGCAATGTTGCGGGCATGGATTTTAGTCTGGACACGAGCTGGACTAATTTCGCACATCAGACGTTTACCGAGGGCAAACGCTTTACTTTCTTCCCTACGGTCAGCGTACCCCTTCGTAATTCCTACGGTTTTCTGACACCAAAATTCGGACTGCATTATACCAATTATGATCTGTCAATGGATGTAGGCAATAAGGGTAACAATCCAGATCGTTTGGTACCGATTGTCAGTCTGGACAGCGGCGTCATCTTCGACCGGAATATAAACATCGGTAATACCGGTTATATACAGACGCTTGAACCAAGAGCTTTCTACGTGTATATCCCTTACGTCAACCAAAGTTTTTTGCCAAACTTCGATTCGGCAGAATCCGATTTCAGTTTTGCACAGATATTAACGGAAAATCGTTTCACAGGCAGTGATCGCATCAATGATGCCAACCGGATCACTCTGGCGTTGACATCTCGCCTGCTTGAACCCTCAACCGGTATTGAACGATTACGTGTGGCTGTTGGTCAACAGTTCCGGTTTGACGACCGGCGGGTTATTCTAAATTCTCAGATCACCGGCAGCAATGTTGATTTTATCGCGGCGCTGGCAGGCCGTCTGACACGCACCATCAGTACAGATGTAAACGTACAAATTGATGAACATGCGCTAGAAACTGAAAAAATCCGTGCCGGCATCAGTTATCAGCCCGAACCCGGTAAAGTGTTCAATCTAGGTTACCGGTATACTCGAGATGTGCGGGACCGTGGCGATATACTGATCAATCAGCTCGATACAGCCATCAAACAGGTCGATACTTCGATTCAGTGGCCTTTCTTTGCCAACTGGCATACCGTAGCCCGCGTGAATTACTCATTACAGGATGACCGGCTATTGGCAGGTCTGGCAGGATTTGAGTATATTTCCTGCTGCTACAAATTACGCGCTGTCGTACAGAAACTGACTACCGCAACGCAAAACACAACAACAGCAGTATTTGTCCAGCTTGAATTGAACGGCCTGATGAATATCGGCTCTAATCCGTTGCGCGTTCTGCAGCAAAGTATCCCAGGTTATACCAGTATTTACTAACTTTCCTTGCATCAATGTCAGAAAAAATCTACCTCAGTCTGCTCACCGGATTTCTGTTATTGTTTTCATCAACCGTGATTGCCGAATTAACCGGACATGCCACGGAAAACGAAGCCTTCGAAACGACAATTGACACTGGTAATGTAACTCCGGATACGCACAGCGAGATTACGCAACCGCTGTATCAATCGGGCAGAAAAGCTTTGCTGGACCAGATCGTAGCCATCGTCAATGAAGAAGTCATCACACTGAATGAACTGGACAACGCAGTCACCACTGCAAAAAAAAACCTGATCCAGCAGGGCATAGAACCTCCTGAATTGGATTCTCTTCAGAATCAGGTACTTGAAACACTGATCATAAAATCAATACAACTTCAGCATGCTAAAGAGATCGGCATGTCGGTCAGTGATAGCGAGCTTGACGAAACCATTCGCCGTATTGCCGATGAAAATCAGCTGACGCTCCAGGAATTCTACGCCGTCCTGGAGCAGGACGGCATCAGCTACAACAAATTCCGGCAGGATATCCGCGATGAAATGATCATGGTCAGATTGAAGGAACGCCAGATCAGCAGTCAGGTCAATGTCACCGAAGGAGAAATCGACAATTATCTGCGAACGCAGGCAACATCCGCGACCGGCAGTGATGAGTATTTACTGGCGCATATCTTCATTACAGTGACAGAACACATGGATAACCTGAAGATCCTCGAGAAAAGCCGGCGTGCAGACGAGGCACTTGAAAAATTAACCGATGGCGCGGATTTCTCGCATGTTGCTGCAGAATTTTCTGAAGCTCCCGATGCCATGAGCGGCGGTATTCTCGATTGGCGCCCCATTACACAAATGGGCCCCACATTTGCCCAGCTGCTTTCACCACTGGAAATCGGCGAAATCACACCAGTAGTACAAAGCCCGAACGGATTTCACATTTTTAAGTTAATTGATCGCCGCAAAGTGGAAAACAGGTCAGTCATCATCGATCAGACACGTGCACGCCATATTCTCGTCAAAGTCAGCGAATTAACCTCCGAGAATGACGCAAAGGAACAGATTATCGCGCTTAAAAGACGGATCGACAACGGTGAGAATTTCGCCGAACTCGCCAAGCTTTATTCTGAAGATGGCAGCGCTTCGTCGGGCGGCGATTTAGGCTGGCTGTCACCCGGCAACACCGTCCCACCGTTTGAGCAGGCCATGAATACACTACTACCCGGCCAGATCAGCGAACCGGTACAAACACAGTTTGGCTGGCATCTAATTCAGGTTGTCGAGCGCCGCACACAGGATGTCAGTGATGAACGCCAGCGTGACAATGCCCGACAGGCCATTCGGTCAAGAAAAGCTGAAGTTGTCATCCAGGAAATGTTGCGCCAATTGCGCGATCAGGCGTATGTCGAATACCTTGCAGAAGATGTCTGAATGACTGCTGAATTCCTCCCGACGCTTGCCATAACCACCGGCGAACCCGCCGGTATCGGCCCGGATATCTGTCTGCAAATAGCGCAGCGACCACTCGAATGCAGACTGGTTTTATTTGCCGATTACGACTTACTGAAAACACGCGCTGAAGCATTGCAACTGCCGGTACGGCTTGTCGATATCGATACAATTCCGCCGGAGCGGCACCAGCCAGGACATTTATATGTTTATCACATACCACTGGCTCAGAAGACCGCTGCAGGTATTCTGAATCCCGCCAATGCCGCATACGTGATAACCATGCTGCAGCAGGCGGTTACCGGCTGCTGTGAAAAGCGCTATGATGCCATCGTTACCGCACCGGTACACAAAGGAATCATTAACGATGCCGGTATCGCATTCACCGGACATACCGAATATCTGGCCGCACTCACGCACAGTCAGGTTGTTATGATGCTTGTCGGCGGCGGAATGCGTGTTGCGCTGGCAACAACACATTTACCGCTCAAAGCGGTAGCCGCCGCCATTACCGCTGAAAGCCTGGAAAATAAATTACGCATCACTTATCGTGATTTAATGACCCGTTTCGCACTATCACATCCCAGAATAGCTGTCACCGGACTGAATCCGCACGCCGGTGAATCCGGTCATCTGGGTCGTGAGGAAATTGATATCATCATTCCCGTACTGGAAAAACTGCGCAATGAAGGCATGCAACTCAGCGGCCCGCTACCCGCAGACACCCTGTTCAATCCGCCGCAGCTTGCGCTGTATGATTGCATATTCACCATGTTTCACGATCAGGGTTTACCGGTATTGAAACACGCCAGTTTTGGCGCGGGCATCAATATCACGCTTGGCTTGCCGATCATCCGCACTTCGGTTGATCATGGCACTGCACTGGATCTAGCCGGAACCGGAAAAGCTGATGCAGGAAGCCTACTCGCTGCGGTCCAGACAGCGATTGAACTGGTAAAAAATACCACCCTGTAGCAACACATTCTACTGATAATGACAACGAATATCCGTCATAAGGCTCGAAAACGCTTCGGCCAGAATTTTCTGATAGATCGTCAGGTTATCGCTTCCATTATCAATACAATACATCCGAGACCTGACGATAATCTTGTCGAAATCGGGCCCGGGCTTGGTGCGCTCACAGTGCCCTTGCACCAGATTCTCAGCCATCTTACGGTGATCGAAATAGACCGGGATATCGTTGAAAAATTACAGCGTAACTTCTCTCAAGACAAACTCACCATTCATTCGACCGACGCATTAAAGTTTGATTTTTCAGTTTTAGGCGGCAATCAGCGTATCGTAGGCAACTTACCGTATAACATATCAACACCGCTGCTTTTTTATCTCGGCCAGTACGCTGCATATATTCAGGACATGCACTTCATGCTGCAAAAAGAGGTTGTCGAACGCATGGTGGCCAGGCCATCGACACCAGACTATGGCCGTCTCTCCGTTATGTTGCAATACCGTTTTGCAATGGAACAAATCCTTACTGTTCCGGCTGAATCTTTTCGCCCCATTCCCAAGGTGGAATCCGCTATCGTTTATATGTGCCCGCTTGGTAAGGATGCGCTTGTTGCCCACAGTGAAGCCATGTTTTCCCGCATCGTCACAGCAGCATTTTCGCAAAGACGCAAAACGTTGCGTAATACGTTATCGGGCTATCTTGCGTATGAAGAATTTAATTGTTTGGATATCGACGCCAGCCAACGCGCTGAAAATCTGACGGTATCTCAATATGTCAGAATCTCTGATTATTGTTCCTCGCAATCACAAAAGTGCATTAATACTGACTAAGGGTTTGTTGATTCTGAACACCAGAGCAGAACCCAGCTCCACCGGAACCTGCATCACAGCCCATTCTGCCACCTCTTGCCGCTACCACTGACAGGCCGTTAAAGACACGTAACAAACCTGTCATAATCCATCGATATAATTTTAAGTGAAAATTCCAGTGAGTGCTTCAACTGGAAAATTGGCTTAAATTTTTAAAGCAGCACGTTATTAGAATAATTCCATAAGCGTTAACTCCAATATCACTTGCACTATAAAATTCCAAACCTTTTGCAGTTTATTCAATGAATTTTGAAAACCCGATCAGTACACGTTCTGCTTTTCGCTATTTACATACTGAAATCAAACAGCTTATTCAACACATACAGGTACAGGGATCGGCACGCATCAAACCGGCCGTCATGGCCGGTAAAGCATCATCATCCAATAAGAGTATTGTTAATCTGGCCCAGTATCTGGCGTTGCGTGAACTGGATTTGCGGCCGTTACAGGAAAAATTGTCTGAAGCCGGATTGTCTTCGCTGGGTAACATTGAACCCCATGTCTTTGCAAGTCTGAAAAGTATTCTGCATATGCTCAGTCGGGCACTGGGGATCTCGACGGATATCAACAGCAATTGCCGTTTCCCTGATTTCCGGGAAGGCATTGAGATTCTTGAGAAAAACACATCTATGATACTGGGTGATTCACATCACCAGAGAACCACGCGCATCATGGTCACGATGCCTGCCGAGGCTGCCAACGACTATACGCTCGTTCGCGACCTCATCAAGGCAGGCATGGATATCGCCCGGATTAACTGCGCACACGATAACGTATCCACCTGGCGCCAGATGATCACCCATATCCGCCAGGCTGCCACAGACAGTCATACGCCATGCCGCATTCTGATGGATCTGGCCGGTCATAAAATCCGCACCGGTCCGATATTGGATGATGCGCAATCACTCAATCTTAGAATCAAAAAAAATCGCGGGAAATCACCCAATACCATCCGATTCAAAATCATTCCTGACGAACAAGGCAGCTCAGCATCCACCAGGAGTCTGGAAAACGAATTCCTATTCCCGGTGCCTCATGCGATTTATGCCAACCTGACCGGTGACGACCGGTTCAGCATCATCGACACGCACGGCAAGCAGCGATACATTAACATCGCCATTACACCGGAAGATCGGCAGATCACTGGATATTGCGATAAAACGATTCATCTTGTGACGGGACTGCAAGTCACGTGGCAACGTCGTGTCAATACGATGTTCAAAGATCAACATACGTTTAAATTTGTCAATCTCAACCTGGTCACCCGAAAAATTCGCCTGCACGCGGGTGATCATCTTTATCTTCACAAGCAGCAGATGCCCGGTTTTGTCGAGAATGACACATCGGGTGAAAAATGCAGCATCGATGCGCATATCAGCTGTTCGTCGCCTGACGTCATTGAGCTACTTGAATTGGGCGCACGCGTATGGATTGACGACGGAAAAATCAGTACTTATGTCATCGATAAGAAATCAGATTATGTTGTTTTGCGCGTTTCCAGAACCATACCCAAAGGCGCCAAGCTGAAATCCGGTATGGGAATCAATTTTCCTGAAACAACGCTGAATTTACCCACATTTACCCGGAAAGACCTGTCGGATCTCGATTTTATCTGTAACCATGCCGACATGGTCGGATTTTCCTTCATCGAAACGGCTGATGGTGTACGTGAACTGGCTGACGAGCTTCGCAAGCGGAACGCTTCCACGATACCTATCGTCACAAAAATTGAAACCGCACGTGCCGTAAAAAATCTGCCGGATATTCTTTTTGCCAGCTTGGCCAGACATCCCATCGGCGTGATGATTGCGCGGGGTGATCTGGCTGTCGAATTGGGCAATGTCCGTATGGCTGAAATCCAGGAGGAAATACTCTGGTTATGCGAAGCCGCGCATGTACCGGTTATCTGGGCTACGCAGGTACTTGAGTCGATCGCAAAATACGGTGTACGTTCCCGCCCTGAATTTACCGATGCTGCAATGAGCGTACGCGCGGAATGCGTCATGCTGAATAAAGGCCCCTATGTTATCGATGCCGTGCGCTCGCTGAATGCCGTGCTGAAATGTATGCAACGGCATCAGCATAAAAAAAGCGCACTACTGCGCGCGCTACATTGGTAATTCGACAGGCAATCGTTTTGATACGATTACCCGTCATCGATAACCGGCGGTATTCTGCGCACAACATATTGAATCGGCCTTGATTCCCTTCGTACGCCTTCTGCAACTCGGCGATATCAATTTTTTTCATCTTCAGAAATGCCTGCGTAACGCGTGACAATACCTCAGGATTTTTTGATTGCATCATTTTATTCATAATCTCCGGGACAATTTGCCATGAAAGGCCGAATTTATCCTTGAGCCAGCCGCACTCGACTTCTTGTCCGCCATCGGCTGTCAGCTTCTCCCAATAATCATCGATTTCATCCTGCGTATTACACTTGACCATGAATGAGATCGACTCATTGAATTTAAAAAACGGACCGGCACTAATGGCCTGGAATTCCTGACCGAACAGCTCGAATATCACGACTTCCACCGAACCGGAAGGTGTGCCTTCAAGGGTTACAATGCTTTTAATCTTTGAATCATCAAATATGGATGTATAAAACTCGGCCGCTTCTCTGGCTTCCTTGTCAAACCACAGATGTGGAACGATCTTACTTTCAATTGTTGCCACAGTTCTTCCTTAAAAAATAATGCGTCATTATATGGCTGCGTCACAACTGCCATTATATTTGAATCCGCAGTTGAAAATCGTCACGCCACTTAACAGACTGTTAAGTTGATTCCGTGTCGGATCTGCTTGTTCAGACAATTGTGATGATCCGGTCGTGCGGGAAAATCAGGTATGACGATGAATAAATGCAGCGATGAGAGAAGTATAATGAACCTGTCCGGATTGATCCAAAAATGGCAATCGGCAATACAATTTCAAATTCAGGCGGAATTCAAATCCAGGTCTGCCATCGCATGACTTGCGATATAGCGTTGATATTTCTTTTCCTTGATAGCGCCGATATCCACCAAAACCAACGCATCCACGCAATCCGAGAATTTCGGGTCAATATTAAAACCGAGGAACCGGCAACCGCCAGGCTCGCACAATTCGACATATTGCTTATAGAGCACGGGTACTTTGACGCCAAATTGTTCCAGCTTTTCTTTCAGTAACGAATAAGCCAGCTTATATTCGGCCTCACTTGCAGTATTGCCAAAGGGTATAAATTCATGATCCACATCAAAGTGAAATGGATTTTTGGATTCGGAAAGTTTTTTGTCCATGCCGAATAACGCGGTATAAAATGCCGCGATTAATTTCTGTGCAGCTTCAGGCCACGCGTTACTCATCGATACAGGCCCAAACAGATATTTTACTTCCGGATGCTGATACAGATATGCGCCGATACCGTACCACAGGTAATCCAGGCTGCGTTTTCCCTGATAGCGGGGTTGAATAAAGCTGCGCCCCAGTTCTATGGCATGTTCGAGAAAAGGTGTAAGTGATGGGTCGAATCTGAACAGGCTGTTAGTGTACAAGCCCATTTCACCGTATTCACGCAAAATTTCGCTGGCTTCGCCAATGCGGTAAGCACCGATAATTTCCAGTTCGTCCTCATCCCAAAGAATCAGGTGGCGGTAATAACGATCGTAACTATCGACATCCAATGCGTTACCCGTACCTTCCTGTACCTGACGGAAAGACAGCTCGCGCAATCGGCCGATTTCTCGCATCACGCTGGAATTGGGTGCATAGTCAAACAGATAAACATGTTTGCCATCCTGTGTTTTGCCAATCCGCTGCGAATCTTTGAGCTCTTTGCGGATCAATTTGGTTTTGGCCGGATGAACGATATTTTCAACCGGTTTAAATAATTCTTTATGCTTCTTTTTCCCGAGCAGATAAACTTGTTTGCGCATCAGCTTGGCAATGGTTTTCTTGGGCATTTCCATAGCCGCTATGGACTCCCAGGGAATCGGCTTACCGATTCTGAAAACGATTTCATGGTCCTTATGATTGAACATTTCATTAACCAGCATCATCGTTCCGAGCGGTTTGTAAATACTTGACAGGCCATAAAAAAGCGGTGAATTTTTACCACCGATATACACTGGAAGAATGGGCGATTTCGTTCTTTTCGCCAGTAATAGAAAACCCGGATTCCATTTGCCATCCCGAATTCCGGCAGGACGGATACGCGATACTTCTCCGGTTGGAAACATGATCACTGCATGCTCCGCTTCCAGCGCCGCGATGATCTGACCGATCTGGTCATAGGCATTGGTTGCCGTCCTAGAAAAATTATCCACCGAAAGAAACAGGCTTTTTAAAGGATCAATGCAATCCAGCAGCGCCGTGGCGATAATTCTGACATCGGTTCTGATTTCCGAAATCAGTTTCAGCAGCGCAAGTCCGTCCAGTGAACCTAATGGATGATTGGCGACAATCAACACGCGACCCTGATCTGGTATGCGTGCACGATCTTTGCTGGACACCTGAAAGGTAAAATTGAAATGCTCCAGAACCGCGTCATTAAACTCCAAGCCTTCCAGATGCCGGTGCTGCTCCATAAACTGGTTGATCTCATTCTGATGAACCAGTTTCTTCAATAAAGAAGAAGCCGTTTTTAACAACGGCTTGTCATGATGATCTTCCGTACCCTGAAAATAATGACTCAATAATGCATCGACATCGATCATGGGTTCATCCTCCGGCAAAAAACGATTCATAATCGACACGATAACGCAATTATGTGACAGGAGAATGACGACGACAATCAATTCTAATTCTGATTTTATCTAAAAGGTGCTGCCTGCTATAAGACTATATAAAAATGACACGCTATTTCTGGCAGAATACGTCCGGTAATCCCCCCAGAAAATAACAGGAGTAAAAATATGTCAAGTGAAGGTTATCACGAACCAGTCGAAGAACTCACAGATGAAACAAGGGATATGCATAGAGCAATCAGATCGCTAATGGAAGAATTGGAAGCAGTGGATTGGTATAACCAGCGGGTTAATGCATGTAAAGACAAAGCATTAAAGGCAATTCTGGCGCACAACCGGGATGAAGAAAAAGAACATGCTGCAATGATTCTTGAATGGATTCGCCGAAAAGATCCAACCTTCGATAAAGAGCTAAAAGATTATCTTTTTACCGACAAACCGATTGCTCATGAATAGATAAACTTCCCCCCGCTTTAGCGGGGGAGTATGTCGCTAACATTCAGTCTTTCTATTAACTCGGGAATTAAGATTCTAAGCTAGATTGAAATTGCGGCTGTCTGACAACGCATGCGCCACGCCATCACCGGATAGGGAAACCGTCCGTTGTCCCACCGATGTGGGTATTTCAGTTTGGCAATTCAAACACGTTTTTTGAATTCATTGGTATGCGGGTCGATTTCTATGCGGTCACCGATTTCCACAAA
Source organism: Nitrosomonas sp. (assembly GCA_019635215.1). Classification (GTDB taxonomy): domain Bacteria; phylum Pseudomonadota; class Gammaproteobacteria; order Burkholderiales; family Nitrosomonadaceae; genus Nitrosomonas. The sequence goes on from JAHBZZ010000010.1 coordinate 18,362, forward strand.
TGCCGGTACTAGAATTTCAAAACCCGTGCCCTGCAAGCGTGCCGGTTTCATCACTTTACCCGTGGTATCACCGCGCACTGCGGGCTCAGTGTATTCGATCTCACGCACGATGGATGACGGCAGTTCCACCGATATTGCCTTGTCATTATAAAATGTGACCTGACAGACGTCTTCCATACCATCAATGAGATAATTCAAAACATCCTGCATATTATCCGCTTCCACTTCAACCGGATTATAGTCGACGTCCATAAACACATAGAGCGGATCGGCGTAATAACTGTAAGTACATTCCTGACGATCAAGCACTACCACATCGAATTTTTCATCCGCCTTATAGACGGATTCTGAAGTCGAACTGGAAAACAGGCTTTTCAACTTCATCTTTACCACAGATGCGTTACGTCCGGATTTTGTGAACTCAGCCTTTTGTACGACCATAGGATCGTTCCCTATCATCACAACATTTCCTGAGCGTAGTTCCATTGCGGTTTTCATATTTTTTCCTGCGAATAATAGTTATAAACAACGTGTTGCGTCACCTGTTCCATGCGCAACGGGATTTAAAAAAATGGGGATTATAGCTGATTTCCGGCAAACTGCACCAGATTGAACGCCATATCATACTGCGCCTCCAGTGTCTGTCTCCAGGCGATATTGAGTTCGTCCAGCACAGCGAAACAATCGAGGTAATTTTTCCATGCCGATGAATCCATGTCCTCTATGCCATTCCAGCCATGCCAGAATTTTCGTAAGGCATAGACCACATTTTCCGGCATTTGTTTCGTATACACCTCCAGAAAAGCATCGAGTTTCTTCCAATGCGTATTTTCCGATTGCGGATAAATATGCCAGACAAAAGGTTTCCCGGCCCATTGTGCCCGGACAAAGGAATCCTCGCCACGCACGAAATTCAGATCGCAAGTCCAGAGCAATATGTCGTATTGTGTCTGTTCCAGGAATGGAATGATCTTGACCGACAATTGACCCGATTTCATCACGCCGTCAGTGTGTATCGAACAGGTGGTGTTCAGCATAGCAGCCACCTGATCAGCAACGTTGCCTTGCGGTATGATCAGATAGACAGGAACCGGCGACTGAGACCAGACCGCAATTAGTTTCCTTAACGGCGCATGTTCATAGCAAAACAGCGATATGCGGCATTCATTTGCTGTACGTTCGGGCACACCGATGGATTGCCAGAATTGCCGTACTTTTTGTTCGTCAAATTTTTTTCTAAGCCGAATAAGGTTGTTTTCCCGTAAAAGCCCGCCGGAATCGGGTACAAAACCCGGGAAAAAAAAATTTTTTATCAGCGGCAGACGTGGGTGCGGCGAATGCAGGCCATGATACGCCGGCACCCAGTCTTCAGCGCTCAGGTATTCCAGATTAATCCACACTGGCGGACGCGTTTTTCTGACCATCTCGGTCACATAGGCTTCTGGTAACGTGCAGGCAAACATTTCTATGACAACATCCGCCGGTTTACAAGCTGGAAAGATAAACGGCCACTGCCGGATTTCGATACCCTGGACAAATTGCTGCGAAGTATCATGCTTAACCTGTGGCGCGATACGCATCAGGCTATTCAAGTCATCCACCCACAACCTTACCGCTTGCCGGTAATCGTGATGCAATTGACGCGCGAGCCGCCAACTTACGCCAATATCGCCAAAATTATCGATCACATGGCAAAAAATATCCCACCGGGGCATATTGGATGGGTATGCGCTGTCAGGCATCAAGCAACCGCTTACGTTCTGATGCATTGAATGTTACTGCGGTTCTGAGAAAACACGATAACCATTCAGGAAAAACCCGATTGGGTGTTCGGCTGGAAAATTAGTTTTTCACATGTACCGGTAATGCGCATTGATGCACGGACTTGCGGATTCCAATATTTGCGCGGAGATTAGATTCGATGTCTCTATATTTATTAATCATCTGCTCATGGTATCAAGACATACAATGCTGTTTCGTGATCCATAATCATCCAGACTGGGCAAGCAGTTGTTCGATGATGCGTTCCTTGTAATCAACCTGACCAAAAGAAACATTATGCAATGCACCTTTTCTGTCAAAAAGAAGCGCAGATGGCGTGCCTTGCAATGCAAAACGCTCGAATGTTTCCGCCGCCATGATCTTTTGCTCCATAAACGTGCGTACCTGATTCAATATCGAACGTTGCTGTTCTTCCGGCAATCGGTCAAATTGCGACAAAAGCTGTCGCGAATAGGCCAGCACACGTGCATCCGTTACCGGCTCGTTATCAGGCACGACGCGATCCATAGCCACTGCAAATGGCAATTTCCATGGCAACTTGCCAGTACCAATCAGCAATCCCCGCTGACTCAGTGCTTTGTACGTTTCACCGATCACTTCGCTGGTATTCACAAGCAATTTTAGATTATCCAGCGTATTCTTATCATAATCTTCAAATGCGGTTGCCAGACCGATAACCTCAAGCCCGCGATCATGATATTTTTCGTACAATTGAATGGCCGCAGGCAAAGCATAGAGAAAGCAGCCCGGGCAATTGACCTGAAATACTTCGATCAGTACCACAGAACCCGATAAACTATCCAAGTCCACGGGTTCTCCTTGAACCCATGTATCTACAGATACATCAGAAAGTCTGAGATTATTCATCTATTTCCAGTCCTTTTAAGGAAAGATTGATAAATAAAACGCGCATAGATTACATAACTGCATTAAACCTAAAGGTGTTCCCAATTCTTTCCTCCAACCTGCATGAATCCTTATTATTCAAAAGGGTGACGCAATACAATAGTGTCTTCCCGATCCGGCCCCGTTGAAATCATATCAATCGGTGTTGCACAAATTTCTTCGATTCGTTTTAAATAATTCTGAGCGGCGCCGGGTAATTGATGAAATTCCTTAATGCCCGCTGTATTTTCGGACCAGCCTGGAATCTCTTCATACACGGGTTCACAAAGATTCAAATCCTCAGCGCCCACGGGAAGCACTTCCGAATAATCGCCATTCGCCAGTTTATAACCGACACCAATATTCAACGTTTCAACACCATCAAGCACATCAAGTTTGGTAATGCAGAACCCGGTCACACCATTGATTTGTATCGATCGCTTCATGGCGACTGCATCAAACCATCCACAGCGCCGCGGGCGTCCGGTTGTTGATCCAAATTCATGGCCGCGTGCCGCCAAATGGCTGCCTATTTCGTCTTCCAACTCCGTTGGAAAAGGACCGGAACCGACACGCGTAGTATAGGCCTTAGTAATACCCAGGATATACTGCAACATTTGCGGCCCGACGCCGCTTCCGGTTCCTGCAGCACCGGCAATACAATTGCTCGATGTCACAAACGGGTAAGTGCCGTGATCGATATCCAGCAATGCGCCTTGTGCGCCTTCGAACAGCAGGTTGTCGCCCGCTTTATTAGCATTGAACAGTAACTGCGGCACATCGGCTACCATGGGTTTTATACGTTCGGATTGAAGAACCGCATCATCGAGTGTTTTCTGAAAATCAATAATTGGCGCATTAAAATAATGTTTTAAAACAAAATTATGATAATCCAGCATTTCTCCCAGTTTAGCAGCAAGCCTGTCTCTATGGAACAAATCCTGCAATCGTATGGCTCTGCGGGCGACTTTATCCTCATAGGCCGGCCCGATTCCACGGCCGGTGGTTCCTATTTTACCTGTACCCCGGGCTGTTTCACGCGCCTGATCCAACGCAACATGACAAGGCAATATCAAAGGACATGCCTCACTGATTCGCAACCGCCCGGTAACGCTGACCCCTATATCTTCAAGCATCTCGATTTCCTGGAGCAATGCATCGGGCGAAATAACCACGCCATTGCCGATGTAACAGGTTACATCTCTGCGTAGAATACCTGACGGTATTAAATGAAGAATCGTTTTTTTATCACCAATCACTAATGTATGACCGGCATTATGCCCCCCCTGAAAACGCACCACGCCCTGCGCATGGTCAGTCAACCAGTCTACAACTTTCCCTTTGCCTTCATCGCCCCATTGCGTACCGATCACTACAACATTTTTAGTCATCGCTTCAAATCTCGTATATACCCTTATAGTTCCATAAAGCTAAATTTTCTCAACAACCCATTCACCATTGCGCTGCATCAACTGCCTATCACAATTCAAAACACTTTGTGTCTGTTCAGGCAATTCTACAATAACAATATGGCCGGCATTACGCAGTCGTTCTATCGCGTTATCCAGTTCTTTATTTTTTTTCTGATAAGGCGCGCAAATCCCCATTGGATAAGACTTTCTTTCAACCATTCTGGACAATTCGCGCAGATCCAGACTAAAACCGGTCGCCGGTCTGGCTCTTCCAAATGCCTTGCCGATTTCATCGTAGCGTCCGCCAAGAGCAATCGCGTTAGAACAACCATCTGAATAGGCCGCGAAAACCATCCCGGTATGATAGTGGTAACCACGCAGATCCGACAAATCAAATGCCAATGTATCAACCAGCGGGCTTAAGGCATCACCCACTTTCTCCAGTTGCGCCAAAGCCGAAACGATTTCTATGTGTGATGGCAATCTTTCTTTTGCAATTTGCAAAATTGTTTTATTACCGTAAAGCTCCGGCAATAACAGCAGTGCTTCGCGCGTACTTTTCTTTAATCTTCCGCACAGTGCCCTTAAAGATGCCGTATCTTTTTTCTGTAAAACAGCATATAACTCGGTTTCCATATCCTGAGAGATATGGGCATTTTTTATAATCCCTCTAAAAACCGCAACATGCCCCAAATCGATATGAAATTTATTCAGGCCGGATTTCGCCAGGCACTGAATCATTAATTGCTGAATTTCAAGATCGCTTTCCAATCCTTCATGACCGTACAACTCAGCACCAATCTGCAAAGGTTCGCGTGTCTGAGTTAAACTGGTTGGCACGGTATGCAACACACTATTTGCATAACAAAGCCTTGTTATACCTTCACAATTCAACAAGTGTGCATCAATACGTGCGACTTGAGGCGTCATATCGGCGCGTAATCCCATCATACGACCGCTCAGCTGATCGATTACTTTAAACATTTGCAAGTCCATATCGCTGCCGCTTCCGGAGAGCAATGACTCGACAAATTCGAGCAATGGCGGGGAAACAAGTTGATAACCATGCACCGTCAGCAGATCAACCATACTGCGCCGCAACATTTCGATATGGTAAGACTCGACGGGAAGAATATCCTCAATATATTCGGGCAGCAACCAATTACGCATGGCAGTTAATCAACAACGGAACCAGACTGAGAAGAGAGATTAATAATCGGAAAATCAACTGAATATGAGAAATAATGCCAACCCGATCAACATAGATGTCAAACCGATAAAACGTATCTGGCCATCATGAAGCTCTGTCAGTTTTTTAAAAGCTTCACGCCAGACCCGGGGAGATAAAAAAGGAAGAGCACCTTCGATAATTAACATTAACGCGAATGCCATTAGAACAGTATCCAGCATCTCGCTTTTCCTCCTGTATGCACTAGCCTTGGATATCTTTCTGCAGCACGCCCAAACATGCCTGACAAAACATCATCCGTAGACACACTTTTAAATGAATATTCTATAAATCTTCGAATCAGTCTGTTGAGTCTATGGTGAAAATTGATGTCAATTCCGACGCATCCGTAACAAATATTGTCAGATGCGTCAGAACAGTCTTCCTAATTGGCTGTTGGATTTTTCAGATACTTAAAGAAATCCGACTTGGGTTCGAGTACTAACATATCAGTTTTATGTCTGAATGCATTTTTATAGGCATCCATACTCCGCCAGAAAGAATAAAATTCGGGATCTTCCTTGAAAGCTTCCGCATAAATTGCAGCGGCTTCTTTATCCCCTTCACCCATTGCCTTCTGCGCTTCACGATAAGCCTCAGCCAAGATCACCTCACGTTGACGATCCGCATCCGCACGTATTTTTTCGGATTCTGCAGCCCCTGTCGAACGCAACTCATTTGCCACACGTTTCCGTTCTGCTTCCATCCTGCGATAGACGGATTCACTGACTTCCTGCGGCAAATCGACACGTTTCAAACGCACATCAATGACTTCCACACCAATAGTGCGCGCATCTGCATCCGCCTTTTGCCTCATAATCTCCATGATGACATCCCGCTCGCCGGATACAACATCATGCACTGTACGGTTACCAAACTCATCACGCAAGCTGGCATTAATGGTCTGGGCCAAACGTATCTGAGCCAAGCTCTCATCACCTCGCACACTGATATAATATTGCTTGACATCCACAATACGCCATTTCACAAACAAATCCACGAGTACATTCTTTTTCTCGGATGTAATAAAACGCTCAGGTTCATCAGTGTCCATCGTAAGAATTCGCTTCTCGAAATAGCGAACATTCTGTGCGATAGGAATTTTGAAATACAAACCGGGCTTGATTTTCACATCAACTACTTCACCTAATTGAAACAGAATCGCCTGCTGTCTTTCATCTACAATATAAATTGCTGATGTTGCAAGAAAAAAACCGATCACAACGATTCCCATCAAAACGGACGAAAAGCTTTTCATTTTTATCTTACCTCCCTTTCACGTCCGCGAAATGTTTCCCGCGTACGCATATTACTGGTATCAGGCATTATTTCCTGAACGACTGGCGATTGTGCCTGTGCTGCGGGCGGTATACCACTCGATCCACCCATACCGATTAATTTATCCAGAGGCAGGTACAGCAAATTACTTCCACTTTGTTGATCCACCATGATTTTGCTCGTATTGGATAATACTTGCTGCATCATATCCAAGTATAAACGTTCACGCGTGACATTCGGTGCCTTGCTGTATTCTTCAAGGATCTGACTGAAACGGCTTGCGTCACCTTCTGCGCTTGCAATAACGCGTTCTTTGTACCCTTGCGACTCTTCGATCAAGCGAGCGGCATTACCTCTTGCCCTTGGAATTACATCATTTGCGTAAGCCTGACCTTCATTTTTTTGACGCTCTCTGTCCTGTCCTGCTTTTACCGCATCATCAAATGCAGCCTGAACTTGCTCAGGCGGCTGTGCGTTTTGCATTGTGACCCTGCTGATCGCTATACCGATCTGGTAACGATCCAGGATATCCTGCATCAGAACTGTTGCAGCAGACGCAACCTGCTCCCGCCCCTCATAGAGAACATAGTCCATTTTACTCTTGCCGATAATCTGCCTGATCGCTGTCTCCGCAGCTTGCAATACAGCATCATCAGGATCTCTGTTATTGAACAAAAAGCTCTCTGGATTGTTCAGGATATATTGCACCGCAAACTGAATGTCGATGATATTCTCGTCATCTGTCAGCATGAGTGCTTCTCTTAATACTTTACTACGCACGTTATTCCGATAGCCGATTTCCACAGTACGGACCTGACTGACATTCACAATTTCCACCTGCTCAACCGGATAGGGCAGATGCCAGCGTAAACCGGCTGGCGTTGTATCGACATACGCACCGAATCTTAGCACTACGCCACGGTGACCTTCGTTAACGATGTAGAAACCGCTACCAATCCACACAATCAGCAACAAAACGAATATGATGATAATACTGCCGCTACTGTATTGCCGTGGCTCCTTATTGCGGGAATCGCCACCGCCATTTTTGCCGCCTTTACCTTCCTTTGCACCAAAAATAGTGTTGATTTTCTTGTTGACATTACGCAACACTTCGTCCAGATCGGGCGGCCCGGAGTCGCCTTTATTTTTTCCCCACTGAGGATCATTTAAACCCATAATTCTTCCTGTTTTATTTATTCAAAATATACTTACACCGTAGCACTATTATGCTTAACTTTCTCGAAATCCAAAGACTTCTCGTCTAGCGGTTCAGCTCCTTTTGAAACAGCCTCGGCCAAAGCCTGTCTTACAAACTCCAGACCTTCGCCCGTTTTTGCACTTAACCGTATGCGCGATATTCTACCATATTCATTCCGTACAGCACCCGCTCCCCTACCCGACATATCACTCAGATCAATTTTATTCAGAATCAAAACCTGAGGAACGCGATCAGCGCCAATTTCCGCCAGTATTTTATTAACCTCGGCAATCTGTTCATCCCGATTGGAGCTGTGCGCGTCGACAACATGGAGCAGTAAATCAGCCTGAATGGTTTCTTCAAGCGTAGCACGAAATGCCGCAATGAGCGTATGCGGTAGTTCCTGGATAAAACCAACAGTATCCGAAACCACAATTGACCCGCAATCCGATAGATAGAGTTTTCTTGTCGTTGTATCCAGCGTTGCAAACAACCGATCCGCCGCGTAAGTATCTGCGCGTGTCAGACGATTGAATAACGTCGACTTGCCTGCATTGGTATAACCTACGATGGAAACTGATAAAACACCGGAACGCTGTCTGGACCGGCGCTGCACTTTACGCTGACATTGCAAACCAGCCAGCTTTTCCTTGAGCAGCTTCACACGCTTTCTTAACAGTCGCCGGTCAGTCTCCAGCTGTGTTTCACCAGGACCACGCAAGCCTATACCGCCTTTTTGTCGTTCCAGGTGAGTCCAGCCACGCACAAGACGTGTCGCCAAATACTCTAGCTGCGCCAATTCGACTTGCAGCTTTCCTTCGTGACTTTTAGCGCGTTGCGCAAAAATATCCAATATCAGACTGGTACGATCAATAACAGGCACATTTAGAAACTGCATCAAATTACGTTGCTGTGCGGGCGTGAGCTCATGATTAAAGATCACCATATCACTCCCGGTATCCGCAAGTACCTGGGCGATTTCATCAGCCTTACCACTACCGACATACATTCTGGAATCCGGATGCGATCTTTTTCCCTCGATAACCGCTGTCACATCAAGCTGATCACTGACTGCCAATTGCTGCAGTTCTTGCAAGCGTTCCGAGTATTTGCCTTCACTCAAATCCAGGCTCACCAAAATAGCCTTATTTGATTTACGGGACGGATGAATCCCTGGCGTCTCAGGCATCAAGTGTCACGCGTTTCAGGATTTTCGAATGGAATTGTAACTGCTTTGGAAGGCACTACGGTTGATATTGCATGTTTATATACCATTTGTGTTACCGAATTTTTTAGCAGTACAACATATTGATCAAATGAATCAATATGGCCTTGTAACTTGATTCCATTGACTAAATAAATTGAGACAGGAATATGCTCTTTGCGCAATATATTTAGAAATGGATCTTGCAGCAACTGTCCCTTGGTACCCATGCGTAGCTCCTGTTCTAATTATTGGTTATAGGAGTAATGACTCTACTCGATTTTAAAATGCAAATCCAGTATCCCGCTTTATATTTTTTTAAGGATACCTATTCCAATAGTCTTCAATATCCCGATCATCAAACTATCCGAATTGTTTTCGGACAATCCGGATAGTCTTCATATAATGATATTTTATAGTCTACTTCTTTTTAGATAACAAACCAAGCCTTAGAATGGCTGCGGTCTTGACGTATCATTATTGGAAGGCGGCAATATCGGCAACTTGATATCGGGTTGTTCACCGGTTAGTGTCTTCAGGAATGCGACAATACTATCAATTTCCTTTTTGTTGAAATCACGGTCAAGCTGCAATTTACCCATTGTTTTCACTGCTTCTTCCAATGTCCATACCGCGCCATCATGGAAGTACGGATAGGTCAGTTCAATATTGCGGAGTGTTGGTACTTTAAACACATTCAAGTCCGTATCTTTTCCGGTAACTGCTTTACGGCCTTCTATTTTACTGTCGGTTTTGTAGGGATGATGAACACCAAATTTTTGATAGAGTGTGCCACCTACAGCAGGTCCATTATGGCATCCTGTACATCCGCTGCTCTTAAATAGTTTATAGCCTTCCAGTTCCTGCTTGTTCAGGGCATCCTTATCACCCCCCAGCCATTTATCGAAACGCGATCCCGGCGTAACCAGTGTATCTTCGAATGCAGCTATGGCAGTAGTGACACGATCAATATCCACTTTATCTGAACCAAATGCCTTTTCAAATTTGGCCCGATATTGCGGAATGGAGTTAACGACGCTTACCGCAACTTCATGTGTAGACGCCATTTCCCCAGGATTTGCAATCGGACCGCCCGCCTGTTCTTTCAGGTCTTTGGCGCGGCCATCCCAGAATTGCGCCAGATTCATAGTTGCATTTAATACGGTAGGTGCATTAATTGGACCTTGTTGCCATGCATGACCGATAGATGTTGGTATATTGTCAGTACCCCCCATGCTCAGATTATGGCAGGAATTGCAAGATATCCAGCCGGATTTGGACAAGCGTGGATCAAAAAACAACATTTTACCGAGCTCAACCAATTCAGGATTGCTTGGCTTAACAGCCTTGATAGGCTGTATCGGCTCATTTTCATTGGCTGATACATTAATCGAAGTGACAAGCGCGCCAATAGACAGCAACGATATCACCAATGTACGCATCATCATCGACATTCTCCCTAAAAAAACGGCTGATAGTGGCGCAGCCGGTTACGCCTGATGAATCACCCACAAATGGGAATTCAATAAAAAAGGAGCAGAACAGCCCCCTTTTTAATTTTTGCTTTAATAAAATTTGCTACTGCTATGATTGCTTCACCTGTCATTGTATTTGACAAACACCCTAAGTAATAAACTTGCAGGTAAAGTAAATCCGCAAAACTTTATCTTGCACATAAACACTTCAATTTACGTTACATCACTTCTCTTTTGTTCAATTTTTCCCGGAACATCATGCAATAGACCGGATAGTTCAGTTAGCGCTTGTTTATACACCTTGCGTTTGAATTCGACGACCGTATCCAATTCAACCCAGTAATAATTCCATCGCCACGCATCAAACTCCGGATGTGTGCTTTTACGTAAAGACACATCACTGTCCCGGCCAATCAGACGTAACAAATACCAAATTTGTTTCTGTCCCTTATAGTTCCCTCGCCATTCGCGCCTAATCCATTTTTCCGGAACTTCATAGCGCAACCAATCCCGTGTACGTCCAACAATCTTAACATGATTCGGAAGCAAACCAATTTCCTCGGTCAGTTCCCGATACATTGCTTGCTCTGGGCTTTCTCCCGATTTTATCCCGCCTTGAGGAAATTGCCAGGAATTTTGCCGGATTCTTTTACCCCAGAAAACCTCATTTTTTGAATTCAGCAGAATAATCCCGACATTTGGACGATATCCATTACGGTCAATCATGTTAAAGATCCATTTGACCCATTAAAATAATAATATAAATTTTTCCATACTTTTTTATAGCATTAAAGCACCGATTCAATCGTCATAAACACAAATCAGCTGTTTATCAATGCCCAAATTTTATTTTAACAAACCATTTCCAATTTTAATTATCTCTATTCTTCCGTAAGACTTAACCATACTTAAGCAAAGATTTCAAGGTAGAATTGCATCCCTTCTTTAATCATTGATGGAACCAAGCATGCGCGTCTCGCAATTTTTCATTTCGACACTCAAAGAAGCGCCCGCTGAGGCCGAACTTATCAGTCACAAACTGATGCTGCGGGCAGGACTTATTAAACGTCTGGGCAGTGGATTATATACTTGGATGCCGCTCGGTTTAAGGGTGTTGCGAAAAATAGAACATATCGTCCGCGAAGAAATGGATCACAGCGGCGCTATAGAATTACTCATGCCTGCCATACAACCTGCTGAACTATGGCAAGAATCGGGGCGATGGGATGTATTTGGACCGCAGATGCTAAAAATAAAAGACCGCCATGAACATGACTTTTGTTTTGGCCCGACACACGAAGAAGTCATCACCGATATTGCGCGTCGCGAAATAAACAGCTACCGACAACTGCCAGTCAATTTTTACCAGATTCAGACAAAATTCCGTGATGAAATCCGTCCTCGCTTTGGTGTTATGCGCGCACGCGAATTTCTGATGAAAGACGCTTATTCCTTTCATGCGGACACAACCAGTCTGGAAGAAACCTATCAACTGATGTTCCAAACATACAGTCGCATTTTCACCCGTCTGGGTTTAAATTTTCGCGCAGTCGCCGCTGACACCGGTGCCATTGGCGGCAGCGGTTCGCACGAATTTCATGTACTGGCGGATTCGGGTGAAGATGCCATCGCATTTTGTTCCCATTCTGATTATGCTGCCAATATTGAACTGGCGACATCACAACCTTCGGAAGACGCTTCGCAGCAGGAACCGATCAGAGAAATACAGAAAATACACACACCCGACCAGAAGTCCTGTGCTGATGTCGCTGAATTTCTTGGCATTCCATTACCGAAGACTGTAAAAACACTGGCTGTAACAGCCAGTGGAAAGCTCTATCTACTACTGCTACGCGGGGATCATCAGTTGAACGAGCTCAAAGTCAGGAAAATTCCATTTCTCGCTCATTTTGAAATGGCCAGTGAAGATATCATTCTGCGCGACACGGGCACTATTCCGGGTTTTATAGGTCCGCTTGGATTGGATATGGAAATCATAGCCGATCCGGTCGTGATGAAAATGCGTAACTTTGCCTGCGGTGCAAATGAGGCGGGATTTCACTATATCAATGTCAATTTTGGCCGCGATCTCAAAAAGCCACAACATGTTTTTGATATCCGTAATGTCTGCGCAGGCGATCTTTCTCCGGATGGCAAAGGCACGCTTGAAATCCGCCGGGGTATTGAAGTCGGGCATATATTCAAATTACATACGAAATATTCGCAACTGATGAAGGCAAGCTATCTAAATGCCACTGGACAACTGCAAAATTTTGAAATGGGGTGTTATGGCATCGGTATTTCCCGCATTGTTGCAGCCGCAATAGAGCAAAATCACGATCAGCACGGCATTATTTTTCCAGAAAGCATAGCGCCATTTCGATTAGTCATCATTCCCATCGGAATGCACAAAAGTGATCAGGTCAGTAGTGAAACCGAGAGACTTTATCATCTGTTCTTGAACAATGGTATTGAAACCTTGCTTGACGATCGCAGCGAGCGTCCCGGCGTCATGTTTGCAGATATGGAACTGATTGGCATACCGCATCGTATCGTGATAAGCGATCGTGGATTAATGCAATCAACCGTGGAATATAAAGGCCGCAATGATCAAGATGCACAAACAATCCCTCTGCATGAAATCGTTTCGTTTATGATGGCAAAATTATGTACAAATTAATTCTGTTTTCTTTCGCACTATCATACGCATTCACGGTGCAGGCTAATACACAGCATTATGAGAGACTGATCGTTAGTACACACACTTTCTCACATACCGTAATCAATGACGAAGCCGTTACCTATCAGCAATACGCTAGACTGGCAACCGACAATGACTGGCTGGCGGTTATGAGCGAACGGCTCAAACGGTTCAAACCCGATCAATATGAACGTGAGGCTTTTTTGCGCACGGTCTATTATGAAGCAAAACGTGCCGGACTTGATCCGCAACTCGTGCTCAGTGTCATCCAGGTTGAAAGTGGTTTTAAAAAATATGCCATATCACACGCCGGCGCACGTGGCTACATGCAGATCATGCCGTTCTGGGTTGAAACCATCGGAGACAATAAACACAACCTGTTCCACCTGCGCGTCAATTTGCGCTATGGCTGCATGATTCTGAGGCATTATCTGGATAAAGAAAATGGCGACTATTTCCGTGCGCTGGGACGCTATAACGGTAGTCTTGGCCAAGCTTCCTACCCCCAGCTGATTTTCAGTTTATGGTTCGGAACCTGGAGCTACGCAAATAATGCCACCTAAAAGAAAAAACACCTCATCCTGCCGCGTCATCTGGAATCAATGAATGCTTCGATGCTTTCGCGCGTAACAATACCCAGCTTCCGCGCCGCTGGTTGACCATCCGGATCAAAAAAGTAAGTACTCGGCAGCATTGAGATATCGTCCAGTTGTGATGCGATACGCCTATTGCCGAGAATCGTCGGATAACTGATAGACATCTTTTCCACAAATTTCATGACTACATTCGGGTCAGAAAATTCCATCGCCACACCGATCACCATCACATCTTTCCGGCTCTCATACAGTGAAATCAGATCAGGAATTTCCTCCAGACACGGCGGACACCAGGTAGCCCAAAAATTGACGACCACCCAGCGCCCTTTATAATCCGCCAGCGTATGAATCCTGCCTTGCGTATCCTTAAATTGGAATGCCTCGGCCTGCAACACAAACAACAGCAAAGCGAAACCGGCTAGAATCCCGATTCTACGACTGTTCTTTACCGGCATCGATCGTTCTGAAAAATTGTGTCATCGTCAAACCTGCGGGTGCTCTCTTTCCAGCTTACTATGCAATTTATTCAATGCACTTAAATAAGCTTTCGCAGACGCCACAACAATATCCGTATCAGCACCATGACCGTTAACGATACGGCCGGATTTCTGCAGACGCACGGTCACTTCACCTTGAGCATCTGTACCGCTGGTTATATTATTCACGGAAAATAACTGCAATTCGGCGCCACTGGCCAGTAATTTCTCAATTGCACGGAAAGTGGCGTCGACAGGACCGCTACCCTCAGATTCGGCATGCAGTTCATTGCCATCATCGGATATCACCAATTTGGCATACGGAATCTCACCCGTTTCGCAATGAATAATAAGCGACAATAAGCGATACCGCTCCTGAAGCACCAGAGCTTCATCGGATACCAGCGCATGCAAATCTTCATCGAAAATTTCATGTTTCTTATCCGCCAGTTCTTTAAAACGCAAAAACATATTATTGAGCATTTCTTCCGATTCAAATTCGATGCCCAGCTCTTTCAACCGACTGCGGAAAGCATTACGTCCCGAATGTTTACCCAGCAATAATTTATTGGCCCCCCATCCCACATCTTCTGCGCGCATTATTTCGTAAGTCTCACGGTGCTTCAGTACGCCATCCTGATGGATTCCTGATTCATGTGCAAATGCATTTGCGCCCACGATTGCCTTATTCGGCTGCACCGGAAAACCTGTTATCCCCGATACCAGCTTACTGGCAGGAACAATCTGCTTCGTGTCTATTTTTGTATCGCAGAGGAAATAATCCTGCCGGGTTCGTACAGCCATGACCACTTCCTCCAAAGAAGCATTTCCGGCTCTCTCTCCAAGTCCATTAATCGTACATTCGACCTGACGTGCGCCATGGGTAACCGCCGAAAGTGAATTCGCAACCGCCAGTCCCAGATCATTATGACAATGAACTGAAAATACCACCTTATCCGAATTGGGGATACGCTCGCGGAGAATCCGGATTAAATTGCCGAACTGTTCCGGCATTGTGTAACCCACCGTATCCGGAATATTCACAGTAGTGGCTCCCGCGTCTATGACTTTCTCGATAATCCGGCATAAGAAACCTATCTCGGAACGCCCCGCGTCCTCCGGAGAAAAATCAATATCATCCGTATATTCGCGCGCCCATTTTACCGCTTTAATCGCCTGTTCAATGACCTGTTCAGGCGACATGCGCAATTTGTTTTTCATGTGAATGGGCGAAGTGGCGATGAACGTATGTATGCGTGCAGCGCCCGTTCCCTTGAGCGCTTCACCGGCGCGTCTGATGTCTGACTCAATTGCGCGTGCGAGACCGCAGACTATACTGTCTTTAACAGACTCAGCAACAGCCCTGACTGCCTCGAAATCACCATTCGAAGCGGCAGGAAATCCCGCCTCAATCACATCGACCCCCATCCGCTCCAGCTGCCAGGCAATGCGAAGTTTCTCTTCTTTCGTCATGGATGCGCCAGGACTCTGTTCACCATCACGCAAAGTCGTATCAAAAATAATCAAATGTTCCTGCATTTATACTCTCCACATAGGGAAGAAAATTAAATCGTGACAAAATCCGTAAATCGGATTTTATTTTAGAAAAAAATAGAGATACGATCTTATACTGTGCGCACGCGGCGCAGCAGACGCCCTGTCAGCAACCATGGCGTATAAAGATGAAATGACGTGATTAAAGAAACATGAATAATCATAGTGCAAGAATATAATTATTTTTTTTCTTTTATGCAACAGATTTGGTTTGAGTTTTACTCTATACCAGTTTCGCTTTTCTTTCTATTTCTGAAAAAGCGCCACAATTTTATGAGATATCCGGAAGAAGCATATCCCGCAAAAAGACAAAACAGTACAACCGGCGGATGACTTGGAATCAGCACAAAAAAGAACATAACCAATAATAAAATCGTGACAAACGGCACCCTTCTGCGCAGATTGATTTCTTTGCCGCTATAAAAAGGAATGTTACTGACCATAGTCAATCCGGCAAAAAGCGTAATGATCAAAGCCAACCACTGAATATCATTACCCGCCACATTAAAGTCCAGCGCCACCCACACCAGGCCTGCAATCAGCGCAGCGGCTGCGGGACTGGGCAATCCCTGAAAAAAACGCTTATCGATGACGTCAATGTTGGTATTAAAGCGCGCCAGTCGCAACGCGGCACATGCGCAATAAATAAACGCGGCAATCCATCCCCACTGCCCCATTTCCTTCAACGCCCATTCATACATAATCAACGCAGGAGCCACACCGAATGACACCATATCAGACATACTGTCATATTCGGCGCCAAACTCGCTTTGTGTATCTGTCAATCGTGCGACACGACCATCCAGGCCATCAAGCACCATAGCAATTAGTATGGCGATTGCTGCGTGCTCAAAATTAGCGTGTATGGCCTGAATAATCGCATAAAACCCTGCAAATAACGCAGCGGTTGTAAATAGGTTAGGCAACAGATATATGCCACGACGACGCAGACGAAATTGATTGACAGCACCATCCGGCTGTTCGGCAGGGTCTGGATGTGTATCAGGCATAGACAATACAAGTTTTCAACATGCTTTGGTGACTAAACTACATTATTCTCTAAATTCAGCAAGCACTGTTGTCGTTGCACGCACTTTATCACCGATATTGACATTGATCTTGGTATCCAGTGGAAGATAGACATCGACACGCGAACCAAAACGGATAAAGCCAAACCGCTGACCACGTGAAAGATGATCGCCCGGCGATGTACTGCAAACAATACGCTTGGCAATCAACCCGGCAACCTGAACACAGGTCACATCCGCACCATTATCCGCCTTAATCCACAAGGCATTACGCTCATTCTCCAAAGATGCTTTAGGCAAATCCGCGTTGATGAACTTACCCGGGAAATACCATTTATCACGCACCTCGCCATCAATCGGGCTTCGATTGGAATGCACATTAAAGACATTCATAAAAACACTGACTTTAATTGCTTCCCGCTTCAGGTAGGGATCCTCTACCTTTTCGACAGCCACAATTCTGCCGTCTGCCGGTGACAAAACGGCATTGGGTATCACAGGCACTTCGCGCGGCGGATCACGAAAAAACTGCAATACAAAGACGGCGACAATCCAGAAAAACAATGCCCAGGTAAAACCAGCAAAATAATGAACCAGCAAGGCCATCGCGAATGTTATCGCGATGAAAGGCCAACCTTCTTTAGCAATCAGAGGATGCGGATAGTGAGTCATAAAAAGTCTTCAAAAACCAAAAAATTCAATAACAAAATAATAATCGAATTGCATGCTAATTTTTGCCTTGATCTACCAGTTTATTTTTACTGATCCATGGCATCATGCTGCGCAACTGCGCGCCTACCTGCTCAATCGGGTGTTCGGATGCGAGACGGCGGCTTGATTTCAACATTGGCGCACCCGCCTGATTCTCAAGTATGAATTCCCGTGCATACTCACCGGTCTGTATCTGCCGTAAAACTTTTCGCATTTCAGCGCGTGTCTCATCGGTAATAATGCGTGGTCCCCGGGAAATATCGCCATATTCGGCATTATTCGAAATCGAATAGCGCATGTTGGCAATACCGCCCTCATAAATCAGATCGACAATCAGCTTGACCTCGTGCAGACATTCGAAATAAGCCATTTCAGGTGCATAACCGGCCTCGACCAATGTCTCAAATCCAGTCTGAATCAGCGCGGTCAGGCCACCGCACAACACAACCTGTTCGCCAAATAAATCGGTTTCGGTTTCTTCACGGAAACTGGTTTCAATCACACCACCCCGGGTACCGCCATTTGCCGCTGCGTAAGACAATGCCACATCACGCGCTCTGCCTGACTTATCCTGATGCACGGCGATCAACGTCGGTACGCCGCCGCCCTGCAAAAAGGTCGAACGAACCAGATGCCCCGGCCCTTTAGGCGCGATCATGATTACATCCAGATCTGCACGTGGCGATACCTGGCCATAATGAATATTAAAACCATGCGCAAAGGCTAAGGCCGCACCCTGTTTCAAGCCAGGTTCGATTTCGTTGACGTAAACCGTCGCAATCTGCTCATCAGGAAGAAGCACCATCACAAGATCCGCATCCTTGACGGATTCGGCCACTTCCTTAACATTCAGCCCTGCTTTCTCAGCCTTGCCCCAAGATGCGCCTCCCTTGCGTAAACCGACAGTTACCTGAACACCGGACTCATTCAGATTATTGGCATGGGCATGTCCCTGTGAACCGTAACCGACAATGGTTACTTTTTTCCCTTTAATCAGCGACAAATCTGCATCTTTATCATAATAAACTTTCATTATTTTCCTTTATACGCAATTTGAAACGGAAAGAAACGCTTCTTTCCCACTCCTAAAACTCAAGACCTCAATTCCGAATTGGTGATTATACCTTCAAAACCCAGTCCCCACGTCCGATACCTGAAGCGCCTGTACGAACCGTCTCCAGGACAGTACTGCCGTCAATGTTATCCAGAAACGCGTCCAGTTTCGAACTCGTTCCTGTCAGTTCTATCGTATAGGACTTGTCCGTAACATCAATAATCGAACCACGGAAAATATCCACCAAACGCTTTATTTCGTCGCGATCCGGACCTAATGCCTTTATCTTAACCAACATCAGCTCCCGCTCAATATGATCGCCATTAATCAGATCAATTACTTTCACGACTTCAATCAGCTTATTCAATTGCTTGGTCACCTGTTCGATCACCTCGTCCGAACCC
This sequence comes from Nitrosomonas sp., assembly GCA_019635215.1. GTDB lineage: Bacteria > Pseudomonadota > Gammaproteobacteria > Burkholderiales > Nitrosomonadaceae > Nitrosomonas. Next base: position 37,351 of record JAHBZZ010000010.1, read on the forward strand.
GTTGTCACTAAAGTCATCCGTGACAATGTGGGATCCTCTGTCGGCGCAACTGAAAGAGATTCAATATTGTAACCGCGCGCAGAGAATAAACCCGCCACACGGGATAGCGCACCCGCCTCGTTTTCCATCAACAGTGAAATAATATGTCGCATTTCTTTTATACCAGAATCATTTCGGAAAGGCCTTTACCGCCAGGTACCATCGGAAAAACGTTTTCCGTCTGGTCAGTCAGAAAATCAAGGAACACCAACCGATCTTTCAGTTTAAATGCTTCTTTCAACGCGCCCTCAATGTCCTCAGGCCGCTCGATTCTCATGCCCACATGACCATAGCTCTCGGCAAGCTTGATGAAATCGGGCAGCGCATCCATATAGGATTCCGAATAGCGGTTACCATGAAAAAACTCCTGCCATTGCCTGACCATACCCATGTAACGATTATTCAAATTCACAATCTTCAACGGCAGTTTATATTGTTTGCATGTGGACAATTCCTGTATGCACATCTGTATACTGGCTTCACCCGTAACACAAGCCACTTTCGCTCTGGGATTGGCAAGCTGCACACCCATCGCTGCGGGCATGCCAAATCCCATGGTGCCCAGCCCGCCCGAATTAATCCAACGCCGCGGTTTGTCAAACTTATAAAACTGCGCAGCCCACATCTGATGCTGCCCGACGTCCGAAGTAACGAATGCATCACCTTTGGTCACTTCATACAGTTTCTCGACAACCATTTGTGGCTTGATAATACTGCTTGCCCTGTCATACTTGAGACAATCGCGCGCGCGCCACAGGTCGATTTGATTCCACCATTCACGCAGCGCATTCTGGTCAGGCTCTTCTTTCACGCTCTTCAGCAACCGGATCAATTCTTTCAAGACATCAGGTACATTTCCGACAATGGGAATATCCACCTTGACACGTTTTGAAATTGACGAGGGATCGATATCAATATGAATGATTTTCCGGTTTTCATTGGAAAAATGCTTGGGATTACCGATAACGCGATCATCAAAACGCGCTCCCACCGCTATCAGCACATCGCAATACTGCATGGCCATATTCGCTTCATACGTGCCATGCATGCCCAGCATGCCAATAAATTGCTCGTCCGTAGCCGGAAAACCGCCCAGCCCCATCAGGGTGTTAGTACAAGGATAATTGAGCATTTTGGTTAACTCAGTCAGCAGCTTGGCCGCATCACTGAGAATAACCCCGCCCCCGGTATACACAACCGGTCTTTTTGCACTCAATATCAGATCGACGGCTTTCTTAATCTGCTTCGCATTGCCTTTTACAACCGGATTATATGACCGCATCGACACCTTATCTGGATAATCAAACACGGCTTTTTGTTGTGTCACATCCTTGGGAATATCAACGAGTACCGGGCCCGGACGGCCTGTAGATGCAATATAAAACGCTTTTTTCATGGTTATAGCCAGCTCGTTGATATCGCTGACCAGAAAATTATGTTTCACGCAGGGCCGGGTTATACCAACGGTATCCACTTCCTGAAAGGCATCCAATCCTATCGCGCTCGTCGGCACCTGCCCACTGATAATCACCAGCGGTATGGAATCCATATACGCCGTAGCAATGCCGGTAACGGCATTCGTCACACCCGGTCCCGATGTAACAAGCGCCACGCCCACCTTATTGCTGGAACGCGCGTAACCATCCGCAGCGTGTACTGCAGCCTGCTCATGCCTGACCAGAATATGTCTTACTTTGTCTTGTTTGAACAATTCATCATAGATAAAAAGTACCGCGCCACCGGGATAGCCAAAAATACATTCAACGCCCTCTTCTTGCAGGCAACGTATCGTTATTTCCGCACCGGTTAATTCCACACTCATGCTTTCTGCATCCCAAATTTAAAATAATCACTAAAAATTTCAAACAATCATCTTTTCCGGAACGACGAATCGATGCCGCTATACTTTGCACAGTCATTATTACCCATCAATTCAAATCACCCTTTGTAACGTTTGAACCGCTTACGCGCTTCCCGTACCGCCCACGGTCAGCTCTTCAATGCGTAAGGTAGGCTGACCCACACCTACCGGCACGCTCTGTCCATCTTTGCCACAGGTACCAACCCCGGAATCCAGCGTCATATCATTGCCGATCATGGAAACGCGCGTCAGCACATCCGGCCCGTTGCCAATCAATGTAGCACCCTTGACCGGATAAGTGATCTTACCATTTTCTATCCGGTAGGCTTCTGCGGCTGAAAAAACAAATTTACCATTGGTGATATCGACCTGACCGCCGCCGAAATTCGCCGCATAGAGCCCATTCTTAACCGATGCGATAATTTCGGCAGGGTCTTTATCGCCATTCAGCATATACGTATTGGTCATACGCGGCATGGGTATATGCGCAAACGATTCCCGCCGCCCGTTTCCTGTCAAGGGCACATTCATCAAACGCGCATTCAGACTATCCTGCATATAGCCTCTTAGAATGCCATCTTCGATGAGCGTCGTACATTGCGTTGGATTACCTTCATCATCAATGTTCAGAGAACCACGCCGCTTGGCCAGGGTGCCATCATCGACAACCGTGACACCCGGCGCCGCAACACGTTGATCTATCCGTCCGGAGAACGCCGAGCTACCCTTACGGTTGAAATCGCCCTCCAACCCGTGTCCGATCGCTTCGTGCAATAAAATTCCCGGCCAGCCATTACCGAGTACAACCGTCATGGCTCCGGCAGGCGCAGGACGCGCATCCAGATTGGTCACAGCCTGCTGTACAGCTTTAGCCGCATAATCCTGTAAAACCGCTTCAGTAAAATAGGCATAATCAAAACGTCCGCCACCGCCCGCGACACCTTGTTCACGACGCCCGTTTTCCGCTGCAATGACTTGTACCGACACCCGCACCAGCGGCCTGACATCCGCTGCCAGCAGACCATCACTGCGCATCACCAGAATCACTTCATATTCTCCCGCCAGCGAGGCCATCACTTGAATCACGCGCGGATCAAGCTTGCGTGCATAACTTTCGAGCTTTTCCAATAACAGCACCTTTTCCGTATCCTGCAAGCTTGCGATAGGATCTTCAGGTAAATAAAGCAACGGCGCGTGCTGAATCTGTGCATTTGCAGCCACCTGAACAGATTGACTGCCCCCTTGACTCGAAATCGCACGGGTTGCCTTTGCGGCCGATTCCAGCGCCGCCATACTAATATCGTCTGAATAGGCGAAAGCCGTTTTATCGCCGCTGATCGCACGCACACCGACACCCTGCTCGATATTAAAACTGCCTGATTTGACGATACCTTCTTCCAGCATCCAGCCTTCTGAACGGCTGTATTGAAAATACATATCCGCATAATCGATTTTATGCGCCAGAATCTGATCCAGAACCTGCTGCAGTCCTGACGCATCGATATTGTAGGGCGACAATAAGCAGCGATCAGCTATTCCATAATAATCAACAGCTTTATTTGTCTGATAGCGGGATTCTGTAATCATAGTCAGAGGATATTATTAAAGCCAAAAAACGATTGGTCGGTTAGCAAAAAATTATAAACCATAGCGAGCGTCTTAACCGCCGCATTACAGCCGGCGGTGCTTCAAAGCCGGCAGACTGGTGCGCACCCGCTTCAGATACTTTGGATCAATCTCGGCAACCACCGCGTCTGATCCGCGCGGCAGACGTTTCAGCACAACGCCCCACGGATCCACGATCATGCTGTCTCCATGCGTTTCACGCCCATTGACATGATAGCCGCCCTGTGCCGGTGCTATGACATAAGCCTGATTTTCAATGGCGCGCGCGCGGACGAGAATCTCCCAGTGCGCTTTGCCGGTTACCGCAGTAAATGCCGCCGGTGCAAGTATAATGTCTACATTATCCATCTTGCGGTATAACTCGGGGAAACGCAGATCATAACAAATGGAAAGCCCGATGCGCCCAAAAGGGGAATCGCATGCCACAACCGCATCGCCCGCCTGGATCGTTTTTTCCTCGGCATAGCGCTCATGCTCCATACTCAGTCCGAACAAATGGATCTTGTCGTAGCGCGCAACCTGATTGCCGGTATCCGAGTATACCAGACAGCTATTATAGACCTTATTCGGATCAGGGGATGCCAACGGAACCGATCCGCCGACCAGCCAAACACCGAGGCGCTTAGCCGTTTCACTGAGAAAATCCTGGATCGGACCCTTTCCGGGTTGTTCCATGGCAGCCAGTTTGTCCGTATCCTTCATTCCCATGATACAAAAGTATTCCGGCAACACGACAAGCCTGGCATGCTGTGAAACCGCGTCTTCAATATGGCGCGCCGCTTCTTCCAGATTAGCATCCACAGTCGGTCCGGACGCCATCTGTATGGCCGCAACACGAAAACAGCACGCATTATTTTCTTCAGGCATCTCTCTTTAAACTCTTAAACTCGTTTAGCTATAATAATCAGTTCGATGAATCGACATGACGCAAAGCATTATTCATTAATTACATAGTCATAAAATACTCAGAGCCCGGTAAAGCTTACTGAAATATTCATGAAAAAAGCGATCAATATATCAAATCAGGCATTTTAGCATTTAACACTGCCTTGATTCTATTTTCAATGACTATATATCTGCTTCAATTTCTGTCAGTATAGAACCAATCCGTTATTCACCGTCACCGCCTGGAATGTTCCATGATTAACACAGTCGACGCCCAATCCCGCCAGGTGCTCGAAAAAGCTCTGTTGTTCAGTCGTTACATGCAACGTACACTAAACGGCAATCCGGCGGATAAAGTCATTCTGCTGCAACATCTGGAAAAAGCGTTTCAGTATGATGACATGGAATATTTTCTGCGGGATCGCAGCCCATCCATCAAACAGGAAACCGATCTCAACCACGTACTCCGGCAACTGCGAAAGCACGTCATGCTCAGGACAATCACCCGTGATATCGGCGGACTCGCCGATCTCGCCGAAGTCATGTCCACCATGACCGATCTCGCTGAAATCAGCATCCAGTCTTCCCTGCAACATCATTACCACTGGCTCGCCGAACTCGGCCGTTTCGGCTTTCCGGTCGGCAAAGCCAGCAAGAAACAGCAACCGCTGCTGGTGGTCGCCATGGGTAAGCTGGGTGGACGCGAACTCAATGTTTCCTCAGATATCGACCTGATTTTTGTTTATCCGGAAGATGGTGAAACCAACGGAAAAAAAACGATTTCCAATCATGAATTCTTCGCGCGCCTCGGACGAAAACTGATCGCAAGCTTAAACGACTACACCGTTGACGGTTATGTCTTCAGGGTCGATATGCGATTGCGGCCGCATGGCGAAAACAGCCCGCTGGCCATCAGCTTTGACATGCTCGATGACTATTTCAAAACCCAAGGGCGCGAATGGGAACGCCACGCTTGGATCAAAGGACGTGTGGTCGCCGGATCGGCTGAAACTGAAGACGAATCCCGCTTAATGGAACAAATCGTCAGGCCGTTCGTGTTCCGCAAATACCTTGATTTCGATGCTTATGAAGCGATGCGCCGTTTGCATATGCAACTGAGAAAAGAAGTCGAGCGGCGTGAAATGCATGACAACATCAAACTGGGCCCGGGCGGTATCCGTGAAATTGAATTCGTCACGCAGGTGTTCCAGCTGATACGCGGCGGACGCGATGTTGACCTGTGCATCCGGCCAACACTGGAAGTATTGCAATGCTTGCAGAAAAAACAGCAGTTGCCGCACCAGACCGTCACAGAACTGGTGGAGGCCTACTATTTCCTACGCACACTGGAGCACCGCCTGCAATACCTCGATGACCAGCAAACCCAGACACTGCCCGGAAACCCGGATGACCAGGGCCGCATCGCCATAGCCATGGGCTTCCAGGATTACGACCGTTTTATGCATCATCTGGATGTACACCGCATGAATGTCACACATCACTTTGAATTCATTCTTGCAGCCCCGAAAAAATCACCCGCACATGATGTACTGTCGCCACTCTGGCAAACCCAGACGCATGATGCGGCCCAGACAGAAGCGGCGACATCGCAGCTCAGCACCCTGGGTTTTGCGGAACCCGTCAAAATCTCCGGCCGGCTGCAACAATTCTACCAAAGTCACTTTTATCACCAACTGCCGGAATCCAGTCAGCAAAAAATCGATATGCTCATGCCCGTACTGGTTGAAGTGATTGCCCGGTTCCCACCGGTTGAAATCACACTCGAGCGCATGCTGAAATTACTGGAAATCGTCAGTGCACAGCAATCTTCACCGGCATCGTATCTGACGCTGCTGCTGGAACACCCCGACACATTGCCGCGCGTCGCGAAACTGATCAGCATCAGCCAGTGGGCCAGCGATTATCTGGGCAGGCACCCCATTCTGCTGGACGAACTGCTGCGGCACAAAGAACCCAATCCCCTGCCGGACTGGAACGCACTCAAGCATGAACTGCTCGATCAGCTCAACCACGTCAATAAACCGAAAAGTGACGTTATCGGATGGCAAATGGACCATTTACGCCATTTCCAGCACGCGCAGGTCTTTCAACTGCTGGTCAGCGACCTTGAAGGCGTCATGCAACTGGAAACGCTGAGCGACCACCTGACCGCACTGGCGGATCTGATTCTGGAAACCGTTCTCGACCTGGCCTGGAGCGGATTACGCAAACAGCACCGCAACAAGCCGCAACTGGCCATCATCGGCTATGGCAAACTGGGCGGCAAGGAACTGGGCTACGCTTCCGATCTGGATATTATCTTTCTCCATGATGATCATCACCCGGACGCACCGGAAAATTACGCCCGGCTCGCGCAAAGTATCAATGTGTGGCTGAACAGCCATACCTCGGCGGGCCTGCTCTATGCCACCGATCTGCGGCTGCGTCCGAATGGCAACAGCGGATTACTGGTGCATTCCATCGAAGCCTTTGCGCAATACCAGCGCAGTCAGGCCTGGGTCTGGGAACACCAGGCATTGACCCGTGCGCGATTTGTCGCCGGCGATCCTGTCGCAGGCCAGGCATTTGAATCCACCCGCAAGGAAATTCTTTGCCAGGCGCGCGATTTAAAAAAACTCAAGCAGGAGATCCTCGCCATGCGTGAAAAAATGCGCGATGCACATCCCCACCCGAATTCAAGTCCGGCCACCTTGTTCGATATCAAACACGACCGTGGCGGCATTATCGATGTCGAATTCATCGTACAATACCTCGTTCTGGGATTCGCACACCGGCATCCTGAATTGACCGACAATATCGGCAACATCGCACTGCTGAAACTGGCGGCCGAGTTAGGACTGATTACGTCACAAAGTGCCGAAAATTGTCGCATCGCCTACCGTGAATACCGGCGTACCCAGCACCGCCAGCGCCTCAACAGCGACAGCGGATTATCGGGAGAAAACATTGCCGATCATGCAACACTGGCATTTACCGAAGCGGAAAAACAGCACCTGAAAGACGGCCGCACGGCAGTCATCCGGCTATGGGAAGAAGTGTTCAGCGATTAACGAAAGTAGCGAAAAAACAGTGCATAAACGATTATTCTAGAATTTTGGCATGATTCATGCTTAAAGAATAAATACACACACTCAGTGTGTAATGATTAACTTTTAGGAGACTAAACATGCAAAAAACACAAAAGGGTTTTACATTAATCGAGTTGATGATCGTCGTGGCGATTATTGGTATTCTGGCTGCGATCGCAGTGCCTGCTTATCAAAACTATACTCTGAGAGCACGCTTTACTGAAGTCGTAAATGCAACTGCTCCTTATAAAACCGCTGTCGAAATATGCTTCCAGACAGGTCCCTGTAATAATGCCGGCACTGCCGTTCAAGTTCTCGCTACAGGTGCAACACGAGCACCGACAGGTGTACCCAACGATCTTGCCGGACCAGTGGGCGGGGTTCAATCTGTTGCTGTTGGCCTTACCGGAATTATAACGGCCACTCCAGTTGCTGCTAACGGTATTCAAGCCGCCGACACCTACATCATTACACCGACAATAACAGGAAACTCACTGACTTGGGCAGTTTCTGGCGGATGCCAAGCAGCTGCAAGCACTGGTAGTCCTATTTGCTAGCCCGCGATCGGGTCGGGATGATGGGGTTTTGCCCATCACCTCTCCCACACCACCGGACATGCGGTTTCGGCTTCGCCGATACGCCGCATTCCGCATCCGGCGGTTGAACCGGGTGACTTACCGCGTACCACGCATGCCCGATTACCTTCACGTAATCGGGCTTTTTCTTTCCCGGCTCCACCCATTCCCCACATCCCGCATTCGGGGTCATTGCCACATTCCCCGCGTAACATTCAGCGCACTTTGTCATTCCGAGCAATGCGAGGAATCTTGGGTTTTGGGCGCATGAATAAACGCTCAAGATTTCTCGCTGCCGCTCGAAATGACAGCATAATCAAACGCCCTGTCAAATAAGGAGCCGTGAAAGAATAAGTGTGACAATTGAGCGCGTCTGGCTGGATGCAATGCAAGACGAGAGGAGGAGTCATAGCACAAGCTATGGCGACGACGAACAACGCCGCAGTGTGCCTGCCAGATGTGATTCAAGTGTTACAGTTATTTATGAACGGCTCCTAAGGCTGAATAGTTACTTCCCCGCAACCTCACGCATAACAAACGCCACTCCCTTCATTCAAATCCGGACACCTCAATATTGGCAACACTGAGCGGAAGCATAAGTCCGGATAGATTGCCGCACCAATTATCCCGCTTAGAGACCTTTGCACGGTGTCATGAGCGGTGCGAGAATAAGGCAAAAATTTGTGAAAAAGCGGAGTTTCAGGGTAAATGAGCATTTTTCACAAATTTTTAATGCCATTATCGTGCCGCGTAGTAACCGTGCGAAGGTCTCTCTTAGATTATTTCCTTGGCATGCATACCAATCTTTGGTAAATTATAAGGAAGGAAGACAATATTTTGGAAAGGTTAGAAAATGGCCAAAAATACCAGTGTTTCGCTTGGCGATCATTTTGAGACTTTCGTTGATGAACGGGTCAAGGCGGGGCGCTATGCTTCAGCAAGTGATGCCGTGCGCGCAGGACTCAGACTTCTGGAACAGGAGGAAACCAGACTGGAGGCATTACGCGCTGCCCTTATCAAAGGTGAGGAAAGCGGTATTGCCGAGGACTACGACATTGAGACCATACAGCGTGAGCTTGATAGTGAAGAATAATGCGCTTTAAGGTTTCAAAAGAAGCGCGGGACGATATACGCAAAATTGGCCGTTACACGCAACGCAAATGGGGCAAGGATCAACGCCAGAATTATTTAAACGATCTGGATAAAAAATTCGGTTTACTTGCAGAAAACCCTCTTCTGGGTCGTCGCTGCGACAGTATCAGAGAAGGATATTTCCGGTTTGAATATGTCAGCCACGTTATTTTTTACAGGCAGGAAAAAGACTTTATCGTTATTTCCCGTGTCATACACCAAAGCCGCGATGTAAAGGCGTTACTCGGTGAAACAGGCAAGACGTGAACAACGCCTTGAACAACTCGAAACTCAGCGCCGGGAACTAGGCACCGCGTACCACGCATGCCCGATTACCTTCGCGTAATCGGGCTTTTTCTTTCCCGGCTCCACCCATTCCCCACATCCCGCACGCTAACTTCCGGGCTTTCATGTCACACCATAACGCCGGATTACGCTTCGCCAACCCGGCCTGCCGTTTTTTTCTTTATCGATACGCCACATCCCGCATTCGGAGGCATTGCCACATTCCCCGCGTAACATTCAGCGCACTTTGTCATTCCGAGCAATGCGAGGAATCTTGGGTTTTGGGCGCATGAATAAACGCTCAAGATTTCTCGCTGCCGCTCGAAATGACAGCATAATCAAACGCCCTGTCAAATAAGGAGCCGTGAAAGAATAAGTGTGACAATTGAGCGCGTCTGGCTGGATGCAATGCAAGACGAGAGGAGGAGTCATAGCACAAGCTATGGCGACGACGAACAACGCCGCAGTGTGCCTGCCAGATGTGATTCAAGTGTTACAGTTATTTATGAACGGCTCCTAAGGCTGAATAGTTACTTCCCCGCAACCTCACGCATAACAAACGCCACTCCCTTCATTCAAATCCGGACACCTCAATATTGGCAACACTGAGCGGAAGCATAAGTCCGGATAGATTGCCGCACCAATTATCCCGCTTGGTGTTTAACGTATGTCGTTATACAATTAACAGTATGATCAAGACTTTCGCCACGAAGGAAACGGCTGCGGTGTTTGCCAGTGAAAAGGTTAGGAGACTTCCGCCAGAGATCCTTCAGGTTGCGCGTCGGAAATTGGCACAGCTGCATCGTGTTTCTTCTATTGAAGAACTGCGCATTCCACCCGGGAACAGACTTGAAAAATTGTCTTCTAACCGGGATGGACAGTGGAGTATCCGCGTCAATGACCAATGGCGAATTTGTTTCCGATTCGAGGCAGGCGACGCATTTGACGTCGAGATTATTGATTACCATTGAGAGGCAACTGTTATGACTATTCGTATCGAAGAACTGGAGCACATGGATTTCAGCGATGTCGCTGAAGGTGGAAAGCTGCATCCTATTCACCCCGGTGAGATTCTGCGAGAGGAATTTCTCGTTCCGTTGAAGATTACTCCCCATGCACTTTCTCTGGCGCTGCAGATTCCTGCTACACGTATTAACGATATCGTGCTGGAACGCCGTGCAATTACTACCGATACTGCTCTGAGACTGGCCCGATATTTTGGCAATACCGCTGAATTCTGGATGGGGCTTCAAGTGGACTACGATATGGCTATCGCCCGAAATTCCTTGCAGGATACATTGGATAGGATTCAACGATTTGTGCCCGCTAATGTGAGCCCGCGTAGGTCCGATTAGCTTTGCGTAACCGGGCTTCGTATTAGCTTTAATGTCGGGTTATACTTCGCTCAACCCGACCTACCCCCACCCACCCCGATAATGGCGAAGAACCGTTCAGAATCCAGCCGCTTCAATAGGAGATTGAATCATGTATCCATCAGTAAAGCATGTTGTACCCGCTGAAGATTACACGCTCTCTATCGACTTCGATAACGGCGAACGCGGTACTTTGGATATGAAGCCATTTCTGGATTTTGGTGTTTTTCAGCGGCTAAAGGATCGCGCGGCCTTCAATCGGGTGCGGGTAGTCTTTGATACCGTCGAATGGGATACAGGAATAGATTTAGACCCCGAATTTGTTTACCGTAAATGCCGGTTATTGAATACACAACAAAGCGATGCGCCGACACACATATCCGAATCTGCAAAGCCCGCGTAAATGCGGGCATTCGAGTTCGATTTTATCGCGGCAATGCACACCTCATCACGTAATGTCGGGTTACGCTTCGCTCAACCCGACCCACCCCAACTATTCCAACTTAAGCTTTACAATTTCCCATTCCTTTTCCTCTAGCTGGAAAAAGGAGCGGTCATCACCGATCGGCCATTTGCCGCCGGTTACAAAATTGTCAATATACGGCATGGTCATTCGCTGGTAATATAGCGCTTTTGAAACGGCTGGATCCGTGTGCTTTTTGGCTCGATTGTTCCTCCGGATAATAATAAAACACTGATATATACGTTAATGACAACGCTCAAGAATGACACTTTTTTGCGGGCTTTATTGAAACAACCTGTTGAATATACCCCCGTGTGGATGATGCGCCAGGCGGGACGTTATCTGGCTGAATACAATGCAACCCGCGCACGCGCCGGTGATTTTCTGACCTTGTGCAAAACCCCGGCGCTGGCGACAGAAGTGACGCTGCAGCCCTTGGAACGTTTTCCCTTGGATGCCGCGATTTTATTTTCCGATATCCTGACGATTCCCGATGCAATGGGTCTCGGGTTGCGTTTCGCACAAGGCGAAGGCCCGATGTTCGAAAGGCCCCTGAAAGACGAAAAAGCGATTCATGCGCTCAGAGTACCCGATCCGGCCACCGATTTGCGCTATGTGATGGATGCCGTGGCGGAAATCCGCAAAGCACTGGATAACCGCGTGCCGTTGATCGGCTTTTCAGGCAGCCCTTTCACGCTGGCCTGTTATATGGTGGAAGGACGCGGCGGCACCGATTTCCGTGATATCAAGACAATGCTGTACAACCGGCCCGATTTATTACACCGGATACTGGATAAAAACGCACAGGCTGTGACGGCATACCTGAACGCGCAGATCGAATCGGGCGCACAGGCCGTCATGATTTTTGACACCTGGGGTGGTGCGTTGTCGCATTCCGCCTATCAGGAGTTTTCCCTGAACTATATGCGGCAAATTATTGCCGGCATTACGCGGGAAAAGAACAATACGCGTATTCCCAGTATCGTATTCACCAAGGGGGGCGGTTTATGGCTGGAAGCGATCGCGGCTATCGGCTGCGATGCGGTAGGCCTGGATTGGACGATCGACATCGGCGATGCGCGCCGCCGCGTGGGTGATAAAGTGGCCCTGCAGGGCAATCTCGATCCTTCGATACTCTTTGCCTCACCCGAGGTGATCACGAAGGAAGCGGAAAAAATACTGACAAGCTACGGTCATGGTTCCGGTCATGTATTTAACCTGGGTCATGGCATATCCCAGTTTACCCCACCGGAAAATGCCGCCGCACTGATTGAAGCGGTTCACACACTGAGCCGCAAATTTCATTAAGGTTTCAGGCTATCAGTCATATAGCCTGTAAAGAAGTTGTAAAAAGGTAACATTGTGCATATTTTGATCATTGAAGATGACATGGCGATTGCCGCCAACCTTTATGATTTTCTTGAATCGCGCGGACACAGCGTGGACGCGGCAGCCGATGGTGCTGTGGGACTTCATCTGGCAGCCACGCAGCAGTTTGACGCTATTCTGCTCGATCTGGGCCTGCCCGGTATGAGTGGCCTGGCCCTGTGTCAGAAACTGAGAAATGAATTAAGGATTGATACACCGGTCCTGATGTTGACCGCGCGGGACACGCTGGAAGACAAACTGACCGGTTTCGAATACGGCGCGGATGATTATCTGATCAAACCATTTGCGCTCAAGGAAGTCGAAGCACGGTTAAGCGCGTTACACAAACGCCATTCCGGGCGGGTTGCGAGCCGCACGCTGGAAGTCGGCAATCTATCCTACGATCCCAAGACGTTTTCAATCCGCTTTGAAAACAAGGATGTCAAATTGCCGCCTAAATGCGTACGTTTGCTGGCCCTAATGATGAGCGAGCCCGGACGCGTATTCAGCCGTAAGGAACTGGAGTCGGAGGCTTGGGAAGATGCGCAGGAAACCAGCGATACATTGCGCAGTCATATGCACGTTTTGCGGCGTGCCTTGTCACGTGTCGGCGGCTATGATCCGATTGAGACCGTGCACGGTATTGGGTATTGTCTGTCTTCCCGTGATAAAACACATCCGGATTAAGCATGGCCTGCGGCTGCGCGTCGCCAACGCATTGGCGAATTTCTGTATTGTCATTGTCGGCGCGTTATGCACCATTTTATATGTCACCTCCGACAATATTGAAGAAGCACATATCAAACAAGTGATCGAAGTGGAAATGGATCATCTTGTGCACCGTTACAGCAAGCATTCTGATTTTTACTCCCAAATCGGCTCGCATCTCAAAAACTACGTTATTCGTAACGTCGATGACGAATTACAGATTCCACCTTACTTTCGTGGTTTGAACGACGGTTATCACAGAATTTACTATAACTACGAGAATATCTATGTTTTAGTAAAATCCATAGAAAATATTAAGTTTATCGTTGCCTATCGCATCACTTTGCATACACAACGGTTAAGCGAATTAAGAATACTTATTCTGCTCTCCTGGATTGCTGTCATTGCCATCGCATTTGTGGTCGGTTATGGCCTGGCGGGTATGCTGGTCAAGCAAGTCACCGATCTTGCGGAGAGAGTCAAACTTCTGGCTCCCGGTGATGTACAAGGTGTACCGTTAATGAAATCCGACATGGATGAGGAAGTGGCTCAGCTGGCATCGGCGCTGGATGGCTATCAGAACCGGATACGCAGCATGCTGCAAAGGGAACAGGAATTCACCGCCAATATCAGCCATGAATTGAGGACACCAATTACGACAATCTTAACCAGCTGCGAATTATTGGATGCGGAACCGGGTCTTTCCGATAAGGTGCGTCTGCGCATCAAACGGATAGAATCAGCCACGACACGCATGGGCGAACAGCTGCAAGCGCTGCTGTTCCTGGCGCGCGAACAGGCGCTGGGTGTAATGGAACCCGTCGCCATAGCGGAATGTGTCAATGATGCAGCCGAACCGCTGTATCCTGAAATCCATCGCAAGAAACTGAAATTCATGACCAATGTCAGCCCGGACATCATTATTCTGTTGAACCGGCAAGCATTGCATACTGCGTTAACCAATCTGCTGCGCAATGCCATTCAATATACTGACGAAGGCTCTATCCGGGTGGATTACAGCAACGGCAACCTATCGGTTACCGATACCGGGATGGGTATTGAACCGGCTTTTCTACCATTATTATTTGAACGCTTTTTTCGCGGCACCACACGCGTCGAAGGGCTAGGCATCGGACTGCCGATTGTTAAACGCATCTGTAACCACTATGGCTGGCAAATCAACGTCGAAAGCCAAGTCGGACGGGGCACTACTTTCCGCATCACTTTTTCATCGCAACTGCATCCCAAAAAAATGCAGTGATGCCTCAAAACCGCTGCCTATCTTGCTGACTCAAGCAAAAGTATTGACGATTCCGTTATGCCTGTTTGAAATGAACTGTTTTTCCAGGTTTAGATTTGATTCATCACGCGCATTAAAACCGTTTGCATTTTGGACGTGTTGACGGCCTTGCCGTTCACCCTGCTCCTGGCGTTGAAACGATTCGGCACCGACCATCACATCGCCAAGCTGGATACCGCTCTCCGCCATCATTTCACGTAATCGGGGCAGCGCCGTTTCGATGGCCTCACGCACAGCCGGATGAGGCGAAACAAATTGCGCCGAGGCTTGCGTGCCATTGTCCCCGGTGAGACTCAACACGATTTCAACAGGGCCGAGATGTGCAGGATTCAGACGAAGCTCCGCAACCTGATGGTGTTGATGCGCAAGCCAGACGATTTTCTGCGCAAACTCATTACCCCATTTGGGCTGCCCCATTTGCGTATCCAAACCGACAGGTTGAGGCGTGACTGTTTGCACTGCCGCATTTGAAGCCGTTTGCGTCACACCACTCAGACCGGATTGACTGTGGGCATGTTGCGGCGCATCAAGGCCAATCTGCACTGCAAGGGCCGCCTCTCCCATTGTAGTTACACCGCTCAGGCCGGATTGGCTGTGAAGTTGCGGCATATCAAGGTCGGTTTGCAATGAAAAATTCATTTCGCCTACTCGAGTGAACAAATTTTTCTGAAATTCGGAAGTCAGTAACGGTAACGCTGAATCATCCACAAAATGTGCGGCTTGCAGTGTATGCCTCAAATTATTTCCGCCATTCCCTGCGGGATTCTGCATGGGCCCTTCCTGCGAACTGAACTGAAACGATTGTATGGCGGCAGCGATAGTCAGACCCGGAGCTGGTGGTATGACGCCTACGCTCTTTTCGTTCAACCCGGGTTGAACGTTATGCAACACGAAATTTTCTGCAGGCACTTCTGCGGATACAATCGGCGGCATGATTTCTACATTAACACTGTTTCCCGGGAATAGAATCTGAGCAACCTGAATCTGATTTGCCATGAATTCATTATTCGCATTCGCCGTACTTGTTGTATTGTCTACAATATCCACCGCATCGGTTGCATCGGCTACTTTGGTTACTTTGGCTATACCGGTTTTATCTGTAGTGCTCCCCTTTTCAGTAGATATAGTAGATACGGATTCTGCCGACTTGCTGTTCGTATCCGGAGTTGTTTTTTTTGCATGGTCTGCTACCGGAGCGGACTCCTTTTCAGCAACCTCACGCGCCAGAATGGTGTCAAATTTTCCCGATTCAGACTTGCTCGAATGGTTTTGTCCGTCATAACCTTTCTCGGGTTGTTGAACCTGCGTGGGTATTTGTACAGGGGCGATTGGATTTAACATGACTTGTATCCTATAAAATGATTGTCTTTCGATGGCTTACAACCGGACAACGATCTCTTCGTTTATTTCATCAGGCCTGGATTTTTCCGGACAAAGCGATTGGAAGAAAATTCATCCACTTCTTTTTGCTCGAGTTTCTTTTGTTTGAGCGCCGCAATTCTCTGATGACGTTGCGACACCGTATCGTAAGCATTCAATTTACGCTGACAGGCCTGATACTCATCACTACCAATCTTACGGTTGCTTTCCGCGTACTGGACCGCACGCTGCTGTTCGGCAATAGCAGTATCCAGTTTCTTAATGAAAATCATAAAATTACGCCATTCGGCATGACCCATGCCATTCCGTGATACATTCTGCAGCTGCAGCTGATAACTCCGCCGATAATTCAGTAGCAAATCGAGTTTTTGCCCTGCTTCCCGGTACTGCACATTCAATCTTCCCAGTTTCTTTGCGGAATCGTCATTTTGCTTTCGGGCGAATTCAAGTAATTTTTGTAAAGACTCATTTTCAGGCATTTATAAAATCCGTTTAAGATGATTCGACTCAGAACGTATCGAATATTGTCATCATTTTCTGAATGCTATCGTCATAATTTTCATGCTGCATCATCCCTTGCTGCAGGAAACTCTCGAGCTTGGGATAAAGCTGAATGGCCTGGTCCAGCGCCGGATCCGAACCCGGCATATAAGCGCCTACGCTGATCAGGTCATAGCTGCGCTGATAACGGGAAAAGGCGCTTTTGAATTTTCTTGCCGCTTCTATTTGCTCGGGGGATACCACACTCGACATCACACGGCTGATCGATGCCTCGATATCAATCGCCGGATAATGGCCGGCTTCCGCCAGCCGGCGTGCAAGTACGATGTGTCCATCCAGAATCGCCCGTGCACTGTCGGCAATCGGATCATTATGATCGTCGCCCTCGGTCAGCACGGTATAGAATGCGGTAATGGAACCACTATCCTTGTTGCCGTTACCTGCGCGTTCAACCAGTTGCGGCAGTTTGGCAAAAACGGAGGGCGGATAACCTTTTGTTGCAGGGGGCTCGCCAATCGCCAGAGCGATCTCCCGCTGCGCCATTGCATAGCGTGTCAGCGAATCCATAATCAGCAGCACATGCTTTCCTTCATCACGGAAATATTCTGCGATCGCTGTTGCATATGACGCACCTTGGAGACGCAATAGCGGCGAGGTATCCGCAGGCGCCGCAACAACGACGGAACGCCCGAGCCCCTCATGCCCCAATATGTTTTCGATGAACTCTTTAACTTCGCGCCCGCGCTCACCAATCAGACCGACAACAATCACATCGGCGCTGGTGTAGCGCGCCATCATGCCGATCAATACACTTTTACCAACACCGCTGCCCGCGAACAATCCCATGCGTTGACCACGGCCAACAGTGAGCAATGTATTAATGGCACGTACACCGACATCCAACGGTTGAGAAACCGGAATGCGTTCGAGCGGATTGTATGGTCTGCTGTATAGTGGAACGCACTTTTCCGCCTTTATCGGCCCCAGATTATCCAACGGCTCTCCGACACCATTCAATACGCGCCCCAGCAATCCATGTCCTACGTAGACATGTTTGGCCTGATCCAAGGCGCGTCTTTTCGGATACTGTGTCGTTCCTACTTTAGGCACCTGCGCAACAATTTCTGTGGGTATTACTCTTGCACCCGGCGTCAGTCCATACACTTCGCCTGTCGGCATCAGAAACAAGCGCCCTTCTGAGAAACCGACGACTTCGGCGAATATGCTATTGCCGTTAAACAGAAAAACAGTACAACTGCTGCCGACCGCAAGTTTAAGACCCACTGCTTCCATGACCAGACCGGCAACCTTCGTTACGGTTCCGCTCGGCAAAATCGGATCGGCAGCCAGGATAAGCTGGTTGCAGTTTTCTAAAAAACTGCACCAATTACCATGATGACTGTGCATACCGCTGTTATTTTTCAATCCAATCATTTTGCTGACCTATAGCATCCAGAACTCTGCGCCAGCGTGTTTCCACACTGGCATCAACTTCACTGCCGCCGGCTTCAATACGGCAACCACCTTGAACGATCTGATCGTCTTCATAAACTTCCCAATTGCCTTGCAAAATTTGTTCATTCAGATACTGGCGCACGATTCTGGCATCGTCCGGATGCAGAAACAGACGAATATGCTGCATAATGCCCGGGAGTTGACGTACGGCATCCTGTACAACAGAAAGAATCAATTCAGGCCGTAAGACAATTGCCTGCATGGTTATTTTCTTAGCCAGATCAATGGCAAGTGTTAAAAGATTTTGTGCAACCTGCTGATCCAGCGTATGAAGCTGATCGCCAAGATGCTCAAATACCCGATTGACATGCGCCAACTCCGTTTTTATTTCAGATTCACCTTCTTGGCGGCCTTCCTGATACCCTTTGTTGTAGCCTTCCTGATACCCTTTGCTCAAGCCTTCGTCATGGCCTTGTTTTTGTCCGTCCACTCTGGCCTGTTGCAATATCGCTGCAATCTCTTCTTCTGTTATCCTGACTTCTTTTTCTTGATCTACGGTCTCATTCTCACTTGAGTGATCAGCTTGCCTTTCTTCTGCCTGCGTATCCTGTTCCTGACATGCCGGCGTGGAATCCGGCACGGACTGATCCAACATATCCCATTGCCAAAGCCGGCACGATTTGAGTTTGTCTTTTGATATGACAACGGTTGTTTCCATACGTATGGACCTGGTTATTTAGACTCGATCACCCGGAGTAAACCAGCGGGCTTAAATATAACTATCCTCACCCTTGCCGCCCAGTACGATCTGTCCGCTCTCAGCCAGCTGACGCAGCACTTTGAGTATTTCTTTCTGTTCGGCTTCTACTTCGGATACACGTACCGGTCCTTTGCCTTCAATATCTTCCTTGAGTGCTTCAACCGCACGTTTAGACATGTTCTTGAAGATTTTTTCCCGAACTTCTTCCGGCGCGCCTTTCAAGGCGGTCACCAGGGATTCGGACTGTACTTCTCTCAGCAACAACTGGATACCCTGGTCATCGACATCAGCCAGATTATCGAATACGAACATTTCATCCATGATCTGCTGCGCCAGATCTTCGTCATATTGCTTGATATTTTCGATGACACTGGCTTCCTGAGCAGTAGGTACGAAGTTGAGTATTTCGGCTGCAGCGCGGACTCCCCCCATTGGCGCTTTACGGATATTGGCGCTGCCGGACAGCAATTTCATGAGCACATCGTTGAGCTCTCTTAATGCATCCGGTTGAATACTGTCCAATGTTGCGATACGCAATAATGTGTCATTGCGTAACCGCTCCGGAAAAAGGCTGAGTATTTCACTGGCATGGTCACGTTCAAGATGTACCAGGATTGTGGCTATAATCTGCGGGTGTTCATTCCTGATCATTTCAACAATTGACGGCGCGTCCATCCATTTGAGACCCTCGATACCACTTGTATCGCCACCATGCAAAATACGATCAATCAGATTGGCAGCTTTTTCATCGCCCAATGCATTGACCAGTACTTTGCGGATATATTCATTGGCATCCTGCCCCAACGCGGTTTTCCCAGATGCTTGCGCGCTGAATTCATCAATCACACTCTCAATTTCCGCCTGAGTGACATTATTCAGCGTCGACATGGCTGTTCCCAATTTCTGAACCTCTTTAGGTGACAAAAATTTGAACACCGATGCAGCTTCTTGTTCACCGAGTGACATCAGCAAAATAGCACTTTTCTTTAAACCATTATTATCCATTGTTCACCCATTCTTTCACTACATTAGCAACAATAGCCGGTTCTTCAATCGCCATCTGTCTGATTCTTTTTAAATTCTTTTCAAACTGCTCTTTTCTGAGCGCTTCTTCGGTAGGTTCCTGATTCAGTAATGGCGTACCGTCCGGCGCAAACTGTACGGGATGCCCGGATTCATCAACGGCTGCAATACCATCAGGCAGTTGAGCGGTTTCTTTTTCTTCCAGTGCGGGATCATCGGTCAGTGATTTCAGGAATGGACGCAGAACTTTTAACAAAAAGAACAGCACAATGGCGGCAATGATCAGCTGTTTACCGATTTCCATCGCCGCCATGATGATGTCAGGATCCTGCCATAGCGGCATTTTCTGTGATGCGTCATCAATGTCACTAAACAGATTGTTTGTAACCGTTAAGGTATCACCCCGTTCCTCGTTATAACCTATGGCATTTTTTACCAGTTGATTGATTTCCCGAATTTCTTCCCCGGAAAGCGGTGCATAAGTCACATTGCCTTCCTCATCAATTATTCTCCGGTAATTTACAACGACTGCTGCGGATAGGCGCCTGATATTGCCGGTCGGTAACTGCGTATGCTGTATCGTTTTATCGACTTCATAGTTAATGGTCGATTCCTTGCGCTGATCGGTCGGCAGTGGTTCAGGCTTCTTCTCGCCGTCTTCGCCTTCCAGCTCTATCGGAGCGATTGCAGGTTCCGGTGGACGATTTGTCAATGCGCCCGGTATTCCACCGTCAAATTTATTGCCTGTAGACAAGGATTCCATCGTCTGCTGACTGCGAACGGAAGCCGGATCGTCCGGTGTATTATTGGGCCGGTAAATTTCTTCGGCCCGCTCTATTCTCGAAAAATCCAAGTCGGCTGTTACCTGCGCGCGTACATTGGCGCTACCAGTGATTGGTGACAGTATTTTTTCGATGCGCTGTACGTAACTTTTTTCTAGCTCATGCAGATATTCCAATTGCTTTGCGTCAAACTTAGATTCTTTTTTCGGTGCTTGTCCACTTAACAAATTACCGTTCTGATCGACGACCGTCACATTCTTCGTGGGTAAACTGGGGATACTGCTGGAAACGAGATGAACAATAGCGCTGACCTGCTCTTCGCCCAACACGCGCCCCGGATACAGATTCAGCAATACAGAAACAGTAGGCTGTTGCCTTTCTCTTGCAAAAACAGATGGTTTCGAAATAGCCAGATGAACACGTGCGCTTTGAACAGCCGCCAGTGATTGCACCGAACGCGCCAATTCACCTTCCAGCGCGCGTTGATAATTGACTTGTTCGAGAAACTGACTGGTTCCGAACTTCTGGTTCTCCATTAGCTCAAATCCGGCCAGACCGCTGCGCGGCAATCCCTGACCGGCAAGACGCAACCGGATTTCGTGCACCTGATTATTGGGTACCAGTATAGCCCCGCCACCGTCAGAAAGTTTGTACGGCACATTCGATTGCTGCAATGCGCTAATGATGGCGGCACCGTCCTGATCGGAAACATTGGAAAACAGCACCCGGTAATCCGGAGACTGGCTCCAAAGCCAGGCGCCCACCAGCAATGCAACCGTTGCTGCAGCGACAACCATGATACCCAGTTTTTTCTGCTGGGATAACTGATTGAATTTGTCTAATCCAAATGCTGAGCTTGCTGATGTATCTGGCTGTACTGCAGCTGAATTTGCTGTATTGACTTCATTGGGTACCGTGGCCACAAATATTCTCCTGCCTGAGTGTTTTTTCGCTTATCTATTCATGCAAAATGGATTTAAGAAATTTTCATTCAGTACTGTGTCAATGATTTAAGTTGTATTATGATTAGCCGTAAACATCTCTTGAGTCCACCCCGTGTGTTTACCTGATATGCAAATACACGATCGAAAGATGCATTATCGATAATTTTTTATGCGCTTAATGTCTAAATAAAGCGGATTTGTCTGCCCTATTCCCGCCATAATCATCCCTTTAATCAATGTTATCCTGACGACCATTATGCTTATAGTTTTCTGCACGGCAGACTAAAAAACGGAATAACCGCTTACCAAACAAACCGATAATTTTTACTCATAAGGTCGTATCATGGATAAATCCGGAATTAATACTATACTTGATCAACTGCGGACAGCTTCAGCACAGGCATCCGGCATAAAGCGGCAGGAAGTGGAAAGTGATGCGGTCAAGGTTGATTTCGGTGAAACTTTAAAAGCTGCCGTAGACAAGACGAACAACCTGCAACAAACCGCTGACCGAATGACCCGGGATTTTGTCAGTGGCGAGTCCAATATGGATTTGCACGATGTCATGATCTCCTTACAAAAGGCTAATATTACCTTCCAGAGCATGGTGCAGGTCCGTAATAAATTAGTCACCGCTTACCAGGAAATTATGAATATGCAGGTTTGAATTCAGCAAATGCTGGGGATTGCATAACGTAATAAAGACCCGGTAATTTTAAAAAGGGTAACTCCATTTGTCACAGAAAGAGGATTTGTTTGCGCATCAGGACACACTTGCGCAATTACACGAAGACATTCCGTTATCCGATAAACTGAGTTTTATCCATCAGATCATTCTCCAGGATTTTCCTTTTATCAATCGTTTGGCTATCGCGCTGTTTGATGAAAAAACGGATATGCTCAAAACCTATACGCATAGTACGGATGATACCGATAATCCAATGACCGCTTATGAGGCGCCGCTCAACGCAGCGCCTTCTTTACGCGACATTATCGAACAACGATGTCCGCGACTGGTGCAGGATTTAAATATTTTTATCCAGGGCACGCATGAACATACCCAACGCATTGCAACCAAAGGTTATAAGTCCAGCTACACTATGCCGCTGTATCAAAATGGTGCTTTCATCGGTTTTTTGTTTTTCAACTCGTTACAGGAACATCCTTTTACACCTGCCATTTTGCGGCAAATCGATATCTATGGGCACCTGATCGCGCTTATGGTGATCAATGAATTGACCGCCATCCGCACGCTGATCGCTGCGGTACAGGCCGCACGCAGCATGACACATTACCGTGACATTGAAACCGGCAAGCATATCGACCGTACTGCACACTATGCGCGCCTTATTGCACGGGAACTGGCGCAAGACTATAACATCAGCGACGAGCAGATCGAACACATTTTTCTGTTTTCTCCGTTACATGATGTTGGCAAAATCGGTATTCCGGACAGCATTCTGCGTAAACCCGGAAAACTGGATGATGAAGAGTTCGACGTGATGAAAACACATCCGGAAAAGGGACGTGAGATTATTGACACGATTCTTGATGATTTCAGTTTATATGCACTGGATCATGTCAACATCATGCGTAATATTGCCGAGTATCATCATGAAGCGGTGGATGGCAGCGGCTATCCAAAGGGATTGAAAGGCGATGAAATCCCGATTGAGGCCCGTATCAGCGCAGTAGCCGATGTATTTGATGCACTGACTTCACGTCGCACCTACAAAATGGCATGGAGTAATGAAGAGGCTTTTGCGTTATTGAGGCAATTATCCAATACAAAACTGGATCGTGACTGCGTAAATGCGTTACTCAAGTATCCAGATAAAATATTGGAAATTCAGCAACATTTCAAGGATGATGAGCTGACCTGATAAAGTTTTCGGCACAAATCATGCCCATCGGTCCATACAAATATTGTCACACCGGTTGAATCATGCCGAACAAGCCTAGCAGCATTTTGATTGCCAGACAATACAGCAGTACGACAAATATTTTTCTGAGCGTGACGGTCCGGACTGAATGTGTTGTTCTTGCACCCAACGGCGCTGTCAGCATACTGGCCAGCGCCAGCCAGCCCAAAGCCGGCAGATAGACATAGCCCAGACTATACTCAGGCAGAGCGTATGACTGCATGAGACCGTTCAGAATATATCCGACTGTACCTGCCACAGCGATAGGAAAACCAATGGCGGCAGCCGTACCGATGGCATGTTGCATTTTGATACGGCGCAGTATCAAAAAGGGCACTGTCAGGATACCGCCACCGATAGCGACCAAACTGGAAACAACTCCGATCACGCCGCCGGCAGCAAAAAAACCGGATTTTCCGGGAAAGTCGCGATGAAAATGCGGATTCAAATCCGTATCCGGCTCAGGCTTAAAAATAAGCTTCAGCAGCATATCCGTCGCAACATAAAAAATAAACACGGTAAAGATCACATGCAACACCATACTGGACAGCATTCCGGCCAGAACAGTGCCGCTCAGCGTGCCGACCAGAATACCGGGAACCATGTATTTAAATATCTTCCAGTTAACCGCACCATGTTTGTTATGCGTATATAGACTGGCCGCTGCTGTAAAAATAATGGCAGCCATAGTTGTACCCAGCGCAAGATGCAAAATACGGTCCGGTGGAAAACCCTGTACTGTGAAGAAGAAAGTCAATGCCGGAACGATAATGAGGCCGCCGCCAATACCCAACAGCCCGGCAAAAAAGCCGACGATGGCACCCAGCAACAAATAGATAAGCCACCATTCCATGATATAAATCAGGCTTGCAGGATTTTCAGGATGAACTTCCATTCATCCGGATCGACCGGCGTAATGGACAATCGATTGCCGGTTTGCAATATACGCATGCGCTTGAGCTCCGGGTATTGCCGCAATTCCTTGATCGTCAGTAAGCGCGTTTTCTTTCTGAGTGTGATTTCAACATTAAACCAACGCGGATTATCCTGACTGGCCTTGGGGTCATAATGTCTGCTGTTAGCATCAAATTGTGTCGCATCCGGATAAGCAGAATGAGTTACTTCGGCAATACCGACAATTCCGGGCTGTGCACAACAGGAGTGATAGAAAAATGCCAGATCACCGACGTGCATTTGTTTCCACATAAAATTGCGTGACTGATAATTACGTACGCCATCCCATACTGTCGTTTGGCCAGGCAAGGCAGCCAGATTATCAATACTGAATTTGTTGGGCTCAGATTTCATCAGCCAGTAACGCATACCTATTCCAATCTATGAGATGATTTGTGTATTGATTCATGTTGTTTATTATAGTGCAGGTACGGTTCTTGCGTCACGGTGGTAGGAAAACGGTGTGTTCGTTAGAACAAAAGGCTCAGAATCGATTTAAAACCGGCTATTATCAATCGCTGATTCACCTGCTTGCGATCGATATAGTCTTGAAAATGGATTGAAAGCAAGAAGTAATCCGTGCCTGATCTTATCCAATAAACCCGTGTAATATCAAAAGCAGACCAAAAAGAAATTTAATTTGCTTTCTCATTCTCTATAATAATGCCTGGATTCATTGAAACATTTCACAGACGATAAAGTGATGTGTTTACTATACTGACTAACAATAAATGGATGAATGTTTATGACTGATGAGGAAGAAAAGCCGGTTAACCCGAAGTGGGAACGTCAGCTAATCGAGGGGCTAGCATTTGCCGCGTTGCGTGAGCAACGGCGTGTACGGATCTGGGGTATATTTTTTAAGTCACTGACTTTCATATATCTTTTTATACTTCTTCTTGCTTTTACAGACCTGTTTGAAGGTACGGGAGTCGGGATCTCTGACAAGCACACGGCTCTCATTGATGTGAATGGCATGATTATGCCGGATAGTATCAATAATGCTGACAACATTAATGCAAGCTTAAGATCGGCCTTTAAAGACAATAGCACACAAGGCGTTATTTTGCGTATCAACAGCCCTGGCGGCAGTCCTGTCCAGGCAGGTTACATCAATGATGAAATACACCGGTTGCGTGCCCAGTATCCGGATATTCCGCTGTACGCAGTTATCGGCGACATCTGTGCATCCGGGGGTTATTACATTGCGGCTGCGGCTGATAAAATCTTTGTTGACAAGGCCAGCCTTGTCGGTTCGATCGGTGTCCTGATGGATGGATTCGGCTTTACAGGAACCATGGAAAAACTCGGTATCGAACGCCGTTTATTCACTGCGGGAGAACATAAAAGCTTCCTGGATCCGTTTGCGCCGCTTGATCCGAAACAGCGGGAACATGTCACCGGGCTGCTGAACGAAATTCACGAGCAGTTCATTCGCATTGTGCAACAAGGCAGAGGCGAACGACTCAAAGACGCACCGGAAATTTACAGCGGGATGATATGGACCGGCAAGAAAAGTATTGAACTGGGTCTGGCGGATGCAATGGGCAGTACAGAGTATGTTGCACGCGAGATAATAAAAGCTGAATCGATAGTCAATTTCTCAGCCCGCGAGAGCCTGCTTGACCGCTTCACCAAGCGCGTCGGCCAGGTTTCATCATCATTCTTGCTGAATAACGATTTGCATCTCAGATAATTTTCAGAAAGCTGAATCGAATGCGTGAGAAAAATATCAGATTGAAAATCCAATCGATATCATGCCGACAGTAATGCGCAAGAAACGATAACATGACCGGGAAACTATACCTGATCCCGACGCCCATCAGCGCGTCGGATATGGACTGGATCATACCGCCATCAGTCAGGGCATCGATACAAACATTGTCCTGTTTTGTCGTTGAGCATCCCAAAACCGCCCGGCAATTTCTGAAACAAATCGCATGTAAACTGCCGCTACAAGCGATTCAGTTGCACATATTGAATGAACATTCAAAGCCGGGTGATCTGGAGGCATTGTTGCAGCCGGTATTATCCGGCCAAGATACAGGCCTGTTATCTGAGGCCGGCTGCCCGGCTATCGCCGACCCGGGCAGTGATCTTGTGCGCTTGGCACATGATAAAAATATTCCAGTTATTCCATTGGTCGGCCCCTCTTCGATCATCTTGGCATTAATGGCTTCCGGCCTCAATGGACAAAGCTTCTGTTTTAACGGTTATCTGCCCATCGAGAAACACGCGAGACTGCAGCAGATTACCATGCTGGAAAAGCGCTCCATTAAACATAACCAAACACAGATTTTTATCGAAGCGCCGTACCGTAATCAGGGATTACTCGAACATATCGTGCAAACTTGCCAGGATAATACGGATTTATGTATTGCAGCCCACCTGACTGCTGCCGGCGAAATGATTGCCACAAAAACGGTCAAAGAATGGAAACAAGCTTTATTACCGGATATTCATAAAATACCGACAATTTTTTTACTACAAGGCCACCCCCATTCGGCCACATAGCAATCACCGTAACACCATTCACAAAACAAAACGCGCAGTACCCATGAATTTTATCAATCCAGATCCCGGCCCATCAGTAGATTGATGAATTTCTGACGCGTCTCACTGGATGCATCGCGATACAGTGAATATTGCGCATGCCGGTCAGGTTGCGCCGTATCGATTTCTATCCCCCATAACGGTGACAACGCCATGGGCAGATTCGAATAACGCACATCGATCAGTGTTTCAGGCTGTTCCGACCACAATGCAACCAGTCCGTCGGAAAAATGCGTAAAGCGTGCAATGTCCTCAGTAAGCGTCGATGAAGCAGGCAAATCCGGCATATCGCGCGACGGATCAAACAATGCAATACTGTCCCCCGGATAGATGCGCGCATCCGAAAAAGGGCTTATGCGTATGGCATCCACATACAACCTGCCGTCGTTCTGATAAATCGATCGCCAAAGTATCATATTAGCCAGCGTGGGCTTGACCAGTAACCGTTCTATCGTATGCCCTCTTTCGGCAGCCAGTGTTTCAGCGATACCTTGCGCACGTTGCAACTGCACCCAGCCAAACGACAAATAAACCCCCGCGAGCAACAATCCGGTACGGGCCGCTGCATGGGAATATTTCCGAAAAGCATAGATAACCGCTACAAGCAATATCAAGGTAAACACGGGATCAATCACCGAAATGATATTGAGTGCCAGACGCGCATCACTCAATGGCCAGAACAGATGCGTACCGTAGCTGGTAAATGCGTCCAATACGCCACTCAGGCAATAACCCAGAAAAGCAAACAGATAAATCCGTGCAAACGGCAACCGTTTGCGTAAAAAAGGCCATAGGAATACTGCAGCGATCAGTGCACCGAAAGGCACAAAAAAAATGGAATGCGTGAAATGCCGGTGGAACTCGATATTGAGTAAGGGATCGTTTTCCGACTGAATCAAGATATCCGCATCCGCGATGATGCCTGCGAAAAAACCGATACCCGCAGCCACACGTGTTTCTTCATACTTTGCACCGGATTGCGCCATACCTGCGCCAAGCAAACCCTGGGTGAATAAATCCATAATCGTTACTACAAAAATAGCGTAATGTTCGTTAAAAACGCTGATTGCCAACTTAAAAACGCATTGACAACCGCACATTAAATCAAATGAAAATAGATAAATACGACTCCCTACCAGCCGCTACCGCGAACAGCACATCCGTTCATAGCACGCCATTACACGGATAACACACATTACCTCACAATAGATGACTACAGATCAATACCCTTCTGCGCCATGACTCCGGAACGGTAAGCATGTTTGACATCATGCATTTCGGTCACTGTATCGGCCAGTTCGCAAAGCGCCTGTGGCGCGGCGCGCCCGGTAATAACCACATGCTGCATGGATGGCCGGTTCTGTAAATCTTCCAGCACGGCTGCTATATCCAGCCAACCGTATTTCAACGGATACGTCAACTCATCCAACACGATCAGATCCAGTTGCGGATCACGCAGCATGTTCTGAACGACCGCCCAGCCGCGTCGCGCCGTTTCGGTATCTCGTTCCAGATTCTGCGTATCCCAGGTAAAACCTTCACCAAGCACATGCCAGACGATGTTGGCATGCTGACGGAAAAACGCTTCCTCGCCGGTATCCGAGCGCCCCTTGATGAATTGCGCAACTGCAGCCCGCATACCGTGTCCTAATGCGCGCGCAACCATCCCGAATGCGGAACTGGACTTGCCTTTACCGTTTCCCGTCAGCACCAACAACAATCCTTTAGTCTGATCGGCACGGGCAATCGCGGCATCCACGATTTCCTTCTTACGCTGCATGCGCCTGCGATACCGCAGGGCCTGGTCTGCGTCATTGCAATCACTCATTGATCAATCACTGGCTATATCACGTGAATGTGCTAATTGCCGAATGGAAACAATAATCATATGTATTGCAATGGCAAAACCCGCATAGAACAGGAATGATTCGGCATACATCGGGAAATAGACCGACATCCGTTCGGCATATTCAAGCCATGTGGTATCGGCAAAATGGCCCGAGAAGAAATAAAAACCACCACTGGAAAACAGTTCGCACAGGATTAATCCTGACATGATGCTCAAGGACAATGGCATCAGTGAGCGCCATGCATAGTGATGCCGTTCGGCATACCAGCGACCGGCCAGCCAAAGTGATGCATAAGCCGGTAGCAGGAGAGTATATGCAGGCGTTAGGCAGAAGTCACTCACCCCACCCCAGGCATAAGCCATATAATCAAGCCACCAGGCCAATACCAGCAAAGCCGGTAATGGCCACACAGCGCGCAGATAAACACCCGCGAGAAAAAAGACCGCCCAGGATGCACCCGGTAGGTTATGCATCGATACAAAATAATGGCTGCGCGTAATGATCATTAACACGGTGAGCAGTAACGCGATAATCATTTGATGGCGTATGGATAAAGTAAGCATCTTGACTCCTTGATTAAGGTTGATAGCGTATCATGGCAAAGAAATTACGTCCCGGCTGGTTGAAAAACGCCGCTGTTTCATAATGCTTGTCAAACAGGTTTTCAATACGTCCCTGCAAACGCCAATGTTTATTTAAGATATATTCGGCGCGCAGGTCAAACTTGACATAGCTGTCCAGTTTCCGTGTATTGCCGAGATCGTCGAAGCGTTCGCCTTCTGCCAGGAACATGGCACCAATACGGTACCGACCAAACTCACGGTCAATATCAAGACGGAAGGATTGTTCCGCACGCCGCGGCAGTATATTGCCTCTGCTCGCATCGGCGGAACGGTTTTCCGGATCGAGAAACGTCAGATTACCATTCAACAGCCAGCCGCGGATTGTTGTACTGAGCACGGCTTCCAATCCACGTATGTGTGCCTGAGCGATATTGGCAGGCAAAAAAGTATTGGCATCGAAGGCAATCATATTATCAATCCGCGTATCATATACATTCAACGACCATTTGCCCCATGCCATATTACCACGTGTACCAAATTCAAAACTGCGCGATTCTTCCGGACGTAAATCGGGATTACTGAAACCGGGAAAATAAAGTTCATTGAATGTCGGTGCTTTAAATGCACTGCCGAAATTTGCCGTCAGACTGATACGATCTGTAATGGCATACCCCCAGCCCGCACCACCGGTTACCCAACTACCGAACTGCTGATTATCATCATAGCGTAATGACAATTGCGCGCGATGACGCTCAACCGTTGCAAGATACTGTGAAAAAGCACCCCAGTTTGCGCGTGAAGTTTTGGTAAACACCTCTGAGCTGTCGATATGATCATGCAGATAATCCATACCCACTGTCAATTGATGATTCGGATTGATCGTAAAATCATTCTGCAGACTCACTGTATCGCGTGTCGTATTGAAACGCGACATAAACAACCTTTCCAGAAAATTATCGCTGTCTTCGCGGCTGCGGCCTGCAGTCAGATTGACACGCCAGAAATCCAGCGGCGAATAACGCGCGGAACCGCCAAACACCTGCTGCAGTGTCTCCGACACATTGACAAAGCTGCCATCATAGTGTGCTCTACCGGCGGAATGCATAAAGTTGGCGTCAAGTTCCAGACCGTTCTCAAACCGGTAACCGGCACGCGCCGAACCAGCCACATTACGATAACCGTCACGATCGGGTTCAACCGTAAAACAACCGGCCGTATCGCTGCCCGTGCATGCATTAAAACCTTTAGTACCTATACCACTGGCCGTCAGGTTAAACCATCCTCGCTCACTTGATCCCGACAGCCCGACCGAACCGTTCAATGTACCGTAACTGCCGCCGCCAAAACTGAAGCTGGGACTGAAACCGCTGCCACCGCTTCCTTTACGGGTAAAAATCTGGATCACCCCGCCGATCGCTTCAGAACCATACAGACTTGAACGCGGCCCACGAACAATTTCAATGCGTTCAATCTGCTCAAGCGGAATATTTTCAAATGCAGTGGTACCCGATGTCACCGATCCCACCCGGATACCATCGATCATCACCATAATATGATCGGATTCGGTGCCGCGCATCTGTACAAATGTACTTTTTCCCGGACCACCATGATTCATGATGCTCACGCCGGTCACGCCACGCAGTAAGTCCTGGATCGACCTGGATTGCTGACGTTCGATATCTTCACGTGTAATCACCGTCGCTGAGGCTAATGATACGTCGGCGGATTGCGCTGTACGCGCTGCTGTTACAATGATGGGTTTTTCAAAAGGATAATTATTCTGCGGTATGCTGCCCGCCGCTGCATCAGCCGCAACCAGTGTCATAATGACCATGCCAGGCAGAAATTCAGCGGCGCGCACGCCGCTTGCAGCCATGATCGCCGCAAACCGATTGTATTGTTCCATGCTGTTCTCCTCCGCGCCACCCGCGCGTTATCGGGTTAAAAAAGGACCGCAGAGGAAAGAAACAGATCAATATCGCCTGAGCACAAAGATGCTATCCAGACGGTAACGCCCTCCGCAATACCATTGTATTTACATCAGGCCGGTCTCCGGACTCATGAGTAGCGATATTCGTCGGAATATCCTCAATCTGCGCCTTCCCGTACATTGACACAGTGGCGTTCGTTGCAGACTGTTGGCTCATTTACCGTTGCGGGGGCAGTGCTGGATTTGTTCCAAGAAACTGCTCAAGATCTCGATCAAGGGGGGACGCGGTGTCAGGCAAAATTGAACGACGCAAGCAAAGCGCAGCGAGCAGCCGTAGGCTGGCCCGTAGGGCGAGGCCGCCCACGCCGAGTAAAAAGCGCAGCATACTCGAAGCACGTAAGCATTTTGAGTTCGATTTTAACGCAACAATGCGCCCTTCAGTGAAATCATGAACAGGTTCTAATGCATAAAACACACCAGCTTCCCGTTTAACCTCTTGTTAACAAAAGGCACCTGAAGTAAGGTTGCGGAGCGTACAGAGATGATGACCGAATGTCAAGTGCGCGCTTTTCCCAAGACAAAATAAGTCGGGATGCTGGCACTACCACGTGTGTATACGGGATCAGAAACACTCCGCAAATAAACCGCTTTCCCGCCTGAGTTACAAGGTATTGCCCTCGGTCAACTCGAACGATCCTTCGATCTCGCCATTGACAATGTAGCTATAGATACCCCTCGGCAAGCCATAGACCTGTAATGGCACCACTCTCTCAAACGGAACCAAAGCCTGAGTACATACAACGCTACCATCGTCCGGTACCATGCTCACAGCATTAACGGTGATTTCAAACCGGCCATTTTTCAGGCGCTGGTGGATTCCTCTAATGGCTACGCAGCCATTGGATAAGTGTCCCCGGATATTCAGAAATACCTGAACGGGAAAACTATCTGTGATATGTGCCTCCACACTATCGTCTGGCTGGAGGAAGTAGACGGAGCGTCCAGAGGTAGGTGTTAATTCGGCGGATTTGAATTCTTGCAGTTGCCAGCTGTTGCTATTGGAATCGAATATAAACAAACCATCCAGAAATGCACCGGGCTGTTCATCGGTATCCACACGCGGAATCGTCAAAACACCATCGCGGTAGTATGGAAAATCCGTGACCGGTCCATTCGCAATTGTTAGCATTCCATCCTGCTCTAACATCCCGACCTGTGCATCCATGCGGACATAAATCGTATTAATGTAATCGTCTGTCAATGCCTGTGAGAAAACCAGGTTGATCGATAAGCAAATAGATACAACAAATACTGCTAAATCCCTCTTCATACGATTCATTTCCTACTCCTTCTGATTTTTACTTTACCCGTAACTTAATAGCATTCGATTATTTTAAGCAGACCGGGGCCTTCGATACAACCGCAATCATGATCTACTGCAAAAACACCCCATGAATCCAATGCAACAAAACATTAGATTTTCGGTGTAAAGTTCTATCTGTGCGAAAGTGGGAAAGTGGGAAAGTGGGAAAGTGGGAAAGGCTCACGATAATCGAGAAGTGAAAAATGACGAATCGATTTGACGTAGGTGTGGAGCGTTTACGGTGGATCAAGCATAATTCACGCAAGTTTCAAGGGTTCCGCTAACATAAATTGATCTCGATGTGCTGTAGCAGAATATTCTCGACTACCCGGATGCCTATCAACAGGTTTTTATTATAATCATTAGGGTTGCTCTATATGGTTCCCGTGACTTGTAACCCAACAGAATCTTTATTCGACGCCGCATATTGCTGTCTGCAAGCCTGTGCGCCGGAAGACAAAGTGCGGCTTACTGAGTTGACCGCAAAAAAGTGGCGCAACGGCTTGCTATCGCTCGTATCTGAAAATGCTCCCGAACCCATCCGTGAACCGGGACGCCCGGCTAGGCCCGAGCTTGTCCTCCCCGGTAATGTACCCAAGCGGCGATTGGGTACAAAAGCCGGGCTCACGGCACTCATTCATGCCGTCACACATATTGAATTCAATGCGATCAATCTTGCGTGGGATGCCGTGTACCGGTTTCGCGAATTACCCGAACCGTTTTACAGCGACTGGGTGAAGGTTGCTCACGAAGAAGCGTATCACTTTCAGCTGCTGCGCACGCGCCTGAATGAATTGGGTCATGATTACGGCGATTTTCCGGCGCATAACGGCCTGTGGGAAATGGCCAGGAAAACGGACTTTGATCCCATGGTACGGATGGCGCTCGTGCCGCGCGTGCTGGAAGCCAGAGGACTGGATGTCACCCCCGGTATTATCAAGCGCCTGCGCGCAGTACAGGAAGAGAAAACGGTCGCCATTCTGGACATTATTCTGCGCGACGAAATCGGGCACGTGAAGATCGGATCGCATTGGTTTAAATACTTCTGCGATCAGCGCCATCTTGACTGCGAACAGACATTCCGGGATCTACTGAGTCAGTATTTTTCGGGACAGTTATCCGCGCCCTTTCACCACGAAGCAAGGAAACAGGCCGGATTCACTGTGGCGGAACTGGAGGCGCTGGAAGGTATAGCTGCCTCCGGGACGAAACAATCTATATAAGCCAAGAGATAATCCACTCCGTGGACAGACGCACTAATCCGCCGAATAAACGTAGCAAACCGGTAGTGCATTCTTTTTACCCTTTGCAACGATACTAAATGTTTCACCATATTTAAAATCCGGTTTCTCACCGGTTTCAATGACATCACGCATGCTCTGACTGATCAGCACATGCTCAGGACGGCAGTTTTTTTCTATGCGCGACGCGGTATTGACGACATCACCAATGGCTGTCCAGTCCAGTCTTTCCGGCGTGCCTACATTACCTATGACGACCTTACCCCAGTGAATACCGATGCGCAGCAATAACCTGTCAAGATTTGCGCGTTCCCGTAAAAAATTGATATCCACTGAGTGATTCTGCATTTCAAGTGCGGCAATAACGGCATCCCGGGGATTGCGGAAAAGCACCATAATACAATCACCCATAAATTTATCGATAAAACCACCATGTTTTTTTACGGACAGTGATATTCTGCGCAGAATGGAATTTAATGTATGAATAATGGATTCTTCCTTTTCATTCTTTTCGACGTAAGTCGTAAAACCTACAATATCGCAAAACAGGATTGCGATATGACATTCCTCGTTACTGAGCAGGTTTCCGCCCAACCGGACCACTTCTCTGGCTTTCTGTTCAACAAGCTGCGGAACATAGTTGCGGGTTATATTATGCACCCGGGCCTCATTCAGTATGGAGCCTTCCGATAACGCGCTACTGTTTTTTCCATCCAGGGATATTTCCTGCCAAAGGGTATGAATGATTCCCTGACTGTCACGAAAACCGCTGACATTAAAAAGCACCGATGTTCCATGATCATCACCCGTTTTGAGACGCATCCGATAATTTTCAAATTTACCGTGCGGCGTATCCATCATCACGCCCCAAATCACGTCATTATAGAATCGTTTCGGAATTGCGCTTAAAAACACTGCCACTGAAGATTCGTTTTCTTTCAGATCAAGCTGCGACAGCAGTGATGGCGATAGCGACTGAATTGTTCCCAGGCTGTTAAAACAAACGATGCTATACGAAAGCTGTGTAAAAATTTCCCTGGAACTGGTCTCTTGATCGTACCGGGACATCAATACCGGTGGTCTGAATACGCTCAGATCCATCCGCTGCCTGTAAAGGTTGAGTGTTCCCGAATAAAAATTCGGTTGACCGGCCATCTCCTGTATTTCCAGCCGATAGCCGAGTGTTTTGATCAATTTGTCATTCAACCGAATGGCATCACAGCAGAAACACGGTGCACTGATGGCGGCAATGGTATCTTCCGTGTCCGGAAAAGATACCATGACATATAAACTATTTTCTCTGCAAAATTTAGCGATATTCTTGTCGCCATGCTCATTAATTTCATTCTCGAACATAGCATCGAATTCAATTTCGTGATCGATATCGCTAAAACCGAAGTCATGCAGAATGATTTGTTTGAATACGTTGTAATGCAGCGCTTTTATCGCATGCACGGTCATCTGATGCAGTAAAAAAACGGTCGGTTCAAGCAGCGGCCTGAGTTTTAGCCGGTCAAGCGCTGTTGCGGTATTGCTCCGGAGAGTACCCCATATGTTTTGCCCTATTGAGGTAATGACTAGCTTATGTTCCAGATCGGATTCTACAAATGGCATCATATTGATATATCAATCAGTTATCATATGATTAGAAACCATGAAGATAAATATCGCTGTGCAGCAGTTTCTGCAGAAAAGCATCATCCAGCAAAAAATTGCAAAGCGCAGCATCGGCGCCCAGGCACATCAATTTTTCCCGGCGCGCAGTCAATGTCAGCATACGCGCCCCAAAGCCTGCGTTTTTGATGACACTGTTCGCAATGACAAGAAACAGCATGACTTTGTTCTCTGTTTGACTACGATGCAATGACTCCAGATCTGTCCCTGTGTAATCCACAAAATATGCCGGCAACTTCCATTCGACAATGGCGCGTTTGCCGACATCATTATGGTTGATTTCGAGAAATTTCCGCTCCGCCTCTGCGCACGAACATGAATGCTCAAGCACATAACCCAGAACACCCGGATAATCATCCGGGTAATTGTAGTGCAATAAAACTTTCCCAATATCATGTAACAAACCGGCAACAAAGGCTTCCTCGGCTAACTTTGATTCCTCCATCTCAAGGCATATTTGCTGACAAGCCAGCGCTGTCAACAATGAATGCTGCCAGACATGCCTTTGAAAGAGCGTGTTTTTATTTTTCGTAAAAATGACGCGCGAAACAGAAAGCACCGCCAGCGAACGGATAATGTTGATACCCAGCAGATTAATGGCATGCGGAATCGTCTTGATCGGTTTACCGCAGTTGTACATCGCTGAATTAGCCACCCTGAGCACAAACAACGCCATGCCTTGATCCGAACGAATCAACTGGTCCATTTCCTGAAAACAGGTATCAGAACCTGCATCAATACTAATGATCTGGGCAAGCAGATCCGGCCAAGCAATGATTTTCTTGTAATCAATCGAGTCGAGTTTCATACAATCCGGATGATGCTATCAATCAGGTCACCCCCTTCTATCCAATCGGCCGTTTAACGCTGCGCCGGAATCAGCACAATACTATAGGCATATACAGTTAAATTTTCGTGATCACCATCGGCTTTTGCAATCATTGCCGACTGTTCCTTCGGAGATTTGTTGCGCAACAATAAATCGGCTTCATTGAGCAATTCATTAGGAAAATACATCTGTGTGATCAAAGTCCGGAAACCCTTTCCGGAAATTTTGAAATGAATATGCGGGGGACGCATCCACGTTTTTGTCGCCGGATAAGCGCCGGGTTTTACCGTTCTGAACCGGTAATGCCCGTCCGCATCGCTTCGGATAACGGCCCATCCTTGAAAATCGGGATCCCGCGGCGTCGGATTCGGATCCCTCGGGTGATTGTACCGGCCTGCCGCATTGGCCTGCCAGACATCGATTACAGCATCAGCAACCGGATTTCCGGAAATATCGGTTATTGTACCTTCAACAATGATCGCTTCTCCTTTTGCCACGCCTGTACGCCCCGTAATCCGTGTCATATCCGCATCCTTGTCAGCCTGATCGGCTACCGGATAGAAAGGACCTTCCACTTCAGCAGGCGTTGGCGCCAGCAGCGCCTGATCCCAGCTCTTCGCCACACCCGCGATGCCGAGAACCGTGCCCGCCAGTCCGTACCGGATTACATTTCTTCTGGAAATTTTTTTCATATTGGCCAATACACATTAAATACATTAAATCAATGCAGAATCTGTCTTTAGATGAATGCACATTCTCTATCATATTGCCTGCCTATCATAGGCATAATTACAAAAAAACATCCTTTTTACGTTTTTTAATAAAAATACTATGCAATCCATGCATTTATTTGGCAGAATTAAGCATTCATGAATAACCTTTCTTATACCGGGGAAATCAAACGATGAAATATAAAAATTTTCAGGAATTCTGCGACTATGTTGCGGGTCGCAATCCAGTCCAGCCGGAATTCATACAAGCTGTCAAGGAGGTCATGGGTAGTCTTTGGCCTTTTATTATGGAAAATCCGCGCTATGCAGAACACGGTGTCCTGGACCGCCTGGTAGAGCCCGAACGTGCTATTATTTTCCGTGTCGCATGGATGGACGATCACGGTGAAGTTAAAGTAAACCGCGGTTACCGTATTCAGCACAGTTCATCAATCGGCCCTTACAAGGGTGGCACACGTTTTCACCCCTCAGTAAATCTCTCGATTCTTAAATTCCTGGCGTTTGAACAGACTTTTAAAAATGCATTGACTACATTACCGATGGGTGGCGGAAAAGGCGGCGCAGACTTTGATCCCAAAGGTAAAAGCCCGGGCGAAATCATGCGCTTCTGCCAGGCTTACGCCAGTGAATTGTTCCGCCATATCGGTTCGGACACCGACGTGCCTGCAGGCGATATCGGTGTCGGCGGCCGCGAAGTCGGTTACATGGCAGGTATGGTGAAAAAACTGCTCAATCGCTCGGACTGTATTTTTACCGGAAAAGGTCTCAGTTTTGGCGGTTCACTGGTGCGCCCGGAAGCAACGGGATATGGTACCGTTTATTTCGCACAGGAAGTCCTCAAACATGCCGGACGCTCACTCGACGGCATGCGCGTATCGATATCCGGTTCCGGCAATGTGGCACAGTTTGCCATTGAAAAAGCCATGACGCTAGGCGCAAAAGTAGTCACCATTTCAGACTCAAGCGGCACTGTGGTAGACGAAGACGGCTTCACCGTAGAGAAACTCGCTGAATTATCCGAAGTTAAAAATCATTTATACGGCCGTGTCGACGAATATGCCAGACGCATCAACGCAACCTTCCTACCCGACACCAAGCCCTGGCATGTCCCCGTGGATGTTGCGTTACCCTGCGCAACCCAGAACGAAATCAGCGAAGAAGACGCCAAAACATTGGTCAAAAATGGGGTTATCTGCGTTGCGGAAGGCGCCAATATGCCATCGACAGCTGAAGCGGTTGAATGCTTTGAGCAGAACGGCGTACTGTACGCACCGGGTAAAGCCAGCAATGCCGGCGGTGTAGCCACTTCCGGATTGGAGATGAGCCAACACGCCATGCGCCTGTCCTGGACACATGAAGAAGTCGATGCACGCCTGCTTGAGATTATGCAAGCCATTCACCGCTCCTGTCTGCAATACGGCACAAAACCGGATGGCAGCGTCAATTACGTGGATGGCGCGAATATCGCCGGCTTTGTTAAAGTTGCCGATGCCATGCTGGGACAAGGCGTAACCTGATTTAATG
This sequence comes from Nitrosomonas sp., assembly GCA_019635215.1. GTDB lineage: Bacteria > Pseudomonadota > Gammaproteobacteria > Burkholderiales > Nitrosomonadaceae > Nitrosomonas. The sequence continues at coordinate 76,033 of JAHBZZ010000010.1, forward strand.
TTACCGGCATCTCAGGAATAAATGCATCGCAGCACAGCCCGTCAGTTATCGTAGTAATTATTTTGATACGGATAATTACTGCGATAGTTTCACCTTGAAGCAAAAGAACCGATACAATCTTCACAATTTTAGTTCAGCAGTTTCAGGGAAAATGCTGATCATGAAAAAGCAGCGGTTTCGCGATGTTCGGTTTTTTGATGTTTTGTTTGTACTTTCCATATCATGAACAAATTCCTGATCAGCCTTTTCATTCTTGTCCATGCGAGTATGCTTGCCGCCGTTCAAGCACATGCATCCTTTCAGCACGACGAGGATTTTCTCATCGCACGCAAAGCATTCCAGGACGGCAACGCCGCACTACTGGCTGAAAAAGCCGGATTACTGCGAAACCACGTTCTCGCACCTTATGTCGATTTTTACCAGTTCCGTTTGTATCTGCGATCAGCCAGCACCGCTTCAATACGCGATTTTCTCACACGTCACAACGATACGCTGATGGCCGAGCGATTACGCACCGACTGGCTCAAACTGCTTGCCCAGACTCAGCAATGGGCGTTGTTTGAAAGTGAATTCGGGAAACTCGAAAACAAAGACACTGAATTATTGTGCTATGCCTATCAGCATCGTATTGAAACAAGTGATGCAGATGCTCAGTATAAAGCGCGTCAGCTGTGGTTTACCGCCGACAGCATGCCTGACAGTTGCACACCTGTTTTCAATACGCTGATGGCCAGAAATATCATCACCGTCGACGACCGGTGGGCGCGTATCCGATTGGCACTCGAAGCCGGCAAAACCGGTATGGCAATTTTTATCAATAACCGCATTCCTACAGGCGAGGCGCTCAACCGCGATGAATTAAACGCAGCTGCGCAGAATCCGCTGCACTATCTCAAAACACGTCAGAATAAAATCAGATCGCGTGCAGATCGTGAGATAGCCTTGTTTGCGCTATTGCGTTTACTCAGCAACGATACCAATCCGGCACTGGCGAAGTGGCTGAAAATCAAAGATGCACTGTCGCCATCCGACCAGTCCTATTTTCTGGCCAGGCTTGGTTACCGTGCCGCAATGCGGCATGATCCACGCGCATTAGGCTGGTTCAATGCCGCACAACAAACCAAAACACTGCATCCGATGACGGACACGCTGCTGGCATGGCAGACACGCGCAGCACTGCGCGCAGGCAATTGGGATAGTATACTGAATGCGATCCACCGCATGTCCGCCGATGAGCAGGAGGACGGCGCATGGCGTTACTGGCGGGCACGGGCGCTGAAAGCAAAAGGCCTTTCGCTGGATGCCAACAAAATTCTGATACCGCTCAGCAACGAGCATAATTATTACGGCCAGCTTGCCAAAGAAGAACTCGGCACCATCCTTACAGCAGCAAAGGATTCCCGTCCGGCAACTGCTGCAGAAATAGCCGCCATGGAAAAAATGCCCGGTGTTCAACGCACATTGGCGTTTTACCGGATGGGTTTGCGCACTGAAGCATATCGGGAATGGGTCTGGACCGTACGTAACTTTAATGACCGTCAATTCCTGGCCGCATCCGAAGTCGCACAGCGCCACGGTCATTATGACCGCTCGATCAATACCGCGAACAGGACAGTACAGCAACACGACTTCAAACTGCGTTTTCCCACACCGCACCGCGAAACGCTGCGCCCCGTTTTGAAGGAACAGGATATCGACGAAGCCTGGGTTTACGGTCTTATCCGCCAGGAAAGCCGGTTTCTTGCCGATGTCACTTCCAGCGCAGGTGCCCGGGGACTCATGCAACTCATGCCTGATACCGCCCAGTGGGTCGCCAAGCAACTCGGCATCGACAATTTTCAGCAAAGCCTGGTTACCCGGGTCGATATTAATTTGCGGCTGGGCACTTACTACCTGAAACATGTGTACACAACGTTGAATAGCCAGCCCCTGCTGGCATCCGCTGCCTACAATGCCGGACCGGGACGCGCAAGACGCTGGCGGGATGACGAGAAAATTCTTGAAGGCGCAGTTTACGCCGAAACCATCCCTTTCAGCGAAACCCGCGACTATGTCAAGAAAGTACTCAAAAACACGGTGTATTATGCCAACGTACTGGAACATGATCATAACCCGCCAACACTCAAAGAACGTTTGGGTTTTGTTGAAAAAAAATGATATTTTTGATTTCATTTAAGAAATCTCACCCCGGCTTCTTGGCCTCGCTTAACTTGTCCCGGCATTGAAAACTTACCTGGTAGGCGGCTCAGTACGCGATGAATTGTTGGGTCTGCCCGTAAAAGATCATGATTATGTGGTTGTCGGCAGCACGCCGGAAGAAATGGTACGGCTGGGCTATCGCCCGGTGGGTAAGGATTTCCCGGTTTTTTTACATCCCGTAACCAAGGAACAATACGCGCTGGCGCGCACTGAACGCAAAATATCGCGTGGCTACAAGGGATTCGAGATCTTCACCACGCCGCAGGTCACACTGCAGGAAGATCTCGTGCGGCGCGACCTGACCATTAACGCCATCGCTAAAGACGCAGACGGCAACATCATCGACCCATTCAACGGCGTAGCCGATCTGGAAGCCGGCATTCTGCGCCATATCAGTCCGGCGTTCTCGGAAGACCCGGTGCGTATTCTTCGCATCGCCCGGTTTGCTGCGCGTTTCAGCTTCCGCATCGCACCGGAAACACTCGCACTGATGAGCGACATGGTGCATAACGGCGAAGTCGAGGCGCTGGTGCCGGAACGCGTCTGGCAGGAAATTTCCCGCGGCTTGATGGAAAGCAATCCCTCGCGTATGTTCTACATGCTGCGCGAATGTGGCGCATTAGCGCGTATTCTGCCCGAAATCGATGTTCTGTTCGGCGTACCGCAACCGGCACATGCCCATCCGGAAATCGATACCGGCGTACACACCATGATGGTTATCGACTTTGCGGCCTCCAGAAATTATGCCCTGCCGGTACGTTTTGCCGCATTGCTGCATGATCTCGGCAAAGGCACTACACCGCCGGAAGAATGGCCGCGGCATATCGGTCATGAACAGCGCAGCGTACAACTTGTACAGAATTTATGCGAACGCATTCGCGCGCCCAGAGATGAGCGCAATCTCGCCGTGCTAGTCGCACAGCTCCATGGCAAGGTACACCGCACCGGGGAATTGAATGCCGCCACAGTGGCTGATCTGTTTCACGCGACCGATGCCTACCGCAAACCCGATCGATTCCAGACGTTTTTGCTGGCCTGCGCGAGTGATTTTCATGGCCGCCCCGGTTACGCCGAGCGGCCTTACCCACCGATTACGCTGCTAAACCGGGCGCTCACCGCTGCACAACGTGTAGACGCCGGTGCAATAGCGGCATCGCTCAGGGATAAAATCACTGACAATGCCCTGTTGCCCAATGCGATCAATACCAAAGTGCGCGAAGCACGCATTGCAAAAATCAGACAAGTGCAAAATCACCTGGCGGATTAACAATGGTCTCGTACGAAATGTGAAAGTTATAACCGCCAGACCAGCAACGCCTGAAAAACATTCTCATTCACACGCGTTCCGAATTTATTGCTCCAGTACTGCCATTCGGTTCCGATAAACAGTTTTTGCGGCCGCTCCAGCAGCCGGTGACCCAGATCATAACGAAACTGTATCTGATAGAACAGCCAGGCATGTACTACACCGAACGGATTCTGCCGTTCGCCAATATACTCGATGTGACCTTCTATACTGAATCTGGAATTCAACAATTCAAAGGGATAACGGCCATTGATATCGACCATGAAACTGTCGGTCTCCTGGATCCTTGCACTACTGTCGTCAATGTAAGCTGTAAAATCCGAATTCAGGAAAGCGAATCCGGGCACATCCCAGGCGATACGCACACCCGGCAGATATTTGCGCACGCCGGACCCGGGCGCCCAGTTGATCCCCATGAGCACGCCCAAATCCTTGACCGGCCCGATCGCCAGATCAATACCGGTGATTTTTCCCAGACTCAGATTACCGTAATACTCACCGTAGTAGCCCACCTTGCCGTCATGCGGCACAGCCACATCAAAGAACAAGAAATTGTCGCCAAAACGCCAGCCGCTGGCATGCTGGAAAGTAATCACCGATGTTCCGCTCTCTGCCTGAAGAAACGGCTGTTTGAGGTTACCGTACTGATAATGTATTTCCGATACCGACCAATCGAAACCATAGGCTGTATCGGGAAACCGGAACAACCACAGACCGCATAACATAACCGACAAGTGAACAAGTATCCGGATACCGCGCAACACAATCAAATCACCGTACAGCATTTTTCCAGAATACCTTTCAGCATGATAATGAACAATCTGGCGATCAATTGCATAGCACTTGATCATCCGGCTCCTGGCAATGGCGAACAAACCTCCGATCTCCATGCCAACGGAAGAAATGCACACAATTCCGCAGCCATACACAACAGAGAGACGATTACAGTCGCACATCAGGCAATCAACAACCCCTGATGTATTCACCTGAGAAATATCACGTGGCGCGCAGCGCCTGTTCAATCGTCTTCAGCAAATCCCGCAGTTTGAATGGTTTGGTGATATAGGCATTAAAGCCTGCCTGCATGCCCTTCTCAATATCACTCTCCATAGACGCCGCACTTACAGCGATTACGGGGATATGTGCAAGCGCTTTCATGCTGCGGATTTTTTTGAGCGCTTCAATACCGCTCATACCAGGTAAATTGATATCCATCAGAATAACGTGCGGATTTTCCCGCATGACCGCTGCCAGACCAGCTTCCGCATTGGGTTCAATCATCAGTGTTATACCAGGAAATTGCGCCATGATCTGCAACATCAGTCTCTGGTTAAACAGATTATCTTCAATATAAAGAATTTTTGCATTCAGATTCATAAACCCCGTTTCAGCGTCAGCCACGCCATTTCCACCGGCTTTACCGGATTGCCGCTCGCTTTCCATGGCTTCCGGCAGCTCTATCCAGAAAACGGAACCTTCACCCGGATTGCTTGCAAAACCGATCTGACCGCCCATAATTTCTACCAGACTTTTGGTAATGGTCAATCCGATGCCTGTACCCTGGATCTGTGAATCCTCGATGCCCAAGCGGTTAAAAGGTTGAAAAAGCTGGCCCTGTTTTTCCTCGGGTATGCCAAGCCCGGAATCGGTCACCGCAATGCGAATCCAGCCTAGATTGATCCTGCCGCACGAGACGGCAACCTTTCCGCCTATCCGGTTATATTTGATCGCATTGGAAACCAGATTCAGAAGTACTTGCTTCAATCGCTGATCATCCGCGCTGACATAGAAATCGCCGCTCTCCGTACATTCGCTGGACAAAGCAATATCATTCGCAAATGCGAGCGGCTGGGAAAGCACCAGGCATTCATCGACAACATCCCTGAGTGAAACCTTTTCTATGTGCAGATCAAATTTCCCGGCGTCGATTCTAGCTAGATCCAGAACTTCATTAATCAGCGACAGCAAATGATGTCCACTACTCTGTATATAATCCACATATTGCTTCTGCTTGAGATCGAAATGCTGTGCTCCGCTGACTTCAAGTAAATGACTGAATCCAAGAATGGCATTCAACGGCGTACGCAGCTCATGACTCATGCGCGACAAAAACTCCGACTTGGCGCGGTTCGCGCTCTCCGCCGTTTGCTTCGCTTCCGCTAAAGCATTACGCTGACGGATCTGATTGCTGATCCAGATAAAAACCAGAATTCCAGTTACCATGGAAAAACTGATGCCAAAAATCCATATCCATTTGTAATAGGGAGAAAACTGCATCCATCCATTTCTGGGAACAGCGCCTAACTGCCAGGAACCGCTGGGTAAGGTCGTATCCATCAGGATAGGATGTTTATTGAACAATGCTGGGTCACCAAAAAAAACAGCACCTTGCACACCCGTTCCATCGACGCCCCGGATGGCAAGTTCAATATTGCGTTCGGACGGGATTATGCCGGCTTTTTTATAGAGCGTTTCCGCGTTGATAACGAGACTGGCAACCCCCCAGTATCGTTCATTGCCATTATCTTCCGCCGACTTTACCCAGATTGGCGTTAAGCTCATAAAGGCAAGATCCCCCTCCACCAATTGCAAAGGCCCGGATATCACTGTTTCCCGCAATCGGGCGGCCCGTTCGACGACAGGCCACTGCACCGGATTATCCCTATAAATCAGATCGATAGCCATCTCATTACCTTCCACAGGATAAATGTAGCGCAGAATATTATTCGGTGCCAACCCGATATTTCGCACAATAGTTTTCCCGCGCAGCAGCACCTCGCCGACTTCCATAAATTTGTCGGCCGTAATATCCGGATAGGCTGTAACCAGACTGACTACGCCTTTTGTAAGATGAAGATTGGCATTGATTTCCAGTTCGAGGCGCGCACGCATCTGACTGAGTTCATTGATGACTTCTGCCCGCAGATCCTCCTGATAACGCATCTGTTCCTGCTGGCTGATCAAAGCGACGATGATTATCAGAAAAACGGCGACTGTAACGGCTACCCAGGTAGGATTGTGTTTGAAATTCATATTTTTTATTTTTAACAAGCCCTTGCGGTTGCATTGTAAGAAATGAAATCAGAATATTCCATGACATTCATCAAAGAATTTAAATGTTTCCTGTGGATGATTCTGTCAAACACACCATCCTCCTGACAAAATTCACTACATATAGAGCCACCCGGAATCAACCACAACAACGATCCTTACATACGTGCCTCAAATTGAGGCACGTATCACCGTATGTCCATACGCGTATTGCAATAGGTCGTATCTTCCAGATGGCGGTTATAAATCGTCAAAATCCGGGTACCGTCATTTGGCCTGATGCGGCCCGCATTAATCTGCTGACGGACAAATTCCGACATGCGCCGATCCAGATCATTGGGAAAATACTGCACCTGGTTAAGCATCTCCTTAACACTGACTCCTTTCAGTAATTCCTCTATCCAGAACCCGCCTTCCTCCTCCGCTCTTGCATAGATATGCACTTCATCGACACGGCCGAACAGATTATGCGCATCGCCAAGAATCTCCTGATAAGCGCCAACGAGAAAAATACCGAGATAATAAGGTTCATCAGGATGAAAATCATGCAAAGGCAGATAATTAACAGCGCCGGATGATGTAATATACTGACCGACCTTACCATCCGAATCGCAGGTCAGATCCACCAGCTGTCCTCTGCGCTCCGGTTTTTCCAGCAGCCTGTGCAGCGGCATGACGGGGAAAATCTGACCGATCGCCCAGTGATCGATAATCGAGTGAAACACCGAGAAATTACCCAGATAGAGATCGGTAAGCTGTTTCTCAAGCTCCAGTTGCTCCGCAGGCGCCGGACTCAGTTCAGCCGCTATCAGCTTGCGCAGCGCAACCCGGCAAATGCTCCAATACAACGTATCCAGTTGCGCAAAATGCTCGACAGGCAGGTAGCCTAAACGCGCCATCTGCTCGCCCTCCTCACGGATTTCCCGCGCATCGTGATAGCACTCCAAAACGGCGGCGGCATGTTCAATCAGCGCCACTTCACGGCACACCATATCCATACGCATAACGACAGCTGGCACATCGCCCAGCACATCCGTCAGCGATGAACTGTCCGGCTTATGCACACCCAGAACAGGAACGACCAGTAAGGAATGATGCGCCGTCAGTGCGCGTCCGCTTTCCGACAACAAATCGGGAACAGGTACGCCACGTTCATCGCAGATTTCCTTGACGCTATACACGATGACATTGGCATACTCTTTCAAGCCGTAGTTGATAAAACTGTCCGGGTTATTATAGTCCGCACCGTAATTCACGCCGAGCCCGCCACCGACATCCAGATAGCGGATGCGTAAACCCCGTAAAGTCAGATCCGCGTAAATCTGCGCAATCTCTTTGACCGCGCTGCGCAGCACCTGAATATCGGATATCTGGCTGCCCAGATGAAAATGCAGTAGCTCCAGTTGTTCCGCCATGCCCTGGCGCTCCAGCTGCTGCACCAACCTGACCAATTCAGACACTGTTAAACCGAATTTGGAACGCGCCCCGCCCGACTCGGACCAATGCCCCGATCCTCGCGTGCTGAGCTTCAGACGGACACCCAGGCGCGGCTTCAACGGTCGCGCTCCGGCCAGCACCATCAGCTGCTCGAATTCAGAATACTTCTCGATAATCGGCACAACCTGCTGCCCGAGCTGTTGCGCATTCAGCATCAGATTCAGCATGACATTGTCCTTAACACCATTGCACAGCAACAATGTCTTATCGCCCACCAACGGCAATGTTGCCAGCAATTCCGCCTTCGAACCGCATTCCAATCCGATATTAAATACCTGACCTGCATCCAGAATTTCAGCAACCACCTCATGCAGTTGATTGACCTTGACAGGATAAATGCTGCGATAGGCTCCCGCATAACCGCATTCCCGTATGGTTTCCTGAAACTTGAAATTCAGACGGTGCACGCGCGAACTGATGATATCCTGGAAACGAATCAGCATAGGTAAGGAAACATCCTCAGCACGAGCGGCACGGATGACATCCATGACATCAATCTGAAGCGTTTGGTCGGAAGTAGGGCAGACCGCAACGTGCCCCCGCGCATTCACGGAATAAAAACCGTCCGACCATTTATCCATAGCATACAGCGTCTGGGCATCAATGCAGCCCCATTCAGGTTTTAATGTATCATCACGCATTGGCAGTTACCTGTCCACGTTCGATTGCTCACGGCTTTCAGCTAAAAGGCATAACAGCTCAATCGCAATCTGCGCCGCCGCCAGCGCAGTAATTTCAGCATGATCATACGCAGGCGCAACCTCGACCACATCCATACCGATCAGATTGATACCGCGCAACTCACGGATAATGTTCAATGCCTGAAACGTGGAAAGTCCGCCCGGTACTGGCGTACCTGTACCGGGCGCAAACGCCGGATCCAGGCAATCGATATCAAATGTGATATAAACCGGCGTATCCTTGACGCGCTCCCGTATCTGAGCAGCAATGGCACGGCCTGTCGTCTGATGGACATCGGCGGCGGAAATGATAGTAAAACCCAACGTATCCTCATTAGTCGTCCGGATACCAATCTGCGTAGAAGTCGCAGGATTAACGATATTCTCGTGCGCCGCATGATAAAACATAGTGCCGTGATTGATATCTTTCCCGGACGGCAGCCAGGTATCGGTATGCGCATCGAAATGAATCAAGCTGATCGTACCATAAGCAACTGCATGCGCCCGCAGACTGGGATAAGCGATGAAATGATCGCCACCCAGCAACAAAGATGTCGCACCTGAATCAATAATATGCGCAACATGCCGCTCGATATGCGAAACATCCTGCAGATGATCACCCGCTGGCGCACAATCGCCATAATCGATCACACGAAGCGCAGAAAGCGGATCCACACGCCACGGCCAGGGGCGCTCCCATGCCAGCGAAAGTGATGCATTGCGTATCGCACGCGGCCCCAGCCGCGCCCCCGGACGGTTGGTTGTAGCAATATCCAATGGAACGCCTGAAACAGCCACATCAACGTCAGCCAGATCGGTCTGATAAGGCGCACGAAAAAAACTCGCCGCCCCCCCGAAACTCAACGTATGCGACATCCCCTGCCCCGGCTTCCCTCGGAATCCACTATCCCAATTGCTCATGAATATCCTCCTGCATGATTGTGGCCAACATCCCTCAATCATAATGATTGACAGCTATTTGTAAACTGTAATGTTAACCTGAGTTCGGGGGGTAATCCTCCCAGAAAATAACAGAAGTCAAAAGTAGAATTTTCTTGTTATTTACAGAGAGGGTTCTGCGCTGAAGAAATCGAAATTTAGTGACAGCGAGATCATGGCGATACTCAAGCAGGCAGAGGCAGGAGTGCAGGTTCCTGAGTTGTGCCGTGAACATGGCATGAGTAGTGCAAGTTTTTATAAAAATGGCGCACTAACTTAAACCAATTTTTGATTCACGGGAAATATATCGAATCGTTATTTTATCGTTCACTTTTATAAGAATACTGGTAAACATATTTACCGCGACCATAACGGGAAGTTGATACAGCGATATCGTTAACGACAATACCTTTGAGATTGACTCCAGCTTGGATCAGTCTTCTTGTGCTTTGTTCGAGCTCACGCATCGAATGCTGTCCTGCTTTGATTACCATGAGAACCGCCCCGGCAAGGTTACCAATGATAGCTGCATCTGTTACAGCCATGATTGGTGGGGAATCAATAATGACAAAGTCATACTGTTTACTGACACTATTCAAATAGCACCCGAAGCGCTCATGGAGCAGTAATTCAGAAGGATTCGGTGGAATGAAGCCTGAAGAAATGAAATCAATATTGACTTGCGGTATATGATGTATCGCTTCTTCAATTTCAACAGCATCCATAATAAGATCTGACAATCCATTTCCTCTGTTAATATTCAATTTCTTATGAAGAGTACTTTTACGCATATCACCATCAATCAATAATATTTTTTTCCCCGCATCAGCCATGACCACGGCAAGATTGACAGAAACAAAAGATTTTCCAATATTTGGACTAGGGCCTGCAATCATGATGATATTATTAGTTGCTTTCAGGAATGCAAAATGCAATGAAGTTCGCAAGCTACGCAAACTTTCAACTGCAAGGTCATCTTTATTTTCGTAAGCCAGAAGTATAGGTTGTTCAGTTCTTATTGCGACGTTTTTGCTATATTTTCTTGCAAGTGTTTCCTGAAAATCGCTGTGCGGTATGGTCGCATAAACAGGTATATCTAAGTGCCGCTCAATTAAATCAGGATCCTCAACGCCATGATGCAGCATCTTTCGTAACAATGCAGCCAGAATTCCCAGGACAAATCCTAATATAAGCGCAGTACCAACGATCAAAATTTTCTTAGGTTTGATCGGTTTATCAGGTAAGACAGCATAATCGATAATTCTCACATTACCTATGGTGCCGGCTTTCGCAACTCGTAATGTCTGCGCATTATTGAGAAGTGTTGTATAAAGTTCAGTATTGACTCTGACGTCTCGCGACAATCTCAATATAATCTGCTGTGTTTCCGGTAGTTCTTCAATACTCTTATCGTGAGAAGTGATCTGTTGATTCAACCGTGCTATTTGTTTATCGATTGAAATGATAGTCGGATGCGACTCGGTATATCTTTGTCGCAGATCATCCCTTTTTTGTTGTAGCAAAGTAACCTGCGTTTTTAATTCTACAGATCCTTTAAGAACATTCTGTGTTTCCAAATCCAGATCAACAGAACCCTTACGTGTCCGAAATTCGTTTAACGCCGATGTGGCTGCTTCCAGCTGATCTTTAAGTATGGGAAGCTGTTTTTCCAGGAATTCCAGTGTCTTCTGTGATTCCGCCGATTTTTGTTCAACGCTTTGCATGACATAAATATTAGCAATTTCATTTAATATACGAACAGCCAATTCGGGGTTAGGGGACTCAACGGTTAATTCGAGTATACTGGTGTTTTTACCTTTTTCCGCAATAGAAATACTTTCTTTTAACCGTCTAATGGCTTGATTGTCAGATTGCCGCATAACGATGAACTGAGTATCCGGGCGCGATTTTAGCAGCGATACGAAGATAGTCACGGGTTGTTGATGGTTCTCTATTTTCCTGGTAACCAACTTGCCGACCTCGCCTTCAAGAATCATTTCATTGTTATGAAAAAGTTTGAATTGCCCTTGATTGCTCGCCTGTAGAATCATTTCCTTATCTTCCCAGTCTGCTGGAACTGTCAAGGAATCAATGTGTATGGCTTCTCCGCCCCATGCATATTGGGCCAGTTCTAAGACAGGACTGGATACAGAGTTATCGCGAATATTCGCCTGGTATTTTCTGGCAATCGTACTGCCGATTACAGGAAAATATTTTGGTTCTGCAACAATGTTCAAATTCAGGCTTTTAATGGTTTTTCCCAAAATCATTCTTGACTTGATCAATTCAATTTCCGTCAATACGGGCATTTTTCCATCCAGCATACCTGTCAATGGTTCAAATCCAATTACTGACTGCGTTTTTTCTTTAACCTGTAATAATCCATCTGCTTTATAAATGGGTGTTCCAAGAATTGTAATGGCAATACCGAGAAAAAAAGCTATCAGGGTGATAATCGCAATCAGCCATTTGCCATCAAGTAAAGTACCCAATAACTCAACCAGATTGATTTCATCTGATTCATGTTGCCGCGAATAATCCGCCTGGTTTATGGATTGATCAGGAGCTGTGTTGAGCATTATTTATTCCCCAGATGGGTGATATGTCTGATTCCAGCATGTTCGGAACGAGTGAATATGACTTCATAGAGGTAGCTCTATGCGCTCTTTTCAGTTTAAATTTCACATTGGATGAATAAAAGCTTTAAATTGCGATTTATCATACAATTTCGCCGGATTTTCTTATTTCTTATGTCTTCCCGCATACTGAAAACTGTATAGAGACATATAAAAGAAGAAAATTGCTTTAACAATTTCTGATAGTTACGGCCCCTGTCTCTGGAAGGGCTGGATTCTTAAGAAACCATCAAAAGAATTCAACAAATTTATTGTAGGCTGAATCTGGGCAATAATCTGGTTCCAACGAATACCTTGTGCACGATCGACATAAATAACATCACGTGGTTGTAACTGGAAACGCTCTGCCAGTAACAATGCGTCTGGTGATTTCGCGTCCAGATGAAAAATTTCTGATTTTCCCAGTCCGCCACGGAAAACAAAAACTCTCGCCGGATCTGATGTTTCCTGATCAAAACCACCCGCATCACTCAAAGCTTCAATGAGTGTCATGCGTGCCTTGTTCATGATCAGGCTGCGCGATCTACCTAAACCAGCGCCCCCAATAACCCTGAAATTGGTTTCTCCCAGAACAAAAACTTTATTTAATGAACTGTCAGGTACATTGAGCACATCTCCATGCCTGAGAAGTACATTTTGCGATAAATCACCGCCTTCATAGAGATTCAATAAATTAATACTGTAGGTTTTATCGTCTCTTGTTAATGTGATGTTACGCTGATCCGCTTCTGGATTAACGCCGCCCGCATTATTAATGGCTTCAAGTACTGTCAAGGGAATATCCTTAACTAATTGAATGCCGGGCTGTGCAACTTCACCAACGACGTATACGCGCTGACTGCGATATGCAGCAACGCGTACATCCAGTTGTACTTGCTCTATATATTTTGATAGCCTTAATGTTAATTCATCACGTATTTCTTCGACGGTTCTGCCAGCAGCCTGTACAACCCCCACATACGGGTAGAAAAAAGTACCATCTTCTCCGACTACATTACCCGCTGCTTCAGCTGTACGAAACTGACCCGCAGGAATTGTCAACTCGGGATGGTCCCAAACTGTGATATTCAGAATATCCCTAGGCCCTACCCGGTATTGGGTATAGATTTCTTCGACAGGGACACCTTTCGTGGCCTTTGATCCGATGCGATAATCAAAATAATGATTGGCGACATTATCAGGAGCAAGACTGAGATTATTGAAATCTTTTTCCAGCTCTATGATTAATTTCGCATCAATCGTTTGAATATCCAGTTTCTTTAGAATTGTTTCATTATTCTCTGTAACCGGCAATTCAACGCTCGATTTACGAGAAAAATGACTCATATGCTGCCCTGGTACTATAGAGCATGCGGTCAGATAAAAAAACACCAATAATACAGACAGTTTTTTTGTATACATGGGATTCTTATTCATCTAGAAATATTATTACGCAGATCTTGCTGATAATTTTCTGGAGTATGATGTTTGAAGTGTCTTTGCAAATTTATTAAAAATACTTTCCAATTTTGAAAAAACAGCATGTTTCTCCGTAAAATTCCCGGTTAAACACACAGTTTTTCTGTCCACTCAGAAACTCCTTTCTCGATTAATTCCAAAGATTTTTCAAAAGCTGGCAATTCTTTTTGATAAGGATCACTAATATCAAATTTTCCCCATTCCCCGAGCCGGAAAATTTTCCCTTGTAAGCTGGGATTATTTTCTGCAAGAATACTCTTCTGATAAGATTCCATAACCAATATAAGATCGGCTTTGGTAACCATCTCGGTAGTTAACCGACAAGCACGGTGACCTGAAATATCAATACCCTTCTTCAGCATTAATTTACAAGCTAACGGATCGGGTTTGTAACCAACTAACGCATTCAGTCCTGCTGAACTGACTTTACATTCCGATTTGTTCAGTGTCGACAGCTTATACTTTAACAATCCTTCAGCCATTGGGCTTCTACAGATATTACCGACACATACTATAAGAATATTATTAAACAATTACTAAATTCTGCTTATCTGTGATCTAGTTGAAAATATCAAGTGAAACATCTGTTTTACATGCTCTTATGAGCCTTGTCAGTGTAGCCATATAACTCCATAAAACCTTTTCCTGTGTGAGTGCCTTCTATACTAACCGCTCCTTCCCAGTACACATTATAAGTTGTCTGATTCGCATCAAATTCACTACTTTCGATTATACTGCGCGTTTTAATATTTATATTCTTATTGGGCATGTTAATGGCCCATGCGATGGGATAGATATATCCTGTTTTTTTGCTGGTCCAGGTATCCAGTGGGGTAATTGTAAAATCATCATCAAACAGCATCCGGGTTATACCATTTTGTGTGATGCTACCTGCATAAAGCATTGAGTTATTCTCCTGATCGTGTAATTGATAAATCATTACATCGAGTCCTTCATCCAGTTGCAGACTGAACCAAGCCCACGCCAATTGCGTTGTTGCAAAATCTCCCCATTGATGATCAAACCAGGCAATTCCAGTAACCGCCTCAGTTTTACCATCAATCTTTACAGTACCCGAAATCGCCATACGTGTTCTTGAATAATAAAAACTACTGCCAGCCTGGCCCAAAAAAATAATTCCATCATTTCCGTGAAATACTGGAGGCATAGTACTTTCCAATGTCAAGTCGAGGTCAAAATCTATATTCCTAACAATGAGTCGATCTTTACCATCAGAGCCGGACATTTCCCAATTTTTAAGCGCAAATTTGAATCCATTCTCAATTTCAGGAGAGACACCGCCGCCGGTAGTTCTGCGCTGATCTGTAAAATGCCGGCCTGTTTGATGATCACTCAGCGATACATGTTTTACCATATAGCTGATTAAATCTTGAATAATAAATGTCGTAAAGTGAAAACTGTATTCTTTCCCAGATTCTGATGTTATATGTCCATTGTAGTACCACCATTCCATTTTGTCCTGATGAGGCGCGTCATCTTGAGGTAATGTTACTACAATGGTATTTTCTGATTTACTTTCAAACCAGTCACTTGCAGGTCCTTGCGACGTTACTTCAATAAATAGCCAAGCACTGATTGTTATAAAAAGAATCAGAGAAACAACAATAAATTGTATTTTCAATAGTTGGTGTTTATTAAATTTCTGCCTGATTTTCATGCTAAATAAATTATAGTAACTAATTTCTATTAAAAAATCCGCGACACGGATACACAATCTTTTCAAATAGAGAAATTATATTTTTTTGAAAAATATAATAATTAACTAAAATTCGATCCTGTTCTTCACATTTATACCGCTAGTTTCTATATTTTTTTGACTTAACCAATTCTACAACTGACTACATATAATATTGTTCTAATATAAATTAACACTTTACTCAACACTATAAGCCATTTAGAATTCCTAAGAGAAACTATTATTATTCTCGTTTCTTTGTTTATTATTTAACAACATTTATTACTGATTTTCAGTATCAGTCGCGTAAACCATTAGTTTTATACATCGTCATAAACTTTTAGAGAAAAATCAACAACTCTTTTGATATCGTTGTTCAATATTAAGATAGTTTGGTTGCCTGATCTCGTAACCGGTGGAGATTGTCATAAAATGATGTTCAAATCAAAGTTTCAATTTGTCTTAATAACGTTTATCACTTTTGGTTTTCTGATTACACCACCGGTACATTCCGGTGTTATCGGAACAGTCAGTCTGGAGATAACAGGCGGTTGCTTTTCATTTGGTGTAGGTGGCGCAACGGGTTGTGGTAACCTGAATCCTGATCATAAAGAATTCGCGACTGGCAGCTTTGTTTTTACAAACACATTATCAGCAGCTTTTGATCCATCAACCCAAGATGCCGGCTTTGATGCGCTTGCCAGTTTACAAGCGACAAATGGCACAACTGATTTTAGTGATTCTCGCTCGGAGTCATTTCCCTCGTTCGCCACATTAATTTCAGATCCACGTTGGGGAATAGCCTCGGGGCTGGTTTTTGCATTCGGCTCCAGTCCTATCGCGGGCTCCTTACCGTCTTCTTTTGGAATTGATCTTTCGTGGATAAATACGATTGATCCAACATCTACTCCAACCAATACTTTTGGCACCTTTTCTATTTTCTCGAATGATAATTTGAATGGTCTATCGCAAGCGCTGTTCGGACAGAATCTCCCATTTTCTGAAGTCATGTTCACTTCAAGTGCCAGTCTCACAGCATTTACAACCGCAATCCCAGAGCCCGCATTACTTACCCTGATTGGAATAGGGTTGCTGGGTATATATGTTCTGCCGCATAGACGCAGGTATTATTAAAGCATTAAAGCTTAAGTCATAAAGTTTTCTCGAGTATTTTATTTGATAAAACGATGCCCCGAACATATGCTTGTGCCGCTTGTGACAATAGTAATTCGGCTAAAACATAGGTTCTGGGGCTTGTCGGTTTACTACTAGATTCATGCCATTACGAATGCACCGGGTGATTTCTGGATTTTATTCTATCCGGTGGATAAACTGCGATCTGGAAGATGAGAGTTTGTTGATTCTGACGACGAAAGGTGTCGGTGTTCTGTCAGATAATTTTAAAAGACATTGAATCGTTGCCCCGCCATTTCTACAGAACCTCTATGTGAAAACTACATTTTATTTATGTGAACTCCGTATTAGAGGTTTCAGGAGATCAACACCCACTTCCCAAACGAACTGAAGAAGTTTGACTTGCCTACGGACTCGCGTTGGTTGCTGTAATAATCGGTAAAACCACTCAAGATTAAGACGCTGCATGAACAAAGGTGCACGCTTTACAGTGCCAACGATCGTATCGAGTGTACCTCCGATGCCTTGGCAGATTTTGACCGATTCAAGCTGGTCGAGATACTTGGACATCCACTCTTCTTGCCGCGGACTACCTAGCGCAACAAATAGTATTTCTGCTTTTGATTCATTGATTTGCGCTACCAATGCATCCATGTCTTCGTCTTTGACATAACCATTGGCGCGGCCGACGATCTTGATGGCAGGGTGACGCTCACGCAGACGTTCTGCTGCACCCCGGTTGACTCCTTCCGTTGCTCCGTAAATAAAAATCCTGTAGCCACGATTTTCTGCCTGTGCGCAAATTTGCTGCATCAAATCTGCACCCGCCACTCGTTCCAACCTGTAACCTTTAATGCGCATGGCAAACACAATTCCAATTCCATCAGGAATCAGGATAGCTGCTTTGGTAAAAAAATCCCTCAGGAATCTGCTCTGCCTCAGTGCATATATTTTTTCAGGATTGACCGCCAGAATGGTGCCCGCCTTATTGCCGGTTCGAATATGTTGATCAACATATTTAAGTGCATCTGTGATGTTAATGCAATCAACTGCTGTGTCAAGTACATGAATTCGTTTAGGTATGATCATGGCAAATCCAATTAATGTTTTAAAATTGAACTCAAAACTAGACTTGAGCAAGTATGACGACTTGCATTCAAGCTATTTCTGTGCGGTATGTTTGTTAGCTGGGGTTCATTGTCCAATAAGCTTACCGTACTTTCCTACCGTAATTTCCCTTAATACCCTGGCAGGATTTCCTACGACCAATGAGCTGGGAGGAACGTCGCGTGTCACTACCGATCCGGCACCCACGATTGATCCATCTCCTATTGTTACCCCTGGCAGTATGATCGCTCCAACACCAATAAAACAATTGGAACCAATGATTGTTGTGCAACGAATATTACGCACATAGTCATGAGCCAGTACTACGGCCCGAGCAGTAACAATAGAATAAGCACCAATAACAATGCCCCCAGGGTTCGATCGATCCAGTAAGGCGTTGAAGGAAACATAGGTGGTTTTGTCAATTTTGTAACCTATGATGTACCTATAAATCCAGAAAGAAGGAATATGGGCAACACGTCGAATCAAGCGATATAGATGATGATGCATTTATTTACTCCTAGCAATGCGATAGTTGCGTGCTAATAAGGCCAGCATGAGAACGAGCGGAATAAAGCCTCCTACACTATAGAAACCACGCTCAACAAAAGATAACAGCATGACACATACGAAAACTGAAAAAGAAAGCGCAGGAAATACGAAGAAACATCTGACAAGCCAGTATACCAGGACGATCAGAAACAGAATTAACCCCGCTGCGCCAAGATCGAGCAGGATTTGCAGAAAAGCATTGTGTGTGTTAAATGTACTCCAACCGTATGTTCCTGCACGATAATATTCTTCTAAGGCTGTGCCGCCCGCCCCAAAACCGTAACCGAAATAAGGTTTCTGATTAATGAGCTCAAACGTAGCTTCCCAAATAAAGGTTCTGCCTGTTAGGCTTTGGACATCATCACCTTCACCGCGTGAAGTGATTTCCGCTAAGTCATGGCCTGATGAGTAAGCGTGAAATAGTCCAATTACCAGGAAAACACATAGAGAACCAATAATTGCAACATGCGAGTACGTACGCACTCTCATAAACAAGGCAATAATCACACCGATGGCTCCGGCAGTAATCGCTTGCCGGCTGAACGTCAACAAAAGGCAAACGCCAATAACTAGTGTAAGCGTGAACAGTAAAGGCCTACGCACCAATACGGCACCAGAGGCGATAATGCACAGACAAATTGCAGCCGGTCGTGCCAATGCATGGGGGCCATAGAATATCCCTTGTAGTCGCATCACACCATGATTTAACACAAAAGCATCAGGCCAGAACAGTGATAACGCCAAGCTAAGCAAGCATAACCATCCAAAAGTTAGCACCAAAACTGTAGCGGCCAACAAGGGTGTCCCGAGACTAACTAATAAATAAGCAACGCTAATGGTATAAATCCAGGCAATAATCGCAGTACGGGTAGCAGGAGAATCAACAGACCATGCCAAAGAAAGTATGGCCAGTATAAGGATTGCCATAAGCAAATAAAAACCAGTCTTATTTAAGCTAGGCGAGTGAAAGCGGTCTTTGGTAAAAAAAACCAGTGCGAGAATAACAGGAAGCGCTGCGGCACTTGATTTGATCCAGGAACCGGTGTTTCCCATTTCATTCAGATTGATACTGCTAACAATAAAAACACAGGCCACGGATAGATAGGCTGCTGTGAGACGCGTTAATTTCATGTGCCTCTTTTGCCAATTACTTTGGCCGGGACTCCACCTACAATTGTAAATGGCATGACATCTTTTGCTACAACCGCTCCCGCCGCGATGACTGAGCCATTTCCAATATTAACGCCTGGAAGAATAATTACGTTGGCGCCAATCCATACATCATTACCAATCGTTATTGCACGAAAAAGAGTACCCTGATCACTGATTCTGATGGTTGGGTCTTCAAACAAATGATTTCTGGTTATGATCTTTACATCGGGCCCCATAAGAACATCTGAACCAATTTGTACCCCGCCATAGATTAGACAACCACTTCCGAGCTCGCTTCTATCACCAATGGAAATAAACATTGAGATATCAGCATTCGATTTCACTTGTATGTTCTGGCCAGCCTTATCTACGAACCGGGTTACTAACCAGCTTCTCATAGCTGGAAAGAAAAAGGAATAAGGACGCCATTTGTCAGGTGTATGCCGGAATAGCGTAATATATAAGAAAAATAGGATTTTTCGCTTCAATAGCATAAGAAGGACTCCCGCGAAAGTATTAACACTTCAATGCACTGCTAATGACGCTCGAATATAACTTAGCCTGACCATCGCTTGTTAAGTGGTCTATGCTTCCAGAAGAACGATCGGCTATGATCGTGTCACGCAGTGCAGTTTGTCTGGTTGATAACTCGATCAATGCGGTCTGAATTGATGAAACAGAGAGGTTCTCGCAAGCAATTCCATATCTGTTCGCAAAATCATACCCGTCAACACCGCTTCCGCGAAGATAGACAATCGGAATTCCCGAAAGCACTGCTTCGGCATAGACTAATCCAAAACTTTCATTCTTCGATAGCAGGATCATTGCAGCATAACCACTCATCCTTTCGATGACTTCACGCCGGGTCATAGGACCATGCCATGTCACGCTGTTGTTAAGATCACATTCGGAAATTAACGTATCGAGAATTTTTCGTGCCGGATATCCACATGGGCCGATTAGATCCAAAGTGAGATCTGGTATTACTGAGCGCGCCGATGCAAAACCACGTAGAAGCGCAACAATCCCTTTTTGCTCATAATCATCTAACCTGCAGATACAAACAAGGGCGTTTCTTTTCAATTTTCTTGAACTCGTTGTATAGAGAGAATGTACTGGAACAGCATTTGCGAAATCAATATCTTTTTTCGAAGGTCGATAACCTGTTCTCTTGTTAATAAAGGGCTTTGCCCATACGGATAACCACAGATTAGTGTGACTTCGTGTAAGGATATTTCTGTATATGTGTGCATTCCATGGCCAATGATTCCTATAATGTGTATCTGAACTACCTCGCACAGTAATAATGTGTGGTATGTCATAATGCTTGGCCAGTAAATCCCCAATTCTGGCTTCGTAAGTCAGCTTATGAGAATGCACAAAATCTGGCCTCACGGAACTGAGCAGGTTAGTTTCTACTAGGTTAATCCAGTCAAGTCGTTGCCAAGAATTTGTAATCAGAGCTGCTACTGGATCGAACAATCCAATGTGAAGTTCGTTCCGAATCTTCATAATCTTGGTGCGTATAGGTTTTCTGGTTCGTCGAGGAACTAATATCGCACTGTTAAAAACCTCGGAAACCCCAACCACTAAGTCGCGTATTGCTACTGTCACTGACATGGGAGAATAAGGTCCAGGAAAATCCGATGTGATATGAAGTCCTAAGGGTTTAGTTTTGTTCATGTATGATAGTCCACCGATAAAATAACAAACTGAGCGCATACAGAAAAAATAAAACTATGCAAAGACTTAAAACAGTTGCGCCATCACTTCCAAAAATAAACTGCCGGATAACTATTGCCACACAAAATAAAAGCAACAGCAGTATAACTGTGGATTTTGCAAGGATAGAAATACTCAACTCTTTAGATACTGCAGCACGGTAAGCGTACAGCAATGAACTAACTGCACCTAAGATCCCGGCACATGCAGTTCCAATCAGTCCAAAGAAATATGTTAATGGTAGAACAAACCCAATCCAGATCATTAAGCCAATTAATGCGGATAAGCCTATTTTTGAAGCTTGCAGCGTCAAATGTAATTGTGGATCAAATCTTACCAGCCGGCACCCGGTAAGAAATGCACTGATCGCGATGAGTGCTGCTATAGGTTCAGCTGTGTTCACATAATCAGCTGGAAGCATAATACTCATAATTTCATTACCGAAAACGATTAGCATGATTAATATCGGAAGTATTAGATTAAGCGTAGTTGTACTTTCTCTATCCACAAAAATACGTGCCACATTACCGGTGTACTCGCGATTCTTTTGTAAAGCTATCGGGACTAGAGACACGCTAAGCGCAGCAATAATAGGATAAATCATTTGGCGAGCCAGATCTGCCTGCGCACTGTAATAGGCTGTTTCAACATCACCCAGGAGTACTCCGACGATGAAGCGGTCGCCATGAATCAGCAGCATAACAGCCACCAAGGATATAGATGCAGGGACACCGTAGCGGAATAAATCGTTTAAGCTTACAAATCCTGCTTCGTGAGGCGGCACAGCTTCTGTTGACTGTAATTTTTTCGAACCTGTATAAGCAATGAAAATAGCACCCATAAAAGTGGCCGCGGCACCACCCGCAACCATCGCGTATAGCAAAGATGCGGCACTCGGGACGTGTCGGGTCAATACATAAGCGACTCCTAATACTACCAGCAGACGAGTAATGCCTAATAATCCATATAGCCCGGCATTATTGATACCCCGGGCGTATTGAGAAAGACAAACTGAGGAGCCATACGCGACTGCGGCAGAAGCTGCTGCAACAGGGTAAGCTATAAGATCAAACCCACCCAATATAGCGGCAAGAAAAAAACAGGGCGCAATAGGTAATACTATTGCCAGGAAAACAGTGCCAAGCTTCGGGCCAGCATTTCTTTCTTTACCTTCGGCTAAACGTAACAAAGAAATTTGCAGCCAACCATATAGTAGAGCACCTGCAATATTAATATAAGCAAAACCTTTAGCGTATTGTCCAAATTCCTCAGCAGCAACAAGTCTGGAGAACACTAAAACTAAAGCCACACCTAACAACATATGCGGAAGATGTGCTAGCAAATATTGCAGGCGAGGGCCAGAGAACAAGCGGTTGAACAAATTAACTAATTCCCATTGGTGCAGTAATGTAGTCTCAAGTCTGCAGACTCTTAACAAAGGTTTTACGTAACCAGGAATCCTTTCATGTCACGAGACTCACAAACTGCCAGTTGAGTTTAAATATATTTGAACATAATAGTTTCTTGCATAAA
The DNA here is from genome assembly GCA_019635215.1 of Nitrosomonas sp. Taxonomy (GTDB): domain Bacteria; phylum Pseudomonadota; class Gammaproteobacteria; order Burkholderiales; family Nitrosomonadaceae; genus Nitrosomonas. Next base: position 98,695 of record JAHBZZ010000010.1, read on the forward strand.
TAGTGCATGCGTTCACGTTTATCGCAGAAAGGAGATTAAAAGCGATGGAGAATAATCACACCTACTTCCAGAAAAAGTTTGGCAGCCTCTTCACAGCCCGGCGAATATTCGCTATTCAATTTTCTGTGGAAAAATCAAGATACCCACAGAAGTCATGGTGCACATTAATCAGCTTTTCTTCTATAGCATGTACGAACGTCGATTTCCTGGCGTCTGAGAACACAGGTAAATCACAGGACACCCATGATAAACCAACCGTTTGCGCGCCACACCTTGTCGCGCCACAGATGAATATGACAGATTACATCGCTTGAAAAAATATGTTTTTCTGCACTTATCTTTTCCATAATCTATTTATTTGATTAGATAAGTTATCTGCATTATTAATTACGAAATTTGTCATGATTGCAATGCGCTATCATTCGATCCCGATTTATCAAACATAGCTTCAAATACGAACAATTTTGAACCTGAATTCCGTCTATCCATTGAACGCCTTTCAACAATGAGATTCGTAATCTTCTGAGTTCTACGTTCATTCTTGCTACTGCGTTCAACAAATTGACGCATCTGAATCCCCGATTGTTTGCTGAGTCTTTGCATCAACGAGGAAAGATATGGATTTAATGCTCTTTCTGTATGAAGGTTATCATGCTCGCACCGAATGTGCACGGCAACTGCATAACGTTCTTCATTATTGTATTGTAATGGCATTCGCTTAACGACTCGAACCCAGTAATCGACATTCGACCCAAATTCTTGACAAATCATACGAACCAGGCTTTCAGCTTCTTTGGCAGTATAACTCCCGAGGAATACACCATAATTTTCTTCAAATGAAAACCTTAGCGTGCTGTAAAAATAACGCAATGCGGTAATGAAATACCATGGGTGAAGCGTTATATAAAAATAGCCGGCAAAAATAAATAAAAAGCTCCAAAGCATTATATATTCAGGAACACCAGAATTTAAACCAGCAATGCCGATGGTACCAAGCAATAACTGCAAAGCAACAATAACCGTCACAGCATATTCGACTCGGAAACCCGTACTAATCAATATATGGTGTAGATGATTGTGATCAGGTTCAAATGGTGACTTTCCTTTCAGAACGCGTCGTAACATTACACTGACAGTGTCCATAAGCGGTATAGCAAATAACCAAATTGCGGTGACTGGTGTCATGACCGGACTTGAAGCCTGCGTAAGATCCGCAAGCATCCAGGCAAAAAGAAATCCAAGCAACATGCTACCATTATCCCCCAGAAAAACGCGCGCTCTACGTTGCGAGAAATATCGAAGATTAAAAAACAAGAAACCGCATATTCCGCCTGCCAGCGCCAGTGCTAGTGTAAAGTTGGGTAAATCTCCTGCTGAGTAAGTTATTAGACTAATCAGCAATAAAACTACCAGAGAAACTGAACCGGAAAGTCCATCAATGCCATCAATCATATTGAGTGCATTAATTCCACCAATAGTTGCAAAGATTGTAAAAGGAATTGCAAATGCCCCCAGCTCCAGCGAATTACCTCCCAATAATCCACCAAGATCATATAGAACGACACCGCCCCCCAGAATCATAACCAGTGCAACAATACTCTGGATTAAGAAGCGTAGTTTGTAATTAAGTTGTTTAATATCATCTGCAAAACCCGTCACAAAAATAATTATCGATCCAGCAGCCAAACTTAACCATTTCCATAAGTATTCTGGATGATCCATGACCAATATAATGATTGCAACGGATAAAGCTATAAGAACTCCGACTCCACCAACAAATGGCGTCACACTATCGTGTCGCTTATGTCCTCCAGGATGATCTGCAATATTATGTATAAGCGCTAGTACGCTGGCTACATAAATAAAGACAACTGATAAAATAACTGTTAATAAAAATAAAAACATTATTTGTACTATGAACATTGCAATAAGCCTCAATTTAATAAAAACTAGAACTTACAAAAAAGTATTTACATAATGATTACAAGTATCGTGCAATTTCTATATCGTAGCTCGGTGTCAAAGACAAATTAATTGTTTGCAGAATTTGTTTTACCGAAGTCACAAATCTAAATTTCTGCACTCATTGCAGGAGTTGCAATATCACTCAATTTGAAACAGTTTATGTAACCCTCTTTTGAAGCAAATAAATTGCTAGTTGTTTTTATTTTTCTTACTGCTTAGACTAGTTTTAATGCATTAATATTAAAAGTCAGTGCGTGGTGAATCAATGTTGGTAGGTTTTACGTTTGTTTAATAATTCCTATTTGCATCTATAAAATAACATACATTATACGTAGAAAACAAATACACTATGCTATGTATGGCCTTTTGGTAATCCCCCATATTCTAATAGGAAGGTACAGTAAGAATACATGTACCAGATTTCACGACTAATTGACTCTTTCATGACATGAGTAATTATTGAAGCTCTGGTACCGTAAGAGTTGCCAAGTTACCTGACCCTCACAGCGATCGACCATCGATAGTGTCATTCCCCGGATCTGTCGGTTACTTGGCAACATCTGGCGGCGAGGTTTCACCTCGCCTTTGCCTGTGACCCAAGAAGGGCCTGATCGCTTATCTCATTACTGTCTTATCCCGGCAATCGGTTTCGGTGAATCCCTATCAACCTATCAATAATATCATCCAAAAATAGGGAGCTGAGAATGGATAACAATCATCATGGTATTGTTGGCGGAGTCGATACACACAAAGACCTTCATTTCGCAGCTGTAGTCGAGTGCTTGCCAGCAGTTCTTTCCCAACAACGCGGCAAGGTTATAAATCAATGCTGAATTGGATGCAATCCTTTGGTGAAGTCAAACAGAGTGTACGGGGACTTACGGTGCGGGTCTGCTAAGGTATCTACAACCCTTTGGTATCGAAATACTGGAGGTCACTGCACCTGATAAAACAGACCGGCGCAAGCGCGGCAAAGACGACACAATCGATGCTGAAAATGCGGCGCATGCGGCATTTGCTGGAATACGTACTGTGACTCCCAAAACGCGTGATGGCATGGTGGAATCGTTATGCATTCTTAAAGTGTGCAGAAAAACCGCCATTGCAGCGCGTCGTATTGCACTGTAGATGATCCAAATGAATATTATTTCTGCACCAAGTCGATTCGTGAGCCGCTTCGCACAATGACTCGCATGCGATTAATCCGTACTCTTGCTATCTGGTGGCCAGATCTGGGTGGATATCGTGATATTGCGACTGCCTACAAAATTGCATTGAAATCACTTGCACGACGATATCTGGAATTACAGGATGAAATTGCGGATTTGGATGTGATGATCTCAGCCATTGTTGATGAACTCGCGCCCAATCTGATTGCAGGCAAAGCCATTGGATATGAATCTGCTACACAATTACTCATTTACCGCTGGAGACAATCCAGAGCGATTAAAATCTGAAGCTAGCTTTGCGGCACTATGCGGTGTGAATCCAATTCCAGCTTCATCTGGCAATGTCAATAGACACAGGCTGAATCGTAGTGGTGACAGGGCAGCTAATAGTGCGCTGCATATTATTGCCATTGGGCGACTAAGAACAGACAATACAACTAAAGAGTATGTTGAGAAACATCTAAGAGCCTGTTCAAAGTCTCTGGATTATGGGAAACTTATGAGATGAGAAAAAGTTACCCAAGCGATATCAAGCGCGAACAGTTTGAGGAGATCCAGCTGTTGCTGGAGAGTGCCCGCAAGAAGACAGCGCCACGCAAAGTAGATCTGTACGAGGTGTTCTGCGCGGTACTGTATCTGTTACGCACGGGTTGCCAGTGGCGTGCACTGCCCAGTGATTTTCCCAAATGGCGCACAGTGCACTCGTACTGGACCATCTGGAGTGAGCCCCGTGAAGGAGGCAGCCTGCTGGAGCAGGCATTAAAAAAATCAGGTTGGCGCGGCCCGAGAGAAACGGGGGCGCAACGCCTGCAGCACGCTCTTGATCGTGGACGCGCAGAGCGTCAAGAACACTGACACAGCGACCTGGAAAGGCTACGACGCGGGCAAGAAGGTTTCAGGCATCAAGCGCCACATCGCAGTGGACACCCAAGGGTTACCACATGCTGTGGCAGTGAGCACGGCCGAGGTAACCGATCGCAAAGGAGCGCTACAGGCGCTGGGTCGCTGTAAACCTGGGCTTGAGCGGGTGCAAAGCGTGTTGTGCGACAGTGGTTTGACGTGGTCTCAACAACTTTCATGTTTTCCTGAGCGTGTGTTTCATCATCCCGATCTTCACGATCGTTGACCACTTCATACGTCGGCTTTGTCTTGGGTTTACGCGGACTGTGCGTAATGCTCGCATCAATGTGACAACCTTTTGTTACCGTCACCTGATGCGCCTGTATTTGTCGGTTGATCTGTTCCAGCAAACCATCCCAGGCTTGGGCTTTCGTCAATCGTGTCCTGAAACGGGAAAGTACCGAGCGATCCGGCACGTCGTCTTCCAGATCCAGGCCAAGAAAACGCATGACATGCAGGTTAACATTGGCCATTTCCTCGATCGATTCATCGCTCAGACCACCATGCCATAGCCCAACCAGCAACATCCTGAATGGCAGCAAGCCCGGATAAGCTGGGCGGCCTGTTGCATCAGACACCGGCGCGTAATGTTGTTCAATCGCTTTCTCAATGGTGTTCCAATCAATCAGTTGATCCATTTGATTCAGAAAATTGCCTTTGCGTGTCCTTCGAGTGACAAAACTATCAGCCAGACTTAAACCCATGACAAGTAACTCAATGAATAAAAATGGTATTATATTATCTTGACATGCCTAATAGCATATTTGCCGTGCAAAGATCTCCTATTATCTGTGTCACGGCAAGAATGAAGACGGGACGCGGTGCGATCTGTATGGAAAATCCATTCGCCGTGAACAGGTGGAAGGTGATTTTGAAAAGTTGCTCGGTGACATGAAACCATCGAAGGAGTTGTTTTTTCTAGCGGCGGATATTTTTACCGATTTGTGGAATGCAAAACGCGAAACGGCAAAGCAGGAAGCTGAGCATATTCGCCGGGATATCATTATGATTGAACGCAAGACGGAGCAGTTTTTTGATCGGATCACGGAGACGGACAGTGAAACCCTGATCACGGCTTACGAGAAAAAAATCCGAAAGCTGGAAGAGGAAAAGATCATACTGGATGAGAAAATCGCCAAATGTGGCCGTCCGCTGCATTCGTTTGACGAAACCTATCGAACTGCGTTCACATTTCCCTCAAACCCGCAAAAACTCTGGTCTTCCGACAGGTTGGAGCATAAAAGAACCGTCCTAAAGCTGGCTTTTAGCGAACCGCTGCAATACTGCAAAAAACGGGGTTATCGAACTTCCCAAAAGTCGCTTCCATTCACGCTTTTGGAGGAAAGTGGTATGGGGAAGTATGATATGGTGCCGACACCAAGAATCGAACTCTGGACCTTCTGATTACAAAACTTGTTTTTAATTTATTGATATTTACAAATCAACCACTTACAATGCTTGCCGCAACAAAAACCAATGTCACACAATCTCAATCGATGGTATTTCAGCTGTAGTCTGGCACAAATTTGGCACACAACCTCTTTTAAACCTGTTCAAACAACAAATATTCTTTCAGGAACTATTATCAACAATAAATTTGACAATCATTGATCATTTATATGATATTTAATATAATCAGGTATGAATGAAAACCAAATGAAACCTGTTATTATGGATAGGTTCTTCATATGAAGATTGGCAAACATTCCCTGCTAATGTACAAGATGTTATGGGCTATGCCCTGCATTTAGCTCAATGTGGCAAGGAGGCCATCAATGCAAAACCATTAACAGACTTTAAAGGCGCCTCGGTATTAGAAATTATAGATAACTATGACAGTGATACTTATCGAGCTATATATACTGTTCAGTTTCAAGGTGCTGTCTATGTTCTCCATGCATTTCAAAAGAAAAGTAAAAAAGGAATTTCAACACCGAAAAATCATATTCAGTTAATTGAACAACGTTTAAAGAAAGCGAGAGAATGCCATGACAAACATAAAACAAAATGAAGACGCTGTTGTCATCACAGCACATCCATTTGAAGGATTGGTTAACGGTGAAGAAAGGTTTGCTAAGGCTCAACTAGCACATCAAATTAACACCTTGATTTCAGAACGCGGATTGACTCAAAAAGAAGCGGCAAAATTACTCGGCATTACACAACCAGAAGTGTCTCAGATTTCCAACGGCCGTTTATCTGGTTTTTCATTTGATCGTTTATATCGTTGTTTACATGCACTTGATATGGATATTGAAATTACAGTAAAAAAACACGTTCCCGCTATCAGTGACACAGCTGGAATACATGTGACCATTCCTTGATTGTTAATCGGTGTTGATTTTTCCAGTAATTGACACACCGCCATCTTACTCCATTCAGTACAGAAAAATAGCATTTCGCACAAGACAGTCCTTAAAATCCTTGTTGTTTTATTTTAAATATGACATAAACGGCTGGCACCAAGAACAGCGTCACGAAGAAGGCAAACAGCACGCCAAATGCGATAGTCACGGCCATAGGCATAATTTTTTCGGCGTCGTAGCCCTGTGAACTGATCAGCGGCAGAAGGCCGGCAAATGTGGTGGCGGTTGTCAGAAATGTCGCACGGAATCGCGATTTTGCACCAGCTATGGCGGCACCCATTAACGCCATTTTCTGCTGTCGGTTTTTATTGATCTGCGCAATCAGGATCAGACTGTCGTTAATGACGATTCCGCCGACCGCAAACAACGCGAAATACGACTCCACCGACAGCGGAATCTGCATCAGTACATGACCCAGGAGGGCACCGATAAATCCAAACGGTATCGCGAGCATGATAATCAGCGGTTGCGCATAGGAACGCAGCGGTATCGCCAGCAACGCATAAATACCGAGCAACGCCAGCGCGCCATACAGCCAAACGGCCGACAGTGTTTCTTGCTGTTTTTGCCGGGACTGTCCGGGGATTATTTCCAATCCGGAAAACTGTGTCTTTAGCTGTGGAATAACGTTGGTGCGCATATCGGCCAGAATGTTTTCGACATCGACCTCGTCCTGGTAGACTTCGGCGCTTACCAATTGAAAGCGTTCGCGGTTAGTGCGTTTGATGACGGCATAACCTGTCGCGTATTCGGCTTTGGCAACCGTACTGAACGGCACGCTATCGCCGTTGGATAGCCGAATCGGCATACTTTGCAAATGATCCAGCGTGCGTGTGTCTTCTGGGGAAAGGCGTAGCATAACACGAATTTCATCGCGTCCTTGATAATAGCGCTGCACTTCTAACCCGAAAAAACCATGGCGCACCTGCTCGTTCAGACTGTGCATCGTCAAACCGTAGAACGCAGCTGCCGGTTTCAGTTTGAGATGTAGCTCGGGCTTGCCGGCCTGCATCGAGCTGGTAACACTGTGTACACCGCGATAGGCAGCCAGCTTGTTTTTCAGTATTTCTCCGGCTACACTTTGCTGCACCGTGTCTGCTGCTACCAAGATCCATTCGATGGCTTTTGGCGGTTCATCGGAAGGCACGCCAAGATTACGCGGCCAGAAGCTCTGAATAGTCAGCGTCGTATCCGCCGGTAGTGCGCCGAAACGCGCCCGCCATTCCTTTTTTATACTATCAACCTGGCTGCGGATACGCTCGTCCACCGCCAGCTCAAGATTGACGAATCCCCGGTTATCATTGCTTAATGTCAGAATATGGCGGATGCTGTCACCGTCCGGGGTTGATGAACCGGCATAAAAAGCCGCATTGAGTTCCGCGCGGATTTCGTTGGCGATGCGCTCCAGCCGTAAAATCTGTCGATCGACTTCGTCAAATGCTGTTCCGGCCGGAAACCTAAGCTCGGCATGCAGATAATAATCATCTACCGGCATATCCATGACACTGGTTATACGGCCGGATATCACCAGCGCAGCGGCGAGCAGCAATAATGCCGTAAATCCTGCAATCGTGATATAACGCCAACGTAGCGCACTACGCAGCATTCGGACATACACACAGTCAATCAGCCAGCGCAGACCGCTATCTGTCCGCTGCTGCAACGATACAAACCAAGCCAATTTTTTGTCTGGGCGTTGATGCGGTGCGCCTGCCATTGCAACATGTTGTCGACCTGTGTTTCCCGTCAGATGCGCGGGCAGAATCAACAGCACTTCAATCATGGAAAATACCAGCGTCAGCATGACTACCGCTGAGATATTGTAGAGCAGATGTCCGGTCAATCCCGGTAGAAACAGGCCCGGTGCAAATGCGACCATAGTGGATAACACCATCAGCACAATCAGCGGTCCCATTTCTCGTATTCCGCTGATCGCGCCGGATAATCCGGGATTGCCAAGTTGTTGATGGGTATGAATATGTTCGCCGACAATAATCGCATCGTCGACGACTACGCCCAGAATCAGAATCAACGCGGCAATGGTATAGGTGTTCAGTGAAATGTCCAGCACCGGCATCAACCAGAATGTGCCACAAATAGCAATCAGAATGCCGCAACTGACCCATAATGCAATCCGCAAATGTAAGGTCAAGACCAGAATCAAGAATACCAGCATAAAACCGACAATCGCATTACTTGTCAGCATAGTCATGTTCTGATCGTAATATTTGGACCAGTCATCCCAGGTTATGACTTCAACACCGGCCGGCAGCTCGGACCGGAAGGCATCGACTACCTCATGCACAGCATTAACGGTTGCACCCACCTGATTTTTTGGCCAGACGATAACTTCCATCGCCGGCATACCGTTCGACCTAACCAGCTTATCCTGCTCGCGCAGCGTTTCTGAAATTCGCGCGATATCACCGAGTTTCAGTTGCGTGCCTTCATGGCCGGAGCGCAGCATAATGGCGGCAAAATCATCCGCCGTCATCGCCTGCTCCTGGCTTCTGATCAGCAGCTTGCCGTCGCCGCCTTTCAATTCACCCGCCGGCATATCCCTGGACGCTGTGCGAACTGTCTCGGCGATTTTATCGAAACTAAGTGCATAGCGCCGTAAATCCGACTCGGAAATTTCAATCGATACTTCGTAAGGTATTTTCGGGAAGGACAGCATAGGGCCCACTTCCGGGTGCGTACTTAACTTGGCCTGCAGTCGATCGCGATAATGTTGCAGGGTGCGGACATCGACCGCCATACCACGCACCACGACAATAATCGCCTGCACACCCGTTTTCAGCTCCTTGATTTCGAATTTATCGATGCCCTGCGGGAAAACCGTAACTGCTTCCATGCGCGCCTGCAACTCCGCCCGGAAACGAGTTGCGCCGACAGCCGGATCGAAATCCACGGTAACGTGGCAAAATGCCTGTTCGACTATGGTATAAATATGCCTGATACCTGTCAGATCGTGCAATGCTTCTTCAACCGGAATGCAGACCGCCTGTTCGACCTCACCGGGCCCGGCACCATCGTATACGGTATTGATCATAAACTGATACTGCGGCTCGGGTGGATACACGTAACGTTTTGCGCCGAACAATCCCGCGATCCCGCCGACGATAATCAGCACCATCAATAAATTGGCCGCAACCGGATTCCTGGCAAACCAGATAATGAAATTCACGGTGTATTGCCGCCAGCCGCTTGATGTGCGCGGCTTGATAATTCTGGCGTCACCGCCATGCCGTCAATGGGATGCAGTAAACCGGAGACCAGTATCCGTTCACCGTCTTTGAGCCCCGACTGAATCATCACCTGTCCGCGCTCGCGTTTGAGAACCTGGACGGTACGCAGACGCAGACGGTTGTCCCGGTCCACAACAGCCACCTGATCGTCCCCGAACACCGCACTGGCCGGCAAAATCGCCAGTCGATCAAACCGGCGTCCCTGTATCAATGCTTTGACAAACAATCCAAGCGGCAGCTCAACTGAATTGGACGAATCAGATTGCCGTTTGAACGGGTCGGTAATTTGCGCCACCAGGATGACCATACCGGTGTTGCGATCAACCATGCTTTCACTGCGAATGAGCTTGGCGTGCCAGATCTGTTGTTTTCCCAGATAATCTGCGCCCAATAACACATGCGGGAGTATTGTCTGATTGCTCTTCCGGTAACTGTCATCCACCGTTATTGTTGCGGTCTTGGCGTTCGGCAAATCAATAAACGCCAAGTCGCGCACGCTGACCGGCAAGCGGATTTCTGCGCGGTCACTGTTGTAAATCACGCCGAGCACACTGTTTTGCGAGACGACCTGGCCGATACCGACACTTTTGCCACGCACGCGCCCATCAAACGGTGCGCGAATCTGCGTCCGTTGTTTCAACCGTTTAGCGTGTTCCAGACTTTTTTTCGCAGCGGCCAGTTTGGCGCGCATTTCGGCCAGTTGCGGTATGCGCTGATTGAGCGGACTGGGATCACCCTGTCCCAGTTGCGCCCATTCATCGCGCGCCTGTATGGCCTCTGCTTCTTCACGGGCGAGTAAATGATGCGCTTCCTTGACCTGCGCTTGTGCTTGCGCGATCTGCAAGTCGTAATCCGCAGGGTCGATGGTTGCCAGTACCTCACCCTCGCGGAAAAAACCGCCGCTGACAAAAGCCGGTGATAAATCAATAATCCGGCCTGAGACTTCCGTCACCAGATCAATTTCCGTGTGCGCCGTGACCTGCCCCTGTGAACGTACATGCAAACGCTTCGATTGCATATCGGCATGGACGACCTGAACGATCGGCGGCGTAACCGCCGTATCCTGTTGATCGCTGTGCGGTGGAAACTTAATCAGTAGCGAAGATACCAGTCCTGCAATTAGGACAGTCAGTATCGCAATGGCAATCTGGCGGTGTTTCTTCAATGGCTTCTATTAATTAATGACAGTGTGTAAAAAAATGACGTTAAACGCTACCGCCCAATGCAAGATAAAGATTGATCCGGTTATTCAGCAATTGCCGTTTGACGGCAAGGTGTGCGCTTTGCGCATTGAATGTACTGCGATAGCTGTCAAGCAACGTCAGAATCTGGATGAAGCCGTGGCGGTAAGCATACAGCGCAAGCTCCTGACTAGCTTCAGTCTGTCGTACCGCTTCACGCAATGCCTGTTCTTGCTCCCGCAGCCACTCTTCGGCGGCAAGTGCCTGTTCGACTTCCCGAAACGCGTTCAATGCAACGGATTGATACCGATTCAGCGCTTCTTCAACACGCGCGGCGTTTAAGTGAATATTGCCGCGGATACGGCCACCGGTAAATAAAGGCTGTGCCATACCGGCAAATACGTTCCAGGCAACGGCGCGCGGATCGATCATCTCCGTCAGTGCCGTATCGCGCGTACCGCCTGCCGCGGTCAGGGTAATGCGTGGCAACAGCAGTTTTTGTGTGCTTTGCAAACGTGCGTCCGCGGCACGTAGACGGGTAAATGCGGCGATCAGGTCGGGACGCCGGGTCAATAATTCAGACGGCAGACCGGCCGCCAAAGCCTGCGGCGGCTCCGGTAGTGTCCGGTCGTTCCCGGCAGCCGGCAAAGCCGCTACCACTGTCCCGGGTTGCCCGCTGATCTCCAGGATACTACTTAACGATCCGTCAGGATAGCGACCCAGCAGGGTTTCCAGTTGGCGGGTGACCAGTTGGACACGGTTCTCGGCCTGCACCTGCTGAGACTTCGCATTCGCCAGATCAGTCAATGCCAATCGCACATCAAGCCCGCGCGCCAGTCCGCGATCAAAACGGCCTTGCACTAAATCGGCTATAACACTACGATCCGCAACCGACCGTGTGGCCACATGCGTCTGAAGCACCGCTTCCTGCAAAGCAAAGTAGTTTTGCGCGATGCGCGCCGCCAGGGAGAGCTGCGCCGCCTGGTAATCGAAATGGGCTGCTTCTGCTTCCTCAGCGGCTGCCTGCCTGAAATCGCGGATACGCCCCCAGACATCAATTTCCCAACTCAGATTGAACAGCGCTTCAAATACGCTGAATTGCGCAGAACCGAAACCCGCACTGCGTATCTGGCTGTATTGATACCCCGGTGCAAACGATAACTGCGGCCATAGCCCAGAGCCGTCGATACGCGCTTGTGCAATCGCGGCTTCTACCCGTGCCGCGGTAGATCTGAGATCGAAATTATCCGTCAGTGCCTCATCCACCAACTTCGACAATACCGGGTCCCCAAATGACGCAACCCAGCTTTGATCGGCAAGCTGGTCGAAATCGACTGAAACGCGCCATGTTTGCGGAAGCTGTAAATGCAATTCCGTAGGCTGTCTTTCGGGCGGATTGATACATCCGCTGACAGTAAAAAAAACGCATAACAGCATTGCTGCCTTGATGATCCCGGACATATCGCTTATTTCTGGCAGTAATGCAAAGCGTTGCGCAATACCATCAGCCGCTGTTCGCGCAATAACGCAACGCTTTGCCAGGTAACGGCCTGAGCCTTTTGAACGCGGCGTTTTCTCGACCAGATAAGAATCCCCGTTACCGATAACATAACGACAATCAAACCGGTTATACAGACAAAGATGCGATAGGACAGACCGAAAACATTACCCATATGCAACGCATAGAGCCAACTGGTGACCGTATTGCCGTTGTACTGTCCGGTGGGTAACAGCAGCAGCTTGAAAGCACCGGTGTCGGCATCGAAAAAAACGCTCGTTCCGCCTCGCCTGTCCTGAATATCGCGCGAACTGCGTACACTATATTGATAAACATTGCGCTCACGGATGAGCCACATTGCCACGGGCCGGTCAATTTCAAACCGGTGCTGCTCGGCCTGTTTGTTCATCCAGTATCGACCGACCGCCTGTGCCTGACGCCAGTTCAGGCGTGGTTCACGCGACTTCGCATCTTGCCGGGTATCTTTTAATGCATCTTCCTGTTTGGGCCATTCGGTCCATGGCGCTTTGTATTCAAATACGGTACGCGTCGTCCAGGTGTAAACCGTATCCCACAGATTCATGTACACACTGGACCAGGCGAAAATCAGCAATATCGGCCACAGCCATAGCCCGCTGGCGCGATGCAAATCGAAATTCAGTTTTGTGGAACTCGACCGCCAACGGATTTTCCAGGCCGGTTTCCAGCGTTGCCACCCGTTCAGCATGCTCCCAGTTCTCGCCTCTGTTTTATTCACAACGGCGTCCTTGGCGCGCTTTACGCGCTGCGGCAATGACAGATAAAACCCGACGAGACAGTCAATCGTCCAGATCAGCGCGCAAATACCCAACACCCACATTCCGAACGTACCCAATGCCAGCGACGTATGCAGCCGGTACACGAAAGACAGGATATTACGCCAACTATCGGTTAATGCACCGAACTGCCGATGATCCAACACTTTGCCGGTGTATGGGTTTAAAAAAACCTGGTTGAACGACAGTTCATGCCCAGGACGGGGGCTGACGAATACCAGCGTAGCTTCCTGGTTGGCTTCCAGCACTACCGAATCCACGCGCGCGCTGGGTATCTGTTGCCGCGCCCGTTCCGCGAGTGTGGCGATATCCAGTATGTGACCATTAGTCTGTTCGGTATAAAACTGCGGATTGATCTGCCGCTCAAGTTCCGGGTAAAACACCAGAACACTACCCGTCAATCCCGCCGGAATCAGAAAACCGGCTATCGTCAAACCAGCCCATCGGTGCAGGCAGACCCAGAACGGCCGTTTAAAAATGTTCATGTTTCCATCCATGATAGATTACTTGATTCAGCAAACGCTATTCAAGGCAAGACGTTTGACAAGACAATTTAAAGTACCCGCGCGCCTTACCTGTTAACATAGATCACACTTGTCCACCATACAAATAGTAAAACAACAAAATGTCGCACCCATGTAAATCACCTCGAATTCTCAAAGTTCTTTTAGTTCGAATAAGTCATATACGCACTCATAAGCCTGACATAGGCAAAAGTACTAACTTCCCTTCCGATGGCATTTCAGCTTTAAAAGGAAGCGGCAAACCTTCTAACCAATACGGATGTTGATCCTGATAATGCGCTGATAGCGGATGACCCGACTGGCCACCCGGTGTATGCAAGATTCCATCTTCCAAATAAGACGGTGATACGACAAGCCGCATGCTCGCACCCGCATGGACTGAATCTACGCGCACACAAAAACCGCAGCCGGGCAACGCATTACGCGAGAAATTCAGAAACTTGCCGATACCCGGAATGCCTTTGCTCAAAGGGTGTGTATAATCCGCTACATTAATTTTTCCCCAGGCCAGTTCCTGCAATGAATCGGTAGAATACGCACGCATGAGTTCCTGTGCACTTTTCTCAAGCCGCGCCAGAAGAAAAGTGTTCCAATCGGGATAACGTTGTTGATCGGGCAACAACCGGGAATCACCGGTATTGATCAGCGCTTGTAACGGCACATCCAAATACGGCCAGAAATATTGAAATTCAGCATCCAGCGCCCGGACACCGTGCAGCAGCGGCTCGAAAATCGCTTGAGCGAGATTGTCGCGGAATCGTTTGATCAAAGCAAGTCCCAGGCTATTAGGCTCAGCCTTTTCATCCCATGCCATCAGATAATCGCGCAACGCAACGCGATCCGCCCGCTCAGCGAGCACATCGGGAGTGAGTACCGCAAGCGCAATATCACGATACACACGATAGAATTCCGATACCGTATCCAGCTGCAACCGCAGCATGTCAGCTTCGTTAATTTCATCCAAAGCGTGCAAACGTTCCAAGATACGATGCGCGCGATAACCGCTGACAAACGTATGCCCAATGGTATAGGGATAATTTTTTTCGATACTGCGGTTATTGGCGTTCACGACAATATCCTGACCGAACCGGCGCGGCAACTCATCTGGCGGAATATAGCCGGCCCAGTCGATAGAACCGTCCGCCCACGAATAACTGATCGAACCGTCAAACGCAACCGGCCCGCTGCGCACCGGTATCCGGCCCATGATGGTCCAGCCTACTTCACCGGTATGGTCCGCCAACAGCACATTCAACGGTGGCCCGCCGGTGCGGTTAATCAGGTCAAGACCCTGTTGTAATGTGTGCATTTGATCGATTTTCAACAGTTCGAGGCTTATAGCGCCGGGATCGAGCGCCGTCCAATGCAGTGCAACCGGTTGTCCCATCAACGGTTGCGCCGATACCGGCCCCCAAATTGTGGTCTGCACCGCCATTTCGTGCGATGGAGCGTCTTTGACCGCAATCGTCTCACGCCGAGTGCCAAAGCGCTTCCAGCCATCCGGTGTACGATACTCCGCCGGATTGTCGGGATTAACTTCAATAATTACCAGATCGAGAATGTCGGCTGCCAGCGATGTCGGCCCCCATGCCAGATGCTGTGTCGCACCCGCAATCATCAACGATGTACCGGGTAAACCGACCCCCGCGATTAATTGATTGCCATATTGCAATTGGCTGCGATACCAGATATTCGGCACCGAAATCCCCAGGTGCATATCGTTCGCCAAGATAGCTCGCCCGTCCCGGGTTTTGTTCCCCGACACCGCCCAGGCGTTCGAACCGGCTTGCATGAAATTCGGTTGTACCAGATTGGCATTTATCTCTGATGCGCTGGCGGAAAGCAACTCGGCCAACCGATCTACGGGCACTGGATAATCCACTAGCGTATCCGTTTCTTCATTCAAAACTTCCTGTGTATAACGATCCGTGGGTGGTGTCAGGAACGTATAAACCTCTGCGGGCAATCCCTGCGCCATGACGCTCCTTTTTCGTTCGAACGCTTCGGAACCGTTGAGGGTTATAAACATATCGAGCACGATCAGCATACTGTCTTCCGGCCGCCAGCGATCGGGACGGTAATTCAGCAGCAAAAATTCAAAAGGTGCCACTGTCATATGATCGATCGCACTGTTCACACCCGCCGCATATGCCACCAATAGCTCAACCTGGTCTGTCGGCAACTGTGGCACCGCCCGCCTTGCTACCTGTTCAAAACCATACACACGTTGCTTTTTATCGTGCGCCAACGCGGCCTCGCCAAAAATCTCGGCCAGCCGACCCGCGCTTTTGCGCCGCAGCAAGTCCATTTGAAATAACCGGTCGCGTGCCGTGACATAACCCAGCGCGCGGATAGCGTCCGTTTTTGACTGCGCCGCAATCGCCGGCACCCCAAAACGATCGCGCGCAACCGTAACCGGCGCGGATAAACCCGCAACCGTCGCTTCGGTTTCACCATCCGCCAAAGACAGCCGCATGGCAAGATAGACCATACCGATCACAGCCAGCAAAATTGAAAAAATACTGGCTGTAACAGTCAATCCAACCCTTATGGCGCCTCTCGACAGTAATACCGGTTTGTTGTTCAAGCTGATGATTCCTGATTATGGGGCACTGCCGATTGATGCATTCGCAAACCCGGATGCTCGGTAATTTCTGAAATCACTCCATTGTCCAGCTTGATACACCGGTCAGCAATATAAAAATACCGGTCATCATGGGTAATCGCGACAACGGTTTTTCCACGCGCTTTTAAATCGGCCAGAATGTGCGTATAAAACAGTTCCTTGAACTGCGGATCCTGGTCGGCCGCCCATTCGTCAAACACATAAACCGGTCGGTCGTCCAGCAGCGCTGTTAACAGTGCGAGCCGTTTGCGCTGCCCCTGAGACAACGCGATAGTTGAGAATACACCGTCTTTTACCGATACCTTGTGATCGAGCTGTAACCATTTCAGATAATGCTGCGCTTGCTGATCAAGCTGATCATCCGACAGCCCCAACAGGCTTTCGAAAAGGTAGAAATCGGAAAAAATAGCAGAAAATTGTTGGCGGTATAATAGCCGGTTTGTATCGGTAACCGGCTCACCATTCAGCAATACGCTGCCTTGTTCCGGTGTATACAGACCGACCAGCAACAACATCAAACTGGACTTGCCGCTTCCATTCCCGCCAGTGATAAAAACCAGTTCACCCGGGTTCAACATCAGGTTCAACGGGCCGAGCGTAAAGTCGCTGCCGTCCTGATGATAACTAAAGCACATTTCCTTTAATTCAATCGTGCATGATTGCGCAGGCACCGGATATAATGCGACATCGCCAGTTACATTGATACGTTCCTCCAATTCCTGGCGCAACGTATTAATCTTTATTAACGACACTTTAGCCCGGCCCAACTCCGGGATACTGTCAATCAGCACGGAAATCGGACCAAAAATATACAACAGCGTCAGGATATAACCTGAAACCACCGTTTCATCGGTAACATTCCACCAGTTGTGGGCTCCATACAGCACGATGCCCATCAGTATATAAAGCACGACACTGCCCCATGCTGCCGCAACGATAAAGAAAATCATCGCAGAAATATTCAGCTGACAACTGGCTTTTGCCGTCGGAACCAATCCGTTTTTCAGAAAACCCTGTGCGCGGTGGCGGTGTAACTTAAGCTCCTTAACGCCTTGCGTTAATGCTCGGAAATGCGTATAAAGCGCATCGTCCTGCTCTCGGGCGCTATGTAACGGCCGCATCGCCAGGCGCGAATGCAAATAATAAATAACCGCACCGAACACAATCACACTAATGACAAACAAAAACAAGCTCAGCGACAACCACGCCATATAAGCCAGACCGCCGACCAACCACGCCATACTGATGCATATCTGTGAAACCCGCTGCAGCGCTTGCGAAAGCACCGACACATCTTCCGTCAGATTCGCCATCAAACGCGCACTACCGAGCTTTTGCAATGTACTATAAGACGCCGCCATAATCTGACGACTTAATTGCAAACGTAAATCGCGCACAACAGCTTGCACGATACGTGTCATACCGATTGACGAGGCAACCCAAGAACCGGTTACCAACGCGACCAATGCAAGAAAAACAAGCGCGTCTTTTTCATCAAATGCGTGAGCCGAATGTAAATAGGAATTGATGAATGCCAATAGAACAATACCGGTTATTCCGCTGGCAATGCCTGATACAACAACAAATATCAGGCTTGCCAGCCTATCGGCAAGCATTTCTTTGACCAGAATGAAATGGAGTGTCGATTTCATTGTCGCTTAAGGCTTGTCGTCGAATTTCAGCAAGTAGTATTCAACATTCAGACAATAAATCAAATCCAGAAAGTCTCTTTCCGGCATAGCCACACCCTGTTTATCCATATGGCCCTTTAACTGGCGTAATGTACGATGACCGTCAATGCACTCGAATAATATACTGATAGCCGACAAAAACGCCCGCTCCATCGGAATGAAGCTATCCATCACTTGAATTCCCGGAACAGTCTCCTGAAGGCCCGTTTTAAAAATTTTCTTTTCAACCACTGCAATCTGTCGGGCGCTCACTAGTTTTGGAACCTGATTCCACGCTTCAGTTGTTTTTTTTCGTATACGCCCTTTAATCGCAGGACAAATGACCTGCATATTGTCATCAGCCTTTTTGGCTGCAAAGATATGAACTTCCTGATCAAACCTTTCGCCACCCGGATAGATATCCTCCGTGCTCAGCACATTGAACCGGCTCATTTTGAGCTGCAATTCCTCGAATCCATGCTCGTGCAGTATCGGTATAATCTCCGGCAACCGGCGCGGACCTAAAACTGCGTGGTCGGACGGCCAGGCAAACGGTTTGGAAAAATTGATCCACACGCCGCCCGGTTTAAGAATTCTGCGAATCTCGTGTACAAACCATGCAGCGTTGGGCACGATATCGATCAAATATTGCGTAACCACCACCGACAAACTTTCATCTGGAAACGGGGTATCCATCACATTTGCAGCCATAAAGCGCGTATCACTACCAGTGTTGGCCGACGGTGAGAGCGCGATATCCGCCCAGTCCGCTTTTTCCAAACAAAGCGAAAAGCGTTCGCCTTCCATGAGGTGTTTTGCCATGATCAATCCCGGCAAAGCCAAATCCACTCCGACTGATTTTTCAAAATAACCGGACAGTTCATAGAGCAAACCGCATGCCCCCGCGCCGAATACGGCTAAAGCCTGTCTATCGTCACAAAATGTCTCAACAGCCGGAAGAATATTTTGTAGTACAGCTGCAAACGGTTTCGTCCCATACCAGTCCTGATAGAAGTAAGGAAGCAATTCATCAAACGGGTATCCGTTTTGGACTGTCGCCCAGGCAATGGTGTCGTCAGCTACTGCCTCAGTTTTGGCATACGCCCAAATCGCCTGGCATTGCGCTTCCATCAAGGCGATATTCGCAGCCATGCCATCGGCCATTCGTGAAGCACGTTCCGATAGCATTGGTGTTTTGTCTATACCGCCCAATTGCGTCAATTCTCCATGAAGCTGTTTCCATTTACCGTGAACGCCGGCCAATTCTCTAGCCTGGGCAACCACAAAGTGCGGTGCGCGCCGTGTTAAAACCGGAACACCGTCTATCACGGGGAAAATGGAATCACACTGTGCGCAAACGAATCTATCCGTCTCTACCTGAATTGTATTCCGGTCACAATATACACAGCGATATTGTTGTTCTTTAGGCATAGAACCTGTTTCTCCAATAAAAATCCTGGGGCATTGCCAGCTCCACTAACTTGTTTTTATAACAACTTGTTGCTCTGCAAATGCGTCAAGTAAACTTTAAACAGAGAACGGTCCGGAACAGGACATTGAATTTTGCAACTTGCCAGAGCCGCAACGGTTTGCTCGCAGTGATATCGCGTACGCTCATCAAATGCGTCCTCGGCTTCATCGATATCAGGTGTGAATGTCGACAATAACGAATAAAGTGGATGATCCGGGATCTGACTGACCTTGGACAACATATTTTCCCGCCACTTCGAATAGGACTTAAATTGCACCGAATGTCCCAGTTCATTGACCCAACTGACGATATCCAAACTGTCTAACAGCGTTGTGTTGCTCAGATGAAAGGCCTTTCCAGACACATCCGCTTTTCTGGAAAGCGCCACAATTGCTTTGCTCGCATAATCAACCGGCACAATGTTAAAACCGACTCGTCTTTCAGGTACCTCACCGAGATCAATACAACCCCGGATCAATCGACACAGATAATCATCGGAATTCCAGGCACCCGTCCGGCTATGTCCCGTAACGGTTGCCGGTCTGTAAATACTGACCGGCAAGCCGCGCTCGGCGCAGATATTGACCAGGCGTTCCGCCACCCATTTACTTTGCCCGTAACCATTGCTGAGCTTTGCACCGACATCAAGCGGATCATCCTCCGCGAAACCGGGATGATCCAGCGGTAATTCTTCACTAAATACAGACAAGGTAGATACATAATGAACGGGTACCGTCTTCTGTGCACAAGCCAGCCGCAATACTTCCTGCGTTCCGAGAACATTGGCGTCTTTTAATGCATCATACGGTTGAAAAAAATTGACCAACGCACCATTGTGATAAATCACATCGATTTCACCGGCCAGCTTAGTAAACCGTTCGGTCGGCAGTCCCAACAACGGTCGAGACAAATCGCCGCAAACAGGAATAATTCTGTGCCTGAACGCTTCGCGATAAATTCCATATTTTTGCAGGGTATGCTTTAATTTATCAAAAGCACTTGCATCCGAATCCGCGCGCACCAGACAGTAAATGACGGCTGGCGTCTGTTGCAACAATTCATGGAGTAAGAACGACCCAAGAAATCCCGTCGCGCCGGTTAAAAAAATCGCTTTCGGGTCGGTTGCGGTCGGTTCGAAATTATTCGCGGGATAGATCGTGGAATCCAGTCTGGCTTCTTTTTCCAGGTCGATCGCAGCGAGCGTTTTATCAGTATTTGACCCACCGCCACGCGCTACCAGCTGCGCCATTCCGGCAATTGTCGGCCAATCGAAAACGGCCTGGATTTCAAACTCTAATTCAAGCACATCGCTCATTCTGGAAACAAGCTCTACCGCCAGCATTGAATGGCCGCCCAATTCAAAGAAATTGTCATGCACACCGATTTTCTCGACACCCAGCACGTCCGTCCAGATCTGCGCGAGCTTTGCTTCAGTCGGATTGCGCGGCGCAACATATTCATGTGTCAGCTGATCGTTTAAGTCCGGTGCCGGCAGTGCGTTACGGTCGACCTTGCCGTGCTCGGTCAGCGGCAGACCGTCCAAGCTGACAAATGCGGCCGGGATCATGTAATCCGGCAGGCGGGTTTTGAGTTGCGCGCGTATCGCTTCAATATCCAGTGCTTGAGTGTTGCCGACCAAGTAGGCCACCAATTGCGGGTTCGCCAGGTTGTCTTCACGCGCCAGCGCAACCGCTTCTTTGACCGGTTCGAGTTGCAGCAACGCCGCTTCGACTTCGCCCAGTTCTATACGGAATCCGCGGATTTTGACTTGATGATCGCCGCGGCCGATATATTCGATGTTACCGTCCGCACGATAGCGCGCCAGATCGCCGGTACGGTAAAGCCGTGCACCTGTCTGTTGACCATATGGATCGGGCACAAACCGGTCTGCCGTCAGTTCCGGGTTGTTCAGATATCCCCGGGTAATTCCCATACCGCCGATATACAGCTCGCCCGTCACACCGACCGGCACCGGATTCAGGTCGTCGTCGAGCAGGTAGATTTGCGTGTTGGCGATCGGGCGGCCGATCGGTATCGTTCGTTGTGTTGCTTTCGGTTGAATCGGGTGCACGCTGCACCACACCGTCGCTTCGGTCGGACCGTATTCGTTAAACAGTGCAACCTGCGGCAATACCCGGTCATGCATTTCCACCAGATCCGGGTGACACGCTTCCCCCGCGACGATCGCCGCTTTCAGGCTGTTGGCTTGATGGGGTGCAATCTGTCCCAACAATGCCTTGTACAGCGACGGCACGGTCAACAGGTGCGTGACGGCGTGATCGGTAATCAGTTGCAAGAGGTGCTTGACGTCCAAAATGGCGTCGTCTTGCGGCAGCACCAGTCGTCCGCCCTGACTCAGGGTGCCGAACAGACCGGCAATCGAGCTATCGAAAGTCATCGCCGAGAGCCACAAGAAACCGTCCACCGGTTGTTGATAATAATCCAGACGCGCGCAGGTCGCATTGACCACATTGCGGTGCGACACCGCCACTCCTTTGGGTTTGCCCGTCGAGCCGGAGGTATACAGTACATACGCCAGATTCTGCGGTGTCACCCCGCCGGCAACGTTATCCGTTTTTTCCACAGCAACTTTATCCCACTCGCTATCCAGGCAAAAACGGGCGACATTCGGCGGCAGCAGTGTTTGCATTCTTTCCTGTGTCAGCACCAGCGCAGGTTCGGTGTTCTCCAGCACATGCATCAGACGCGCCTGCGGCGCTTTCGGGTCGATCGGCACATATGCGCCGCCCACTTTCAATATGCCCAGAATGCCGATCACCATCTCCAGCGAACGCTCGACACAAATCCCGACCGGCACCTCCGGCCCCACACCGCGCACGCGTAAAGTACGCGCCAGCTGATTCGCCTTCGCGTTCAGCTGTGCATACGTCAGCTGTTGATCTTCAAAAACAACCGCCAGTGCACCCGGATTTCGCGCAACCTGTGTTTCAAACAATTCATGAATGCACCGGCCTTGCGGATGATTGGCTGCGGTTGCGTTCCAGTCCAACAATAATTGTTTTTGCTCGTGCGCTTCGAACAGTGACAAACGCACAAGCGGAATGTCCGGATTTTCAACAACGTTTTCCAGCAACTTCCGGAAATGGCTGGCAATGCGTTCAACCGTCGATTGTTCGAACAAATCCGTACTGTAAGTAAAATTCCCAATCAGTTCGCCGGACACTTCGGATAGATATAGCGTCAAATCAAATTGCGAGGTTTCGGTCGGAGATACTAAGGGCGTCAATTTTAAACCCGGCAAATCAATAACCGCCGGCGTGATATTATTAAATGCAATGCCGACTTGAAATAATGGATTGCGTGCGGCACTTCTCTCCACTTGCAAGGCATCAACCAAATGATCGAACGGCGTGTTTTGGTTCGCATAAGCGTTCATCAACATTTCATCTACGCACGTAAGAAACGTATTGAATGTTTGTTCGCCTGAAAGGTTGACACGTAAGACCAATGCATTGATAAACAAACCGATCAGTTTTTCGGTCCCCGGCTGGTTACGATTGGTGATAGAAGTCCCGGTTACCAGATCCTTCTGTCCCGTATAGCGATGTAATAACACATAATAAATCGCCAAAATCGCGGTAAAAAACGTCACGCCCGACGCTTGACTCAATTTTTTTAATAATTGCGTATGGTGCCGTGAGCAGTTGACCGGAACGCAATCGCCTCTGAAACTTAAATTTGCCGGACGGGTTTTATCGGTCGGAAAATTTAATACAGGCAAACCGTCCAGCTGTTTTTTCCAGAAATTCAGTTGTTGTTCCAGCGAATCCACTTGCCGATCACTGCGCTGCCATTCGGCATAATCGGCATATTGTATGGGCAACTCGGGCAATTCAATCCGTCGCCCCGCTTTAAGCGCTTCATAAAACTGAATGATTTCTTCTATAAGTAGGTTAAAGGACCATGCATCGCTGACAATATGGTGCAACACCACGATCAACACATGCTTTTGCACGTCCAGCTGCAACAAACTTGCTCGAATCGGCGGATTTTTTTCGAGATCGAACGGCAATCCGGCCAGCTCATGGATGATCTGATTAACCCGCTCATGTTGTACCTCAGTCTGCATCGCACACAGATCCGATCGATACATCGGCAATAAATAAGCATCCGCGATTAACTGCACCGCTTCACCTTCACGCATACCGAAAGTGCTCCGCAACATCGCATGTCGACGTATAACCGCATTAAACGCCTGTTCCAGGGCCGCACCGTCTAAAGCGCCTTCAATTTCGAGGGCAATCGGCATATTGTAAGCGCCACTCTCGGGCGCCATGCGATACAGAAACCAAAGCCCTTGCTGCGCATAGGAAAGCCGGCCTTTTTCGGCTTTTAAACGCACAGGAATAACATTTTTCTTTTGCTGCGCTGACGCTTTTCCTCGCAATCGCTTCGCCAGTAAAGCGCGCTTTGCATCCGATAATGCAGAAGCATCCGACATCAAAGTACTGTTGCCGTTTTCATTCATCTCTACCCCCTGTTTATTGATGCGTTTTGCGCAATACGTTCAGCTTCGGCTTCACTCAATGCTTCTACTTCAGCTGTTATCATTTCTTCAATCCGCTGCGCCAGATCGCCAACTGTCGGCGTTTTGAATAGCGTTTCCAAAGGCACGTCAATGTCGAATGTCATGCGTACCTTTGCCAGAATCTGCATCACCAGCAACGAATGCCCGCCCAGTTCGAAGAAATTGTCGTGCACGCCGACTTTTTCCACACCGAGCACCTCGCCCCAGATACCGGCAAGAATTTGTTCAGTTGGGTTACGTGGCGCGACATATTCATGCGTCAACCGATCATTGGCATCCGGTGCCGGCAATGCCTTATGATCAAGCTTGCCGTTTGCACTCAACGGTAAGCGGTCCAGACAGACAAAGGCAGTCGGAATCATGTAATCCGGCAGACCGGTCTGGAGGTGTTTACGAATTGTTTCGATATCCGGCGTCGACTCGTTACCGACGAGGTAAGCTACCAGTCGCTTGTCATCTGCGGTATCCTCACGCACGATGGCAACCGCTTCCTTGACCTGCTCGTGCTGTAATAGCACCGCTTCAATCTCGCCCAGTTCAATGCGAAAACCGCGAATCTTGACCTGATGATCGGTACGGCCGATGTATTCGATTTCGCCGTCCGCACGGTAACGCGCCAGATCGCCGGTGCGATACAGCCGCGCACCCGGTTGTTCGCTGAATGGGTCGGGAATAAACCGCCCTGCCGTCAGTGCGCTGCGGTTCTGATAACCGCGCGCCAGTCCCACGCCACCGATATACAATTCACCGGGCACACCCACCGGAACCGGATGCAAAAATGCATCCAGCAGATATATCCGCGTGTTGGCTATCGGGCGGCCAATCGGAACTACGGCATCTTCACTTTCGCGTTCACAAGCCCATACCGTGACGTCAATTGAAGCTTCCGTCGGCCCATACAGGTTATGCAACTGTGCCGATAACTTCTCGTAGAATTTGTTTTGCAAATTTGCCGACAACGCTTCGCCGCTACAAATAACATGCCGCAACGACTTGCATGCCGACACGTCCGGCACATCAAGAAAGGCCGACAGCATCGACGGCACAAAGTGCATAACGGTGATCGCTTCATCCTGCACAATCCGCGCTATATGCCGTCCATCCCGGTGCGCTCCGGGCGGTGCAATCACCAATCTGGCACCTGCCAGCAACGGCCAGAAAAATTCCCACACGGAAACATCGAAACTGAACGGTGTCTTTTGTAAGACACGGTCTTGCGCGTCTAACCGGTATAGCCGCTGCATCCACTCCAGCCGGTTGACTATACCGTCATGCATCAATGCCGCACCCTTCGGTTTACCGGTAGAGCCTGAGGTATAGATCACATACGCGAGATTTTGCGTTTGTGCGGTATGTGATGGATTGTCCTCACTGTATTGCGCAATCTTTTTCCACTGCGCGTCCAGGTCGACAACTTGTTTTGTGTCGGACAGGATAGCGCGTGTTGCGGCATGAACCAGATTTAACGCAGGCCGTGCATCATCCAGCATAAACGCAATACGCTCTTGCGGATAACGCGGATCGATCGGCATATACGCACCGCCCGCCTTCAGAATGCCCAGTAAACCGATCACCATCTCCAGCGAGCGTTCGACACAGAGACCCACCACTACTTCCGGCCCGACGCCCCGCGTCCGCAGGTAATGCGCCAGTTGATTCGCTTTTGCATTGAGCTGGCCGTAGGTCACTTGCCGACCTGCAAAATCGACTGCAATTGCCTGCGAATCCTGCTCAGCCCGCAGCTCAAACAACTGATGAATACAACAATCGCGTGTATAAGCTGCATCAGTCGCGTTCCAGTCATGTAATTGACGCTGCTCAACGGCGCTCAAAAAAACATGCCCGCCAACAGACGCCGCAGGATTGTCGACCATATGGTTAAATACCGCTATAAAACAGTCACGAATGCGTTCTAACCGGGCCGTGTCGATTCTGCTCCCGGATAATTCAAGCTCGATCTCCGAAGATAGAATTTGCAGGTCGAAACCCACTTCCAGCGAAAAATTAGGGGGTATTGCATTTTCCCATTCAACCATTTTCAATTTATTCGACTGCAAAATATCTTCGCCGACACGGTAGTGCGTATAATTGAAAACAACATCAAAAAGCGGTTCGTTTCCGCGCATACGCTGTAACGCGGCAAGCGGGTAATAACGCACCTGTAACAACTTACATTCAAGATCGAATGTTTGCGTGATAAATTCCTGCCAGCTCGCGTCTGTAATTTTCTGACTGAACGGCAGTGTATTCAAAAACACACCCAGCGCATGCTCGCTATCCCGCGTTTCCGGACGGACATTGAACACCAGACCGGAAGTCACATTTGATTTACCGAGCAATACGCTGAGCACACGAATATGCGCGGCAAGCAATACGCTTTTCAACGGGACGCCGAGCGTCCTGGCGAGTTCAAGCAGCTTATCCGATAAATGTGACGGCAATTTGTCTTTCGATTGATTCCAGTGATTGCCTGTCGTTGTCTTCTGAGCCGTCACTGCACTCAACTGGGGCAGCAGGCTGATTTCCAGGGTCGATAGCTGTCGAATCCAGTAATCCCGGTATTGATCCGCAGCCAATGCATTTTTTTCAATGGCGACTAATTTTTGCATGCCGTCATCTATTGCGCGGACTTCATCAGACGACATCTCCGACTCTAAAAGATTAAAATAACGTTGAAACACTTCATTCAGCATGGAAGTGAGACTCCAGCCATCCAGGACGGCATGATGTTCCGTAACCGAAAACTGAAACTGTGCGTCGGTTAGCCGGTGGACGTGAAAGCGAATCAGCGGCAATTGGTCAATATTGAAATAATTGCACTTTTCACTTTCCCGCCATGCAGACACGCTATCCGACTGTACTGCGGAATCGCAATGCCGCAAATCACTGCATTGCAATGAGACGACGGGCTTTTTATGCACGAGTTGCAACGGTTCGCTGAAGTTTTCAAAATCGAACACCGTGCGCAGAATTGGATGAAGATTGAACACATCGGTCAGCGCGGATTCCAGATAGTGCTGATTGAACGGGCACTGCAACGTTACGCTGTCGAAAATATGGTAAGCACGCTTATCGGACTGGCTGTGGAAAATCATACCTGCCTGCAGCGAAGTCAATGGATATGCATTTTCAATGTGCTCGGAGAATTTTGTTTTATCTTCAAAAGCGACCAAATCGAAAGGCATCAGCGTTCGCGTAATATGATCGGGTTGCGCATGTTTAGCGACGGATTGCGCTAATTCACGGATAGTCGGGTTGCGGTAAAGCTGTTCGACTGAGAAAAATAACGCCTTCTCCTTTGCTAGGCCAACAACCTGAACGCTGCGAATGGAATCACCGCCGAGTTCAAAAAAATTGTTGTCAATTCCGACATGATCTACAGCAAGTATTTGCACCCACACCCAGGCCAAGATCTCTTCAGCCGAATTACGCGGCGCAACGTAGCCATGCGCCAACTGATCACTTATATTGGGCGCAGGCAAAGCTTTGCGGTCTACCTTACCGTTTGTCGTCAATGGCAGCTTGTCCAACAACACAAACGCACTCGGGATCATGTACTCAGGCAAACACGATTTTAAATGTGCGCGTATCGCATCAATTTCAGTAGCTTCATCGCCAACCACGTATCCCACCAGATACTTATCTCCGGGGTTGTCTTCGCGCACCACCACAGTCGTTTCCTTGACCTGTTCATGTTGCAGCAGGGCCGCTTCAATTTCGCCCAGCTCGATGCGAAATCCACGGATTTTGACTTGTTGATCGATGCGTCCCAGGTATTCGATCGTCCCATCCGCGCGATAACGCGCCAGGTCGCCGGTACGGTAGAGACGCTGGCCGGATTGTACATTGAAGGGATTCGGCACAAACCGTTCGGCGGTAAGATTGGCGCGGCTCAGATAACCCCTGACCAGTCCCGCACCGCCCACATATAGCTCACCGGGAACACCGGCCGGCTGCAAATTATAATGCGCGTCCAGAACATAGACTTGCAAATCTTCAATCGGCCGACCGATCGGACTTCCCAGACTTTTTCCGAGCACATCCGAATGTAGCGGAAAATAGGTCACATGAACTGTCGTTTCGGTTATACCGTACATATTCACCAATTGCGGCTGGCGATAGCCGAAACGCTCAAACCAGGGTTTAAGCGATTCCAACTCCAGCGCTTCGCCGCCGAAAATAACAAGACGCAACGCATCACGGCGTTGCTCGCCATCATTCTCCGATATGGCGATATGCGTCAGCGAACGAAAAGCGGAAGGGGTCTGGTTCAGTACCGTAACGCTGTGTTCACACAGCAAGCGGTAAAACGCCTCTGGAGAACGACTGATCCAGTACGGCACCACAACGAGTTTGCCGCCATAAATCAACGCACCCCACAATTCCCATACAGAAAAATCAAAAGCGCAGGAATGAAATAACGTCCACACATCGTGCTTGTCAAACCCGAATT
Source organism: Nitrosomonas sp. (assembly GCA_019635215.1). Lineage (GTDB taxonomy): Bacteria > Pseudomonadota > Gammaproteobacteria > Burkholderiales > Nitrosomonadaceae > Nitrosomonas. Next base: position 127,130 of record JAHBZZ010000010.1, read on the forward strand.
TATCCTGCGTATTCTCGAACAAACGCAGGACATTCTCATGCGTTGCAAGCGCTCCCTTCGGCTTTCCTGTAGACCCCGACGTATAAATCACGTAGGCAAGATTTTGTGTCCGACAAAGATTCGGCGGATTGTCCATACTGTAATGAGCAATCTCTTCCTGCTGCGCAGCCAGATCTAACACGGACACACTATCGAATAGCGGTTGATGCGTTGCTGTATGAATTAAAACCGCGGCAGGCCTCGCATCATCCAGCATGAATGTGATGCGATCCTGAGGATAACCGGGATCAAACGGCACATAGGCGCCGCCGGCTTTGAGAATTCCAACAATACCGATCACCATTTCCAATGCACGCTCGGTACAAATGCCGACCAGCACTTCCGGCCCTACACCGTGTGCGCGCAGATAGTGCGCCAGCTGATTCGCCTTCGCATTCAACTGACTATAGCTGAGTTGCTGATTCTCATATACTGCCGCGATGGCATCCGGGTTTTCTTTTACCCGTGCTTCAAACAACTGATGGATGCACTGTGCCGTCGCGGTTACCGGTTGGACCGCATTCCATTCCAGCAAATGTTGCTTACGCTCGGTTTCGGTTAATAGCGAAAGATCGGAAAGCGATTTGTCTGGCGAAACGGCGATTGTCTCCAGCAGTTTCCGGAAATTCCCCGCCATTTGAATAATCGTGGCTTCATCAAACAAATCGGTGTTGTAATTCAGTACCGCATCCAGACCATGCCGGCACTCGATCACCTCCAGACTCAAATCGAATTTGGCTGATCGGGTATCCATATCGAGTCGGGCAAACCGCACCCCGCCGACTTCAAGCAAATCGTCCGTGACCGTTTGCAACGCAAACATCACTTGAAATAGCGGTGTATGACGCATATCCCGTACCGGCGCCAATGCATCCACCAATCGTTCAAAAGGCAACCCCTGGTGCGCCTGTGCTTCCAGGCACACCTTTTTCACTTTAGTGAGCAACTGGATAAAAGTCGGGTTGTCTGCTAAAACAGTACGCACAACGACTATATTGACAAAAAAGCCGATTAATCCTTCTATCTCGAGTCTGTCGCGATTCGCTATCGGCGTGCCGATACAGATGTCGCGCTGTCCGCTGTAACGGTATAACAGTATGTTCAAACCTGACAGCAATACCATAAACAATGTCGCGTCATGCTGCCGCCCCAATGTTTTCAATTGCGCCGCAATATGCTCTGGCACTGTAAAATGATAGTTGCTTCCCCGGTAACTGGGCATGTTCGGCCGCAGGCGGTCCGCGTATAATTCCAAAATTCCCGACGCACCCGCAAGCTGCTGTTTCCAGTAATCCAACTGCTGTTTTATTTGCTCTTCCTGTAACGCTTCGCGTTGCCACACTGCATAGTCCGCATATTGAACATCCAGTTCCGGCAAAGACGACGCGCGATTGGTGCTGAACGCCGCATAAAGCGACATGAATTCTCTGTTCAGAATACCCATTGACCAGCCATCCGAGACGATATGGTGCATTGCGAAATACAGAATATATTCCGCCTGGCCAGAGTCGTCGGAAGCACTCAAAGACAGGAGCGCTGCTCTTAAAAGTGGCCCCTGGGTTAAATCGAAAGGCAGCTGACTTTGCTTGTCCAGATAGCGCGCAATCTCGCTGTCACGCTTATCTTCCGGCAGATGACCGAAGGCTTTAGTTGCAATATCCAAATCTACAGCAGGCGCGATAACCTGAACCGGTTGTCCATTTTCCATGCCAAATGTCGTGCGCAACACTTCGTGGCGGCGGACAATTTCGTTCAGACTGCGACTCAGCGCCGTAACATCCACACGACCGGTCAGTCGCCATGCAGACGAAATGTTATATGCGATACTGCAGGCGTCAAACTGAGACAATGTCCACAATCGCTGTTGCGCGTAGGAAAGCGGCAGATACTTATCACGCGACGCCCTTTGTATCGGCAAATCACTTTTCTCTCTGTGTTGATCCACTTCCAGCAGATATTCGGTCAGCTCCGCCTTATGCGCCTGCAAAGTTGCCTTGAGATCAGGCGTTAGCGCATCGCGTGGTGCTTTACATCGCAATTTGCCGTCCTGCAAATACAAATACACGTCTTTTTGCTTTAATTCCAGAATCAATTCATCGAGCATTGAAAAACCCCTTGCTTTTGCGTTCGATTTGGCAGTCAGGTACTGGGAGATGGTAACGATTGCCGTTTTCTGCCTGCTCGCGGTGTTTTATCTTTGCTTTTTTTCAACCAGATGACGGTGCCGGTTACAGACAGTACCGCAACAATCAAACCCGTCATACAAATCAGAATCTGCATCGGCAAACCGAAAACACGCGCGGTATGCAACCAGGTGATCCAGCGGTGAGCGACATCGCCGATGGAATCGGTAGCAGGCATGGTCAGCGCAACTAACTCACCAGTATCGGCATTCAGCACCACAATTGTTACGCCATTTTTTCCGTAGTCATAATCGGTTTTAACCCTGTAGTGATACACACCGCGCATCCGATCAAGAAACAGCGACTGCTCGCGCTCTATTACAAATCCGTATTCTTCAGATGCCCGCTGGATATACTTTTGTCCGAATTGATGCGCAGCTCGCCAATCGAGTTCGGGTGTTTTAAGCGGCTTATCCAGTTTGGGTAATGCATCCAGGTCGCGCATATTCAACACCGAACTCATTACGGGTTGATACACCTCTTTCAAATTAAACGCCACTCCCGACCAAGCCAGCACCAACAGTACAGGCCACAGCCACAAGCCACAGGCACGGTGCAGATCGTAGTTAAACCGGCTTGGTTTGATGTGCCATGCGGGCTTCCAGCGTTGCCAGTATTGTTTGATCGGTAAGGACTGTTTTACCCGCTGCTGCGGAACGGTCAAATAGAATCCAACGAAGCTGTCCAGAAGCCAGAGCAGCGCAATCACACCCAGAACGGTTATGCCAAACATGGCGAGATGCTCGGGCAGTGCCAGCGCATAATGCAGCCGGTACAGAAATGAGAGAATATTTTCCTTTGCGAGTGATACTTCACCCCAGGTGCGCGCCCCTGTTTGTTCTCCCGTATACGGATTGAAATAGATTTCATTATATGGAAGATCGTAAGGCAAGCCACTCTGCGGATTGATTCGCGGCAGCAGAAATAACCGGTAAGCCTGTCCCGGTTCAAACGTCAGATCGAACCAGTCAACTTGCCCATGCGGCGTCAGATTTTCCGCACGCTCGTGCAGTGCAAACGGATCAAATGGCGAAACCGATGACGACTGGGGAACCGGTACCGTCAGCATCGATGGATTCAACCAACGGTCCAGTTCATGGTAAAATGCCAGAACGCTGCCGGTGAGCCCCAAAATCAGCAGAAACGGCACCAGCAGCAGACCGATATAACGATGAAAAACAATAAGAATTTTTCGCATATGCACTATCACATATAACTAGAACAGCGTTTATGTTCCAACTTACTGTGTAACACGTTACATCGCCAAATGAATCGATCCGAC
>JAHBZZ010000011.1 GCA_019635215.1 Nitrosomonas sp.
TTAGAACCTGTTCAAGATCTCGATCAAGGGGTGCAGTGCAAGGCAAAATTGAACGACGCAAGCAAAGCGCAGCGAACAGCCGTAAGGCTGGCCCGGAGGGCGAGGCGCGTGCACCGAGTAAAAAGCGGAGCATACTTGTGAAGTATGTGAGCATTTTGAGTTCGATTTTAACGCCGCAATTCGCCCTTCAGTGAGATCTTGAATAGTTTCTTACGCATGGGCAACAATAAAATTACCGTGTTTCTCTGCGAATTTTATGGTCAGAAAGTGTACGCCGACAGAAAGGTGTTTCTCTTTTATGGGTTGTATATGCGCAACTTCCGCAACCGCCTTGAAATGCGGTGCTTCTATTTTAATAATGTCTTGCGCACCGAGCGGAGTATGAGCAAAAAAGCGCATGCCTTTTGGCGACAAGTCTTGCAATAAACCACAGTGCGGTGTATCAGGCCAATACAGATAAAACTCCAGTGATCCTGTGATACCGGTTCGTTCGTAAGTGCGATGTTTCTGCATGCACAGTTCGTTGTGCTCAATCGGTAGAGGGCTGCAGCATTCCAGGCATTGATCGCTTGTATAAGGAGTCAGTGGATGCGCGAATGGTGTATGGCAAAAGACGCAATGACGCAGCACCGTTGTTGCATGTGGTCGGATGGGCAAATGTGTTGCGGCGCGTGCATGAGTTCCTGGAACCACTGCGGCATCATGGTTTGCGGGTTGCAATTGTTTGGATTCCGGGGCAGTGTCCCCGGCAAGAAGCGCGTCGTAACGCGTGCGTATTGCCGGATTAGCGAGTACAGCAAGCGCTTCGTCCAGCAAATCCAAATTCTGAAAAGGATATTGGGCTAATGCCCTATGGCTTGCAATCATGAGCGATATCGAAGCATCGGGTTGAATCTGCAGTACACGGTAATAATTGCGCCGGTTTTTGGAGACAGTTTCACCGTCCTTGCCGCGCATGCTTTTGACCGATCCTGAAGCAAAAGAACCCAAGCTTAATTTTCTAATGGGATACTGCTTACGCAATTGGTGATCGTAAACGCCGCGTTTCAGAGGATCCTGCAAAACTGCTAAAGCGGTATTCAATGAGCAGGTTTGTGCATCGGCAAAATCCTGATCGGCACACAACCGCAGTTTTTGCAACAAAACATGATAACTGGCATAGATAACGACCAGAGGCGCATCTGGCTGAACACCGAGCAGTCGATAAAAATTTCGCCGTTCTTTTATCATGTTGTTATATATTTTGCATGCATGTTCTAATCTCGATCAGTGATATAGCCTGCGTCACATAAAATGATTCGATTTTAAAGAATTGCTCCACGGTATGGTTTTTATCCATAACCACAACTGATGCTGGCGGAGTTTTGGCAACAGATCGTGTATCGTCCCGCCGAAGAAAGTATCTGCATCGATATTATTTTTGAACAATCCCACTGTCAGAAGACATTGGCCGATCAACGCGCCGATCACATTTTTGAGCTTTATACGCCTTAACCGTCTCCTGGAAGGTGTGCTGTTCGTCTTCGTCCGCTTTGGGATGTGCAGTGTTTTTTTATAGCTGATGTTCATGCGCCGCAGCGCGTGACCGATACCTTTTTCGCTGACACCCAGCCGACGAGCCCGTTCGGCTTGGTAGGCATCCGGATATTCCTGCACATCACGGGCCAACGCGATCATGTCGATCTTCGTCGCCGGTTTGTTACGGGTTTGCTTGGGGTTGGGATTCCTCACCCAGCGCGTCACGCTGGCAATTCCCACACAAAAACGCGCCGCCACCTGCGCAATTGTCAATCCTTCCTTCTTACGAACGGACAAAACTTTGTTGCGGAATGATAATGGATAAGTCATCGATGGATTGCAATCAATTTATCTGAGTTTCTCTATATTATGCCGCATTTTGAGTTCGATTCTAACGCAGCAATGCGCCCTTCGTGAGATCATGGACAGGTTCTTTGACAGTGTGCTAGGCCTTAACCAACATCCATATCCCAATTGCGACAAATCCGATGCCGGCAACATAATGTAAATATTTCTCGTTGATATAGTGAGACATGGCGCTGCCTGCAAGCACGCCGATCCCTGCTGCCGCAACCAAAGCCAGTGAAGCGCCGATAAACACAGTCAACTTACTGACTTCCTTGTCGGCGGCGAACAATAGCGTAGCCAGTTGTGTTTTGTCGCCAAGTTCGGCGATAAAAACAGTGATAAAGACGGTGAACAGTACTTTGTATTCCATTGCCTGGTCTAAGTAAAACACATCGGAAACAACACGGACAGATCAGCCGGTATCAGGCCGCCATGCCGTTATGTCGCAACAATGCTTCCATTTGCGGCGCCCTGCCGCGGAATGCCGTAAATGATTCCAGCGCCGGGCGGCTGCCGCCCATGGCAAGGATTTCCTGTTTGAAGCGCGAACCGATAACGGCGTTCAGCACGCCTTCAGTGCTGCTCGCGGCCTGTTCTTCAAACATACCGTAGGCATCCGCGGATAAAACCTCGGCCCATTTGTAACTGTAATAGCCCGCCGCATAGCCGCCGCCGAAAATATGCGCGAAATTATTGGGGAAGCGATGATAGGTGGGCGGAAAAATGACTGCGACTTCGTTACGCACTTCATCGAGTAATTGCAGGACGGTTTTGCTGCCATGCGGATTGAAATCGGAATGCAGGCGCATATCGAAAAGCGCAAACTCAATCTGGCGTACCATCTGCATGCCGCTCTGGAAATTTTTGGCCGCCAGCATTTTGTCATACAGTGTTCTGGGTAATGGCGCGCCAGTTTCGATATGCCCAGTCATTCCGGTCAATACGTTCCATTCCCAGCAAAAATTTTCCATAAACTGGCTTGGCAATTCCACGGCATCCCATTCGACGCCGCTGATGCCGGATACGCTCAGATCGTCAACTTGCGTGAGCAAATGATGCAGGCCGTGACCAAACTCATGGAACAGCACGATCACTTCATTATGCGTAAATAAGGCAGGCCTTGGCTTACCATTGACTTCAACGGGGGCGGAGAAATTGCAGGTCAGGTAGGCTACCGGGATCTGCACTGCGGGCTTTCCTTGTTCTTGTCCGACGAGTCGGCGTGAAATCGCGCTGTCCATCCAGGCACCGCCACGTTTCGATGCGCGAGCGTACAGATCGATATAGAACTGACCGATCAGGACACCATTCGCGTCAAAAATATCGAACAGCGTGACGTCGGGATACCAGTATTGAATATTGCGTGTGGTATCCGCTGGTGCGATGGTGATGTGGTACAGTTTCTCCACTAGCCTGAACATACCCGGCAATACCTTGTCTTCCGGAAAATACTGTTTGACTTCCTGATCTGAAAAAGCGTAACGCGCCTGACGCAGTTTCTCGCTGGCATACGGAATGTCCCAGGCTTCAAGCTTTGGCAGGTTGAGCTGCTCGGCGGCAAACTGTTGCAGTTCCTGCAGGTCTCTTTCCGCATAGGATTTGGCTTTGGCGGCGAGTTCGCAGAGAAAGCCCAGCACCTGTTGCGGCGATGCGGCCATTTTAGTGGCCAGAGATACTTCCGCATAGTTATTAAAGCCGAGTAATCTGGCTTCTTCCTCGCGCAGTTCAAGGATCGTGTTGATCAGCGGCATGTTGTCCAGGCTTTTCGTTTCACCCAGATCATTTTCCTGCCGGGATGCGTCGAATTCACTCGCGCGGGTATTGTAAGCGCGGTACATTTTTTCACGTAATTCACGTTGATCCGCGTACTGTTGTACTGGTAGATAAGAGGGCATGTGCAGCGTAAATTTCCAGCCCGCCTTGCCTTCTTGTTCCGCTAGCTGCCTGGCGGTATGCAGCGCATCTTCGGGGATGCCCGCAACGTCCTGCGGATTGTCCGTCAAGAATGAAAAGGCGTTGGTGGCATCCAGCAGATTGTCATTGAATTGCGACGACGTTTCAGACAGGGCTTCTTGTATCTTGAGAAAACGTTGTTTCTGTTCGTCCGGCAACTCAGCGCCGCCCAGCCTAAAATCTCTGAGTTCGTTTTCAATGATTTTCTGACGTGCCGGACTGAGTGCTGCGTATTCCTGGCTTGCATGCAGTTGCCTGAATTTCTCGAATAACTGTTGATCCTGTGACAATTCCGCATAGAACTGTGTGATCAACGGCAGGTTTTTATTGTACACCGCACGCAGTTCCGGTGAATTCATCACCGCATTCAAATGTGAAACCTGACCCCAGGCGCGGGATAACCGTTCGGTAGCATCGACGATCGGTTGCACGAAGGTCGACCAGGTTGGCGGTTGCGGATCATGACGGATGCGATCGAGAATGGTTTTGTTTTCATGCAGCAGTGTTTCAATCGCGGGTGTGACATGTACGGTTTTGATGTCCGAAAAACGCGGCAAACCTGAAAAATCAAGCAATGGATTGGATAAGATAGTCATGGTTGTAAATGTTAAACACAGTTATAAATCGGATTCGTAGACGATATTGCCGTTAACCAGGGTATATCTGATTTTTCCGGGCAGCTCCATGCCCAGAAACGGTGTATTCTTGCCCTGGCTCAATAATGCGGACGGCGTGACTTTCCAGTAGGCCTCGGGATCGAAAATACAGATATCCGCGGCAGCATCCGGCGCCAGATATCCGGCATCGATGCCTAAAATCTCAGCGGGCTTGCATGTGATTGCGGCCAGTATTTCAATAAGTGGACGTTTCATTTCGAGCCCCCATTTCAGCGTGAGCGGCAGCAATAATTCCACGCCGGTTGCGCCGATTTCCGATTGCCCGAATGGCAGCAGTTTGACGTCATCATCGACAGGCGCATGATCCGAGCAAATGGCATCTATGGTCCCGTCGATCAGCCCGACGCGCAGTGCGTCGCGATCGCTGAAACTGCGTAGCGGCGGAATCATGTGGCAATTGGAGTCGAAATAACCGATATCCATATCCGACAGGTGAATATGGTTGATGGTCACATCGCATGTGATCCGCAATCCCTGCCGCTTGGCTGCGCGAACCATGTCCAATCCTTCCGCGCTGGAGATCCGGCACAGATGAGTGCGCACATGGGTTTCTTTCGTCAGCAGAACAATATTGGCAATGGCGATCGTTTCGGCGCAGACCGGAATGGCCGGCAATCCCAGCCGCGTCGCCACTTCACCGTCGTGCGCGACGCCATCGTAGGCAAGATGGATATCCTGCGGATTCAGCCACACGCTGAATCCGAAAGTCGCGGCATATTGCATGGCCTGCATCAAGACGCGTAAATTTTTAAGCAGTGCATTGGGTTGCCCGAAAACGATACAACCTGCATCGTGCAATTCAACCATCTCGGTCAAATGCTCTCCTTTGAGACCCTGAGTCAGTGCGCCAATCGGATAGACATGTGCTTGATTCAGGTTTCTGGCGCGATGTTTGAGCATTTCCACCAGACCGGGTTCGTCCAGCGGCGGATCGGTATCCGGCGGACAGGCAAAGCGGGTCACGCCGCCGGCAACGGCCGCGTTCATTTCGGATTCCAGCGTTGCCATGTATTCCAGGCCGGGTTCGCGCAGGCGTACCGACAGGTCAATCAGACCGGGACAAACGATCAGGTGGCTGGCGTCTATGATGCGGTCAGCGTGAAAACCGGCGGGTGGTGTATCGAAAGACTGTATTTTGCCGTCAGCGATATAAATATCGCGCACAGCATCCACATGATTTTTGGGATCGACCAGGCGTCCGTTTTTAATATGAATTTGCATTGCGCTTTCTAAATACTACCGTCGCTGGGTTGAGAACCGGCCAGAATGGCCATGACTGCCATGCGTACGGCAATACCGTAGGTCACTTGCGGCAGAATCACGGACTGATTGCCGTCTGCGACGTCCGAATCGATTTCCACGCCGCGGTTCATCGGCCCCGGGTGCATGACAATGGCATTCGGACGGGCCAGCGCCAGTTTCTCCGGCGTGAGGCCGTAATATTTGAAGTATTCTTCAGAACTTGGCAAATATGCGCCTTGCATGCGTTCTTTCTGCAAGCGCAGCATCATCAGAACATCAACATCCCGTAGTCCGCTGCGCATGTCGTGATATACGCGAACGCCCAGGCGTTCCACCTGGCGCGGCAGCAAGGTTTTCGGCGCGATGACGCGCACTTCCGGCACACCCAGCGTCGTCAGGGCATGGATCTGTGAGCGTGCGACGCGCGAATGCAGGATATCACCGACAATCGCGACGCGCAGGTTATGGAATTCCTTTTTGTAACGGCGGATCGTAAACATATCGAGCAAAGCCTGTGTCGGATGCGCATGACGGCCGTCCCCGGCATTGATGACATGAATGCCGGGCTGCACGTGTTTGGCGATCAGATGTGCCGCACCGCTTTGTGAATGCCGCACGACAAACATGTCGGCGTGCATTGCGGAGAGATTGTCTACTGTATCGAGCAGTGTCTCGCCCTTGGATTGTGCGGATACTGCAATATTCAGGTTAATCACATCAGCCGACAGGCGTTTTGCCGCGATCTCAAATGTCGTCCGGGTACGTGTGCTCGGTTCGAAAAAAAGATTGAAAATGGATTTGCCGCGCAGCAAAGGCACCTTTTTCACTTCACGTTCGGTAACACCCATGAAGGTTTCCGCGGTATCCAGGATTTGCCGCAAAATCGAAGCGGGCAGGCCTTCTGTAGTCAGCAAATGCTGCAAAGCACGGTTTTTACCCAGTTGCGGATTCCGGTTGATCATTTCGCTGTATCCTGGTCACTGGGTGCCGCACTCTTTTTATCTTCCATGCTCAGATAAAATTTTCCCTGGTTGTCCCGGTTAAATACCAGAATTTTTTCTTTCGGCAATTCCAATGCCATGCCGACATATTGCGCGCAAACCGGTAATTCCCGGCCGCCGCGATCTACCAAAATGGCCAGACTGATTGAGGCCGGCCTGCCGTAGTCAAACAATTCATTAATTGCAGCACGGATCGTGCGCCCGCTTTGCAGTACGTCATCGACCAGCAGAATATGCGCGCCATCGACCGGAAAAGAAATATCGGATGATTTCTTTAGCGCATGCAGGCCGATGCGGTCAAAATCGTCACGATGAAATGACACGCTGAGCATGCCCAATTGTTCTGCCGGGCCGTGTGATTCCGGTGTGTGCAATTCCTGATACAGCCGTTCGGCGAGCCATGCACCGCCGGTATGGATACCGACCAGTGCAAAATGCTTATCGCTGTCCGCGCGGATTTTTTTGACGAGTTCCGCGTAGAGCGTTTCGGCGTCAGGCAGTGACAAGATGGGCATGGGGTTCGTCGAAAAAGGATTGGAGAATATGCTGAGCCGCGATCTGGTCCAAAAACGGTTTCTGTTTTCTACCCGATATACCTACCTGATGCAGTGTGGAACTGGCTGTTCTGGAGGTGTAGCGTTCATCCACGAGCAGCACCTTGATGTTAAAGCGGCCGGTCAGTCGCCGCGCAAAACGTTGGCATAAATGCGTCATTTCATGGGCAGTGCCATCGCTGTGGCTCGGCAGCCCGACAACCAGCAAAACGGGCTGCCAGTGTTCAATCAATGTATGAATCGCAGCAAAACGCTGATCGTTTTTTTCACTATGGATGGTTGTCAGCGGGTGCGCCAGCTTCAAGGCGGTATTGCCGACGGCAACGCCGATGCGCTTTTTGCCAAAATCAAACGCCAGTATGGTACCGTCAGTTTGGAAGCAGTCGCTGTTTTGCGCTGAAACGATACGGTCTGCGAGATGAAGCGAGGAGTCTGTCATGCCAGGGAGCGGAATGGATTTGAACGCTGGATATCAGGCATGGCCTACATCGTTTGACAATCGCGTGTAATCGACACCGACCAGCGCCATTGCTGCCGAGAGCCGTGCTTCCGCAGGCAAATGGAAAATAATGTCCAGTGAGGCGGGTACCGATAGCCATGCATTTTGCGCCATCTCGTGCTCGATTTGACCGGCGGTCCAACCGGCATAACCCAGTGCGATCAGTGTATGCTCGGGACCTTCCGCGTTTGCGATGGCGTTCAGAATATCCAGCGAGGTGGTCAGGCCGAGTTTCTGGTTAATTGTCATTGTGGATTGCCAATGGCCTACCGGCTGATGCAGCACAAAACCGCAGTCAACTTGTACCGGCCCGCCAAACAACACCATGACGTCATGACTAACCGGGTCTTTTGCTTTGATGCCCAGTTGCCTGAACAAGCCATGCAGCGAGAGATTCATCGGCCGGTTAATCACCAGCCCCAGTGCACCCTGCTCATTATGCTCGCAGATGTAGGTCACCGTTCTGGAAAAAAAGGAATTTTCCATAGCCGGCATGGCGATCAGAAAATGATCCGTCAGATTGATATTGTCCATGGCAAACCCCGCTTATGTAAATATGACAGAATTCCGGTGAGCGGTCATACCTCGAAGCAATCAGACCCAGTATGCTGTCTGCGTCATAACTTTGGAACTCAGTTTCATGGCAAACTTGACCGGAAGCGGCAGTTCGGCACCGCCATGAGAAACCGCCATCGTTGCGTGACTGGCTTCGTCAATCTGCATTTGCGAGACAATAGCGCGGCTTTTCTCGTCATTCTTTGGTAAACGCAACAGGTGACTGCCCAGATGCTCACCGACTTGTTTTTCTGTTTCAGCCAGAAAACCCAGATTCCATTTGTCACCCAGTAATCCTGCAAGCATGCCGATGGCAAAAGAGCCGCCGTACCAGAAGGGATTCAGCAGACTTTTACGACCACCCAGTTCTTCGATACGCCGTTCTGTCCAGGCGAGGTGCTCGGTTTCTTCGCGCGCCGCTTTCATCAGTGTCTGCTGCACCGCCGCATTGCGCGCAGTCAGGCTTTGTCCCTGGTAAAGCGCTTGTGCGCAAACTTCTCCGACATGATTGACGCGCATCAAGGCGGCGGAAAGATCTTTTTCCGATACTGTCAATTCGGGATTCGGCGAGTCGCTGCCCGGGACGGGCCGCGCAGTTTGCGCGGGTGTGAGCAGTGTTCGCAGGGCACTGTCAAAACCGATAATCAATTTGTCTATAGTAACCATACTTTTCTCAAAAAAGAATGAATCATCAACATAGCAATATAGCAGATATTCATTTCATTGCATGCCCATCTGCCGCGCCAGCAAGGTCACCGGATGCAAAACTTCAATGCCGGAATCCATAGCACGCAGTCGGCTTGCGATATGCATGGAACAGCCGACATTCGAAGTCACCAGCAGTTGTGCGCCACTTTGATCAAGCGCTTTTATTTTACCATCCAGCAGTTTGTCCGCTAATGCCGGTTGCTCGATAAAATAAGTACCCGCTGCGCCACAACACTGATCATTATCCGCTAATAAAACCACCTGCGCATCCGGGATATGAGCCAGTAATCGATATGGATGAATCTGGTCATGCAGAACATGCCGCAAACTGCATGGATCATGTACAGCGATTGTTTTCGCCAGCGGTTTGATCATTATTGTATCCCAATCCGCCATGCCCATCAGAAATTTGCTGATATCGATTACCTGAATCATTCCGGGGCCGGCGCTATAGGCATCAGTAGTGATGCAATCCGTGCTAAATTCCTTCAACTGCACGCTGCAGCCTGAGGCCGTAGTGATAATTGCTTGCACGCCTAATCCGGAAAAAGCGCGCATGTTCCTTTGCATCAATTGCTTTGCTTTTTCCGGTTCGCCAGCGTGTTGATACAAGGCACCGCAGCAAGTCTGTTCTGTCGGTATGCACACACTGTAACCTAGACGGGTCAAAACAAAGATTGCGGCGTTGAGCGTTTCAGCATCGCTCAAGCGCGCAATGCATCCGAGAAACAATCCGACTTTGCTTTTTTCTTTTCCTGTAGCCGGGTAAAAAGATTGCCAGGTTGGACTGAAATGACGATTTTTCTGCGGCGCAGCATAGGGAAACACAACCGGTGGCAGTTGCATCAGGATTTTTCCGGCTAGACTGCTTTTCCAAACGTTAAATTTCCGAAACAGGCGTATCGTGCCGCTTTTCTGAAGCAAATACAGTAAACCGCGCAGCCGTTCCAAACGTGCAGGCTGTGTAATCCAGTTCGTCAGCAATGCCGGAAATAACCGCGATTGGTGCTTGCCGGGGTACTGGCCGGACTTCCGGGATGCCGCTGCTGATGCCCGTATGATGCTGCGTGCTTCGTCTACCAGACGGCCATAAGCGACGTTGTTCGGGCAGACCGACTCGCAGGCCCTGCAGGTTAGGCAGCGATCCAGGTGCTGTATGAATTTTTCATTCAGTGGGATACGATTCGTGACCACGCCGTTGATCATGGCAATGCGTCCGCGTGGTGAATCCGCTTCCGATTGCAGCAGCCGGTAAGTCGGACAGTGCGGTAAACACAAACCGCACGAGACGCATCGATTGCTTTCTTCAATAAACCGTTTTTTTGAATCATCCGATGATAAACGGTTGATGTCCGGATTCTTCGTCACTCAGCACTCCACGGAATTATCAGTATTGCGTGTATAACATTGATAGTATAGCTTGTCGGGCGATTTTTCTTTCGATAAAGCAGACCACAGGCGGATAACTGTTCACCCTATTGGTGCTGCGTTTTTCCATGAATATCTTTTTTATAGACATCCTTAATAGCTGGCATGTTTACTGGAGCGCACGTTATTATATCGCGCCTTGTCAAGTTCAACAGTTTCTAAGGAGCGGCTCAAGATCAGGCGGATTTGGAGATGGTTCTCAAAAAGTTGTTTGAATAGAACTATGTAACCGATAAGCCCTTGTGAATTCACGTGTTTGATCTTGACAAGCAAGTTTGGCAGAGGCAAAATGCTGCCTCTTATCTTTACGTGTGGCGAATTAGCTCAGTGGTTAGAGCAGCGGAATCATAATCCGTTGGTCCGGGGTTCAAATCCCTGATTCGCCACCATCTTGAGGTTTTGCGTATCTGTTTTAAGCATGCATAGTGCGATGGGAAAACCGCAATTGTTGCAAGGCGTGATACTGATCCTGCTGAGTTGCATGATCAGCCAGAGTCATGCGCAACTGGTCAGGAGTTTTCCGCTGGACAGTAAATTCGGTAAGCTGAAATCCTATGCACATCCGCAACTCAGAATCGACAAGGAAAAGGCAATCATGATGATGGGCGTTGGCGGTCAGATCCGTGATACGAATAATCTCATCATCATGCCTGGCATGCTGAATAAAACCGGCTATATTCGATATCAGGTCGACAGTATGGGGTTGGTATACCGTATCTGGTTTCTGACACCGGGAGAGATCCAGTTAGCCCGGGAAGAAGAGCGGCTTCTCAAGAAGCAGAATCCACAAAAAAATTTTTCAATTCCTTTCTTTCAGTGAGCAACAAACTCTATATTAAAACTTTTGGTTGTCAGATGAATGAGTACGATTCGGGCAAAATGGCCGACGTACTGCATGCTGCGCATGGTATGGAATCTACCGATGATCCGGCACAGGCGGACGTTATTCTGTTCAATACCTGTTCGGTACGCGAAAAGGCGCAGGAGAAAGTTTTTCATGATCTGGGACGTGTCAGGCACCTCAAAGCCGCGAATCCAGACTTGTTAATCGGCGTCGGCGGATGTGTGGCGAGTCAGGAAGGCAAGGCCATTGTCAGCCGCGCACCATTTGTCGATATTGTATTCGGCCCTCAGACGCTGCACCGGTTACCTGAGTTGATCGAAAAGCGTAGAACGACCGGCCGTTCACAGGTGGATATCACATTCCCGGAAATTGAAAAGTTCGACCATCTGCCACCCGCCCGTACTGAAGGTGCAACAGCCTTCGTTTCCATTATGGAGGGTTGCAGCAAATATTGCAGCTATTGTGTGGTGCCCTATACCCGTGGCGAAGAGGTGTCAAGGCCATTGGTTGATGTGTTGACGGAAATTGCTGTACTGGCTGACCAGGGCATCAAAGAGATTACGCTGCTTGGGCAGAATGTCAACGCTTATCTGGGGGTAGTGGATGATGGCAGTATTGCCGATTTTGCACTGCTGATCGAATATATCCACGAAATACCCGGGATTGAGCGTATCCGCTATACTACATCGCATCCTAAGGAATTCACATCCCGGCTCATCGCATCGTATGGTGCGTTGCCTAAACTCGTCAGTCATCTGCATTTGCCGGTGCAGTCCGGTTCGGACAGAATACTGGCTGCGATGAAGCGCGGTTACAGCGCGGTCGAATATAGATCCATTGTGCGTCGGTTGCGCGAGATTCGTCCGCAATTATCGCTGTCCTCTGATTTTATCGTCGGTTTTCCCGGTGAAACGGAAGCGGATTTTGAAGCGACAATGCAATTGGTCGAAGAACTCAATTTTGACGAATCATACAGTTTTATCTATAGTGCGCGTCCGGGTACGCCAGCAGCCGATTTTCCGGATGATACGCCGCAATCGGTGAAACTGGAGCGATTGCAGCGTTTGCAGGCGCAAATTCATCAGCAGGCGCGGAAGATTGGTCTGGATATGATCGGTAGTACACAGCGGATTCTGGTTGAAGGTATTTCCAAAAAAAATGCCGATGAAATTTTTGGCCGCACTGATAACAACCGTGTGGTTAATTTTTCCGGAGACAAGAATCTGATCGGTTGTTTTGTCAATATACGCATCACTGAGGCGTTGTCGCATTCCCTGCGTGGTGAGGTTGCTGCTATCTAGGGGGTATCATATTTGCATTTTGCTTGCAAAGTTTGCTTTCTGCTGAGAGAATCGGAACATCTTAACCGTATCGCGTTACATTGAAACCCAAACCCCTAGAGCTTTCCTTCACACCGGCGGATAATCAGCGGCTGGCTAATTTATGTGGCGTGCTTGATGAAAACCTGAAACAGGTCGAAACCGCACTTGATGTTACTATTTCAAGGCGTGGCGAGCGATTCAGCCTGTATGGCGATGCTGTTCAGACCAGGCTTGCGGCGGATGTGCTGCGCCGATTCTACAATCAGTCGCGGCATCACTTGAGTCTGGAGCAGATTCAACTTGGGCTGATCGAAGCGAAAAAAACTGAAACTGTGCGGGAAACCGATGCGCAATCGCCGCATGACGGATCACCTATCGCGGAGAACGCTTCGCCTGCACTATTGACGCGGCGAGCCCATCTACATGGGCGAACCGAACGGCAGGCGCAATACTTGCAGCAAATACAGCAACACGATATCACTTTTTCGATCGGACCGGCGGGAACCGGCAAGACTTATCTCGCCGTTGCCAGCGCTGTGGATGCGCTGGAACGTGAACTGGTTGCTCGTCTGATACTGGTCAGGCCTGCTGTGGAAGCCGGGGAACGTCTGGGTTTTCTGCCGGGTGACATGACGCAGAAAGTAGATCCCTATCTGAGACCGCTCTACGATGCGTTGTATGATCTGATGGGTTTTGATAAAACTAGCAAGCAGTTTGAACGCCAAGTCATAGAAATTGCACCGCTGGCTTTTATGCGCGGACGCACGTTGAATCAGTCGTTCATTATCCTGGATGAAGCACAAAACACGACGCCTGAACAGATGAAAATGTTTCTGACGCGTATCGGTTTCGGGTCAAAAGCAGTTATCACCGGGGACATTACGCAAATTGATCTGCCCAAGCATCAGAAAAGCGGTCTGACGGATGCCAAACAAGTGCTCAAGGATGTTCGCGGTATCGCATTCACTTATTTTCAATCCGACGATGTAGTCCGGCATCCTCTGGTGCAGCGTATTGTCGATGCCTATGAACAACATGACCGGAAACCACGGGAGGCGATTGAATAAATGCTTGCGGTTGCAGGCGGCCGGGATCTGGTGAAGCAGAAACCATTCAGTCTGGCTGTACAGTATGCTGTGGGTAACGTCGATCCGGCGAATTTACCTACACGCACGCAATTCCGGCGTTGGGTCAAATCCGCGCTTGAGCGGCAGGCCGGAATTACCATCCGTATGGTAGATGCGCCGGAGGGCCGTGCGCTGAATCATGATTACCGCGGCAAGGATTACGCCACTAATGTTCTGACTTTTGTTTACGACGAGATGGATCCGTTATCCGCCGATATCGTACTGTGTGTAGAGATTGTCGAACGGGAAGCGCAGCGGCAGCGTAAAGGGCTGCTGGCGCATTATGCGCACCTGACGGTTCACGGTGTTCTGCACGCGCAAGGCTATGACCATATTGAAGAGGGTGAAGCCGTTATTATGGAACAAAAGGAAATCGAGATTCTTGCGCGGCTGGGTTTTGACAACCCCTATGCAGAAAGTGGCGATACCGTAATGCCCCGTTCGTAGTATTAACCGAATTTGGACAGTTTTTTTAAAGCAGCGATCAACCAGAATGGACGACCCCTCACCTAAATCGGGTTGGCTTGAGCGTCTCAGCTCCATGCTCTTGCGTGAACCCGAAGACCGGAAACAACTGATCACTTTATTGCACTCCGCATTCGAACGTAATCTGCTTGATTCGGATGCACTCAGCATGATTGAAGGCGTTATGCAGGTGTCTGAGATGCAGGCGCGGGACATCATGATTCCACGCAGTCAAATGGATGTCATCGATATCAATGAGCCGCCTGAGAAATTCATTCCCTTTGTCATTGAAACCGCGCATTCGCGTTTTCCGGTAACGGAGGGGTGCGAGGACAATATTATCGGCATCCTGCTGGCAAAGGATTTGTTGCGCTATTATGCTGGTGAGGAAGACTTCAATATCCGTGCTATGTTGCGCCCGGCGGTTTTTATCCCTGAGTCCAAGCAGCTCAATGTGCTATTGAAGGATTTCCGCAACAACCGCAATCATATCGCGATTGTCGTCAATGAATATGGCGGTGTTGCCGGGTTGATCACTATTGAGGATGTACTGGAACAGATTGTCGGTGAAATTGAAGATGAATACGATTTTGACGAAGACGAAGCCAATATCGTTCAGGAACAGGAGAATACTTACCGCATCAAAGCCATAACCGAGATTTCGAATTTTAATGAAACCGCTGGCGCGAATTTCAGTGACGCGGACTACGATACGATTGGCGGTCTGGTGCTCAGCAAATTCGGAAGGCTGCCGAATCGGAATGAATCGGTTATGATAGAAAATTTTAAATTCACCGTGTTGCGCGCGGATAGCCGCCGGTTGTACATACTCAAAGCCGAAAAAATGGCGGCGGAATCCGGATCCGATTAATCTTGTCAGTGTATGACTGTTGCTGCCGCGTAAGCGGGAGCGACTTGATAATAACCGGTTCATGTCTAAGATAATCACACGCACAGTTGACACACAGGCCTTTGAAGCGCTGCGGCGTCATGGTCTGCCGCCCATTCTGGCGCGGATTTATGCTTCGCGCGGTATTGCGTATGCGGAACAACTCGAAACTGAACTGGCGCGGCTGATCCCTTATCATCACATTAAAAATATCCAGCCGATGGCCTGTATTCTGGCGGATGCTATCGCTGCCGGGAAGCGTCTGCTCATTGTCGCGGATTATGATTCCGATGGCGCGACTGCCTGCGCGGTCGGCATACGCATACTGCGTCAATTCGGTGCAATCGTGGATTATCTGGTTCCTAACCGGTTTGAGTATGGTTATGGATTGACGCCCGAAATCGTTGAACTTGCGTATACGGCCAAGCAGCCTGATATTTTGATTACTGTCGATAACGGCATTGCCAGCATTGATGGTGTGGCGGCGGCAAACGCACTGGGAATGCAGGTTCTGGTGACGGATCATCACTTGCCGGGGGATGAATTGCCCGATGCGGCGGCGATTATTAACCCGAATCAACCGGGATGTTCATTTCCGAGTAAAAATATTGCCGGGGTCGGCGTTATTTTCTATCTGATGATGGCGTTAAGGGCCGAATTGCGTCAGCGCGGCGTTTTTCAGCATCGGGAAGAGCCGAATCTGGCCAGTTTCCTGGATCTCGTCGCGTTGGGTACGGTGGCGGATGTGGTCAAGCTGGATGACAATAATCGTATTTTGGTTCAGCAGGGATTGAAACGTATCCGCAAAGGTGTTGCCTGCGCAGGAATTCAGGCGTTGCTCAAAGTGACGCGACGTAATTATGCGCAAATTTCAACCTATGATCTGGGTTTTATTCTGGGGCCGCGGCTCAATGCGGCGGGCCGACTGGATGATATGTCGCTTGGTATCGAGTGTCTGATTACCGATGATCCCGCTTATGCCGCACATATCGCGCGTGAGCTGGATGCATTGAACACCCAGCGGCGCGAAATCGAATCCGATATGCACGAAAGCGCTTTATCGATACTGGAAAATACAGTGAATACCGAGAGCGGCAGGATTCAGAAGGCGCATAGCGTATGCCTGTTTGATCAACATTGGCATCAGGGGGTTATCGGTATCTTGGCATCGCGCATCAAGGAAAAATATCATCGCCCCACCATTATTTTTGCGCCGGGCAATGGCGATGAACTGAAGGGGTCGGGTCGTTCCATTCCGGGTTTTCATCTGCGTGATGCATTGGATCTGGTGTCCAAACGCTATCCGTCATTGATTGTTAAATTCGGCGGTCATGCGGTAGCAGCGGGTTTGACGATACATGCCGATAATTTTGTGCCGTTTTGCGATGCTTTCGAGGAGACGGCCCAAGCGTTGTTGGCACCTGCGGATCTCACACGTATCATCGAAACTGACGGTGATCTGGCTGCGTCTGAAATCAATCTGGAACTGGCGCAGCATTTGACGCATCAGGTGTGGGGGCAGGGCTTTCCGCAGCCGAGCTTCCATGCGCATTTTCATGTCGAGGATCAGCGTATCGTCGGTACAAAGCATTTGAAGTTAAAACTTAAAAAGCTTGATGCCAATACACAGTATGATGCCATCCTGTTTTTTCATAATGATTTGTTGCCCGATGTCATCAGTGCGGTTTATCAATTACAACTGAACGAATTCAATGGACGTACCACATTGCAGCTCATGCTCGCGTACTGGTCGAAGCCGGATGGGCCAACGGCCGAAGCGTGACATATGACGTGCTTGTGATGCGGACTGGGATGAGGGCTTGAGTGAATATCGAATTTCTGCAGGATGATGCGCTTTTTCATTTACCGCATTTCGCCACCAGTCTGGCGATTGGTTTGTTTATCGGATTAGAGCGTGAGCGCAGTCCGAGCGCCAAAGCCGGACTCCGGACTTTTGCGCTGGTGGCTCTGTTCGGCACGCTGGCTGCGATGCTGTCCGAGAAAACCGATTCACCGTGGTTTCTGGTTACAGGATTATTGATTATCGGATCTATGGTCATTGCAGCATATCTGCGCACACAGGACGACAGCGCGGTTGACCCGGGAACGACAACCGTCGCGGCGATTATCATCTGCTACGGGTTGGGTGCAATCGTCTGGTATGGTGACACCAAGCTGGCCATCATGCTGGCGATCGTGACAACCATTTTGCTTTATTTCAAGACGGAATTGCACGGCATGACGCAGAATCTTGATCGCCGTGATCTGGTGTCGATTCTGCAGTTTGCAGTATTGACGTTCATCATTCTGCCGATTTTGCCCGATGAAAATATCGGACCGTATCAAACCATTAATCTTTATCAGATCTGGCTGATGGTGGTGCTGATTTCAGGCGTCAGTCTGGCGGGTTATGTCGCGTTGCGTCTGGTCGGCGAACGGCATGGCGCAGTGTTGCTGGGTTTGTTCGGTGGTCTGGTTTCCAGTACAGCGACTACATTGGTTTATACGAGACTCAGCAAAAACAGCCAGTATTTTCTGCAGTTGGCGACCATTGTGATTATGATCGCCAATCTTACTGTACTGATACGGCTGGTTATTGTCAGTGCTGTCGTTTCTCCCGATATCCTGCCCAAGCTTTTACCGGTGCTCGGCAGTGGTTTGCTGTTCGGTATCGGTGCGGCATTGTATTGGTGGAAGCGGCTCGTTCAGCATAATAATATACCTGCACCGGAAATCAATAATCCAGTCGAGTTGCGTACTGCGGCAAGTTTTGGATTGCTTTACGCCGCTGTGCTGGTTTTTGCCGCCTGGTTGTCCGATATTGCGGGTAACCGCGGTTTATATGTCGTGGCTCTGGTGTCCGGGCTGACGGATGTCGATGCCATTACGCTGACGAGTCTTCGACTGTACGGGCTGGGTAAATTGCAGGATTTTGAAACAGTTACCGCCATTTCGCTGGGTATACTGTCCAATATCGTTTTTAAACTTGGGCTGATTTATTTTATCGGCAATACGCTGATCGCCAAACGCTGTGCAACCAGTATGCTGGCATCGGCGGCAGGCATAGGCATGGCATTACTGATATTGGGAATAACGAATTGAGATTCAGGATGGTGTGCGCGATATCATCACGGGTATGCCGCTTTTTTCAGCGATTGCGCGTTCCAGTGCTTCGTGATCGATTTCAAAATCCACCCCCAGTTTTTGCTGACTCTGTTTTTGCATCAGAAAACTGTTTATCTCAGCAATGGTCATTTGTTTGTAATTGGCGTATTTTGCCTCGTCTTCTTCCAGTGGCGGGTGCAGTTCGATAAACAATGAATCGAGCTGCCACCCGAGCTTAATCGGTTGGTTGACAATATTGACCTGGGTGCCGATCGGGACCAGTTCAAACAATTTTTCGATATCTTCGGGGTACATCCGGATGCAACCGGCCGAAACTCGCATGCCTACGCCAAACGGTTTTACTGTGCCATGAATAAGATAGGAACCTTTTCCGATACTCAGGCGCATGGCATGCCGGCCTAATGGATTATCAGGACCTGGTGGAACAATATCGGGCAGTGGCGGTTCGCCATTGGCAATCCGGTGCCGTTTAATGGATTCCGGTGGTATCCAGGTCGGGTCTTTCTTTTTTTCGGTGATTCGGGATATGCCGAGCGGTGTTTCCCAGTCCATGCGTCCGATACCGGTCGGAAATGTCATGACGACCGGTTTTTCATCTTTTTTGGATTCGGGAAAATAATAAAGGCGCATTTCGGCCAGATTAAGCACAATGCCTTTGCGTTCAGCCTGCGGAAAAATATAGCGGCTCGGTAGAATGACTTCGGAACCATCATCCGGCATCCATCGGTCAACATGGGGATTGGCCAGGACAATCTCAGTTTGTCCGATATCATAAAGGCGTGCAATATCCAGGAGTGTGTCCACGCGGCCCGCTTGCGTAGTACGGATTTGTCCAAAAATATCTATACCGGCGGGCGGTAACGGCCAAGCTTCAGCGCGGATACCGGCTGCCGCAGAAAAAATGGAAACAGTAAAAAACGATAACAAAAATCTTTGCATCAATAATACCTTCCCTTCAATCAGCGAGTAACAACACCCGAAATGATAACCGATATTTTTTGTTTGAAATAGTGAGGTGTACGAATTGAGTGTCAAAAGTCGAATTTTGCGCTGTCAAGATGATAAAGGTGGCGTGCCTGTGCACTCACGCTTCCAACGATATCGCGCAAACCAATGCGGCTGAATAACTTCCTGATTATCCAATAAGCCATAGAAGAAACTATCGTGATAATTTTGATAGAGTCAGTCTTGTTCGTCAGTTAACGGGACACAGTGATCTGGAATACAAAAGTCTTAATCACTATGGGGCAAGAATGGAAAAAACGATAAAATTCGCTTAACCGGAGTGTCTGATTTTGCTTGATCAGGTCATTATTAATTGGTTAGGCTATACCCGAAAACATCAGACCTTGATAGCAGTACCCGATCAGGTCTATGATGAGTCTATCATACTGCCAAAGGCAGATTGATATGTGGGAAAATAGCTCCTATGACACCTGTCTAAAATTGGGGATCACACTATCTAACCTTTGTCTTGTTGAAGCGAGTCTGCGATGATTTTTTTGTTGCTTCCGAGTACTATAAGGAAGCGTCATGTTTTTTGCTAATTGAGAATTTTTAGATTATCGATTGTACTTGAATACCGAAATTTACAGTGCGGTCAGTATATTATTGTATATTGTTAATGTGCTATGTTGGAAAGGGAACTGTAAACCTGATTGTGAGTATGTGTAAATTATTTTTACACTTTATTGGGTGCAAAAAAGTAGAATACTGTTTCTTCAAAGAAATTAAGAACGTTTCTTTATTTTCTGATTTTGTGGTTGTTTTTTAATATCATTTCTGGATTTTTCATGAAACTAAGAATCTTGGCCTTATTGTTGATATTCGGTCTAACGGCATGTGCGCAGCTTTCCACGCATGAAGGTGGAGATAAAGATGAAAAATCCTCAGGAGCCCAGGAAAAAATACAATCTGAAATAACTGAGGAAGCTGAAGTATCGGATTCGGATTACGAGATTGATGAATCCAGGCTTCCCAGACAAGAATTGACAGCAACCATTCTGTTTGATTTTATGCTTGGTGAAACCGCCTTGCAGCGTGGTAATCTGGATGTGGCGGTCAGCCGTTATCTGAAGCTGGCGCAGACAACGCGCGATCCGCGCATTGCCAAGCGAGCCAGTGAGATAGCCTTGCATGCGCGTCATCTGTTTGCGGCTGAACGTGCGGCTGCCATGTGGGTTGAGTACGATCCTGATTCATTGGATGCACGTCAGACATTGGCAGCAATGTTGGTTAATCTGGGCAGACTGGATGCCGCGTTTCCCCATCTGGAAAAATTGATGGCCGCGGAACCTGAAAATACCGGCAGTGCTTTTATGCAGATCAATCAAATGCTGTCACGGAATCCGAATAAAGGCGAAGTATTCCGGTTAATACAGAAGCTGGCGGCGGCCTATCCCAAATTGCCTGAAGCGCATTTTGCCGTTTCGCAGGCTGCCTGGTTCAGCGGTGAATATGAGATTGCTACGACTGAAATGAACAACGCATTGTCTCTGCGTCCGGATTGGGAATTGGCGGCAGCGCAATTGGGCAGAATTTTGCAGCGTAAATCCGGTGTGCAGGCAATCGATTTTTACCGCACCTATCTTGAGAAATATCCTGAGAGCACGGAGGTCAGAATTGCTTACAGCAAATTACTGATTGACCAGGGTGAAAAAGATTATGCTGGTGAACAGCTGCAGTTGTTGTTCGATGAAAAACAGGAAGACGCTGAAGTAATGGTAGCAATTGGTTTGATGGCAACTGAGCTCTATGATTTTGATTTGACCGAGAAAAGCCTAAAAAGAGCGCTTGAGTTGGATTATCCTGATGCCAGTGCTATTCATTTTCATCTCGCCAGGGTTTATGAGGAAACACAGCAGACTGATCTGGCTATGGCGTCTTATCGCCAGGTCAGAAGGGGTGGGCGCTTTTTGCCAGCTCAGATTCGTTATGCCGACTTACTGGCCCAAAAGGGGCAGTTGGAGGATGCGCGTCAGCTGATACAGCAATTGCCTGCAACAAGTGATCAGCAAAAGGCGCATCTGATTCTGGCTGAGGCACAGATTTTAAGGCGCGCCGGGTCGCATCAAGAGGTATTTAAAGTATTGGATCAAGGACTGGAAAAGCTTCCGGACTATCCTGAATTGCTCTATGACCGTGCCTTGGCAGCGGATAGAATAGGCCGGTTTGAAGTGCTTGAAAAAGATTTGCGTCGGTTGATTGAACTCAAACCTGATAATGCACATGCTTATAATGCTCTGGGATACAGCTATGCCGAACGTGGCTTGCGTTTGCCGGAAGCTCTGAAACTGATCAAGAAAGCTGTCGAACTGTCTCCAGATGATCCGTATATCATGGACAGCCTGGGTTGGGTTTATTACCGCATGGGAAATCTCATGGAAGGTTTGAATTATTTGAATCGTGCTTTTGCCATTAGCCAGGACCCTGAAATTGCGGCTCATTTGGGTGAGGTGCTGTGGGTTCAAGGTGCACAGGAAGATGCAGAAAATATCTGGCGTTCCGCTTTGGAAAGAGACCCTGACAATGAGGCTCTGCTTGAGACAATCAGGCGCTTAAAACAATAGAACAAGCAGAAAGAACATATAAGTAGAAGTGGCAATGATCGATTCCTGCTACTGCAGAAAAGGTAATGCCGACACGCGTTGTTCGATTTTCTTCATTATTTGATTGTAAGCCGGTGTATCCATATGACCAAACTGCTGCCTGAATACTGATTTAGGTAGGTGTTCCGGTAAATCAGCCCAGACCGGCATCAGATCCTTGTCGGTTATACCCCGTGTGGCCCACTGCTGGAGCTTTAATGCCGTTGCCTGGTTTGCCGTGGCACGCTCACCGAATAATGTTCCCGCGCGATCGGCGGCAATATCGTTAAATGAGAATCCACTGCCGCTGCGGGCATCTTCTATTTCTTTATAAAGACCGATAGCATCGGATAAAAAAGTGTCCGCATAAGCGGTAATTGCCGCGGATACGATAAAATGCTGGGCAAAATCCTGTCGGCCATCTAATGTGATGACTTGATACTTTGCGTGAGGCCAATGAACCGCTTCTGGTATCAGGCGTTCAAGAGGCAGCCTCAATATATGGAATGTGGCCGCGAGAATGGCGGCCCGGTTTTCCACGGGAGCCTGGTTTTTTTCGGAATACTTCGCGGCCATTTGCATCAGTGGCTGCAAAATTTGAGATAGCGTCTGATTAGTCGGGATGAGCTGCCCTGAGTGTTGTCGGTGGCTGTTTTGAACCAGAAAAAGATGGTAGCGATAAATTTTATTTTGCTCGGATTTGCTGAGCACCGGAAGACTGTAATTATCGGATTCGCTGAGTTTGTCTGGCAGGTAGTACGCCACTTTGAGTATTTTTGAAGAAAATCGTACATTTTTAATGATGTTTATTCCGTTTCCATAACGCGGATGTTTTTTTAGCCATTCAATCAATTGGGCGCTTAGGAATTGACTGACAGAATCCGGAATGGTCAATTGGCCGATGTGTACCGATTGCAATTGCGGCAGTGCAGCGGTTTCAGTCAAGGTCGCTTGAAAATTAATATATCCTTTGATGGATTGCAGAGGTATTGGCAGGCTGGCGTGAATTTCAGCCTGCCGATGGGATAATTTGACGCGCGCCTTTCCATGGGTAAATAGTTTGGCCAAATAGTTGGCTGCTATATCGATATCTTCTGAAAGAATGCTGATTGTGATCGGTACGTTTTGGGGACTATGTTGCCGATGCTGGTCGAATAAGTACCGGGCGCGTTCAATATGTTCTGGCGCAACGGCCGTTAGCCGTTCTACGCGTGGTTTTTCTTCAATGGTTAAAAAAAGCAGAAAGCCCAGTACGACAGGAATCGAAAGTGCGCAGGCGGTGATTGATAAAAACAATATGCGAATCAGTTTCATCGTACGATTTTATGGAGTGGCTTTTTTATTTGCGCAGTTCCTGCGCTATTAGACGGAGATTCCAGTTATAATTGAGGCTCATGCGCCCTGAACGCATGAGCCTGTGCGCTATGCTATAACAGTTTGGGTTAACAAGGTGAACTAACTTAAATGTATTTGATGTCATGATTGATCGTGAAGTAGTGTCATAATTATTCCAGCTAATCATGATTACCGCTGTTAATACTATCAATACTCATCTAACTGTGCCAATTGTGTAATTACTACAACCATTGATCAACGGATGTCGACAGCCTCTCAGAAAATGACAACATCATCGTCAGTTCTCGAATTCAAGAGTAGCACTTTTTTTTCGCCAATTCTGATTCTGTACAGTAATGATCTTGCGGCAATCGAACAATCCCTGCAGGATAAGATAAACCGGGCGCCGGATTTCTTTAGAAATTCTCCTCTGATCATTGACTTGCGTGAATTGAATAAATCCGGACTGGATATCAGTGTTATTGAGGTTACCGGGATGTTGCGTAAGATTGGAATGTTTCCAATCGGTGTACGGGGCGGGAATGAACAACAGAACAAGCAAGCGCATAAGCTGTCTATCCCCGTTGATGCAGGCCGGGAGAATGACAGCGTGATCGCGGCTTCCATCACTGCGTCACGTAAAGAATCCGGGGCGCGGGCATTGGAGCAGCGGTTTGCGGAGCAAAGCGAATCCTCGAATCCATCGTCGCCGTCAGCAGGCCATGTTGAGCCTGTCAGCACGCTGGCGGAACCAATCAGATCCATGCTGATTACGCAACCGGTGCGTTCCGGGCAACGCATATACGCACGCGGTGATTTAATTGTTATGTCACAGGTTAGTGCGGGCGCGGAGATCATGGCTGAAGGAAATATTCATGTCTATAATACTTTACGAGGCCGTGCGTTGGCAGGTGTGCAGGGAAATACCGCCGCGCGTATTTTCTGTATGGATCTGCAAGCCGAATTGATTTCGATTTCGGGAGATTACAAAACGAGTGAACATTTGACTGAACAGACGCAAAAGAAGCCTGTTCAGGTTTATTTGCAGGATCATGCATTGATCATTAAAGAAATTGCCTAGAAATTTTAGCTAAGGAGGCTCAATTGGCGAGGATTATTGTCGTGACATCGGGAAAAGGGGGTGTCGGTAAAACAACAACAAGTGCTGCGATTGCCATGGGGCTTGCAAAAAGAGGTCATAAAACGGCCGTGATTGACTTTGATGTAGGTCTTCGTAATCTGGATCTGATTATGGGGTGCGAACGCCGTGTGGTGTACGACTTTGTGAATGTGATCAATGGTGAAGCCAGTCTCAATCAGGCATTAATCCGTGATAAAAATTGCAACCTGCTCTATATTCTGCCGGCATCTCAGACTCGTGACAAGGATGCGTTGACACTTGAAGGCGTTGGCCGGATATTGGAGGAATTGTCCAAAGATTTTCAATATATTGTCTGTGATTCTCCTGCCGGCATTGAGAAAGGCGCATACCTGGCCCTGTATTATGCCGACGATGCTTTTGTAGTCACTAATCCTGAAGTTTCATCGGTAAGAGACTCGGACCGCATGCTGGGTATTTTGGCGAGTAAATCCCGCCGGGCGGAGAGAAACGAAGAACCCGTTAAGGAATATCTATTGTTGACGCGCTATGATCCAAGCCGGGTGAAATCGGGAGAAATGCTCGGACTGGACGATGTACAGGATATTCTTTCATTGCAACTGCTTGGCATAATTCCCGAATCCAAGTCTGTTTTAACAGCCTCAAATTCCGGTATTCCGGTTATTCTGGATGAAAAAAGCGAGGCTGGTCAGGCGTATGAGGATGTCGTTGCACGTTATCTCGGAGAAGACCGGCCGCATCGGTTTATTGAAGACAAGAAAGGTTTCTTTAGGAAACTTTTTGGAGGTAAATCATGAGTTTACTGGATTATTTCAGAAAATCCAAACCTAAGTCGGCGGCAATCGCCAAAGAGAGATTGCAGATTCTAGTGGCCCATGAACGCACAGCGCGCAATCGGCCGTCATACCTTCCGCAACTGCAAAAAGAACTCCTCGATGTGATTCGTAAATATGTGAATGTCGATCAAGACGCTATTTCGGTTAATTTTGAGCAGGACGAGAATCAGGAAACTTTGGAACTGAATATCGTATTGCCGGATTACCAACAGGAAAATAAAAGCGTTAACATGTGAAATCCGAATGTGCGCAGCATGTTGACCATAAATGTGCTGTCTACGGTATGAGTAGACCAATGAGCGTTTTTTTATCCGGACCCTCCTATGGCAGAAGGATACCGTTGACGGATTATCATTCTGTAACGGCGAAAATCGGTCTGTTAGTGATGATTCCGGTTTTTCTTTTTGTGGCAGGTTGTGCCGCCTTTGCACCACCAATGGCTGCCACCGCAGTCAGAACTTTAGTGATTGAGCCAGTGACCAATCTGCCGGATGCGCCAGCTGCCGATTTTAACGTCATCGGCAGAGTGTCCGTGCAAAATGCGCAACATAGTTTCTCAGGGAATGTGCATTGGCAGCATACGCAACCTGAGGATATTATACTGCTGCTTTCCCCGTTCGGTCAGGCGGTCGCTGAGATCAGGAAAAACGATGATGTAGTGAGTCTGGTGACCGCTAAAGAAGAAGCGTTTTACGCGCGCGATGTCGAAGAGCTGACAGACGAAGTACTGGGTTGGCGCTTGCCCTTGAACGGATTGCAATACTGGATACAGGGTATGCATTCTCCGGCAAGTGTCGCCATTATTGAACTGGATGATGAGGACCGCATAGTTGCCATCCGGCAGGATGGCTGGCAGATTGTTTATGTGCGTTATTTTGCGGATCAATCCGAACGAACGGTTGTTCGTCCACGAATTATCGAATTGCAGTTTGATGCATTGAAAATTCGCATGGTTGTTGATAACTGGATTTAGTTTCAGATAATTAATGAATATTTAACCGTTCAAGCCCATGCAGTTTTTTCCAGCACCCGCAAAACTGAATCTTTTTCTGCATGTCGTCGGACAACGCCCGGATGGTTATCATTTGTTGCAGACTGTTTTTCGTTTTCTGGATTTTTATGACGAGATATGCCTTAAGGTGCGCGACGATGGTTTGATCAGATTGGTTACGCCGCTGGAAAATGTTCCGACCGAACAGGATTTGTGTGTACGTGCGGCTAGGCTGCTGCAAAACGAAAGTGGCACTAAGCAAGGGGTCGACATTGCATTGCATAAACACATTCCGATGGGCGGCGGCCTGGGTGGCGGTAGCTCTGATGCGGCGACGATGCTGATGGCGTTGAATGAATTGTGGGGCTTGAACTGGGAACGTCCACGGCTTCAGGCATTGGGCCTGCAGTTGGGTGCGGATGTGCCCATTTTCATTTTTGGAGAAAATGCATTTGCTGAGGGTGTCGGTGAACAATTATCCGCCTTATCGTTGCCGAAAGCTTGGTATCTGGTCATTGTGCCGCCTGTGCATGTTTCCACTGCAGAAATTTTTTCAAATAAGAAATTGACACGCAACACGATTCCTATCACAATACCGCCCTTTTCCATTTGGGATGGTCATAATGATCTCGAATCGGTGGTTTGTGATCTTTATCCTGAAGTTTCTAGAAGTTTGGAGTGGCTAAAACATCTGGAAAATACTAAAATAGCGGCAATGAGCGGATCAGGTGCCTGTGTATTCGCAGAATTCGCTTCGGAATATGAGGCAAACGCAGCGTTAACACAGATGCCTGTTGATATGAAAGGCTTTGTTGCACGCGGCCTGGACAGACATCCGATGCTTATGTCGATGAAATAGAATTGGGGAGTCGCCAAGTGGTAAGGCACCGGATTTTGATTCCGGCATTCGTAGGTTCGATCCCTACCTCCCCAGCCAATCATTTTTGTTGCAGGCTTTTTCAAAAAACGCCTGAATATGAATTGCATTCAGCCCATTGGAATCAGTGATAAGCGATATTGAAATGGTATCAGTCATGTCAGGATCAGCGCGTGTTCCTGATTTTCCAGCCAATTTGTCAATTAAATAATAATGTCTTACGACAGTTTGATGGTTTTTACCGGTACAGCCAACCCTAAATTGGCCCATGATGTCGTGAAGCATCTGAACATTCATCTTGGACGTGCTACGGTCGGGCGTTTCAGTGATGGTGAAATCATGGTGGAAATCCTGGAGAATGTACGAGGTAAAGATGTTTTTGTTCTACAGTCGACGTGCGCGCCAACAAACGACAGTCTGATGGAAATTCTGGTCATGGTGGATGCACTAAAACGCGCTTCTGCCGGTCGAATTACAGCGGCCATACCGTATTTCGGCTATGCACGCCAGGACAGGCGTCCGCGTTCGGTGCGTGTACCTATTTCCGCTAAGGTTGTCGCGAATATGCTGACGACTGTCGGGGTGGATCGTGTATTGACCATGGATTTACATTCCGATCAGATTCAGGGTTTTTTTGATATCCCCGTCGACAATGTTTACGGTATGCCCATATTGCTTGGCGATGTCTGGAAACACGATTATCAGGATCTCGTCGTGGTATCTCCGGATGTCGGTGGTGTCGTTCGCGCAAGACACATGGCCAAACGCTTGGAATGCGAACTGGCCATTATCGATAAACGCCGTCCCAGACCGAACGAAGCCAAGATCATGAATATTATCGGTGAAGTGAAAGGACGTACCTGCGTTATTATTGATGATCTGGTGGATACAGCCAATACGTTGTGTAAAGCCGCCGATGCCTTAAAGGAAGAAGGCGCCAAAGCGGTAATCGCTTATTCGACACATCCTGTGTTATCAGGTGCTGCGATTGAGCGTATCAACAACTCCAATCTGGACAAGCTTGTCGTGACTGATACCATACCATTGCGCGAGGATGCCATGACGTGCGATAAAATCTGCCAGTTGAGCATTGCAGGATTGCTTGCTGAGACAATGGTGCGTATCAGTAATGAAAGCTCACTCAGTTCATTATTCATGGAATAACCGAAAAATTTTTTTATTAATCGATTTTGTTTGGTCGCGAACAAATCATCACTGTGGAGAAATAATCAATGAAAATTGAAGTCAATGCTGAAAAGCGTACATTGCAGGGAAAGGGTGCGAGCCGCCGCCTGCGGCGTTTGGGCAAAACGCCCGGAATCATTTATGGCGGAAATGGCGAACCACAATCTGTCGAGCTGGATCATAACGATCTCTACCATAAACTTAAGCTGGAAGCCTTTCATGCGTCGATTCTGACCTTGAATGTCAGTGGCAGTAAGGAACAAGTGTTGTTGCGCGATATACAAATGCATCCCTACAAACCGGTGGTCCTGCACGTGGATTTTCAGCGTGTCGACCCGAACAAGAAAATCCATATGAAAGTGCCGCTGCATTTTATCAATGCTGATATTGCACCGGGAGTTAAGACATCGGGCGGGATTGTCAGTCATGTGTTGACCGAAGTCGATGTCACCTGTTTACCCAAAGATCTGCCGGAATTTATTACGGTCGATCTGAAAGATCTTGTGGCCGGGCATACTGTTCATCTGAGTGAACTGTCCCTGCCTGATAGCGTTGAAATCACGGCGCTGACCAAAGGCGATGATCAGGCTGTAGTGGCAATTGCCATACCCCGTTCGGCTCTGGCCAGCGGCGCAGCAGAAGAGGGTGCGGCTGGATAATCCTTCCTGCTATATGGAATTGTAACCAATCTGCTGGATATTCAGTTTTATCTGAAGCCAGCGGATTTTTGTTATGTAATGCATGCATTAAGTCTCATGGGTTCCTATGAAACTGATCGTCGGCCTGGGTAATCCGGGAAAAGAATATGAAAATACACGCCATAATGCCGGATTTCATTGGATTGACCGCTTAGCTGATCAACTCAACCTGACATTGCGGCTGGAAACACGTTTTCATGGACTGTGTGCCCGGGTCAGTCAGGGGGACATCGATTTATGGTTGCTTGAACCGCAGACCTATATGAATCGCAGCGGACATTCCGTTGCCGAGCTTTGCCAGTTCTATAAAATTCAACACGGTGAAATTATTGTGGTGCATGACGAACTGGATTTACTGCCGGGCGTGGCGAAACTTAAGTGGGGCGGTGGCCTGGGCGGGCATAATGGCCTCAAGGATATCGCTGCGCGGCTCGGTACAAAAGATTTCTGGCGGTTGCGCATCGGTATCGGTCATCCGGGGCATCGCGATGCGGTTGTCCGTTTTGTACTGCATCCACCCGCCAAGGAAGAAGCCGTATTGATTCACGAAGCCATAGACCGCAGTCTGCAGGTTTTGCCGCTGATAGCGCAAGGTGACTTTCAATCAGCGATGTTGAAACTGCACACGCAATAAATCAAATTTCTTCAACCGATCTGAGATAAAAGCAGAAAAAAACCAAGTGAGCATCCTATCATGAGCCTGAAGTGCGGTATTGTCGGTCTCCCGAATGTTGGCAAATCAACGTTATTCAATGC
The DNA here is from genome assembly GCA_019635215.1 of Nitrosomonas sp. GTDB lineage: Bacteria > Pseudomonadota > Gammaproteobacteria > Burkholderiales > Nitrosomonadaceae > Nitrosomonas. Next base: position 29,642 of record JAHBZZ010000011.1, read on the forward strand.
CCTGACCAAGGCGGGCATTGCGGCGGAGAATTATCCTTTCTGTACGATTGATCCCAACGTCGGTATCGTCGAAGTGCCGGATCCGCGCCTCAATAAGCTGGCTGAAATGGTTAAACCGGAAAAAATACAACCGGCTATTGTCGAGTTTGTCGATATCGCGGGATTGGTCGCCGGTGCCTCGAAAGGTGAAGGGTTGGGGAATAAATTCCTGGCTAATATCCGCGAAACGGACGGTATCGTGAACATGGTGCGCTGTTTTGCCAATGACAATGTCGTACACGTGGCGGGCAAGGTTGATCCGGTTTCCGATATCGAAGTCATTCAGACGGAACTCGTACTGGCCGATATGGCAACCGTGGAAAAAGCGCTGCAGCGCGAATCCAAAGTGGCCAAATCCGGGAACAAAAATGCGATCAAATTATGCAGCTTCCTGGAAACGGTTCTGGCACATCTGGATCAGGGAAAACCGGCGCGTTCGATAGCAATGGATGAAGATCAGCAAGTGCTGCTCAGACCATTGTGTTTGTTGACCGCCAAACCAGCGATTTATGTCGCCAATGTCGATGACAGCGGTTTTGAAAACAATTCGCTGCTCGATAAAGTCAGGGAATATGCCGCTACTGAAAATGCGCCGGTTGTCGCCATCTGCGCTGCGCTGGAATCCGAAATCGCCGAATTGTCCGATGACGATAAAAAAGTTTTTCTGGAAGATATCGGTCTGGCGGAACCCGGGCTCAATCGGCTTGTGCGAGCGGCGTATGATTTATTGGGATTGCAGACTTATTTTACTGCAGGCGTGAAAGAAGTCCGCGCATGGACCATACACAAAGGCAATACCGCACCGCAGGCGGCAGGCGTCATCCATACCGATTTTGAAAAAGGCTTCATCCGTGCCGAAGTCATCAGCTATGATGACTTTATCGCCTGCAACGGCGAGCAGGGCGCCAAAGAAGCCGGCAAAATGAGATTGGAAGGAAAGGACTATATCGTCAGGGATGGCGACGTGATGCATTTCCGGTTTAACGTATGATTAACGTCTGACAGTTTTTTCTGAGCTCAGGAGCGCTGGATGGTGCTTAATGGATTGAGTAGATCTATTGAAATCAATAATTTGTCAAATAACACGGTCTGTCGAGCGTTACTATTGTTTATCCAGTTCTGAAGAATTCGGAGGTAGTATAGGGAGTACTCGTGTTCAATCTTGGGGTATTTCTCCCCGCAGTGGGCCAACGATGCCCGAAAATCTACTTACCGACGCAAAGATTAAGTCGGTCAAACTTCCAGCCTGCCCGGGCGTGAGCCGGGACATGGTGCGGCTGGTGCTGCGGGCGATGAAATCGGAGGGGTTGATCGAGTCAACAGGTAAAGGACGGAGTGCGAAATGGATCAAGCAAGCGTAAGGGGATCATGATGGAATTGATCGACAACATCAGCCGCTTGCTGGGTGACGACCTTAAGCAAACCGTCTCCGGCCAGGGATGCGGCTGAAGATCGGGGCCTCGTGCTTTGAATCGCCCCGGAACAGCCTAAAAATCAGGGGACTAAAGAAGTGAGTGACCAGTTTTTCAAGCAGCCTATTCTCAATTCGCCTTACGGTTATCCGTCCCTGCACTGGGAACTCGACGACAAGGGGCAGCCCACGCAGCAAATCGTCGAGTCTCGCCGAGCGTCCAGCTTCATTAGCCCGATCCCGAAACCACGCCGGCACCACGGCGAGCAGGCTACTCTGGCGCTGGATGAAATCGAGAGCCTGGCTGACGACGGGCAGCGCTACCGCTATTCGGAACTGATCAATGCGGTGCGGCGCGAGGTCGATGCCTGGCGGTGCTTGCCTCCGTCGCAGTGGCGCGTCACCCCCGAAACAGCCCGTCTGCTGGAGCACTGGCGCAACCACAAGTTCGCCGGTGTACGCCCGTTCTTCTGCCAGGTCGGAGCGGCCGAAACCGCCATCTGGCTGACCGAAGTCGCCCCGCGGCTCGGCAGAAACGGCGGGCGCTTCCTCGATCACCTGAAGAAGGTCAGCGACGACGCCAACCCCGGCCTGATGCGCCTGGCGCTGAAGCTGGCCACCGGCGCTGGCAAGACCACGGTCATGGCCATGCTCATCGCGTGGCAGACAGTCAATGCCGTACGGCGTCCGCAGAGCAGGAAATTCACCCGTGGTTTCCTTGCTGGTCGCCCCTGGCCTGACCATCAAGGATCGCCTGCGCGTGCTGCTGCCCAATGATGCGGACAGCTACTACGCAAACCGCGAGATCGTGCCGCGTGACATGCTGGCCGATCTGGACAAGGCCAAGATTGTCATCACCAACTACCACGCCTTCAAACTGCGCGAGCAAATGGAGTTGTCCAAGGGAGGCCGCCGTTTGCTGCAAGGCCGTACCGGCAGCGAGCTGGACACGCTGGAAACCGAGGGCCAGATGCTCCAGCGGGTCATGTCGGAATTGATGGGGCTGAAGAACATCCTCGCCATCAACGATGAGACGCACCATTGCTATCGCGAAAAGCCGCACGCTACAGAGGACGACGAGGATCTCGATAAAGATCAGAAAGCCGAGGCCGAGGAAAACAATGAAGCCGCACGGCTGTGGATTTCCGGCCTGGAAGCCGTGAATCGCAAGCTGGGCCTGCAGCAGGTGATCGACCTGTCGGCGACGCCTTTCTTTCTGGCAGGCTCCGGCTATGTGGAGGGCACACTCTTTCCCTGGACGATGAGCGACTTTTCGCTGATGGACGCCATCGAATGTGGCATCGTCAAATTGCCACGCGTGCCGGTGGCTGACAACATCCCCGGCGCGGAAATGCCCATCTATCGCGAGCTCTGGAAGCACATCGGCAAAAAAATGCCGAAGAAGGGACGCGGCAAGAACGCCCAGCTCGATCCGTTGGCTATCCCGGTGGAATTGCAGACCGCGCTGGAAGCTCTGTACGGGCATTACCTCAAAACTTACGAAGCCTGGAAGCAGGCTGGCATCAACGCGCCACCGTGCTTCATCGTGGTGTGCAACAACACCGCAACTTCCAAACTGGTGTTCGATTACATCTCCGGTTTCGAGCGCACCAATGAAGATGACACCATCACGCAGGTACTGGGCCGACTGGAACTGTTCCGCAACTTCGACGAGCACGGTGAGCCGCTAGCGCGCCCGAACACCTTGCTGATCGACAGTGAGCAACTCGAATCCGGCGAGGCGCTGGACGATAACTTCCGAGGCATGGCTGCGGACGAAATCGAACGCTTCAAGCGTGAGATCATCGAGCGCACTGGCGATCGCCGCCAGGCTGAGAACCTGAGTGACAGCGAACTGTTGCGCGAAGTGATGAATACCGTCGGCAAGCAGGGCCGTCTAGGTGAGCAGATCCGCTGCGTGGTGTCGGTGTCCATGCTCACCGAGGGCTGGGATGCCAATACTGTGACCCACATCCTCGGCGTGCGTGCGTTCGGCACTCAACTGTTGTGCGAACAGGTGATTGGCCGTGCCCTGCGTCGCCAGTCCTATGAACTGAACGAGCAAGGCCTCTTCGACGTGGAGTACGCCGATGTATTCGGCATTCCCTTCGACTTCACAGCCAAGCCGGTGGTCGTCACGCCGCCCAAGCCCCGCGAAACCGTCACAGTCAAGGCGCTGCGTCCGGAACGCGACCCTCTGGAAATCCGGTTTCCGCGCGTGCAGGGCTATCGCGTCGAGCTGCCAGAAGAACAACTCGAAGCCGAATTTAATGACGACCATCACCTCAGCCTGACGCCTGACATGGTCGGCGCGACCAAGACCCACAACGCCGGCATCATCGGTGAAGCGGTGGAACTGGACATCAAGCACCTGGGAGACGTGCGCCAGTCCACCCTGCTGATGGAGCTGACCAAGCACCTGTTGTTCGGGCATTGGCGCGATCAAGGCCAGGATGCACCGATTGCCTTGTTCGGTCAGCTCAAGCGCATCGTGCGTCAGTGGCTGGACGAGTGCTTGGAATGCAAGGGCGGAACCTACCCGGCGCAATTGATGTACCGCGAGCTGGCGGACATGGCCTGCCAGCGCATCACCAAGGGCATCACCGCGAAGGAACTGGAAAAGGGTCGGCAGGTCAAGGCCATCCTCGACCCGTTCAACGCAACTGGCAGCACTGCGCATGTGCGCTTCAACACCTCGCGCGAAGAACGCTGGGAAACCCTCGGCGTGGACAACCAGCCAAAGAACCAGGTCAACTGGGTCATCCTGGACAGTGGCTGGGAAGGCGAATTCTGCCGCGTCGCCGAGTCGCACCCCAAGGTGCTGGCCTACACCAAGAACCACAACCTCGGTTTGGAAGTGCCGTACCGCTTCGGCTCGGCCAACCGTATCTACATCCCGGACTTCATCGTGCAAGTGGACGACGGTGGTGGCAAGAACGACCCGCTGAACCTGATCGTCGAGATCAAGGGCTATCGGCGCGAGGACGCAAAGGAGAAGAAGTCCACCATGGACACCTACTGGATTCCCGGCGTGAACCACCTCGGCACGCACGGCCGCTGGGCCTTCGCCGAGTTCGGCGACGTGTATGAAATGCAGGATGACTTCGCCAAAGAGGTCGAGGCGAAGTTCAACCAAATGATTGAAGCGGCTGCGCCCGCGCCGGGAAACAAGGAACACTGAGATGGCAACCAAGAAAACCCAGAAGCCCGGCAAGAGCATCGAGCAGATCACGCATACCGAGGCCAAACGCAAGAACATCCCGACCGTCGAGCACCAGTCAGTGATGCAGCAGCATGAGCAGGCGCCGGTGAAGGTAGCCTACCCGCGAGCCAACCGGCAATGGCTGGAGGAACTGTGCGCCCTACACGATGCCGGCAAGGCCTCTGCGGAGTGGCAGCAGCGGCTCAACCGCGACCTAGACCCGCAACTGATGTGGCGCGGCAAGGACCAGCAGGATTGGAGTGATCTGGTCGTCAACGCGCCGCCGCTCTACATCCAGGAAAAGGTCAAGCCCAAGGCGCTGATCGACGACCTGCGCCGCCAGACAGAGGGGCGCCGCGAGGCCGTCGCGCCACAGCAGGATACGCTGGACCTGTTCAGCGACTTCAACGGCCTGCCCGAGGGCGCCGATCGCACCGAGTTCTACCAGCACGAAGGCCACTGGCAGTAACCGCTTCATCCTGGGCGATTCCTTGCAGGTGATGGCCAGCCTGGCCGAGCGCGAGGGATTGCGCGGCAAGGTGCAGTGCATCTATTTCGATCCGCCGTATGGCATCAAATTCAACAGCAATTTCCAGTGGTCAACCACCAGCCGCGACGTGAAAGATGGTAATGCCGATCACATCACCCGCGAGCCGGAGCAGGTGAAGGCGTTTCGGGATACGTGGCGCGACGGCATCCATTCGTATCTGACTTATCTGCGCGACCGACTGATGGTGGCGCGGGATTTGTTGACCGAATCCGGGTCGATCTTTGTGCAGATTGGCGATGAGAATGTGCATCGCGTGCGGGCACTAATGGATGAGGTTTTTGGCGATGAAAATTTCATCAGCCAAATTGCTGTAAGAAAAACTGGAGCTGTCAGTAGTCCTGATGCAAAACTGAATTCGCTTGGAACCATCTCTGACCACATCGTCTGGTATGCGAGACGAAAGGATGTCCTCAAGTACCGACAGCTCTATACAAGAAAGGCAGACACGAATACGGCAGAGCAGTATCGGTTAAGCGATGAAGGTGGCCAATATCAATCCGTCACGATTGAGTCAAACGGTTATGCGGAAAGCTTTCATTTTCCGATTCGTATCGGGGGTAAGAATTTCTATCCCGCGAAGACCCGACATTGGAGCACCACAGAAAAGGGTATTTATCGTGTAGCAAGTGCCGGCCGTGTAATCGCCACCGAAAACAAGTTGCGCTTCAAAAAATACCTGGAAGATTTCCCGGTAAGTCCAATCGCAAACATTTGGGCCGATGTGATGGGTTCTTCAGGATTGATCTATGTTGTGCAAACCAATGAGCGCATTGTTGAACGTTGTTTGCTGATGGCCTCCGATCCTGGCGACTTGGTGCTTGACCCCACCTGCGGCTCCGGCACCACCGCCTACGTTGCTGAACAATGGGGCCGCCGCTGGATCACCATCGACACCAGCCGCGTCGCGCTGGCACTGGCTCGTGCCCGCATCATGGGCGCGCGCTATCCGTTCTACCTGCTCGCTGATTCCCGAGAAGGTCAGTTAAAGGAAGCCGAAATCACCCGTAGCACGCCGTCCAGCCAATCCACTTACGACAACATAGCCCACGGCTTTGTTTATGAGCGTGTGCCACACATCACCCTCAAGTCCATCGCCAACAATGCCGAGATCGACGTAATCTGGGACAAGTTCCAGACCGTGCTGGAGCCGTTGCGCGAAGCGCTGAACAAGACACTTGGCAAGCAGTGGCAGGAATGGGAGATTCCGCGTGAGGCCGATGCAAAGTGGAGTGAGGAAGCCAAAAAGCTGCACGTCGACTGGTGGCAGCAGCGCATCGCCCGGCAAAAGGAGATCGACGGCTCCATCGCCGCCAAAGCCGAGTTCGAGTACCTCTACGACAAACCCTATGAGGACAAGAAGAAGGTGCGCGTGGCCGGCCCCTTCACCGTCGAATCCCTCAGCCCGCACCGTGTGCTGGGCGTGGACGAGGAAGACGAGTTGATCGACCATGTGGCCGAAACCCAGGCCGAATACGGCCAGGACTTCGCCAGCCTGATCCTGGCCAACCTGCGCACTGCCGGCGTGCAGCAGGCGCACAAGGCCGACAAGATCGAATTCACCTCACTGGAGCCGTGGCCCGGTGACTTGATCTGCGCCGAAGGCCGTTATTTGGAAAACGGGCAGGTGAAGCGTGCCGGTATCCTGGTCGGCCCAGAGTTCGGCACAGTCACCCGCGCAGACTTGGTCGATGCCGCCCGCGAAGCCGGCGACGCCAACTTCGACGTACTCATCGCCTGCGCCTTCAACTACGACGCACCGGCCAGCGAATTCAGCAAGCTGGGCCGCATAAACGTGCTCAAGGCGCGCATGAACGCCGACCTGCACATGGCCGAAGACCTGAAGAACACAGGCAAGGGCAACCTGTTCGTGATTTTCGGCGAGCCGGATGTGGGTGTGCTGGATACGCAAGGCCGCGGCATCCGCAAATACGACGGCAAGCGTGACGTCATCGAGGTGCCAGCCGACGGGCAACTGGTGGTTAAGATCAACGGCGTGGATGTGTTCCACCCCAGCACCGGCGAAGTGCGCAGCGACGGCGCCGACGGCATCGCCTGCTGGTTTCTGGACACCGACTACAACGAGGAATCCTTCTTCGTCCGCCACGCCTACTTCCTCGGCGCCAACGACCCCTACAAGGCGCTGAAGACCACCCTCAAGGCCGAAATCGACCCCGACGCCTGGGCCACCCTCAACAGCGACACCTCACGCCCGTTCCCGACGCCCAGCACCGGGCGGTTTGCGGTGAAGGTCATCAATCATCTTGGGGATGAGGTGATGAAGGTTTTCAAGGTGCAGTAATGGCAAATACAACTTGTCCGATTTGGGGAACCACGGCCACACCTATCGATGTGCACGGGCGTGATGGCATCGCCGTTGATTCGCCGAGGGTTGGTGGAAAGTTTTTCATCTCTGGCACGACAAACGCCATGCTGACCAGTCTGGATGACAAGGGAAAGGTTCTTCTGACCTCTTGGCTGGTCAGGCAACATCGGCTTGGTGTCATCCGCCCGGAGATTTCCAGCCAAACTCTTGAAGACCTGAAGGGCTGGAGTTTCCCAGCCGTCCACGAGAGGGCAGACGACCTGTTGCGCTATCTCGCAAGCAGGAGCGAACTACTGGGTACTGTCGTAATGTTTCATGCACCTGAAAAAGCAGGCAAGCCGGATGACGGTAATGCACTGATGGCATGGACGGCTTCTCGCGAACTTTCCGAGGTAATTACCCTCGCCGAATATGCCCATACTGAAAAATGGATTGAGCATCGCGTCGAAAAGCCGAGAACTCTCAGCGAGGTTAGCGACACTCATGAGCTGATGCTCAGGTCGCCCGGGTATGCCCGGCTGGCAGCGCTGGATAGCAGCGGTGCAGCATCGAGTCAGGCATTCGTTGCCATGTGGTTCGACCAGTCCATGAGTGATGCGTATGAAAAAGGTATTGCCCCGGCCATTCGAGATGCTGGCTACGAGCCAATGCGGATAGATCAGAAAAATCACAACAACAAAATTGACGACGAAATCATCGCTGAGATAAAGAGGTCGCGTTTCGTTGTCGCGGATTTCACACAAGGAGATAGCGGTGCACGCGGCGGGGTCTATTACGAGGCGGGTTTTGCACATGGCCTCAACATGCCAGTGATTTTCACTTGCCGCGCCGATGCGCTGAACAATGTTCACTTCGACACGCGCCAATACAACCATATCGTGTGGGAAAATATTGATGCGCTGAGAAACCAGCTTGCCCAAAGAATATCGGCCACCATCGGCGATGGGCCGAAGAGGAAGGCATAAGCATGAACTTCCGCATCGCCGACACCTTCACCACCAGCCTTGCCCGCCTGACCGGCGACGAGCAGAAGGCAGCCAAGACCACTGCCTTCGACTTGCAGCTTGACCCGACCGGCAAGGGCATGAGCTTCCACAAGCTCGACAGAGCCAAAGACCCGAATTTCTGGTCGGTGCGCGTCAGCCGCGACATTCGCCTGATCGTGCACAAGACCTCCGGCAGTCTGTTGCTGTGCTACGTCGATCACCACGACAAAGCCTACCAATGGGCCGAGCGACGCAAGCTGGCAGTGCATCCGGCCACCGGCGCAGCGCAGCTCGTCGAAATCCGCGAGCGTGTCGAGGAAATCGTCGTTCCGAAGGTCGTAGAGGACAGCACAACAGCCACGCAGAAGAAGCCGGAACTGTTCGCAAAATACGACGACGCGCAACTGCTGGCCTATGGCGTGCCGCAGGAATGGCTGGTGGATGTTAAGGCTGCCGACGAGGATTCGCTGCTGGAGCTGGCCGACCACCTGCCCGGTGAGGCGGCAGAAGCCCTGCTCGAACTGGCGACCGGCGGCACGCCGGTATTGCCGGCAGTGGCGGACCAGGGAAGCGATCCCTTCCTGCACCCGGACGCGCAGCGCCGCTTCCGCGTCATGTCCGATATGGACGAGCTGGCCCGTGCGCTGGAATACCCGTAGGACAAGTGGACGGTGTTCCTGCATCCGGCACAGCGGCAACTGGTCGAGCGCGATTACAACGGCGCGGCGCGGGTGTCCGGCTCGGCGGGCACGGGCAAGACCGTGGTGGCCCTGCACCGCGCCGTGCATCTGGCACGCCAGGACGAAGACGCGCGCATTCTGCTTGCCACCTTTTCCGACACGCTGGCCAATGCCTTGCGCGGCAATCTGTATCGATTGATCTGGAACACTCCCAGGCTCGGCGAGCGTATCGAGGTGGCCGCGATGGAGGCCATCGGCCTTCGCTTGTATGCGGCGGAGTTCGGCAAACCGGCATTCGCCAGCCGCGATGAGATTGCTACCTTGCTGAAAACCGCCGCCGCACAGGTCGATGGCCTGAAAGCCAACGCTGCATTCCTGCTGGCCGAATGGGAGGACGTAGTGGATGCCTGGCAGGTCGATGGCTGGGAGACTTACCGCGACGCCCGGCGGCTGGGCCGCAAGACACGCCTGCCGGAAGCCCAGCGCGCCTTGTACTGGCAAGCGTTTGCCCAGGTACAGGCGCAATTGAAACAGGCCGGCAGGATCACTGCCGCCGACATGTTCGCCAGGCTGGCAGACGCCATGCCGAAGCGCAAGCATCCGGTATTCGACACCATCGTGGTGGACGAGGCGCAGGACATCAGCGTACAGCAATTGCGCTTTCTTGCAGCCATTGCCGGCAACCGCCCCAATGCGCTGTTCTTCGCCGGCGATCTCGGCCAACGCATCTTCCAGACGCCATTTTCGTGGAAGCATCTGGGGGTTGAGGTGCGTGGCCGTTCGCGTACCCTCAATATCAATTACCGCACCTCGCACCAGATTCGCTCGCAGGCCGACCGGCTGCTCGGCCCCGAGGTATCCGATGTGGACGGCAATGTCGAAAGCCGCAAGGGCACGGTTTCCGTGTTCAATGGGCCGGAGCCGACCATCCACAGCTACGCCGATGCCGAGACGGAAAGCTAGGCCGTCGGCGTATGGTTGAAGCAATGCAACGCCAGTGGCGTGCTGCCGCAGGAAATCGGCGTCTTTGTCCGATCCGAGAGCGAACTGTCACGCGCGCAGACGGCAGTCAAGGCCGCAGGTTTGCAGGGGCGCGTGCTTGGCAAGGACATGGCGACGGAAGAAGGATTCGTCAGCATCACCACCATGCATCTGGCCAAGGGCATGGAATTCCGCGTGGTCGCGGTGATGGCCTGCGATGATGAAACCATTCCTTCGCAGGCGCGCATCGACACCGCCGCCGACGAGGCCGAACTGACCGAAATCTACAACACCGAGCGCCAGTTGCTGTATGTGGCCTGCACCCGTGCCCGCGACCAGCTGCATGTGTCAGCAGTGAAACCAGAGTCGGAATTTCTGGAGGACTTGATGCAAAAGTAGCTATGCACATCTTGGATGCGCCAGGCCGTCTCGTATCCGGCCCGCCGTCCCAGTAGGGTGGTAGAATCCTGATACCCCCTTGGAGGTACAACTGGGGGATTTCCAGCGATTCCCGCAAAGGCCGTGGTGCGATTCGCCTGCGAAACCTAGAGTTCACGGCTCTTTGCCGACCAATCAACGTTTAAACGCGTGATTAACGTCTAGACTTAAAAAAACATATCGGCCCGGCCTCATTCAGGCCGGATTACGGTTTCTTCCAGTCTCAACTGACATAGTTCCAGTCCGACCGTAGCCGTTAACGCAAGATTCTCCTGAACAACCGTCTGTGTACGATTCTTTGCTCACAGAAATTGTAGAGCCGGGTTATCCATTTTTTCCAGAGATGTTTCTTCTGTTCGGTGACCAGTGCAATCAGGAAGGCCGTGGCAAATGTGAGCGAGACGATGAGAATGAATATCTCGAGGCTCGGATTCTCTGTATAAAAGAGGGCATAAAAGAACCAGAGTAAAGGCTGGTGCAGCAGATAAAGTGTAAATGTCGATCCTGCGAGGATTCTGACGGGTTTTTCTATGGTGTTGAAAATATGTGCGAAATATAAGGAAATTTTTCTGACTGCGATAAAGTGCGCGGCGATGACGGCGCCGAGATAGTAATCGGTGATAAAGTAGCGGCTGAAGGCAAATTCTCTATGCCATTCCGGGCCTACGACGGTCATCAGATAATGTGATCCCCACCCGTCGATATTGTATGCGCTGTAAAGATAAACCCCATAGATAGAAAACAAAAACAGCGCAATGGCGGAAGCAATCGAAATGTTGCGCCAGTATTCGGATTGATAGATATAAACGCCCAGCCACCATACCGGCATCAATAAAAAAATCTTGGGACCGACAAATAGACAGACGGCGCCGAAGAATAGCCAGCGTTTATAGCCTTTTACGAAAGTCAGAATCGCAAAGGCGATATAGTACCAGACCTCATAATTCAGGCTCCAGTACGGAACATTCGAAAAAAGCTGAGTCGACAATATCCACAATTCGTTGGTGAACAGCAGGCTGGAAATGATACGAATCCCGGCATAATCCCAGGCTTGGTATCCTTCCGAATACGCATTGCTGTTGATGAGGGTGTATCCGGAGAAGTCAACCAGTGCTGTGATGATAATCGCCGGGATCGCGACCGAGTAAATACGCGCTGCTCGGGAAATGGCATAATCCTTGAGCGTTTTTTCTTTCGTGTCAGTGACGTAAGCGATGACAAAACCGGATAAAATGAAAAAAACGATAACTGCTTCATGGCCATAATTTGAAATGGTTAAATTAAAATCATAAAGCGGTCTTGAATGCCACAGCAAAACGACAAACGCGGCTGAGAATCGAATAAAATCAAGGTAGATGGAAAATGATTTTGTCATGGATAAAAGTGGCGGCCTGTAATTGACGGTGGATCGGAATGATCAGACAGGCCGTTTCCTGCGAGCGGCAGGTATAGCCTTTGAAGCTACTACGGAAAGATAATACAATGCTGAAGTGTGGATGATCAATTTACGATAAGTATGATCGGTTGCCTGAATTGTGAGCGTACTCTTTTTCTATTTGATGAACGGTGTTTTGCAAAGCGCTCAACTGGATTAAGGGGAGCAGCGCCGGAAGTGAAGCCGTGAATCATATGTACTGACCTCGCCCAAGAGCCGCTTTAATCGTATTTACGCCCAAATCACCATCTTGAAGCGTTCCTTGACGATGCCGAAGTAATTGCATTTCCAGTCGCTTTGCGCGAAGAAGTCGAGGTGGTGCCAGTGATCTTTCTGTTTCAGAATGCTGGCGGCGGCATCGTCCCAGTCAATGGCGGCAAATTTGGCTTCCAGTTGTTGTTTGCGGGTTTCGACTTCGCCGTATTCAAAGCCGTCGTATTCCCAATGCAGCACTTCGAATACATTGCCGTCACGGTCAGCGTAGTCCATGCTGAAATCGAGCCCCCATTTCGGACGGATACGGATGACCTTGTAAATCAGTGGATTGGCTTCCGCCCAATACGCCAGTTGCTGCAATGCTTCTCCGGTATAACCTTTACGTTCGAACAACAAACTGTGATTCAGCACGGCGCCTTCAACCCGCTCCGGTTGCGTGAACCACGGCGCCTTGAGTGCATGCCGGTGTTCCCGGTGTGCATGCGATTGTGTGTGATTGGCTTCCGCATAGCGTTGTTCCAGGTCAGTCAGATCGTAGCCGTTTTGATCAAACAGCGCTAGATCGCACGCCGGGGGTATGCGTGTTGTAGCCAATGGTCGATCCCAATGACTGACGGAATTGAATTGATGGTCGGTTAAATCGAGGTAATTCATGAGTATTCAAATGCTGTGGGTTAATAGATATGCGTAGAAAAAACTAAAAATTGTGTGACAGACTGAATCAAAAAAAGTTACGTGCGCTTGTATCAGGAATAATTAACTAGCTCTTACTGAAGGGTGCATTGCCGCATTAAAATCGAACTCAAAATACGCACATATTTCAAGTATGTTCCGTTTTTCGTTCAATTCTGCCTAGCGCTACACCGCTTAATCAAACTTGAACAGGTTCTAACTCAGCATGACTTATTGATCCACTCATTATTCCGCAGTGTCGCATAATTACGATCAATTTTAACGATTATATTTTGTATGGTCTGCGAAAAGTTATAACAGCAGGATTGAATCTGTAAACCATGATAAATTGCATGTCTGTCAGATATTCTGTGTAAAGCCATTGAATTAATCCGCCTATCTCGGCTAAACTGATTATCTTAAATTGATTCCCGTTCTTTCAGAGGTAAACCATTGAAAATTCTAGCTGCCATTTTATTTCTTGTGATCGTCTACAGCATGGCCTCAGCGTTGTATTACATGTATAAAGACACAGGAAACTCCACGCGCATGGTCCGGTCATTAAGCATACGCATCGGCGTATCCATAGCATTGTTTGTGATTATGATGGCTTACAGTTACTTTACCATGTAGCTTGTGTGTAGTTTCAGCACTGTTTTGTTTTCCTATTCCGTTTTTTGACGCATCTTTAGAAACATACTTTCTGTTTCTCTGGAATAGCGACCAGTGAAAGAATCCATCATGTCTGCGGATGTTGTCATCATTGGCGCCGGTGCGGCGGGGATGATGTGTGCAATGGAAGCGGGCAGACGCGGGCGTTCTGTGGTGCTGGTGGATCATGCGGCGAAACTGGCCGAGAAAATCCGCATTTCGGGTGGCGGGCGTTGTAACTTTACCAATCTGCATACGAAACCTGAGCATTTTCTGTCCGGTAATCCACATTTCTGCCGTTCGGCGCTGGCCCGTTTTACACCGCTGGATGTTATCGCGCTGCTGAAAAGGCACGGTATACGCTACCATGAAAAAAAGCTCGGTCAGTTGTTTTGCGACGACAGTTCGCAGCAGATTATTGATCTGCTCGGTAAGGAGTGCAGTGACGCCGGTGTGATATGGCAAATGCCTTGCAACGTACTCGATGTAGCCCGTACGGATAGTGGCCAGGCAGCACAGCGCATTCATCCGCGTTTTACCATCAAAACGGATCGCAATACACTGATGGCGCATGCGCTGGTGATCGCCACCGGTGGCTTGTCGATACCGCAGATCGGCGCGAGCGATTTCGGTTACCGCATGGCGAGGCAGTTCGGCATCCCGGTAACACCATTGCGTCCCGGACTGGTAGGGTTGACGTTTTCGCAGGATGATTTCTCCGGATTCAGAGATATGTCCGGTATCGCCATGGATGCCGAAGTCAGTTGCGTAGGTATGGCTTTCCGTGAAAACATTCTGCTGACGCATCGTGGACTCAGCGGTCCGGCGATTCTGCAGATTTCTTCACACTGGCAGCCAGGCACGGCGATTCATATCGATCTGCTGCCGCAACATGATTTGCGGGATATTCTTCAACAGCACAGGAAAAGCCAGCAATTGTTGCCGAATCTGCTGGCCAACTATCTACCGCGGCGTTTTGTAAAGATCTGGTGCGATGTCATGCTGGCGCGGCAGGCGTTAATCGTCAAGCCTGTCCGGCAGTATCAGGACAGCGAATTGCAGCGGATCGCAAAACAATTGCATGACTGGCCGATTGTTCCAAGCGGTACGGTAGGCTATAAAAAAGCCGAAGTGACCGTTGGCGGTGTTGATACGCATGCTCTGTCTTCCAAAACCATGGAAGTCAGACAGGTTCCGGGGCTTTATTTTATCGGCGAAGTTGTCGATGTGACCGGGCAACTGGGCGGTTTTAATTTCCAGTGGGCCTGGTCGTCCGGTTATGCAGCCGGTCAGTCAGTATAAGGTTTGCGCGCCGAAGAGGTCTGATTATGGTGCGATCAAGCCCTTCTGATAACCGGTGGCATCAAATTCGAACACGACTGACGGATCGTAGACCAGTTTCTCCTCACTCTTGCCCTGATAGCTCACCTGACTCAGAAAATGCCGCATGACGTTAATACGCGTAGTTTTCTTGCTGTCGCTGTGTGCAACGTGCCATGGCGCATAAACAAAGTTGGTTTTTGCAAACATGGCGTCCCTGGCTTCGGAGTACGCATTCCACATGGCCTGTGCCTTTTTGTCGATGGGGCTGATTTTCCATTGCGTGAGCGGACTCTCCTTGCGTGCTTTAAGCCTTTTCGCTTGCTCCGGTTTGGAAATATCGAGATAGTATTTGAGAAAAATCAGATCGTCCTGTGTCAGCAGATGTTCAAAATTGCCGACCTCATCCATGAATTTCAGATATTCGTTCTCATGACAAAAATTCATCACCCGTTCGACGCCCGCACGGTTATACCAACTGCGATTGAAGAAAACGATTTCGCCCGCAACGGGCAGATGGGGAACAAAACGCTGAAAATACCATGCGGTTTTTTCCCGGTCTGAAGGCGCCCCCAGCGCGACGGTTCTCACCTCGCGCGGACTCAGGTGTTCGCAGAAGCGCTTGATAATGCCGTCTTTGCCTGCCGCATCGCGGCCTTCAAACAGGATGCAGACTTTTTTTCCTTTCTCGATGACGCTTTTGTGGAATTTAACGAGTTCGACCTGTAAATCGTACAGTTCTTTTTTGTAGATTTTCTTGTCCATTTATTCAACTCCGGCGGTTTTGGCAGTCTTGATTTCACAGTGCATTTCAAATCATATCACCATCAATATAAAACCATCGCCCATTCTCATGCACAAAACGGCTGATTTCATGCAGGCGATGCGCGCGTCCGCCAACTTTGGAACGTGCGAAAAACTCGACAATTGCTCGGTCCGGTGCCGGTTGTTCATGGCGTTTCACCGTCAGGCCCAGCCATTTATGTGGTGTCCCGCTTATATGGTTCAGTACGGCGGGCCGTGTGCTGTGATGCCAGGTTGCCAGCAGATAATCGTCACGATCCAGTGTATAGGCGGTGTAGCGGGAGCGCATGAGTGCTTCGGCATGATCCGGAATTTCCGCCTGTTCCAGATACCGTCCACAGCATGCGGTATAGGTGAGTCCGGTGCCGCAGGGACACTGGGATGGTGTGTGTGCTTTGTTTCTGTCGATCATACTGTATGCTTGCGTCCTGATTGGGTATGTTTTGTTGGATAATATTATCGGTCACCATTTCCGTCGGTTCAACCGTCAGTATTTTCAGCGGTTAGCTTGGCGGCATTAATGCAGACAAACATGTCCGGAACATGAATAACCTCGAACAGAACGTAACACAGCAGAGCACGGCACAGCGCCGCATTGCACACCTCGATATGGATGCGTTTTACGCATCGGTTGAACTACTGCGCTATCCGGAATTACGCGGCCAGCCGGTTGTCATTGGCGGGCGCAGCGAACACCAACCGGTGGTGCAGGCCGGTGGGCGGCGACAATTCTACCGCCTGCGTGATTATGCCGGACGTGGGGTGATTACGACCGCGACATACGAAGCGCGCACGTTTGGGATCGCCTCAGGTATGGGGGTGATGAAAGCAGCCCAACTGGCGCCCGATGCTATTCTTTTACCGGTGGATTTTGATGCCTACCGGCATTATTCGCGTCAATTCAAGGTGACTGTCGCAGTGATCGCACCGCAGATTGAGGATACCGGAATCGATGAAATTTATATTGATCTCAGCGATTTGCCGGATGAAACGCTGGTGCTCGCGCAGCGCATCAGGCAGGCCATTCGTGACGCCACCGGACTGACTTGTTCAATGGGTATTGCGCCGAATAAGTTGTTGGCGAAAATCGGCTCGGATCTTAATAAGCCGGATGGCGTGGCAATACTCGACATGTCCGATGTTCCCAGCCGGATCTGGCCGTTGCCGGTGCAGAAAATCAATGGTATCGGCCCCAAGGCGACAAAAAAACTGGCCGCCCTGAATATTCGAACTATTGCCGAACTGGCGCAGGCTGATGCGGGCCTGCTCCAGCTTCATTTCGGACGCAGTTATGCCGCCTGGTTGCATGCGGTATCTCATGGAATAGACCACCGTCCGGTGCAAACCCATTGTGAGCCAAAATCGATCAGCCGTGAAACGACATTCGAGCGCGATCTTCATCCGCGGTCTGATCGTGAGGCGTTATCGGAAATCTTTACCGCGCTTTGCGTGCAGGTCGCTGCGGATTTGAAGCGCAAAGGTTACATCGGGCGTACCATCGGCATTAAACTGCGTTTTGAGGATTTCCATACTGTAACGCGTGATTTTACCCTGACGACGGCGCACACGGCGGATGCCGGACAGATACGTCGCGCCGCCGGGGAGTGTCTGCGGCGGATCCCGCTGACAAAAAAACTGCGCCTGCTGGGCGTGAGAGTCAGCGCATTGCGGCCTGCTCATGCCGCGGCTGCGGAGGAGCATTATTCAACGCAGCGGGAACTGCCGCTGTTTTTCTGAGCAGGAAATGCTATCCGGTTTCCTGCTCAGGCTGTATGCTGAATGATTGGAATCAAGTCCTGGGTTCGGAGCGGCCTGTACGGTTCATGGCATCTTTGGCGTCACTCCAGTGGACAATGTCGGTGACAAAATAATCAAACGTGCGTGGCATGATATCGTTTGTCTGACTGACGTAATTCACAATGTCCAGAATGAACAAGGTGCGTAATATGCCGCGGCGGCGATAGCCGTTCCGTTTTCTGAGAATGATCTGGTCACGCCAAGTGCCGAAGTTGATGTATGTCGCGGGACGGTCCGCGCCGAAATTGGGTTCTTCCTGCAGCGGCTTATGCGTATGGCCTTCACCATGAATCTGAAAATTGTAATGCCGGTATTGCGGCAGAAAGCTGGGGAATTTTTTCATCGTCGAAAGCCGGACGGTAGGCTGATGCAGATTGTCGATAAACGCCAGAATACGCATTAATACCGCAATGGACTTGATTTCCAAACCATGTCCCATCGATTTCATGAATTCCAGGATGCGTTTGGCCAGTTTCAGGCCCTTGCCGAGCAAGGGTGTTGTGGACTGATAGGTAAAATCCCAGCCGAGCCATTCCATCACGCATTCGTATAGCGTGTCCTCAATGATGGCAATGACTTCCGGTTTTTTATGCTGTCTGCGCATCGCCGCGGTTTCAGTCAGTATTCTGCGCACCGCGGCATAGGTCGGCCGGTAGAGATCCAGTTCATCGAGAATACTTTCAAGCCGTGCATCATGATAGTGGACGTCATTCAGTTTTTTCTTGGTTTTATAGATAAACGTTGACAATACGCCCGCTGCAACTGTGTCGCCGAAACAAGGTTCGAAGAAGGGTGAGAATTTCAGCTGTTGCCAGGTTTCAATCTGCCAGCCCTGACCGACATCCCAGCCGGGTTTTGCGCCTTCCGCCTTGATGCTGCGCGAATTCGACGAATCACGCCATTGGCCATGCGTGGTAAAAAAGCGGAAGCCGGTATCGCCATAATAGAACGGGCAGTAAGGCGCCCGGGCCGTATCCAGAAACATGGCTTCATCGCCATACATGCGGCCGAGCATTTTGCGTTCCGATTCGGGAATCGCTGCGACGTTGATGCCCAGGCCGGTCTCATAGAAATACTTCAATGCATCCGGAACGCAGTAGAGTTCCTTGTCGTGATTGCCGACCGTGATGATTGTTCTGGCGCGGATGGCCCTGGGCTGGCAGTCACGCTTTAATTTGCTTTCCAGTTCGCGCAGCCACCTGAAAAAATTGGCGTGTCTTTTCTCAACAATATCTCTGATGATGGCATTGACTACACTCGAGAATTCCGCTTCCCGCTCGCGTTCCCACGGATAAATCGGCGGCTCGTGCGCCGCCCATTTGTTGCTGCGGATCATATCGATTACATCGCCGTCCAGTACCAGCACGAATTCATCGATCTGGTACGTGATGCAGCGTTGCCGGATGGCCTCGTAAAAAGCGTCCCAGGTATGGTCGCTCAGGTTCTGCAATCCGACCGTGCCGTCGGTTAAATGGATATCGCTGACGGTAACGCAAAGGCGGTTGCCGCGATCTTCCGGAGGTTCGTTCACTTCAAGTGAACGTTTCTCAGCGGTGCCTAAACCCAGGGTTGAGCGCATTTTTTCAATGAGGTTAGCTGGTTTGAATTGATCGATCAGTCTGGAATTCATCGCTTGGGCTCCTTTTAAGTTTTACGCAGGTACGTTTAAAAAATCGAAAAAGTGCATGAAATGGGGATTAACGTATATATTGATCAAGTAGTGCGTTAATCCGGCAACGCTTTCATTCTGTGCAAAAGCCTGTCAGAATTTACCAGTTTTCAGGATACCCGTGTGACCTGTTTCCCTGCTGGAATAAAAAGAATTCACATCACTGCCGGTTTTGTCTATGGATCTGTACACTCGTCCCGCGCATGCTGCCGATTATGATTGGCTGCTTGATCTGCACCACACCGTTTACCGGGAATTAATCATTGAGGAATTTGGTTACTGGGATGACGATGAGGAACTGGGTCTGTTCCTGGAAGCATGGGAGACAAAGCCTATCGAAATCATCATGAAACAAGATGAAATGGTCGGCATGTTCATCCTACTTCCGCAGGAAGATTATTTGTGGCTGGATGAGATCCAGATCAATCCGCAATACCAGAACCAGGGTATAGGCAGCACGATCATTGCCCAGCTGATCGTCAGAGCGCGCAAGCTGAATATGCCATTGCGCCTTCGTGTGCTGCACGCTAATAGCGGCGCGCATCGTTTGTACCGCAAATTGGGGTTCCGGCAAATCAGCCGGGTGGAGCATCATGCTGTGCTGGAAATACAATAATGTTTAACAGGCTGTTGAAAAACGATCTGCGTTGCCGCTGCGGTGTTAAAAACAGGCTCAAAATGCTCATTTATCGTGTATAAACTCCGCTTTTTACTCGGCGCTCCAGCGCCTCGCCCTGCGGGCCAGCCTCTTGGCTGTTCGCTGCGCTTTGCTTGCGTCGCCTGTTTTTGCCTAGCATCGACTGCCTCGAACACATTTTTCAACAACCTGTTAATACCTTTCGGCAGCGTGCAGGCGGGTAATGCGTATGTGGAGGCAGTACGAGGCCATGGATACAAAACTGCGGTGATGTCATGAAAAAGCCGGTCAGCCGTGTTCTGGTCATCAATGATGAAAAACTTATACTGAAGGCGTTCGTCAAAGGATTGAATGCGGCGGCCAAATCCATTGAAAATCCTTTTGGCATTATATTTTGCGGCGTTACGACGGTACATGAAGCGCTGCAATCGATCGAGCAGGATGGCGACATTCAGGCATTGGTGGTTGACGACAAGCTTTATACGCTGGACAGTGGAAACAGGCATGCACGTCATCTTCAGATGACCGCGCTGGAATTGGTACAGAAAATTTCCCTGATACGGCCCGAGTTGAATATTTATGTGCTGATTGCACAGGAGCGCGAAGGCGAAGTGGTCGACGCGCTTTTTTCCGAAACCGTGGATGGTTATTTCTACCGTGAAGAACAGGATTACCGTGGTATCTACCGCATTCTCAACGCCCAGATCCAGGAAAAAGCGCGCACGCCCTTTTACGATCAATTGAAGCATTATGTGCTGATGGCCAAAGATGCCTGGCACACACCGGGGCATTCTTCCGGTGACTCTCTGCGCGAC
Source organism: Nitrosomonas sp. (assembly GCA_019635215.1). Lineage (GTDB taxonomy): Bacteria > Pseudomonadota > Gammaproteobacteria > Burkholderiales > Nitrosomonadaceae > Nitrosomonas. The sequence continues at coordinate 50,268 of JAHBZZ010000011.1, forward strand.
AGTCCTTGGGTCAGCGATTTTTACGAGTTTATCGGCGAACATATCTTTCGTGCGGATTTGTCGGTATCCGTGCCGATGCTGGATTCACTGATGGGGCCCACCGGTGTGATTGCGGAAGCACAGAAACTGGCGGCGCGGGCATTCGGCGCGCAGCGCACCTTTTTTGCGACCAACGGTACTTCAACCGCCAACAAAGTGATTTTCCAGACACTGCTGGCACCGGGTAATAAACTGTTGCTGGATCGCAACTGCCACAAGTCGGTGCATCATGGCGTCATCCTGTCGGGTGCGCATCCGGTCTACCTGGATTCTTCGGTCAATAAAAAATTCAATATTTACGGCCCCGTACCCAAGCAGACGCTATTCAAGGCGATTGAAGAACATGACGATGCACAGGCGCTGATTCTGACCAGTTGCACGTATGACGGACTGCGTTACGATCTGCCGCCGATTATTCAGGCAGCGCATGCCAGGGGTATTAAAGTGATTATTGATGAAGCCTGGTACGGGTTTGCCCGTTTTCATCCGGCTTTTCGTCCTACCGCGCTGGAGGCGGGCGCCGATTATGCGACTCAGAGTACGCACAAAGTGCTGTCAGCTTTCTCCCAGTCCAGCATGATTCATGTCAATGATCCGGACTTCAATGCACATCTGTTCCGCGAAAATTTCAACATGCATACATCCACCAGTCCGCAGTACAGTATGATTGCGAGCCTGGATGTGGCGCGCAAACAGGCCGTGCTGGAAGGTTATAAGCTGCTGGCGCGCACGCTGGAATTGTCCGCGGAATTGCGTGTGCAGATTAATTCCACCGGCGTGTTCCAGGTGCTGGAGCTTGCCGATCTGTTGCCGGATGAATTACGGGATGACCATATCCAGCTCGATCCGACGAAAGTGACTGTGGATATTTCGCGTTGCGGATTGACCGTAGAAGAGCTGATCCGGGAATTGTTTGAGCACTACAACATTCAAGTGGAAAAATCAACATTTAACACGCTTACATTATTGCTTACAATCGGAACCACGCGCAGCAAGGTTTCACGGCTGTACGATGCACTGATGCGCATTGCGCGTAAAAATCGCGCGCCGCGCCGCATTTACCGGACTGTGGAAATACCGCGCTTTACAGCGCTTTACTATTTGCCGCGCGATGCTTTTTATTGTGGTGGCGAATTGATGCCGCTATTGGATGAAAAGGATAGTGTGAATTCGGATCTGAATAGCCGGGTGTGCGCGGATCAGATCACACCGTATCCCCCCGGAATTCCGGTGCTGGTTCCCGGTCAGCTCATTACGCGTGAAATAACGCATTATTTGGCCGGTATGTTGCGTTCACAAAAACGCATCGCAGTGCATGGCATTGTTTATGATGGTTATTTGCCCTGCATCCGGTTGTTGACTGCAGAGGAAGAAAGAAGTCTGAAAAGACTGGTTTAAAAACATAAATGGATTAAAAGAGTCGACAGCGTGATCGTTAAAGATAAAGTTGCCTGGCCGCGGCTTCTGTTCTATTTCAGGGGAACCAGTCTGGAAAGAACCTGGCCGCGTGTGTTGGTCGTGACGGTTGTATCCGTGGTCGTGACTTATGTGGAACTGTACTATAACATCGAGAAGTACACGTTGACGACGACGCCGTTTACGCTGATCGGTATCGCGCTGGGTATTTTTCTGGGTTTCCGTAACAACGCGGCTTATGATCGGTTCTGGGAGGGGCGCAAACTATGGGGGGCGCTGGTCAACACCGCGCGTACACTTGCACGGCAGGCGTATTCCCTGATTGATGGTGCGCATGATGACAAGGCATTGCAACAGTTTCGTGAGGCTTTTGTCCGCCGTGTAATCGCCTTTGTGCATGCCATGCGTTGTCATTTGCGCCATGAGGATCCGGCAGCGGAGATTCAGAAATTTCTGTCCGCCGCGGATTGCTCGGCTGTACTCGCGTCAACCCACCGTCCGTTAACCATTTTGCAGCAACTGGGCCGCGATCTGGCCTATGCACGCAATCAGGGCTGGCTGCATGAACTGAATCTTCCGTTTATCGATGCGCAGCTGGTCGAACTGTCCAATATTCTCGGCGCGTGCGAACGCATCAACAATACACCGATTCCGTTTACGTATAGCATATTGATTCATCGCATCGTTGCAGTGTATTGTCTTTTCCTGCCGTTCGGTCTGGTTGAAATCAGCGGCGTCCTGACACCGATTGTTGTGCTATTCATTTCCTACGCATTTTTTGAACTCGATGCGATCGGTGACGAAATTGAGAACCCTTTCGGCAAGGATCCCAATGATCTGCCGCTATCCACCATTTCACGCACCATAGAGATCAATCTTCTGGAGTTGATTAACAGCCCGGAAAAACCGGAGCCGCTCAAACCCAAGAATAATATTCTGCTATGATGACAGGGCCGGAAGCTGTAAAGCATTGCGGCGGCGCTTGAATCTGAACCCGTATTTGTGACCGTACGGGTAGCGATAAGATTGGTATTACGATGAACTGCCGTTAACAGCCTGTTAATGCGCTGCCATGAGTTTGTCATACTTCGGAAGAATGCCTGTGAATCGTTATTTTAACGCACCCAGTGCAAAGGAGATGAAATGAAACCCGAAAAACATGATTTGCATCACGAGTTTCCTGAACACCATGATCGCATCCATGCGTTGAAATTGAGCAATGCGCATTTCTCGCGCCTGTTTGATGAATACCATGATGTCAATCGTGAAGTGCGCCGGATTGAAGAAGGCGTAGAGAATACTTCCGATGATTATCTTGAGCATTTAAAGAAAAAGCGGCTGATGTTGAAAGATCAATTGCTTGACATGATCATACACGCCTGATGCGCATCATAGGGCCGCATTGTGTGCATTGATCATGTGCAAGTTGTTTAAATGGCAGGAGCGGATGTCATGCGCAGCACACAATAGGTGTGTATGCAACCGGAATCCGCCATACAATGTTTTCTTGATTTAACCAGACGGATAAGGAGTTGAAATGATGCGTAGTCTTTTGATTTTGATAATGACTGGATTTGTTTTCCCGGCATGGGGCTGCAACAGTGCGCTGCTCGATCAGGATTTCCGCAAGCTGGCGCAGACCGATACGGTGAACTTATGCGAGGCCTATTCCGGCAAAGTATTGCTGGTGGTGAATACTGCGAGTAAATGCGGCTACACGCCACAATATGAAGGATTGGAACAGCTTTACCGGAAATACGAACAACAGGGATTGGTCGTACTCGGGTTTCCGTCCAATGATTTCATGGGGCAGGAACCAGGTGCCGAAACCGAAATTCAGGATTTCTGCCGTATGAATTATGGCGTGCAATTCCCGATGTTTGAGAAAATCGCCGTGAAGAATGTGCAAGCACATCCTTTCTATGTTCAGCTGGCTGAATTGTCGGGCACCTACCCGACCTGGAATTTCCACAAATACCTGATCGGCCGCGACGGTAAGCTGATCACGCAATTCAGTCCGCATACCGCGCCGTTTGATCCGGCCGTTGTGACCGCTATTGAACAGGCGTTAAAGCTTTAAACGGTAAGAAATAGCCCGGTGCAGTAATCGAGCACGATCCGGGTCGTACTCGTTCGTTGGTGCATCCATGAAATCAGTGCGCATGTTCGCCTGGCGGCGGCATGATTTCATCTTCCGCGTTCAGCATACCGAGTTGTTGTGTCAACGCGTTGATATTCTGATAGCCGAATCCTTCAAATTGGGCATTCCAACGCGCGCGCAGATATCCGAAACGGTCAATAATGAATTCAATGTGCTCGGGCTTGAGGCCCGGGCCGTTCAGATCCGGCACTGTTCTGACACGGCGGTAGAGCCTGTAGGTGTCGCTGATTTCCGACCAGCCGTCGGTGATTACCGGGAACGGGACAAGTTCGCTGACAGCCTGCAATTCCTGTTCGCTGAGTGGCTGCATCGGGACCGCCAGAATGGCCGTGTTGTATTCGTTGTAGATACGGTCATAGGTATGTTTCAGTTGAAGCAGGCGCGGCTGGGACTGTGGCCAGCTGAATAACACCAGAACCACGTTCCGGTCGTAGCGGAAATCCTTCAAATCGCCACTCGAACCGTCATTGGTGGAATAATAGAACACGGGTGCGCTGACCGCGGGCATTTGCGGAGCAATCATGCTGCCGAGCAGGCGCGCATCGAAGCCGCGCGACAAAGTGTGCAGGAAATTGACGATGTCCCAGATATCTTCTTCGTTCAATTTATCGCCGAAACCGGGCATTGAGGTGTCAGGGACACCGAAAGTGATCTGGTGATAAAGATTGCCCACTGTGTGTCGGGCCGTATGCGGTTCGGTCAGCAGATCAGTCGGTGGTGTGGACAGCGTATCGGCCAGTCTGCCATTGCCTTTACCCTGTGGACCGTGACAGTCGGCGCAGTGCGTGGCAAACAGTTGCGCGCCATGTGCGATCGAAATGGCGTCAAGTGGCACCTCGGGTTTCATATAGGTTTCAGGATAGGCTTCAATGGTGATCGGCGGCAGCGCGATAGCCAGCGCAGCGGCTGCCAGCGCGCCGGGCGCCATGACGGCTTTTTTCCAATGCCAGTCATACTTCAGACTGAACCAGACCATAAAAACGGCAACGCAGAACAGTGCAGTGCCCAGCCAGAACATGGCCTCGACGCCGGTTTCTTCCCAGTTGGCATCAATCGAAAAACGGAACGGAAAAGGCCAGTTATCGATCATGGCGTGTTTTCCTGGCAGTGTGTTGGCCAGGATGGTCGCCAGCAGAATCAGCAGCAGCGCGAGTAAGAATTCTATGCGCACCCATTTTCCGAGATACAGACTGCTCCCGGTGGTGCGGTAATTGTCGAAGCGATCGCGATCAGTGCTTTGTGCCAGCATAGGAAGCCATTTGTGCCGCGCTTTGTACGCAATGACCAAAATAGCCGCGAGCAAAGCGATTTTGAGCGTGAGCAACCCGCCATAAGCGCTTGCAGCCAGCGTGTGATAATAATTGCCGATCATGCGATCGGTCACGATCAGCCCTGTTACCATGAGCAGCAGCATGGCCGGCAGCGCGATGGTTGAAAAAATTTCCAGGCTTGAGGTATTGGTGGAACGTTTATTTTTGTCGGTTTCATGATGATTGCTGGAGAGGATCAGCAGAAATACCGGCAACGCGCCAAACCATATGCCCGCAAACAGAAGGTGCAGCACAAAAGGTGCAATGGCCGCAAACGACATTTCGTCCGCGCTCGAATGACTGACGAAAGCGCCCGCAATCAACGGCAAAGCGGCCGTAAAAGCCAGAAACGCGTAACGGCCGCGCGAACGTGTCTTGCCTAGGGTATAAATGACGACCGCAAACAAAAACACAGCCAGCACAATACGGATCAACGCGATTTTCCCGACCTGGGCATGGTGAATGAACTGCAACCAAGCCTGAGGCATCCAGGCATTGGTTTCATTGCCTGTTGCATTGCCGGTTGTCGTGGCCAGTAAGCCGATCAATCCCAGTACAATCAGAATCGCGAGCCACGGAAACATTTTTTCCACGCGGGATACCCACGGCGCTTCGGATAAAACCTGTCGTGATCCGGTAACGATCAGAAAAAAACTGCTGCCAAACAAGATCAAATTTGCGGTCAATTGTGACCAGTGTACAAAATTAGCAATGATATTAAGCATAATGAATACAAATAGGCTGTTGATGGGTCAACTGCGAATCATACGGCTGAAATATGGTGGATTTCAGAAAAATCCTGAAGCCGGAGTGCGTGACATTTTACCGTGCGCGGAAGGATATTCAAGTCAGTGATATGTTTATGTTACTTGACCGCTGTCTGCGTTATTTGAGCCGTACAAGTTATAATATGCGGCTTTCAACGACCTGAATAGATATCATCATGAGTGAGTCGATACATCTGGTTTGTCCGCAGTGTGAAGCGATTAACCGTATTCCGTCTGCCCGGCTGCGCGATCAGCCGAAATGCGGCAAGTGCCATCAGCCACTGTTTAACGGCCAGCTGGTGGAGTTAACGGTATCTGCTTTTCAGAAACATGTTCAGCATAATGACATTCCGGTACTCGTTGATTTCTGGGCGCCGTGGTGCGGGCCGTGCAGGGTGATGGCGCCGCAGTTTGCGCAGGCAGCGGCGCAGCTCGAACCCCGGGTGCGTTTCGCAAAAGTAAATACCGATGCTGAACAGGTGCTCGGTGCACAGTATGGTATTCGCAGCATTCCGACGCTGGTGTTGTTTCAGGATGGCCGTGAGGCGGCGCGGCAGCCAGGCGCGATGAGCGCTGCGGATATTGTGCGGTGGGTATCCGGTAAAATGACCGCCTGACGCGTTAGTCGGCTATGTCAAATCCGGCGTCGCTGATCGCTGCCTTTAACCGGTCGATGCCGGTGTGGACCGGGTCATGCTGTATGACTGCTTCAGCGTTTTCGAGCGATACATCCACCTGACCGACGCCCGGTAGTTTCTCAAGTACGGTTCTGACGCTGTTGACGCAACCGCCGCAGGTCATGCCCTGGATTTTAAGGGTGGTTGTCTGCATTCGGTATTTTCCTTTCTGTAGTATGTTGTTTATTGATTGGGATGCCAGCGTTTCAGCAGCAACGAGTTGCTGACCACGGAGACTGAGCTCATCGCCATGGCCGCGCCTGCGATGACGGGATTCAGCATGCCGACTGCGGCCAGCGGAATACCCAGCACATTATAGATAAAAGCAAAGAACAGGTTCTGGCGGATTTTTCTGAGCGTTGCGCGCGACAGCGAAATTGCATCCGCGACGCTCATCAGGTCGTTGCGGATCAGCGTAATGTCCGCTGCCTCGATGGCAACATCGGAACCCGCGCCGATGGCGAAGCTGACATCGGCTGCGGCAAGTGCCGGCGCATCGTTGATGCCGTCGCCGACCATGCCGGTGACTGTGCCGTTTTCCTTGAGTTTCTTGACTTCCGCTGCTTTGTCCTGCGGCAGTACTTCGGCGCGGTAGATCATGATGCCGGTGCGTTTGGCGATGGCGGCGGCGGTTAAAGGATTGTCGCCGGTGAGCATGACGACTTCGATGCCCATATCTTGCAAGCGTTGTACCGCTTTGACCGATGTGTCGCGCAGGCGGTCGGCGATGGCAAGATAACCCAGAATCCGGGCGCTGTCATTGTCCAGCGCTGCTACGCCGATAACCGTTTTACCCTCGGATTGCAGGACTGTAATTTTATCGTTGTTCAGCGTTGCGCCATGTTGTGCAAGGAATTGCGGCGAACCGAGCAGGTATGGTGTGGCATCGATGCGGGCTTTGATGCCGCTGCCGGTGACGGCTGTGAAATCAGTGGCCGGTTTGAGCGTAACATTCATTTTTTCCGCACGATCCATGACGGCGCGGGCCAGCGGGTGTTCGGAGCCTTGTTCCAGCGAAGCCGCGATTTGTATGAATGTTTGTTCATCGAGCGTATCGGCGGGAATGATATCGGTGACTTGCGGTTTGCCTTCGGTCAGCGTGCCGGTTTTATCGACAATCACAGTCTGGATTTTTTCAGCGTGTTCAAGCGCGGCGGCGTTCTTGACCAGCACGCCAGCCTGTGCGCCACGGCCGGTGCCGACCATGATGGCGGTTGGTGTGGCTAGTCCCAGCGCGCACGGGCAGGCAATGACCAGCACCGCGACGGCGTTGATCAGCGCGGTGACGAAATCGGCGGTCAGCCACCAGGTTATGCCAAGTGTGAAAATACTGATGACGACCACGACAGGTACGAAGATACCGGATACAGTGTCGGCCATGCGTTGAATCGGCGCTTTTGAGCCTTGCGCTTCTTCGACCAGACGAATAATGGCGGCGAGCTGGGTGCGCGCGCCGACACTGGTCGCGCGGCATTTGAGCAGACCCTGCTGATTGGTCGTGGCAGCGAAGACTTCTGTACCGGGTTGTTTGCCGACAGGCAGGCTTTCACCGGTCAGCATGGCCTCGTTGACGCTTGAAGCACCCTCGATCACCACGCCATCGACGGGCAGATTTTCGCCCGGCCGCACGATAAAAATGTCACCGGCTTTCAGACTGTCGGCGGGTACTTCAACGATTCTGCCGTCGCGTTCGATACGGGCGGTTTTCGGTTGCAGTTTGATGAGTGCTTCGATGGCTTCGGATGTCCTGTCTTTGGCGCGCGCTTCCATCAGCTTGCCGAGCAGTACCAGCGTGATGATCGCGGCGCTGGCTTCAAAATAGACATGCTGGTCGAGTGAAAAGACAGTGACGGCCGCGCTGAAAAAATAAGCCATACTGGTGCCCAACGCGACCAGAACATCCATGTTGGCGCCGCCGCCGCGCAGTGCATGCCATGCGCCGATATAAAAACGCTTGCCGATCCAGAACTGTACCGGCGTGGCCAGCAGCCATTGCAGCCAATGCGGCAGCAGATCCATGCCGTGACCGGTAAACATCCCGACCATTTGTACTACCAGTGGCAGCGTGAGTATGGCGGAAATCCAGAACAAACGCAGTTCAGCCCGGTAGGCGGCCTGACGGCGCGCTTTTTCTTCGGCATGGCTGGTCTCGCTGATTTCGGTTGCGCCATAACCGGCATCGACCACTGCCGCGATCAGACGGTCAACGGTCATTGTGCCGGGAACAAAACGGATTTTTGCGGTTTCGGTGGCGACATTGACGCTGGCAGTAACGCCGGGCAATCTGTTCAGCGCTTTTTCGATATGCGTGCCGCAGGCGGCACAGGTCATTTTATGCAGCTGCAACTGCACGGTTTGCGGCGTAATGTGAAAACCTGCTTTTTCGATGGCTTCGATCAGCGTGCCGGTTTTGATTTGCCGGTCGTCATAGTGTATGCGCGCTTTTTCGCTGGCGAAATTAACCGCGGCTTCAACGCCAGGCAGCTTGTTCAGGTTCTTCTCGATACGTGTCGCGCAGGCGGCGCAGGTCATGCCCTCAATGGGTAATTCGATGTGCTTCTGTGTCGCCGTATTCATTGCTATTTTTCCTCATGGTGACGCGGGTCGGTCTGCCGCCGGATCGATGTGCAAGCCGGTAATACCCATCATATGGCGACCGGCGCATAAAAATCAACCATGTTGTGCAGTGTGGTGCTGATATGGGGGCAGGGGTTGCAGATTGCTTGCCCGGACGTCGCCACATCATACCTTCCCGGACAATGATTTCATGGCGGGGAATTCGATATTCTTGATCCGTAAGTGTACACACTCCGTTAACAGGTTGTGCACTTCTTGAACGGTTAGTACTACCGGCAATCGTACTGGATGTTTGGCACGTTACATCGATGCCAGCTATGTACCGTCTTGTATAAAAACAGCAGAACGCACAAAGCCTGATTCTGAATAGACGCAGCCACATTGCGTTTAACGGCGAGATGAGTCAGAAACGATTCAATCTCCCTTTCTCCCATCGTGTTCGGATGCTGCTTATCGTGAAAGAAAATAAAGCGATCCAGGCACTATAATAATGCCTGAATCTGTCCCGTACCTGATCCAAAAGCCGAGGCTTGTTTTCTATGGGTCTATTCATCGGGCTTGTTTGTGGATCTAACAAAGTTTGATATGATGAAACCTAAATCGGTGTATTGTCATAATATTGAAGGAGATAGCATGCAACTTTCCGTGTTAGGTTTCATTCTTGACGTAAACTATTGCGTCATTTCGGACGTATAATTCTAGTTAGGCCTCGTAACCTACCGACTGCGGCCACTCCACTGCTGCCGGTCTCCCGTGCCAATCCCAATGTCCGCCAAACCTTACCCATTCTCAGCAGTCATCTACGCCAAAGATGCTCAATGCCTTGCCAGCTTTTACGAAGACATGCTGTCTTTGTCTCGGGTGGAAGAAGGACCAGGGTTCATCTTTCTAGCTTCCGAAGGCCTTGAACTGAGTGTTGTTCAAGCACCCGCAGCAATCGCTGAGTCCATCAGGCTTACCGACCCACCGGAAGTGCGTGAAGTAACGCCGATCAAGCTGTCGTTCCAGGTAGCTGACATTAAACGCACGAGAATCACGGTTCAACGCTTGGGCGGAGGCCTTAAAGAACCCGAAGCTACTTGGTCGTGGCGTGGCGCTTTGCATCTTGATGGCTTCGACCCCGAAGGCAATGTCTTCCAGTTGCGGCAAAGCGAGGCCTAACCCATCGGTCAACCGGACAGGCCCCTTGCCGCAGCGTGCCGGTTACCTCGAACGTTAGAATAGGAAAAATATAATGGCATCACCACGAATAGTTGCAAAAATAGAATCAGAAGAGCCAACTATGCGATTGGCTGTTTTAATTGATGCCGATAATGCACAAGCGGCAGTTATAGAGAATCTTCTAGCGGAAGTTGCACTTTACGGTGAGGCTACTGTAAAAAGAATTTACGGAGACTTTACTTCTCCAACAAGTGCTTCATGGAAAAGGGTTTTACAAAAATTTGCAATAAAACCTGTGCAGCAATTTGCCTATACTACTGGAAAAAATGCTACTGATAGTACACTCATCATTGACGCAATGGACTTGCTATATACACGTAAATTTGATGGTTTCTGCTTGGTCACAAGCGACAGTGATTTTACAGGGTTGGCAATGAGAATTCGCGAAGAAGGCTTAACTGTTTATGGTTTTGGCGAAAAGAAAACACCAGAAGCATTTAAAAGTTCTTGCCATAAATTCTTCTTTACCGAGGTGCTTCGTCCGGAAAAAGATCAAGCAATAGAGTCCGCAAGTATTGCTTTGCCTGTATCTGCTTCTAAAACAATCTCAGAAGAGGCTATCTCATTCCCTAAAAAGCTCGTTCTCGCGGCGCTAGAGCAAGCTGGAGATGATTCTGGTTGGTCTCAGCTGGGAACATTTGGCAGCTATCTTACCAAGTTGCTTCCTGAATTTGATCCAAGAAATTATGGATATAAAAAGCTATCAACTTTGGTTAAATCTGAATCAACCCTATTTGAAACTGAAGAAAGATCAAATCAACTGTATGTTCGTGCAAAAAAATTCTAACAAATCGCTCAAGCTCGCACACTTCGTGTGCTGGACAGGGCCGTAGGCTAGGTTGGAGTATCACGGAAATCCAGCAAGTCCGCTGCATGAAAGTAGGTATGTCTCGGGTATACATCTGGCCTAACATGGCGCTGCACCGGACTCCGCTACGCGCGGCGGCTTAACTCCAGCATTAGGTTCTATTTCCATGAATACACCTTACGTGTATCATGTAAAAAATGAGTCCAACAGTTTTCCGTGAAGCAGGCTTCCGATTTTACTTCTTTTCTCGGGAAGAGCCGAGGATGCATGTCCATGTTCAAGGAAAAAATGGCGAAGCCAAATACTGGCAAAATTGAGCTTGCTCAATCTGTGGGTCTTTCCCGGCGTGAAATCAATGAGGCACTTCGTCTTGTAAGGAGCATGAGCATGACATCCGCAACGCTTGGCACAAGCATTTCCCCAGTTGAGGTTACCAACATCTCTCAATACGGCTTCTGGCTACTATTGGGGGATGAAGAGCTTTTCCTGCCCTTCTCCGAATTTCCATGGTTTCGGAATGCTGCTGTTGGAAAGATCTTGCATGTCGAACACTCATCTTCGAATCACCTCTACTGGCCCGAACTAGATATCGACTTAGCTATTGAGTCAATTCGCCAGCCCGTACAGTTCCCGCTTGTGAGTCAGATTAATGCCTAACACAGCGGTCAAAGGGATGCACCGCCCGCGGGCGGTTTGCAGATTTGTTTTTAAAATGGGTTCGGCGGTTTCGTTTAGCGTCCTTCCGCGGCACGCCCCTTACCTTTACGTTGAGCGCTATATACAAAATGCGGTGAGGTCTTTCAATAATACATTAATTCCCTTTCGCCCTTTGGCCAAGGTATAGCGCGAATTGACGCTGTCGACGAAACGTTGATGCTGCTGGAATCTATGACCAGATGGATGGTATTTCGGGACTTGGTCGGCGATATGGAAGTTGCGATTCAAAATATTTGCCTTCCGGAGTCGCTTAATAGCCGCCGTATTCAGGTGTCAGAACGCCGTTTTTAAGTTGAATGAAGTCACCGCGATGCAGGCCGGTAATGTCCGGGACCATGATAATTTGCCGGCTGCCGTCCTGCATGGTGACGCCGACATGATAATGCTGCTGTCCCTGTCCCTGTCCCTGTCCCTGGTGAGCGTGTCTGCCGGGTGTGTGATCGGTATGCGGATGAGCGCCATGTTCACCGATTTTCCGCGCGATGGTTCCGGCGACGATGCCGTTGGCCATGGCATTGATGGCATTGCCCTGGGCGATATTGATGAAATCAATGATGCCGCAGTTGATACAGCTTGATCCTGACTGCGGCAGCGGTGATAACGGTACGGATGGTGCTGCGGGGCGATGAATGATGCCGGCATCGGTGCTTTTGATGCTAATGCTGTTTCTTGCGCCGATGATGGCTGTGCCGGTTCTCTGCATGGTTCTGACCGGCATGTGCGAGTCGGGCTTGATGCCGGGTCTGGGTGGCAGCGAGGATGTGGCATGTGTTTGTTGCTGCGGTGATTCATTATGCGTGTGTATATCGCCGGATTGTGCGGCGGTATGCTGACTGGCGAAAAAAATAACCATGCTGATCAAGGCAGCAGGAATAGGGCATGCTTTATCGTTACTGAATAACATGGATAGTCCTTGTGATCGTGTGAGTACGTTGTTCTGCTATTGCTGATAACGTCACAAACGTTCTGTTTTGAACCCGTAAACAGATTTTGGTTTCATGGAATAGCTGCAAAAAGGGAGGTTGATTGTCTTCTTATCAATCGCAGTCAATATGAAGTCCGCTGTTGCGTCAGAATAGTCACAACGTATATCTGGATGCGTAATGATGTTGATATTTAGAGGAAAAATGAGCGACTAACTATTTGAGCTATTGTTCCCATGGATTGATTACGGATACCCCGGCGGCTACAAAAGGTGCGACGTCCCGTGTTGCTATAGTAAAACCATGAACGTTTGCGATTGCAGCGATCTGTCCATCGGCTACTGAGATGGATCGACCATTAAGTTTGGCACAACCGATCAAAGGTGCGTATGCTATGGCGGCTTGCTGATCGAATGGTAAGATACGTGAGCCGAAAAGCTTTATGATTAATTCTTTCAATGCAGCATTCAATTCCTGTTTACGTTTGCCATCTGGCAGGATTTCAATTCCAACCAACAATTCAGAGAAACTCGTTGCCGTCAGATAAAGTGTTTCAGCCAATTGCCGATCAAGCCAGGCAATTACTGCCGGATTGCCGTTCGGTTTCATTGGTTCGGAATGACATTTGTATCCAGAATGATCATTCGAATACAGCAGGCTCTGTCGGCGTTTTATCCCGGGTATCGTCTAGATTAACTCCCTCAAGTTGTTGTCCAAAGGCTGCAAGTTCTGAACCGATTTTGACTCGCTTTTCAGGACGCACCGCTTCTTCCAGGATTTTCCGGATCTCAGCTTCTGTGCTGCGTCCATGCTGAGCGGCCCGTAGCTTGAGCGCACGGTGTATTTCTTCAGGTAAATTTCGAACTGTAACAACAGACATTTGACTTCATTCCTCTCATTTGAATTCAATGATAGCATGTCAGTAAAATTGATATCGTTTCTTTTATGTTATGTGCACAATACACTGTTTAGGCAATAAAGGCCATATCAATGCAATTGGTATCCTGCCGGGATGTGATGGCGTCACTGTGCAATTACTATTTGTTCAATTCGTCGTTTTCAGTGGCTGCTTTAGCGCCGGATTCAGCGGATTCAGTTTTTGTGTTTTCTTTTGCGGTTTTTTTGAGTGTTACATTCGCAATGATGATGCCGACTTCGTAGAGCAGGCATAACGGTACGGCCAGCATGAATTGCGAAACCACGTCCGGCGGGGTGACAATGGCGGCGATGACAAATGCGCCGACGATGACATAAGGACGGATTTCACGGAGTTTTTCAATGCTGATGAGATTTGTTCTGACCAGAACCATGACGATAACGGGTACTTCGAAGGTCATGCCGAATGCCATGAACATCGATAATACGAAACTCAGGTATTTGTTGATGTCGGTCATCACCGCGACACCTTCCGGCGCGAAATAGGTAATGAATTCGAACACCAGTGGCAGCGCGGCGAAGTAGGCGAACAACATGCCGGAAAAGAATAGTAGGCTGCTGCCGATGACCAGCGGTAGCGCCAGGCGTTTTTCATGCGAATAGAGGCCGGGGGCGATAAATGCCCAGGCCTGATAAAGCGTATGCGGCAAGGTAATGACGAACGCGAGCATCAAGGCGACTTTCATCGGTACGAAAAAGGGAGTCGCGACATCGGTCGCGATCATCTGCCCGCCCTGGGGTAGTTTTTCCAGCAGCGGTTGCGCCAGGATGGTGTACAGTTCACGTGCGTAGAACGCGCAGGGAATAAAACCGATCATCAGGCCGCTGATGATGCGGATCAGGCGTATGCGCAGCTCCAATAAATGCGATAAAAGCGAGCCTTCGATCATGGGGCTGTAAGGATTAATATCAGTATGGACAGGGCGATAAGATTGGAATGTATCCGCTTTTTCAGGCCAGTATTTGCAGAAGTCATCGGGAAGGCGGTTGTTCGTTATCGGGCGACTTTGGCTGGGCGGTTCCCGAATCGGCCGATTTTTCAGAAGAATCAGCCAATTGCCGGGTATTGCCGGCAGATGTGTTCGGTGTATCAGTGCGTGGATCCAGCTGTGTTGCCGATTTTATTTCATTGATTTCCTCGCGTACGGTGCTTTCGATGGAGTGCATGGTTTCCTGCATCGTATTGTGCATGTTTTTCAGTTCTTCCATGCGGAGCTCATTATGGATATCGGTTTTGATGCTGTAAACCAACTGTCGGCATCGGCCTATCAGGTGGCCTAGAGTACGCGCCACCTGTGGCAGCCGTTCCGGACCGATGACGATTAATGCAACGATCGCGATGATCATGATTTCAAAAAAACTGATATCGAACATGATGCTGCGTATTCGTGGATGACGTTATACTTTCGTTGGTGTATTTTCTTACGCTGTTTTATCCGCAGAAGAACCATTGTTGCCGCTTTTTTGTGTATCTTCTTTTACGGGAGTGGCTTCTACAGTAATGGTTGTTTGTTTGCTGGTTGTTGATGCAGCGGCAGACGTTGTTTCCTGTGATTGAATACCTTCCTTGAAGGTATTAGCCGTTGCTGCGGTGTTTTTGATTTCTTCCTCAAATGCCAGGTTACCGGTTCCGGGGGACTGCGTTGCATTGCTGTCGGTGCTAGCATCTTTCATGCCGTCTTTGAATCCTTTAATGGCACTACCTAAGTCGCCACCCAGATTACGCAGTTTTTTGGTGCCAAAGACTAAAACAACAATAACTAATACAACCAGCCAATGCCAAATACTAAATGTGCCCATTACGTTCTCCTGTTGGTGTGGAACACGTCAAGTATAACCTGATATTAATACAAGGGTATTACCGTGGATTAAAATAGTTGCCGGATGTTTTGTGGTTTGTGCATCATTGACTATGCGGTTCTGAGCAGACTGATATTCCGTCATGCGGCTTGCCCTGCAAGGTTCAAACTTACTATTCCTATGTTTTATGAATCATTCCGGGCAGACGATACTTTCCGCCGAGGACATGAATATGCAGATGGAACACTTCCTGGCCACCTACCTGACCCGTATTGATAATGGTACGGAAACCATCGGTACAGCCTTGTTCTTTCGCAATTTCTGGCGCCAATAATAGTATTTTTCCTAATATCGTCTGATGCGTTTCCGCGCAGTCGAGCAGTGATTCGATGTGTATTCTGGGAATAATCAGGAAGTGTACCGGTGCAGCCGGATTGATATCGTTGAACGCAATGACATCATCATCCTCATAAATTTTCTGAGCCGGAATTTCATTCCGCACAATTTTACAGAAAATACAGTTTTCCATAGGTGTTCATCCTGTTTTTTTCATGCTGCGCGCGGCTTTCTCAGTAATGCCCGAGAGGCCCTCGCGCTTTTCCAGTTCCTGGAGTACATCGTCAGGCGATAAGCCATGGTGCGACAGCAATACCAGACAGTGAAACCAGAGGTCTGCGGTTTCGCGTACCACATGTTGGGCATCGCCATCTTTCGATGCCATGATGGTTTCGGCGGATTCTTCGGCAATTTTTTTGAGAATTTTGTCCTGTCCGCTCTGCAGCAATTTTGCGACATACGAACTACCGGCATCCGCTTGCTTGCGTGTTTCAATCGTTTCGGCCAGACGGTGCAGAATGGTGGGTGACGTCATTTTTTGTAAATGGTATCCGGATTTTTAAGAACAGGGGAGGTGATCATCCATTTGTCATTTTCGAGTTTCCTGAAAAAGCAATTGTGCCGTCCGGTATGGCAGGCGATGCCACCGATTTGCTCGACGGTCAGCAGTACGACATCGCCATCGCAGTCCATACGGATTTCTTTAACTTTTTGCGTATGTCCTGATTCTTCACCCTTGTGCCAGAGTTTCTTGCGCGAACGTGACCAGTATACAGCTTCACCGCTTTCAGCCGTGAGCCGGAGCGCCTCGGGATTCATCCAGGCGACCATCAGAATTTTGCCGCTGCCCGCCTCTTGGGCAATGGCGGGAATCAGTCCGTCATCAGACCAGTTGATTTCATTCAGCCATGTCGTGGCCATTGTGTTCCAGGTTGTAAAATTGTAAGAAATGCTATTCTAGCACTACAAACGGACTTCGATGCCATGTTCTGCCATGCGCTGTTTGGCTTGCTGGATGGTGTACTCGCCATAATGGAAAATACTTGCGGCCAGTACGGCATCGGCATGCCCTTGCAGAATGCCGTCGACGAGATGATCCAGATTGCCGACGCCGCCGCTGGCGATGACGGGGATGTCAACGGCATCGGAGACGGCGCGTGTGAGTGGTATATCAAAGCCGTTTTTGGTGCCGTCTTTGTCCATGCTGGTCAATAGGATTTCGCCTGCGCCGAGTTCCTGCATTTTTTGCGCCCAGTCGATCACTTCGAGTCCGGTCGATTTACGGCCGCCATGCGTAAAAACTTCCCAGCGCGGCCTGTCATCCGGTGATTCGACACGTTTGGCGTCAATGGCGACGACTATGCACTGCGCGCCATAATGGCCGGAAGCATCGGCGACAAGTTGCGGATTGAGTACAGCGGATGTGTTGATGCTGACCTTATCCGCGCCGGCATTCAGCAATCTGCGCACGTCCTCGACCTGTCTGACGCCGCCGCCGACGGTCAATGGGATAAAAACCTGTGAAGCGACATCTTCGATAATGTGCAGAATCAGGTCGCGGTTATCCGAACTGGCGGTAATGTCCAGAAAGGTGAGCTCATCAGCGCCTTGATCGTTATACCGGCGCGCAATTTCTACCGGATCACCCGCATCGCGCAGTTCAACAAAATTGACGCCTTTAACGACACGTCCGTTGGTGACATCCAGACAGGGAATAATACGTTTAGCAAGGCTCATTTTTTTAAAGCCTGTCATAAAGCAGGTGTGGGAAAATAATCAGATCCCATTTTCATCGTGCAGCTTGTCGGCGAATGTCTGTGCCTCTTTGAAATTCAGCGTGCCTTCATAAATGGCACGGCCGGTTATTGCGCCCATAATCCCTTCCGATTCGTTTTCGCACAGGATCCTGACATCATCGAGATTGCTGATACCACCGCTGGCGATGACCGGTATGGTCAGTTTTCTGGCCAGTTCCACGGTGGCTTGGATATTGATCCCTGAAAGCATACCATCACGCCCGATATCGGTATAAATAATGGCCTCAACGCCATAATCCTCAAATTTTATCGCCAGATCCACAACGTCATGACCGGTTACTTTGGACCAGCCATCGACGGCGACTTTGCCTTCCTTTGCGTCCAGTCCGACCAGAATCTGACCGGGAAACGCGTTGCAGGCGTCATGCAGAAAACCGGGTATTTTGACAGCGGCGGTACCGATGATGACGTAGGATACGCCTTCGTCAAGATAACCTTCGATCGTGTCCAGATCGCGAATACCGCCGCCCAGTTGGATTGGAATTTCATTATTGATCGCCTGTACGATTTCGCGGATCGCGGTTTTGTTTTTCGGTTTGCCGGCAAATGCACCGTTGAGATCCACCAGATGCAGACGCCGCGCACCTTGTTCAAGCCAATGTGTTGCCATCTCACCTGGGTTTTCCGAGAAAACCGTTGCATCTTCCATAATGCCCTGTTTCAAACGGACACAGTGCCCATCTTTGATATCTATTGCAGGAATAATCAGCATAGCCTAATTGAGATTGATAATTGGGTTAAAAACTGTTGTTTATGCTTTAGTTTATTCTGTCTTTATTTTAATGGAAAAATATTTTCCCGGACTGAATTCAGGTGTCAGGCGACCATTCTGAGAAGTTGCGCAAAAGTGTTAATCCAGCGGTATGACTTTTTTCAGGGTGAAACTGTACCGCGAAAAGATTGTTTTTTGCAATCGCGCAGGTAAACGCGAAGGGGTATTCGCTCTGTGCGGCGACACAGTGTTTATCGGGTGTTTCGACATAGTAGCTGTGCACGAAATAAAAACGCGCGTCTTTGGCAATTCCCCGCCACAGGGGGTGATCTATCGTCTGATAGACCTGATTCCAGCCCATGTGCGGCACTTTGAGTTTGTGTCCTTCGGGCGTGGTCATGGCATCGACGGGAAAATGCATAACCTTGCCAGGGAGGAGATTAAGTCCTGGAACATGACCCTCTTCGCTTTCTTCAAAAAGCATTTGTAATCCGATGCAGATACCCAGAAAGGGCTTACTTTGGGCTGACTGTATGACCGCATTCTGCAGCCCGCGTGCTTTAAGTTCGTGCATGCAGTTCGGCATAGCCCCCTGACCGGGTACAACAACACGTGCCGCTTTGTCGACAACCGAAGGATCACTGGTCACCACTACAGAAGCACCGGGTGCAACATATTCAAGTGCTTTGTGTACGGAACGCAGGTTTCCCATGCCGTAATCAATGATTGCAATATCAGTCATGCTTGTCCGATGAGAAACGGTGTTTGCTTATAGCGTGCCTTTGGTAGAAGGAATCATGTCTGCAGCTATCGGATCGGTTTCAAGCGCCATGCGTAATGCACGTCCAAACGCTTTGAATATGGTTTCAGCCTGATGGTGAGCGTTGTTTCCGGTCAGATTGTCGATGTGCAGCGTAATCAGCGCATGGTTGACGAATCCCTGGAAGAATTCATGGATGAGATCGACGTCAAAATCACCGATGCGCGCGCGTGTAAATTCGACATTCATGGCCAGTCCCGGACGTCCGGATAAATCGATTACCACACGTGATAATGCTTCGTCGAGCGGTACGTAAGCATGGCCATAACGGCGTATGCCTTTTTTGTCCCCGGCGGCTTTGGCAAATGCCTGACCGAGTGTGATACCGATATCTTCAACGGTATGGTGTGCATCAATATGTAAATCGCCTTTTGCTTTGATTTCGAAATCCAGCATGCCATGGCGTGCGATTTGATCAAGCATGTGTTCAAGGAAGGGAACGCCGGTATTCTGAGCGGCTTTTCCCTTGCCGTCCAGATTCAGGCTGACTGTGATCTGGGTTTCCAGGGTGTTACGTGTGATCTGGGCCTGACGCATAAAACTGAAAGGAACGTGTTGTTAAGGTGGGTGTTGTTAAAGTTATGAATCAATGATATCAGTGAATTTTAGTGCTTTTCGTTCAACAAATTTTGTAGTGTTGCAATAAATTGTGTATTTTCTTCAGATGTACCCACGGTAACGCGTAAGCAATTATCCAACAAGGTATGCGTGCGATCAAGGTTTTTAATCAAAATGCCTTTTTCTTTAAGTATCTGAAATATCCGGGTTGCATTGTTGACACGGAAAAGAATGAAATTGGCGTCGGATGGAAAAACTTCAAGTGCATTCATTGCAGTCAGTTGTGCGTACATTCTTGCGCGTTCCGCTTTGATCTGCCCGGCCTGTTGTAGTAAGACATCGATATGACGAAGCGCGATTTGCGTGATATGTTGTGTCAGTACGTTGACATTGTACGGCAGGCGTATTTTTTCAAATTCGTTGAGCCAGACTGAGCGGCCGGCCATCAACCCCAAACGCAAACCCGCGAGTCCCAGTTTCGACAGCGTCCGCATGAGCAGTAAATTGGGATGCTGCTCCAACTGATCGATTACGCTGGTGTCCGCAAAGGCATGATAGGCTTCATCGATGACTACGATGCCCGGCGTGACCCGGATGATCTGCATAAGCACGTTTTTGTCGAACAGATTGCCTGTAGGATTATTGGGATAGGCCAGAAAGACGACCGCGGGTTTATGTTGCTCGATGGCCTGGAGCATTGCCTCGGCATCGAGCGAAAAATCCGTTTTTAACGGTACACCCACATAGCGCATATTGGCAAATGTCGCGATCATGCGGAACATGACAAATGCGGGTTCTACACTCAGCAGAACAGCGCCGGGTTTTGCAGTGGCCATTGCGATGATTTGAATGATTTCATCCGAACCATTGCCGAGCATAATCGACATGGATTCCGGTATGCCAAGCGTCTGCCGCAGTGCCGATTTCAATTCGACTGCGTTTGGGTCAGGGTACCGGTTGATCGGCGCTTGTGCGGCAAGTTGCGCAATTTCGCTTTGCAGGGTTTCCGGCAGAGTATATGGATTTTCCATGGCATCCAGCTTGATCATGCCGGTGGCCGGGGGTACATGATAGGCCTTCAGTTCAAGTATTTCAGGCCGGATAATGTCAGTAGGTTGGTATGAATACGTCATTTGATTATTCTAACCCGGATAACGCCTGATTGTTGGGCTTTTAATCGAGCATTCCGCTTTCCAGGTGCTGTTGTGCGAATGAACGAAGGCTCAATCATGCAAATCGTGGCGATGATTGTGTCTGTTAATATCGTTTTCAATTCAAATGGACTGTTTGAAAGATTATTCGATGTTTTGAATCTGTTCACGCATTTGTTCGATCAATACTTTCAAGGTCATCGACATTTTGGATATCACAATATCAACCGATTTGGAGCCGATGGTATTGGCCTCACGGTTGAGTTCCTGCATCAGAAAATCAAGCCGTTTGCCGACGGCACCACCTTTGCTCAGGACATGCTCGACCTCGTCGAGATGGGTTTGCAGGCGGGAAAGTTCTTCATCAATATCAATCTTTGATGCAAAAAAGATGATTTCCTGACGGATGCGATCTTCGTCGAGCGTGTCGAGTGCTTCCCGGACGCGTGTTTTAAGCTTCTCTTCGAAAGCAGTGATGAGCACCGGAATACGGGGTGCCGCTAAATCCAGCTGCTGACGGATAAGATTAAGGCGTTCCAGCAGGATGCCTTTTAATTTTTCACCTTCGCGATTCCGGGTCGTCTGAAAATCTTCCAGTGTTGCACGCAAGAGTGTCATCGCGTATTCACGCAATTCGTCGACCGGCAATGTCGTGTTGCCAAGCATGCCGGGCCAGTTAAGTATGCTGTCGACTGACAGGCTTTGCGCTTCAGGAAGCACGGAGCGGACTGTGTGGTCAAGCTCCAGCAGCTTGTGCAGCAGAACATGATTGAGCTGCCGGGGATCGTCGATACTGTCCAGTGGCGTGAAGTTCAGCCGGCATTCCACTTTGCCGCGATGGAGTTTTTGCGTGATGACTTCCCGTATGCCGGGTTCCAGTGGGCGGAAATCGTCCGGTAAACGCAGTTGTACATCCAGATAACGATTGTTGACGGCGCGCAGCTCCAGATTCAGCGTGCCATAAGGTGTCGTCTGCGTGTGTGTGGCATAACCGGTCATGCTGTTGATCATTAAATGCACCGCTCCTGTGAAGGATTGTTAAAAGTATCGCGTATTGTGGGCATGTTTATTGTGTCTGGAAAACGAGGCCGGCATGTTCGCGCATTTTATGAAACTGGATTGATGGCCAGTTTTCTTCAGCCACACTGATTTCCGCGCCGTATGAAGCCAGGAAAGTCGGTGCATCGACCGCATCATAGGCAATGCGGTGCGCGTTGGCTTCTATGAAACGTTGCAATTCCCGCTGGTCTTTTGCGGTTACCCAGCGTGCCAGTTGGTATTTTGCGGGCGCTATGCGTGCGTCGACAGCGTATTCGTGTTTTAACCGGTGTGTGACTACTTCGAATTGAAGCACGCCAACTGCGCCGAGCAGCAGCGTGCTGCCCAAGTGGGGTCTGAATACCTGAATGGCGCCCTCCTCGCCGAGTTGAGTGAGGCCCAGTTTGAGTTGTTTGCTGCGCAGTGGGTCGGCAATTTCAACCGTACGGAAGATTTCGGGTGCAAAAAAAGGCAGGCCGGTAAACTGTAAGGATTCGCCTTCGGTCAGGGTGTCGCCGAGCTGTAATGTGCCGTGATTGGGAATGCCGATAATGTCGCCTGGGTAAGCTTCTTCCAGAATGTCGCGGCGTTGCGACAGGAAGGATACGACTGAATT
This sequence comes from Nitrosomonas sp., assembly GCA_019635215.1. Taxonomy (GTDB): domain Bacteria; phylum Pseudomonadota; class Gammaproteobacteria; order Burkholderiales; family Nitrosomonadaceae; genus Nitrosomonas. The sequence continues at coordinate 72,668 of JAHBZZ010000011.1, forward strand.
GGTACGGACGTCCTTACCATTCCGCACGACTTTTAAATTCATGCCGCGCCTGAACTGGCCGGAGCAAATACGCAGAAAGGCAATGCGGTCACGATGCGCAGGATTCATATTGGCCTGTATTTTGAATACGACACCGGAAAAGTTTCTTTCGTCCGGTAATACTTTACGTTGCAATGCATGGCGTGATTCCGGCGAAGGCGCAAGGTTGACCAGGGCATCCAGGATTTCGCGAACGCCGAAATTATTAATGGCGGAACCGAAAAAAACCGGTGTCTGGCAGCCTGCGAGAAATTCTTCCTGAGCGAATGCCGGTGTGACACCGGCGATGAGCTCTATTTCTTGCTGCGCTTCGCTGAGGCTGATGCCAAAACGCGCCTGTATCGAAGGATCATCAAGCTGCGTGATGAATTCTTCGTCGGCGCTGGCACGATCGGCACCAGGTCTGAATACGCGCATGCCTTTGTTGCGTAAGTCGAAAACGCCGTAAAAATGGCGGCCCATGCCGATGGGCCAGGTGAAGGGAACCGCGTTCATGCTCAGCGTGCGTTCAATTTCGTCAATGAGATCCAGTGGCGGCTGTACTTCCCTGTCCATTTTGTTGACAAAGGTCAGAATGGGGGTGTTGCGCGCACGGCAGACTTCCAGCAGGCGTAATGTCTGCGCTTCAACGCCGTTAGCGGCGTCTATGACCATGAGTGCGGCATCAACAGCGGTCAGCACACGATAGGTGTCCTCGGAGAAATCCTGGTGGCCGGGTGTGTCAAGCAGATTGATGACGCAGTCGCGGTATTCCATTTGCATGACTGAGCTCGCGACAGAAATGCCGCGCTGCTTTTCGATTTCCATCCAGTCCGAAGTGGCGTGCCGGCTGGCTTTACGCGCCTTGACGCTGCCTGCAATGTGGATAGCGCCGGCATACAATAATAACTTCTCGGTTAGCGTCGTTTTACCGGCATCCGGGTGGGAAATAATGGCGAAAGTACGGCGGCGCGCCACTTCATGTTGAATGCTCATGGTGATTCGAACTGTGCTCCTGTGAATAAAGATGACAATGGGTGGTGTGTGTAGGGCTGATTGTACTGGTTTCGGGATAAGATTGGCGGCATACCGGCATAACTTGGGGGCAGCGCGGATGAAAGTGGCATCCCTGCGGCGGTGAAGCCGGTGAAGGTATGTCGCCTTTAAGCCTGATCATTTCCGCTGCGGCTGCCTTGTCGATTTGCGGTACAGCGGATAGTAGCGCCTGTGTATAAGGGTGTCTGGGGTTGCTGATCACTTCATCAATGAGACCCTGTTCGACAATCCGGCCCAAATACATGACGGCAATTTCATCGGCAAGATACTCCACGACCGAGATATTATGGGTGATAAATAAATATGCCAGTCCAAGCTCATTTTGCAGCGATTTCAACAGGTTCAGAATCTGCGCCTGGACGGATACATCGAGTGCGCTTGTGGGTTCGTCACAAATCAATAATCTGGGATTGACGGCCAGGGCACGTGCGATGGCAATCCTCTGACGCTGGCCGCCTGAAAATTCATGCGGATAGCGCCACTTGGTTTCTTTCGGTAAGCCGACACATTCCAACAGCGCATCGACGGCCGCTTCATGTGGAAAAGCGAGTGCAGCGGAAGTTTTTTCAGACATCGCGGGAGCGGTGGTTGTAACATTCAGTGCATGCATGCCTTCCTGAATGATCTCAATGGTGCGCATTCTCGGATTTAGGGATGAATATGGGTCCTGGAAGACAAATTGCAGTTGCGATCGTAACGGCCGTAACCGTTGCCTTTCCAGCCCCACCAGTTCCTGCTGGTTATAGCGTACGCTGCCTGCCGTCGGCTGGATTAATTGCAGAATACTTTTCCCTACAGTGGTTTTGCCGCAACCGGATTCACCAACAAGCGCCAGCGTTTTTCCTGCGAAAATACGCAGTGAAACACCATCAACCGCTTTGACTTGTCCAACTATTCGTTTAAAGATGCCTTTGCGGACTGGAAAATGCACTTTCAAGCCGGAGACCTGCAGCAACGGATTTTGGTTTTGTTGCAGCACGGCAGGTAGCGTTAGAGCAGGTGCCGCTTTGTGGGCATGCATGACATTGAGCGACGCTGAAGACGGACCATAAAGATGACAGCGTACCTTGTGGCCATCGGAAATAGGATGCCATTGAGGAACAGTGTCATGACATTGAGGCATCGCATAATTACAGCGATCGGAGAAACGGCAGCCGCTGAATGCCTGTGTCAGCGGGGGAACGGTTCCGTCGATTACCGCCAGTTCCCGGTAGCGTTTTTGTTTATTGGGTAACGAGGCAAAGAGCTGTTGGGAGTACGGGTGAGCGGCGTGCGCGAAAAAATTTTTACGCGGTGATTGTTCGACAATTTCTCCGGCGTACATGACGGCAACGTGTTGTGCCATTTCGCTGACCACACCGAGATCATGCGTGATCAGTAAAATGGCCATATGATTCTGCCGCTGGATTTCACGCATGAGATCGAGAACCTGTGCCTGTATCGTTACATCAAGCGCAGTGGTGGGTTCGTCCGCAATGAGCAATTCGGGTTCACCGGCCAGCGCCATAGCGATCATGGCACGCTGTTTCATACCGCCGGAAAATTGAAATGCATATTCATGCATGCGGCGTTCCGCGTCTGGAATGCCGACCTGATCAAGTAACTGGAGGATTCTTTTTTGCGCCGTTGTTTTGTCCAGTCTGAAATGTTGCGTCAGAACTTCCGTAATTTGTTCAGCAATGGTCATTACGGGATTAAGGCTGAGCATGGGTTCCTGAAAAATCATACTGATTTGTTTGCCACGGACCCGACGCATGGTCGATTCCGGTAATTGGAGCAGATCCGTGCCATTCAGGTTTATGTTACCTGACAGAATTTCTCCGGCATCAGGCAATAAGCGCATAATCGATAACGCTGTCATCGATTTGCCGCAACCGGATTCGCCGAGCAGCGCGAAGGTTTCGCCCTTGTTGATTTTGAGTGAGAGTCCATCGACCGCGCGTACTGGAAATTTTCCGGTATGCAATATGGTGTGTAAGTTGTCAATTTCCAGTAAAGCGTTCATGGATGCTGAACCGGTTTGTTGGCTGGGGAGGGTGCCGGTATATGGGCCGAATTGTTGTTTTGTGTGCTGTTGCGGTTTTGTGCGTATGTCTTGATGCGTGGATCCAATGCTTTCTGTACTGCGTCTGCAAATAGGTTTGCACTGAGCACTAGGATAAACATGAAACTGAAGGCTGACAGCAGTGTCCACCAGACCATCGGTTCGCGCGCCATTTCCAGCCGCGCAGCGTTAATCATGGTGCCAAAACTGATCATGGATGGATCAACGCCCACGCCGACATACGACAATACCGCTTCAGCCAGAACCAGTCCGCTGAAGTCCATGACGGTGGCGATGAGTACGATATACATGACATTGGGCAAAATGTGGCGGCTGATGATGCGCCAGTGTGACACACCAAAGGCATGCGCGGCCTGGATATATTCCATCTCACGCAGTTTGAGCGTTTCGCCGCGCAGCAGCCGGCATAAACTGGTCCAGCTAGTGATGCCAAGAATCAGACAAAGGCATAGCAAACGAACATCAGCGCGTGCGGCGGTTGTTTCAAAACTCTCGGTATGTGTTTCGATATAAACCTGCATCATGAGTATGGTGGCCGCGATAAGCAGAACGCTGGGTATCGAATTCAGCGTGGTATAAATGTATTGGATGATATCGTCGATCCAGCCGCGGAAATAGCCTGCCGTAATCCCCAGCAGCAGTGCAAAAGGCAGCATGATTAATGTCGTCAACGTGCCGATGATCAGCGCGACACGAATGCTTTTCAGGGAAAGATAAAGTATATCCTGTCCAACCTTGTCGGTGCCCAGAACGTGATAATGTGTGGCCAGCATGAATACCATGCCGGACAGGGCGAGAATGATAGCCAATGTGATTAAAATGGCATGCCAGGGAATCTCCGTTGTGCGTCGCCATATGGATTGGAAGCATACGGTAAAACGCTGTTTCGTGCGGTGGGCCATGATCAGACACAAAATGGCGTGCAATATGATCCAGAAAAATAACCCCAGTCCGATGCCTTTGACAATACGATCGTTGATGTCTGATTGATATTCTGAATCCGGGTCTATCAGATGCGAGCCGCCGAATTCCAGTCTTGCAAATGCGCGTATCTGGTTGCCATCGGGTAATTCGAAGGTTTCTTTTGTATATAAATGTGTGGCGAGTGGCGCTGAATAGGTTTTTTCAACATGGGTGCGCAGGGGTGTGAGCAATAGATCCAGGACACTTAATACTTCGACGCTGTAGACGGTTTCACCGTGAATGTTCTTATGTTCAAGTGCTGGCCTGAAATGCAACGTATCCAATAAGCCTACGATGATAAAGAATAACAAAACGGTCAGTGCGGACATACCGCTGGCGCTATGACCAATCCGCCGCCAGGGTGTCAGCAAGTGTTCATTGTCACGGACATACCAGATAAAGATTGACGTCAGGAACACTAAAAGGAAGATGAGTGCATCGGTCCAGAGAATGACGGGGGTAAAGGGCATGCTTATATAAAGTTAAAAGTGGATAGCATTAATGTGGGATATCAGCGGTCTTCTTATAGCATAAATGTGTTTGGTGTGTTGGCGAAATCTGCTTAATTCCGCCGCATTTTTTGACAGGAATAGCCATCGATGCGTTGAACATGCTGTAGCTTGACAGTAATGAATAGGTCTTTATTGCGATAGCGAGCGAATGGGTTAAAAATCCGGATGATGCTTGGACGTGTACATCAGAAAGGGATACGGGTGTTGCGGTTTTATGGGATTGATTCTTCAGCCGGAAAAACCGAGTGTAAATGGCGGTAAGCTCACCTTGAAGTTTATTTTAATCCAATAAATGATTATTGATGGCATAACGAATCAGCTGCGCATTATTTTTGATTTTCATTTTTTCCAGAACGCGTGTACGGTAGGTACTGACGGTTTTGACGCTCAGTGACAGTTTGTCTGCAATCGCAGTCAATGATTCGCCTGTTGCAATCGCTTTGAAAACGATCAGTTCCCGATTGGAGAGTTTCGTATGAAGTGGTTCCTGTAGCGCCGATTGCGGTTCAAATAAAAATTTCTCCGCCAGATCCGGGTTGACATATTTTCCGCCGGCAGCCAGGCGCCGTATGACTGTGATCAGTTGATCCGCCGGACTGTCTTTGGCAAGATACCCGGATGCGCCTAGACGAATGGCACGGATGGCATATTCATCTTCGGGGTACATGCTTAAGATCAGTACCTTGTGTGACAGTTTTTCGGTTGACAGCCGTTTGAGTATCGTAAGTCCGTTTATGTCGGGAAGATTGATGTCCAGCAGGATAAGATCAAACTCGGTATCGCGGATTTTCTTTAAGGTTTCTTTACCACTTGCAGCTTCGGCAACGATAGCAATATCATGCGTTTCACCAATAATTCTTTTTAAGCCATCGCGAAACATGGCGTGATCTTCTGCGACGATAACCTTGATCATGAGCCCAATAACCTCATAAATAGATAGTGTATTATTTTTTCAGTATCGGAATTTTTACAATAACTACGGTGCCTTTGGAAGATGCACCTTCAATGATTAATTTTCCGCCGAGTTGCTGGGCGCGTTCACGCATACCCATAATTCCAAACGATCTGTGGTCAGTCTGCTGGCTTTTGCTTATTCCTTTTCCATTATCCTTAATTTTAAAATAAAAAGCATCATGCGTTTCGGTTAAGTATATTTCAACCGAGGTTGCTGCGGCATGCTGGGCTATATTGATCAATGCTTCTTGAAGAATTCTGAAAATCGATGTCTCTTTATCTTTCGTCAGATCAGGAAAATCGAGATAATCCAGATTCAGATTGCAGCAGATTCCCATGCGTTTCTCAAAGTCACGCGCCAGCCATTCAATCGCATCGACAAGCCCAAGGTTGTCGAGTACATTAGGCCTTAGATTCTGTGAAATGCTGCGGACCGTGTCAATGGCTTCACCGGTCAGTTGATGCAAGAGAAGAATGCGCTCATTGAGCGCATTCTCGGTTACTTTCTTGGACAACCAGTCTAATTCCAGTTTTATTACCGCCAGATTGCCGCCTATGACATCATGCACTTCCCGTCCTATGCGAATACTTTCTTCTTCCCGGATGTTCTGCAGATGCATGGTTAGATCCCTCAGATTGGTGAGCATGCGTTTATGTTCGGTAACATCTTCTATCATGCAGACGTAACAGGCCTGGTCTTCATAAATAATCTCGAATGGTGCGAATGTCATTTCCACCCAGATGGTAGAACCTTTTGCGTGGATGATTCTTCGGCATGTTTTCCAGTTGTCCGGTTTGTTTTTTTTCAGAAACATCATATCGCATGCATAGGCTGCGGCGTCATCCGGATGGATAAGTTCTTTTTGCTTAAGTTGCATCAGTGCGTCGATCGTTCTGCCGGTAATATAGGCATATCTTGGGTTGATATCGATAAAGGTCTCTTTTTTGAGATTAATATGTGCGATACCCAAAGGCGCTTTTTCAAATATAGTTTGAAACCGTTGTTCGATTTTCTGCGTGCGTTCTTCTGCGCGTTGCCTTTCAAGCGTATAGCGGACCAGCCGGGTGAGTGAGCTTTCGGATAAGATGTCTTTCTGAAGATAATCCTGTGCGCCGGCATTGATACACTGGATAGCAAGTTGTTCGTTTCTACTTACTGTAAGAACGGCGATAGGGATGTTGGTGACTGTTTTTAGTTTCGTGATTGTTTCTACGCCATTGCTGTCCGGTAAATGAAGGTCGGATAAAATCAGATCAAAATGCTGTTGATTGATCAGGAGCAGTGCTTCGGATAAAGATTCGGCATGCGTCAGCTGGATCTGGTTTTTTAACCCCTGGAGCAATCGATGCTGAATGAGTAACGCATCGAACGCATTGTCTTCAATTATTAAGATATGAATTTTTGTTTTTCCCATATGATCTTTAATTTCAATATGCCATGGAAATTCAGTATGCGCCGGAAAATCTGATGAGCTTGCCGGTTATTCTGTAACAACTTGAACCAATAAGATAAGTCTTTCTGCTATATGTTTTGATGGCCATTATTCAGTTGCTGATCAGGGCCGGTTGCCAGATGCTGTGCAGGAGATGTTTATTCCTATAATTAAGTAGGACAATACCTACAGATATGTAATTATTTTATGTGTGATTGATGTCAATATGCCGTTGAATAATTCGTGGTTGTAAGAAAAGATTTACATCAATGTTCGAAATAACTCTGAAAAGTGTCGTTTATTGGTGTAATTAAAGTCATATTCACATTCTATACTTTTCCAACTATTGACCAAAAGGGAAGACTAAAAATGAGAATTAATGAGCCTGTTACGCAATGAGATATGGGGATGGATCATCATACTGAAGTTAAATTACCTCCGGCTTTGCCGGAGGTAATTTAACTTACTTGAACAAGCGCCTGATCACTTAAGACAGCGATTAGAGCAGCAACAGTGGCAGATCGATCAAATTCGCAGACAAACCGCTAACCCGCTCGAAGCCTGTATTCAGATTTCGCAAAGAATGTGGCACAGTGCTCATGGTGAGCAAGGATTATTGATGGCGCTACAAGAACCAGGGAAGCTATTATTGCAATCAATAAGTAACAATAATACTGGCAAAATTGTCAGTCTAGGAGAATTCAGAACGATCAAAAATGAAGGTCCGTGAATTAAATAATGCTGAGCTGTCGGTGGACGTGCAGCTTTATACTGGAAGTGTAGTGCCCGCATTTCCCGAATCTTTTTTAAATCATTTGTTTGTTAGGAGTACATAACACACATTTCTTAGGTATTTTCAGACTACATAAAGTCATTTCCTCAAATGCCGATAGCTGTTTCTAGTTAGCTTTGAAGCTTTGTGATTTAACCGGGGTCGGGTATTTATGGGTGAAATGATGGATTATGACAGTGAATTCATGGATGCGTCGCGTGAATATAAATTCACTACTCAGGATTTTGAGCGTGTAAAAAAATTAATCTATAACCGTGCTGGTATTTCGCTCTCATCAAGTAAGCAGAATATGGTATACAGTCGTCTTGTCAGACGGCTGCGCGCAAACGGTTATGATTCATTCAAAGCTTATCTGGATTCCTTGGAAAGCCCCAATAACCCCGAGTGGGAAGCATTTACCAACGCGCTGACTACAAACCTGACAGCCTTTTTTCGTGAGCAGCATCATTTTCCCACGCTTGAGCAACATGCGGAAAAACGCAGGAACAAAGGTAAAATTCATCTCTGGTGCAGTGCTTCATCAACCGGTGAAGAGCCCTATTCAATGGCGATGTCAATGGTTCAAACATTCAAGACGTTTACACCACCGGTCCATATTCTTGCAACGGATTTGGATACTCATGTCCTGGCTAAAGCGAAGGCGGGTATTTATTCTTTAGAGAAGCTCGACAAGCTGCCAAAAGAAAAGTTAAGAAAGTTCTTTTTGAAAGGTAAAGGCGTGCACTCAGGGTATGCCATGGTGCGTCCCGAACTGCGGGAGATGATTACATTCCGGCAATTGAATCTGCTGGATAATAACTGGCCTGTTCGAGGTCCTTTTGATGCAATATTTTGCCGTAATGTGATGATTTACTTTGATAAACAGACACAATATAAAATTCTGCAAAAATTTGTACCCTTACTTGCACCAGATGGCCTGTTATTTGCCGGACATTCTGAGAGCTTTCAACATGCAGCCGATTTGTTCAGATTGCGAGAAAAAACAGTGTATGAGCTTGTCAATAAATAACAGGAGAATCGCATGATTGAACTTATCGATGAACATACGGCGACAAATTTATATTTTGACAACACTTTCAATACACAGGCTGTAAAGCTTTTGCCAGGAGAGTATTTCGTCACACGCAAGGATATGCTGCTCGTGACAGTGCTGGGCTCCTGCGTTGCCGCCTGCATCCGTGACAGGCAGAACGGAATCGGTGGCATGAATCATTTTATGCTGCCAGACGGTGGTGGCTCCGATACAAATTCACCGATGAATCCGTCTGCGCGATATGGCGCATATGCGATGGAGATTTTAATCAATCAATTACTGAAACTGGGTGCACGCCGTTCGAATCTGGAAGCAAAGGTTTTTGGCGGGGGTAATGTGATCAGCGGTTTGACACAAGCCAATATTGGGCAGCGTAATGCGGAATTTGTGCTGCAATTTTTGAACACGGAAGATATTCCAATCACTGCACAGGATTTAATCGATATCTATCCCCGTAAAGTCTATTTCTTTCCAAAAACTAATAAAGTTTTGGTTAAGAAGCTGAAAAATATGCACAATGATACGATCAAAAAACGCGAGAAAGATTACGGCAGAAGATTGAACAAATCCACCAGTGCCGATAAATGCAGTGTAGTGGAGCTTTTCTCCTGATTCACATTTTCTTAGACGATTACAGTTTATTTTATTATGAAAAAAATTAACGTACTGGTCATCGATGACTCAGCGCTGATCCGTAAGTTGCTTACCGAAATTATAAACAATCAACGCGACATGGCAGTAATCGGTACAGCTTCAGATCCTTTAATGGCGCGCGAGATGATTCGTGAAATGAATCCGGATGTACTTACGCTGGATGTTGAAATGCCAAAAATGGATGGGTTGGATTTTTTGGAGCGGTTAATGCGTCTTCGGCCCATGCCCGTAGTCATGGTATCAACATTGACGGAAAAAGGATCCGACATTACTTTTCGTGCGCTTGAGCTTGGCGCGGTCGACTTTGTGGCTAAACCCAAAATTGATATTGCGAGCGGGCTTAAAGAATACAGCGATGTTATCGCCAGTAAAATAAGAACAGCTTATTCTGCGCGTGTGCGGAAACTTGTTTCGGATAAAACGGTGACAAAAAGTTTATCCGCGGATAGCGTGTTACCCGTAGCATTTTCTAAAACCTCTTTTTCTACTGAAAAACTGATCATCGTCGGTGCCTCAACAGGCGGTACAGAAGCCATTAAAGAATTTCTGATTCAACTGCCGGCAAATTGTCCGGGTATTCTGATTACGCAACACATGCCGGAAGGATTTACAAAATCATTTGCAAATCGTTTAAACAGTCTTTGTAAAATATCAGTGCACGAAGCACAAGGCGGAGAACGTGTTTTGCCGGGGCATGCTTTTATTGCGCCGGGGCATTCACATTTGCTGTTAAAAAGGAATGGGGCGAATTATGTCACTGAATTGAACCAGGGTGAATTGGTAAGCCGTCATCGTCCTTCGGTGGATGTGCTTTTCCGTTCAGCGGCAAATTATGCCGGTAAAAATGCAATCGGTGTTATCTTGACGGGTATGGGTAAAGATGGCGCTGCCGGTATGCTTGAGATGCATCAAGCCGGTGCTTATAATTTTGCCCAAGATGAAGCGAGCTGTGTCGTTTATGGTATGCCGAAAGAAGCTGTGGCTGCGGGGGCGGTGGATGAGATTGTGCCGTTGAGAGATATGGCGCGCAAAGTGCTGGCTAAAATAACAAGCATGGGTGCGCAGCATATTCGGGTATAATGTCATATTTCATATTAACTCATGATTATAACTGGCTGTTTAAAAGATATTTTGCTTTGCCCTGTAGTTTGATATCATGTATTTCTGTCTTTTTACAACTCAGATCAAGTATAGGTTATGCGGTACAAAAGAACGATATACTTTGGTTTAACCAGTATTTTATGCATGTTTCTGATTGTTGGTTGCGGTTCTTTATCTGATAAGAATCAAAGCAGTTATCAACTAAAGTCAAAACAGATCACAAAAAAGCCTGGAGCACGGGATTCAGTTGTTAACGAACTCTATCAACAGCATCAGGAATGGCAGGGAGTGCGCTATCACCTCGGTGGCATGAATAAGTCAGGTATTGATTGCTCGGCATTTGTCCAATTGACATATAAATCAAGACTGGGTATCCACTTACCCAGGACAGCACGCCAGCAATCCAGACTGGGGACCACAATCCGAAAACATCAGCTGGAACCGGGTGATCTGGTTTTTTTTAGAACCGGACCGACATCTAAGCATGTTGGCATTTATCTTGAGAAAAACAAATTTCTGCATGCATCGCAGCGTAAAGGTGTCACGATATCCCGTTTAGATAATGTTTACTGGCAATCCAAATACTGGAAGTCTGTACGTCCTTGATTCGACAGAGCCAGATGGCGAGGTCGGCGCTATTGATACCTCCTGTTGTTGTGCTGATGTTATGTGCCGCAGTCATGTGGTATATGGCCAGGTATTTTCCATTTTTCACACTGGAATTTGAACTGTCTCCTGCCGTATCTTTATTAGTTGCGGCATCAGGATTACTGCTAATACTCGTTAGTAGCATTACTTTTTACCAGCATAATACAACATTAAATCCGCTTAAACCTGAATTGGCCTCAACACTGATCAGAACAGGACCGTATCGTTATAGTCGTAACCCGATTTATGGCGGTTTTGTATTGATACTTTTAGGCTGGGGTGGTTATTTGCATAACCTGGCGTCCATGCTCTGTGTGATACTATTTGTGCTTTATATGAATCGGTTCCAGATCATACCTGAAGAAAAATCACTCGAACAAAAATTCGGTGCTGAATTTGAGGCTTATAAACGCATTGTCAATCGATGGCTGTAACAATTTATTCGATATTTGGAAAACAGATGGAAAAGGAAATTAAGCAAATTAACCAGCAATTACAGAAACATAAAATGCTGTTGCGCAGTCTTTATATGCTTTTTTTTATTGTGGTTTATAGCGTTTCTAAATTTCTTATTATCGGATTGGCGTTATTCCAGCTGATCACAATAATCGTGACAGAAAAACCGAATGACCCCATACTCAGACTCGCCCAGGGTCTGAGTACTTATATTTACCAGATCATTCAGTTCATGACATTCAACAGTGAAATGAAACCGTTCCCGTTCAGTGCATGGCCCAATAATAAGCATGAATCAAATCACGATAGCGATAGCAGTAAACCGGATTAGCCGGTGATTTTTTTAGTGATCGAGCCAGTGTTCCAGACCTAATGTATTCAGACGGATATCTGAACGCAACAAATTTGTAATATCCTCTTCGGACATAACGCAGCCATGTAATCTGATACGCTGTAGCAGCAGCGTTTCCAATGCCGCATGGATTGTATCGAATCTGCTGATTGTGGCTGATGTAGTGCCATCCTGTGCATTCCGTGCAATGCTGACATGTGCATCTATCAGTTCGTGCATCGATGCTGCATGCCGTTCCAGGTGGCGGATACGGCTGTAATGTGTCAGAAAAGCATATTCCGGATTAAATTGCATGATGCGGTCGACTGAGGCATGTGCCGCTTCGGGGTCGAACTGAACCGGCGTGGTGGTAGGAAAAATAAATTCCACACCGTTAACATCCAGTTCACGGTAGGAAACGCCAAATGTGTCACCCGTAAAAAATGAATTGCTCTTTTCGTCATATATACAGTTATGATGGCGCGCATGCCCCGGTGTATCAAGAAACAGCAATGAACGGCCATTGAGTTCAATTCTGCTTGTATCCGTTGCCTCAATAATACGTTTCTCGTCTATGGGATAGATCTCACCGTAGGTACGCCTGAATTCAGTTTCGCCATAGACGGCTATTGCACTGGCAATCAATTTCCCGGGATCAGCCATGTGGTGGGCGCCGCGTGGATGCACCACCAGCCTGGCGTTAGGGAAAATCCGCATGCATTCGCTTGCGCCGCCGGCATGATCCAGATGGATGTGGGTAAGAATGATATAGTCGACATCTTCAATCGCCAGATTCTTTTCTTTAAGGGCACTGATAACCCCCGGGATTGAGAAAGTTGTGCCGGTATCGACAAGCGCCGTTTTTCCATTCTCTACAATGAGATGAATCGCGGCACGTTTGGGGCGATGAAATTGAGCATCAATTGCGCTGATGCCATTGGGATAATCAGTAACGAGGGAAGTTGTCATGGGAGGTTGATTGATTTTCTGATCTTGAAAAGATAGATTAGTTGGTCTGTTTTAACTGATCCAGGATTGCAGGGTTTTCAAGCGTGGAAACATCCTGGGTAATTTCTTCCCCTTTGGCCAGTGCGCGTAAAAGGCGGCGCATGATTTTACCGGATCGTGTTTTTGGTAAATTTTCGCCAAATCGTATTTCTTCCGGTTTTGCAATCGGGCCGATTTCCCGAGCTACCCATTCACGTAATTCATGGATTATCCGGTTTATTTCTTCGCCTTTAGGATAATCGCCTTTCAGCACGACAAATGCGACAACGACCTCACCCTTGACATCATGCGGTTTGCCGACGACAGCCGCTTCAGCGACCAAGGGATTGGCGACCAGCGCGGATTCAATTTCCATCGTACCCAAGCGGTGTCCGGAGACATTGAGCACATCATCAATGCGCCCCATAATCCAGAAATATCCGTCTTCATCACGGTACGCAGAATCTCCCGCCAGATAGTATTTGCCGTTGCCAATATCCTCGGGGAAGTAAGCTTTCTTGAAACGTTCCGGATCACCCCACAGCGTGCGGATCTGTGATGGAAATGGCTTCTTGATGACCAGAAAACCGCCTTTTCCTTTTTCGACATCGTGACCGGCCTCATCAACGATTGCTGTAAAAATACCTGGCAACGGCAATGTGCACGAGCCGGGTTTGAGCGGCGCAACACCCGGAAGCGGTGCGATCATATGGCTGCCGGTTTCTGTTTGCCACCATGTATCCACGATCGGGCAGCGCGAACGCCCCACTTTCTCATAAAACCACATCCAAGCTTCAGGGTTGATGGGTTCACCAACCGAGCCCAGCAGTCGCAGCGATGCTAAACTGTACGTTTCTGGCAGATCCGCGCCCAATTTGATCAGTGAACGAATGGCCGTGGGTGCCGTATAAAACGTCGTAACCTTGTGTTTATCGATGATTTCCCAGAATCTTCCAGCGTGCGGATAAGTAGGAACACCTTCAAAGATGACCTGCGTCGCACCCATGGCAAGCGGTCCATAGGTGACATAGGTGTGGCCGGTAATCCAGCCGACATCGGCGGTACACCAGAAAATATCAGATGGTTTGTAGTCGAAAACCCAATCCATACTGACCATGGCGCCCAGCAAATAGCCGGCGCTGGAATGTTGTACGCCTTTCGGTTTGCCGGTTGATCCTGAAGTATAAAGCGTAAACAGTGGATGCTCGGCATCAACCCATTCCGGCTCGCATTGCGTACCTGCATTTCCGGTAATCTCATGCCACCAGACGTCGCGTTCAGGGTTAAAAGGAATTTTCGAGCCTGATCGCTGGTAAATCACAACTGTCTTTACCGATTCAGTGCCACCCATGTTGATGGCCTCGTCAACGGTTGCTTTGAGTGCGTTATGTTTTCCGCCACGCATTTGTTCATCAGCAGTGATTACGGCTTTCGCACCGGCATCGACAATGCGTTCATGCAGGCTTTTGGATGAAAATCCGCCGAATACGACGGAATGAATTGCACCAATCCGTGCGCACGCCTGCATGGCAACGACAGCTTCGATACGCATCGGCATATAGATGATGACGCAATCGTCTTTCTGGATATTTTGTGCTTTCAGCGCATTAGCCAGCTTGCATACGCGCAGATGAAGGTCGTGGTAAGTGATGTATGTTGTTTCACCTTCATCAGATTCAAAAATAATGGCGATTTTGTCGGATTGAGTCTTTAAATGGCGATCGAGGCAATTGTAAGAAATGTTTAATTCACCGTCGCCGAACCATTTAAAAAATGGTGCATTACTATCATCCAGAATCTGGGTGAACGGTTTATGCCAAACCAAATGCGTTCTGGCTTGTTGTGCCCAGAACGACTGATAGTCCACCTGAGCCTGATGGCATAGCGCTTGATACGATGCCATGCCGGATATATTGGCTTGTTGAATGAAATCCTCGGCTGGCGGAAAAATGCGTGATTCGTGTAAAACAGATTCAATGGTTGGCATGGTGTGATTCCCGTGAATCGCAAGTTTGCGGTTTTTTTATGCTATGTTTTGCAGATTAGGTATTAAATTTTTTAAGTTTTGTGATAATGGATACGTTAAATAATCCGAATTAGAATTATCTTGTGAAAAATAGCGTTACCTTGAGTATGATTGTACCATTGACCTTCAGTCTCGCCATTGAAATCTAATTTTGAGAATGATTTTCTGGAGCTTATGATAAAAAAGATCGCTATCAGTGAAGTGCGTTTGGGTATGTATATCCATAAAATAAGCGAGAACTGGATGCAACACCCATTTTGGAAAAGCACTTTCTTGTTGTCTGAACAAGCGGATCTGGAGAAACTGAAACACTGCAATTTGGAAGAGTTGTGGATTGATACATCCAAAGGACTGGATGTGCTGTGTTTGGATTCCAAAGCGGCGAATAACGTACCGATAGCGCCAGAGCCCGTTCTGTCTTTACCGGCTGAAAAGAGAATTCAGAAGACAGCACTGGTCGATGAATTGGTTACAGCCAGAAAGGTACATGCTAAAACCAGATCTGCAGTCGTTTCGATGTTCAGTGAAGCGCGTATGGGCAAATCGATTCAGGTGGAGGAGGCGGTCATCCTGGTCGATGAAATCAATATGTCTATGGAGCGGAATGCAAACGCATTGCTGAGTCTGATACGGCTAAAAACGGCGGATGAATATACTTATCTGCATTCCGTGGCGGTATGCGTGCTGATGGTAGCGCTCGGCAAACAGTTGGGACTGTATGGAGAGGAACTAAAGCAGATCGGTGTGGCAGGATTGTTGCATGATATCGGTAAAATGGCTGTACCCAATGAAATACTGAATAAGCCGGACAAACTGACGGATAAAGAATTTGAAATCATCAAAACCCACCCTCGCAGAGGCTGGGAAATTCTGAAAAAGGTATATCAGGCCGATGAACCGGCGCTCGATGTATGCTTGCACCATCATGAGCGCGTGGATGGAAAAGGTTATCCGGAGAAACTCTCAGCCGATACTTTGACATTGCATGCACGTATGGGCGCTGTTTGCGATGTGTATGATGCCATAACTTCAGATCGGTGTTACAAGAAAGGTTGGGAGCCGGCTGAGGCCATCAGAAGAATGACTTCATGGAAAGATGGTCATTTTGATGAAACCGTTTTTCGCGCTTTCGTTAAAACGATTGGCATTTATCCCATTGGAACACTGCTAAAACTGAGGTCCGGGCGCTTGGGGCTGGTTATCGAGCAATCTGAAAAGAGTCTTTTGACGCCGCTGGTCAAAGTGTTTTTTTCAACGCGTACGAATGGTCACATTCCTGTTGAAATAATCGACATGTCAAAATCGGAGGACAGTATTGTGAGCGCAGAAAGTCCTGAGCAATGGGGACTTGATCTTGGAAGAATCTAGCGCACATTTCAGTTTCAGTGATTTATAACTGAGCGAGCAGTTCAATCGCCCAGTTGACGCCGAAACCGGTAACTTCACTGCCGACAGCGCCAAGTCCTTCCTTGTGGTTACTGGCTGAAAGATCCATATGTATCCAGGGCGTGTCTTTAACGAATTTATTTAGAAAACAGGCGGCAAGAATATGATCAAATTCGCCGCCAATAGTGCATTGTTTGATATCGGCGATATCACTTTCCAGGCTTTCACCATAATCTGAATCCATGGGAAAGACGCAAACCCGTTCGCCACTTTTTTTACCTGCAGCGATTGCTTTCTGGGCAAGGTTTTCCTGGTTGCTGAAAATGCCGCAATATCTTGAACCCAGCGCTGTATGCATGCTGCCGGTCAATGTTGCAAAGTCGATAATAATATCGGGTTTTTGTTTTTCCGCGAGCGTCAATGTGTCCGCCAGAACCATGCGGCCTTCCGCATCGGTATGCACGATTTCTATCGTCAGACCATTCAATGCAGTTATTACGTCATTTTGCTTGTAAGCATGCGGGCTGATATGGTTCTGTGCGATAGCCAGCCAGCAATCAATCTCAAGCGGCAGACCGGCACGTGTTGCTGCCAGTAAAATACCTAATGCCACAGCCGATCCGTTCATGTCTTCATGCATGCCCTGCATGTAACGCGCCGGTTTCAAATTATGTCCGCCGGTATCAAAACAAATCCCTTTTCCGACGAGAGCGATATGTCTTGCCGCTTTGTTTTTTCCCGAATAGTGCAGGTGTACGATTGCAGCATCATCGGTGTCGCTGCCCTGGGCAACCGCCACAAAAGCTCCTGCGCCCATTTTTCTGAGTTGATTCAGTGCATATTCCTGATAAACCCATCCTTCGTTGCCGGACAATTTCTGGATCTGCTCACGATAAGTTGCCGGGGTCAATTCATTGGGCGGTAACACAGTCAGGCCGCGCGCCAGCAAATTACCTTCGGCAACAGCACGCTGCAATGTAAAGTTTTCGTCATCTCTATAGCCGTAGAGGTGTATATGTGTCAGTGAAGTTCTTTCCGGTTTTTGCTTGCGAACTGGCAATGCTGCGCCGTTAATCCAGGCGATGTACACCGCAATTTCAGAAAAATAGCGTTTCTGGCTGTTATTGCCAAAAATAGCCAGATGTATTTCGGTGGGATTTTCCGAGAGCAGATGCTGTATCGCTTTGCGCATGACAGTATGTTGATCAAACACAGGTTTATGGGTATCGACCATCACCCATGTGCATAATGCGCCATTATCCAGATTGGCGCTGACAGGTGTTTCACTGATTTTATCCAGCGTCATGCTGAGTCTGTTCAGTGTTTTTTTTAACGTATCTTCTCCAGGGATGCGATTCTTCTGTGGCAATTTCTCCTGCTTTGGAAGTACAACGAGTATATGATTTGCGTTAGCGTTAACTGTCGAGTCAAATAAAGAAGAATTCTGGGTAAGTGTAGCCAGCATTGATTGCTTTCCTGTTGAATATGAGATTTTGAAAGGCGCGTATAGTCACATTAAAGTGTCGGGTGCTGTTTCTATCAGTGATGGTCGCATGGGTGCTATAGCGCTATTCTTATTAGGAAATTCTAAAGACAGATGGAGACGGCCTATCAAGCCATAGTCGCCACTGATTCGTGTAGTAAAAACTGATATTATATTACGGTTAGCTTGGTTATGTAGCTAATTTGTCTGTTTTATCATTGATCGTCCGGTAGCCGTTCTCGTTTTTTTAATAATAGCGCATGCAACAATATCTTCAATTAATGCAACATGTTTTGATGCATGGCTGCAAAAAATCAGATCGTACAGGAACCGGTACATTGTCTGTTTTTGGCTACCAAATGCGTTTTAATCTGGCAGACGGTTTTCCGCTCGTCACGACGAAGAAATGTCATCTTAAATCAATTATCCACGAGCTGCTGTGGTTTCTTCGCGGTGAAACCAATATTCATTATCTGAGGGAGAATGGCGTGTCGATCTGGGATGAATGGGCTGACGAACACGGTAACCTCGGACCTGTTTATGGGCATCAATGGCGTGCATGGCTTGCGCCGAACGGGCAATCCATCGATCAGATCAAGCAGGTGATTGAACAGATAAGCAGCACTCCGGACTCCAGACGCATGATTGTATCGGCCTGGAATGTCGGTGATCTGGATAAAATGAAACTGCAACCTTGCCATGTTTTATTCCAGTTCTATGTAACGGAAGGCAGGTTGTCCTGCCAACTATACCAAAGGAGTGCCGATATTTTTTTAGGCGTACCGTTTAACATCGCCTCTTACGCTTTGCTGACCATGATGATCGCGCAGGTCTGTGATTTGAAAGCGGGTGAGTTTATTCATACCTTCGGAGATGCGCATCTCTATCTGAATCATTTGGAGCAGGCAAAAGAACAGCTAAACCGGAAACCGAGGCAGTTACCCGCAATGCATCTTAACCCGACAGTTTCGGATATTTTTGCATTCAGATACGAAGACTTTACCTTGAGAGACTATCAGCCCTATCCTGCGATTAAGGCGCCGGTGGCCGTATGAAGCCGGTTCGCTTGTCAATTCTGGCTGCCGTAGCCCGGAACGGCGTAATAGGAAAGTGCAATACACTGCCATGGCATTTGACTGAAGATTTGAAACATTTCAGGTCATTGACCATGGGGCATACCATCATCATGGGGCGCAAGACTTACGCATCCATAGGGCGGGTATTGCCGGGGCGCGTCAATGTAATCGTGACCAGTCAGCCGGATTTCCGTGTGCCGGATGCCATTGTCGTCCATACGCTGGAGGCTGCATTGCAGCAACGTGAATCCGGTGTTTTGTCCACGCAGAAAGACGAACTATTCATTATAGGGGGGGGGCGGCTTTATGAACAAACGCTCGGACTGGCGCAACGTCTGTATCTCACCGAAATACAACAGGATTTTGACGGCGATGCTTTTTTTCCTGAATTTGACCGGTGCGAATGGTCTGAGATATCACGTGAACGGCATATATCGGATGGAAAAACCGGCATACCGCTGGAATATCATTTTGTGATTCTTGATCGAAAATAAGGTGCGAATCGCCGTTGGGCCTGTGAATAATTAAATCCGGCGGGACGAACGCGGTACCTGGTTCGTTCCGCCTGGAATCAATCAGAAGATTAAATCACATCAACATCGGGCAGCGGAAATCCATTGAAATTGCTGGCATATGCTGTTGTATATGCGCCTGTATTGGGAATATAAATCAGATCGCCTTCCTGGATGTCAGCCGGAAGCATGATGTCGTGCATCAGGATATCCACTGAGTCGCAAGTCGGGCCTGCGACAGACCAGGGTACGCACTGGCCTGTGCGGTCAGTCAGTATTTCGTAGGCCAATCCTTCCGTGACTTCGATGATACCGCCAAACATACCTGCATCCCAGTACATCCAGCGTTTACCGTTACGTGTTGCGGTGCCGACAACCTGACAGACAAAATAAGCGGAGTCGGAAACCAGATAGCGTCCGGGTTCCGCGATAATCTGAATATCCCCGGGCAGTTTGGCGATTGCCGCATTAATGACTTCCGCAATGACCTCAATGGCAGGGATCGGTTTCAGATGACGTACCGGATAACCGCCGCCTATATTGAGCAAACGTGGATTCAGTCCCTTTTCCCGCATATCGGCAAAAACCTTGACAGCACGTTCAATGCCTACCCGCCAGTTCTGCGGATTGCGACACTGGGAGCCCACATGAAAGGTGACGCCGGCCAGATCTGCGTTAAGCCTGGCAGCTTCATCGATAATATGATGAATATCGGCCAAGTGGGTACCGAATTTTCCCGCCAGCGGCCAGTCGCTGCCGATATTCGGTGTATCGATGCGCAGGTACATTTTTGCATCTGGTTTTACGCTGACGATTTTACGTAGCTCCTCAATACTATCCAGAACATACCATTCGACGCCCTTGGAAGCCGCATATTCGAGGTAAGCGCGTGATTTCATCGGGTTGCTGTAGAAAATTTCCGCAGCAGGCACGCCTAATTCAAGTAACAGATCAAGCTCTGCAATCGAAGCGATTTCAAAACCAGCGCCTTCTTCAATCAGCGTTTTAAGAACATGGCGATCCGGATTGGCTTTGACGGCATAATGCGGTCGCACGCGCGGCATGGCATTCATGAAACGCCGGGTCTTTTGACGGATAATATTACTGTCGACAAGCAAAAACGGCTTGTCATATCCATGTAATAATTTTTCTTTAATATGATTGAAATCAAGACTGATTTCAGGGTGGGTGTCAAACAGAACTTCTGATTCGGATGGCTTCTGAAAAGCGGTGGAAGAGATGGGTATGAGCATGATGTGAATATCCTCTTAAAGAAAGCTATGTGACAGGGATGTGAACGTTGGTTAATTCAATGGATAAATAGGTATTACTGATCGAAGTCATGGTGTTTTCCTCATGGTTACCAAAAATTAAATTGCCCGCATTATAGTCTGCATATTTTTGAAATCAAGTTTTTTTTGCACCCCATAAAAAAATTTGCTCAGGTAATGTGAAAATGCAGAAAACACAATCGCTGCATACAAAAAATACGTATATTTTTACTGCGTAATACCGCTTTCTATCCACAGCGATGATTCCAAATACATGTATGCGTTTTCTTCGCATAACCTCAACAATTGCAACTAAGATTCCTCGAAGAATAAAAAGTTTATCCAGGCAAAATTTTTTATAGCCGGTAACAAAACCGGCAGCAAAGCGATGATTACTACACGCGTGCACAAATGTTAGATGCTGTTTAATGCTTATCTGGAAAAAATAACCAGTTGCTTAATCTTCCAAGATATACGGCTGAGTTGTGCTTTGAAGGTATGATTTTGTGCCCGGCCATTGTATTGCTTCACGGAACAAGTTCAAGCACATATTCTGTTTTACCCGGCATAAAGGGTGTCGGTTTACCCGATACCCAGTCGGCATGTCCGCTGCCGTAATAGGGTGATAACGGATGGCCGCTTTGGCCCCCGGGCATATCGAAATAGCCTTCTTCTTCCTTGCCGGGTGCAACGACCGAGCGCTGCGAAGCGCCGAAATTCGGTGTCTGAATGCGCGGCATATGCATATCGCCGGGTAGTGGGTCGGTAGGCATGTCCAGATATTGCGCGAGCCATTTGGGCAAATGCTGGCTCAGCGGATGGCTGATATGTGCTGCGTTGTCTTCTCCCCAGGTGCGTGCAGTGATATCGCCGGATTGTTTTTGCAGTGCAACGATGGCCTGGTCAACGCTATGCAAGAGAAAATCATCCCAGTTGCTGTAGCTTGTGGGCAGCAGGTGCGCGGGGCGTTCTTCCAATATCCGCCAAACGGCGTGTTCGGCCTGGTTTAGCCGTGGCAATTGAAACGCTGGATGATGTTGCCTAACGTCAACGGTCAATGCGGTGAGGATGGATCGAATGACTTCATGACGGAAGCTGCGCACAATCCGGTAAGCCACTGAGTCCACTGCTGCGCGGCCATCCCAGTTTTGCAGAATCTGTTCCAACTGTTCAGGCGCTCCGGTTTTCTCGGAACGTTTGAGTATATCGATCAGCAAGGCATACCAGTGCGTAAAAAATACGGCGCGGTAATCGAGTTGAATCGAAAACAAATCATCAGCGGTGAATTGTTCCTGCATAAGCAGATTATCGCGTATCTGTCTCGAGCGTGCGCCGAGATCGTAACCGCCGTCACCGATGATGCGCAAGGTATCCGGGTCAACGGTGCGCGTATTCGCGGTCCATAAACGCCCGTTATCCGGATTGCGGATCAGCGGATAATCGGCGGAGTTCAGCCAACCCAGCCATCCAGTATCGGGAGTGCTCCAGTCCGCCGGCAAGCGCGGGTCAAAATTGTCTGAGCGCAATGGAATGCGTCCGGCGATCGTCCAGAGAATATTACCCCGCTTATCACCGACGATAAAGTTCTGCGCAGGCATGCCGGTTTGCTGTGCAATCGCGGCTGCTTCATCAACCGTCCGCGCCTGTTCGAGCTCAACCAGATTCAGATTAACACCGCCAGGCTGAAAGGCTGTCCAGACAATAGCCAGCGGTACACCGTCATGATCGCGCGCGACGATCGGTCCCCATTCGGTTTCGTGCACGGTAATCATTTTGTCAGGTGCATTGCGCACGTGAATGGTTTCCCGGAATGTCAGAACAGACTGCCAACCGGGTGTGCCAAGGTAGCGTGATTGGTCATCCGGATCAAGCGTAACGCGCACCCAATCGATAAAGTCGCCATAACTGTTGGTGAAGCTCCAGGCAATATGCCGGTTGGAGCCCATGACAATCGAGGGCACACCCGGCAAAGTGATGCCGGTAATATCGAGTGGTTGTTGTGTGAGGTTTTTGCCTTCAGGAATGTTGATCAACCGTGTGCGGAACCACAGATTCGGCACGCGCAGCGTCAAATGCATGTCATTGGCAACCAGCGCAGCGCCGTCCGTGAATGTAGTCAGGGCACCCGCAACCGCAAAATTGTTACTGCCCGGTATCGATTCGTCTAACACCGGCATGTTGGCAAGCTGTGGTACATCTTTTGTTTTGAGATCAAAATCATCGGCAGACGGTACCGGTGGCCATTCGAGCGGCCCGCCAGTTAGTGGCGCGTCCCACGGTCCGCCACTGGCGGTTAAAAATCGGAATAAAGTATCCGGCAGTGCAGCGCGTAGAACCGACAATCCCAGCTCGCGCTTGCCGCTGGATTCATTGAGCGTGACAAACATCGAAAAAATCACCAGTACGGTATCTTCCTCAAGCCATTCGGCAGGCTGTGTACGGGTCAGCAGATAGGGGTAAGGGCGTACCGTTAGCGCATTGAGCCCTGCATTCACACCGGCGCGATAAGCCATAAGTAATTGCCGCTGATCTTCCGGCAGTCGCTCGAGAATCTGCCGGGCACGGGCGCGCATGCGGTATTTGCGGGATTCCATATCCAACGCCAATGCGCTTTCTCCGAAAATGGCTGCTAACTCGCCAGCCGCCTGACGGCGCATCAGATCCATTTCAAAAAAACGCTCCTGCGCATGCACAAAACCGAGTGCGTAAGTGATATCCACCCGGTTCCGGGCGGTGATTGTCACGCTGCCCAGCGTATCGCGCTCAACGATAACCGGTGCGCCGAGACTGGGTAATCGTGTCTTGCCGTCGTACTGCGGTAGGCTGCCGTATAACAGCAGTCCGGCTGACATCATGAGCAGCAGAATTAGACCGGGAAACAGGATGAGAGAATTGCGGATAAATGTAGTGCGTATCATGCCAGTTAAACGGGATAGTGCGACAAACCTGAGATTGGTAACTGTAGCGCAAAGTTTCTGGAATGGCTACTGCAGTGTGGGGAGAAGTGGATTCGGATATTTAGATACCAGAGAATCAATGCTCAGGAGTTATTTCAGAAAATAAACGCAGAAATCATTCATCGGAATTTAAATCAAAAAATTGTGTTGACGGCGATCAAAAGCGATAAGACACTGACTGAAATCGTTATTGTTGATTTGGCTAAATTGATGGGATTCTTTTGCATAGAGATTGATTGAAATTCAGTGCAATGGGATTACTACGGGGTATGACCCAGGACACAATTATCCGATTTCTTGAGGATACAGCCAATTGCCGCAGTTCGCATTTTTGGGAACGGCATGATGCCGGTCGAATGAATTAATTGTGCAGCATAATGTAAAAAAAGCTGGCCGATAAGCCGGATTCTGTCGTGGACAGTCATTCATCTAGATGCACAGTTACCTGTACATTCAAGCAACCCACCCGCAGGCTCCGCGAGCCGCCTCACCGCCTGCCTATTTGGTCTTGCTCCGGATGGAGGTTACCGCGTTTCACCGTAACTCAATACGCTCGTCTCTGTGGCCCTATTCCTCGCCTCGCGGCGTTCGGCTGTTAGCCGACATCCTGCTCTATGGAGTCCGGACTTTCCTCTCCCCGTTGTTCCGGGAGGAACAACCGGCAGCGACTGTCTGGCCAGCTTCAATGATATTTTATCATTCCAGGAAGGATGTAATCTGTGATTTCTGAATTGTGAATGAACAGACGACCAATTCCGGTTCTGCGTAGAAATGACATACGTAAGCTGATTACTGACCGGTCAACCTCGCAGCATGTCATTAATCTGCTGCAATATCTGTTCATCAAGCTCACCTGCTTCCGCGCTTAAACGCAGTCTGGACATCAGATAACCATGGTAAGCTTTGGCCAGATCGCGGCGGGCTGAATAGAATTGCTGCTGAGCGTTCAATACATCGACTTCGGTTCGGACACCGACCTCTTGTCCAAGCATAGTTGAGTCCAATTGTGTCTTGCTGGAAACAAGTGCTTGTGTCAACGCTTTTACCTGAGCAATGCCATTGGTGACATTAAGATAGTGCTGGCGCACCTGCAGCACTGTATTGCGGCGAGCGTTTTCCAGATCATGTTGCGCTTTTTCCTGATTGGCGATTGCTTCACGTACCCGTGATTGTGTGCTTCCTCCCTGGAATATCGGAAGATTCAGTTGCACGCCGATGGATTTGGAAGTCAGATCAATCCCGCGCCCTGTAATCGCCCCGCCGACGCCGGTCTGATCACTGTACTGCGCAACCAGATCAACTGTCGGGTAATGCTGTACCCACGCTTTTCTGACTTCCTTGGCGGCCAGCTCATAAGCAGCTTGCTGAACTTTCAGCGCAAAATTTTGCGCTTCAGCCACTGTTACCCATTCATCCATGCCGCCATAGCGCAGACTGGGCAGATCCGAAGCAATGTCGTGAGTACGGGCAAGCTGCTCAGGAAAACGGTTGATAATGCCCTGCAATGCGCGCTTACTGATTTCCAGTGCATTACGTGCTGCAATTTCCTGCGATATCGTCAGATCAAAACGCGCCTGTGCTTCATTGGTATCAACAATAGTTGCAATGCCGACTTCAAAATTGCGTTTGGCTTGTTCCAGCTGCTTGAGGATGGCGCCTTTCTGCGCTTCCGCGACTTCGACATCGGTCTGTGCATCGAGTACGTCAAAATAAGCCTGTGCGACACGCAGGATCAGATCTTGCGCAGCAATGACAAATTGTGACTCGGCTTGAGACACCTGCGTTTTGGCTTGCGCATAAATAATGAAGTTTTCAAAACGTACAATGGGCTGGGTTGCAGAAAGAACAACACCGCGGTTTTGAATCGTTACAGCCGGCCCTAATGTGGTATCAACTTCCTGTACCTGACGGGTAAATGACAGATTAATGTTCGGTAGGAATCCAGCCCTGCCCTGTGCTATTTTTTCCTGTGTGGCCTGATAGGCTGCGCGGGCAGACTGGTATTGCGCATCTTTTTCCAGCGCTTCATGATAGATATCCATCAGATTCGAAGCACTTGATGCAGCACTGCAAGCAAAACCGGTCGAAAAAGCAAGCCATAAGCATGCGTTGCGCATGATTTTAATCATGATTGCTGATACGGTTCTTTTAATAAAAGTACTGACATTGTATAGCTGTCTAATTTTAAGAGGTTTTATGATTAGAATACGAATTTCTCCGCCTGTGCTGCATTAATCAGGGCAGGTATGCTGGTTTCGAATACCAGGGTTTCGGTAAATTCACCCGGCGCCACGCAGGTGATCAATTTGGCTTCCATGACAGGATCCTCGCCAATAACGGCAAACAGACGGCCGCCAACGTTAAGACTGTTTTTGAAGCTATCGGGCAATACCGGCGTGGAAGCCGTAATGACAATCACATCATAAGGCGCATGCGCGGACCAGCCGTGTGCGGCATCCCCTTGTTCGAGCGTGATGTTATCAAGATTATGTGCACTCAGATTGGCTGCAGCGATATTTTTAAACTCGGGTATGATCTCTACACTGTAGACATGCGCTCCCAGTTTCGCCAGCAACGCGGTCATATAACCGCTCCCGGTGCCGACTTCAAGGATTTTATCCGTTTTTTTGATATGCAGTTCCTGCAGGATGCGTGCCTCCATTTTCGGCTCGAGCATCACTTGTCCTTGTTCCAGCGGAATTTTCATATCGACAAAAGCGGCTTGGCGATAGGCTTGTGGAACGAATTCTTCGCGACGAATTTCATACAACAGATCAAGCACTTCATCATTAAACACGTACCATGGGCGAATTTGCTGGACAACCATGTTGTACCGCGTTTTTTCAAGCATTTGTTCAGGATTCGTTTCAATGTTCATAAGCTTTCGTTTCAAAAAAATAATATACTTGCAATTATTTCATATTTCTATTAGCTTCACAGCATCAGCTAGGGGTCCATTTCCTGAATTTCCGGAATTTTGGTGAGAAAGTCCCTTATTACCTGACGCGGATAATGCCGCCGTAGGGAAGCTGGAGCTCGTTCTCCCGCTCTTTATGGCATTTCAAGGAGCATCTTAATGAGTATTACAGCTTTAAATCAAAAAAATTTTTCCAGTGCTACGGCCACAGTCGACCAAGCTGCCGTAAAACCACTACCGAATTCACGCAAAATCTATGTACAAGGCTCCCGGCCTGACATTCAGGTGCCCATGCGTGAAATCAGGCAGACCGATACCATGACCAATAGCGGCGCGGAAAGGAATCCGCCGATCTGGGTTTACGATACCTCCGGTCCTTATACCGATCCGGCTGCGCGTATCGATATCCGTTCCGGTCTGTCGCCATTGCGCGAGAAATGGATCGAGGCGCGGGGTGATACCGAGTTGATGAAAGGCTTAAGTTCTTCTTATGGCCGTGCACGATTGCAGGATCCAAAACTGGCCGACATGCGATTCAATTTGCAGCGCCAGCCGCGCCACGCCGTGGCGGATAAGAATGTAACACAAATGCATTATGCGCGTCAGGGCATGATTACGCCCGAAATGGAATTTATCGCCATTCGTGAAAACCAGCGCTATGAAATGCTCGATACCGAAAATCGTGATCTTCTGACGCGGCAGCATGCCGGTCAGCACTTTGGTGCGGTTCTACCGGGTAAAATCACGCCGGAATTTGTACGTGACGAAGTGGCGCGCGGCCGCGCGATCATTCCGGCGAATATCAATCACCCGGAATCGGAGCCGATGATCATCGGGCGCAACTTCCTCGTGAAGATCAACGCCAACATCGGCAATTCGGCACTAGGCTCGAGCATACAGGAAGAAGTTGAGAAAATGACCTGGGCGATCCGCTGGGGCGGTGATACGGTAATGGATCTATCGACCGGTAAAAACATCCATGAAACGCGCGAATGGATTATCCGCAATAGTCCGGTGCCGATCGGCACCGTGCCGATCTATCAGGCACTGGAAAAAGTCGACGGCAAGTCGGAGGAACTGACTTGGGAGATATTCCGTGACACCCTGATCGAGCAGGCCGAGCAGGGCGTTGATTATTTTACCATTCATGCCGGGGTGCGTCTGGCGTATGTGCCAATGACCGCAAAGCGCATGACCGGTATCGTCTCGCGCGGTGGTTCGATCATGGCGAAATGGTGTCTCGCGCATCACAAGGAAAGTTTTCTGTATACGCACTTTGAAGAGATCTGCGAAATCATGAAAGCGTACGACGTCAGCTTCTCACTCGGCGATGGCCTGCGTCCGGGTTCGATTTATGACGCTAACGACGAAGCGCAGTTCGCTGAATTGAGAACGCTGGGTGAATTGACCAAAATCGCATGGAAACATGATGTACAGACCATGATCGAAGGCCCCGGCCATGTGCCGATGCACTTGATCAGGGAAAACATGGATTTGCAGCTTAAGTATTGCGACGAAGCGCCTTTTTATACGCTGGGACCGCTGACGACCGATATCGCCCCCGGCTATGACCATATCACTTCCGCCATCGGCGCGGCGATGATCGGCTGGTACGGCACCGCGATGCTGTGCTATGTGACGCCGAAGGAACATCTCGGCCTGCCGGACAAGGACGACGTCAAGGACGGTATTATTACCTATAAAATCGCCGCGCATGCTGCTGATCTTGCCAAAGGCCATCCCGGTGCGCAGATTCGCGATAACGCCTTGTCCAAAGCACGCTTTGAATTCCGCTGGGAAGACCAGTTCAACCTGAGTCTCGACCCCGACAAGGCGCAGCAGTTTCATGACGAAACCCTGCCGCAGGAAGGCGCCAAGGTGGCGCATTTCTGTTCGATGTGCGGGCCGCATTTCTGTTCGATGAAAATCACTCAGGATGTGCGTGATTTTGCTGCCAGCCAGGGGATCGCCGAAGACGAAGCCCTCAAACAGGGCATGGAGCGGAAATCTGCCGAATTCAAGGAGAAGGGCGCGGAGATTTACAGCAAGCTGTAGCAGGTCCGAGCGAATCAACGATGCCGTTGCGGTGTTAAAAACAGGTTCAGAATGTGCGGTGTCTATGTACCGATTCCGCTTTTCTTTGTCTGTTTCTACCGGACAACAGCCTGCTAATTAGGCCGATCACTATTCGGATTTCATAAGCGTCAAAATCAATTGACATGGATCTCATTTTATTATTCAAAGCGTTAATCCTCGGTATTGTCGAGGGGTTGACCGAATTTCTGCCTATTTCCTCAACCGGTCATCTGATTTTGGTCGGCGATTTGCTTGATTTCAACAGTGATCGGGAAAAGGTGTTCATGATCGCCATCCAGCTCGGCGCGATTCTGGCTGTTTGCTGGGAATACCGCCGGAAAATCGCCGATGTCATCATGGGCATAGGTTCGGAAAAATCGGCGCAGCGCTTTGTGCTGAATCTGCTCATTGCATTCATGCCCGCAGCCATACTGGGCCTGCTGTTTATCGACATAATCAAGCAGTATCTGTTTAATCCGTTATCCGTGGCCACGGCGCTGGTGATCGGTGGCGTTGTAATTTTATGGGCGGAGCGGCGCGATCATCGGATTGAAGTCGAACAGGTCGATGACATGGATTGGAAACGTGCACTGAAAGTAGGCTGCGCGCAATGCCTGGCGTTGATTCCGGGTACTTCCCGTTCGGGCGCGACCATCATCGGCGGTTTGCTTTTCGGCCTGTCGCGCAAAGCCGCTGCTGAGTTTTCCTTTTTTCTCGCCATTCCGATCATGTTTGCCGCGACGTTTTACGATGTCTACAAAAACCGCGCCATTCTGGAATTTGATGACATCGGCATATTCGCTGTCGGTTTCATTGCTGCTTTCTTCAGCGCGCTCCTCGCCGTGCGTGGTTTGATCCGTTTCATCAGCAATCACGATTTTACGGTATTTGCGTGGTACCGGATTGTTTTTGGCTGCATTGTTCTGCTGACAGCTTATATGGGGATTGTGGAGTGGTCGGAGCTTCCTTGAGGAATTGTATCGTTTTTAACCGATGAAGCTGATTTGTGCACTATGCGATATTGTGTATCTTTCATTGTAATTTCATTGTAATGAATGCCTTGATCACCTGCGTAACTCGTGTTCCATATGCAAAAGGCGGCCAGACAAGTAGTAAGATAAAAGAAAAGCCAGATTCCCAGAAAAATCTCTGCTCACGTGTTTCGCCGTAGTTTTGCCCGCAATTTATCGCAGGTAGATTATGAATATTCTACGATCCATGGGTACTCACGTATTCAACAGCCCGTCATCCGAGCCAGTGCACGCCGATTAGCGCAATACCACCGACACTATAGATCAGCGGGCTATCCCAGGTATGCGGCGAGAACGCTTCAGCCAGCGTGATCAGCAGCGGTATTGTCAGCAGTGCGGCAGTGAGCTGAACAGCATTGAAATGCGACTGGAATACCAGGATGGATATGAATGTCGCGCCAAAAACACATGCGCTGCCGGCATAACTGCGCTCATATTTTTTCCGGGTAAACAGTGCGTAAGTGGTATATTTCCGTTTTCCGAACCGCACCCCGACCGGTTCAGCAAGACCGTCGCCAATACCATTGGCTAAAAGAATGATCATGATCAGCGGCAATATATCCTGTTGCGCGAAATAGCCCAGCAATGGAATCAGCACCAGATAACTGGCCAGAAACTGCGTATAGAGCCATGTCAGTGTAAGCGGCCTGTCCTCGGGCCGGTCTATGGAATGGAACATAACGGCCACCGGCTTGAACCGGTTCCGGATAGGCGCTATAAATAGGGTCAGAAAGACAAATACGAACACGATATCCATCAGGAATGTCGCTGCACTATAGGAATACGCAATTACCGATTGCAGTGACACCGGCAGAAAGAAGAAGGCAAAGTGATTGATTTTTCTTGTGTAATTGACTTTGACATCATGGTTGATAACCAGCAGTCCGCATATCCAATGAATCGACACAAGTAATGTGTAAAACAACGCATGATGCAGCCAGTATTCGAGCGGAATATTCATAGTGGACCTTTGCAAAACCCTTGGTTCATAAAAATCCAGTAAAAAATGTGCGATTTCAATCGGGTTTATTCAGTTTTTTATGGATTTTTACAAAAGAATAACAGCAATCCCGGATAGATGGGTGGCCTGTCGCGTCGGATACGGGCGCATAGTACTACGAGATTTTTACAAACATCTTACCAAATGATAATAATTATCATTTACAATTTGCTCGATATCGTTTATACTGCCGTTTCAACATTAAGTACTTTTTCTCAGTAAAGTACTTAACCGCACCAACCAGCGTACAGCAATGTGCGTAGCCGGATGGTTGGAACGATTTGATATGATTCAA
Organism: Nitrosomonas sp.; assembly: GCA_019635215.1. Classification (GTDB taxonomy): domain Bacteria; phylum Pseudomonadota; class Gammaproteobacteria; order Burkholderiales; family Nitrosomonadaceae; genus Nitrosomonas. The sequence goes on from JAHBZZ010000011.1 coordinate 103,702, forward strand.
CATACCCCAGCACATCAATTGATAGCTCTCATCTTTCCTTTGCCCATTCTTGGGTCTTATTAGATGTGCTGGTTTTTTTTAATTGACTGAGATTTTTTTTCTGCAGCGCATTTCCGATGCGCCGTAACCCCAGATGATTAAAACCTCACCCTGATGTTCCCAGAAACTTTCGTTGCGGCCTTGATATCTGGCTCCACTACCGCTGGGTTGCACGTACATCAGTGAGACACTGTTTCCATATTCGGCAATCAGTGTGGCCGGGTCGGTGTGGAAGAAAGTCGCAACAACTTCCTTGGTAGGGATGTTGTCGCAGATAAAGTGTACCGGTCCGATGCTTGGAACGAGGTGATATCGGGCCTGAAGTTCAGCGATGCGATGCAGGTATTCCGTCTTGACGCATTCTCTTTTGTTGTCGGCTTTCCAGCAGTCGTTGCGCCCTTTGAGCCAACCCTTTTGTTCAGCTTTAAGCAGTGGCAAGTGCTTGTTTTTCGCTTTATGGGATGCCGCGACATAAATATCCGAGAGCGTGCGATCGAGCATGGATAACTGTTCGTCATCGCAAATGATCGCTTCGATGCTTCCGGTTTTGGTCGCGCCGCAGGGGAATGAAGGACCCGCAGGCTTTGATACTTGAACAGTATTCCCGATTGCGGTGGAAGCGTTGCGATGATTCTGGACCATTTGATGGATATGATGGCACCAGGCTTCGCTGTCTCTACTTGGGGTATCCGGTTTGCCGCGTATACCCATTCTGAACTCGATAACGGATTTCCATTCATCTGAGCCTATGTCCGGCCCGTGACCTTGATCGTCAGCGGTAGGCATTTTTTCTTCTATGATTCGATACCATGCGTCAGTACAAAGCGTCTTCGTTTCCGGAGTGGAATGCGTAACATTGCTTGCTGCCACGGAGACGGATGTTGTTACGAGTAATATTGTCAGGCATCTCTTCAGCAGATTCGCTTTAAGATTACGGACCGGTTTATTCGGAATCGGGTTGAATCTTGTATTTGTTGCCACCGGTCTCCTCCAATGAATTGACACTCGCATTGAGAACATGAAATAAGTCGTTGGATATTCCTTTTATCATGCAGGAGATTCATGCGTTGATTGAGGAATCATCGTCAATGACGGCAAAAGCAGCAATTCGCGATACTACCTGAAATTTTCCCGGCAGAAAAACGGGCAATCCGTCCCGAAGTGATAAACCATAACCCATGTACCGCATAGTGCTGTAAAAATAGCTGCATACCGATTATTCCCGGTATCCGGCTATTTTAAAATGAGTTCCATGCATTTACTGGTAGTGAAAAAACGGATACCCTAAACGGGAAACCGGGATGAATGAAATGCTTATGAATCGGAGAAACCGGAGAATTTATAAAAAGGAATCTCATTATGAAAACTACCAAACAGTTGCTGCAGGAAAAGGGACATGCCGTGATTACGATCAGTCCGGAAGCCTCGGTCTTTGATGCTATGCAGTTAATGGCGGCTAACAATATCGGGGCTTTAGTGGTTATGAAGCATGATAAATTGATCGGCATTCTGACCGAAAGAGATTTTTCCCGCAAATCCTATCTGCTGAACAAACCTGTCAAAGAAATGTCTGTCAAAGACATCATGACGCGGCAGGTAGCCTATGTGGAAGCGGAAAATACGAATGAAGACTGCATGGCGCTGATTACCGAGATGCGTGTGCGCCATTTGCCGGTTATAGACAAAGGCAAAATAATCGGACTACTTTCGATCGGCGATCTGGTCAAGGATGCCATTTCAGAGCATCAGTTTGTTATTAAGCAGCTCGAACGCTATATCTACGATACACCTGAGATATAAGTCATTCCGTACTCCTGCTGGAGTCGTGGGTTGATCGGAAATGCGTTTTTCCCCCGCGTGCCGAAGCGATTCTGGGGTGGACATTCTGATGGTCCCGGCAGCAAGCGGTGGCTGGTTTGATCATCGTAATCGCACAATCTTTATATTTCTGGTAATGGGAATGATATCAAGACAAGAATCCGGACATTCTGATGTGCTGATAAGGATTAAGCGAGGGCTTGACCTGCCGATCGGTGGTCGAGCGGATCAGACAATCGAAAATGCGCGACCCGCCTGTCATGTGGCCGTTCTGGGGCCGGATTATATCGATCTCAAACCGGTTTTGCACGTCAGCGAAGGCGATACGGTAAAACTTGGCCAGGCATTGTTTGCGCACAGAAAATTGCCCGATATTGTGTTTACGGCACCCGGAGCAGGCAAGGTTATCGCCATTCATCGCGGCGTACAGCGGAAACTTTTATCCGTGGTCATTCAGCTTGCATCGCAAGCAGAACAGGAAGAACAGCAGGAAACATTCGCGGCTTATGCCCCAGACCAGCTTCCCAGCCTGACGACGGATCAGGTCATGGAAAATCTTCTCGCTTCGGGCTTGTGGACCGCATTGCGCACACGACCCTACAGCAAAATACCCGATCCGGCCATACGCCCTGCAGCGATTTTTATCAGTGCCATGGATACCAATCCACTCGCTGCCGATCCCGTACCTGTTATCAAAGCAGAGGCGGAATGTTTTGGTTATGGCCTCAATGTACTGGCGCATTTAACGTCCGGATCACTGTGGGTGTGTAAAGCGCCCGGAGCCGATTTTCCTTTGCCCCGGAATCTGCCGCAATTGTGCGTGGCCAGTTTCGCAGGGCCGCATCCGGCTGGCCTGGCGGGTACGCACATCCATTTCCTGGCGCCCGTCGATGCGCGTAAAAGCGTCTGGTATCTCAATTATCAGGAGGTCATTGCAATTGGCAAACTGTTTACCACAGGCCGATTGTGGACCGAGCGTGTCATCGCGCTGGGCGGGCCGCAGATTAGGCATCCGCGTCTGTTGCGTACGCGTCTGGGCGTTTCGCTGGATGAGTTGCTGGAAAATGAGCTTGTGGAATCCAAAGAAAGCCGTGCTATTTCCGGCTCAGTGTGGTCGGGCCGCCATGCTGCGGGGTGGTCAGCCTATCTGGGGAGACATCATTTGCAGATCAGTGTCATCCGGGAAAAACCCGAACGGGAATTTCTGGGTTGGCTTAAACCCGGGCGCAGAAAGTTTTCGCAAATGAACGTCATGCTGTCGAGTTTTTTCCGTAAACGCAATGAGACATTCGATTTTACTGCCGGTCAGAATGGCAGTCCCCGCGCCATGATACCCACCGGCAGTTTTGAAGAAGTCATGCCGCTCGATATTCTGCCGACGCAATTACTACGTTCCCTGCTGGTTGGCGATACCGACATGGCCCAGAAACTGGGGTGTCTCGAGCTGGATGAAGAGGATCTCGCGCTGTGCTCGTTCGTTTGTGTTGGTAAACACGATTACGGTACGATATTGCGCGAGAACTTGAGACAGATCGAGAAAGAAGGCTGAGGGCCGGGATGCGCCGCTGGCTTGAATCCATAAAACCCATGTTCTCCAAGGGAGGACGGTTCGAGAATTATCATGCGTTGTATGAGATGGTGGATACTTTTTTGTATACACCGGCCAATGCTACGCGTGCCGCACCGCATGTCCGTGATGCGGTCGACCTGAAGCGTCTGATGAGCTATGTCGTGATTGCGTTGATTCCGTGCATTCTCTGGAGCTGGTTCAATACCGGTTACCAGGCTAATCTCGCCCTGCAAGAGCTTTCCATCATCAAGCATGACTGGCGGGGTGTATTGCTGCAAACCTTGGGTATCGGCTTCGATCCGGGTAGTATTCCGGCCAATATGGCGCATGGCTTGTTATATTTCCTGCCGATTTATCTGACCACATTAATCGTCGGTGGCTTTTGGGAAATGCTTTTTGCCATTGTGCGCAAACATAACATTAACGAAGGTTTTTTGGTGACTTCCATGCTGTTTGCATTGACGCTGCCACCGGACATGCCGTTATGGATGGTCGCATTAGGGATCAGCTTCGGCGTGGTAATCGGTAAGGAGGTTTTTGGCGGTACGGGTAAGAATTTCCTCAATCCTGCGCTGGTCGGCCGCGCTTTTCTGTATTTCGCTTATCCTGCGGAAATCACTGGCGATCAGGTGTGGGTGGCTGTCGATGGTTATTCAAGTGCGACACCGCTGGGGTTGGGTGCACTGGGTGGAATGGACGCTATTACCATTGCCGGATATACCTGGTGGCAGGCGTTCATCGGTCTGATGCCGGGTTCACTGGGTGAAACCTCGACGCTGGCCTGTCTGATCGGTGCTGTTTTCCTGATTTACACCAAAGTCGCGTCCTGGCGCATCATCGCCGGTGTTTTTCTGGGCATGGTAGGGACAGTGTGGCTGTTCAATGCGCTGGCCAGCGAGGCTAACCCGATGATGGCGATGCCGTGGCACTGGCATCTGGTGCTGGGCGGTTTCGCTTTCGGTATGGTATTTATGGCGACCGACCCGGTTTCCGCCGCGATGACGACCGCAGGCCGCTGGGTTTTCGGTATTCTGATCGGATTCATGACGGTATTGATACGCGTGATGAATCCGGCTTTTCCGGAAGGTATCATGCTGGCCATTTTGTTTGCCAATATTTTCGCGCCATTGATTGATTACGTGGTGATTCAACTTAATATCCGCCGGAGGTTGCGCCGTCATGGCTGAGCCTGATACTGATACGCCCCGCGTCGCACACAGCAGTACCAAAACACTGCTGGTGGCTTTTGCCGTCTGTCTGGTCTGTTCATTGATCGTCGCCGGTGCCGCCGTATTGCTCAAACCGATTCAGACCGCCAATCAGAGTATCGAGCGCAAACGCATTATTGTCGAGATCGCCGGACTGATGAAACCGGGGCTTACCGTTGCACAGGCTTACCGGCAGATCGATGTTTTCATGATAGAACTCAATAGTGGCGGTGTAGTCGATACGCTTGATCCGGAGAATTTTGATATCACCAGGGTGGCCAAGGATGTGCATCTGACGGTTCCGTTAACACGCAGCGCGGATCTGGCGCAGATCCGGCGTAAACCCCGATACCTGCCGGTCTACCGAGTCAATGACGACAATGGGCGGTTCAAGACCCTGATTCTGCCGGTTTACGGGTATGGCTTGTGGTCAACGCTGTATGGTTATATCGCACTGCAGGAAGACATACGGACAATACAGGGCCTGCGTTTTTATCAGCATGGCGAAACGCCGGGGCTCGGCGGAGAAGTCGATAATCCCAGGTGGCTTGACTTGTGGGAAGGAAAAATTGCTTTTAACGATAACGGGGAGCCGCATATCGAATTGATCAGGGGAGCAGTGGGAACCGCGACGCCTGACAGTGATCATAAAGTGGACGGGTTGTCGGGCGCGACACTGACTTCCCGTGGCGTGACACAATTATTGCATTTCTGGCTGGGGCGGGAGGGTTTTGGTCCTTATCTGGCCCGCCTGCGTGAAGAAAGAGAAAGGAGTTGACGCTATGACCTATCCTGTCCGCAAGATTCTGTTTTCACCGGTTATTGATAATAATCCGATCATTCTGCAGGTTCTGGGTATCTGTTCCGCGCTCGCGGTGACAACGCAGCTATCGACGGCGATTACCATGAGTATCGCACTGACGTTGGTCGTGGCTTGTTCCAGTGCGGCCATCAGCCTGATTCGCTATCATATACCGGCCAATATCCGGATTATCGTGCAGATGACGATCATTGCTTCGCTGGTGATCGTGGTTGATCAGTTTTTACGTGCTTTTGCCTACGAACTCAGTAAGGAGTTGTCCGTTTTTGTCGGCCTGATCATTACCAACTGCATCGTGATGGGCCGAGCGGAAGCCTTCGCCATGAAAAATCCGCCATGGCCCAGTTTTCTCGACGGACTGGGGAACGGGCTCGGGTTCAGCGCCGTTCTGGTAACCGTCGGCGTGATCCGCGAACTGTTCGGGTTGGGGACATTGCTGGGTTATACGGTTCTGCCGCTGGCCAGAGACGGTGGCTGGTATGTTCCCAATGGTTTTTTGTTGCTGCCACCGAGCGCGTTTTTCCTGATCGGATTGATCATCTGGGCGGTGCGTTCGTGGAAGACGACACAGGTCGAACAGGCTGAATTCCGTATCCGGGAAATGCGCAAACCTGCCGAGACTGCCTGATGGATACGCTTGTCAATCTGTTCATTACCGCTGTTTTTGTTGAAAACCTGGCACTTTCCTTTTTTCTGGGTATGTGTACTTTTCTGGCGATCTCAAAGAAAATCGAGACAGCACTGGGTCTGGGTATCGCGGTCATCGTTGTCCAGGTACTGACAGTGCCGATCAATAATCTGATTTATCGCTATCTGCTGCGTGACGGTGCACTGGAATGGGTCGGGCTATCCAGTGTCGATCTCAGCTTTCTGGGTTTTGTCAGTTATATCGGGGTCATCGCCGCAATAGTGCAGATTCTTGAAATGTTTCTGGACCGTTTCGTGCCCGCGCTGTATAACGCACTGGGCATCTTTCTGCCGCTGATCACCGTCAACTGCGCTATTCTGGGCGGTACACTGTTTATGGTGGAGCGCGATTATACCTTTGCGGAGAGCGTCACTTACGGGCTCGGTTCCGGTTTCGGCTGGGCGCTAGCGATTACAGCCATGGCAGGGGTACGCGAAAAACTCAAATATTCGGATGTTCCCGACGGCCTGCAGGGACTGGGCATTACGTTCATCAGCGCGGGATTGATGGCGCTGGGTTTCATGGCTTTTTCCGGTATCCGGCTGTGACATGAGAAAAGCGCGTCTATGCTGGAAATAGCTCTGGGTGTATTTTTTTTCACTTCAATCGTCATCGTACTGGTTTTCCTGATTCTGGGCGCACGTTCCGTGCTGCTGGCGCAAGGCAATGTCAGGATTGTCGTCAACGACCAGCGTACCATTCAAGCGCCGGCAGGCGGAAAACTCCTTGGCACGCTGGCTGAGGCGGGCATATTCGTCAGTTCTCCGTGCGGGGGTGGTGGTTCCTGCGGCCAGTGCCGGGTCAGAGTTTTCGAAGGCGGCGGTGCCATTCTGTCCACCGAAACCGCGCATATCAATAAACGCGATGCGCGCATCGGCTATCGCCTGTCCTGCCAGGTGGCGGTCAAGCAGGATATGAAAGTTGCTGTGCCCGATGAAGTTTTTGGCGTCAGGAAATGGGAATGCACAGTACGTTCCAACCATAACGTCGCCACCTTTATCAAGGAATTGATCTTGGAGCTTCCCGCCGGGGAAAATGTCGCATTTCGTGCGGGCGGCTATATCCAGATTGTATGTCCGCCGCATCGCTGTGCCTTCAAGGATTTTGACATTGCGGAATGGTTCCGGAAGGACTGGGATCGTTTCAATCTCTGGCAATATGTTTCAGAAACACAGGAAACTGTTACGCGCGCGTACTCGATGGCGAATTACCCGGAGGAACGTGGCATCATCACGTTGAACGTGCGCATTGCCACCCCGCCACCCAGAACAGACGGTATTCCCCCCGGCCAGGGTTCATCGTATATATTTACGCTCAAACCCGGCGATAAAGTGACCATCATGGGGCCATTCGGCGATTTCTTTGCGCGTGAAACCAACAACGAAATGGTTTTCATCGGTGGCGGTGCGGGTATGGCGCCAATGCGTTCGCATATTTTTGATCAGCTGTGCCGACTCAACAGCAAACGCAAGATAACATTCTGGTATGGCGCACGCTCCAGGAATGAGATGTTCTACGCTGAGGATTTTGACAGGCTTGCGCGTGAGCACGAAAATTTCGCATGGCATGTGGCGCTGTCGGAACCCTTACCCGAAGACGGCTGGAAAGGTTACACCGGCTTCATTCACCAGGTGTTGTATGATGAGTACCTGGAAAATCACCCTGCACCGGAAGATTGCGAGTATTATTTATGCGGTCCGCCGATGATGAGCAAGGCGGTCATTGCAATGCTGTTGGATCAGGGCGTCGAACAGGACAATATTCTGTTCGACGATTTTGGCGGTTGATTATTGATTTTCATTGATCAGGCTATGCTTCGACCATTGACACCATCGCGCATACTTAGCATTTCCGTTGCTGCGATTATCTTTTTTATGATCATTGCGGTCATTTCCGGCCGATCTTCTTCACCGCCGGTATTATTGCATCTTACCGGCAGCACGATGGGCACCGTTTATGCTGTCAAATACCGTCATGTGCCCGAGAGCTCTTCTGTAAGCGAAATGCAGTTGGAAATCGAGCGGCAGCTTGCGGAAATTAATCAGACCATGTCCACGTATGATCCAGAATCGGAACTGTCGCGTTTCAATCGTTCCGGATCAACGGATTGGATACCTGTTTCAGCTCCGCTTTATACCGTTCTCAAGGCTGCGCTCGAAATTGGCAGTCAGAGCAAGGGTGCTTTTGATATTACCGTCGGTCCGTTGGTCAATCTCTGGGGGTTTGGGCCGCAAGACCGGACAAAGCGCATTCCAGATGCAGCGGAAATTGCCGCGGTGCTGGAACGTACCGGGCACGACAAGCTTATACTGCATGATACCGTATCGGCTGTGCGCAAAACCCGTGCCGATGTCTATGCCGATCTTTCCGGAATTGCCAAGGGATACGCAGTCGATCAAATTGCCGTAATGCTTGAACGTTATGGCATCGCGCACTATATGGTCGAAATCGGCGGGGAAATCCGGGCGCGTGGAACCAATGCGCAGCAAATGCCCTGGCAGATCGGTATTGACAAACCGCAAACGCATGGCCGTATGGTGCAGAAGGTGTTGCCGCTCAATAATACCGCGCTGGCCACTTCAGGGAATTATCGCAACTACTTTATGATCGATAACCGGCGTTACATGCATATCATTGATCCCGCGACGGGCTGGCCGGCGGAAAGCCGCCTGGCTTCAGTTACCGTACTGGCCGAGACTTGCATGCTGGCCGATGCCTGGGCGACTGCTTTGCTGGTATTGGGTTTTGAACGCGGCATGGCAATGGCCGAACGGCTTGGTTTGCAGGCGCTGTTCATCGCCGATCGGGACGGCATTTTTACCGAGCACGCCACCAGCCATTTCGAGTCAAACGATACGCAAAGTTTCGCCGCCACTTTTCTGATGGCTTTTCTGGTCATGGGCATTGCCATTGCTGCCATGGCGATTGGCGTGATGATGGGCCGCAAGCCGATTGCCGGCAGCTGCGGCGGACTCGGGCGGCTGGGGCTGGGATGTGACGGTGGTTGTAGCAGGCCCTGCTTATCCGGTGAGGACCACAAGTCTTCCGTGGATAAGCCAGGGCCGTGAGCGCCGGACTACTCCTTTTGTCATATTGCAATATTCTGAATGGATGATGACAAATGGAGGTGCTCAGGCTTTTATTTGTTGGACAATATGGCGCGTCCATTTACATCCTGCGCCGGGCGTGCATTATTTGTGTAAAAACTTTTAAATTGCTCAAGTTGTGCTTCTGAAATTGTTATCGGATCTGCCAGAAGGTACCATTGCACACCTTCACTGCAAGGTGGCGTGGTTAAAGAGCCCGCCAGAGTGAAATATTCCAGATTGTTGTGACTCTGTTGCTGTGGAAGAAATACGGCCGGATCGATCTGAATGCCCGTATCTGCATTGCTTTCTCCTCCTTGAGTGGGCATGTTATCCAAAACTGTCTGAAAAGCCGGATGTTCCTCCCCGAGTTCTATGGCAACCGCCAGAACTGCAATTCTACCGTCTTCATTAATGTGTACAAAATGTAATTCGGCCGGAAAGTGATCGCCATTGATCACATGTTCGCTGGGCTCATGGAAATGAAATTGAATCAGCGGGATGGTTTCTTCTCCCACCTTCAGTCCGCCGGAATAACCAATCGAAGTATTGACCTGCACGGCGTGCCCACTATTGAAGAAAGTCGCCGTATCGGCGCCGTATAAAGCCGCCAGCTGATTTAACGGCTTGGAAGTTAATTGTACGGCAGCAAGATCAACCGGTGATTGATGCTGGCCTACACCGCATTCCGCATAAGGGTAGGATCGCGGTGCCGGTTGTGTTGTATCCTCGATAGCCCACCAGGGAGTCGGGTCATCATAATCCCAGTGAGGTGAGGCTGAGGTGGCAGTGGTCGTGTGATACAAGAAAAACAGGACAGGTAAACTTTTCAAAATTTTTGATTCCATGCTGAACTCCGATTATTAAAACGAATGAATTAACAGGTGTGTTTTCTACAGTAATCAATCATTGATGGTTTTTGATCCGTATTTGAATCTTGCTGTTGTGCAGCTGAATTTTGTTTCTGATTGGATAAGATTGATTTCAATCGCGATTGCGGCGCTGCATCAACCGAAGGTTGGTTTTGTTGAGTGGGAATAGGAGATGGTTCCAGTCCTTTATCCGGCTCGGCAAAACTTAACATACTTACGCTCAGTAGCGCGGCAAAAAAAAGTTTTTTAAACATAATTTTTCCTCCTTAAAACAAAAATCAAGATTGAGATTTTGAATAGGTTCTTAAGCTACATTTTTGACTGTAGCACACCGAATGTTAAGAAAATCTAAACTAAACAATAATAATTATTAGAACTATTTTTGGTTCAAGCAGCGGAGATACTGTTGAGTGGATTTGTGAGCGCGGTATACTGAGTGGCCGGCAAGAAGGATTGCAAGGAAAACGGTTATTCCGCTGTGCCCCATTGTTCTGTCACTATCGGTGGATTTTGCCGGCAGGCAAAACATTTTTGTGCCTTGAAAAGGAAAAAGGAGAAAAATATGAATCGCTACATTGATGGATTTATCATTCCCGTACCGACAGCGCGTATTGACGACTACCGTAATATGGCTGAAAAGGCGGCGCAGATCTGGAAAGAACATGGTGCCCTCGATTACTGGGAATGCATTGGTGACGATATGGATGTACAGGACACCTTATCATTTCCACAGCTTGCTAATATAAAACCGGGTGAAACGGTAATATTTGCGTGGGTGGTGTTCGAATCCCGGGAAGCCCGGGATTCGGCGAATGTAAAAATATTCGAAGATCCTCGCGTAAAAGAGATGATGGATTCATCGGATCAGATATTTGACTGTAAACGAATGGCATATGGCGGTTTCAAGCCATTAGTGCATGCATAAAAGATCTTACTGAAGAGTGCATTGCCGCGATTAAAATCGAATTTAAAGTGCTCACATACTGCAAGTATGCTCCTTTTTTTCGTTCCGTTTTGCCTTGCACCACACCCCTTGATCGAGATCTTGAACAGGTTTTCATAGAAAATATTTTCCGGAAATCCTGTGTATATACCCGGCTTCATTTCGTACATCATTCATTTTTCACTCTTATTTAGCCTTTATAGCGGCCCCATTTCTTGTACACTACCCCCATCTGATTA
>JAHBZZ010000012.1 GCA_019635215.1 Nitrosomonas sp.
ACCGCGGACAAAGGGGGTGGATTCGGTAGCAGTGACGGTACTGGCGGTATCCGCAGTAATTTCAGTTTCGGATTTCATACGCGTTTCTTCGTTCGCTATAACAGATCATTTAAAAATCTATTTAGATTATAGGATTAAAACATCATGCTGGCAGAAAATGCTACCGTTCTTGGAACACCCAAAGTAAATTGATCTTGCCAATAGTTTTTACCCGTCAGATTGAAGACATTCAAACGCACGATCAGCGACTTGTCATATAGCCGGGTACTATATCGCGCCCCGATATCATACAGGGTATAACTTGGGATTTTATCGGTATTGGCCGTATCACCATATTTTTCACCGGTGTAGTAAATACCGCCAGTCAGACTCAGCCCTGGAATCCATGGCAGCGCATACTCGGCATAAATCTTGCCCATTCTGGAAGCAGCATTGGTTGGTTTTTTGCCTTCCAGAGCAGGTGATTCTGCCTTTTCTACGCTGATATCCATCAGGGTGCCACCTCCCATGATAGTCAAGTTATCTGTCACCTTACCGGTTAAAACCAGTTCTACTCCGTTATGGACCTGCAAACCATCTTGAACAAGATTTGGTTGAGGTGTAGCGCCATCTGAATATTGATTGGCTTTTTCAATCCGGAACAGCGCGGTACTCAATAGTAGATTAGGATTGATATCATATTTCGCACCGACCTCATACTGTTTACTGACTAACGGAGGTAGTATTTCTCCACGGTTGGCATAGAAATTACCTACTCTCGAGCCTTGTTGCAGAGCCTCCATATAGGAGACATAAGTGGTTGCATTTTCAATCGGTTTATATAGTAGTGAAACGGTGGGGGTCAGTTCGGATTTGTCATATTTACCGTCACCATAACTACCGGATGCTTTATTTATTGTAGTGGCGTAGTTCAACCCGACCATAGCAGACCATTGATCATTGAAGGTGATATTATCGCCTATCAAAATATTGTCATATCGGTCTGCATAGACAGGAAGCATAGGTTCATTCTCGAAAGCCCCCCAATCCGGTTTTTGTATACTTTTAATCTCATTTAACGTAAGGCTGTTTGATCCATCTAGATAAACAGATCCATCATTACGTAGAAAGTATTCATAAAAAGTAGAGGAGTAGCCCAAGGTCAACTTATGGTCGATATTAAAAGTTGAAAACTGAGTATCCAAATAGACATAGCCTCCGTAGTTTTCATGATTTTCTTTTCCTACGTTAGCAAATGTCTGGGTAAAGGTTCTATCACCTTGATCGTATAGATATACCTGACTGTTTTTCATATTGGTATTCTGATAGAAGAAAGCACTTCTGAGGGTAATATGTTCGCTGGGATCCCAACGCAGGCTGGTGTGAGCCTTATGACTTTCTATATCGTTGGATGCCCATTTGGGAGAATACCGTTTACTGGTATCAATTGTGACTCTTTCTGGCATAATGAAAAGAGATTGTATTGCATCTTTTCTGTAATCGTTATAGGTATATTTAACATCGACATAGAGGGTATCGGTAATCTGCCCATCCAGAACAATATTGGCGACTTTCTGTTCAACTGGTTCGTTAATAGCTGTATCTCCACCTTGGTAGAGCAGATTAGCCCGATAGCCGAATCGACCTTGGTTGTCGAATTTCCCACCGACATCGGCATGGCCGTAAAACTGTGTACCACCATAATTACCGAATGTCAGTCTTCTGAGTGGGACATCGGTAGAGTTTTTGGTCACATAGTTTACGGCTCCACCCACTCTGCCGCCGCCATAGAGAAAACCCGACGTTCCGCTGAGAATTTCAACCCGATCGATCTCGATCACTGATACAGCAGAGCCACTTGAGAAAGCAAGGGGTATACCATCATAAATCGGGTTAACTGTTTGGAATCCCCGTATAGTAACGACAGGTACGCCTGTTAAGCTGTGGATAACTGGTTCCTGGGTCAGGGGATTCATTTTGAAGATCTGTCCCATGTTCTGGGCATTGATGTTTTCAATCAGATCAGCAGGGACAACACTTATTGAATAGGGTGTATCGCGTAAACTGCGCTCATCCCATAGGCCAATCCCACTGACATTACTGACGCGATAGCCTTCTTCCTCTGTGCCTTGTTTTACGGTATCAGCCGCTGCGCTCACGGTCATCATGGGGAACACCGTCTCCCCTCGAGTGGCTGGGTTCCCTGTCACGGGGGCTTTGCGTAGGGCATATCCTCCACCCGGCTGCGCAATCACCTCGATCCCGCTGCCGGCCAACAATACCATGAGACCTGTCGAAATACTGTAGCGACCAACCAGTCCTTTGGTCATTATTTCGCTGATCAGTGCAGCATCATAGGTCAGATTAACCCCGGCAGTACGGGAGAAACGATCCAGTGCGACATCCAGCGGCCCGGCAGGTATATTGAACGTTCTGACATCGGCTTCAATGGGTTCTATCTTATTTTGCGCATATGCGGTCTGTGTAAGATTGATCCCGCCGAATACAAGGCCGAATATCACACCGCACAAGCTGGCTGAACGCAATAGGGAAGGCAGGTTAAAAGCGGATAGGAAACGAGTAATTGGATAGAAATGAATGATAGTCATATTATTCTTTTGGTCAGGTAAATTAATAATTGATTTCTACCTGATAGGCCGGATGGAAATCGAAACCCCCTCACTTTTTCCAAAAGTTTTTTCTGACCTTCTCCCTTCTCTATTCAGCGCTATGCCTATGAACCATTTTCAGCGTCATCGCTCCAATATTTCCGACTCGGATTTCACTGTCAGAAACCGATGAAGGCCGTAGACTTTTACAATATACAGCGCGCATGTGAACTCTGATGGAATCGGGATTGAGACTACTCCTATCGCAAACAATCTGACCGGTATTGAGAGCAAAGGATTGCTCCGTTATCCTGTGGCACGAAATACATAGCCATAGCCCTGGTTCAGCACCCATCTTCCAGTTTGTTTGCAGTACATGGATAATGGGATATCCGGATTTGAGTATATTCTCTGCTCGATACCAGGCTAATAGCATAAACAAATGGTAAAACCAGATTTTATTATGGAGAATACAGCATGAAACCGTCAGTAGCGCTTGCTGCCAATCGGGAGGCGATCCGTCATGTGGTGGAATCCCACCGCGCTCGCAACCCCCGCGTCTTCGGTTCAGTCGCCCGTGGAGATGACACCGAGAATAGCGACTTGGACCTCCTGATCGACCCTACACCGGATACAACCTTGTTCGACATCGGCGCAATCCGGCATGAACTGTTTCAACTGCTCGGCGTGCCGGTGGATGTGTTGACGCCAAAGGCCCTGCCTGAGAAATTCCGGGCTGCTGTACTGTCCGAGGCGGTACCGATATGAGTCGTGACGAACAACGCCTCACGGATTACTTGGTGCACATCCTGGAGGCCATCGAGCGTATCGATCGTTACACTGAGGACATGAGCGAAATGGCATTCTTGGAAAACCAGATGACCCAGGACGCCGTGATCCGCAACTTTGAAGTCATCGGGGAAGCCAGCCACAACATCGAGACTCACTATCCGGAGTTCGCGGTAGCACACCCGGAATTGCCACTTGCGTCTGCCTATCAGATGCGTAATGCCGTAGCGCATGGCTACTTTAAGGTGGATCTGGAAATTGTCTGGAACACGATTCACAGTGACTTGCCGGAGCTGTATCGACTGGTACAGGATCTTGTCGAAGGCCTACAACGCGACAATAACGATTCAGGAATACCATCACGATAATACCTTAAGCGCTACCGGAACTCGACAAGCTTTCGCACATACGCCTGAAAAATGGTTGAAGCTTATTCAGCGATTCCCGTCTTCCGGGCCCACCGTCACCCAGAAACGGGTACGGTATGTTACGCTGACCGGTTGGGTCTGAGCAAGAAATTGCAGCGCCTGATCGGTATCCTTCACATGAAAGATACCCGAGACACGCCAGTCAGCCACACGCTCGTCACAAACGATGTAACCCGAACGATAACGCGACAATTCAGCGACCAGATCAGCCAAGCGCATATTTTTACCGGAAATGACACCACTGGCCCAATCATCCTCCGCGAAGGATTGGATGGCTGCAGGCGCAGTACTATCTTCGGTCAGCCAACGGCTTTCACCAGCCCGCACGATAGCCGACACACTTCCAGCATTGGGATGCAATTCCACCCTACCTTCCTGCACGCTGACGCGTGCACGGTCATGATCCAACCGCACCACGAAACGAGTCCCGAGTGCTTGCAGCATGCCGAACGGCGTATGAATCCAGAATGGGCGCACTTGGCCAACCCGGGTCGATACTTCCGCATCCGGACCAGTGCTGACAAGAATCTCTCCACGCCGTAAGATGACAAGTCGCCGGTCCCCTGAAAAATTAGTACTGATGGCACTGTCCGTGTTGAGCATGATTAGGGTACCGTCAGCAAGCTGCAGTGTCTTTTGTTCGCCCACAACGGTACTGACATCAGCCAGCAAACGTTGCCACAGCGTGTACTCACGCGTGATCCAGCCGGCTGCAACAGTCACTCCCCCCAAAGACAGCAGTTTGATCACGTTCCTGCGGCTTAGTTTGCGCGCCTGGCGCTTGGTATCCAACGCTTGCAGCGTATCGAGTGCCAATCTGGAAGGAATATTCCTGTAATCGTTCTTGAAATGCTTCAAAGAATGCACACGCTGCCAGGCAAGCGCATGCAACGGATCGGCATGCAACCACCGATCGAAGGATTGCTGGGTTTCAGGTGTAAGATTATCGTTGTAGTCGAGCTTGACCGCCCAGGCGATAGCAGCTTCGATTACGCTTTCGGGAAGACGATCGATTTGTGGGGCAGGATCAGCGGGATTGATGAACGGTGGCGCCACTTGTCATGACTCGAATTGCAGCCTATAGCACTGACGCAGCGCCTTGGCGATATACCGTTCGACCGTCGCCAGCGATACACCCAGGGATTGTGCGATCTGCGGGCAAGTCAAACCATCGAGCTGAGCCAGCAGGAAGGCAGTGCGCACAGGTGGTCTGAGTGAATCGAGCATGCGATCGATTTCAATCAGTGCTTCCAGGAAAATCAGACGGTTTTCAGGTGAAGGGGTTTCAGGTTCAGGCAAACTAGCCAATATTTCCAGCCAAACCTGCTCCAGTTCACGCCGTCGCCAGTGATCGACAACCAGGCCACGTGCGATGGAAGAGAGATAAGCACGTGGTTCCTGTATCTGTACTGGCTGCTGGCGGGTAAGCACGCGCATGAATACATCCTGCGCGATATCCGCTGCATCGAAGGTATTGCCCAGTCTGCGGCATAACCAACGCTGCAGCCAGCTATGATGGTTGCTGTATAGATCATGGACTTGCTGTTGCACTACGAACTTGATGACCGGCATGATCATTTCCTATCTGCTTATCTTATTGCGCCATAGCATTAATGAGAACGATTCGCATTCTATAAGATATGCAACTGGCCTGCAACATAACCCTTATTCTGTGATTACTTTATAAAACAACACCTGGATTAGTATTCGCTACCTGCCACCCGCCACCCAGCGCACGGAAAAGGGAAACTCTGGCCTGCAGCATCAGCAATTTGAGTTGCACTGCATGATCCAGTGCGGCATACAAGGTACGTTGCACATCGAGCAACGTCATCAGCGTTTCCGCACCTGCCCTGTAGCGTGACTCGGCCAGATCGAACGCCCGCTGGGCTTGGGCCAGCTCCTGCTCCTGCGCTTGTGCAGCTGCTTGTAAGTCATAACCTGTCACGGCATTGAGCGCCACCTCGACATTGCCAAAAGCACTGATGATGACACTGCGATAACTGGCCAGCAATTCCTCATGCTGCGCAATCGCCAGATCACGCCCGGCGGCCAGCCGGCCCGCATTGAAGAGCGGCGCCATCAGCCCGGCTGCTGCGTTATAGAGCGGACCGTCGAAAGGCGTCACGACACCCATGCTGGCCGTTAGTCTCAGGCTGGGCAGCATAGCGGCACGGGCGGCGGCGATACTGGCATTCGCCGCAACCAGCTGTGCTTCGGCACGGGCAATATCCGGCCGGCGTACCAGCAGATCGGACGGTAATCCGGCACGGATGGAAGGCACCCGCAACGCATCGAGCCGACTGCTTTTCACCGTAAAAGTAGACGCCGGCAGACCCAGCAGTACCGCCAGGGCGGTCTGCGAATCACCGGCCTGCTGGCGCAGGGAGACTACTATACGTTGTTGTGACGCCGCCAGCCCGCGCTGCCGCGCCACATCCAGCAGCGTAGCCGCACCCGCCCGCTGGCGTGCTTCCACCAGCGCCAGAAAACGGCTGGCATTATCCAGATTACGTTCGGCGATATCGATACGCTGGCGCAATGCCGTCGTCTGCAACCACAACTGGGCCGTACCGGCCGTCACCGTCAATGCCACCGTATCATGATCGAATTCGGTGGCGCGCAGGATCGCCCGCGCGGCATTACGCCGCGCCCGGTTCTTGCCCCAGAAATCGATTTCATAGCTGGCCGCCAGCCCGCCGAAAAACGTATGGTCGTGAAACGCGAGATCGCCATACTGCCCCTGACGGCTGAAATCGGCATTGACGGACAATTCGGGTAACAAAGGCGCGCTGGCAATGCGCGCAGCGGCTTCAGCCTGGTGCACACGCGCCACTGCAGCCACCACATCGAGGCTCTGCTCCTGCGCCTGCACAACCAATTGCGCCAGCTCCGCATTGCCGAAACTGCGCCACCAATCCCGCGTGACATCCGGCGCAGTGGCATCCGATGCCGTGCGCCACTGTGCCGGCACACTGACCGTTTCCGGCAATGGATTCCCTGTCGGCGTCAACCCGCTACACGCGGTCAACAGCAGAACGAAAAGGAATAGCAGGAATAGTAAAACCCGGTTCATCCGATGCGGTTCATTCCGAAGACAGCGCCACGACCGGATCCAATCGTGCGGCAGTCCTGGCCGGCATGTAACCGAATACCAGCCCGGTCACCACGGCACAGGCAAAAGCGCCGATCATCACACTGAACGAGAAAATAACCGGCACTTCCCAGAAAATAAGTAATGCACCGACCGTCAACCCCAGCACCACGCCTACCGTACCGCCCACGATCGTCACCAGCATCGCTTCGATCAGGAATTGATTGAGGATGTCGTATTCCCGCGCACCGGTCGCCATACGGATGCCGATCTCGCGCGTACGCTCCTTGACCGTCATGAGCATCACGTTCATCACACCGATACCCCCCACCAGCAATGACACCGCCGCCACCAGTCCCAGCATCCGGGTCATGGTATCGCGTGTTTCCATCTGCGCCTTCAGCTTGGCTGCGGCATTACCGATACGAAAATCTTCACGCCCGCCATGACGTTCCAGCAGTAACACTCTGACGGCTGCTTCAGCCGCCTGTACCTGATCGATCGACGCGGCTTCCATGACGACATAATCCGGCTGCTCCTGCGCCTGATAGACGCGTGCCCGTCCGGCCCGGTAGGGAATGAATATCATCTCGTCATAATCCTGGGAACCCGATTCCGCACCGCGCTCCGCCATGACGCCGATCACTTCGAATGGGGCGGTGCCGATCAGCAGATACTGACCCACCGGGTCCGGCCGATGCGGAAAAAAACCGCGCGCGATCTGATGCCCCAGGACGACCACGGGCGCCAGCTCCCGGTCTTCCCTGTCGGTAAAAAAACGTCCCTGCGCCACCCGCCAATGATGAATGACCGGCATGATGTACGGACTGGCAAATACGTAGATTTGTTTATCGACATTGCCGTGGCGTACCAGCAGCGGATCGCCGATCACCGGCATGACCTGGCTGATCTCCGGCAGACGTGCGATTGCATCCAGATCTTCTTCCGTAATGACCCCGTTGGGCCCACCCGTAGGCGGTATATCGCTGCTCATATACATGACGGTCGTCCCGAGCGAGCCCATCTGATCGATCACCTGCTGTTTGGTCCCTTCACCGATGGCCAGCATGATGATGACCGAGGCCACGCCGATGACGATACCGAGTAACGTGAGACTGGTGCGTACGCGGTGTATCCACATGACACGCCAGGCGGCGCGAATGGCTTCACGCAGCCCTGTCCAGAACGGTGTGCCGGCATCCTCACGGGCCTGGGCGATATCCAGTGATGATTGTTGGGAATGAAGGGATGGCTTGTGCTCATCCGGTTGTCTGTGGATTCCGGTGTCGGTTGGGTTATCCGCCACGATCCGGCCGTCGCGGATTTCGACCACCCGCCGGGCCTGTGCGGCGACATCGCGGTCATGGGTGATGAGAATGACAGTATGGCCGGTATCGGCCAGTTCCCGCAGCAATGCCATGACTTCGGCGCCGCTTCGAAAATCGAGCGCACCGGTCGGCTCGTCGGCCAGAATGATATGCCCGCCATTCATCAGTGCACGCGCAATCGAAACACGCTGCTGTTGCCCGCCGGAAAGCTGGTTCGGACGATTATCGAGCTTGTCGCTCAACCCCAGTCGCCCGAGCAGGCTTATAGCCCGCCGTGCCCGTTCATCCTGCGGCAGACCGGCATAAATGGCCGGGACTTCGACATTCTCCCGCGCCGATTCGGTCGCAATGAGATGGTAACCCTGAAACACGAAGCCGAATGCCTTACGGCGCAACCAGGCCAGTTCATCCGCACCAAAGGTGGAGACATCTTCTCCGGCAAACCGATAACTACCGCTGCTGGGCCGGTCCAGACAACCCAGCAGATGCATGAGTGTGGATTTGCCCGATCCGGAAGTCCCGACAATGGCGATGAACTCACCGGCCCGGATCGCCAGGTCGATGCCGTGCAGGACTTCCACTTCGGGTTTATCTTTGCCACCGTAACGCTTACGGATAGCGCGCAATTCGATGAGCGGCGGTTCTCCGGCGCTTACCACCGGAATCTCCCGGATTGCGGCCTGTCCTGTTCACCGATGACGATCTGTTCCCCTGCTTCCAGGCCTGCCACTACCTCGACCTGCAGCCGGTTGCGTACACCGAGCTGCAGTTCACGCACCTGCAGTTTCCCCGCATGATCCAGTACACGAATCTGATAGACGTCGGATGGGTCTTCCTGCGCTACCGGAACCAGGGCCTGTACCGGCACGGTCAGCACGTTGCCGGCATGGGCCACGATGAAGACCACTTGCGCTGTCATCTGCGGCATCAGTTCGCCGTCGTTGTTGTCGACATCGAACAAAACGGTATACTGCACAGCCTTGGTTCCGGCCGTCGAAGTTTTATTGTGATCACCCCCCGGTGATGACACCGCCTGAGGCGGTGCGGGTAGGATTTGGCGTACGGTACTGCGCCAACGACGCCGGTCACCGCCCAATGTTGTGAAATAAACCGACATGCCGACTTTGATCTGCCGGATATCCGCTTCGGAAACATCGGTCCAGACGGTCGCCAGCAGTTGACCCTTCTCGACGGTATCGCCGACCTCGACATGCAGCCGTATGATCTGCCCGGAGACCTGCGCACCGATCTCGACCGATTTCAACGGTTGCAGTGTGCCGATAGCCGCGACATTGACTTCGATGTCGCTGCGCGCCGCCGGTATCGTCTGATACGCAGCATCGGCATCGTGACGCCACCACACACTGGCACTGCTCAGCAGAGCGATCAGGAGGCATAACAACAGCCAGCGGTGTTTACGCCGGCCCGATGTGGAAGAAGCCATTCAATGAAATCTCAGTAATGGTATGCCGGGCAATATAAAACACGTTTACCCGGAATATTTCCTAGTCCCGTAAAAATTACTTTACGATTGAAAGAATGCGATACACAGTATCAACATACTGGTAGTCCCTGCTCCCATTGCAGCGTAGACTGCCAGACGCGGAAAATAAGGTAACAGCAGAACGATCAATAATCCACCCATCGTCAGAAACCCGAACCACACCACTGTCCCGACGGCGGCTCCCCATGCCTGGATACAGGGTACGATGGCGAGTATGAGCAGCAACCAACCCAGGCTCCTGAAAAGGTAGCGCCGGCCAACCGGTAATGCCCGCTGCCCGGTGACCTGTTCGTGGTGCCGCGGCATGGCCAGGCTCAAGCCGGTCATGCCGGCAAAAGCCAGTGTCAGTGTGACGCATACAGCCAGTGCAACAGACATCTCACATCCCCCCAGGCATAGTGCTGGCAAAGAGAGTCAGCGTGCAACCGGCTGCCAGGAAAAATGCCCCCTGCCACGCCCGCTTCGGTGCCTGTACGGAGAAGACCCAGATGATCACGCCGGTATAGGCGACAAAACTGAGTAAGGTGGACGCCAGTACCGCTTCCGCCCTGGCCATCGGCAGCACCAGGGGCAACAGCATCGCCAATCCGCTGGCGGCAGCGTAACCCCCCAATGTGGCCGCCAGGACACGCATCAGGATGCCGTTACGGTATGCGGCCGGTACCGGCGCCGCGGCTTTCTGCGGGAAAGCGGCTGGCGCCATGCTGCGGGCTTTGTTGGCCATGATGGCCAACAGCAGACCGAGACCGATGACCGTCAGTTCCACGCCTGCGCGTTCCCAGTCTCCCTGCAACCCGTAAGTCCATACCTGCTGACCGGTGGTCAGCCCGTTGAGCAGCGGTAATGCCAGGCATAATAATGCCGCCAGTGACAGTTGTTCCACCCAGGCGGAAGCGACGGGACGGATCGACGCATGCAGCAATGCTGCCAGCCAGACGGCGAAAAAGGTTGCGATTTCCCAGTACGATCGATCTTCGATACCGACCGGGATCAGCCGGTTACCCCACAGGTAGGCAATGCAGGCGATACACAGCCCAGCGATGACGGCGACGTTGAGTGTTTCGATGAGACGGTAGATGCGGCGTGTCTGTGCGCCGAATTCATTGAGCGCTTTCTGCCGCCGCTTGACCATGAACAAAATTGAGCCGGTTGCGATCATGACCGCACCGGCAAGTCCGCAGAGGAAATAGAGCCATCGGATGGTGTCACCGCCGAATCGCGCCATGTGCAAGGTGCCCATGACACGTTGGACGGCTTGCGCACCGCCGCCGCGATGTTCGCCCGGCAATTGGACATCCAGGATTGCTCCGCTGATGCCGTCGAAGATCACGCTCCCTCCACCGGGGGGCAGCAGGTATTGTTCGCTTTCTACTGCGTCGACAAGACCGAAAACCCGCACCGAGGCGCTGCTGTCGCCCGGATGGGTGACGGAAACGAAGCTGGCCGGTCTGTCCAGTCTCGTCTCGGTGGTCAGCAGCAGTTGATCCAGCGAGACCACCTGGGCTTCGATATGGGTTTCTGCACGGGGCGCCGGCCGGGACAGTAACTGGGAGAAATAGACCTCTTTACTCGAATAATGTGCGAATATGCCCGCCGGCATATAGAGCGTGTAGAAAATCACGAGCCCGGTATAGACGATCATGAACTGGAAAGGCAGCGTCAGCACTGAGGCGACATTATGCGCATCGAGCCAGGATCGCTGGCCTTTCTTCGGGCGAAAGGTGAAGAAGTCCTTGAAAATACGTTTGTGGATGACGACACCGCTGACCAATGCGGCCAGCATGACCATGGTAAAGAATCCCACCAGCCAGATACCGGCTTCTCCGGCATGAAATTCGAAGTGCATATGCACGAAATGGTGGCCGCCTTCGGTTTCGCGCCCGATTGTTTTATCCAGTGCCTCACCCGTTACCGGATCGAGCCGTGCCTGCTGAAGTTCGGATTCTTCGTCTTCCTGCCAGAATACACCGACGGCTGAATCGAATTCGCCCGGTAATTCAATACCCCAGAATTCACCGCGCGGCATGGCTTGTTGCAGGTAAGTCTGGGCCAGGCGGACGGCTTGCGCTCGCTCGGTACCGGTTGATATCACTTCTGCCGCAGGCGGTTGTTCCGGTTTCATCCAGCGGGTGATGGGATCGTCGAATACGCCCAGTGTACCGGTCAGGAAGATGACAAACAGTACCCATCCCGCCCATAGACCACCCCAGGTGTGCAGCCAGGTCATACATTGACGGAAGCCACGGACAAAGGGATTGGATTTGATAACGGTAGTTGCAGTATTCACCACAATTTCAGAATCAGGATTCATTTTAGAAAAATCTATTTAGATTGAAACATCAAAACATTATGCTGGAAGAAAATGCGGCTATTTTTGGATTGGGTAATCGGAATTAAAACACTGTGCTATTGGTTCAGATACTGAAACAAGCAGAATACCGTATCGTCAGGTCATTGCAGACTGCAAATTGCCCGGTGTCGGGAATACCCTGTGGCCCTATCACGATATTTCCGCCGTTATTTTTAATAACGCCTATCGTTTCATTTATATTTGTAACGGTAAAATAAGTGTTTCAATATGAGGCGGAACATTCGCATTCTTCATTTCATTGGGTATCAGGAAAAGGCCGCCAACGCCGCCACCGTCGATTGTGCTGATCATGTATAAGTGCCGCCGCAATGCATAGGGGTTTCAGTGTATTGCCAGCCGAAAACTTTTTGATAAAAAACCTTCGTTCCTTCCGGGTCAGGAGTTACAAAATCAATCCAGCAAAAATTCCCGGCGATTAATTCTTGGTTTGACATGTCCATAATTCTTTAGGGTCTGTTGACATTTCACATAGGTAGCCACAGATACCCACATGCCATGGCAACCATACTCTCAAAATTTCTCTTCAGTTTGTCATATCGCGTAGCCACTGCCCGGTACTGTTTTATCCGGGCAAAGACGTTTTCTACCAAATGCCGGTATCGGTACAATCCCCAATCCATATCTGCCGTTACCCCTTACCGAATTGCGCTTCCTTGGTATCACAGTTTTGGCTCTTTTCTTTACGATCTGATCACGTATAAACTCACTGTCATAACCCTTATCCGCTACAATCGTTTGTGCATCAGGTAACTTGACAATGAGCTGCGGTGTGCTGCAGAACAGTCGTTAACTTCGCCACCGGTGATTCCAAACTCAACAGTAAGCATCATTCGGGGCATCTCAAACTCGTTTTGTTGGTAGTATAAGAACCCCAATATTACGGGTTTGTTTTTATCTATAAAATACTTATCTCTAAACGTCAACAGACCTTAAAGAACTGGATGTTACCGAAAACCTCATCGAGGCGGTTGAAAGATCGGCCAATTGCGTGCCAACGGCGAAACTGTCCAGGGTTATCTGGCGTAGCAGAGGTATCACAGCACCTATACCGCCATCGCCATCATCCAGATGCGTTGTCTCGCACTATGACTCAAAATCTCGTGACGAGACTATCTAAGGTATGAAGTTTTTTACAGAAATAAATATGTAATTGCTTAAATCGGTGGTGTTCTTCTTCCTAACAAAAAAAAGACAATAGCCAAGATCAGACCAGCAAGAAACAGGACTTTAGCTGCCCACACAAGGGTGCCCGCAATACCGGTAAAACCCAGAATGGCAGCAATTATGGCAATAATGAAGAAAGTTAAAGCCAGATTAAACATGATCATATCCTCCATTATGTGAATCTACGTTAGCTTGAGTGGATAAGCCACGTTTTATTTGAATTTGGAAAAGAAATCTGAAAAATTATTACTGACTACTTGCCATTTTTCTTCTGCTTCGTCTTTGATATCTTCCCAGAGATCTTCTGATTTATCTGCTAGCTGATCCAGATAATTAGAGAGTTCAGCCCGTTTTTTATCTATTTCTTCAATTTGCTTATTGAATTCGAGTCTTCCATCGGCAGCTAGATTTTTTCCTTTTGCTTTTAGTAAATCGATCTGAGCCTCCCATTCTTTCAATTGAGCTTCAGCTTTTTTTATGTAGGCTTCTCTATTACTATCCATAATGGATTACTCCTTTTAAGTTGAAAAGAACAACATCATTACTCATTACATCGATAAAAACCGATGGTATAAGAATATTTTTTGCTCAGTGATCTTAAAACACTTCTTCATTCTTCTAAGAGTCTGTTCAAAGTCTTTTAAGTAGAAGGGCCAAGAAGGCGAGGTGAATGAACTGCAAACTGGTGTTGAGCCAGCGTTCGCAGTTCTTCCACAATCTTCTATTCTTTTCCAGCCAGGCAAAGCTACGCTCGACGATCCATCGCTTAGGCATGACCTTGAAGGTATGTAATTCACAGCGTTTGGCGATCTGTACCTGCACATGCTCACCCAGGATTTCGCGTACACCTTGTACAAAGGGTTGGCCCACATAACCACTGTCGCACAACACGCTTTGCACCCGCTCAAGCCCAGGTTTACAGCGACCCAGCGCCTGTAGCGCTCCTTTGCGATCGGTTACCTCGGCCGTGCTCACTGCCACAGCATGTGGTAACCCTTGGGTGTCCACTGCGATGTGGCGCTTGATGCCTGAAACCTTCTTGCCCGCGTCGTAGCCTTTCCAGGTCGCTGTGTCAGTGTTCTTGACGCTCTGCGCGTCCACGATCAAGAGCGTGCTGCAGGCGTTGCGCCCCCGTTTCTCTCGGGCCGCGCCAACCTGATTTTTTTAATGCCTGCTCCAGCAGTAGCTGCCTTCACGGGGCTCACTCCAGATGGTCCAGTACGAGTGCACTGTGCGCCATTTGGGAAAATCACTGGGCAGTGCACGCCACTGGCAACCCGTGCGTAACAGATACAGTACCGCGCAGAACACCTCGTACAGATCTACTTTGCGTGGCGCTGTCTTCTTGCGGGCACTCTCCAGCAACAGCTGGATCTCCTCAAACTGTTCGCGCTTGATATCGCTTGGGTAACTTTTTCTCATCTCATAAGTTTCCCATAATCCAGAGACTTTGAACAGGTTCTAAGCGTAAGCATTGATAGGTTTTATTTATACTTAGGCATATGAATCACGTAAAATGAAACATCTTTTTGCAGATGATAACTATTTGCTATCCATGAATATCCCCCCAACCCGCGTGGTAATCAGATCCGATAAGCGATTGGACAATGGATAATAAGGATTAATTCAATTCGTATTTACAAATAAATCTCAGAAAAATTTATATGTAAGAAAGTGTATTGATCTGTCCCGGCTTTTTCGATAAAAGCACATCTAGTAACAAATGAACCCTGATAACCCTCTATTGCTTTCTCAGATCGGTAATGTTTGTCTGCACATTATGTTGAGATGGCATAACGAAAAATTGTTCCACAATTTTCCAAGACTCGGTGTACTGTTTCCAATGCACCACGGTGTTCTATTCGGCGTACTACCGTAACTAACCTGAGTTCGGGATAAGAAAAGAAGAGGTGGACGTCTGCCTTTTTGCGTAAGATTGTGTTTCTACACATCAATCAATCGCACCAAAGAGACGCCCATGGACAGTTTAACCGAGCTTTTCTGCCATATGGATGATTTTTGTCACCTGTTCGAGCCCGCTTAGAGCACCGCCTTCTGGAAACGGGGGCAAAAAAGCGTATGGAGTTGCCCCCTTTTGACGGAGACATTATGTTCTGTTTAAAGGAGAAGAAATATGACACAAAACTCCAAGCCAGCCTACCCGGCGGAGTTTCGGCAACAGATGGTGGAATTGGTGGCATTAGGCAGATGTCCCAAGCAGTTATCGAAGGAATTTGGTTGCCATTACACATCGATACAAACCTGGTGTCGTGCAGCAGGTATTCGATATCAACCTAACCAGATAACTGCCACGGCCACGGCATATAGTGGCGCACCCTTGAATTCTAACGAACGTCAGGAGCTGATGGAATTGCGCAAGAAGCTCAGGCGCGTGGAGATGGAGCGCGACATATTGGCAAAGGCTACGGCCTGGTTTGCAAACAACAAAGACTGATTGGGAAGGTGTACCAATTAATCAAGGCAAACCGGGCACAATTTCCGGCCCGAATTCTATGTGAGACACTGGGTGTATCGCACAGCGGTTACTATGACTGAGCTAAGCGTGCACCAAGCCAGCGAGCCGTTGCCAACTGCCGATTGACCGAGCAGATCATGGCCATACATCACACAAGCGATTTCACGTATGGCCGTCTGAATCGGCCTGATTTTTCCGGAGACTTTTTAGTTTGAGTCAAGCAGCATCAGCTGACTCTTCCAGTTGGCGATAATATGCCATTTCAAATTCAGCCGGCGGAATATTTCCAATCGGTTCCAGTAATCGGCGATTGTTGAACCAGTCAACCCATTCGAGGGTGGCAAATTCGACTTCATCACTATTGCGCCATGGACCGCGATGTCGAATAACTTCTGTCTTGTATAATCCGTTAATCGTTTCAGCCATTGCATTGTCATAAGAATCGGCCGACACACTACCAAACAGAAGCTATCAATATTGGCTTCTACCAGACGTTCTGTATAGAATCGACAGATATGCTGATTGCCTCTATCACTGTGGTGAATCAACCCGCCGCTTCCCACGTCGTGCCCATAACGCCTGCTCCTCCAATGCATCGAGCACCAGATCTCGTATGCAATGATCGACTGACTCGCTAACCAACAATAAATCGAGCAAAACATCGGTAATAAAAGCCACATAAACAAATCCCGTCCAAGTTGCAACAAACGTACTGCTCCGCCACCCAATAGCGCTGATTCGGGCGCATTGCTACAAATTGCCGATTAACTTTTATCCCGTTGGCCGGTCAAGCAATTCATCTGCAATCGTTGTCCAGCGCTATCGCGTTCGACGCCTTGTATTCCAAGCTTCTTCATCAGCCGCTCGACTGTACAACGCGCAACGCGAATGCCTTTCACAACAGTTGTCGCCAGACTTTGTTGGCGCCGTAGACTTTAAAGTTGCTGTCCCATACTGCTGTATCTCTCCTTCAAGCGCTTTTGTCTCGTTTGAGTGCGATCGGGTAGTCGATTAGGATCTCGTTCACGAGCCTTGTGTTCGTAGTAACCTCGACGGGCAATCTGAATTTGCTTGCAGATCGGCTCGACCGCGGCGCTCCCTGTGTTGATCGACAAATACCATTGTCATTTCGGTCGGCGGTCGAGCCCGCCTGGGCAAAATAAGCAGACGCCTTGCGCACATCTCATTTGCCCGCCGAACTCACGATTCTCGCGGCTCCAGTTGTTTGAGTCTCTCTCTCGTTCCGTGGTTGACATGCCTCCTCGAATACCTTTGATCAGTTTCTGATTGTCGTACCATTTTAGCAGCGTCTCAGCACTACAACCGATCTTGGATGCTATCGATTCCAGTGCTGCCCACTGCGACGCATACTCGCCTTGCTGTTCTCCCAATAGCCGGACAGCTCGTTCCCGTACTTCCGGTGAATATCTCATTTGTTTTTTCATTACTCTATCCTCTCAAGAAATAGAGTCTCCGGCAATCCCGGGCCGATTCAGTCCCCGCATTACCGCTGAATTGGCTGATCTTGGAGTCATGGTCAATCACAAGCGCGTAGGCAGGCTGATGCGTGAAGCAGGGATTAAAGGAGTGAGCCGCAGACGAAACTTTGTGATCACGACTCATCGCAACAAGTGTGACCGGCCCGCACCGGATCTGGTGCAACGTCATTTCAAGGCAACTAGCATCAACCAACTATGGGTTGCAGACATGACTTACATTCCTACCTGGGCAGGGTTCTTGTACCTGGCCGTGGTCATAGATGTATTCAGCCGTAAGGTGGTGGGCTGGTCTTTCGGTGAAACCATGACAGCAAGCCTGGTAATCAGTGCTTTGAACATGGCGCTAATCACCCGTAAACCGGGCAAAGTGATTCACCACAGCGATCAGGGCAGTCAATATACCAGTGTTGAGTTCGGTAAGCGATGCAGGGAAATGGGAGTTCGCTCCTCGATGGGCAGTGTGGGCGATGCCTATGACAATGCGATGGCTGAAAGTTTCTTTGCTTCCCTGGAATGCGAGCTGATTGACAGACGTTCCTGGAAAAACAAAACTGAAGCAAGGCTGGCCATATTCACCTGGATCGAGTCCTGGTATAACCCAACTCACAGGCATTCCGGGGTGGGATACTTATCACCCAACAATTTTGAAAGAAAACTGAAGAAGCAAAATCAAATTACGATAAACTACAATTCTTTCACACAGGTCGAAATACTCTCGGCTCAGTGAAAAAACTGTCCGTCAAAAGAGGACAACTCCAGGCATCCCGTCCAGCAGGCTATACAGGAGAGAAACCGTAAAACTTTGCAAAGCCATAACGGCGTGATAGATTCGAAGGATCGTTCACTCAAATCGCCGTACCGAAACGCCGCATCCAAACGAAGCGGTTGAAAGGGGATTCCGTCATGACACAACAAGCCGTTATCTATTGCCGCGTATCCAGTCTCAAGCAGGTGACCGAGGGGCATGGCCTGGCGTCCCGGGAGACGCGCTGCCGTGAATATGCCAGCCATAAAGGCTATGAAGTCATCGACGTGTTCCACGATGAAGGCCTGTCCGGCAAATTGCTGGATCGCTCGAACATGAAAGCCATGCTGGCTTATATCAAAAAGCGCAAAGCCGATAAGCTGGTTGTCATCATCGACGATATCAGTCGTCTGGCCCGCGATATCGAAACGCACCTGCATCTACGGGCATCTATCGCCGATGCGGGCGGTAAGCTGGAAAGTCCTTCCATAGAATTCGGCGACGATTCCGACAGCAGGCTGGTCGAACATCTATTGGCCTCCGTTGCCGCCCACCAGCGCGAGAAGAACGCCGAGCAGGTACAAAACCGCATGAAGGCCCGCATGATGAACGGCTATTCCGTGTTTAACGCCCCGACCGGCTACCGCTACGACAAGGTAGGCAGGCACGGCAAACTGCTGGTGCCGGATCAGCCCTGCGCGTCCGTTATCAAGGAAGCGCTCGAAGGGTTCGCCTGCGGACGCTTTGAAACACAAGGCGAGATGAAACGTTTCCTGGACAATTCAGCACATTTCCCAAAGGACAAAACTGGCAGCGTCCATTTGCAGCGGGTCAAGGACATTCTGACGAATGTCATCTATGCCGGGTATCTGGATAAGCCGGATTGGAACATCCATCTGGTCAAAGGTCATCATGAAGCGTTGATCAGCTTCGAAACCTACCAAAAAATACAGGCCCGGCTAAACGGGCATGCCAAAGCGCCGGTACGCAACGACATCAACGAAGATTTCCCCTTGCGTGGCTTCGTTGCCTGCGCTTGCTGCGGCACGCCTTTGACGGCGTGCTGGTCGCGCGGCAGAGGCGGACTGTATGCCTATTATCTTTGTCACGGCAAGAAAAACGGCGTCAAATGCAGCCAGTACGGCAAATCCGTGCGCAGGGATAAGCTCGAAGGCGAGTTTGAGGCGCTTTTGAGCGGCATGAAGCCTTCAAAGGATATGTTTCTCTTGGCCGCCGAAATCTTTACTGATCTGTGGAACCTACGGCGCGATCAGGCCAAGGTAGAAGCAGAGACGATCCGCCGCGATCTGCTTAAAATCGAGCGCAAGTCCGAACAATTCTTCGAGCGAATCGTCGAAGCTGACAATTCCGTATTGATCACGGCTTACGAGAAAAAGATACACCAACTGGAAGAAGAAAAGATCGCGCTCGATGAAAAAATCGCGCAATGCGGGCGTCCGCTGCAATCGTTCGATGAAACGTTTAGAACCGCGTTCTCGTTCTTGTCGAATCCGCATAAACTCTGGGCTTCGGACAGACTTGAATACAAAAGAACCGTCCTGAGACTGGCTTTCAGCGACCGGCTGCACTATTGCCGAAAAGAGGGGTTTAGAACCCCCGCAAAAGCACTGCCGTTCTTGCTTTTGGAGGAATCTGATCAGTCTGGATCAAAAATGGTGCCCGGGGCCGGAGTCGAACCGGCACGGACGCAATGTCCGAGGGATTTTAAGTCCCTTGTGTCTACCAATTTCACCACCCGGGCAATTAACCACAATGATTATTATTACTTTTCTTACAGATAGTTATCATAAGAACAAGTCTTACGAAGAGGTGTGATTATACCCTGAAAAGAAATGATTTAACAGGATTTGTCTCGTACGAATTCTGCTTCAACTGACTTCAGCCTTTCGTTTTGTCTGATGAAATACTATTATCCCTCATTGATTTTGTTTACTTTCTCGTACACCCCTGCTGCAACCGTCGGATATTGCAATCTCACATGCAATTCTTTTTTTATACGCACATTGCTGATGCGCCTTGATTCATTCACAAAGGATAGCATACCCGACGAAATGCGATCTGCCGCCTGATCGCGTGGAACACGCGGCGAGCGAGGTAAATTGAAGTGGTCGGCGACGAGATCGAAATAATCGCCCATTTTCATTTGGGTATCGTCCGTAGCATTGTATACCCGCCCTGATTTTCCATAACGAATGGCCGCACAAATAATCCGCGCAAGGTCATCGGCATGTATGTGATTGGTATAACCATCATCTTGGGCCGTAAGCACTGGAATGCTTTCCTGGATTCTTTTCAGCGGCAGCCGATCGCTGGCGTAAATACCCGGGACGCGCAATATTGTGACTGAAATGTGATTGCGCCGGCCCCAACTACGTATCTGGCTTTCAGCATTCGCTCGCCGAACGGCTCTTGCATTAAACGGATTTGGGCGCCGGGTTTCATTAATTATTTCACCCTGACAATCACCATAGACACCGCTGGTACTGATATAGATAAGTTGTTGTGGTAAAATTTTGGATTTCTTTGTCCATTTTGACAATGCGGCAAGCAGGTTGGCTGTGCGTGTGTCGCGCATTCCATGATCCGGTGGTGGTGCCAGGTGTATGACGATCTGAGCGATACCTGCAAGTCTTTTCAAACTACTACGCTGATCAAGGTCTCCAATAACCGGTCTGGTACCGGACAGGCGAAATGGGCATGCTTTATCCAGATGACGAAATAAGCCGAAAATTCGATATTTTTTTTGTAAAAGCGGCGCAGTACGCAGAGCAATATCACCACAACCAATCATGAGCACAGTTTTTTTCATATTAGCTTTTTTATTCCTTTTTTCTAATTCTCAATTTTATTTTGCAGTTCAATGACACATAAAATCATTATAAAACCTAGTGAACATGTCCTGAACACCCTATCTGGAGAAACTATATTGCAAACAGCTTTGCGCGAAGGTATTTCTCTATCATATGGTTGTCGTAACGGATCATGTGGCATCTGTAAAGGTAAAATTTTAGCGGGTGAAGTCGGTTATGGTCGCTATGACGAAGAAACGCTGACAGATGAGGAGAAACAAGCCGGAATGGCGCTATTCTGTTGCGCCGAACCATTGTCTGACTTGATAATTGAATGCCATGAAATCAGTGCTATCAAGGATATTGAGATCAAAACATTACCAGCCCGGGTTGAAAAATTGGAGCGAGTTGCGCCGGACGTCATGATTGTTTCGCTAAAATTACCTGCCAATCAACGGTTACAATTCATAGCGGGACAGTATATCGATATCCTACTCAAGGACGGTGAGCGCCGCAGCTTTTCACTGGCCAATGCTCCGCATGACGACGAAGTTCTGCAATTACATGTGCGCAACTATCCCGGCGGGGTGTTTACAGAGCAAGTTTTCACCACGATGAAAATCAAGGATATTCTGCGCTTTGAAGGACCGTTGGGTTCTTTCTTTTTACGTGACACGCTGCCCGATGTGCCGATTATATTCCTAGCTAGTGGGACAGGCTTTGCACCGATCAAAAGCATACTCGAGCATGTCTTTTATCAGAAAGGCGGTAAAGACGGCCAAGATCATTTATGCGCCTTGACATTGTATTGGGGCGTTCGCAACAAAGCGGAATTGTATCTTTTGGATCTTATCGCCCAATGGCAGCAACAGCATAAAAACTTCTCTTTTATTCCGGTACTCTCCGATGCCTTGCCAGAAGACGTCTGGACAGGCAGAACAGGGTTTGTTCACGAAGCCGTTTTACAGGATTATGCGACGTTGGAGAACCACCAAGTTTATGCTTGTGGCTCTCCGGTAATGGTCAAGGCTGCTTATCAGGATTTTACGGCATTGCGCAATTTACCCAAGGATGGCTTTTTCTCTGATGTTTTTACACCTTCGATCAGCAATAAACCATAATTATATGGTTTAGTTGCCGCTAGCCATTTTTTTCAGCGTGAACTCTACAGCCTTATTATAGTTATCCATAGCTATCTCATGCTTACCGAGCTTTTCATTCAATTGCGCCAATGCAAAATAGGCTGTCGTGCTTGGTTCAACTGAAATACTGGCTTCCAGATAATTCTGCGCTTTACCCCACAATTCGCAGTGCGTACACAGTTTACCCAACGTCAGCAACAAGCCGGCATTGTTCGGCTGCGCTTTGAGCCATACTTCGGCGCATTCGATTTGCCTGTTGACATGATAATTGAGACATTCGGCATAAAGCGCAATCAACTCTGCATTCCATCCGTTCTGTACATTCTGTTCAATTATCTTATGCGCCATTGCACACTCACCCAGAGCGATATAAATGCGCACAGCCGCAGCGGCTAACTGACTGTTGCTTTGTTCGTACTCAGTCAGGCCAAGCCAGTATTTATTCAAGGAATCCCGATCGGAAGCTTTACGCTTAAAATTTTCCATATGCGCTTCATATCTTACTTTCTCGAAATAATCCTTGTTAAGCGGATGGCGCTGAATCAGAATGCCGGATATTTCCAATACCGCATCCCAATTCCTAGCATGTTTTTGCGCTTCCATTTCCAGTTGCAGAACAAGCGTTGATTGCAACCCACCGGTTTTGTACAATTTTTCGAAACTACCCAGAGCTTCCTGATAGCGACCATCCTTTACCAACAGATCGATTTTAGTTATCAGGCGCAACGCTTTTTCATTGGATGTATCGTCTTCCGCGCCCTGCAACACCGCTTCGCAAGTAGCCCTGTCACCCAGTTCATGCGCAGAACGAGCCGCCACGACCGCGTTGATGGATTTGACTAATGACTCACCTGAGCACTTGAAGCCTTTTGCAGCATACTTTCTAGCCTGCGCATAATTGCCCTCGAAAAAAGCCTGTAACCCATTCATCATCAGCGATTCGGATCTGATCACGCGTAAATTCAGCAATCCGCCCAGCATACGGATCAGGATATAGAACATAAAAAAAACCGCCAGTACGCTGACAATCGCGTAATCCAATGGCAGTTCCTTTTTCTCATATGGCGGTATTTCCACCATGATCGTACCCGCACTATATTCTTCGACAGCAAGTGTCACGGCAACAGCAGCTGCAAACAGCACCAACACCCAAAGTATCAGTCTCATATTCTCTCCCCTTTAAAATATCGGAGCCGATAATCGATATTGCTTATTGCACTCTGATTGGCTGATTCAGTTGATTATGCCGATTCAACGCAATTATCCGAGAAATGATGCAATATTAGAACATGCTAACTATAGGCCCAGAGTTTCTCATTATCGTATTCAAATTCACCTACAAACCTTATCATACGCAACACCCTGACTGCATGAGCCCTGACAATCCCGGCATACAGCATGCCTGAACTTTTCTCACGTCAATCAGGTTAACCAAAATTATTTCCGACCACTAAGCTACAGGATTTTTTTACGCGCTGAAATATTCTTGCACGCCCCGTATAATGCCTTCATCTCCGACCATTGTTGTTAAAATCACTTTTTTCAGCCCGGCCTCCCTCGAAATATCGGCAATACGTGCATGAGCGGTAAATACAGGTGTCACTCGCAGTAATTGTTGGCCAGCTTGGCCAATAATGTCAAATAAATTATGCAATCCTTCGCTACTTGTGATAATAACAGCATTTATTCGGCCTTGTGACCAGTTTGAGAGTAATTCCGTCGCGTCCACATCGGGTTTACCGCGATAGTAACACTCCACGTAATCCAGAATCGCTCCGCGCTGCTTTAAGGTATCACCCAATAGTGGTCTTCCGCCATTACCTCGAAAAATCACAATTCGTTTCCCGGAAACCTGTTGCAGCGCTTCATGCTCAAGCAAAGCCTCACTATCGAACCGTTCGGCAGGCACAACAATATCTTCAATACCATATTCCCTGAGTGCATCTGCACTGCCTTTACCTACCACAGCAATTTTCATGTGTAATGGCAAGGAGTGCTTTGTCCGGATCAATGGCATCGTTTTATGCACGGCATTCGGACTTACAAAAATACACAGATCATACTCGTCAAGCCGTTCAATGCATGCCATCACGAGCGACTTATCCATTACATCGGATATGGTCAATACGGGAAAAACAACAGGATTGCCGCCAAGATTACGGATACCTTCGGCCAGAACCGTGCTCTGATGTTCCGGCCTGGTAATCAGAACACTGATACCTTCAAGCGGCTTGGTCTTTGAATCCATTTTCTTTCGACTTTCACCAGCCCCCTATGGGAACGATTTCCGCTAAAATTTTGTCGGCCCCTTGGGCAATCAGATTTTGCGCCATTGCTTTGCCCAACGCTTCCCCTTTTTCCGGTTCACCATTTAATTCGGTACTCACTATTTGTGAACCGTCAGGACTGGCGACAAATCCGCGCAACTTCAACGTATCGCCTACAATTTCACCAAAAGCACCCAGCGGTATCTGGCAACTGCCGCCCAATACACGACTCATCGCACGTTCAGCCTGGACACAATACGCGGTCTCCCGATGGTGTAGCGGTTGCAATAATGCAACCAGATCCAGTCGGTCTTTCCTGCATTCGATACCTAACGCCCCCTGCCCTACGGCGGGCAAACTTTGTTCAGGGCTCAACAAAGCAGTAATACGTGCCGACAGTTCCAGGCGTTTGAGCCCTGCCGCGGCCAAAATGATCGCTGCATATTGTCCCTCATCCAGTTTGCGCAAACGGGTTTGCACATTGCCCCGCAGCGGCTTGACCTCCAGATGCGGGAATTGCGCGCGCAACTGGCTTTCCCGCCGCAAACTGGATGTGCCGACAACACTGCCTGACGGCAATGCTTCAAGGCTTTGATAGTGATTGGAAACGAATGCATCACGCGGATCTTCGCGTTCCGTAATGGCAGCCAGCTCAAACCCCTCTGGCACATTCATCGGCATATCTTTCATCGAATGCACAGCAATATCGGCACGCCTTTCCTCCAGCGCCTGCTCCAGTTCCTTGATAAAAAGCCCTTTACCACCGATCTTTGATAAAGACTTGTCGAGGATCTGATCGCCCTTAGTCGTCATACCGAGTATGTCTACTTCGGTTTGCGGGTATAATTGGATTAATTGCTGCCGGATGAATTTTGCTTGCCACATGGCAAGAAGGCTTTCGCGTGACGCAATAACAATTCTCTGAGGAATACAATGTAGTGAATTGGACATTAAAAAACTAAATAAAAATTACAAAAAACAATATGTACAGCCATTCTAGCATGACCGATGCTGAGTTGGACAAACTTGAATCAACATAAAATTACCCGAATATAAACAACACATTTAAACTAAAGGTGAAGTAACACTATGTATAGAGCAGGTTTGGATAATCATTTCGAACAAGAATCCCATGACAATAAGGATTGGCCACTTCGAGAAGATATTCGCTTTTTGGGCCGCATGCTTGGAGATACGCTGAGGGAGCAGGAAGGCGAGGAAGCATTTGATTTGGTGGAAAGAATCCGCCAGACTGCAATCCGCTTCCACCGTGAACAGGATCCTCAGGCACGCCAGAAACTGGACCAAATCCTGACCGAACTCAGCAACAGAGCAACCGTAGTCGTCGTTCGCGCATTCAGTTATTTTTCGCAGCTATCCAATATTGCTGAAGATGTGCATCACAATCGGCGACGACGCGCACATCTGCGCGCCGGATCGCCGCCACAGGCCGGCAGTGTGACCTTGGCGCTGGACAGAGTAATCAAAAATGGTATCGATAGTGCGACATTGGCGAAATTTTTTGCCAAAGCAGTCGTCTCCCCGGTGCTGACAGCACATCCGACAGAAGTGCAACGCAAGAGCATTCTTGACTGCCAGCTGACCATCGAGCGATTATTGCGAGAACGTGCTTATACCGAGCTCACACCGAATGAAATGCGGCAAAACGAAGAAAACCTGCGTGCCATGATACAAATCTTATGGCAAACGCGCATGCTGCGTTCGGTTCGCTTATCGGTACATGATGAAATCGATAATGGCCTGACCTATTACACCTATACCTTTTTATCACAAGTACCCTACATCTACGCCAAAATAGAGAACTTGTTGGAACGACATATGGGAGAAAATGCGCCCTATGTACATTCCTTTTTGCGCATAGGTAGCTGGATCGGCGGTGATCGTGACGGCAATCCCTTTGTCACGCACCAGGTATTGCTTTACGCCATTGAACGCCAGTCGGCTTTGGCATTGGACTATTACATAACCGAAGTAGAGAGAATCGGCAGCACCATGAGTCTGGCCGAACGTCTGGTTAATATTACCGATGAACTCGAAGAACTGGCCGCTTCATCTCCCGACATTCCCGCCTGCCGCATTGACGAACCCTATCGCCGTGCGTTTATCAGTATGGGCGCACGCCTTGCAGCAACCTGTCTGCATTTAGGGCATACTACGAAACAAAAAGAACTGTTGGATTCGGTGGAACCTTATGCCGACAGCATGGAATTCGTCCATGATCTCAATGTAATCATTAAATCACTGAAGCACCATAAATCCAACTGGATTGCTCGTGGTGCCTTGCGTAACTTGCGGCGCGCAGCGGACGTTTTCGGTTTTCATCTCGCACCGTTGGATATGCGTCAACACAGTAAGGTGCACGAGCAGGTTGTTGCCGAGCTCTATGAACTCGGTACACATCATACCGGCTACCTGGAAATGCCTGAAAATGACCGTATTCAGTGGTTGCTCACAGAAATCAGTAGCCCACGACCGCTGCTTTCACCTTATCTGGAATACTCCGAATCCACACAAAGCGAACTCCGTATTCTGCAAAAAGCAGCGGATATTCATCGGCGCTTTGGCCATGCCGCGATACCCAATTACATCATTTCGATGACAACGCATATCATCAATGTACTCGAAGTCGCACTGTTGTTAAAGGAAGTCGGGCTGTTGCAGGCAGGCGAGAATCCACACCTCGGATTAAACATCATTCCACTATTTGAAACTATTACCGATTTGCGCAGTTGCAGCACGATCATGGATCAATTGTTTTCACTGCCTTATTATAAGAAGCTGCTGGCTTCGCGAAATAGCGTACAGGAAATCATGCTCGGCTATTCTGACAGCAACAAGGATGGCGGTTTCATCACTTCCAACTGGGAAATTTATAAGGCAGAAATTGAATTAACCAAGGTTTTTGCCAAGCATCATGTTGAGTTAAGACTTTTTCATGGCCGTGGCGGTACGGTTGGGCGCGGCGGCGGACCCAGCTATCAGGCCATCATGGCGCAACCACCCGGCAGCGTGAATGGACAAATCCGCGTAACCGAGCAAGGTGAAGTGATCAGCAGCAAATATGCCGAACCTGAAATTGGCAGACGAAATCTTGAAACGCTGGCGGCCGCGACAATTGAAGCCACGCTGTTGGGTAATGATCCGATCGGCGACAATGCACCGCGTTATTACCAAGCAATGGAGAAACTGTCGCAACATTCATTTTCCGCTTACCGCAATCTGGTATTTGAAACACCAGGATTCAAGCAGTTCTTTCTCGAATCAACACCGATTCGGGAAATCGCGGGATTACATATCGGCAGCCGTCCCGCTTCACGCAAGCCATCGGATGCGATTGAAGACCTGCGCGCCATTCCATGGGTATTCAGCTGGGGGCTTAGCCGTACCATGTTGCCTGGCTGGTACGGCTTTGGGCACGCCGTTGAAGCTTTTGTGCAGGAAGACCCGACGGGGACAGGCTTGGCGTTGCTACAGGAGATGTACAAAACCTGGCCATTTATGCAAACCCTATTATCAAACATGGATATGGTACTGGCGAAAACCGATATGGGTATTGCTTCGCGTTATGCCGAACTGGTAACGGACGAAACACTGCGCAATCAGGTTTTTGGCCGCATTCACGCAGAATGGAAACGCTGCAGCAAATGGCTTTTTTCCATCACCGGTAACACGAAACTGCTGCAGGACAATCCCACACTGGCGCGCAGCATCCGTAATCGGATGCCTTATATCGATCCATTGAATCATCTTCAGGTTGAGCTCATACGGCGTTATCGATCCGGGGAGGACAGTGATGAAATTAAACGTTCCATACATTTAACCATCAATGGTGTGACATCAGGACTGAGAAACAGCGGTTAATATTTTCTGACGTATTTTACGAGAACATTTTTATGCGTATCCAACAACTGATATTTTTTTTGCTGATCGGTACCTTTACCCTCCCCGCATCAGCCTCGCTTTCCATTGAATTCTGGCAAACATCTTCCGGCGCGCGCGTCTATTTTGTAGAGAATCACGCATTGCCGATGCTGGATATCAGTGTGGAATTTGCTGCTGGCAGCAGCATGGATACGAAAGAAAAATCCGGTGCTGCCAGCTTGACACAGCATTTATTAAGTCTTGGTGCCGGCGGCCTGTCGGAAGATGACATAGCGAATATGCTCGCAGATGTCGGCGCACAGCTCGGTGGACAGTTTGACGCAGATCGCGCCGGCCTGACATTGCGCACCTTAAGCAGCGATCGTGAACGCCAGCAGGCTCTCGACATTTTTTCCAGAATCCTGCAAAGCCCTGAATTCGCCGACAACATTCTCTCACGTGAAAAAACCAGAATGATTGCCAGCATCAAAGAATCCAGCACAAAACCCGGTTATATTGCGGATCGTACGCTTATGAACATGCTCTATGGCGATCATCCTTACGCCATGAATGACGCCGGAGAAATCGAAACCATTAAAACTATTCAACGCGATGATCTGATTTCCTTTTATCAAAGCTATTATGGTGCGCACAATGCCATCATTGCCATGATAGGCGACATCAACAAACAGGAAGCTGTACGCATTGCAGACTTTCTGACGCAGAACCTTCCCAAGCTTTCAGAGAAAAACAAGAATGCATCGATTCCGCCCGTTAAAAATCCGCAAGGCGGTATCGAAAGAATCACACACCCTGCGACTCAAAGTCACATATTGCTGGCTTATCCTGGACTTCGCAGAATTGATCCGGATTATTTTCCGCTCCTTGTCGGCAATTATATTCTGGGTGGAGGCGGTTTCGTGTCACGCCTGATGGAAGAAATTCGTCAGCAAAGAGGCCTCGCGTACAGCGTTCAAAGCTTTTTTGCACCGCTGAAAGAAAAAGGGCCTTTTAAAATCGGACTACAAACCCGAAAAGATCAATCCGAGGAAGCGCTAACCTTAACACAAGATGTTTTACAGCAGTTTATTGCAGATGGTCCGACAGAACAGGAACTGCTGGACGCAAAACAAAATATCATTGGTGGTTTTCCGCTGCGCCTTGACAGCAACAAGAAGATTCTAGGATATCTAGCTATGATGGGTTTTTATCACCTGCCCGTAACTTATTTGGATGACTATTTAAAAGCGGTTGAAGTGGTTACGGTCGCTCAAATCAAGGATGCATTCCAACGCCGGATAGTGCCAAGAAACATGGTTGCGATTATTGTTGGCGCTATGGAACCGGCTGGCGATTGAACCACAATTCCATTTACATGGCTTTAAATTCAGGCAGAATCCGCATCATCGGTGGCCAGTGGCGAAGTCGTATTATTACGTTTCCAGCCCATGCCGATTTACGCCCTACACCTGACAGGGTGCGCGAAACACTTTTTAACTGGCTCGGACAGGATCTGATAGGTTTAAGTTGCCTTGATCTTTTTTCCGGCAGTGGCGCGCTTGGTTTTGAAGCTGCTTCGCGCGGTGCAACAAAGGTAGTCATGATAGAATCCGACAATAGTGCATACCAGGCATTATCGGAAAACAGAATCAAACTGCAAGCGGATTCTGTTGAACTGATCAGAATGGATGCTACTGTTTTTTTGACTACCGATATACGGAAATTTGATATTGTATTTCTCGACCCCCCTTACCGGTTGGAAATATTGCCGAAAATACTATCCTTGCTGCCACCGCTTCTGACCCCGGATGCCCAGATTTATCTAGAAACTGAGCATGCCCACAATCTCGACAAACACTTACAGCACTGGTATATCTGGCGTAAAGGTAAAGCAGGCAAGGTTAATTATTATCTTTTGGAATTAAACCGAGATCAGGACAATCATGGATAAAGCCGTTTACCCGGGAACTTTCGATCCTATTACACGCGGTCATGAAGACCTGGTCAGGCGTTCAGCACGCATTTTTGACCAAATCATCGTAGCAATTGCTGTTAGCAGTGCAAAAAAACCATTTTTCACGCTCGATGAACGTGTCGATATGGCCCGGCAAGTCTTGTCCGATTGTCCGAATGTCAGTGTTACCGCATTTTCGGGCCTGTTGATGAATTTTCTGCAACAGCAAAATGCCCGCATTATATTGCGCGGCCTACGCGCCGCTTCCGATTTTGAATACGAATTTCAGATGGCTGGTATGAACCGCAGCATGTATCCGGATGTCGAAACCCTGTTTATGACGCCCAATGAAAAATATATGTTTGTTTCCGCGACGATCGTACGTGAAATTGCGTTACTTGGCGGTGAAGCCGACAAATTTGTACATCCCTATGTGGCGCAACACCTGCGGTATAGAATGGTAAAGTAGCAAAATAAATGTTGAGGTAAACATGGCATTAATCATAACGGATGAATGTATTAATTGTGATGTCTGCGAACCTGAATGCCCAAATGGCGCAATATCCCAGGGCGAGGAAATCTATGTTATAGATTCAGGAAAATGTACGGAATGTGTCGGCCACTACGATGTTCCGCAATGCGTTGAGGTTTGTCCTGTCGACTGCATTATTCTCAATCCGGATTGCGTAGAAAGTACTGCACAGTTACAGGCCAAATACCAGGCGCTTATAACAAAAAAATAACCCGGTACTTAAAAAAACTCCTACCAGTACTGATCAAATGCTTACACCGCTTTTGCCAGCACACTATCCGCACAAAGTTTGGACCAGATTCCATCTGGCACGAACTGTAAAGCCACATGTTGACACATCTCTGTATCCACCTGCAGCTTGCAATCGTAAAGCACCGGCTAAAGCAATCATCGCGCCGTTATCCGTACAAAACTCCAGCTGCGGATAAAAAACGGCTGCACCGATAGCCTCGGCTCTTTCAGTGAGATGACAACGTAATTGCTTGTTTGCACCCACACCACCCGCAACAACCAGTTGATTCAAACCTGATTCCGCAAGTGCGGCTAATGCTTTCTCAACCAACACAGTAATCACGGCATCTTGAAATGCCCAAGCAATATCGGCATATGTTTGCCGATCGTCCGGCTGCTGATGTATTAAAGTCAGCACTGCGGTTTTCAGGCCACTGAAACTGAAATTGAAATCACTGCTATGAAGCATGGGAGAAGGCAACTTGAACCGTCCCGGACGGCCTTGTTCAGCAAATCTAGATAGCGCCGCTCCTCCCGGATATCCCAACCCAAGCAGCTTGGCCGTTTTGTCAAAAGCCTCACCTGCGGCATCATCTACCGTTTCACCCAACAATTGATATCGTCCGATACCATCAACACGCATTAATTGTGTGTGGCCACCAGATACCAATAATGCAATAAAAGGAAATTGTGGTGCCGGTGTTGACAGTAATGGCGACAGCACATGGCCTTCCAGATGATGAATGCCGATCGTCGGAATGCTCAATGCAAAACCAAGCGCCGCGCCGATACTGGCACCGACCAACAATGCGCCTGCCAGTCCCGGCCCTTGTGTATAGGCAATCGCATCTATAGTGTTGAGTGTACAGTCTGATTCCACCAGAACCTGCCGTATCAGAGGAACAATGCAGCGAATATGGTCTCTTGAGGCAAGCTCCGGAACGACACCCCCATATTCACGGTGCATTTCAATTTGGGAGTACAAAGCATGGCTCAGCAAGCCCTGTTTATTATCGTACAGCGCTACACCGGTCTCATCACAAGAAGTTTCTATGCCTAAAACAATCATTTCTAAGTAGTTGAAATAGTCATGGTTACATAATCCATCACATATATGGTACAATTGAAAGCTTTTTTAATACGTTATCGGGCTTTCCACTGCGAATCGGAACGTTTTTTATTTTATTACAACTACTGGAGATAATTTATATTTATGACCACTATAAAAGTCAAAGAAAATGAGCCTTTTGAAGTTGCAATGCGCCGCTTTAAGCGGTCGATTGAAAAAACCGGCTTGTTAACCGAACTGCGTGCGCGTGAATTCTATGAAAAACCAACCGCTGAACGCAAACGCAAATTGGCCGCAGCGGTAAAACGCAACTACAAAAGACTGCGCAGCCAATTGCTGCCGCCAAAGCTCTACTGAAGTAAATATTTCCAGAATAGGTTAAATGATACTGCACAAAACATGCTTTGTTCTAATTTACAATATTTGCTGCATAATGCATCAATCATTCAACTCAAGAAAATTACTTTAATTTGACTGTGCGTCGTAAACAAAACCCCGGATCAATATATATGCATTACCACGCAGACGATTATTCATCATGAGCTTAAAACAAAAAATTACCGATGACATGAAAGCGGCTATGCGTACCGGGGATACTAAACAGCGCGATACGATACGTCTGTTGCAAGCAGCCATTAAGCAAAAAGAAGTCGATGAGCGGATTGAAGTTGATGACCTTGCAATTGTCGCTATCATCGAGAAAATGCTTAAACAGCGTAAGGACTCCATTGCGCATTATGAAGCTGCAAAGCGCCATGACCTAGCTGCCGCTGAGCAAGACGAAATGAATATCCTCAGCATATACATGCCCAAAGCACTTTCGAATGATGAGGTTGAACTTCTTATCACCGAGGCTATCAATGAAACGGGGGCAAAAAATGTGCAAGACATGGGCAAAGTCATGACCATTTTAAAACCCAGACTGTCTGGACGAACAGACATGGCAAAAGTATCTGCGATTGTGAAAGCAAGGATTACCGGTTGAACTGATAAAAACCGGATATAAATTTTACCCGTAAAAATATTTACAATTCACATCTACCATAACTATTTATATACTTGCTTCAACCTTAACATAGCCGGACATTATTTGATTGCTTTCGAATAGTGATAATACCTCCGTCGTTTATTCATGATCTGCTAAATCGCGTTAATATCGTTGACACGATTGATCGTCATGTTTCGCTCAAGAAAGCGGGTGCGAATTATACCGCGTGCTGCCCATTCCATAGCGAAAAAACTCCATCATTTACAGTCAGCCCGGTAAAACAGTTCTACCACTGTTTCGGTTGTGGCGCACATGGTAATGCTATCAATTTCCTGATGGAATATAGCGGATACAATTTTGTTGAAGCAGTACAACAATTAGCCGCGTCTATCGGCATGTCCATACCTGAACCGCAGCCAATCCCAGGAAAAACGCCTCGTTTAACAAATGCAAAACCGGACGATACAACGGCATGCACTACCCAAGACATATATGAAATTATCCGAATCGCAACCCAGTTTTACCGAGAACAGCTTAAGCAATCACAAAGAGCTATCGATTACTTAAAAGAACGCAACCTCACCGGTCAGACCGCCGTCCGTTTCGCAATAGGGTA
This sequence comes from Nitrosomonas sp., assembly GCA_019635215.1. Classification (GTDB taxonomy): domain Bacteria; phylum Pseudomonadota; class Gammaproteobacteria; order Burkholderiales; family Nitrosomonadaceae; genus Nitrosomonas. Next base: position 33,478 of record JAHBZZ010000012.1, read on the forward strand.
TGCGCCAAAAGAATGGCAAAATCTGGCAGCTATTTTTCCAGATTACAATGCAGAAAAAACCAAAAACATCCTGATCCGCGCAGGATTGATAATAATCCATGATAATGGTAAGCACTATGATCGATTCAGGGATCGCATCATGTTTCCAATTTTGAACCAAACAGGTCAGATCGTCGCATTCGGCGGCCGTATTGTAGATCACGGAGAACCCAAATATCTGAATTCACCTGAAACGGATATTTTTGTTAAAGGACATGAAATCTACAATTTATTCTCCGCGCGCAAAGCCATTCGAGACGCAAAATGTGTCGTTGTTGTCGAAGGTTACATGGATGTCGTCGCACTTTCTCAGTACGGTATAGATTATAGCGTGGCAACCTTAGGTACCGCAGTTACCGATTTCCATATTCAGAAACTACTGCGTTATTCTGACAAGATTGTTTTCTGCTTCGATGGTGACAATGCCGGAAAAAAAGCCGCAAAACGCGCATTAGAAAACAGCCTGGCACAACTTTCCGACGGTAAAACGATTCAATTTCTATTCTTACCCGAGAACGAAGATCCTGACAGCTTTATCCATCAATATGGAAAAAATGCTTTTGAACAATTAATTACACAATCCTTGCCATTATCCGAATTTTTGTTAACAGTATTTTCGCAAGAACTGAATCTTCACCACAATGAAGATCGCGCCAAATTTATTCATGACATAAAACCGCTATTAAAAAACATCAATGCACCCGCATTGTCGATAATGCTGTTAAAACGCATAGCTCAAATGTGCGATATGGATTTGCATGATTTGGAAATACTTATGGAAATCAAACGCAAGACATCCCTCAATGTTCAAAAAAGCATACCTCGAAAGCAGCCTATATCACCCTATCGCTGGCTGTTACTGATTCTGTTGCATAAACCCAGGTATTTTAACAATTTGGATAATGAATTGATTCTGCAATGCAACGATAACAGCGAAGAATTCACCACTTTAAAAATCTTAGTTGAATTTCTGAACAAGCACCCCGATATTGCAATCAATTCGACAACATCTTCACTACTGAATCATTTCCAAGAAACCTCCTCTAAAACGTTACTGGAAACAATAGAAAGCGAAACACTCGAATGGAATGATGATCTCGATCTTGATGCAGAATTTTATGGTGCGTTAAGAATGCTTGCGGATATACAGCGAAAAAAACGCATGACCGAACTGCACAGCAAACCCCTCAAACTATTAACGGAGGAAGAAAAAAGAGAATTACAGCGCTTGTCTATGCACTAATCGGTTTTTTGCACATTTGAATCGAATATATTGATGAGGCTGCTGATATCAGAAAATATCGATTCTATGCCAATTCACCATGATACAAATCAAAACAAAAAGAAATTTTGATATAATTACCGATTTTCAGCTTCTATACTTTTCACTCCATCTTAAATTGGAATATTTATAATATGTCAAAGACAAAATCAGTCAAAACTAACGACACAGAAGTTGAAAAGTCAACCTCAAGCACGGAAGAAAATAATAATATAAAAACCTCTGCTAAGTCCTCCCGGAACAGAACCCAAGATACAACTCGATTGGCTGACGACGCAATGACTATAGAAAGTGAAAAACAAAAAAACAAGAAAGCAAAACCTCGCACTGGCAAAAAAACAAAAGGTGCAACAGAGCAATTTACTAACATTGAATCTGTAGCTACGATAACGATAGCTGAAAGTAATACATCCGCCCAGGATATAGAAGCAAGACGCATGCGTTTGAAAAGGCTGATCGTACTGGGTAAAGAACGTGGTTATTTAACATACGCGGAAATCAACGATCACCTACCGGATGACATGCTGGATGCTGAGCAAATTGAAGGCATTATCAGCATGATCAACGACATGGGAATTTCCGTGCATGATGAAGCACCTGATGCGGAAACACTGTTAATGTCTGACTCGGCCACGACAGTCGCAGATGAAGATGTTGCAGAAGAAGCAGAAGCAGCGCTATCCTCAGTTGACTCAGAGTTTGGACGCACCACGGACCCTGTGCGTATGTATATGCGTGAAATGGGGTCAGTCGGTTTGTTGACGCGTGAAAGTGAAATCGAAATTGCTAAACGGATCGAAGGTGGGCTGCGCCATATGATCCAGGCAATCTCCGCCTGTCCGCCTATTATAGCCGAAATCACAAGACTGGCATTGGAGGTTGAAAACGACAATCTGCGCATAGATGAAGTTGTCGACGGCTTAGTTGATTCTGATGATCAGGATATTCTGAATACTGACATGGCAAACGACTCCATTGATTCCGATTTGGATTCCAATGATCTCGATGATGATGATAACAACGACGATGCAGATGACAATGGCATAGTCAGTGCAGACTTGATACAACTCAAAGAAGATGCATTAGTTCATTTTCATGCGGTTCGTGATCTCTTTGCTGAAATGCAAACCGTTTTGAACAACGAAGGTCCTAACAGTAGCAAATACCAGGAATTACAGGAAAAAATTTCCAATGAACTTATGTGCGTACGTTTCTCGGCGAAAACCGTGGAAAAACTATGTGATATGCAACGCACATTAGTTCAGGACGTACGTCAATACGAACGCAAAATAATGGAATTATGCGTAACAAGGGCCAAAATGCCGCGCAATTATTTCATCAAAACATTCCCTGGAAATGAAACGGACTTTGACTGGATTACAAAAGAAATCGCATTAGTAAAATCGTATAGTCAGGCCCTTGAGCATTACAAGCCCGAGATTATCGAACAACAGCAAAAACTACACAATCTCAAGGAAACAATCGGTATTTCGATCAAAGACCTGCGAGAAATAAACCGGAAAATGTCGACAGGTGAGGCAAAAGCGCGCCGTGCAAAACGGGAAATGACCGAAGCCAATTTACGACTGGTTATTTCTATTGCTAAAAAATACACCAACCGTGGATTACAATTCCTTGATCTAATACAAGAAGGTAATATTGGTCTGATGAAAGCGGTCGATAAATTCGAATATCGTCGTGGGTATAAGTTCTCTACTTATGCAACCTGGTGGATAAGACAGGCTATAACACGTTCCATCGCCGATCAGGCACGCACCATTCGGATCCCGGTTCATATGATTGAAACCATCAATAAAATGAACCGTATTTCACGTCAAATACTCCAAGAAACCGGACAAGAGCCAGAACCCGCTGTACTTGCTGAAAAAATGGAGATGCCGGAAGAAAAAATTCGAAAAATTCTTAAAATCTCCAAAGAACCCATTTCTATGGAAACTCCAATTGGGGATGATGAGGATTCTCATCTTGGTGACTTTATAGAAGACTCCGCTACAATGGCACCAGCCGATGCTGCAGTTTATGCTAGCCTTAGAGGGGTAACAAAGGATATACTTGACTCTTTGACACCGCGCGAAGCAAAAGTCCTGCGTATGCGTTTCGGCATTGAAATGAACACCGATCATACACTTGAAGAAGTCGGTAAACAGTTTGATGTTACCCGCGAACGCATACGACAAATTGAAGCCAAAGCGCTACGGAAATTACGTCATCCTGCACGTTCCGAAAGACTACGCAGCTTTCTGGATACCGGCAATTGATAAAATAAGAAAAAACAGGGGTCTGTAGCTCAGTCGGTTAGAGCAGGGGACTCATAATCCCTTGGTCGTTGGTTCGAGTCCAACCAGACCCACCATTTCATAATTACCCTGTTCCAAACCCTCTAAAAGGGCGAACGGCAGGGCGTATTGGTCGGTTCTAAACCCCTCATTTCGGCAGTAGGATAATTTGTCGGCAAAAGTCAGTTTTAGCACCGTTCTTTTGTCCTCTAGTCTCTCGGAACACCATATTTTATGCGGGTTCGAGAGAAACGAGAAAGCGGTTCTAAACGTTTCATCAAAATCCGGCAACACCGTGCCGCATGTCCTGATTTTTTCATTCAGCTCCGCCTTGCGGTTTTCCAGTTCCCGGATACGGTTTTCATAGGCGACGATGATATTCGGACTGTCTGTTTCAACAATCCGATCCAAGAGCTTTGCGATAGAGAGTTCTAGTTTTTGCACTTCCTGACCCATAAAAGAGGCATTCAATTTGCGTTTGTTTAGCCGGTCGTTCCATAAATCCCGGAACATATCCAGCGCCATGTAGAACAGGTTCTGTGAAGGTCGCAGATTGAGTAGCAGGTTATCAAACTCTTCCTCGATCTTTTCCTTGCGCACGGACTTGCCGTATTCTGCACATTCTCTGGTCTGGCATAGATAATACGCATACCGTTTGTTACGCCCTGTAGACCAGCACGATGTCATGGCCTCATTGCAGCTCGCGCAGGTGACAAATCCCCGTAACGGAAAATCCTGATTTAAGTTCTTGCGTGCCGGTGCTTTGGCTTTTCCTTTCAGACGTTCCTGAATTGCTTGCCAGGTTTCAAAACTGATCAGCGGCTCATGTTTGCCGGGCTGGAAATGAATGCCCCAGCCGGGTAGATCGATATAACCCGTATACAGAATCTGGTTGAGTAGATTATGGACGCGCTGGTAATGAACATGGCCGCCCCGCCCTTTTGGAAACGCATCCTGGGAGTCTAGATAATGTTTGACTCGGATTGCGTTTCAAAACGCCCCGAAGCAAATCCCTCCAGCGCGGTTTGTACGATAGTGGCCACAGGTTCGGCACGCACCAGCATCCGGTTTTTTTTACCTGTTCGCCGTTTTTCTGGCGCTGGTGCTGGGAAACGCTGACCAGCAGGTTCTCGACCAGTTGGCTGTCGGAATCCTCACCGAACTCAATCGACGGATTTTCCAGCTTGCCGCCCGCGCCGCTGATCGCGGTGCGAAGCTGAATATGGGCTTCCAATCCGCGTGCCAGGCGGCTGATATCGTCAATGATCACGACATAGGCTTGATTGCGGTTTTGTTTAAGAAACGCCAGCAGCGCCTTGATGCCGGGCCGGTCGATCAGGCCGCCCGATACGCCTTCGTCCTGAAGGACCTGGGCTATAATAGCCTTTGTGCCGAGCATATTCCCGGCAGCGCGTTCTCTTGTGAATTCAGGCCGTGCCCTTCGCGCACCTGTTTGGCGCTGGATACGCGGCAGTAAATAACGGCATAGTGTTGCGTTTTATCAGTCATCGTCTTTATGCTTTCCCACCGCACGATCTGCGGTGTGGAGTCCAACTCCACAGGGCAAGAAAAAAACCTGATTCAGTTTGCGTTTTATTCCGGCCTCAGAACTTCCGAACTGATCGCCTTGCGCTGGCAGGATGTCGACTTTGACAAAAACTGTATTTATGTACGAGCTGCAAAAGTCCGCGGCCACTTGAAATGCACCGAAACAAAATCAGGGAAGCGTGAAGTCACCCTGCAACCGAAGCCAGAGAAGCGCTGATCATCAGCAGTTATTGACCAATGAACAAAACGACATAGTTTTTCATGATTCACGTACTAACCAGCCGTGGAAGGACGATCAGGCCATCCGCAAAATTGTCTGGACTCCTGCATTGAAAAGAGCGGGCATAAAAATCGCAACCCCTACCAGCCCCGTCACACCTTTGCTTCTATACTGCTTTCAAGAGGAAAACATTATATGGATGTTGTATGGATGTTGCCCAGCAAATGGGCCATAAAGATTGGAATATGATCATTAAAGTCTATGGTCGTTGGATTCCACAATCACAATGAATTGAGCACTCACCATCATTCCTTGTTGCGCAACGGGGATAAAACCGCTATGATACCTGTCCAATATGATTAAAAGCTTTAAATATAAAGGGCTTGAACGATTCTTTACGACTGGTAACACATCAGGCATTCAGGCTGATCATGCAACCAAAATTCACGACAGACTGGCATTTTTGCATTCAGCCATGACTATTGATGACATGAACATACCGGGCTATAGACTGCATGAGTTAAAAGGCAAACTGAAAGGACATTGGGCCGTTGATGTAAGCAAAAACTGGCGCATCGTTTTCCGTTTTAAAGACGGTGATGCATATGTTGTAAACTATGAGGATTATCACTAATGACTATTCAACAACATAACCCGCCACACCCAGGTGAACTGATTAAAAGAACGTATATTGATCCGTTCGATGATATTTCCGGCAATCAAATAGCCAAACGCCTAGGCGTAGCCATTAGCACTTTCAATCGTTTGATCAACGGTGTTTCAGATATTTCTCCAGAAATGGCTATCAGGCTCTCCAAAGTACTTGGTAGATCACCTGAAAGCTGGCTATTAATGCAAGATCACTATGATCTATGGAAAGCACGGCAAACCATTAACACTGACGATCTCGAACCCATTAATTTTGAAATAGCTTAGAGTACAAGAGATATCATTATAGGTAAACCGGCAAGCATGGCATCAATGCGCATCAGCGCGTCGATGATGCGCAAGCGTGTTTCGGGTGAAGGTACTTCCGCTTCCGGTAGACAGGCTATGGCTTCGAGGTAGGCGCGCTCCACATCCAGCCGCCGCCGGTGGTCAATGACCAGTCCTTTGGCGATATGCGTCAACAGTGCACGGGGTTCCATGTCCAGATGCACCGGTAGCTGCCGGGAAACCATAACCGCAGCAAAGTATCATGCGCCAGATCAGCCGCATCACAGGTATTACCAAGTTTGCGGCGCAACCAGCTATACGGCTAGCTGTGATGATCGGTATATAAAACATGGATTCGATGCTCTGTAAGATCGGTGACCGGCACAGCATTCTCCTCGTTATTGGTCAAGCACGTATGCGAACACGAATCAATAATGAGAATCATTCTCATGATATAGGATAAAAAATCAGTTCCGCAAAATCGCTCCTGACTGATGCTCTGCCATCCTGAAAGGTATATCCATGCCCGGGTGCTTCACAAAATACAGGATGTTTCACTCAGATCACGGCGAGATTGGAAATATTCCACCAGTAGAATTCGAAATGGCATATTATCGCCAATTGGAGAAATCAGCTAATGCAATTTGACTCAAACTAAAAAATCTCCGGAAGAACCGGATCATTTCATTTTTTACTACTCATCAATTTAAAAGTTGTTTAATAACTATGCCTGTCAATATCCCAACATTACTTCCTGAACATTTGTTATGTATACCGGGCGTCAAGCTTGGTATTGCCGAAGCTGGCATAAAAAAACGACATCGAAAGGATTTACTGGTTATTGCGTTGGACGAAGGTACTCATGTTACTGGTGTATTTACACAGAACCGTTTTTGTGCTGCACCGGTCATTGTTGCGAAAGAAAATCTGGCTAATGCCTCAATACGTGGCCTTGTGGTGAATACAGGCAACGCCAACGCCGGAACCGGAAACACTGGTATCCAGCATGCACGAGCAACTTGCGCGGCGCTTGCTGAATTATTTGGCTGCGAGCCGCAGCAAATATTACCGTTTTCTACCGGTGTAATTATGGAACCTCTGCCAGTAGATGCTGTAATTAATGGGTTACCGGTTGCTGTAGCTGATCTGAACAAAAACAATTGGTACAAAGCAGCACAGGCGATCATGACAACAGATATCGTACCCAAAGGCGTATCCCGGCAAATAGTGCTTCAGGGCGCACCAGTAACAATTACCGGTATCGCCAAAGGTTCCGGAATGATCCGCCCGAATATGGCAACTATGCTTGGGTTTATTGCAACTGACGCTTCAATTACGCATTCACTGCTACACAAGATGATTCGCTATGCCGCAGATTGTTCGTTCAATCGTATCTCCGTTGATGGCGATACTTCCACGAATGATGCGTTAATCTTAATGGCTACTGGTCAAGCAGGACACCGCGAAATCTGTGAATCAGAAAGCCCGGAATTTTCTCAACTACAGGAAGCCGTAACCGAAGTTGCTATAGAATTGGCACAAATGATCGTTCGCGATGGAGAAGGCGCTACAAAATTCATTACTGTGCAGATTGAAGCGGGTAAAAACATAGATGAATGTAAACAGGTAGCATATGCCATTGCACATTCTCCATTGATCAAAACCGCTTTTTTTGCATCCGATCCCAATTTAGGACGAATATTGGCTGCAATTGGGTATGCTGGCTTGGATGATTTGGATGTTAATCGGATACAACTTTATCTGGGTCAAGTGCTGGTTGCCGAGAATGGCGGCCGGGCACCTGGATACCGTGAAGAACAAGGTCAACAGGTCATGAACGAACCAGAAATTACTGTGCGTGTGGTATTGAACCGTGGAGCCGCATCGACTTGTTTGTGGACTTGTGACTTTTCCTATGACTATGTGAAGATTAATTCAGATTACCGAAGTTAAATTTTCCTATCTAAGAAGGCGGCAGACATACAGTACTGCCGAATGATTCTCACTTCATTTCCTGAATTTTCAGATAATAATGTTTGATAACCATGGTCAACAGGGCTTGTATGGATAAACTAGAACAATTGTGTAATCAAGCAGAAAAATTGCTTGAACGTTTGGAATGTCTTTTACGGACTGATGCGCCTGAACCTGATTGGCAGAACAGTATAGCCTTCCGCTGGCGTAAACAAGATAACCACGGTTATCTTGAATCAATCAAGCATCCGCATCGAATTTTATTAGATGAATTATGCTGCATCGAGCAACAAATTAAGCGTATTGAGCGAAATACCCGCCAATTCGTACAGGGATTCTCTGCTAACAATGTTCTGTTGACGGGTGCACGGGGTACAGGAAAATCATCACTGATCAAAGCGCTGTTGAACAAATATGCCAGTAATGGTTTGCGTCTGATTGAAGTGGAAAAACATCATCTGGTCGATTTGCATGATATTGTGGAGATAATTCATAAACGCCCGGAACGTTTTATTCTATTTTGCGATGACTTGTCTTTTGAATCTGATGAACCAGGTTACAAGGCACTCAAAGTAGTCCTGGATGGCTCTCTTACCACGATTTCCGAAAATGTATTGATTTACGCCACCTCGAATCGGCGGCACATGATACCCGAATATATGCGCGATAATCTCACAACCCGTCATTCAGGTGGAGAAATACATCCAAGCGAAGCGATAGAAGAAAAAATTTCCCTCTCAGAGCGTTTTGGCTTGTGGATTTCATTTTATCCTTTCGATCAAGAGCAATACTTAAGCATAGTACGACACTGGTTGATCTATTTTGGAATTGCAGCAATGACCCCCGAAATAACACAGGAATCCCTGCAATGGGCATTGGAACGGGGGTCGCGCAGCGGGCGGGTGGCCTGGCAGTTTGCAAGAGATTTCGCAGGCCGACAAAAATCGGTCGATTAACTTCTATTTAGAAACCAATGAAGGCATCACCTGTTGTTGAAGTAGCCGCTGCTGTTATTGTAAAACCAGATGGAAATTTTCTACTGACTTGCCGCCCGGAAGGAAAACCCTATTCAGGCTACTGGGAATTTCCCGGCGGCAAGATTGAAGCTGAAGAATCACCGCTTCATGCGCTTGACCGGGAATTACAAGAAGAGCTGGGCATACAGATCATCAAAGCCGATCCTTGGATTACACGCCTGTTCTCCTATACCCATGCCACTGTAAAACTGCACTTTTACCGGGTTACAGAATGGTATGGCGATCCCTATGGACGTGAAAATCAATTATTGTCGTGGCAATTACCGCACAATATTAGCGTTACGCCCATGCTGCCTGCCAATTCCCCTGTATTACGCGCATTAATGCTGCCCTCCATTTATGCCATAACGCACGCTTCAGAAGCGGGTGTTGAAACATCTGTACAACAAATAAAGCAAGCAGTACAAAATGGATTACGTTTGATACAGATCCGCGAGAAAACAATGAATGCGCTGTCTCTCAAGAATTTCACTGAACAGGTTATATCGCTTGCACAAAGCACCGGTGCGCAGGTTTTGCTTAATCATGACACCGCATATTTACACAAAGTACGTACCGATGGCATCCACTTACCCTCCGCCCAACTCATGACCTTAGCCGCGCGCCCCGAACTCAAACACGGCTGGTGCAGCGCTTCCTGCCATAATGCTGAAGAGCTCTATCAAGCGGAAGCATTAGAACTTGATTTTGTTGTACTGGGTCCGGTTTATCCGACGCTGAGTCATACAAACATAAAGCCATTAGGGTGGCAGAAATTTGCTGCCTTGATCTGTAATTATCCATTACCGGTTTATGCTCTAGGGGGTATGACATATAAAGATCTGGCAATAGCCCAGGAAATGGGGGCGCATGGCATAGCGATAATGCGGGGTATTACTGAACTATAATCAGCATTGAAAATGTATTTTCATTTTTCATGACATGATTAATCTTAATCTTCAGTTTTGTGTTCTTGTTCTGATTGACTTATACGATAGGATTCTCGCGCCCATTGAGCAAGATCCATCGTTTTACAACGTTCAGAACAAAAGGGACGAAATGTGTTATCCGAATGCCATAAAACGGATTTTCCACATTGAGGACAGTTAACAATACGTTGTTTCATAGTCAAGCATTAAAGGGGTAGTTTGAGTTTGGATTTTTATTCTATCATCCCAACACATGAATGATAAAACGTCTGATAAAACAATAAACGATGTGAATGGTAAAGTAAAAAACGGACTACCGCCCGCCCTATTCCTGATGGGCCCCACTGCAAGTGGCAAAAGCCATGTGGCTTTGGAAATTGCCAAACAGTTCCCGGTCGAAATTGTCAGCGTAGATTCTGCCCAGGTTTATCGTTTTATGAACATTGGTACGGCCAAACCTGATCAGGAATCAATGGATAGAATACCGCACCACCTGATTAATATACTTGACCCTACAGAAAATTATTCAGCGGCACAATTCCGAGAAGATGCTCTCACGACAATGCACGGCATTACCCAGCGCGGTAATATCCCATTATTAGCGGGCGGCACCATGCTTTATTTTCAGGCGCTACTGGAAGGGCTTTCCGATCTACCTCCAGCAGACAGCAAATTGCGCCAATCAATTGAAAATGAGGCGAAAGCTCTGGGATGGCCAGCGATGCATGCGAAACTCTGTAAATTGGATCCCAAAATAGCGGAACGCATTCAACAGAATGATATTCAACGCATCCAGCGTGCTTTGGAAGTTTGTCTTATCACGGATCGCCCGATGTCTGAAATGCTGATATCGCCAAGAAACCCCTGTTTGCCTTACCATACTATTCTCTTGGCTTTACAACCTTCCGATCGTAGTCAACTCCATCAAAGGATTGCTTCTCGCTTTGAAAATATGCTGGATCAGGGATTGATAGAAGAAGTATCATCAATTCATGAACGATTCGCAATTCGCCCTGAGTTACCTTCCATGCGGTGCGTCGGCTATCGTCAAGCATGCCTCTATCTTAATCAGGCAATCACCCTGAAAGAACTGCACGACATGGGTATTGCCGCAACGCGACAACTTGCAAAGCGACAATTGACATGGTTACGCAGTATAATACGGAAATATGATGTCATTGAATTTGACTGTTTGGCTGATGATCTTGTGAACCAGGTTTGTATTCGATTATATTCGCTCAAAACATTAAAACCTTACAATGAAGCATATAAAATGTAGAACCGAACAATTTTGATCAATGTCAACATACGATATGCAGTTTTTTGGAAATCTGCTTTTTTAGGATAAGTATTGATTTAATTTTTTAATATAAAAAGGAGATATAAGTATGAAATATTCTTTGGTGTTAATCGCTTTTGCAATCCTCACTTTAAGTGCATGTGGTGAGCCAAGACGAACCCCTGACGGACACTTAATGGATAAACCAACACCATCTGCGTATGATCCGGGCGATTTTGATACAAATCCAAGAGATTCTGACTAATCTACGGTCAATTCACCATTTAGCGGATTGTTTTTAAATTCTGGATGATCAATACGATGCGTTTTTATTGATCATCCAATCATGAAGCTCGACCCGCATAGTTTTTAATGTAACTTGTCTATGGCTGTTCATTAGCGCTATGATTAATAATAAGTAAACGCATGCGACAAGTTTCTAAATACAACGCATTGTCATCAGAATAGTAAATTTAATTTTCGAATTACTTTAAAGGTCAAAACAAATTCGATAGGAAATAATGCCATGTTCAACCGGTACAATTTATTCATCCCCGCTATGATAATCATCACGCCATTAATCTTGAGCGGATGCGAAAATTACGCAGAAAGAACCCATGAATCCTGGATTGAAGCACCATCCGGTGTTTCTTATGATGATTCAACGGTTTATGCGAGAATAGCATATGCCATTAATACAGATCCCGGGCTACAAGGCAGTGATATCGAGATCCAGGTTGATGACGGTAAAGTTTTATTGACAGGAACCGCCACGAGTCAAGATCAGATCACGCGAATAAACATGCTTTCTTGGATGGTTGATGGTGTTAAAGATGTTAACCTGCAGGTTAAGATTAAATAATCGACTATTTCTCAACAACAATACTTAAAAAATACCGCCGAAAAAATAGATGAATTCTTATGCATCTGTAGAACTACGAAGCGCCGCTTGTTGGCCTCGGGCCACATCAACATGTTTTAATATGAATAGCCCAATTATAAAATAACTGCCGGTTATCAACATCGCAAGACGATGATCACCATCAGTAACCCAGCTTATTAGTCCGTATGTCAGCGGCCCAAGAATAGAGGAAAGCTTTACGGCCAGCCCCCATAAACCAAAGAATTCCGCACGACGGGAAACAGGACTGAATACCCCTATCAACGCACGGCCTGCAGATTGGGATGCACCAAGACATAACCCTGCAAGATTGGCGGCCGCCCAGAATATTGCGCGGTCATCTGCGAACCATGCCATTAATATCATGACAATCCAACCGACAAGCGTAATTGCAATCGTAGCACGATGACCCAGCTTGTCCTGCACATGGCCAAAAGCAAAAGCACCTAACGCCGCAGTGAAATTCACCAGAAATATCAGCAGTATTGTTTCCTGTGTATCAAATCCCATCGCTTGCTGCGCGTAGATTGCAGCTAATGCGATCACCGTCTGTATGCCCGCCTGATAGAATACCAGGCAAATCAGAAAACGCATCAAATCCTGATAATGCCTGACATTCATAACTGTATTTTTCAATCGCAGAAAGGATTCCTGAATCACTTTGCCGCCATACAAATGCGGTTGCGGAATTGCACGTTCCCTGAGATAGAAAAATGTCGGCAAGCTGGCGACGGCAAAAATTGCAGCGGTAATGACCATAGCCACAGGCACATATTGATCAGGTTCATGATCGAGCGTCTTTGCCCACGTAATATAAGCGAGGCAACTCCCCAGGCTAAAGATTCCGCCCAGATAACCCAAACCCCACCCCCATCCTGAGACTTTCCCCAGTGATTGGTTTTTAGCCAGCTCCGGTAAAAATGCAGCGATCAGGTTTTCACCGCTGCCAAAGAAAAAATTCGTAACAATGATCAGTATAATAGCCAACCATAAATCGCCCTGTCCAACAAAATAAAGTAAAGCGGTAAAAACTACGCAACCGACAGCACTTATAGCCAGTAAAGGTTTTTTGACAGCGTAGGCATCGGCATAGGCACCCACTACAGGGGCGGTCAGAATAATAAGAACATACGATACAGCCAGAGATGCTGTCCATGCAAATGTCGCCCAGTTTTCGTTGTTGGCAACAATTGCAACGAAATATGCATTAAAGATTGCAGTGATAACAACTGTGGTATAGCCCGAATTGGCGAAATCAAACATTGCCCATGACCATACCTCACGTGATGCAACACCTTCAGCAAGGTTCCGGGAGTACGTACTATTTTTCAACTGAATTGTAGTTAATTTGAATAGGGTTTAAGGAACTGTAAACGTAACCGCCAAGGGTTAAGCATATTTGGTCGATCTTCAGATTCGATCATAAGCCGGTTCAGAACAGCTTTCCAGTTTTTTATCGTCCAGTATGCCGCTTTGTTCACCACTCAGCGCCCTAATCCGGCAATCGAGCCATTGCCCGATATGTTGCAGAATTTCACTTCTGCGCGGCTCGGCTAAAAACAAGTGCTGATGATAACGTGAATCGATCAGTTCGAGATGTCGATTATCACTATGGTTGTTTAATGTCGCATTGACAAAATCTTTACTACCCCAGGCAGGTGTAATCGGATCATGCGCTGAATAAATCAAATAATAAGGTGTATTAAACATGTGCATCTGATGGCGAAAACGCACAATCTCCTCTTCAACCCCCTTTGCGTAACGCAGCAAAGTACGGCGAATGATCCAGTCGTCATTACGAATCCTTTCCCTCTCTTCCACACTATCGGTCAGATAGTCCGCTACCCACGCCGGTGTTACCGGCGTAAACACGCGCCGCAATCCCGGCCAGGATAATATTTCGAATAATCCGTCCAGAACCGGAACTGTTAAAAACGCCAATATCTGATTGAATACCAAGAACAGCATCGATTCACCGTGTGGGTTCAGATAATGCGTCTCGGCATGAAATGATAATCTGATTATCGGGTTTGCCAGCCAACCACGCCAACCGGGCAACTCACTCACGGCAAAACCTGGCCCGAGAAAAACAGTGCCTTCGCATCCGGTTACATCGTTCCGGTTTTGCAGCAAAAAAGTCGCTGTGACCAATGCACCCAGACTATGCGATACGATAAAAACAGGACGATCAACTTCACCCAGTGCATTACAAAGTTCAATTGTCTTTTGCAGTGCCAGCCTGAGGTTTTCCCGCGGGAGATCAAGATTGCTGAGCACGGTTTGCGCGAGATAAGCCTCGCTGATGTCCACCGATACGGCACCCGATCTTAATGCAGCGTCAGCCTGCCGCAAAGCCGGATTGGATAAACCATGCGCTTCATAATCAAATCCGGCGACGACAAAATTCTGCCGCACAAAGTAATGTGCAACATCATTGTAGCGTCCGGTATGCTCATTCATACCATGCACCAGCAATAAACAGGCTTTTGTTGCCAAAATATCTTCCGGATACATAACCCGCAATAGCAGATGCGGATGAGCACCGGATTGCGAAATACTGTTTTCTTCACCCCAGGCTGGATAAAGCGCACTGGCATACTGCCGATGCACGCAGCCCGACAGCAGCAGTAAAAACAGAATAGCCACGACACTTCCCGGGAAAAATCTCATAAGCCTCATAAGGTTATATGTTCTATCAATTCTTACGGTCGGACATTGATTCCGAACAGAGAATCCTACTTTACCCGAAGAGTAGTCCGGCAAATTATTTTATTGTAACTACCATTTCATTGGAAAATTACAGATTACATACTCATCGTGCACATCACGCGATAAAATAAACATTCCCCGGCAGCCGATGATCACAATCAACGACCATACTTTTTACAAAGGAACTCTGGATGAAAACAAGAGCAGCTGTAGCCTGGCAGGCAGGACAACCGTTAACCATCGAAAATATCGACCTGGAAGGCCCCAAGACGGGTGAAGTCCTCGTCGAAATTAAAGCCACGGGCATTTGCCATACCGATTATTACACATTGTCCGGCGCCGATCCGGAAGGCTTGTTTCCGGCTGTGCTGGGGCATGAGGGTGCGGGTGTTGTGATTGAGGTCGGTAAGGATGTCAAATCGCTCAAGGCGGGCGATCATGTCATTCCGTTATATACACCCGAATGCCGCGAATGCAAATTCTGTTTATCGCAGAAAACTAATTTATGCCAGGCGATTCGCAGTACACAGGGCAAAGGATTGATGCCGGATGCCACATCACGGTTTTCGCTGAATGGTAAATCGCTGTTTCATTACATGGGCACCTCGACATTCTCGAATTACACCGTGGTGCCGGAAATTGCACTCGCCAGGATCCGTCCTGACGCCCCCTTTGACAAAGTCTGTTACATCGGCTGCGGCGTCACCACCGGCCTGGGTGCCGTGCTGTTCACTGCAAAAGTCGAGGCAGGCAGTAACATTGCCGTTTTCGGTCTGGGCGGTATTGGGTTGAATGTCATTCAAGGCGCCAGAATGGTCGGCGCCGATAAAATCATAGGTATTGATCTCAACCCACAACGCGAAACCATGGCTCGCGAATTCGGCATGACACATTTCCTGAATCCAAACGAAACACCGGACATTGTCGACGCCATCATTCAGCTCACCGATGGCGGCGCGGATTACAGCTTTGAATGCATCGGCAATACCAAGGTGATGCGCCAGGCGCTGGAATGCTGCCATAAAGGCTGGGGACGCAGCATTATTATCGGCGTTGCGGAAGCCGGGGCGGAAATCAGTACACGCCCATTCCAGCTGGTCACCGGCCGTAAATGGGAAGGTTCCGCGTTCGGCGGCGCACGTGGCCGCACCGATGTTCCCAAAATTGTCGACTGGTATATGGAAGGCAAAATTGATATCGATTCATTGATCACCCATACCCTTAAGCTAGAAGACATTAACGAAGGCTTCAGGCTGATGAAGGCCGGTGAATCCATCCGCTCGGTGGTGGTTTACTGATGGAGCAGCAATTGGAAATCCGCAATCAGCATAGCTGTTTCGGTGGAACGCAAAACTTTTACCAGCATGATTCATCGGTAATCGGGCTGCCGATGCGGTTCTCGGTTTACCAGCCACCGCAGGCACAACAGAGCACAGTTCCTGTAGTGTTTTTTCTCGCGGGACTGACCTGTACGGAAGAAACCTTCATGATCAAGGCCGGTGCACAGCGTTATGCGGCAGAATATGGTCTGATGCTGGTTACCCTGGATACCAGTCCACGCGAAACCGGGATTCCGGGTGAAACAAATGACTGGGATTTCGGTGCGGGCGCAGGTTTTTACCTGGATGCGATTGAACAGCCCTGGTCTGCCCGTTATCTGATGGAAAGTTATATCATACAGGAACTATACGGCATCATTATTAATCAGTTTTCGGTAGATAAAAACAAAATCGGCATCAGCGGCCACTCGATGGGTGGACACGGTGCACTGACACTGGCGCTGCGATACCCCAATCAATTTCAATCGGTTTCCGCTTTTGCGCCGATTTGCACGCCCATGCATTGTCCCTGGGGACAAAAAGCATTCCGGTTTTATCTGGGTGAGAACCAGGCGTACTGGCGTCATCATGATGCCACTGCACTGCTTGAGGATGGCCACCGCACTGCCGGAATCCTGATTGATCAGGGATTGAACGACCCGTTTCTATCCGAGCAACTGCACCCCCGGCGGCTGGAAGAAGCTTGCGAAAAAACCGGACAGCAACTGACACTGCGTTACCATCCCGGTTATGACCATAGCTATTATTTCATCAGCACGTTTATCGATGACCATTTAAAACATCATCGCGACATGCTTAACGGTAATGCGCTATAACGCTTCAAACACACCTGCGGCACCCATGCCGCTGCCGATACACATGGTCACCATGCCGTATTTTTTATTGTGGCGGCGCAGGCCATGCATCAACGTCGCCACGCGGATGGAACCTGTTGCGCCAAGCGGATGACCCAACGCAATCGCACCGCCGAGCGGATTGACTTTTTCCCGGTCCAGACTCAAATCATGAATCACGGCGAGGCTTTGCGCAGCAAAAGCTTCATTCAATTCGATCCAGTCCAGATCATCCTGTTTGATACCCGTTTGTGCCAGTACCTTCGGAATCGCCTTGATCGGTCCAACACCCATGATTTCCGGCGGCACACCCGCCACAGAAAAGCCGATAAAACGCCCCATCGGCACAAGATTGAAACGCTTCATCGCGGCTTCGCTCATTAACACCACCGCCCCCGCGCCATCGGACATCTGAGAACTGTTACCCGCTGTCACGGAGCCGTGTGCAGCAAACACCGGACGCAGTCTGGCAAGCGCCTCCGGGCTGGTATCCGCACGCGGCCCTTCATCGGTATCTTTCACGGAAATCTCTTCGCGTATCTGGTGCATAACCAAATCCGGATATTTCTCATCGATACTATAAGGCGCAATTTCCTCGGCAAACTCGCCATTCGTAATCGCCTTCAAAGCGCGCTGATGACTGGTGTATGCAAACTCATCCTGCGCATCCCGGCTGACCTTCCATTGCTCAGCAACCTTTTCGGCTGTCATGCCCATACCATAGGCAATGGCCACATTCTCGTCATGTTTGAACATCTCCGGATTCATAGCCACCTTATTGCCCATCATCGGTATCATGCTCATACTTTCCGTGCCGCCCGCAATCATAACATCGGCTTCTCCCAGACGAATCCGGTCAGCCGCGATCGCGACCGATTGCAGGCCCGATGCGCAGAAACGGTTAATCGTCATTCCCGGTACGCTGTTCGGTAGACCAGCCAGCAACAACGCTACGCGCGCAACATTAATCCCTTGTTCGGCTTCCGGCATCGCACAACCGACAACCACATCGTCAATTGCGACAGGATCCAGTCCATCACATTGTCTCATCACGGCTTTTATGACATGCACCAGCATATCATCAGGCCGGACATGTTTAAACATGCCGCGCGGCGCCTTACCGACAGGCGTACGTGCTGTAGCGACGATATAGGCATCTTGGGTTTGCTTGGTCATCAACTTCTCCTTGAATGATCTATGCTGAATTTTCTACGCTTTGTCTGAGTTTACCCGGCAAAACTAATTTCTCAACGGTTTTCCCGTTCTCAGTGTATGCTCAATACGCGCCTGCGTCTTCTCGGTAGCCAATAATTCCATAAATGCGGCGCGCTCAAGCTCGAGAAACCAGTCTTCATCGACGTGGCTTCCCGGCGTCAGATCGCCGCCGCACATCACATACGCAATTTTCTCGCCGATCAGATTGTCATGTTCCGAAATAAACTCACCCTCACGCATATTTACCAGCGTACTCTTTATCGTCGCGATGCCGGTATTGCCCGCGACGGGAATAGCGCTCGAACGCAACGGCGGACGATAGCCCGCTTCGGCCAACGCCAGCGCTTGCAGCTTCGCCACATGCAGCAGCTCGAAACGATTCATGATGATCGTATCCGAGGGCCGCAAGAAACCCAGTTCCTTACCTTGTTCTCCACTTTTTGCAAGGTCGGCCATGGCTATAGTCTGATAATATTTTTTTAACCCAGGAAATGGATCACCATCCAGTGCCTGCTGCGCCGACCTGAGCGCGAACTCCTTGCAGCCGCCACCTGCCGGCAGTAATCCGACACCGGCTTCAACCAGACCGATATAGGTTTCCATCGTGGCAACCGCGCGGTCGCAATGCATCACAAATTCACATCCCCCGCCAAGCGCCAGCCCATCTACGGCGGCAACCGTCGGAATCATGGAATACCGCAATGACTGCGAAATCTGCTGGAATTGGTGAATCATGGCTTCCACTTCCGCTAGTTGTCTGGCCATGAGCTTATCGGCCAGATCCAGCTCTCTTGCGGCTTTAAGTACAGCCGATTGCGCGGATTTTTTAAACTGTTTGAAAAACCTGTCAAACGTTGAAGGCTTGGAAGGTGGAGGTAGTGCACTGCCTTCTGTCTGTGGTTGTTTAGGGCGCTCCGTTGCCTGTTTCAAATTGGCACCGGCAGAAAAAGGCGGCTCGGTTTGCCAGATCACCATTGCCCGCCAGTTTTTCTCGGCTTCCCGGATTGCTTCACTGATACCTTCCAGTACATCCTTGCCGATGGTATGCATTTTGCTCTTGAAGCTGAGAATCGCAATCCGATCACCGGTATGCCACATTCTGACCGCATCGGATTCAAAAATGGTTTCTCCGTAAACCGCCTCTTCGCCCAGCAGCCGATCCGGAAACAACTGCCGCTGGTACACAGGCAATGTCGACCGACGGTGCAATGCCTTCGATGCCGGGGCAAATGAGCCTTGCGGTGTATGTACGGCCGGTACATCCCGTTCACCGACTTCCATTACCCAGGCCGGTAATGGTTTGTCGCGCATACTTTTGCCAGCGGCGATATCCTCGTTTATCCAGGTTGCAATCTGCTTCCAGCCGGCACTCTGCCAAATCTCAAAAGGCCCGTGTTCCCAGCCGAACCCCCAGCGTATCGCCAGATCGACATCGCGCGCATTATCGGCGATGGATTCCAGTTGAACCGCACAGTAATGAAACAAATCACGATGGATGGACCATAAAAACTGTGCCTGCGGATGTGAATGATTGCGCAGGACAGCCATCTTTTCCGACGGACGGCAGTATTTGAGCTGATATTTGATATCCTCATCAACTTCGCCTTTGGCAACCCGGTAGGCATTTGTTTTCAGATCAAGCACCTGAATTTCATGACCTGCTTTGTGATAGACGCCACGTTTGGTCTTCTGTCCCAACGCACCCTCATCAATCAGTCGCTGCAACCAATCCGGCGCAGCAAAAAAAGCATGCCAATCATCATCGGGCAGTGTATCCCGCATCGTATTGATGACATGCGCCAGCGTATCCAGTCCAACGACATCGGCCGTTCTGAACGTGGCGCTTTTGGGACGGCCAATCAGGGTACCGGTCAACGCATCCACTTCGTCAAACCCAAGGCCAAATGCGCTGCCGTGATACATGGTTGCCAGCAATGAAAATACACCAATGCGATTAGCGATAAAATTCGGCGTATCTTTTGCCCGGATGACACCTTTGCCAAGATAAGTCACCAGAAACGCTTCCAGATGATCAAGCATTTCCGCGTCACTGTATGTGCACGGAATCAGTTCAACCAGATGCATATACCGTGGCGGATTAAAAAAATGAATACCGCAGAAACGATGACGCAGCGTATCTGGAAAGGCCTGTGCCAGCTTATTGATAGACAACCCGGAGGTATTGCTGGCAAAAATGGTTTGCGCGCCAAGATAGGGGGCAACCTTTTCGTACAATGCCCGCTTCAGATCTATGCGCTCTGCAATGGCTTCGATCACCACATCACAGTCTGCAAGTTTTTCCAGATGATGATCATAGTTTGCCGGTTGTATAAAAGCAGCCTTGGTTTTTACCGACAATGGCGAAGGTTCGAGTTTCTTCAACTTCTCAATGGCTTTGGTTACGTTAGCGTTGGCATCTTCCCCATCCGCCGGTAATTCAAACAACAAAGTTTCTATATTGGCGTTTACTAAATGAGCGGCGATCTGCGCCCCCATCACTCCCGCACCTAACACTGCCACTTTGCGCACAATAAATTGAGCGTTATTCAATTCCGCCTCCTGCATGATTCAGTTATCCCGTAAACCACTCGCGCACCAGCCGCTTGAAATCATTAAAACTCTCCAGACGCACCGCTTGAACCGGCTGATGATTTGCACGACTCATTGCCTCCATTTTTTCACAGTTAGTAGCAGCAAATTTACGCTTTGCGTTACGAACTGATATGAGTGTTGTTTTTTCACCAACACTGCGCCTAAGCGTACAGATATAAAACCAAAAGCGCAAGATTGTTCTTGAATATACCATGAAGGGCTTTACACTTATGTACACCCTGATACAGGTTATATGAATGTACTTTAAACAGTAGGGAAATTAGATAGTTATTCCTTTGAATCTTGAAATAACTATAAGTATTTGGTTAAAACAATCCGGCTATTCAGTTTATTTCATTTTTTAGCATGAAAAGAAAAAAAAACAATTTACGTCAAAAGAAAAAAAACCTAAACCGCCAATACAACACACTCATCTCACATGCATGGCAAAATGAAATCATTTTACGGCGTTGCCAACAAATGGAACTGTGTCTGATGCAGTGTGAATCATTCGCGTCACTTACAGACGTACTTCTCAACGATGCACCAAAGAAATTCGAACTCGACCAGATCACATTAATTCTACTTGATCCAAGATACGAAATCCGGCGCCTGCTGCTCGCCAGCGAAATCGATTACCATAAAGCCTTTCCAAACCTGTTTTTCCAGTGTAAATCGCAAACGGTTACATCATTGTTTGATGCCGAAAAACTGCCCAAACTGGGGACATACCAATCCGACCTGCATGCCGATTATTTCCAGGAGTCACAGACTATCGGTAAAACAATCCAAAGCGTTGCCGCATTACCGCTCGTACAGGAACAACGTATGCTGGGATGCTTGTTGTTCGGCGATAGTGAAACGGATCGCTTCATACCCGATTCAGCGACCGATTTTTTACAGCATCTGGGGGCAGTCATATCGATCTGCATCGATATGGCTTTATTACGCGATCGCCTAAAATACAACAGCCTGAATGATGCCTTGACCGGCATCAATAACAGACGTTTTTTTGAACAGCGTCTGCCCGAGGAAATCTCGCGCTGCAAACGTGCAGAAACACCGATAAGCTGCCTTTTCGTTGACGTTGATCACTTCAAGCATTTTAACGATACCTATGGCCATGCAACGGGCGATCTCATACTCAAGCAAGTCGCGAGCATCATCCGCAGAGAACTGCGCGCAACCGATGTTGTCGGCCGTTACGGTGGAGAAGAGTTCGTAATTCTGTTACCCAATACCAATCACAGGCAGGCGCTTGACATTGCTGAACGGATAAGAAAATGTATTCAGAAACACCGCTGTCAGTACGAAGAACACTCGCTTCAGGTCACTGTTTCAATCGGTATTGCAGACTTTCAGAAATTTGCGGATGAAAACAAAACATTGCATGAGATTGGCCAGGCACTGGTCGCCGCTGCAGACAGCGCTTTATATAAGGCAAAACAGGCTGGCAGAAACCGCATTGCAATCAACAGCGGTTACACCTGTCAATACAGCGAAACCGCAGTCTGATCCCTGAAAAAACCACTTGGTTGCGGCACCCGTCTGACTGTTCCAAACATTCGACACACGGCAAAACGAGGGCGCCGCTGCCAAGGTGAAAGACTACCGGTATGCTCTGTTGCCGTATAGCAATGAACCTGCCCTTCCAATTGACCAGCACTTTGACCGGCCTGTTCGAACGACTTCAGTATCTGCCGATAGAATGCGCATCGCTTCCAATATGCGATATGAATGCCATCAAAACTCATCCAGCCCGGTTCCACCTCACACACGGTTAACTGACGGCGCTCAGCCAGATCGATTAATCCCTGATGCACCACCCGCGCACGTTCTATCACTTCAATCCTTGACAGTCTGCATGAAGGAAACAATACATTACGCAATAGATTAAAACGTCGTTCAGGCAGCGACTCAATTGAAGCAATCGGTATATTCGTCATCACGATACGCGCACAATGACGCTGCAATTGCGCTACACACCAGGATACCCAATTCAGGATTTCCGCCGGTGCAACCTCATAAGGAATGTCATTGCCGATATCGGTTAAAAAGGCATACATAACTGAAGTTACACCGGCCTCAGCAGAATGCAACTGTCGCCACAATCCACTTTGCACGATACCGGGTAACTGGCGCATCAATACCTGATTGCTCAGCCCATACGATCGTCCGTGCCCGGCGGCAACCAGAACCTCACTCGGGGCACCGCAGTATTGCTGCATGAATTGAATAATCAAGCGCAGTGACAGTGTCAGATTACTGGCGCCCAACAGGACGAGACGGTTTTCTGGATTCAAAGTATTCAAATTTAGCCGGCTGATCAATTACCTGTTACATCAGCATATGACGGCCTACGAACTCAGTAATATTCCGTTTTCGCATGACTTTCGAAGCGTGTATATTCACCCAGGAATGTCAAATTGACTTTACCGATCGGTCCATTACGCTGTTTGCCGATAATAATTTCAGCGATCCCCTTATCCTGGGTTTCCGGATTGTAAACTTCGTCACGATAAATAAACAAAATGACATCGGCATCCTGTTCAATTGCACCGGATTCACGCAAATCGGACATCACCGGGCGCTTGTTGGGACGTTGTTCAAGGCTGCGATTCAGCTGCGACAATGCAATAACCGGCACTTTCAGTTCTTTGGCCAGACTTTTCAATGCACGAGAAATTTCTGAAATTTCCGTCGCTCTATTCTCTCCCGGACTGCTCGAAGACATCAGTTGCAGATAATCAATAACGATCAAACCCAATCCATCATACTGGCGATAGAGCCGTCTGGCCCTTGCACGTACTTCAAGCGCATTGAGCGCCGCACTTTCATCGATATAAATTGGCGAATCATTCAATTTACCCAGTGCATGCGTCAGTTTCGGCCAGTCATCATCGTCAAGGCGGCCGGTGCGCACTTTATGCTGATCCAGCCGCCCGACTGATCCCAACATCCGCATGGCCAGCTGCGCCCCCCCCATTTCCATGCTGAAGACCGCAACGGGTTTTTTCAGTTCAAGCGCAACATGTTCGGCGATATTCAGGGAAAATGCCGTTTTGCCCATCGACGGTCTCCCGGCGACAATAATCAGATCGCCCGGCTGAAAACCGGAAGTTTTTTGATCAAGATCGTGGAACCCGGATGCAATACCGGTCACTTCACTAGGATTGTCCCGGCTGTAGAGTAATTCGATCCGCTCGACGACTTCTTTTAACAAGGGTTGAATATCCACAAATCCCTGCTTGCCGCGCGCACCTTCTTCCGCGATTTCAAAAACCCTGGATTCCGCTTCATCAAGCAACTCGGCTGCTGAACGACCCGCCGGGCTGTAGGCCGATTCTGTGATCTGCACACCGATTTGTGCCAGATTACGCATAATCGAACGCTCACGGACGATTTCAGCATAGCGTTTGATATTGGCCGCAGAAGGTGTGTTTTGCACAATGCTACCGATATAGGCCAACCCGCCGACCGTCTGTAATTCCGCTGATAATTCCAGCGATTCGGCAACCGTCACAACATCGGCAGGTTTATTGTGCTCGATTAACTTACAGATATGACGGTAGATCAATCGATGATCATGGCGGTAAAAATCATCATCGGTGATAACATCAGCAATCTTATCCCAGGCTTGATTGTCCAGCATCAGCCCGCCAAGTACGGATTGCTCTGTTTCTATGGAATGCGGTGGTGTTTTTAACGGCTCCAGCATTTCGCCTGCACCGATACTAAGCATGGATTGAGTCATTGACGTTCAACTGGAGCAGTTTTTACAGATGTTTTATTCTAGCATTTACCCATGCTGAAAAATAAAAAAGGACTCGTATGAGTCCCTTTCCGAGGTTACGCGAGATCCTCAGAGCGCTGCGTCACCCAGTACTGAAACTGTAATCTGCGCTGAGACATCGCTATATAATGCGACCCTGATCGGATAATCGCCAACTTGTTTGAGTTGACCTTGCGGCATGCGTATCATCGTTTTTTCAATGTCAAATCCCTGTGCTTTCAAAGCTTCAGCTATATTTGTGTTGGTAACAGAACCAAAAAGTTTGCCATCACTACTGGTTTTCTGCGTGATTTGCAGCATCAGGCCTTCAAGTCTACCCGCAATAGCCTGTGCCGCCGCTAACGTGTCAGATTGTTTTTGCTCAAGTTCAGCACGGCGCTTCTCAAATTCGGCAATAGCCGTTTCAGTTGCACGCTGCGCCTTACCTTGTGGAATCAAATAGTTCCTTGCGTAACCGCTTTTTACGTTGACAACTTCTCCCAATCGCCCCAGTTTGGAGATTGTTTCCAATAATATGATCTGCATATCCAAGCTCCTCAGTGACGGTCAGTGTACGGCAATAACGCTAAAAAGCGTGCACGCTCAATCGCAGTACCGAGTTGCCGCTGATAAAATGCGCGCGTTCCGGTAATACGCGCCGGGATAATTTTACCGTTTTCGTTGATAAAGTCTTTCAGAACCTCAATGTCTTTATAATCAATGGTTTTTACACCTTCAACTGTAAAGCGGCAAAATTTCTTGCGCTTGAACAGCGGTCGGTTTGCTTTTCTTTCTTTTTCTTTATCTTTTCCATCTTTACGTTTAAAAAAACGTGTCATAATTTTTTCCTGTTTTTTCGATTAAATTTGAATGATTTGACTGATATGCAGCACCAGTTGTGGATTAGTCTGACTTTTACGGCTAAGAAATCCGGTAATCCTGATGTTATCACCAATGCTCAAACCGGCCATTGCTGTCGCAGTCTCGCCGAATGCCACTACCGATAATTCACAATATACCTGACGCTGTATCTTGGCTTCTTGCTGGTTTGAATAGTGCTTTACAACACCGTCAATCACCGGTATTCCCGCCGGGGTATAACGCAGTACATTCAAGCGAACAATTTCACCGCTGATAACTGTCCGATTGCACTCCACTTAGTTTTTTCAAGTTGCGGTATTAGCCGCTTCCTTAGTTTCTGCCTCTTCAGTCACCGCGCCCGAGGATTCACCGCTTGCAGCCTGCTGCGTACCTTCATCATCCGTTTCTCCTGTATCACCGGATACATCGACCGCAGCATCGGCTTTCTCTTTTTGCTGCAGCATCGACGAGGGCTCCGTCACAGGACCGTCCATTCTTACGATGAGATGACGCAAAATCGCATCACTAAATTTAAAAGCATATTCAAGATCATTCAGTGCTTCCTGGTTACATTCGATATTCATCAAGACATAATGCGCTTTATGCACTTTCTGAATCAGATAAGCCAGCTGGCGCCTTCCCCAATCCTCAACTCTGTGGATCTTGCCATCCTTGGCTGTCACAATTCCGCGATAACGTTCTATCATCGCAGGCACTTGCTCACTTTGATCCGGGTGAACGATAAATACGATTTCGTAATGTCGCATAGTTACTCTCTGCCTTTTCCTTTCGGGTTACAGTCTTCCACAAGCTCATGGTAAGACAAGGGTTAAAAACCGGTTATTTTACTGAATCACAACAATAACATCAAATAAACTTGATTTCGCAGACATATTTCTGCTGAGAAACGCTCTATCAGAAATCAGAAGAAAAGAGTGATAAAGTTTGCCCAAAATATCGAATCAACACCATCGCTACAGAATGAACTGGTAAAATCAATTCATGCTTAAAATAACAAAAATCCAACTATCCCGTTTTATCACGTTATAGATTCAGCGATAAATAATATACAGATAATACACAGCCGCACACTATGTTACTCATGATCGATAATTACGACTCTTTCACCTACAATCTCGTGCAATATTTAGGCGAACTTGGGGAAGACGTCGTCGTATACCGTAACGACGAAATCACGCTGGAGGCAATTACACAACTGACGCCTGAGCGGATTGTCATTTCTCCGGGCCCCTGTACACCGAATGAAGCAGGCATATCCCTGTCAGTCATCAAGCAATTTAGTGAAAAAATACCTGTCCTCGGCGTTTGCCTGGGACATCAAAGCATAGGACAGGCATTCGGCGGCAAAATCATACATGCCAAACAATTGATGCACGGCAAAACATCGCCGATCTTCCATCATGATCAGGGCGTTTTCCGCGGCCTGCCCAATCCCTTCATTGCTACACGTTATCATTCACTGGTCATAGAACGCGCCACACTGCCGGATTGCCTGGAAATAACCGCCTGGACAGAGGACGATGAGATCATGGGTATCCGGCATAAGACGCTGAATATCGAAGGCATACAGTTTCATCCCGAATCGATCCTCAGCGAGCATGGTCACGATATGCTGAGAAACTTTTTAAATCAAATGCCACACTGACCCGGAAGTTATGAAACCACAAGAAGCTTTAAACCGAATCATCGATCATCAGGAAATTCAGCATGATGACATGCTGTCACTGATGCGCCAGATCATGCAAGGCGAGGTTTCGCCGATTCTGATTTCCGCAATTATCGCCGGTCTGCGTGTGAAAAAAGAGACTATTGGCGAAATTACCGCAGCCGCCAAAGTCATGCGCGAATTTGCCACACCGGTCAACATAACCGATCACCATCATTTAGTCGATACTTGCGGTACTGGCGGCGATGCGGCGCACACCTTCAACATTTCCACAGCGGCTGCCTTCGTCAGCGCCGCCGCAGGCGTCCGGGTAGCCAAACATGGCGGACGTTCCGTTTCCAGCAAATCGGGTAGCGCCGATGTGCTCGAAGCGCTGAACGTTAACCTGAATCAAGCCCCCGATCAGGTGGCCGACAGCATCAATAAAATCAGTGTCGGTTTTATGTTCGCACCCAATTACCACAGCGCCATGAAGTATGCCGCACCGGTGCGCCGTGAACTCGGCATCAAAACCATTTTTAATATCCTGGGGCCGCTGACCAATCCCGCCGGTGCCAGAAAACAGGTACTCGGCGTGTTTGATGCCAGGCTGGTTTCGATTCTGGCGCATGTGCTGCAACAGCTTGGCAGCGAACATGTCCTGGTTGTCAATGGCATGGACGGTCTCGATGAAATTACCATCAGCGGCGAAACCCGTATTGGCGAACTCAAGCAAAACACCGTTACCGAATATACCATCCGCCCCGAGGATTTCGGACTGCAATCCGCACCGATCACATCAATACAGGTCAGTGACAGCGATCAGGCTAGGGCGATGCTGATTTCCGTGTTGGAAAATAAAAAAGGCCCGGCACGTGACATCGTATTGCTGAATGCCGGTGCGGCAGTGTATGTATCCGGAATTACCGATACACTTGCCCAAGGCATACTGGCCGCGCAGCGCGCCATTGAAAGCGGCGCGGCATTGCAGAAACTGCATGAACTGGTTGCATTTTCCAATCAAAGCAATGCAAACCCAACAACCGTATAGTTCGTAAAATGTCAGACATACTCACAAAAATACTGGCCACCAAGGTACAGGAAATCGCTGCGGCCAAAGCGCAAACGCCATTCCCCGAAATGCTCGCCAGAGCAACATCCGCGCCGCCCGCGCGTAATTTCACTGCAGCCATTCAAAATAAAATAACCGCTGGGCAATCCGCCGTGATTGCCGAAATCAAACAGGCCAGCCCGAGCAAAGGCATATTGCGTGGCCCAAAATCGGCGCATGCGCCGCATTTGAGTTTCAATCCAAGCGAAATCGCAGCAACCTATGAGCAACATGGTGCAGCCTGTCTGTCCGTACTGACAGACCGGCAGTATTTCATGGGCAGCGCCGAATACCTGCAACAGGCCCGTGCCGCCTGCCAATTGCCGGTATTACGTAAAGATTTTATACTCGAGGAATACCAGATTGCCGAAGCACGTGCCATGGGCGCGGACTGTATACTGCTCATCGTCGCAGCATTCACCATGAATCACGATTTCGGCGCCGATCATCTGGAAAACTTTGAACATGATCCGCTCAAACAAATGCGTAAACTTGAAACACTAGCGCGTGAACTCGGCATGGCAGTCCTCGTCGAAGTCCATGATGCCGAAGAACTGTCGCTCGCACTGCAACTCGAAACACCGCTGATCGGCATCAACAACCGCAACCTGCGCACGTTTGAAACCCGCTTGGATACCACCTTGCAATTACTGGAACAGATACCCGATAACCGCGTCATTGTTACCGAAAGTGGCATTCACACACCGGAAGATGTTGTGCTGATGCGCCAGAATCACGTTAACGCATTTCTGGTCGGCGAAGCATTTATGCGCGCGGATGACCCGGGTGTTGAGCTGGCCCGGTTATTTGCGGGCTAGCGCTCATACGCCAGCACAGGCGCCAGCCACCGTTCCGCCATTTCCACTGTCCAGTCTTTACGCTGCGCATAATCTTCTACCTGATCCTTACCGATTTTACCGACGGCAAAGAATGTCGACTCCGGATGGGAAAAGTAAAAGCCTGACACTGCAGCGGTCGGTACCATGGCAAATGATTCGGTGATAATAATACCCGCTTTCTCAGGCGCGCCGAGCAATTTGAACAACGGCCCCTTTTCCGTGTGATCGGGGCATGCCGGGTAACCCGGCGCAGGGCGGATACCGCTGTATTCTTCGTTAATCAATTGTTCGTTATCGAGTGTTTCATCTTTGGCATAACCCCAGAATTCACGCCGCACACGCATGTGCATATGCTCGGCAAATGCTTCCGCAAGGCGGTCTGCCAGCGCTTTAAGCACGATCGCGCTGTAATCATCATTGGCTTCCTCGAAGGCCTTAATACGCTCATCAATGCCAAAACCCGCACCCACGGCAAACAGGCCGATGTAATCCCGGATTCCGGTATCTTTAGGTGCGATAAAATCAGACAGGCACCGGTTTGGTTTTCCAGTGGGTTTTTGCGTTTGCTGGCGCAGACCGTGCCAGACCATGGCCACTTTCGTCCGGCTTTCATCGGTGTAGATTTCGATATCATCGCCAACCGCGTTGGCCGGAAACAAGCCGATGACCGCATTGGCCGCAAGCCATTTCTGTTCGACAATTTTCTTCAGCATCGCTTGCGCATCACGAAACAGATTGCGTGCGGTTTCACCAACGACTTCATCATCAAGGATAGCCGGATAGCGACCCGCCAGTTCCCAGGCTTGGAAAAATGGCGTCCAGTCGATAAACGGAACAATTTTTTCCAATGGATAATTATTCAAGGTGCGTATCCCAATCAGCTCGGGCTGCGGCGCTTGATAATTTGACCAATCAGGCCTGAACGCATTGGCACGTGCCTGTTCAATCGTCAAGAGTTGCGACGGACCTTTCTTGTTCTTGTGCTGTGTACGCACTTTCTCATATTCATCCCTGATACCCTGAATATAATTGGTCCTCAAATCTTCTGACAGCAGACTGCTGCATACGCCGACAGCGCGGCTTGCATCCGGTACCCATACCGTCGCCCCTTCATAATGCGGCGCAATCTTGACGGCGGTATGCACACGGGACGTAGTCGCACCGCCGATCAACAGCGGAATGACGAAACCTTCACGCTGCATTTCCTTGGCGACATGCGTCATTTCTTCAAGCGAAGGGGTGATCAATCCGGACAATCCAATAATATCGGCGTTCTCTTTCCGCGCCATGTCCAGGATTTGCGTGCTCGGCACCATTACCCCCATATTGATAACTTCATAATTGTTGCATTGCAATACCACGGCGACAATATTTTTCCCGATGTCATGCACATCGCCTTTTACGGTTGCGACAACAATCTTACCCTTGGGGCGCGAATCGCCGAGCAGCTTCTTTTCCGCTTCGATAAACGGTAACAAATGCGCAACCGCCTGTTTCATCACGCGCGCCGATTTGACAACCTGCGGTAAAAACATTTTACCTGCGCCAAACAGGTCGCCAACCACCCCCATACCTTCCATCAGCGGACCTTCAATCACTTGGATCGGCCGGCCGCCCCTGGCATCAATCTCTTTGCGCGCTTCTTCGGTATCTTCAACGATATAGGTGGAGATACCCTTGACCAGTGCGTGCGTCAGCCGCTCCTGCAGCGGCAGCTCGCGCCAGCTTAAGTCTTCAATTTGCTCCTTTTTCCTGCCCTTGAAGTTTTCAGCAAAATCGACCAGCCGCTCAGTCGCATCTTCGCGGCGGTTGAACAATACATCCTCGATATGCTCCAGCAGCTCCGCCGAGATATCCGAATAAACGCCCAATTGTCCGGCATTGACGATACCCATGGTCATACCGGCCTTAACCGCATGATAGAGAAAAATGGTATGGATCGCTTCCCGGATCGGCTCATTGCCACGGAACGAAAATGAAATATTGGAAACACCACCGCTGATCTTGGCATACGGCAGCGTTTTTTTAATTTCCTGCGTAGCTTCGATAAATGCTACACCATAATTGTTATGTTCTTCGATGCCGGTGGCAATGGCGAAGATGTTCGGATCAAAAATAATATCTTCCGGAGGAAAACCGACTTTATCCACCAGCACGCGATAACTACGCGTACAAATTTCAACCTTGCGCGCCAGCGTATCCGCCTGGCCGTCTTCATCGAAGGCCATGACGATAACCGCCGCGCCATACCGCCTTGCCAGCTTGGCATGCTGAATGAATTCCGCCTCACCTTCCTTCATGCTGATCGAATTGATAATCGATTTGCCCTGGACACACTTAAGGCCAGCCTCGATCACTGTCCATTTACTGGAATCGAGCATGATCGGCACACGGCAGATATCCGGTTCTGCAGCGATCAGATTCAGGAATGTCACCATCGCCTTCTGCGAATCCAGCATGGCTTCATCCATATTGATATCGATAATCTGCGCGCCGTTTTCAACCTGGCTGCGCGCCACATCGAGCGCCTCGGCATACTGATCGTTCAGAATCAGGCGCGCAAACGCACGGGAACCGGTCACATTGGTACGTTCTCCGACATTCACAAATAAGGAATGGTCATCAATACTTAAAGGCTCCAGACCGGATAATCTGAGCTTCTTGGGTATTTCCGGAATTTTCCGCGGCGGCAACGCGGATACCGCCTCGGCAATGGCTTTGATATGCGCCGGTGTGGTGCCGCAGCATCCACCGACAATATTCACAAAACCAGATTGGGCAAAATCCTTGAGTTGCTTCGCCGTGTATTCAGGGGTCTCATCATAGCCGGTTTCCGACAATGGATTAGGCAATCCGGCGTTGGGGTGCACGCTGACATACACATCGGCCACGCCGGACAATTCCTCGATATAAGGACGCATCAATTCAGCGCCCAAAGCGCAATTGATTCCTACGGACAAAGGGCGCGCATGCCGCACCGAATTCCAGAATGCCTCGGGCGTCTGTCCGGAAAGCGTGCGCCCGGAAGCATCGGTAATCGTTACCGAAATCATGATCGGCAAACGGATATTGTTCACTTCAAAAAATTGATCGATGGCGAATAAAGCGGCCTTGCAATTCAGCGAATCAAATATGGTTTCCACCAGCAGAATATCAGCACCGCCATCCACAAGGCCGCGTATCGCTTCGCTGTAATCGATAACCAGCTGGTCAAAGGTAATATTGCGAAAACCGGGATCGTTGACATCCGGCGAAATCGAAGCTGTTTTTGTTGTCGGACCGATGACACCGGCTACAAAGCGGGGTTTATCCGGTGTTCTTGCTTCCATGGCTTGCGCCGCTTCGCAGGCTAGTTTTGCGGCTGACACGTTCAATTCATAGACGACATCCTGCATGTGATAATCCGCCATTGAAGCCGCACTGGAATTAAACGTATTGGTTTCAATGATATCTGCACCGGCTTCGAGATAACCGTCATGAAT
Source organism: Nitrosomonas sp. (assembly GCA_019635215.1). Taxonomy (GTDB): domain Bacteria; phylum Pseudomonadota; class Gammaproteobacteria; order Burkholderiales; family Nitrosomonadaceae; genus Nitrosomonas. The sequence continues at coordinate 66,319 of JAHBZZ010000012.1, forward strand.
CGAACGAATGATGTCCGGTCGTGTCAGCGTCAATAAATCGTTGTTGCCTTTCAGATCGTGCGGAAAATCCGCAAACCGGTTACCCCGGAAATCAGCTTCCTGCAGCTTGAAGGTCTGGATCATCGTACCCATTGCGCCATCCAGAATCATAATCCGGTCGGCAATCAGATTTTCCAACAGGTTTGTGCGAAGATTTTTTTTATTCATTGAGCTAACTGCTATTTAAATTAAAGCGGTTTATTATACATACCCTACCGAGCCGATCACGCCGGAACGGCCATGAATGCATGATTATAAATACAACAACTCAACCTGATATCCTTTTGAATTCAGTTCACTATTGTCCAGATACAATTGAATGGCCAGTTCCTGTCCATATTGAATTGCGGTCATATTGCCCTGTTCTCTGGAAAGATATTCGTTGGCAGTGAAAATGCGGCTGGCCAGCAACTGATTGTGAACATCCGTCAAAGACAATTTTATTGCCGGCAATGCCTGCGCATAAACTGCATGGTTGCGAATAATCGTGGTCAATGTGAGCACCTCGGGATAATGCACCGGATTGCGCACTTCAATATCGGAAAACACGATACTCAATTGCTGGATATGCTCTGGCAACGGTACCGCACAACCCAGCGGTTTGCATAATTTTTCCAGGAAAGACCGGCTCTGCGGAAACATAACCGTCACATCCGTCCGGTAAGCATAAATACCCTGCCCTACCAACAGGAAACATAAACAAATACTCGCCGCGACCCATGCCCGATCCGCAGGCGTTCTAGGCAGTTTCGTCTCCGACAGAAAACTAGTGATGGGTTCATCAGCAGCCAGTGCTTTTGACTCCAGCGCCATGGCAACGGGTAACAAATCTGCAGGTGCCGCCGCACCTGCGCCCGCCGTCATCGCGATCGCAGCGTGAGCATACGCAATCTGACTTGAGTGATCGCCATGCACATCTTCAGACATTTGTTCCGACTCGAGAGGCGGATCATCGTGCAACACCGCAGATTCTTTGACAACTGCATTGGTTTTTTCAGGTATATCCAGGATGCTGTTTTGAATATCACCCGTTGAAAAATATTCAATTTCGGATTCAGCAACCGTAATCAGCGTGGCAAATCCATTAAATACGGCACGGCACGTACCACAGCGCACAAATCCGTTTTGTGCCTGCAATTGCTCCGGATAAATTTTATATGCCGTTCCACAACTTCGGCATCGCGTCACAAGCGCCATCAATCACCCCCGTCACTACTGTCAGGATACCGGCAAGCATCGTCTCCGTTCAATCATTCGAACTCGGATTTTCGGCATGATGCGTCCCGGTTCCAATGAAAGCATTGTTGCCATGTTATTTTTTGATTCCGGTCAGCAATACCCAGCCGTCCAATTCCTGTGCCGTCTGCATCTCGAACCACTGCTGATAGATTTCTTTCACGCCCTGACCCTGCTCCTGTAATATACCCGAAAGTACAATGTGTCCGCCCTGCCGTGTTGCCTGTGCAAGAACAGGCGCAAGCATAATCAGCGGATTGGACAGAATATTCGCGATAACCATATCGGCCTGTGCGATTACATTCGAGTCATTGTTCGTTGCGGAATAATCCGTGGTAAAAAAGAACTGTTCAGCATCACATGCGTTCAGCACAGCATTCGCCCAGCTTGCCTTAACCGCATGCGGATCGATATCGACACCTGTAACATAACGCGCGCCCAGCTTCAAGGCAGCAATGGCCAGAATCCCTGAGCCACATCCATAATCCAGCACGGTTTCACCGCGCAGCACATTCTGATCAAGCCAGGAAAGACACAACTGCGTGGTTGGATGACTGCCGGTACCAAAGGCCAGTCCAGGATCAAGCATTAAATTGATCGCCGCCGAATCCGGCGGTTGATGCCAGGTAGGCACTATCCATAGACGTTGCGAAATCTGGATAGGATCAAATTGGGATTGTGTCAGTTTTACCCAGTCTTGCTCTTCTACGATATCCACACGATAACCGGGCAATTCCGCTAATTGAGCAGCTTCAACTGCGGATTGCATAATCGATTCAACATCCGCACTCTGCTCAAACAATCCGGACACTTCAGTTTTCTGCCAAAGCTGTTCCGATGGTTGTCCCGGCTCGCCGTATAAAGGCTGCTCATCAACTGTACCGGCATCGGCATCATGAATTTCAACCGACAATGCACCCAGTTCGAGCAAAGCTTCGCTCAGAGGCTCTGCAAAAACATTATCTGTCTTGATAATCAGCGTTTTCCACGACATACCGGTTAATATCAATACTTAACGATTACGACTGCGCTGGCTATACTGCATTTTCACCGCGCATGGCCAAAAACAAAGAAGAAAGATAGAGGCTGTCGATCAAATTATCAGACTATTAACGTGACTGCTCAATTTGTTGATTATGCAAAGCCAGTTTGTGTTCCAGGTAGTGAATTGAAAACTGCCCACCCAGAAATGTCGCATCGGTAAGCAAGTCCAGATGTAACGGAATATTGGTTTTTATTCCCTGAATCACCATCTCGGATAATGCGATCCGCATGCGCGCAATCGCCTGTTCGCGCGTGTCGCCATACGTAATGATTTTGCCGATCATCGAGTCATAATAGGGCGGCACCATATAATTGTGATAGACGTGAGAATCAACACGTACACCCGGCCCACCAGGTGCATGATACTGCGTAATCCGCCCTGCAGAAGGCGTTAATTTATAAGCATCTTCTGCATTGATGCGGCATTCGATCGCATGCCCCTTAAAGACAATATTTTTTTGCCGGAACGGTAATTCTTTCCCTGCGGCAACGTTGATCTGGGCCTGTACAAGATCAATCCCCGTTACCGATTCAGTAACCGGATGCTCCACCTGCAGGCGCGTATTCATCTCTATAAAATAGAATTCATTGTTCTCAAAAAGAAATTCAAATGTACCCACGCCTCGATATTTGATTCTACGGCAGGCTTCCGCACAACGCTCGCCAATTTTATTACGCAGTGCTTCCGAAATACCGGGAGCCGGCGCTTCCTCGAGAATTTTTTGATGTCGGCGCTGCATTGAACAATCGCGTTCGCCTAAATGCACGGCGTTACCCTGTTCATCAATCAGCAGTTGGAATTCTATATGGCGCGGATTTTCCAGATATTTTTCAGCATACACCACCGGATTGCCAAAAGCGGCCTGCGCCTCATTCCGCGTCATAATCACGGCATTGGACAAGGCAGCTTCCGTATGAACTACCCGCATACCACGTCCGCCGCCACCACCTGCAGCCTTAATAATTACAGGATAACCGATCTCCCTGACAATTTTTTTGATTGCATCGATACTCTCCGGCAAGGCGCCATCCGAACCCGGAACACAAGGAACACCCGCCGCCTTCATCGCATTCTTGGCACTGACTTTATCCCCCATCAAGCGGATGGTTTCTGGACGCGGTCCGATAAAAACAAAACCGCTTCGCTCAACACGCTCTGCAAAATCGGCGTTCTCCGAAAGAAACCCGTAACCTGGATGAATCGCTTCCGCGTCGGTCACTTCCGCCGAACTGATGATGGCCGGTATATTCAAATAACTTTGTGCAACCGGAGCAGGACCAATGCATACTGCCTCATCCGCAAGCTTCACATATTTAGCTTCAGAATCCGCCTCGGAATACACGGCTACTGTCTTTATACCCATAGCCCGGCAGGCGCGTTGAATACGCAAGGCAATTTCACCACGGTTCGCGATAAGTATTTTCTCAAACATTTAAATTCACCGAATTTTGATAGGGCCTCCGACGACCGACCGCAACACCGTTATTGAATAATGAACAAGTGCTCACCATATTCGACAGGCTGACCATTCTCAACCAGTATGGCCTTAATCACGCCATTCTTATCGGCTTCAATCTCATTAAGCAGCTTCATCGCTTCAATAATGCACAGTGTGTCCCCAACTTTAACAGTCTGACCCACTTCAACAAACGGACTGGCTCCAGGTGACGGGGCACGATAAAAAGTACCCACCATCGGTGACTTAACAACATGACCATTGGGCACTGCTGATTTGGTGTCAGGCACTTCGGAATGCGCGACATCCGTTGAAGCCTGCACCTGCCCTTGAGCTATCGGTATAGCATCTGTCTGTACGGCTGGCATCCATGTATAACCTGGTGCGGACATTGATGTTCCTGCCTTGCTGATACGAACCTTCTCCTCGCCTTCGGCAATCTCCAACTCGACTATGCCAGACTCTTCAACCAGCTCAATCAGTTTTTTAAGCTTTCTTAAATCCATATCAAACCCCTCGAGACAACACCCCATTTACCCGGGTTATTTCCAAAACAGAACCACCTAAAAAAATGCAATCGTCTTATTACAACAAGCACACAGATTCATCAAAAACACACTAATAAAGCTTGCACACGCTGAATCAATCAAAGAAATTTCAATATATTCGGATAGCCCCGCACTTATCCGCGTAACGCCAGAACATATTCCAGAGCCAATTCATAACCTTTAGCACCCAGCCCACTAATAATACCTACAGCCATATCGGAAAAATAAGAATGGTGACGAAAACTCTCACGAGAAAAAATATTAGATAAATGCACCTCAATAAAGGGCAATTTCACCGCGGCCAATGCGTCCCGCATGGCTATACTGGTATGCGTATAAGCGGCTGGATTGATAATTATAAAATCCGTACCGTCAGTCATCGCCAGTTGAATTCGATCAACCAACGCCGATTCCGCGTTACTCTGAAAAAAAGAAATGTTTACACTTACCTTCTCCGCTTGCCGACTCAGATTTCTGTTAATATCCTCAAGCATCAGCTGTCCGTAAATCCCCGGCTCCCGTATTCCCAGTAAATTTAAATTCGGGCCATGGATAACAAGGATATTATTCACGTCTTTTTTATTCACGTCTTTTTTCAGAATTCATGGTCAATTATCGCATCTTATACACAAAAAGTATAGTTTTTGACGAAATTAACCGAATTTAGGCCCCATTCGATTCACTTAAAACATGCAATCCCAATTCTCCGGAAAACCATATCAGCAAGCAATTATTTGCCCGCCTTCATACAAGCAACTATAATACCGTGCTGCTTTTGTTTATTATATTTATCTCACCGCTGTTGTAGCTCAGTTGGTAGAGCAACTGATTCGTAATCAGTAGGTCGGAGGTTCGACTCCTCTCAACAGCACCAATAAATCAGTAACTTAGAAACTCAATCGATCCTGCTTTACTTCGATTGTGCCAAATTCGTGACATTTAGCACACCATCCAAGACCCGGGCATGTTTGGAAAACTGCTCAGGTGCCAAGTGAGCATAACGCCTTACCATCTCAGCAGATTCCCATGCGCCCATTTCCTGAATGACATTTAACGGCACGCCATTCTGAGTTAACCAGCTTGCCCAGGTATGGCGTAAATCATGCCAGCGAAAATCTTCAATACCGGCACGTTTTAACGCTTTATACCAGGCTTTTGTATTCACCTGATTGATTGGTTTCCCCTTGTAACTGAATACAAACTTTGAATGTTTCCCAATCTGTCTGGTTAATACCGCGATTGCCGTTGCATTTAGCGTTACATGGATCGGTTTACCAGCTTTGGCCTGATCCCCATGTATCCACGCTACACTGCGCTGCATATCCACTTGCGACCATTCCAGCTTTGTGACATTTGACCGCCTCAAACCTGTAGCCAGTGAAAACGTCACCATATCGGCCAAATGCGGCGGCAATTCCTGAATCAGAATACCGGCCTGTGTCGCACTCAAATAACGCACCCGGCGCTTTGCTTCACGATACAGCTTAATGACCGGAGGTTTGTCGATCCATTCCCAGTCAAGAGCCGCACGGCGCAGGATTGAACGAATCAGAGCCAGTAAACGGTTAGCTGTCGCCGGACTTGTTTCATTCCGCTTTAATCCGCCAATCTCTGCAATAACATCGCGCGTCAATTCATCAAGATACTTGCCTCTAAAGAACTGTTGGAGCCAGTTTATTTTAGCCACGTCATCATGATGTGTCTTTTTATCCTGTGTTTCCATCAGCCATTTATAGGCCGCTTCATCCCAAGTGCGTCTTGGCTTATCTCCCAGTTTCACGACCCGCCAGGATTCTGCTTTCAGCTTGTCGTGGAATTCCTGTGCCTGGGTTTTATCTTCTGTCGCAGCAGAGCATCTAACTCGCTCGCCGCTTGGTGTGGTGAAACTAATCCACCACGTCTTACCGCGTTTAAAGAGTGACATAATTGCTTCTCCTCATGTCCCACTTGCAACGCTTGCCGAGGAGTAGCATATAACGAGCGAAGGTAGGCGACAAGATCATCTTCAATAAATACCCAGCGTTTGCCCAATTTAACACCCGGAATAATTCCAGCTTTGGCGCGACGGCGCACTTCTTCAGGGTGCATTTTAAGAAAAAGGGCTGCTTCTTCAAGCGTTAACGATTTCATTCGCCCTCCTTTATTCGCCGATAATCCCCAGCCTTCTGATTTCTTTCCTGAATATCTCCAACAAGATTTTGTCGGTTATTGATCGTATTGTATTTTCTACCTTTGGACTTAACCTTGCGTTGAATATAACCACAAAGACCGCCGGCACTATGTTCATGGAATTTATTGGCCTGATGCAGATATTCACCGACACCTTCGCTGAAATCCTCTATACCTTCACGTGCCATAAACGATGTAAGACCACCCAAGCCATGAATAAAAATACGCTCATCATGCGGCAGCCTTTCAGGTCTAAAACGTTTTAAACGCGGCTGATCAACTGGCGATAAATACACATTGGCAATATCATCCCAAAGCGGATGATTTGGCCAACGATCCCGTTTATTGTCGGTCAAACTGGGAGTAGTCAAGCGTAACCAGTCATCTGTCAGATAACGCCACAATGCAGCCTGAATTTCCAGCAGATTAGATAAGCTAAAAATCTGCAATTGCTTCAACGATTGTTTTTCGACCTGGAACTCCATACGCCAGACTTTTTCATCACCTTGCCAGCCATTAGCCTGCCATAGTGAAAACAACCAGGTTTTGCGGGATTTGGTTTTAATTTCGACCACTTTTTCATACAGACGGGCATGCAGATCGCCGCCCATACCGATAACCCAACCTGTAAAAGGATCATCCAGACGGCAGTCAAAATACTTCGCCATTAAATTTGCGCGTGTAACCCAGTCAGGCTGATGAATAGTGGAAAGATCATCTATACAGGTAAAATCCAGAAACAAGTCAGCGCGACTGATAGTGGCTGCACCATGTACCAGACCCAGCGTATTCATGATAAAGCTTAAATCTTGCACTGCTGCTTCAGGCCCAACAGCGGCCAGATATTCACTGGATATCTGAATATGCGCCATAGGCAACTTACTGGATTTGCCGCGATTGATTTTAATAAAAAAACAATTGTCTAGCAGGACATACGGAAAGCGCGGCATGCCTTTGTCACGAACTTCAAATAGATGCGCACCAATTGTTACCTGGGCTAAGGCTTGCTCTTTTTCTTCTTCGGATTGTGCTTTCTCTTTTAATTCAAATAATTTTTTATCCCAATCTTCTGCCAATTGCCCGTAATAGGAAACATAAAGACTATCAATGCCAAGTAGCAGCGGTTTGAAATGTTTGCTTTTGTCGTTTGAGGGTACTGTGTTACTAGGCGGCGTACCCTGAATAGATTCACCAATCGCCCGCCCGTCCGGGGCGCGATTCTCGCGCTCCCCGTCAGACGGCCTCACGGTTACAAATTCTGATAATGCAATAGAAACACCACCAGACTCATCGGACAAATTACCGTCCATTAAATTATTATTGCGCATGATAAATACCTCACTCAAAAAAAATTGAAAATGAAGTCACAAGACGCAAAAAAGGCATACCACAGCAGTCAGAGTGGTGTTACTTGTTCAAGAAAAATTTGTTTCAATAGGGATTTGTTAGCGCAGGAATGAGCCTAGACGTTTTTCAAATGTTGGCACGTTTTGAAGTTGGCGCAAAGCTTTTGGACTTTTTGAAAGTTATGGGTAGGTAGGTCGGTTTCGATGTTTTTACTATTCTGGCTCTACTTAAAGCTCCATAGAATAGCCTTTTAGAATCGCAGGTCAGTTTCCCCCGTTTTAGATTAAATTCGTCACTTTTTATGTAAGCGCATAGTAATTTAAGTGCTCTGGGTAGTTTACTATCATTAGGTTATTTTGGCGCAAAATATCAATCAGGTCTTGAAAACCCGGACATTTGCAGATGACTTTTTAAAGAGCGACTTACGACAATCGCAATTTCTCACAAGTGAATTTCATTGTCAAACATCACAGGTAAAACTGGACTAGATTGGGTGAGATTGGTTTAATCTTGCTCACTTTTCATCATTTCACAGTGCAAATACAAAAGCGAGCTCAACATTCACCAGAGGACAGGCTTTAATCCTGCTGTCCTCCGAACCCATGTCGTCACTCATACCAGGGTGAGAGCGACGCATGGCTCCGGAGGACAGCAGGATTATTCTAAAGAACTGATAATGGAAAGCTTAGGCTTTTGATCTTTAGAAAAACCTCAAAATAATTTTCTAATAGCTAAGATTCCAGAAATCTGTTAGTTTTCTGTCGGATATATTTTCAACATCCCTTTACGTTAGTTAAAAGGCGCTTAAAATAACAATCTCGAAATTAGAAAATGCCGGAACTGAATTCAAATACTATCGGATTAATTCATCGAATCTGGAATGCTAAAAAATGGAAATTTACAACTCCTGACATACAAGAATCGGCATTTAATAGACTTTGTGAGATGTTCAGAAAGCTTGAGAAAAACGAACAGGATTTATTGCTAAATCTCATGCATTCTTATTCCTATTACTCGTATACAGATTATCATGATCTCTTAGTTAAAGCATTTCTAAAGTTTGAGGATAATCAGATAAATGAAGTTGACCAAATTATAATAGCTCCATTGGTTAAACCTGAAGACATTGATGCAAATTATGCAAAAAGTGGCCATAGCTTAATCTATGTAGCTAACAATATAGGTATTACTGCACATAAGAAACTGGCCAATTTAGAACGAAATTCCATAATAAACCCTTATATTGTCTCTCGTAAAGAATTAAAAGGAGAAAAAATTTTAGTTATTCTGATCGATGATTTTGTTGGTTCTGGCACATCAGCCTCATCTGTTTACAAACAGGTTAAGGCAAGGTTTTCTACTAATGACAAAATTATAGTCACATGCTTAATAACAACAAAAAAGGCAATAGCACGCCTGAAAAGCGACTCGATACCATTTTATTGGTCTGAAATCGCTTTAAAAGGAATAGCAGACAATCAGCTTATTACTAATAAACAACAAGCCTATGAATTGATTGATAATATCTGGAGAGCTCACTTAGATGTATCAAAACAATATAAGCGTGGATATAAAAAATCTGAAACCCTGATAACTTTAATAAGAACGCCTAATAACACACTCCCGATGTTCTGGTGTAAGAAAGCACGTGATGGCTCAGATTGGCCATCGCCATTTACAAGGTAATAGAAAATGCATAACAATATTAGACTGTTATTGCAATTAGTTCAGCAGAAATCAGATATAAGTTTTTTATTACAACAAGGCCTTACTTATACACAGATATCAGCATTGTTTGAAAAGGCTGTAAGACAGGATTGGTTAAAATTTTATGATGATTCCTTTCATCTAACCGACTTAGGAAAACAGGTATTACAAGAAGAAACAAGTAACAAAACAATGGGTCATCAAAGTATGTGGATTTCAGCTGATGAACGCTTTGTTATTCCACAGATTGATATTGATGATATTTTTTTACCAAAAAAGAAAGATTCATATTTTTCATGATCTTGGCACCAGACCTTTATAGCGAAAGCTATGGAATGGCGATTCGCCATTCTGGGAAGAACTGACTTTCAAGCCATACCAAGAGAACTAAATTGTCCACGGAGTTGACAATTTATTCTCTTGGTAAGCCTGATGGCTTGCAATAATTACTGTATATATACAGTAATTATTGCTATGAGAATCTAACACAGTGGTGCCAAGATTTTTTTCTTATGAATTGGATAGATTATCAAAAAGAATTTACCGCTAAGAGTATTTCAGCTGGATATAAAAAAGATTATATCGAACGCTGTTTGACTTATGCTCATCGACTCTATGAAAGAAATTTGCCAATAATTTACTCGTTAGATCATTTTGCTTCACTTGTTGGATATGAAAAATCGTATCTTAATTATATTGCTTATAGACAAAACCCCTTTTATAGGAATTTTGAAATACCAAAGAAATCTTCAGGCAAACGCGAGATTTCGGAGCCACTCCCCAATCTAAAAAAAATACAGAGATGGGTTCTAGATAATATTCTTTATCGGGTCTCACCTAGTCAATACGCAAAAGCCTTTGTTCCTGGGAGATCTATCAAAGCCAACGCCAGATTCCATCGTAATCAAAAGATGGTTTTAACTTTAGATATTAATAATTTTTTTCCTAGACTATCCTCAAAACTTGTAAAACAATTTTTTACTAAATGTGGGTATAGCAAAAAAGTTACTTATTATCTTACAAGACTTTGCGTCCTAAATGGCGGCTTACCGCAAGGTGCTCCTACTAGTCCTGCACTTGCGAATTTAATGCTCAAAGATTTTGATCTTAATATTGCTAAATACTGCAAATCAAAAACAATTCGTTATACTAGATATGCTGACGATTTGACTTTTTCAGGAGTATTTGCTGAAAATGAGCTCATTAAACAAGTAAAAAAAGAATTAAAGAAAATTGATCTTGAGTTAAAAAATTCAAAAACTCGTCTTATGCTAAAACATCAAAGACAAGAAGTCACAGGAATAGTTGTTAACAATAAACTTCAAGCCCCTAGAGAATTTAGACGAAATTTAAGGCAAGCCATCTTTTATATTGAAAAATATGGGCTTGAAAACCATTTGGCAAAATTAAATGAATTTCGTGCGAACTATGTCTCACATCTGCTGGGACAAGCGAATTTTGTTCTTTTTATTAATCCAAGGGATCAAGATGCATTAAAAGCGTTAGAGATACTAAAAGACTGTCGCAGCAGTAATTTTATGATTACTTCAGACGATTAATAATAGATATTAGCTACAAAACAAAACTTAGCGGTTCTAATAAATCATTGATACAATAATTGTGTCAAATTTGTGCCAAGCTATGGTTGGAATGCCATTATTTAAGATCGTGTGACATGGATTTTGATTGCGGCAAGCGTTGTAAGTGTTTGATTTGCAAGTGTATATAATTTGTGGTTACGTTTCGTAATCAGTAGGTCGGAGGTTCGACTCCTCTCAACAGCACCATATCATACTTCCCCATATCACTTTCCTCCAAAAGCGAGAATGGAAGCGACTTTTGGGGAGTTCGATAACCCCTTTTTTTGCAGTATTGCAGCGGTTCACTAAAGGCCAGTTTTAGAACGGCTCTTTTATGTTCCAACCTGTCGGAAGTCCAGAGTTTTTGCGGGTTTGAGAGAAACGTGAATGCAGTTCGATAGGTTTCGTCAAACGAATGCAGCGGACGGCCACATTTGGCGATTTTTTCATCCAGCACGATCTTTTCCTCTTCCAGCTTTCGGATTTTTTTCTCATAAGCCGTGATCAGTGTTTCGCTATCCGTTTCTGTAATTCGATCAAAAAACTGTTCCGTCTTGCGTTCAATCATAATGATATCCCGGCGAATATGTTCGGCCTCCTGTTTTGCAGTTTCGCGTTTTGCATTCCACAGATCGGTAAAAATATCCGCAGCCAGAAAAAACAATTCTTTTGATGGTTTCATTTCACCGAGCAGCTTTTCAAAATCACCTTCCACCTGTTCACGGCGAATGGATTTTCCATACAGGTCGCATCGCGTCCCGTCATTATTCTTGCCGTGACACAGATAATAGGCATAAAGCCCGCCGACACCGCGCGACCAGCAGGATGTCATCGGCGTACCGCAAGAGACACACGCCACAAACCCGCGCAACGGGAAATCCTCGTTAATATCTTTACGCACCGGTGCCTTGGCCTGTCCGTTCAGGCGTTGCTGAATTTTCTGATAGGTTTCATAACTGATCAACGGCTCGTGATACCCTTTGACCAGATGAATACCCCATTCCGGCTTATCCAGATACCCGGCATACAGAACATGGGTGAGAATATCCTTAACCCGTTGCAGATGCACTTCGCCTCTTTTATTTTTCGGAAAGTACGGCGAATTCTCAAAGAACCGTTTCACTTCACCTTGCGTTTCAAAATGCCCGGACGCAAAACTTTCCAAAGCCTCGGTAATCACATCGGCGCAAGGTTGATCGGGTACGAGTAATTTACCGTGCTTGCCCACCTTGTCATAGCGGTAACCGATCGGTGCATTAAACACGTTATAGCCATTCATCATCCGCGCCCGCATGCGGTTATGCACCTGCTCGGCGTTTTTCTCACGTTGATGGGCTGCGACAGAAGCCAGCAGATGCTCGACCAAGCGGCTGTCGGAATCGTCACCGAATTCAATAGATGGGCTTTCCAGCTTGCCACCCGCATCATTAATCGCGGTGCGCAAGTGAATATGGGTTTCGATATCCCGTGCCAATCGGCTGATATCGTCAATGATCACAATAAGTTTATCGACTTTGCGTTTCTTGATGTAGGACAGCATCGCCTTCATATTCGGGCGATCCATCAATTTGCCGGACAGCCCTTCATCGCGAAATACGTCAATCACGTCATAGCCTTTATGTTTGGCATATTCACGGCAGCGCGTTTCCTGTGAAGCCAGCCCGTGTCCTTCGGTGACTTGCTTTGGGCTGGAAACGCGGCAATAAATAACGGCCTGTTGTGTCATATGTGAATCCTCCTGCCGATCCCGCCGGTTGGCGGCATCCTGAAATGCGTGTTGCGTGCTATTGTGATTGTCTGAATCTATCACAGCCCTCTGTCTTTACAAAGATTTTCGTTTCTTTTCTGCAATCGCCTGTTGCACGGGATGTTTGCCGAATTCCGCCGAAACGAATTCATCCATTACGGCATAGACAAAGCGGATGATATCGTCCTCCCGTTCCTTCCCCAGCTTAAGGGGCGCAAGATGTTTGCGGTATTTTTCAATATTGATGGACATGGCAATTCCTTTCCACACACGAACGTCAAAGGTTCCTATGCGCCTATAAATCTTGAGATGATTGAGAGTCTACAGACATGCACCGCTATAACTGGGCGGCGGGCAAAGCAAATCAGTGATTTGTTTGCATTTTGAGAAGTGCGTTAAAAAACGCATTTGTGGTGTTGATAGAAAATCTATAACAAATCTATTGCTGAATTACAAGACAATATTCCTACAATCCGTGTATTAAATTACTGATGGAGGTGAATCCCATAAAATATTTTTGTCGATTACATTAAGTATTCTCATAGCAGATCAAAGTGCAAGGATGGACAGGAATTCTGCGTTAAACGATGATTATCATCAAAGGGTTATCGTCCAGCATGAGTTTGGTCTTAGACGCATCAGGTTGATCTAATACGTTTGTCTCGATAAAAATTATAATGGCAAATTATTTAGATTCCAGAACAAGGCAAACTTTGTTAAGGTTAAGGAAGCATAGTGAAAAGATATGAAGAAATACAATCTAATAATCAGAGCTCTATCTATAATGCCTTCTTATAACACATTTTGCATTATGGTAAATTTGGTAGATAAAATATTACCGTCGAAAACATTACTCTCGCTATTTATTAAAGTGACACTATTGGTTGTATTTACAGGAATAACTTGTGCACTTGTGTTTTTTATAATTTATAAATTAAGTTAGATAGGATTTGATTCGATAGTTACCGATTAGAAAAAGAAACTGCTAAATCAAGTTCAAACTGATGCATATAGAAAATTGGCTAACGGGCTAAGTGTTATAATCTACAGCTTTTATTTATCAAAAATACCAACATACATTACCCGAGCATAACCAAAGCCAGCGTCGATTATACTTCCTTGAAATCCTGGAGACTTCCCTGTTTTAGAAAACACTTTAAAAGAACTCGAAACTATACCGTTAATGTTAATTCTTCCATAACTAAATTCAGTGTGTTTTCCTGGGATTATATTAGGAATTGAAACCCCACCACTAACTATCGTCCATAGTCCAGTAAAAATATCAGGATCAACGCTTTTTCTTTTGTCGTCAAATGATATATTCGTTTTTGTACCTGAAATTGGAATACTAATTCCGCCCGTTAATCCGCCGAGCCATATATCAATGTATACATACTCTCCCTGAGGAGCAATACACTCAGACCTTAATACAACTTGCCCACCAATTATATAAAACACTGAACTAAGCGTTAAAGTACCTTTCCATTTAATTTGACCTCTTGGATCAACAAACATCACAGGATTGGCGTTGACGTAGGCGTAGGTATTGAGGCCGCCATCTAGGCCGATGGGATCGGATGTGATGTAACGTCCGGTTTGCGGGTCGTAATAACGGTTCCAGTTGTAGTGCAGGCCGGATTCGGCGTCGTAATACTGCCCGGCGAAACGCAAATTTACGGTTGCACTGCCAGTTGGCGAACCGTTGCCGAATGCGTCGGACTGCCAGCCCCAAACCTGATCTGCATTGCTGTCCGTTGCGATGCGTGGTGTACCGATATGATCGGTGTGTAGATAGGCGATGTTTTCACCGGAATCGATTTGCGCCAACGGCTCACCGTTTAGATAGACATATTCGCGGATCAGATTACCGGTGGAATCGTATTCTCCATAAAGCTGACCGCCCAGACCATAGACGTAATGGGTTGTGGAACCATTTACGGTTTTTTCGGTACGCTGATTATTGGCGTTGTAGATATATGATCCGACTATCGCTCCCGAAATACTGACATCCTTCACGCGTCCGGCTGCGTCGATGGTATAGCTGCGCTGTACATCCGTGATGATGTTTCCAGCGGCATCATAAGTTACAGGCGTGGCGTTAACGGCGCTTAGCCTGCTACTGTCAAACGGATAAATATAGCTGGCACTGCTGCCGTTTTTGCTTGCGGTTAGGCGATTACCAATTGCGTCATAGCTGTAATCGAACAATCCTGCACTGCTGTTTTCATTCAAGAGGCGGTATAACGGATCGTAACCGTAACTGGCCGTACCTTTCACAGTGATGTTACCCACGGCATCGTAGCTGTAATTGTCATTGATCAGGCTGCCAATATGCCGGGCCATAAGTTGATAGGCGGTGTTATATGTGTTGGTCAGGTTGATACCGTTTCCATAGGTCAATCCTTCGATACCGCCGAACGGCAGATAGGTGATGGCATCGGCCAGAATTGTGCCTGCGCCGCCAATACCGGCATTAACGCTGTTGATCTGGCCGTTCCCATCAAGGCCGTAAGCGATTGTTCGTCCGCTTGGCAAAGTTATGCCGGTCACATTGCCGGAAAGATCATAGCCATAAGATGTTGTAAAGCTCAAGGCACCGCGCGTTTCAATCACCTGTATCAGACGGCCAAGCGCGTCATAGCTGTACCGGGTTATCCCGCTGGCATCTTTGATTTCGCATAAACGGCCAATTGAATACCCACATCCCGATCCATTGTCGTAAACCAGCACCACATTCAGGGACGGATCGGACGGATAAACAATATGGGTCAGACGGTTTAAGGCATCGTAGCTGTAGCGCGTAATAACGCCTCGTGCGTCTTTACGCCTCACGACATTGCCTGCCGCATCGACGGTATTGACGGTTTTGCTGGTATCGGGGCTGATTTCCCTGATAATGTCGCCGAAAGCGTTATAGACATACCGGGTGGCATTGTCGCGCGGGTCTTTTACGCGGGTAAGCTGGTCAAGCTCATTGAAAGTCTGAACGGTGCGTCCGTCCAGCGCATCAACGGTGCGGGTTTGCCGGTCAAGTGCATCGTAAACAAATCTGGTTTTGTTTGCGTTACCGTCGATGATTTTTGTCAGATTGCCGTTGACGTCGTATGCGTAGCGTGTTTTATCACCGTTATCGTCAATCTCTCTGATCACACGCGATAATTCGTCAAAGACTTGCCTGTGCTTGTAGCGTACATTCCCGGCACTGTCTTTATAGACTTCCCGAATGCGGTTGCCTGCATTATCCAGCGTGTAGAGGATCTTGCTGTCGCTGTTGATCATCCTGATCAATCGTCCCGCATCATCATAGGCATAGCGCAGGAATGTACCGTTAGGCGCAATGGTTTTAACCAGTTGCCCCTTATCGTCATAGACATGGCGTGTAACAGACTTGATTGACGTGTTTGTTCCCTGAGCGACACGCAGCAATCGGCCTTCAGGATCGTAGACCATCCTTGTCCTGATACCGTTGCTGTCTTCGATGAGTGTCGGACGACCGGACGCATCGAATTGAAGCATTTCGGTTTCATGGCCAAGCGCATTGGTTATCTTGGTCAGATTAAACTGGGAATCATATTCAAAGCTTGTAATATCGTTAACATCGCTACGCGGCCCGTCAATGCTTGCCAGACGGCCAAGAACGGCATTGCCGAAGCTATCGACGGTGTTTGGATAATACGTATAGGTGGTCGTGCGGGTTTCACCGGTATCGGTGTCGGCAACGGATTCAGAAACCGTGCGCCCTTCGGCATCATATTGATAGGTTGTAACCTTGCCGGTTTCTGTGATCGTTTCCGGCAGGCGGTAGAGTGAATCGTAAGTGTAGGTCGTCGTGCGCTGCGCGTTGGAGCCAGCTGCTTCGGTCATTAAGGTGACAAGCCCGCGAGCATCTCGCTCATAGGTGGTTACGTTACCGATCCAATCTGTTTTACTCTTAAGGAAACCCCTTTCATCATAGGTAGAGGCTTTATTCGCCGCCGCGCAATGGGCGGATTGATGACCTTCAACCTTAACAACCTTGCGAACGCCGAGAATAGTTTCAAAGCGATACGTCGTCTGTTTGCCAAGCGGGTTCGTGGTCGTGACGCTATCGTCTGCGTTATAGGCAATGGTGTGGTTATTAACCCCGCCTGCATGTTCGGACGATATAGCGCGCCCCTGACCATCGTAACCATATGTCGCGTAACGCACACCGTTTTCATCAGTGATCCCGGTCAGCGCATTGATAAAATTTGTATCTTCATAGTGATATTTCCGGGTTTTGGTATCTGGCTTTGTGACACTGGTGAGATTGTTATTCAGGCCGTAACTGTAGGAATACACGCCGTCCGGCGTTGACATGCTTATGATGGGTTTGTCGGAACCGTTATAGCTGAAACCAAGTGAACGCCCGCTTTCATCACTGACACTCGCCAGCCTGTTGAGTGCGTCATAAGTCAGGTTCAGGGATTCGCCACCCCGGAATTCGATGCGGATTAATCTGCCGTCCGTATTGTAATATTCCCGTGTATCGCTTGGTGTGGTGTATAAATAGCCGGTGGGAATAGACTCAAGCGTTGCGGTCAGATCATTATCTTCAGCTATGGGTTTCCAATTCCCGCTGCCGTCATCTTCAAAAGTATGAACCAGCCCCGCTTCATTGGTCACAACGGCCTTATCACCGGTTACAACAACAAAGCGGTCATAATTATGCCGCCAACGTTGTCCCACACTGTTCGCATACCAGTCCGCATCGCTGCGATAGTATCGCTTGAATGACAAGACACCGTTTGCATAATCACTTTCCGTCTGGTGTTTAAAACCGAGCGAAAAATTAATGGGATTGCCGGTAGAGGTTTCACATCCGAAAGGGCATTTATGAGGATTAATTAGCGGTACAGGGTTTCCACCAGTACCAGCATCACCACAAGCAGAGTTTGTGCCTGACGCACTGGAGCAGCTTACTTCTGGTGTCACCGAAGTAATTTTAAAAGTCGATTCAAAGTGTCCGTCAGAATAGCCCCCGGTACCTGAGGGATTACTCCCAGATGTTGTAGCAGAGCCGCCATCTAATTTAATATCGAGATTAACATCTGCACCGACTATAGCATCTGTTACGTTAATTACACCGGTGAGACATTGAGTGCCAACCGAACTTGGTGAAAAAGCGACACTACCTGAACTCGCACCGGATATCGGTATAGTAAAATCGCTTCCGCCAGCATCAAATAAGATTTCTATATTAGTGCTACCGGGAGCATGACCATTTATTTCAAGACCAGCTCCTGTTCCTTCTATGATGCCGATATTAAATTGTGTTGAAAAAGTACCGCAAAATTCAAAATGAGCGTTGTAGCTCGCCAAGTCGGTACTAAAATAAATCGTATCACCTACTGCACCGCTAGCTAAGGTAAACGTGGTGGCAACTGCTCCAGAATACTCTGTATGACTGTCAATAACAAAACCAAACGCCGGGACTGAGAATAAGGCACTGACTTGAGATGAACTAACGCTATTATCAAGTGGAGAAGTACCTGAAATAGAAGCACTATGCGACTTTTCCAAATCTTCATCCAAATCTGCCGGATCAAGGATATATTCCGAGCAATCCAGTGTGAAAATATCCTGAGCAGACAGTGATAGGCTGGTGCCAAACTCATTGTTAACATTGCCGCCGCCACTATCACCACAAGCGGCCATAACCGACTGTGAATATACAGCGCAAGCCGTCAGTATTGAAAACATTAAGCATTTCAATAAAGATTTCATAAATTTTCCAGAAGAATTTTGTCGGCGTTATTCAATACATTTTTTCGGAAAATGCCAATTCCCGGTTTTTCAACTTGATTTTCCCCAAATGGGATTGGAATTTATATTTTGATTGGGTCTTTTCAAAGTGTCTGTGTTACTTCTTTTTTTGACAACCGTGCCACAATTTTACATTTTTTTATATTTATATCAAACAAGTGCAAGCTTATATGATTATCTGCACTTACCAATGCGCCCGGAATTAGAATTCCGTTGATATAGCATTTGCCTCCTTCACTGATAGAAAGGAGGCAAAGATGAAGAAAGCAGCAATCAATGATACGGTGCGCGGGTTGTTTGAGCGGGTGCCGGAAACGGCGGAACATTTTCGTAAATTGGCGGTGATCGCGGATCAAAAGACGGCGGAGAAGGATGCCAAAGATTACGCCGCCGCGCTGTACAACCTCACCCACGGCGAAGAAATCACCCGCCTGAAGTCAGAAATCCCGGATAACGAGCAACGCGGCAAGCAGCTTAAAAAAGAAATCACCGCGCAGGAACAACTGGTCGCCAAGACCGAGCGCATGATCCGGGTGGCCGATATCCTCAAACGCAAAATCCCGGACAAGCACGACCGGGATATACGCAAATGGCTGGATATCGTGCTGGGGGTGGTGTGTCTGATTGCCGCGCTCATCGTTCTGGGCATGGGCGCATCCAATGTCTTTAGCATCATCATGGCTTCGGGCACGCCGATCTTTCTGGAACAGCCACAACTGGCATGGATGCTCTCTGGCCTGATGCCGCTCGGCGCGTTTGCGCTGGAATTCTTCAAACGGCATTTGCATTCGGATCACGCCAAAAAAACCTACACCATGACCGTCTTTGCGCTCTCGGCCCTGTTGCTGGTGAGCTGGGTGGTGTTGTTCGCGCTGGTGTTCGGCTCGGCAGGCGATGATGTGCCGGATTTTGACAAGCTGCTCAAACCCACCGGCGAGGATTATCTCGGTAAAAGTTTTACGGTGGTGCAATTGCTGGCCGAACTGTTTGTCGGCGCATCGCTGTTTACCTCTGCCGGGGATTTGTTCGCCAAACATTCACCGACCCGGCTGGTGGAGAACCCTGACTATACCGAGGCCGCGCAGCTTCTGGAAAAGATGAAGAAAGATTATGCGCCCGTCGCGGACATTATCGCCCAGAAAAAAGCGCGACTGGACAGGCTGGAACAGGGCTTGACGCTATATTTGAGCGAACAGATGACGGCGTTCAACCGCCTGCGCGCCCGACTAATGGATTAGAGCTTTGACGGTTCAGCTTGTATTGCGTTGCTCGTCGCTCACGTACGTTTTGTACGCTTCGGCTCCTCGCGCCTGATTCAATCTAAACCGCCTTTGCTCTGGCCCGTACCGGAATTTACTTTCCATTTTTACAGGAGGATCGAAATGAACAGAAAATATTTACTTATGCTTGGTGTTTGCCTTGCGTTGCTGTTAAGCGATGCGGTCTATGCCAGACACTATGTCATCGCGCTGTCCCCGATGCAGGGCCGTGAGGCGTTGCAAAACCAAAGCGCAGCCACGTTGCGTTTTTTAATGCAACAGCTTCAACCCAGTGAATCGGCACTGGTTGTTGACGGATTGCACCTTAAAACCGTTGCGCATTTTGCGGTGAAGGATAAAGCCGTCTACAACAACCCCAAGGCCAAAATGCAACTGAACAAAAAGGCGATTGCGGCCTTGCGTCAGTTTGCAGAGCGTCCCGTCAATATGGCCGAGCACGGCGTTGCCGGTATGATGCAGGTGCCGCAATTATTGCAGTTTCTCGGACGCAATTACGGCCCGTTTGAGGATACCGATATCATCATCGTGGGCAGTCCGATCCATGTCGATTCACGTGATCCGAACTGGGGAATGCTTGGCAAACAATATCCTACTGACGGGCATTTCAGTGTCGCACCGCATGAGTCGCCATTTTCTTTACAGGGCACGTCTGAGTTACTGGTGGGTACAAGGATACATTGGGCTTACCCGGATGAGAGCTGGACGATCAACGACGAATACCGCGTACGGCTCACCCGGTTCTGGCATTTGCTGGTTGAGGGTTATGGGGCGGAGCTTTCCACCTTCACCGGTGATATGGCGACAATGTGGGGACGCGCCGCCCGTGGTGAAAAAGCGGTGCCGCACGGTTATCAACGCCGGGAGACGAATAAGCCGGAAACCATCCAGCTTATTGACAGGCCGCAGGATGTAAAACAGGTTTCAATCTATGACCGGCCATTAACCGACGTGCCACCGACAAAACAGGTATTGCGCCAAGCGCAGAATGTTGAAATCGGGATAAGCTGGAATTGCGAGCATTGCGATCTTGACCTGTATGTGCGTCCGCATCGCGGGGCGGAGGTGCTGTATTTCGGGCACCGGCAGACGCAGCTCGGCTTTTACCACAAGGATTTTACCCGCTCGCCACAAACCGACGGCGGGTATGAGACGGTCACTTTTACGGCCACTGTTGATTTGCAGGACGTACTGATTGCGGTGAACTGGTATGACGGCAAATCGGCTGACGGTGTGCAAGGCGAAATCCGTCTTGCCATCAGCGATCAAACCTACGGCCTGCCGTTTGTCTTGACCGGTACATCCGGCAACGGTTCATCCGGGAAAGACAAAACCCTCGCAGACGGCAAACCCGCCAACAAAAACTGGCTCATCATCAACCCGAAGGATATCGTCGGGTTGTAACGCCGCCAGCCGCCCGGCATCAGCAAAAGCCTGCTCTATCATCGGAGCAGGCTTTTTTTATGGGGGTGTTTTATGGCACACAGAGAAGAACCGTCGATTTTTAAATCGTTTCTTGTCGCGATTGTGTTCGGTTATGCCGCGTCGATCATTGAACCGACCGACAGCGACATGGCAGCGGCGAGACTGTTTTGCGCATTTATCGCGGCCTATGCCGCATGGTCGGTTGTCAGGCATTTGCCGAACCCGATCTATAACTGGCTCAAACGCCGCCGCGCCAGAAAGGCCAGCAACCGGCACGGCACAGCGCGGTGGGCCATCGTAAAAGATATCATCGCCTATGGCCTGCACAAAGTCACCGGATTGTTCCTCGGCGTATGGGCCGGTGACGGCAGGCCGATCTTTCTGGACGGTGAAGGTCATTGCATGGTCTACGCTCCAACGCGCAGCGGTAAAACCAGAAATACGGTCATCCCCAATATCCAGAATAATTACGGTTCAATGCTGATCACCGATATCAAGGGCGAACTCTGGGATGTGACCAGCGGTGCCTGCCGCAGCGTTCAAAAAAACAAAATCTACCGCCTCGACCCGGCTGGGCTTAAAAACAGGACACACGGCAAGGCGCATCGCTACAATCCGCTCAGCCGGATTATCGAACCGTGGGTGAACGGAAACCACAGCGATGTCATCATCAAGACCAGAGAGATGGCGAAGCAAGTGCTGCCCGAAAATAAGAAAGACAGCGATAACGAGTATTTCCGCAACGGCACGCGCGACGTGTTCGTTTTTGCCATTGTCTATCTGGTGGTGACTTCAGAAAAGGAAGTCAATCCCACGATGGTTTTGGCATTGATCCAGAATAATCTGGCACTGGAAGATGGCTTACGTATTGCCGCATGTTCCGATGCACTGAGTGGCGATCTGGCACGGATAGCACAAGACTTGCAGCGCACCTTGGAACAGAAGGATTCAACGCACTGGCAATCCTTTTGCCAAGGCGCGACACAATTGCTCAATATCTATGGGGCAAGCGGCCCGCTGGCTGAAAGCACTAGCACCAGTGATTTTGATTTCAGTGAATTGAAAGGCAAAGAGCCTTGCAAGATTTATATTCTGGTCGATCCGACCCGCATGAACGTGCTGGCCCCTTGGCTGGGTTTGATTGTCTGGTGTATGCTGGACGAACTTTTGAGCAGTGACAGCCGCCGGGAAGTTATTCTGATGCTCGACGAAACGGCCAATTTCCGCGTGGACGGGCTGGTTGAAAAACTCACCATTCTGGCTGGATACCAGTGCCGGGCGATTACGGTGCTGCAATCCTTCTCTGCGTTTGAGAAGACCTACTCAAGGCAGGATTTGGACATTCTGCTCGACCAATGCGAATGCAAAATCTGGCTGAAAGTGCAGTCTTATCGGGTTGCTGAAATGCTGTCCAAAAGCCTCGGTAGCGCAACGCAGATGAACGAGCATTACCACATGGGCCATGATTACCGGGATTTGGCACAGGACAGTTTAGGCGAAATGCCGCGCCCGCTAATGACCCCGGATGAGATCATGCGCACCCCGCACGCCATTATCCAGTTACGCGGCAAATATCCGATACTGGCGGAAACGGTCGGCTACGATGCGGTCAAACCGTGGAACAAATGGGCGGGAATCAACACGCTTTACGGCAATAAACCGTTTGTCAGCAAAACCCGGATCAAGCTGCGTTATCCGTCACTGGCATGGTGGAGCACCTGTTTCGGATTGATAAAACGCACACCGAAAGTCTTGTATTACCGCCGTATCCGGCACAAACGCGACTGGAGCAATATGCCCTTTGCGCTGATCCACATTGTCCGTGCTTTGTTGTTGCTCGCGCCGGTACTGGCGATTTGGTGGGCTATTGAAACCTACGGAACCCCGCATGTGCTCTGGGAATACACCTATCGCGGCTATGCTTCAAACCTGATCAAGGAACGCTGCACCTATATCGGCATTGACGGCCCAAAAACACGCTTCGGCCCCAATTGCCCGTTTGTAAAGTTTATCAAAGACGATGCGCCATAACGTGTGAATTGGTAAAGAAAAATCCCGCAGCCTATAAACTGCGGGTTTTGAATTGAGAATTTATCGTCCGAAATGACGTTGAATATTGGGATGCTTGATCCGAAAGTAAAGATCGAGAATGCGAAGGCGTTCAATCTTACATGTATCACGACACGGTTCACCGTTACATTCTTCAAGAAGTGCAGACATCCAGCGTGGATCGCCCATGACATCATCAATATCGGGAATATTCCATGGGGTACCATTGGGATTTAGGATTACTCCGTCAAAATCATAAATCGTCTCTGCTAAAGCGTCCGGCCATTTTCTCCGTGAAATACCCTCGTTACGCAGCGCGATCCATAGCCGCCTGCGGTAATGTGGATTGAGTAACTGCGCATCCGACGCAACCGTTACCACCCGCTGTTCCCGTAACTGCATAATGCCTCCATTGATCAAAAAAACAGATAAATACATATCCAGCCTTTCATGCGTAGAGCATTCCGGACCGCCTTGATGTTCAATAGATAAGCGCTTGTCTATAGGGAGAAATAATAAAAGGCATTGGTATATCAAGCCAACGATTTGATAGAATCCGGATAAGCTTTTGCCCCATATATTTGTAGAAACCGATGGTTAGGAATTACCTCAAAAAAATACAGAATAGCTATGTTCGGAAGACGCGCTTATCGGAATTGGAGTTTTTACTGATTTTGCGGGGATATTGCTGGTTATTGACGATCAGTGAAACCGTGCAATTCATTCATGATTACGGGAAAAAGAAAAAAATCGACAATCTTCATGTTTCCCGCATAAGCGTTGGGAAATATTTTCAACTGCTCAATAGCCGCATCTCGCGCTATGTTGAGTCCGGTCGCTTTATGGGTAGCAGTTATCCTTATGGCAATGATGATTTGGATAATCCGCAGCAAAGACAAATCCACATTGAAAGCCTCATGTCATTATTTCATTCCGTTTTGTCGGATCGTATTGATACGAAAACCTTTAAGCGTATTTTTGCGCTTTGGCGTAAAGAAAATCTTTACCCGCATTTTGAAGATTACCATTGGCATTGCTTGCAATTACTCTGGGTAGCAGAACGGGGCATAAAACGATCTGAATTTCGCGGACAATATAATCGCGCCGCTTTTATGTGCTATTTCATTGACCGCAATCTGGACATGAATCCTGAAAAAGTTTCCCGTCTTGCTTATGATTTTCTTGTATCCGAACTTGAAAAAAACCCGCTTTAAAATCTGAAAGTATGAAACATGGGAAAACATACCTTCATATTCACCGGGCATACTGATATTGTTTTTTGACTCAACGCCCTGATTCACGCTATGGTAGAGATAGTGCTTTGTGTTGAACAAAGCCAGAAAGAAGGATAAAACGGGTGTCGGAAAAGCCGGTAAATATTGGCATAGATAGCAAACCAAAAAGTGAGCAGGACAAAATCGACTTGAATCACGAAATGTCCGGCATGCCCACCGGTCGTAGACAACGTTTTCTCACGCAAAATGATTATGGCGTTCACGGTGAAGAAGGCGAGAAGAAAAAGGCAGAACGCCGGTATAGCAATCTGCTGGAATACATGCTGGCCGAGGATGCGCGGTATGCAAGATTGTATTATGAGGTTCAGGACACTCTGAACCAAGCCCGCCGCGCTGCTGAACATGCCCTGCACGATATCAACAAACAACTTGAGGTAGCGGAACGAACGTTACAAATGATGCGGGACAATGCCGCGCGACTGGACGACGGTACGCTGGTGTTTCGTTCCACCGCTGATGGTTCTGTTTATACCGAAGACGGCAGAAAATTATCGGATGATGAAGCAAGCGGCATAGCGTTTTCCGAAAACGCCCCAAGCCGCGAAACGTACAATCAGGCAAAAAACAGCGTTGAAACTGCACGGACGCAAAAAAACGAAGTGGAAGCCTATCAGCGCGATATTGACCACGCTCAGGAACGGTTGCGTGATGTGGAGAACCCGCTCACGTTGGAAGAACTGGAAACAATCAAGCACGATATTCCCGGTCACAGATTATATTCATACGGCGTTACAGCCCAAGCCTCCACACACGAAGAAAAGATAAGCCCGGCTGCGCAGGATGGTAAAGAAAATTTCAATATGCCACCGATGAGTCGCCAGTTTGATTTTGCACGACTGGGGCAGTCAGATAATAACCCTCTGCCTCAGTTCACAAATATCCACACAATCGCGCCTGCCCTGTAAATCACTATTTGGAAACCAACGGCAAAAGATCGCCGCAGCTTCGTTGCAGCAAAGCAATCAGGATACTTGTCGGTGATTCATCAGGAAATTGTTCAAAGCTTCTTTTTAATTGCGCTTTCTTTTTTTCCGTTTCTGTCGGCATCCAATTCCAGACACACATTGCTTTTTGCTCATCGTGAAGATAGACCATATGTGTTATGGATTGGAGTGCGCCAAAATACCACCAGTGCTGCTGTGATTCAGAAAGCTTCAAAAAATCGCCGCCGGTCAGATTACCGGCTTGCGCGGAGGTGGAAAACAAAAATGCAACGGCGGCAATAAACAAACTCGCACGTTTCATTGCCGGTTCCTTTTGTACGTCATAAAACCGATCAGACCGATACCCAATAACGCTAGAATAGAGGGTTCGGGCACAGATGTTGCGGCTGATAAAAATGTACCCGATCCAGATGAAAATGTCGCGCCGTTCAAATTGGTGAAGTCAAACGCACTGGTATTTAGATAATCAGCTAATCCACCACTACCGTATATTAACGATCTACTCAGTATCTCTATGCCATATTTTTTTGTCGGGTCTGCGGTAAATGTTCCGGTTTTACTCAGGTTAAAATTAAAAACCGTTCCGCTTGTGTCAACGATAACCGAATCTGTAGGAATTGGGCTTGCAGGATCAGAGAATCCAAATAAATCAACAATTCCTTGCGCTCCGACAGCAAATTGAATATTTGTACTTGAAACAGGAAGGCCGATACTACGGTCTACCAGAGAATCTACGACGTTGGTACTGAAATTGCCATTATCATCCAACCATGTACTCAGACCCGTAATGTCATAGATAGAAACCCGCGTTTGTGCGAATGCAAGGCCACCAAGACCAAGATATGTTGAATCAATGTTAGAGAGATGACCATCAAAGTTTATTTCATAAGAAACATCCGTGTTTAAACCGTTTTGTGTAGAAAATGCCAGTGTGTCATACATGGATATTCTTGAAATAGCACCTGCAACATCAGGCGAAACGGTTGTGGATGCGAGTATCCCAGATTTTCCGGCCATCATGCTTGCGTGTCCCTGAACGTTGCTTCCAAATCCGGATGAAGTATCTAATGTATGAGAAATACTGTTATTCGTTGTCACAAAGTTTTCAGACGGTGACAGTCCATTAAGTGCAAGTGAATTCTCGAACTGAGCGACATGAATCAAAGATTGTTCAGTCAATGGCACCGCATCAACCGATGCCGCCGCCAAAGTCAAAATTCCGGCGCATACCACGCCGTTCACTGTTTTGTTCACGTTCGTACCCCTAATTTTGATTGATTGTAAAAATATCTGTCGTGCTTATTTCAAAGCCGGGATTTGAAAAATTCTCAGCGGCGTGCTACAGGGCAAAAAGGATCGTTTTTGTTACCATTTTCATAAGTTGGTTTTGGGGGCGCAGGATGTTCCTAATCAACTGTTTCACAAGGGATTTAAAAACGGGATTTTGGGAAGCACGGCATCGGACAAAAACGATCCTTTTTGTCGAATCGAACGCGGCAGAAATACGGGACAATCTTTTTCGTCAAAAACGAAAAATTGTCACGCGAGGGAAAGGAACGGCATGAAACGTCTGGGCTATATTCGAACGTCCACCGGCAATCAGTTGATCGACCGGCAAGTCCTTGCGTTGCAGGAAGCGTGCGATGAAATTTTTATCGAGGAAGGCACGTCCGCCGTGAAAAAACACCGCCCCGTATATGAAAATATGATCACGCAGCTACAGCCCGGCGATGTGCTGGTGGTATCGTCCTTGGATCGGGCGTTTCGCTCCGTTCTGGATGCGTTGGGCGAGCTGGACAAATTGCATCAACGCCGTGTCCAGTTTAAATCGCTGACACAGGATTTTGACACGACCACACCGGAGGGGAAATTGCTGTACGTTATCGCGGCGGCACTGGCCGAGTGGGAACGCCAGACCATCAGCCGTCGCACCAAAGAAGGGCTTAAAGCAGCACAGGAACGCGGCAGCACGTTAGGCCGCCCGGCCAAGCTGGATGAAAATGATGTCCGCAAAGCCATCGAAATCTTAAACACCGACCCGGCGCAAACCATCACCAATCTCGCAGCAGAATTACATGTTTGTCCGCGAACACTATCACGGGCAATGGGGCGGGTATAGAAATAGGAATATTTTAACTGTACTATTTTGCTGATGTTCTTTGCCAAAACACTTTGATTTGTAATGATAAAAAATCTGGGATAGACTTTCCTTTAAATGTGATACTGACACACATCATAAGGCCTTATATGCGAAGTCGTTTTTTCATTATTCTAAGCATCATATTTATCTGCGCTACCTTTGTGCTGCCAACTCCTGTAGTTGCACAAAATAATAATTTCTATATGCAGCAGCAAATGATGCGCAATCAGCAGATGATGCAGCAGCAGCAAATGCGTCAGCAACAAATGCAACAGCAACAAATGCGTCAGCAGCAGATGCGTGAGCAGCAGATGCGACAGCAAAGGATAATGCATGAGCGGCAACAGCAAATGCAGCGTCAGCAGCAGGCTATGCGAGAACGTCAACAGCAAGCCATGAGGCAACGCCAGCAAATGGCAGAACGTCAACGCCAGATGCAACAACAACGTCAGAATAATTTACAAAGGAAACAAGAAACACAAGGCCAAAAAAGAATACAAGGCCAGCAGCGTAGGCAGCAGCAGATGCGGCAACAGCAAATGCTCAGGCAACAAGGCCTAATGAAAGACAGGCAGAAACGCTTGTATCAACTGCAACAACAACGTATTCATAAACAGAGAGCAGATAATAAAAAGAAAAATACTCGCGATACCCTCACAATGGCAATGCTACTTCGTCAGCAAGCCAAACCGAGTTTAGTAAATACGCGCCCAAATCAAAAACAATCCGTAAAGCAATTTCAGCAAACACGGTTGCAGCAACAAAAACAACAACGTGTAACGAAACAATTTGAGACAAAACGCAAGGCTGCGCAGGTGCGAATGCAGAAAATTCGTCTTGCTCAAAAACAGTTTCAGAATAAAAAGCTAGCCGAGAAAAAACGACAGCAACAAAAACAAACGCAGACTCAGAAACTGGCACAAGCGAATTTTGGTTCTTGTAAGGGTGGTGTTTGCGCCTGTTCTTTTGATGGCAATACGCTGGTTTTAACAAAAAATGGATTTGTGCCCATAGCATCACTCGACACTGACATGGATTTTGTCTGGGCGAGAAACGAATATACCGGAGATGTGGACTGGAAACCGGTTATTGCTCATTATTCCAATCCGTATCAGGAAACTGTCACGGTGAACATATGGGATGCGGCTAACGGTGAAACACAAAGTATCATTTCTAACCGTATCCATCCATTTTATGTAAGCCATTCTGAAACAAATTCAACCGACTTGATAGCCGGAACAAACGATACTGGCCGATGGATACAGGCACAAGACCTTCAACCCGGCGATATGCTACTGACAGACTCCGGTTCCCCGGCTGAAGTGGTTGATTTAGAGATAAAATCCGAGCCCCTTCAAGCCTATAACATCACCGTAGATGAATATCATACCTACTTTGTTAAAGGTGTAGCTAGCGATAATGCCCCGGCTATCTGGGTGCATAATGATTGTCATTCTAAAAAACAACAACTTACAAGGGAAGTAGAAAATGGAGAATGGAGATTAATTGGTGCAAATAAAGCAAAAATCGACTCTAGGAAATTGACTAAATATGCTCTAAAAGTAGATCATCCCGTAGGAGGTCATAAGGCTAGAGTGTTTCAATCTGCATTAGGTTTTAATCAGTCAAATGCTAACGATCTTTTAAAACAGCTTAAAAAAGGTGTGATGAATAACACACCTGTTGCAGGAAAAGTTGATAAATTTGGTTCCAGATTTACTGTGGATATACCTGTTACAGGTCCTGCTGGAAGTGGCATAATTCGCACAGGTTGGATATATAGAACAGGTTCAGACACGCCTGAACTGACCACTTTATTTGTTAAGTAAATTAGAGAGTTATATGAACATTAATGACTGTGTCTTACTAAAAATTGATCTAGTAAATGAAGGCTTAAAAAAAGGAATGCAAGGCGTAGTCGTAGCAATATTCGACAAGCCAGAAATTGCATACGAAGTTGAATTTTGTGATGATCAAGGTAAAACAATTGAAGTAGTTGCTTTAAAACCTGAACATTTAGAAAAGATAGATGCCTGATGGAGATTTGTTACAAGAATTAAGTTGTATTAGTTATCATTCACTCGGCAACTCCTTCCATTTTCCATCGCCGATTTTGCGGAAGGTGTCAAAGTTAGGCATAACGGTGTCACAGTCCTTTTGGTGAGCCCACGATAAAATCTGGGCTGCGATGTCATTTTGCCGATTGCTACGCATTCCGCATTCTAAGACCACTTGGTACTCACAGGAAAAATCGGTTGCGGAAATCTGAAAACAATCTTTCACGTGGACATCAACAACGCGTTCATAACGTGTTACGCCAAAAACTGTTTGACTATCACCGGTTACGGCAAGTCCGCCGAGAATTTCTTTACCGGTCGGCGGTGGTATTTCCTTGAAAAAATCAATTCCGTCCGGGTTTAATTCTTTCACCATAGCATTGCCACGGGAATACCCACCTTTCCCCGATGCTTCATACATATCCAGCGCATCTATGAAAGCATCCGGGTCATCGGACGTGCCAAGTAACATTTCAGCCTGATAATATAAGGCGGGAGCATAATTCGCAGCAGAAGCCAGTTTTATATATTCACCGGCTGTCTCTTGATCCCCCATATACCAGAGCAGCCGCCCAAGCTGAAAGAGTTGACGCGCATCTTCGGGGTCATTCTCAACAGCGGCGATACAGGCATCAAGTGCCCGATCAAACATGTCAGGATCGAATTCGCCTTTATTAAAATCAATACCAGCAGCAAGCTTTTTGGGATCGTAAGGATCAGCGGCTAGCCGGTCACATTCGCGTACACCCGATGCATCTGCTGTTCCACTTGGCGGAGGTTCTATAAGTTTTGTAATGTAGTCCTGCCATTGATCTTTGGAAATTGGCACGGCTTTATCCTCAAAACGTGCCTTTACATGCAAATCCCGCTCATTATCTTCTTGCAGAATAAATCGGCCTTGTTCTCCATCCGCTTCATCAATGCTTAAGACATAAACGCCTTTTTTCTGCGTTCCTTTGAATTCAGTGACGTCATGTTGGTTTTCAAATAAATCACAAGCCAGCATAGTGAGAGTTATTTTATCGTTGCCCAAGTAAATATATTTTTTATAATCTTGGGGACGTGCACCTGCATCTTTCAGAATACCTTCGCAAATCGAACCTTTATTGACATCGAGCGTATCTTCCACCGCATCCTTATAGGCGGCAAAGCCTGCAAACTCAGCACTCAATTCATCAAATGCTGAAGCTTGTTCTTGTAGCGCGGCAACGGTATCACTTGTTAGTTCCAATGTACCCAGTTTATTTCTGTAATTCTGAAGACCATTTTTTAAAACATTATCAATATGGCTGACTGTTGTGG
>JAHBZZ010000013.1 GCA_019635215.1 Nitrosomonas sp.
ATTCAAACAATCACAACAATACGCAACATGCATTTCAGGATGCCGCCGTCCGGCGGGGTCGGCAGGAGGATTCACATATAACACAACAGGCCGTTATTTATTGCCGCGTTTCCAGTCCTAAGCAAGTGACCGAAGGGCACGGGCTTGCCAGTCAAGAAACGCGCTGCCGCGAATATGCCAAGCATAAAGGTTATGACGTGATTGACGTATTTCGCGATGAAGGGCTGTCCGGCAAGCTGATGGATCGTCCGAACATGAAAGCGATGCTGTCCTACATTAAGAAACGCAAGGCCGATAAGCCAATTGTCATTATTGACGATATCAGCCGCTTGGCACGCGATATCGAAACGCATATCCATCTGCGTACCGCGATTACTGATGCGGGCGGCAAGCTGGAAAGTCCGTCGATTGAGTTCGGTGATGATTCCGACAGTCGTTTGGTCGAACATTTATTAGCCTCTGTTGCAGCCCATCAGTGCGAGAAAAATGCCGAGCAGGTATATAACCGAATGCGTGCACGGATGATGGGCGGTTATTCGGTCTTTAACGCACCACCCGGCTATCGCTATGGCAAGGTACGTAATCATGGAAAATTATTAGTACGGGATGAACCCTGCGCATCTGTTATTGCCGATGTACTGGAAGGGTTTGCTTACAGGCGTTTTGAATCACAAAGCGAGATTAAAAGATTTCTTGATGCTTCCCCACATTTTCCTAAAAATGGGCAAGGTGTTGTTCACTTGCAGAAAGTCAAAGATTTACTCACTCGTGTTCTATATGCCGGATATCTCGACAAGCCTGAATGGGGTATTCATCTGGTCAAGGGACATCACGAACCGTTGATCAGTTTTGAAACATATCAAAAAATACAAGAACGCCTAAACGGAAAAGCAAAAGCACCTGTACGCAAGGACATTAGTGATGACTTTCCGTTGCGTGGGTTTGTCGCCTGCGATTCTTGCGGCGCACCCATGACATCCTGTTGGTCGCGGGGAAGAACCGGCCTATATCCCTATTATTTATGCCACCGTAAAGGATGCGCTTTACAGAAAAAATCTATTCGTAAGGAAAAAATTGAGAGTGATTTTGAAAAACTACTAGGCAACATGAAACCGTCAAAAGAACTTATTCTTCTGGCGGCAGATATTTTCACCAACCTGTGGAATGAAAAACGCGAAACGGTAAAGATGGAGGCTGAACATTTTAGACAAAATATTCTACAGATCGAGCGTAAGACAGAACAGTTTCTTGACCGCATCACGGAAACAGACAACCAAACATTGATTACAACTTACGAGAAAAAAATCCGAAAATTGGAGGAAGAAAAAATTATTCTGGATGAAAACATAGCAAAATGCGGTCGTCCGCTGCAATCTTTTGACGAAACCTTTCGAACCGCACTCAGTTTTCTCTCAAACCCACAGAAACTATGGGCCTCCGACAGGCTAGAGTACAAAAGAATAGTATTAAAACTTGCGTTTAGTGAGCCAATTCGATATTGCAAAAATACTGGTTTTCGAACCGCCGCTAAGTCGCTACCATTCTCGCTTTTAGAGGGGATTAGCACCCCGAAGTATGAAATGGTAGGCGCGACTGGATTCGAACCAACGACCCCCACCATGTCAAGGTGGTGCTCTAACCAACTGAGCTACGCGCCTGTGCGATATCTGTAATAGATATGCGAAAGCGCAGATTCTATCTGAAACGCATTCAAGGCACAAATTAATTTAATTATTTTCAGTATCCCCAGAAACAGATACGATAGCAAACGCATCGAAAATTATGGCACCAAATGCAACTATAGCTTATATCAGCCACTCCGAATGCCTTGAACACAGTATGGGGCCGTATCATCCAGAGTGCCCGCAACGGATAACAGTCATACAAGAAGCGCTGGAAGCAGCGGATATATTCACAAAACTGCAGTACTACGATGCGCCGCTGGTCTGCGATAGGCAACTGAGCCGTATTCATCCACCGGAATATATTGCCGCCATCCGCAGCACTGCTCCGCAATCGGGCCTACAGTTTCTTGACCCGGATACCGCTATGAATCCATATACCCTGAATGCCGCGCTGCGTGCTGCAGGAGCGGTCGTCCGGGCTGTCGATCTGATCATGGCGTACGAGGCAAACAACGTTTTTTGCGCAGTGCGCCCACCGGGCCACCACGCGGAATCATCACGTGCAATGGGATTCTGTATATTTAACAATGTCGCTGTCGGTGTTGCGCATGCATTAGAGCAACATGGTTTAAAGCGGGCCGCCATACTCGATTTTGACGTGCATCACGGCAATGGCACCGAGGCAATCTTTGGTAACAATCCGCAAGTTTTGTTATGTTCGACGTTCCAACATCCGTTTTATCCCCACTGCGGCACTGACCACCGTAACCGCAACTGTATCAACGTACCGTTGGCAGCGGGTTCCGACGGCACGGTTTTCCGCAAAGCGGTTATGGATTACTGGTTTCCTGCTGTTGACCACTTTCAACCGGAAATTATTTTTATTTCAGCCGGGTTCGATGCGCACCGTGAAGATGACATGGCGAATTTAAAATTTGATGATGCGGACTATGTCTGGATTACGCAGCAAATAAAGCTATGGGCGGAAAAGCATGCACAAGGACGTATTGTTTCTGTGCTTGAAGGCGGTTATTCACTTAAAGCATTAGGCCGCTGCGTCGCGCAGCATATCGGTGTGCTGATGGATCCCGTTGGCAGTTGAACAGTTAAGTTACCTCCGGCAGAGCCGGAGCTTATTGCTTGAGCCCCTCAAAAGGGCTGTTTGTTAGCCGCTAAAGCGGCGTGTCTATATCTAACCTGAGTTCGGGATAAGCCTTCAAGCCTCGGCTAAACAATTGATCTTGGTTAGTTTCAAGGTTGGTTTATTATCAGACAAACAGTAGGCCACGATACCAGCCATCAGATTGACGAGGAAATTGAATGGAGAACGATGGCGGGTGTGCTCGATCTGGCAAAGGTTCTTCAATTCGTCAAAGACCGTCTCGATCAGAGAGCGTCGGCGCAGAATGGCTTTTTCGAATTCAGTACGGGGTACGGTCCAGTAAAATCAATTGACATTTCTTCAATGCGATTTATCCAATCCTCTCGACAGATCCGATTGGATATCCTCGACAGCTTCCAGCCCGACAGCAATGCGTAACAGGCCATCGCTTATCCCGGCCGCATCACGCGCCTCTTGGTTGATACGTCCATGCGTAGTTGTGGCGGGATGTGTCAGTGTCGTCTTGGCGTCACCGAGATTGGCCGTAATCGAGACCAGGCGCGTTTCATCAATAACGCGCCAGGCGGCATCCCTACCACCTTTCACTTCGAATGTTACGATACCGCCACCGGAAATCTGCTGCCGTCCGGCCAATTCGAATTGCGGATGCGACAGCAAGCCGGGATAGAAAACACGATTGACATTAGGATGGGATTCCAGCCATTGCGCGATATGCAGCGCATTTTTTGAATGGGCTTCTACACGCACTTTAAGCGTTTCCAGGCCTTTCAGGATGATCCAGGCATTAAATGCACTTAACGTCGGGCCAGCTGTACGCAGAAAGCCATAAACACCACCTTCCATCATCAGATCACGGTTACCCAGGATAGCGCCACCGAGTACCCTGCCCTGACCATCCAGATATTTGGTCGCAGAGTGAATAACGATATCCGCACCGAGTTCCAATGGTTTTTGCAGTATTGGCGTACAGAAACAGTTATCGACAACCAGAAAAGCGCCTGCTTTCCGCGAAATTTGCGCAAGTGCTGCGATATCCGAAATTTCAGTTAATGGATTGGAAGGTGTTTCCAGAAAAAACATTCGGGTATTCGGCCTGATAGCATCTTCCCAACTGTGTATATCAGTTGCCGGTACAAATGTTGTTTCAATATTAAATTTTTTGAGTATGGTATTAAACAGATTTACAGTAGCGCCGAACAGGCTCTGTGAAGCAATGATATGATCACCGGCGGATAACAGGCCCATGACACAAGCTAGAATCGCGGACATGCCTGAAGCAGTCGCCACGCAGGTTTCGGCACCTTCCAGTGCAGCCAGACGTTCCTCCATGGCCGTAACAGTCGGATTGGTGAAACGTGAATAGATATTGCCGCTTTCTTCTCCGGAGAAACGCGCCGCAGCCTGCGCGGCACTATCGAAAACGAAGCTTGATGTCAGATAAATCGCTTCGGAATGTTCATTAAACTGGCTACGGTGAATGCCTGTACGTAGCGCCAGTGTTTCTGGCTTGAGTTGATCCGTCATTTAGAATGATCCTTTAAACATATACAAAACATGTCTTTTAAGTAAAAAAATAATGACAGTTACTCGGATACGGCAAGGCTTAAATCCAGCCGAGTTCTGGAACCGGACTGACTTTCCGCATGCTCGGCGTGTCTTCGTGCCTCCAATGCGTTCAGGTATTCGAATGTTATCGTGCCGGTAATATAGTTGCCATTAAAACAGGATGTCTCAAAACGGGTCAATGCCGGATTGGCTTTTGACACCGATTGTGTCAAGGCATTCAGATCCTGGAAAACCAGATAATCCGCACTGATTTCATGGCATATTTCGTCCGGATCACGCTCCGTTGCAATCAATTCCTGCCGTGTCGGCATATCAATACCGTAGACATTCGGGAAACGTACCGGAGGAGAAGCCGATGCAAAATAAATCTTATTGGCACCGGCATCTCGTGCCATCTGTACAATTTCACGGCTGGTTGTGCCACGTACAATCGAATCATCAACCAGCAAGACATTTTTTCCCTTGAATTCGATGCTCATGGCATTGAGTTTCTGGCGAACGGATTTTCTGCGCTGCTGCTGTCCGGGCATAATGAATGTTCTTCCGACATAGCGATTCTTGACAAACCCTTCACGAAACTTGATACCCAGATGATTTGCCAATTGCAAAGCGCTTGGCCGGCTGGATTCGGGTATTGGAATAACCACATCGATATCCAAATGCTGCATATTTTGCTTGATTTTCTCGGCCAGTGATTCACCCATGTTTAATCGTGTTTCATAGACTGAAACGCCGTCAATCATTGAATCCGGACGAGCCAAGTACACATATTCAAAAATACAGGGATTTAAAGTTGTCCGTTCAGCGCATTGCTTATTGTGAAAATGCCCCGCTTCATCAATAAAAATGGCTTCCCCCGGCGCAACGTCGCGAATAAGCTTGAATCCCAGTGTATCCAGCGCAACACTCTCGGAGGCGACCATGTATTCTTCCCCCTGGTCGGTTTCAATGGATCCGAATACCAGCGGCCTAATACCGAAAGGATCGCGAAACGCCAACAGCCCATATCCTGCGATCATGGCGACGACGGCATAAGCGCCCTGGCAGCGTTTATGAACACCCGAAACCGCTCGGAATATGATATCCGGATCAAGATGGCAATTCCGCGTACTTTCCTGTAGTTCATGCGCCAATACATTCAAAAGGACTTCAGAATCAGAATGCGTATTCACATGTCGCAAATCGGTGCGGAATAACTCCTGATTCAATTGTTCGGCATTTGTAAGATTTCCGTTATGACCCAGTACAATGCCAAAAGGTGAGTTAACGTAAAACGGCTGCGCTTCAGCGGGGGACCGGGACGATCCAGCTGTCGGATAACGTACATGACCTATTCCCATATTGCCCAGTAATGCGCGCATATTGCGTGTACGAAAAACATCCCGCACCATACCCAGGCCTTTATGCATGTGAAAGGTGCTCCCCTGCGCCGTTACGATGCCGCCGGCATCCTGTCCGCGGTGTTGTAGCATAAGTAAACCATCATAAAGCAACTGATTTGCAGGCGATTTAGCAACGATGCCGAGTATTCCGCACATATCGATACTCCGTAGACTTAAGCGGGATGGTAAAGAAACAATGTTTCTGTGAATGTATGTATTGATTGCTGTAAAAGCTGCACGGGCTTATCTGCTTTATCATAACTGATATATTTCGACAGTTCGTCTGGCAGCCAGGGCACGACTTGTTTGGCCATTAATTCCAATGATTCGCTGAGCATCGCCTGCCGCCATAATGGCTGTTGCGGTAATGCTGTAAGTCCCGCTATCAAAACCAACGCCAAAACGATAATCAGTGCGCGCGCAAATCCAAAAACAGCGCCAAGCAGACGATCTATAAAACCTAATCCTACGTTCTTAATCAATGAATTAAGCAGCATGGTGATAAGTGTGACAATAAGCAGTGTTCCAATGAAGACCAAAACAAAAGCAGCCACAATACGCAAAGAGCCACCGATTTCAGATGGCACAAAGGGTTCGAAATCGGCCGCATATGTGCCTGCTGCTATAAACGCCACAACCCACCCTGCAATTGACAATACCTCACGAACAATGCCGCGTATGATACTTAAGACAATCGATATAAAAAAAATAACTAATACAACATAATCGAATATGGTCATTGACTAAAACAGTGCAAAAAAATACAACTCAAGCCTTATTTATTGCGATGTTACGACACCGTCCTGTCCAACCCTACGGAGTTTCTCCAATTCGGCCTGTGCGGCGGAACGGTTTGCAAACGGACCAATACGAACACGAGTCATCACATTGCCATTGATCACCAGTGTCTCGGTAAATGCATTAAAACCTTTCGACATAAGTGCACTTTGCTGCTGTTGTGCTTTCGTCTGATCCGAAAAAGCACCGAGCTGCACGACATATGTACCTGCCTGCTGGACAGGCGCTTGTCTTTCAGTTGAGATTGCGGCTGGCGGTGGCGCGGCCTCGATTGTAGGCTGCCTTACAATCGGAGTTGTCTGTATCGTCGGCACTGTCTGTGTTGTCTGCGCTCTTTCAAACCGCGGTTTAATGCCAGGAATAGGAATATGCCTTTTATGAACAGCATTCTCCGGACGCTGAATCAGCGATTCTCCTTGTTGTTCGAACGGTTGTGGTATATCGGAAAAAGCAGACGGTGATTCTGCTGAAAATTCCATTTGATCGACATGTTCAGGCGTGGTATTTCTTAAAACATTATCAGGCGGAACGGTCAAAGGCGAAATTTCGGTAATGGCATCTTTAGGAAAGAGATGTATATCGATTTCATGTGTTTCCGTATCAGGCTTGGGTTCATCGAATATCATCGGCAGGATAATCACTGCAACCATTACCAGCACAACCGCGCCCACCAAGCGTCTTCTGGCACGTTTTCTAAGTGATAACTCTTCTTCTGTGATATTTTTATTCATTGATAAATATCCAAGCATTACTGACAGCTCTTTCTTTCCAGATACTGCAGCACTGCACCGACAGTATGGAAAGACCCCACGACGCAAATTCTATCATTTTTAGCGGCCTGCTTACAGGCATATATGTAAGCTGTTTCAGCATTGTCAAATTCATGAATGGGGTGATTTTCCCGTGTTATCCCCAACTTGTAAAGATTGAGCAGCAACTCATGCACACTTGCACCCCGGGGTAATTGAATAGGTGCAATCAGCCAGATATCGATATCATCTTTAAGTGCTTTTATGACGCTGGAAATATCCTTATCATGCAGCATGGCAAAGACCGCGAAAGTTTTTCCATCCGTATTTCCCCGCTTCGCTAATTTCAGATTGGCTGCAAAAACTGCTGCGGCAGCCGGATTATGCGCCACATCCAGGATAACCATGGGTTGTGTGGACCATACTTGGAAACGCCCGCGCAAAGTGACATTGATCAGGCCCTGGCGGATTGATTGCATGCTGACTGGCAGGTGATCACTCAGTGCATCAAGTGCCGCCAGGCATGCACTGGCATTGATTAACTGATTGGCACCCCGCAATGCAGGCAGAGGTAAAGCACTTCGTTTTCCCTTCCTACTCCAGAAATCCCAGTGATCCACATCCGCATTAAAACCAAAATCCTGATTCAATTGAATCAGCTGAGCACCAATTGTCTGTGCATATTGAAGTACAGTTATAGGTGTGTTTGCATCTGAACAGATCGCCGGCTTATCAGTTCTAAATATCCCCGCTTTTTCATAACCTATCGCTTCGCGCGAATCACCAAGATAATCCATGTGATCGAGCGCAACATTGGTCAAAACAGCACAATCAGGTTCAAAAACATTAACCGCATCAAGACGCCCTCCCAGCCCTACTTCAAGAATCGCCACATCGACCTGCCGTAATGCAAACAGATGCATTGCAGCCAGCGTGCCGAATTCAAAATAAGTCAGTGAAATACCGCACCTGTTTCTACTTTTATCGATGCGGTCGAAAGCCTCTGTAATAGACTGATTATCAATCGCTCTACCGTTGATCCGGATACGCTCGTTATAATTTACAAGATGTGGGGAAGTGTAACATCCCACATGATAGCCGGCTGCGATCAATATTGATTCAAGCATGACGCAGACGGAACCTTTACCGTTCGTTCCTCCTACGGCTATTACCGGAAAATCGGGAGACAGCTTCATATCTGCGCGTACATATTCAATACGCTCCAGTCCCATTTCAATGGTTTTGGGATGCAGCTGTTCGAGATAAATCAACCAGTCCGAAAGCGAATCTAATTTATCGTTCAAAATTATATTCTTTAGTATGCGATGGACATGATCTGAAAAAAGATAGAAAATTATGCAGCAGTTGTCGCCGGGGCAGGAATGCGCATCAACAACGTGACTAAATTTGCAATTTTCTCACGCATTTTCCGGCGATCGATAATCATATCGATAGCGCCATGATCCAGCAGGAATTCCGCACGCTGAAAGCCATCCGGAAGTTTCTGGCGCACTGTCTGTTCGATAACACGGGGACCTGCAAAACCAATCAGTGCGCCCGGTTCAGCAACGACAACATCGCCGATAAATGCAAAACTCGCTGATACGCCCCCCATGGTCGGATCCGTTAGAACAGAAATAAAGGGTAATTTTTCTCGACTGAGTCGCGTAAGGGCTGCGGATGTTTTGGCCATCTGCATCAGGGAAAAAAGCCCTTCCTGCATACGTGCCCCGCCACTTGCCGTAAAGCAAATAAACGGCATCTGATATTTTATACTGGCATTGATGCCGCGAACAAATCGCTCCCCGACAACCGATCCCATCGATCCTCCCATAAAACCGAACTCAAATACCGCCACAACAACGGGAATCGATAAGACGGTGCCTTGCATTACAACCAGAGAATCGTCTTCATCGACATTATGCTTCGCCTGTGTCAGACGATCCGCATAACGCTTACTGTCTTTAAACTTCAACGGATCTGTAGGTAAGACTTCAACGCCGATTTCCCACTGGTTTCCTGGATCCAGAAAATAATCGATGCGTGTCCGGGCGGATATGCGATTGTGACAATCACATCTTGGACAGACATTCAGGTTTTTTACCAGGTCAGTGTAATAAAGCACAGCCTCACAGGAGCTGCATTTACTCCATAATCCCTCTGGCACAATTTTCTTTTCACCATTTTCTTTACGTTTAATTTTTGGCGGTATGATATTCTGGAACCAACTCATAAATGCATTACCCTACTTAAGATTCGAATGCGGTGCGTTTTCATTGATCGCCGTACGGAAGGACTGAACCAGTGTTTTTACTTTATTCAGAACATTGTTACGGGGGGTACTTTCGATTTCCTCAATAATACGGCTGCCGATCACCACGGCATCGGCAAGTTCGGCAACCGCACGGGCTGTCGCACCATCGCGAATGCCGAAACCGACACCGATGGGGATAGACACCGATTGCCGCAATTTTTCCAGCATCGCTTTTATGTTCTGTAAATCAAGATGTAGAGCGCCTGTTACGCCCTTCAGCGACACATAGTAAACATAACCTTTTGCCAGTCTTGCAACCTGTTGAATGCGTTCTAGTTTTGTCGTTGGCGATAATAAGAAGATTGCATCCATGTTATGCTGTCCCAGACAGTCAACCCACTGCTCGCATTCCTCTGGTGGATAATCAACCGTCAGAACACCATCAACACCGGCTTCCTGCGCTTTCTTGGCGAAAATCGTATGCCCCATCGCCTCCACTGGGTTAGCATATCCCATTAATACCACCGGGGTGTGAGCATTTTTACTACGGAATTGCGCTACCATTTCAAACACACCATACAATGTGACATGGTGTTTCAGTGCGCGTTCGGAGGAACGCTGAATGGTAGGGCCATCGGCCATAGGATCTGAAAAAGGCACTCCAAGTTCGATAATATCCGAGCCTGCCTCCACCAGACAATGCATCAGATCAACAGTCAGCTCCGGATCAGGATCACCGGCGGTAATAAATGGAATAAGTGCCTTTCTATGATTCGCTCGCAGTGCGGTAAAGGTTTGGTTAATACGATTCATATCAGTGTTATCGAAGTATTCTGAATCTGGCAAATACACAAAAAGATCTGGTTTTTTTGAATCAATGGTCGACAAGAATTGACAGTAACGGCAACATTCTAAAAAGTTATGCCAGACATTTGCGCTACTGTTGCCATATCCTTGTCACCTCTGCCGGATAGATTGACCAACAGCAGTTTATCCTTAGCAAGTGTCGGTGCATATTTAGCGGCGTAAGCCAATGCATGACTAGATTCCAGCGCGGGCATAATGCCTTCAAAACGGCATAAGGCATGAAACGCTTCCAATGCTTCATCATCGGTAATACCGACATATTCAGCACGATGGATATCCTTAAGCCATGCATGTTCAGGACCGACGCCGGGGTAATCCAATCCGGCTGAAATAGAATGTGTTTCGATGATCTGGCCGTTGTCATCCTGAATCAAATAGGTTCGATTGCCGTGTAACACACCAGGTCTGCCTGTGGTCAAAGTGGCGGCATGTTGGTGTGTATCCAGTCCCTTTCCGGCGGCTTCCACCCCGATCATTTTTACATTGTCATCATCAATATAGGGATAAAACAGGCCTATCGCATTGGATCCCCCGCCGACACAGGCGATAAGTGCATCTGGTTGCCTGCCGTATTCTTCCAGCATTTGGATTTTGGCTTCTTTACCGATTATCGTCTGAAAATCCCGCACCATCATGGGATAGGGATGAGGACCGGCAACTGTACCGATGATATAAAATGTATCCTCGACATGAGTC
The DNA here is from genome assembly GCA_019635215.1 of Nitrosomonas sp. GTDB lineage: Bacteria > Pseudomonadota > Gammaproteobacteria > Burkholderiales > Nitrosomonadaceae > Nitrosomonas. Next base: position 11,061 of record JAHBZZ010000013.1, read on the forward strand.
ACCCAATCACGCATGGCTTCATTCAACGCGTCCTTTAAAGTACGCGAACCAGATTCCACCGGAACAACTTCAGCACCTAACAATTTCATGCGGTAAACATTGGTCGCTTGACGACGCACATCTTCAGCACCCATATACACGACACACTGCATACCGTAACGCGCTGCAACCGTTGCGGAAGCGACGCCATGCTGCCCGGCGCCCGTCTCGGCAATCACACGTGTTTTCCCCATGCGCCGTGCTAGCAAGGCTTGTCCAATCGTATTATTGATTTTGTGTGCGCCCGTATGATTCAAATCTTCCCGTTTTAAAAGAATTTGCGCACCGCCCAAATGTTCGGACCATCGCTTCGCATGGTAAATCGGACTGGGGCGTCCGACGTAGTGTTTTAATTCACAAGCAAATTCTTTCTGGAACGCAGCATCATTCTGATAATACTCATATTGCTCGCGGAGAACATCAAGCGCAGAAATTAGCGTTTCCGCAACAAATACACCGCCATAGGGACCGAAATGACCGGTCTTATCCGGCAGATCATAAACATTCATGATGCTCGCACTCCTTGCATGAAAGCTGATATTTTGTATTTATCCTTGATACCTTTTGATACTTCTACGCCACTGGATACATCAACCGCCCATGGATTTACCCGCTGGATTGCAGATGCAACATTTTCAATTGTCAGGCCACCGGATAGAATAACCGGCAGCGGCAAATCACGGGGAATCAAGCTCCAATCGAAAACATGGCCAGTGCCACCCGGCATATCCGCAGCATAAGTATCCAGCAGCAGACCTCTGGCCGTTCGATATTGACGTGCATATTGTATCAAATCTACGTCATCTCTGACGCGCATTGCTTTAATATACGGCAAGCTGAATTGTGCGCAGAATTCCGGCGTTTCATTACCATGAAACTGCAGCAGGCTCAATTTTGCAGCAACCGCGGTCTCTTCCACCCAATCCGGTGATGGATCGACATAAACGCCTACAGTATGTATAAAAGCCGGTATTGTTTCTGCGATTTCCCGCGCTTGCTCAGGCGTCACGTACCGTGTGCTTTTCGGCCAGAATACAAAACCGATGGCATCAGCACCGGATTCCACCGCATATAAGGCATCCTCAGCACGAGTAATTCCACAAATTTTTACGCGAACAGGTATGGTCATCGGAAAAGTTAAATGTGAATAACTGAAATTCTAAAATCAAATTACTTGTGAATCATCAGATAACACCGGAAGCCCGATTAAATTGAGGCAAATTCCATTTTGGATCATAGGTGATACCTGACAAATACAAACCGGCAGGTGAGAAAGTCGGCGCAGCTAGAGATCTATCACAGCTTTCCAACAAAGTCCGAATCCAATCTGGCGGATATTTGCCTTTACCCACATAAACCAAACAACCGATAATATTCCGCACCATATGATGCAAAAAAGCATTAGCGGTCAGATCAAAAATGAATATATTACCATGCTGTGATATGTCCAATTGGGTGAGTTTACGTATGGCTGACTTTGCCTGACACTCGGCGGCGCGGAAAGCGGAAAAATCGTGTTCTCCGATTAATCTGCCCGCACCATTTTTCATGCAATCCAAATCAAGGGGCTCATGAAACCACCCCACTTTCTGATCATGGCAACCGGGACGCGCCGGATGGTTTAAAAGAATATATCGATAATGCCGTTCATAGGCACTGTATCGTGCATGAAAATCTTCTGAAACTTCGTTGGCCCATAAAACGGCGATATCGTTAGGCAAAAAAGCATTAGCGCCACGTATCCATGCGGTTAAAGGACGCTTAGCAGGAGTGTCGAAATGGACAACCTGATAGAGCGCATGAACACCGGTATCCGTGCGGCCTGCGGTAGTTACACGAATATTATCCTGCACTATTTTGGACAACGCCGTTTCAAGCTGATCTTGTATTGCGCATCCATCAGGCTGGCTCTGCCAACCGCAATAATTGCCGCCATCGTATTCCAGTATCAGTACGACTCTCACAATTCATTACATTTAATATGTATAGTCAATGCAACAATCCGAATTAATCATTATAAATCAAATAATTATGATCAATAATTACAGATCTTTTAACAGTACTTTAGCCGTCTCTTGTTGCCTGGTGTCGCCTTCCTGGATGACTTCTTCAAGCATTTCTCTAGCCCCTTCTTTATCTTCCATATCCAGATAGGCCTTTGCCAAATCTATTTTGGTTTCCACTTCATGCCATTGCTCATTTTTAGCGTCAGTATCGACTATTGGAGAAGATTCCTCTGATATGCCGGTCGATTGATTATCCGGTGCACTATCAAAATCGAGATCAATGTCTGAAAAATCTATTTCGGTGGGTTTCCCTGCAATTTTGTCCTCTGCTTCACTGGATTCCTGCGTTTCAAATTGCAGTGTATTTGAATCGAGCAAATCTGATGTACTGGTGTCACCGTCAGAGACAGGTGAGAACGATTTATCACTTGATGGATTTTCATCAGAGAGATCTATGGTTGAAGGATCAATAGAAAAATCAAGAGAATCTTCAACATCACTTTCTTCTCCTGATTCAACAGGGACGCTCTTCGAATCGAGTTTAACGCTATCATCGGTCAAATCAATTTCCAGTGCTTCAACTTCATTCAATTGGAGATTTTCCGATGATTCTCCGGATGCATCAAAATCAATATTCAAAGCATAAGCGGATTCTTCATCAGACTGAGGAGATTCATTTTCTGGAAAATCAAGCAAATGATTGTCGCTATCCGCATCATGTCCAGTGCGCTCAGTTTCTATGGATTCATTCAAATCGTCAGTAGTAATTTCATCAAAAGACTGGTCGCTGATTGGTTCATGTGCAACTGATTCCGGTAGATCAAAATCAGAATTATCATCCACAGGCTGCGATAAGGATTCCTCATTGGAATTGCCGATTTCTTTGGAAAAATCAAGTGCCAGCGATTGATCATCGGATGATGAATCTTCGGCCGTTTCTACTTGACCACCCGTCTCTGCGTGGTCACCGTGCAAGAAATCCGAATCTTGACCAAAGGTATCAATATCTTCTTCCACATTATCGGTGGCATGACTAGCGGCGACATGAGTAGTCGCGATCGCAGCGGCTGCTTTGTTGCGCAGTGCAGCAGCATTTTCCTCAAACCTGGCTTCTTCATCCGCCATGGCTTTGTCATTTTTTCTTTCGTTACGTATCTTGATGCCCAGCACTAAAAGCGGCAATATAATTAAAGCTGCACCGATATAAATTAAATTATCCATAGCCCGTCCCAGAAAAGCGCCAATAAAGGAAGGTTCCTCTGGTTCCTGTTGCGCCAATGGATTATTCGTAACTGGCGGAGCGTATCCGCCCGATGTTGTCGCTATATCCGATACGGTGAGTTCAGTTGATGCGGATTCTTCAAAATCAAAATCTCCATCAACCAATTCTGAGAGCAGATCAAATTCAGAATGATAAATATCCGGCTCTGGTGTAAGTACTTCAATAGATTCCATTGCTGAATGTATACTGGAATCTTGTTGCGTTATTATCGAAGGTGTTTCAGATGCCGAAGACGGTGATTGCGCTTGCACATTAGTCTGAGTTTTTGCCAATTCCGAATTCTGTAACGCTAATAGCTTTTGCAGATTGCCGATATTCTTTTCCAGCATGGCAATACGCTCGTTTGCTTCTTTCAGTGCCATACTCCGTGCAATGGCATCCTCTTCCATCATGCGCAAACGCTCTGAGGCACTTTGACTGGCTTGTGCGTCTGCTGAACCTGACAAGTTCTCTCCACTGGATAACCGCAGCACTTCTTGAGGATCATCGCGCGAGGTTACGGCAGTATCCGCGACAGTGGTTGTGATTTGTCCTGAATCGACCTGCCTTAATGTTTCATATCCTTGCGTCTGCTGAGTCGCCAATGCAAGATTTTGACGATATTTTTGCCAGTCACTGACCTGTAATTTGACCTCAGCATCCGCCTGCTGCCTACTGATAGTTCCGAGTTCTTCAATATCAGGTATTTTCAGAACAGCGCCTGTTCTGAGTAAATTCATATTGTTCGCAATAAATGCCTCACGATTAGCCCTGAATAAAGCCACCAGCATTTGATTGACATTGACGCCTTCCGGCTTAACCTGTCGCGCTATCGACGATAGTGTGTCACCCTGAAGAACCGGACCATACGTATTGGATCTATTCTCGGTTAACCGAGATGTCGGTACCGGTATTGATTGCCGCGGCTGTTCATATGAAATCGCAGCGGTGGACTGTGCGGCTGGTGATGACATGATCATATCGGCAGAACCGACGGAATTCACGGGTTCCTCAGGTACTGCACGAACAATAGGCGAGACCGGTTCAGGTCTTCGCGTATCGACAGGATCCAGTAGAATCGTATATTCCCGCAATAAGCGGCCGGAAGCCCAGTTTAATTCAATCAACAGATTAATGAAGGGCTCATTGATCGCCTGAGGCGAAGCAATCCTGATATAAGGTTCACCGTTTGCACGAGGTTCTATCGAAAGTTTGAAAGTAGGAAAAAAAGGCTCATACTGTATACCTGCCTGTGCATAAGCTTCAAGTGAGGCAATGCTTACATTGAGAGAAGAGAGATCTTCGGCATTAACGGTGACAAGATCAATTTCCGCATTAAATGGCTGTCCTAAAGCGGAATTGATTGTCAGCTTGCCGAGCCCTGCTGCATGCGCTGAAATGGACAAAATGAAAACAAGTAATACTACGCATGCTCTAACAAAAGAAGTATACACAAAAGACCTCTCTAGTTCACTATAGAAAATAGTCGAAAGCCTACCATGCCCCTATTCAATGCATGGTTCGAATATCCTTTGGAATATCAGTTAATTCAAAGGGCGTTCAACCGGATTTTGTGATAAGACAATATCATTCGCCTTATTAATCAGTCAATAATTGCTTGGATTTAATGTTGCACAAGAATTCTTAGCATACGGCGCAATGGCTCCGCCGCCCCCCAAAGCAATTGATCACCTACTGTGAATGCAGTTAAATATTCATCACCCATAGCTAGTTTCCGAATGCGTCCAACAGGTATCGTTAATGATCCAGTGACGGCTGCTGGTGTTAATTTAGCCGTTGTCACTTCCCTTTCGTTTGGTATGACCTGCACCCAGTCGTTGGACTGGGCTATAATGTCTTCAATCTCATCCAGCGGGATATTCTTTTTCAATTTCATCGTCAGTGCCTGACTATGGCAGCGCATGGCACCGATTCTTACACACGTACCATCGACAGGAATTGGATGGTCTCTTTTACCCATAATCTTATTGGTTTCCGCCAGCCCCTTCCATTCTTCACGGCTTTGACCGTTCGCCACCGCTTTATCGATCCACGGAATCAGGCTTCCCGCCAACGGAACACCAAAATTTTCAACCGGAAAATTCTTATCACGCAATGTACCGGCAACTTCACGATCAATATCGAGTATGCTTGATGCCGGATCGTCAAGCAGATCCCTAGCAACACGATGCGCTTCACCCATTTGTTGCAATAATTCACGCATATTGCGCGCGCCGGCTCCCGATGCCGCCTGGTATGTCATGACATTAACCCATTCCACCAGACCTTTTTCTATCAAGCCACCTACCGCCATCAACATCAGGCTGACAGTGCAATTACCTCCGATGAAATTCTTTATACCGTTATGCAATGCCTGTTCGATAACCGGCATATTGACCGGATCGAGGATAATTACGGCGGCGTCGTCCATCCGCAAGGCTGACGCGGCGTCAATCCAATACCCCTGCCATCCTGATTTGCGTAATTCTTTGACCACCTTGTTAGTGTAATCACCACCCTGACAAGTAATAATTACGTCCATTCGAGCTAGCGCGGATAAATCAAAAGCATCTTTGAGTGGCGGAATTGTTTTGCCAATATCAGGTCCGCTACCACCTTGTTGCGAAGTTGAGAAAAAAACGGGATCGATTAAGGAAAAATCATCTTCCTCACGCATGCGCTGCATCAGGACAGAACCTACCATACCGCGCCAGCCGACAAAACCAACCTGTTTCATTGTTTACCTGTTATTCAAGAAATCAAAAATAAAAAACCGCTTATACTCTGATCAAAACGACTATAACTACAGAAATACTGTGATTATAAGTGGGATAATACCGCATCGCCCATTGCCTGGGTTCCGAGAATCTGCAAGCCGTCACCGGCAATATCGCGTGTACGCAGCCCCTGTGCCAGGACTTTTCTGACAGCGTTCTCTATACGCTGTGCCGCGTCTTCCTGATTAAATGTATAGCGCAGCATCATGGCAACCGAGAGTATCGTTGCAAGCGGGTTGGCTACATCTTGTCCAGCAATATCCGGTGCCGAACCGTGAATGGGTTCATACAATCCCTTGTTATTACTATCAAGCGAGGCCGAAGGCAACATGCCGATTGATCCTGTCAGCATGGACGCTTCATCAGACAGAATATCGCCAAACATGTTTCCTGTAACCAGAACATCAAACTGTCTGGGATTACGCACCAGCTGCATCGCCGCATTATCCACCAGCATATGCGACAGCGTGACATCGGGGTAATCCTTGCTGACTTCGTCAACCACATCCCGCCATAACTGGGTACATTCCAGAACATTCATTTTGTCTACGGAACACAGTGACCGGTTTCTTTTCTGTGCGGCTTGGAAGGCAACATGTGCGATCCGTCGAATTTCCGTTTCATTGTATATCATGGTGTTATAACCGACACGCTGCCCGTCACGCATTTCGATGCCGCGTGGCTCGCCAAAATAGATATCGCCGGTGAGCTCCCGCACAATCAAGATATCAAGATCAGAGACGACTTCCGCTTTCAGACTGGAAGCGGCCGCAAGCTCAGGATAGAGAATCGCCGGGCGTAGATTGGCAAACAGATTCAAAGCCTTGCGAATCGCCAACAATCCTTTTTCAGGGCGCTGTGCGCGTGGCAATGTGTCATATTTCGGTCCGCCGACAGCACCAAGCAGAATAGCATCCGCCTGAGACGCCAATCGGTGCGTCGCTTCAGGATAAGGTTCTCCGGTGGCATCAACTGCACAGCCGCCGATCAGGCCATGTTCGAGTGTAATATCCAGTCCGTCGGACTTTAACGTATTTAATACGCGCACGGCCTGTGCGACAATTTCCGGGCCGATACCGTCACCCGCGAGAATAGCAATGTTCATGTCATTAATTGGGCAGAATCAAGTTGAAAACAACCAGGGTTGTTCTTCACGCCGTCTTAGTTCGAATTGTTTGATCTCTTCGGCATGCTGCAGCGTCAAACCGATTTCATCCAAACCATTAAGCAGACAATGCTTGCGGAAAGCATCTACTTCAAACGTGAATCGCTCGCCATTCGGCATTGTCAGTGTCTGTTCCTGTAAATCTACTGTCAGGGTATAACCCTCGATTTCATTCACTGCATGGAATAGCTGATCCATGCGCGTGTTATCCAACGTTATCGGTAACAGACCGATCTTAAAGCAATTATTGAAAAAAATATCCGCAAAACTTGGCGCAATAATGACCTTAAACCCATAATCCTGCAATGACCAGGGCGCATGTTCTCGGCTGGAGCCACAGCCGAAATTGTCACGCGCCAGTAATATCTGCGCACCCTGATAGCGCTTCTGATTCAAAACAAAATCCGGGTTGATCTGCCGCTTCGATACATCCATCCCCGGTTCGCCATGGTCCAAGTAACGCCATTCGTCAAACAAATTTACCCCAAAACCGGAACGCTTGATCGATTTGAGAAATTGTTTGGGAATAATGGCGTCAGTATCCACATTCGCACGGTCAAGCGGCGCAACGATACCAGTAAAAGTATGAAATTTTTCCATGGATGAACGATTTATTGCGCGGTGCGCTCCAGAGCCTCTCCGCCATGCTGAATGTCTTTACCAAGACCAGCCATAGTATTGCAAGCCGATAAGCTGAACAATATGAACATTGTGAGTATCACCGTGATTATCTTCATAATTTTCACCTCAAAGAAATTTACAAAAAAATTCTAATTCATTGTTCTAACATCAACAAAATGACCTGCAATAGCTGCCGCAGCCGCCATTGCAGGGCTGACCAAGTGTGTCCGCCCTCCTGGTCCCTGTCTGCCTTCAAAATTGCGGTTAGATGTTGATGCGCAGCGTTCGCCTTTATTCAGCCGATCATCATTCATCGCCAAGCACATCGAACACCCCGGTTCCCGCCACTCGAAACCCGCCGCCAAAAAGATTTTATCCAGACCTTCCTGTTCGGCCTGGTATTTTACCAGGCCAGATCCGGGCACAACCAGAGCCAGTTTGACAGAAGATGCGATATGTTTGCCATTGACCACGCGCGCAGCCGCACGCAAATCTTCAATACGGGAATTCGTACATGAACCAATAAATACCTTGTCAATGGCTATTGACTGAATGGGGGTTCTGGGTTCCAATCCCATATACCGTAACGCTTTTTCCATATCCTGGCGCTTAATTGTATCGGTCACATCGACAGGATCAGGAACGCATCCATCGATCGTGGTTACCATCTCAGGAGAAGTACCCCAGGTAACCTGCGGTCTGATGCCGGCAGCATCCATTACAAGTGTTCTGTCAAATACAGCATCAGGATCACTATGCAGCGTTCTCCAATATTTCACAGCCTGATCCCACAATTCGCCCCGAGGTGCAAAAGGCCTGCCCTGAATATAATTTATCGTGGTTTCATCGACGGCCACCATACCCGCACGCGCACCGGCTTCAATGGCCATATTGCACAACGTCATGCGACCTTCCATAGACAACGCTTCAATCGCACTGCCCGCAAACTCAATGGCATAACCTGTACCACCCGCTGTACCAATTTTTCCGATGATTGCCAGCGCGATATCTTTCGCTGTCACGCCCAGACCCAGTTCACCTTCAACAGTGATACGCATCGATTTGGATTTTTGGGTGACCAGGCACTGTGTCGCCAGTACATGCTCGACTTCCGATGTGCCAATACCAAAGGCCAGACAACCGAACGCGCCGTGAGTGCTGGTATGTGAGTCGCCGCACACCACGGTCATCCCCGGTAGTGTCGCACCCTGCTCAGGGCCGATGACATGAACAATACCCTGGCGTTGATCGTTCATCTTGAATTCGGTAATACCCAAGGCATCGCAATTCTGGTCCAGAGTATCCACCTGCAGACGTGAAACCGGATCACTGATGCCATGCGCACGATCGGTTTCAGTTGTCGGAACATTATGATCCGCCACGGCAAGTATGGAATTCACGCGCCAAGGATTACGGCCCGCTATCTTAAGGCTTTCAAATGCCTGAGGACTAGTTACTTCGTGCACAAGATGGCGATCGATATAAAGCAGCACCATACCATTTGCATCTCCCGATTCGGTATGGACAACATGTTGATCCCAGAGCTTGTCGTATAACGTTTTTTGCATCGGTATCTGATTTATCGGTATTCATCAATGAAGCTTTGCATTATCACATAAAGTGAGGTTGTTAAACAATTATCGCCGCTATCTGACGTTATAAAATCGTTGTGGAAACGATGCTATCCGGTGTGGTTACAATGCATCATCGCAGCTTTCTCGACCAGACTCATGATTAACAGCCTGTTAAAACAACTGCACTCCTTTCCTGTTCGATACAATAGACTGTTTAGGACGTGAAGGCTTCCGGGCCTTGGATCGCTGCCGCCGGTAAATAATAATACTGGCAAGAATACCGCCGCTCACCACCGTGATCAGCAGAATATTGCCTTCAGCGAATTTTTCCAGGACGGGATCAAATAATAACAGCAATAATCCGGCAACCAATGCGGGAATCACGGTGGCAAACAACCCCAGAATGAGATAATTTCTGCGTTGATCACTTAATCCGCAGGCATGGCAAAGAACCCTTCCCAGCGCAATTGAAAATGCAGTCAGAATGATCACCAGTACCCAGAAATAAGCACGGTTCTCGCACACAAACCGGTCGACCGGCGAATCCGGTCGGCCATTTCTTGATTCATGTTGGAAATACCTGACCAGACAACTGGTAATTGATTTCAGATCTTCACAGCGCCCCGACATCTCAGCGGGTAAAACAGGTTCATCAAAAGGCATCGACCAGAATCCCATGCCACCGAAATTATCTTTAAAATAAACAATATCGTCTTCCAGCTGCTCCCAGTTGCGGCCGCCAAATTCAATGACCGGGATCATGTTCTTCAGCAGCAGGCTGCGTAACATGCCATATAAACCACTGTTTTCAACATCCAGCCGAAGCTGCTTTTTGGCTTTGGTGGTCGGCTCTTCAAGGAATACCAGAATTTTAGCCTTTAAATTATCACTATCCATTTGCTGATAGGATGTCGGCGCATCGTTGGGTTGTATGCCCGAAATCCGCTCAAGCAAATTGAAGTGCCGGTAGATTCCTTTGCCGAAATCCGATTGCGGCACCAGGATATTAATGAAGTAATCATCACTTACGGCAGCCAGCCGCGTGTTGAGATTATCATAAAAGTGGTTAAACAGATCGATAGACACGGCATCCTGTGGATAGCCGCGAAAATCGATAGTAACGCCATCGCCCTGCGTAGGTATGGGTATCAGACCCAAAGTCCACTTGGCCAGATCAGGATCCAGCGGCTGAGTTAGCAGCGCATAGATTTCATCCGCCAGCGTTGCCAAAATGTTGGCTTTCTGGTTGGAATCGAACAACTTCCAGGTTTTTTCCCAATAGGAGCGATCTTTATGGATAACCCAGTCGATTTTGCTGGTGTGTCTGCGCGCAGTTTCGACAAATGGGCTTTTTTTGAGAAACCACGCCAGATCAAATGTATTGTGCGGGTCGTTTGCGTGGACAAGATAACCGTCTTTCCCGAATGAAAGACCATAATAAGCAACCCGGGACAGAACGCTGAAATTGACGGTCTGCTTTTCACTGCCAGCCAGCCAGAATGGATAGAATCCGTAAACCGTGCCGGACAGCTTATCCAGCACACATCCGCAACCTTTACTGTTCCAGTCAATGACCGCAGCAGCATTAAAATCGCTTTGCTTCCGATAAAGCAGGTCGATAGCAGGCAGTACAACGTGATCGTAAAGGTTTTCTGCAAATGCAAAAACCTCCTGCTGATCTTTTGCATTGCACGTTCTTTGCCCCTGGCGCAGTGCATTAATCAGTTCAAGATGCTTGCGGACATCCGGCATGCCATGATATTCCTGATTATTCAGCAGATCCGTTTCCAGCGCCAGAAACGCTTCATCGCTAAAACCGAGGCTCAGTACATACTGGTTATGGAACTGCGCAGTACTGCACACCCCTGTCGCCGCAAAGATTTTGGCCTGGGCGGCTTTGTCAAACAAAGTATGATGCGGATAGGCAACACCGCCAAGTGCGCGTTCCAGCAGGTCGGCCAGTGTTTTGTGCAGCGAAGGCATGAACGGGTCGCTCGCCATGGCCTGATTGATAAATGCAATAAATTCGGTGGTCAGAACATATGGTTTATTGAAATAAAACTTCTTTATCGCGGGTGACAATCTTTCAAAAAACTTCGGGGACGCCTGAAATACTTCTGCAAGTGATGCTTCGAGCAATGAAAAATTATCAAACGGTTTGTTTTCAAGTTTTGACAGTGCCGCAACAATCTGCGCCCGGTCTTGCAGCAAAGCGAAATCTTCCGCCGACAGTTGATAATAATACAACGGCGATGCCGAATAATCGTCGGTTACCGCGCTATGATGCGGCTCCACAAGCGACCGGTAGCGATAGACCAGATCCAGTAGTTCCTGATTCGAACCCATACGTCGGATATCATAATCCAGGTCACGCTGGATACCCGGCTCTCTATCATTCCAGCGTGCAAAATCAGCACTGGTGAGTATCCTTGTTTCATCGGGGAACATATCCGCAAATTCGGCAATTTTCTCGAGACGGACAATAAGGCTGCCGGCATAATCACCGATCGGTTCGATTCTGAAGTCATGTGCGAAACGCTGCAGCCAGAACAGGGTTACCGGCCCCATCAGACCATCAGTCAACGGATGCTGGCTTAACCGGATATCCCGTTGCCAATTCAGATCGTTATGATAAACCGTGGCAAGATCCTGTTGTATGCGCTGCACGACAGACCTCTCCAACCGCTCGAACCGGGATCTGTCCAGCAGACGGTTAAAATGCTGGTCGTAATCGGTCTGATAATACACATCGTGATAACCATCGTAGGCATAAGTCAAGGAAATGTTCAGGCCTGCAACCATGACAAGCCAAAGAAACACGATACTCCACAGCCACTGCTTCATTGCGTCCGTCCTTCTTTGATCAACTCTCGTGTAATACCCTTCACAAGATCGCTGTGCACAATCTCTTCGCGCGCCATCCGCGCTGCCTGAATCGCAGCATAACGTACGGCATTGGTGATGGCGCCACCGGACAAGGCATATTTTTCCGACAGCATGACCAGATCCACGTCCGCCGATAACAACGTGGCATTACTGAACATGCCTTGCCACAATCTTAAGCGCTGCGCCTGATCAGGTAGGGAAAAATGTACAGAAGACTGAAAACGGCGCGCAAATGCATCATCGATATTCGCCTTCAGATTGGTTGCGAGAATCACAACTCCGGGATAATCTTCAATGCGCTGCAACAAATACGCTATTTCCTGGTTAGCATAACGGTCATGTGCACTGCTGGTCTGTGTACGTTTGCCGAATAATGCATCCGCTTCGTCAAAAAACAGAATCCAGTTTTTGTTGACCGCCTGATCAAATACATTGGCGAGATTTTTTTCAGTCTCACCGATATATTTGGAGACTACCATGGAAAGATCGATGCGATAGACATCGGACCGGGTTATGGCGCCGATGATGGTCGCCGTCAGTGTTTTCCCGGTACCCGGAGGGCCATAGAACAGTGTACGGTAACCCGATTTGATATTTTTAACCAGCCCCCATTGCTGCATGATCTTTGCCGAATGCCGCAACCAGACAATGATATTGTCTATTTCATCCAGCACTTCAGCGCTGAGCACCAGATCATCGCGTGTCAGCGTTGTCGTAATCTGTTTGGCTGGAAAATGTACATCAAAATCCGGCCGCTGGTTTTGTCCAGTGGTCATCCGCCCCAGGTAGTCCGTGGTGATCATCAATGCGGCGCTTAAAAAAGGCTCACCGGATGAAGCATGCACCACCTTGATAATGCCCTGTTTCGACAAATAATAATCTTCCTGGAACAATCGCATCACTTGAAAACGCCTCGCCAGATCATTTCCCGCAAGGATAAAGACAGCGGTTTCGCATGTCGGTAAAAAACCGCTGTGCTGCTTACCCTTCCACCCGCCAAATTCGCTAAAACCGCGCGCGAGATCCTTGTTATTCAGAAGAAAAGAATCCAGAGCATGAGGCTGCAGATGTGGCAGTAATGCCAGGATAATGATCAAACGCTCATCAAACCCCATGTCGAATTCACGCACAATATGCGCAAATCCGGATTGATCATGCATCAGATCAGGAGGGGGCGCCGCAGTGATATCCTCGGCACCGGCATCGCGTCCAAAATGACGATCAAACCGTATCTTAAGCACAGCCGTAAACCATGCGATTTCGTTGTTCAGAACGGTGGCATTCAGATCTTCCCCAGATATGGCCAGATCCAATTGTTTTTTAACGCCAGGTGACATGAATTGCGCGCTCCATCCAGCGATGTTTAATGACTGAGAAACTCCAGGGCAAGTTGTCGAGCAACATGTCGAACGGCCCCGGCTCTACCGTTAGAAACCAGATTTCCTCCTGCAGAATCAGCCGCCCCCTGCGCTGTAGAAACGTTTCCCGCAAACCCGAGATTGATGTATTTCCGATCGTTTTCCAATTCTGAATCATGCCACGCATTAAGCTTTCAATAGTATCGCGTTCATGCGGGCTCAACACAATCCGGCTTTGAATCGGAATGCCGGGAGTCAGACCGCACAAAATTTTGTTCAGCAGCAATTGATATTCCGGGGATTCGTTTTTTGCATTCACCATGAATTGTAACAAATGTACCGCACGCTCGGCCGCTGTGCGATCGATAAAAACATCCGCATCCACCAGACCGAATAAGCGCGGCAGATAAGGCGCCGCCAGCACTTGCCCGGCATTGTCGATATAAAATTCTTCGCCGGGCTGGCATGCAAAATCCATCATGACCGGTAAGCCTGCGGATGTTTGACCGGAGCGGCCGTATGCTTCCGCAAAAGATACCGCTGCACCGGTTTCCGCGTTACCTGCAACACCCCTCCGGATACGCCGGCGGGACAGCAAATCATTTAACAGATGCTGAAGTACGCGCGTTCCGGGGATTTGCGCCAGCGCATCGACCCAGTACCGAAGCATTGCGCCGAGCGGCTCACCTCCAGCCAGCTCCACAATGAGTGCCTGCAAAAACTCCGCGCCGTCAAAACCGGCAATCCATGACCCGGAGATGGATAGTTTTGTCAAAAAACCCAGTGCAGCTTCCCAGAGTTTCAGCTTCCAGAATTCGACCCCGGCATCCTGCTGTTTTGCAGTCGAACGCTGTAATACTGCGGATTGTGTCAACACCTGTTCGATCATGGCCGCCGCTGCCGGCGACAGAATAAACGCCATATCCAGCAGGACCGGTTGCGGCAATCCGGCAATGTACTGTGTCCGCAAATGCGGATTCCGAAGACCGATAACCAACTGCTCACGGAATGTTGCCAAATACTTTGTTTGCAGATTTCTCAACAGCAAACCCGATTCAGCGGAACCTGCCTCAGCATTCAATCGTTCGATTGCAGACAGGATGCGTTGTAAAACAACAATCCCCGCATTGGCGTACAGTAATTCCACTTCATCTTCCGGTTGTACCGGCATGATGGGTGCATCCGCTGTCTGAACCGGTCGGGCATTCAGCGCAATGGCTTCCAGATCAATGTCCAGGCCGGAAAGCACTGCTGCAAGAATCCGCTGATAATACATCGCTTGATTGGAAGCCCCCCGCGCATAGGTCTCCATGGCTGTGACAAATGGTTCATGTTCTTCACCCATTGATTCCGGATTGTGAATCAACAGCGCCTGAATAATGGCTTTTATATCACCGCCCGACAACTGATCAATGTGCAATCGGCCTGTATCGTGCAACGTTTTCAGGTACTGCCGCCGCTGCTCGAAATCAGTTTCCAATGCGGCCAGTATCTGCTGTACATCGTGACGGACAGGCATTGCCGGGCGTATGGATTCCGATGCCGATATTGCTGGCTGTGCCGTTTCTGCCGCCGCAATGGCTTCAGCAATCAGATATTGCACAATAGTGCTCCAGTTTTCCTTTTTCCGAAGCTGCAGTGAATCGTTCTCCTTTTCCGGATCTTTTCCTGACTTCAATAGCACAGCGGTAAATTCTGTGCTGCCTGACAATGGGAGGATGAGCGCCTGAATAAAAACCCGGGCATCGAATACATCGTTGTCAGCCCGGGTAACCAGAAAACGCAATGCATTTTCCCATATCTGCCGCCCCCAACCCGCACTGCCAGTACGAGTACGGTGTTTTCCGGCAGCCGGATATCCAGAAACATCCGTTTGCAGCAGCACCTGTTCGAGATACAGTGCCGCATGCGGTGATATCAACTGCACAATATCCAGCAGAACGGATTGCGGCAGTTGCTCGATCAACTGCGTGCGAACGGATACAACCTGCAGAATTTCCGTTAACCACTGGCGGATCGCATACACATCGAACGTTGCCGGCGCTGCCTGTAAGCGCCCCACCACTGCGGCCATCCCCGCTTGCCTTAAGGACAACAGCACGCGCCGGAAAATGACTGCAGAATATGTTTCAGAAGAAGCCACGGATTGTTCCAGCTCCTCTTTCACCGGTGGTTTTACCGATTCCGGAATATCGGCATCGACACTGCCGGCGTACGTCGTTTGTCCGGCAATCGACTCCAGATCGATCAGCCGGTCAAACAGCAGATTTTCCAGTATCCGGGAATAGTACACTGATTGATTACGGGTTTTTTCTGCAAATCGGGCAATGGCTGCACTCAGTGTACGGCGATCTGCTCCGGTCAATTCCGGATTATGGATCAGCATGGCATACACCAGGTTTTCCAATTCCGGTACGGACAATTGCGCCATAACTCGCTTGTCATCATTGAACATCGTTTGAAGCCACTGCTTCTGAGCCGCGAAGTCTGTTGCCATGGCGGCTGTGATATGCCGTATCTCCTGTCCGGCCTGAGCAGCCGGATATTCTGATACGTCGAAAACCCCGGATTCGCGCAGCAGGCTTTTTAAAACCGCTGGCGCGCGCGCAGATTCCTGTTCAGGCAGCATATCCACCCACTTCAGGGATTCCTGCCATAGCGCGGCCAGCACCTTATCGTCCTGAGTGGCGGACATCGCATGAACGAGTGATGTCATGAAATCGTGCGCGGGCATTATTTCTACGGATGCTGCATTTGAATCAACGATTTTACGGGCTGCCAGAATATTCAGGGCATTGCTATATAACAATCGTCTCAGCTGCTCACTATCCGCATGCCGGGCATGCGCGGATTGGGTATCTGTCGTTCCAATCCGCTGCGCGAATTGTTCAAGAACGACCGCATTTCCGGGCGACAGCAGATATACAATATCATTCATGGCTGCGGACGATAGTCGGCTTGTCAATGCTGTGCGTACAGTTTCATCCCGAAACAGGGCATGTAACTGCTGACGAATGGTAGGCATCGCATTCATTATCGATGCATCGGAATCATCAGAAATTGCATCGGCTCCGGCCCATCCAGCTCTCCTGACGGCGGACAGTACCCGCTGGACAATGACCGCAATAAAACGCCGTGTTTCCTGAACGGCAGCGAAAACATGCTGTGTGATTTCCGCCGGGCGAATACTCACGTCCAACATATTCAACACGGTATTTATCCCGGCAATGTTATCCCGTCTGCCTGACAATGCCGTATGCCAGGATTGCAATTGCGCATCACCCGCCATGTCATATGACAAGTGATGCGCAATTGACCGTACCCACCGGATGCTGTCCGGTGAATCCGATACAATCTCGCTGTCGGGCAACGCCGCGCAATAAAGCAACACATTACGCCAAAGTTGTTGCTTCCATTCAGCACGATTCGCAGGTTCTTTACGGACGGGATACCGACAGAATATCTCAGCGTGCAATGACAACTGTTCAAGAACAATTGCCATCTGCGGTGACAACAGATAAATCATGTCGATCAGGACAGGCTCAGGCAATCGAGCAAACTGTTGCACGTTGCGCATTGCATACCGGAGTATTTCCAAGACACGTTGCCGGATATCTTTTGGATCCGTAAATCCGGTTTTTTCCGGCGCTAAATCGGTGTCAAGCAGACCGGCCTTCTGCAGTGCCTCAACGACACGGTTGAACAACGGCATCATGCCGGACTGCGCCGGAGTCTGGCCGGTTCCGGTATCACGAGGCGTCACAGCGGGTGTTTCCGGTTTCCCGGAACGAGATACCTCCTGAAACAGGCGGCCGTTCAATACGTTTTCATCATATGGCTGCAATTCTATTGCCTTACGCAGTAACTGCCGAACCGCTGCCGGCAGTTCAGGTGCGGTCAATATGTCCGGCACACCAGCAGGCGCTTCAAACAACTGCTTTCGTAACCATGCTATTGCGGCATCATATTGTGCGGGTGTTAAATATGCGCCGCGAGATGTTCCCGGGGTTGCACTGGGGTGATGCAAACCGGCTTCCTGCCGATCATCGGCTATACGATGCACTAACGGAATCGAATCGGGCTGCGCAGGAAACTGTCCGGTTTCTGTGTCATGGCCTGTCTCAGCAAGTGTTTCCAATTTTCCGGAATCTCTCTCGTCCGAAAACATGCTGCCGTTTTGCACACGCTCATCGTGCAGCTGTAATTCCGATGTTTTATGCAATAACCACTGAATTACTGCCGACAATTCATGCGCAGCCAATGTGTCCGACGCGCCAGCAGGCACTTCAAACAGTTGTTTCCGTAACCACGCTACTGCGGCGTCATACTGTGCGGATATCAAATGCACGCTGCGGGATGCTTCCGGTGTTGCTCTGGGGTGATGCAAACCGGCTTCCTGCCGATCATCGGCTATACGATGCACTAACGGAAGCGGCTCGGACTGCACAGGAAACTGTCCGGTTTCTGTATCATGGCCTGTCTCGGCAAGTGTTTCCAATTCCCCGGAATCTCTCACGTCTGGAAACATGCTGCCGTTTTTCACGCGCTCATTGTGTGGCTGCAATACCGCTGCCTTGCGCAGTAACTGCCGGGCCGATATGTCATACGCGGTGAATGTAGCCGGTACGGCAAATGCAGCCTCAAAGCAGCATTCCCACAACCTTGTTTCCGCAGTGATCCGTTGCGCGGGTGTCAATACTGTTTTCGGCAACGCCGAACGCACAGACGCAAGCCAATGCGATAATTCATCATGGGATATCGACAGGCTGGCAGTCAGAATTTTGCCGAGATACGCTTCTGAATACTGGTAGATCAACCGCTGAATCAACGGCTCCCGGTGAGTCGACGCCATGTGTATCAATAGCGTCTTTAATGCCGCCGCACCATGTGTTTCGTGCAGGATGTGATCGACAAGCCGTTCATGCACGTTTGATTCGGCGATATTGATATGCCAGGGCATATTGCCTGACCGCAGAAAATGTCGCAGTAAATCCAGATTAAATTGCAGCCGGGTGACTTGTTGCGCAACCGGTATGTCTACAGTCGGTCCGAATGCGATTTGTGCGTCCGCTTGCTGCAGAACATCAAGCGGCTGTCTGCGCCATCTGATTTTACTCAGCTCCAAATCGAGCTTCTCGCGGAATCTTTGGATTAACTGGCCGAAATAATCAACATCATCAATATCGCCCAGATCAATGGTGATCTGATCGATGCGTAAAACAGTGCCTGCTTCGTCATTGGCATGCAGTACGCTTTCGAGTACGGGCAATAATTCATCGATCGCCCATGCGGTTAATCTGTCTTCATGTATCCCTTCAATCACGTCGCAGTCAAACGAGAAATCCAGCATGACTTCGTCGATGAGATGCGCAGCGCGATTGTCAGAACCAGTAATCACGGGTATCTTCCCGCCGGTGTTGGATTAAAAAAGACCTGACGCCCTCGGCAGCCTGATCCAGGCGCAGAGATAATGCGGCATCGCAACCTTGATTCAATTGCCGCAGACAATCCAGCCAGGATTCATGACGTCGCTCGAAATCCCGCATCGGTTCGAAATCAAGCCAGAAAAAATCGGCGAACACATGCGCGGGAAGGTTCTGCTGCACCGTTTCTTCAGCAAACTGCCGGAAGGCGCTGTCTGAAAAACACGCTGT
Organism: Nitrosomonas sp.; assembly: GCA_019635215.1. Lineage (GTDB taxonomy): Bacteria > Pseudomonadota > Gammaproteobacteria > Burkholderiales > Nitrosomonadaceae > Nitrosomonas. Next base: position 30,402 of record JAHBZZ010000013.1, read on the forward strand.
CCACGAAGGAAAAATGAAACTTACCCGATGATGATAAAAGGTATTGTCGGTTTTTTCATTGTCCCATACCTTGGCATCGCGCGGGCGCAACAGGATATGTTCGACGATATGAAAATTTTCACAGGCTTTGTTCAATTCATTCAATGTACTGTGAAATTGATGCGCATAAACCGCCGCACGATGGAAAGTCGTCTCTTTTGACAAAACCCATAATCGGGCATCGTGTTCGGATTTAAAGCATACTTGTGTTGCATTACGCCCTACCCTGACCAAACGATAGTTTCTCAGTCTGATGCCTTCCCTGAATATCGTATCACTGAAGACGGGCAATCGTGACGGCACTATCCTTACGGCAGATGGGCTTGCGGTAAATCCCGGGATATCCGGTACAGCTTCACTGGGTGTTTCTCCGGACAGAAACTGAATTTTCCCGGCTAAAGCTTGATCCGTAACAAGATTGCTTTTTCTCCGGATCAGCACATCCGTGATGCGTGGCGGTTTATGCGCAATGTTTAAACCCAATAAATAGCCGATTTTCACCTGCAATCCGGACCGATTGGCTTCATGATCCGCACATTGCGGCTGTGCACGGGGTCCGAGATAATCAAAACCTGCACCTCTGTTGCGGCTGATTTCCCGTATAGTCTTCAAATAACCGGCCTTGATTTCAATGATCCAATCTTGCGTATCCGCAAGCCGATAATGGTTAAAGCGAAATAATTTCTGCTGTTCGATTTCTTCACCGTATAACGCCAGCAAAATATCCAGAATACGATTTTTCCGTTCGCTGAAATGATCATATTGACCTAACACATCATCGATTGCCGATGACGGGCTAACATCGCTTTCAGCATACAGCGGCTCAATTGCGGGAATTTTCATATTATCCAGATACTGGGAAAAATAGGTTTTTTTCGCCTCGGAATACACGGCAAACAAATCGGGAATGGCCTGCAGACCTTGCAGATAATTGGCCATCAGCTGTTCGAAAGGATAAAGATAAGCTTTTAATTGTTTGGCCTTGGCATGCACTTCCGCTGGCATCGAACCCGGAACGCCCTGCCGGTTAATACCGTAAATGGCCGGAAAGTGATTCTGAATCGAATAGTAATCGTTAATATACCGTTGCTGGCCATTGGGAAGCACAATGAATTGTTCGAAAGGTTGCTTATGGTTTCTGTAGGCATGATATTCAAAAACCAGCTTTTTCAATTCATACTGAAACTCATCGGCGAAAAATACATGCAGGCTGTTTTCAGCAGTTTCAGCTTCGCCGTTACCGGTTATATCGTTCTCTTCGGGATTGAAAGGCGGCATTAAATGCAATGTATGCATCCTGTTTTCAGCCTGTGACATCTGCAGGTCGGGAAATCGGTTCTTCTGCAATTGGTAATCCAGGCTTTCATACGATTTTCCGTATGCATTGACTATGTTCAGATTCAGGATTTGCCTGACACCATCGATTTGCCGGATCAACGATGTTAGCGCCATAACCGTGACATTACTGCGCGGTGTTTCAAGTGCGGTTTCCCGGATATAGCCATGTTGCGTCAGCGGTCCCGAAAAAATCTGCGCATAATCCCTTGATGCACTTAATACCGTTGCATAATGATCAATCTGTACATTGGATGAAATATGGCGTGAACATTTAAAGAAAATTTCAGCACACACTTTCGCAGGATTATGGAGCGGATCGATTTCGATCTCTCCCGCGAGAAAATAAGGCACGGTTTCGATGATGTGTATGCTGTGAATATCTTCACAGAGACTACGATGAGATGAAAAAACACTGAGAATTTTTCTTTTGATCGAATCCACTTTAAATGACGACAAACGCTTTCTGGCCGTGTCCAGATCAATGGCGCTATTTGTAATAAAGTGATCGGTCCGTTTTATTGAGACATTCAGCACGGGCAAACTGCGATCCAGCGACGAAACAAGTTCATCGATTTTTTGCAATGGTACATCCAGAATGGCGGCAACCTGTTCAAATCCTCTGATCGCTGTTGATCGATGGAAAAATGGCCGTTTTTCTTCCAGCATCCGGGAAAATTGACTGATTTCCACCGCATCATAACCCTGGCGTTTCATAAGATCCGGAATGGCCCGGAATTCGTGCACCAGGCCGGAAAGCCCGCCCAGCTGGTTTTCCAGTTGTTGCAAATACATACCGGATTTTTCAAGCGTTGATTGAATCAACGCCGCTTGTTCAGATTGCTTCTGACCGGACTTGAGTATGCGGCCGAGCCATCTTCTCAAGGCACGTCGCCGTATTTGCAGGTTTTCAGCAATTCGATCCATTACGCCACGCAAACGGTCAATGTTTTCGAGCAGCAGATTGATCCGTGCGGTTACCTCGGTTAATGCTTCAGCATCAGGTTCGGGCGCGGTATACGCCTGAAACAGAGTAGGATCAAGCTTTGCATAGACCGTATACAAACTGCTTGTTCCATGATGCCCGGAAGTATCGGATACAAACCGGATCTGATCAATTTCCGGCACGGCATCGTACATCATCTTTTCATAGTCCGCGCTTGTTACCGCTGAGCTTGGCAGTATTTCATGCGGCGGATGCAGAGCCAGCTTTTCGTAATCAATCCGTGTTTGATCGCCGGTCAGATAATCCTGTACGGGAAAACCGGAGCGGTATGAAAGATCAGTCAAGGCAAAGCAGAGCTGTTCGAGAATGGTAACGCCCGGATCATGCAGATTGTAGTCGGTCCAGTGATCTCCGCATAAATCCTGAACGAGGGTAATGGCATCTTTTCTGAGCGCGGCGAAATCCAGAGCATCCGGATCGCTTTGAATACGGTTGATATGCTCAGTGATCGGCATGTTTTTTTCGAGAATGGCCTGGAGTATGATTATCTTCGGTTTGAAGCTGAAGCGCCTGCTGCCGGTTTAAACTGTTCAGTAGCTGATGAACGTGTTCATAGGGCAAGCGTCCCAATGCTTTCATCGACAGTGCCAGTTCCTGTTCGGTAAATTCAAATGGTCTGCGCAGCGTATGATCACTGATTTCCGTAAAATGAAGGTGCGCCTGATGATTCAGCTTGCCGATCAATTCAAAAACCGTCTTGAACGGACATTCGGCCAGTGCGGTTAATAACAGGCTACCTTCTTCAAGATTCAACTCTATGGATAATATCCGGTCCATTATCCCGCCGACGTTATTTTTTTGTTACGGCTGCGGACACGGAGACATTGTCCGGTTTTATCTCGCTTTCATACATGACTGCATCTTCCCAAAGCCGGGTTAAATGATATCTGACCCAGATATCGCTGCCATAAGACACGCCCGTCCGCAATTGCAAAACATATTCAAAATTATCGCCTTCCGTGGCAACCGTCTGCCAGCGTAATTCAAGCTGATTGCACTTGGCGCCATAATGCGCTTGATGGTAACTGATATGGTTCTTCGCATGATAAGTGCTCAATGCGAACGCATGCATCAGTGCATATTTGCCGTCCGCATCGCGTCCGCCGACACCGGCCACGACTTCAAATGCCTGACAGCCCGTCAACACCTCGGTTATATCGTACCACTGGCCATCCGCGGGTACGGCAAATTCATCTTTCTTGCCGATTCTTCCGTGCGATGCGATTATCCCCGCAACATCCAGTTCATACTGCGGCTGAATTTTGTTAATGCCGACACCGGTACGACCGGCCGGCGCCGCATCGTCGGGTTGGTCAATACTGCTTAACGTTAGGACATTGGCGTTGAAACGATTACCGATGGTCAGGTTTGAAGTTTTTTTATCGAGTCCGACAAACCACAAAGGACTGAGTGTTTCCATCTTCTGATAAAAGCTCATCAGTTTCCCCTCACCCAGCTGGAAAATACGCAGACCATCTTTTATGGTTTTTTCAAAACCATCGTCGATCAGATTTAACGTTGAGTCAATCAAATCGGCAAATGCGGTTTCTGTCGGCATACTGCCATTCTTGAATTTGGCTTCCAGTGTTTTTCTATTGTGTTTTGCCATGACTCAATTAACTATGCCACGTAATAGGCAAGAAGATGACCCTTTTTCGTGCGTGGCAGGAAATAGGATTGATGAATATACGTAATATCCTGAATAGCAGGCACTTTGACATTCACCATATCCGTAATTATAAAAACACTCGATCTGCCATTAACAGCCTGTTAAACGATGACAAACCAAACCATCATGCCGCAAAACGTATATTAACAGAAGGCGGAATCAGCAGGGCAATGTTAATGGACGCATCTGGTAACTGGATTATCGTTATTCCAGTTTGAGAACGTGGTGTACTTTACAATTAAAAATACAACTTATTAATGCTTTTGCGACCGACGAGCCAGAATTAATCCTCCGAGACTGAATATACCTGCAACCGTCAAATACAGGCCGACAGCTGACGTACCGCCTATCTGACTCAATGCTTGCGCGGCAATCGGTGCACCAGCTCCACCCAGGATCCCACCTGCATTAAAAGCAACCGATGCTCCGGTATAACGCACGTGTGGCGGAAACAGCGATGGCAGCCACGCTCCGAGTGGGCCATAAACGAAACCCATCACGAACAATGCGAGTGACAGTGCCGCCCACACCAACCATAACGACCCCGAACCCAAAAATGGCCCAAACATCAATCCCATGCCAATAGTCGCTGCACATCCCCATGTTAATACCCGGGCCGCGCCATCGGCATCAGCACGTATACCCGAGATGATAATACCGAACACTAAAAAAAGAATTGCAACAAGCTGTACAGCCAGAAAAGCTTCGCGATCATACCCCAGCGCAGTTGTACCATGTGCGAGCGCAAAAGCAGTCGAAAGATAAAAGATTGCAAAACAAGCTACCACTGCGAAAGTCCCGGCAAAGGTTGCAAGCGCATGATTGCGAATCAGCTCTCGAATAGGAACCGGAATCGGCGGATCCTTTGCCAGCGCCTGAGCGAACTCATGTGTTTCGTTAATCTTCAAACGTACCCACAGACCGAGCCCAACCAGAATGGCACTGGCCAGAAATGGAATACGCCACCCCCATGCTACAAAGTCCGCCTCGCTCAATCCCATACCGATCAATAGAAACAGTCCATTCGCAGCAATGAATCCGATCGGCGCGCCTAATTGCGGGACCATACCGAACCGTGCCCGCCACCCTTGCGGAGCATTCTCAATCGCCAGTAATGCTGCGCCACCCCACTCCCCGCCAAGGCCAAGCCCTTGACCAAAACGAAGGATACACAACAATAGCGGCGCAACCCAACCGACCATTGCATAAGTTGGTAGAAACGCAATCAGCAAGGTAGATATTCCCATGAGCATCAATGATGCTACAAGCGTCGACTTCCTTCCGATCCGATCACCAAAATGGCCGAACAATATCGCACCGAATGGACGTGCGATGAACGCAAGACTAAAACTTAAGAATGACAACATCAATTGTGCGGCTGGTGAGCTGGCCGGAAAGAACAACGGCCCGAACACTAACGCTGCCGCTGTGGCATAAATGTAAAAATCATAAAACTCGACAGCTGTTCCGACCAAACTCGCGACAAGTATACGGCGATGCTGACGATAAGGACTGGCCATTCTCAAGTTTCCTGTGGAATTTTCAGGCTATCACTCCTATCACTCATGTATAAGATCAATAAGCCTTTTTTCATGGGGGATGAAAGATAATCAAGATTAAATCGTTTGTCAAACATACTGACACCTATGATGCATCTGATGCCTTCATTTCCTAAAAGAGGCATTATTACAAAATGTAACAGCCTGATGGCTCGAATCCTGCAAACGAGGATCGGTTTTGAAGTCATGGACACACAGGCCGCCTGCCGCACCCACAATATCCTGATGGAAGAAGGCCGCCAATTGGCCGCAGCGATTATTTTGTAAAGCATGCAGACTACAGATTGGCTATGAAAAGACAGATTTGAAAGAAGGAGATAGCATGTGAGGTTTCATTTTTGATGTAATATATTGTGTCATTTCGGACGTATAGCTCTATTTCAGCAAAACACATCCAAACTCAATCATCTTAAATTATGAATACTCATCGTAATCCCGTCGGCTGGTTTGAAATATATGTTCAAAACATAGAACGAGCCAAGGCATTTTATGAAAACACATTTCAAGTGACGTTTGAGCGTCTTGAGAGTTCCGATAATACCGATATTGAATTGTGGGCCTTTCCGATGGATATGAACATCCCCGGAAGCTCGGGAGCAATTGTGAAGATGGATGGCAAAGATTCGGGAACAGGCGGAACGATAATCTATTTTTCTTGTGCTGATTGTGCTGTCGAGGCAATCCGCGCCCTTCAGCATGGCGGACGAATCCAGCAGGAAAAGATGTCGATCGGAGAATATGGTTTCATCGCATTGGTTTTTGATACTGAAGGTAATATGATTGGCCTTCATTCAATGAAATAACAAAGCTGAACAAGGCACTGTACTTAATTCTATCCGCATTACACTTCCTGTTGCTCGCTACGCTCCCGTATAGGAAGTAGTACCACAACGGGTAATCGCAGTTTTGTCGCAAGAGGGATTATTCCTGGATGACATAAACTTATTCAGGCTACTTAATGAGCTGGAAACTGATATTTGTTCATTATAATATCTGTGGATCTAAAGCTAGGCTTCATTCTTGACGCAATATATTACGTCATTTCGGACGTATAATTCTAGTTAGATTTAGGAGGCGCAATGCCGAACTTCAGAAATCTGTTGGTACTGCTAAGCGCAGCATTCGCCTTGCTGTGTTCATTCACTGCAGCCGCAAGCAATCCATTTACAGGCCAATTTTTAGTCGACAATAGACCCAGAGAGCTCATATATGTTTCTATTACCCAAGCAGAAAATATTGTATCTGGACTTATGATCTTAGTATCAGCTGCCGACAAAGGAAAAACAGAAAAGACAACTTTGGCTTTGGAGGGGATCGCTGATAAGACTACCGTCACTTTGCGTGAAAAGCGCTTTCTTGGAGACTACGTTCTGACTGGGCGAAGAAAGGGAAATAACCTCATCCTAGCTTTTCCCGGAAGAGATGGCAGTGTTATACCTACAACCTTCGTTCCAGCAACCGAATCAGAGTACTCGAATAAGTTAACTGAATGGCAAAAGTTACATGCTGATATCTATAAAGAGCAGTCCACTATATTGAATCACGCCTCCGCACTGGCCGAGCAGATACACAACATTGAAAACACCGGAATCCCTAAGCTGTTACTAGAAACATCAAAATTACTGTCTGACCAAAAAGCAATTGCAGCTTCTTTTCAAAAAAGAAGGGAACATTTCCAAAAGGTAGCAGCGGTGAATGGATCATTCAGATGTGACTATGTTTACTCTCAAGTAAGTCCATTCTTTTACTCCGATATGTCTGGGTATTTCTATTCTGATTTTTCTCCAATGGATATGAGATACCAGCAAGCACTATCTGATATTAGTAAGCGCATTGATAATGCACCTGAAGTAATTGCCAAAGCAAAGAATGATGCCTCGCTTTTAAAAGAGGCTCTGTCAAAGAGAAGATTTCCTATCCCCAAACTTCCGAAATTGCCAGATGACGAGCAAAGCATATTTGACGGCTATATCACTCTGGCAAAGAACTCAGCATCAGAGATTGAATCCATAAGGGCCCAATACACCTCCATTGCCAATACGGTAGAGAAAATCATGCGCGAGAGTGAGCATGAACTAAATATTATGGAGTCGAAGTGTCGTTAATAAAGCAATGCAAAAATCTAACGACTGGTTCCAATCGACGTGCCCGTCTTCGGCAGTCACGCGGCTGAACCAAGGCGTTAAGCTTATTGGTTATTGAAGGAACAGATTATAATGAAGAAATTTGATCTCAATATTGAAAGGATCCTTGAAAATTGGGAAACGCATCATGCAATTAGAGAAATAATTGCTAATGCACTTGACGAACAACTTTTGACAAAAACAAAAGGTGTAGAAATATTTAAGCATGGAAATTCTTGGATAATTCGTGATTTTGGGCGTGGTATAAAATATACGCATCTTACTCAGAATGAAAACCAAGAGAAGCTAGCTAGTACGAATGTAATTGGAAAATTTGGAATCGGTTTAAAAGATGCTCTAGCAACTTTTGATAGAAGGGGAGCTATAGTAAGTGCCAAGTCAAAGCATGGTCAAATTACTATAGCAAAGTCACCAAAACAAGGATTTCAAGATATTATTACTTTACATGCAATAATTGAGGATACAGTCGATCCCAATTTTGTAGGCACAGAGTTTGAGTTAAACGGAGTTACCGACAAAGATATTGATGATGCAAAAAAACTTTTTTTAAGGTTCTCAGGCGAAGAAATAATCGAAACAACAAAGCAAGGACAGATTGTTAAGCGCAATAAAGGCTATGGAAATATTTATATAAATGGCGTAAAGGTTGCCGAAGAGGAAAATTTTTTATTTAGCTACAACATTACAACATTAAATTCCTCAATTAAAAAAGCTCTGAACAGAGAGCGGACAAATGTTGGACGCACCGCCTATACAGATTCGATTAAAAAAATATTATTGTCCTCAACAAAAAAGGAAGTTGTTGAGATGCTTGTGAAAGATTTAACGAATATCAATGCGGGAACGGCACATGACGAATTGGGTTGGCTTGATGTTCAAGAACACTCTGTAAAAATATTAAATCGGGAAGGAAAGTATCTTTTTATAACATCTTTTGAAGCAATGCAGTATCCCGACATGATTGACCAAGCCAGAAACAGCGGGCATGAAATCATTACAATACCAGAAAACCTAAAGCTAAAAGTTCAAGATTCAAAAGATTTATCAGGAAACCCAATAGTTGATATTGGACAATTTATTTTAAATTACAATGACAGCTTTACATTTAATTTTGTTGATCCAGAACAACTTAATGATAAGGAAAAAGCTATTTATCAATATACCCAAGAAATAATTGATATATTTGGTGGAAAGCCTAAAAAAGTCAAAGAAATAAAAATATCATCTACGATGAGAAGAGATTTATTTTCTGGCGTTGAAACACTAGGATGTTGGGATGAAAAATCCCGTTCAATAATCATAGATCAAAAAAACCTAAAAACAATTTCAAATTATTCTGGTACATTGATCCATGAATTAGTTCATGCAAAGACAGGATATGGTGACGTTACAAGATCATTTGAAAATGGATTGACCAATGCGATAGGTCATATCTGCAAACAATTACTTGAAAAATAAAGCTATAGAACTCACGCGAAATCCATACCTGACAAAGCGCTGTGCCAGACTCCGCTACACCCCGCCAGTGAGCTGTATCGTTAGCACTTAGAAAGATCCAGAATGCCACAACCTACATCTACCTGGCTTCAGCGCCTTCGCCCGGAAGATCCGCGGCGTATTAAGGTATTTCGAGCAAAGCTCGAAGACCTCACGTGGGATAAACAAAATGCTTTGAAATCGCTTTCCACACTCTTCGCCGCTGTTGATGATCTTGCCGAAGCGGAAGTTCATTATTACTACCGCCGCAGAGGAACCCGGGCGTGGATTTCGGGAGTAACGCGTACTGGTGCCTGGTTACTCGGGACTGTCGGATTGCTGCTGCCGTTGCTTGCAGGAACGGATGCACCTATATTCAAAGACTGGGGACAGTACGGATACGCGTTTCTTGCTGCAGCGGCGAGTTGTCTCGCGGCCAATGCTCTGTTCGGTGGCACGGAGGGGCATATCCGGTTTGTTTCGACGCAACTTGAACTCGAAAGGCTGATCACTACGTCCCGTGTCGAATGGTGCAAGTACCTGGCGGGTCCGCATGAAACCGATGACGACCTTGTTGAAGGGTTCACCATCATTCTGGGTTATGCCAGCGCACTGTATACTGCCACAATCACCGAGACAGGCCGTTGGGGTGAAACGCTTTTGGTTGAGCTGGCGAAGTTTCAGAAATCAATCGAGGCGAAGAGCAGCACATCCGACAAAGAAAAATGACCCGATTGCCCGCTCAAATCACAGAGCAGGTGTCACAGGCGTTCAGCGTAATCGAACGCTATCTGGCATCAACGCTGCAGGCCATCCATCTGTTCGGCTCCGCAATTGAAGGTGGCCTGAAGCCGCACAGCGATATTGACCTGCTGGTTACCGTGCATACTCCGCCTGATGAGACTGTCCGGCGGGCACTCTTATCCGAGCTGTTGACGGTTTCGGCGCCACCGGGCAGCAACGGGACCTGGCGTCCCCTGGAAGTGACCGTTGTTGCGTACCATGAAGTGGTACCCTGGCGCTATCCGGCCAGGCGGGAACTCCAATTCGGAGAATGGTTACGGCAAGACCTGCTTTCGGGGATTTTCGAGCCTGCGGTTCCGGATGCCGATCTTGCAATTCTGTTGACGATGGCGAGACAACGCAGCATTGCTTTAGCCGGTCCAACGGCGGATGCACTCTTCCAGCCGGTGCCCGGGCAGGATTTTTCCAAGGCGCTGTCCGATACCCTAACGTTGTGGAATTCACCCCCGGATTGGGCCGGTGACGAGCGGAATGTCGTACTCGCATTGGCCCGCATCTGGTACAGCGCTGCAACCGGGCGGATCGCGCCAAAAGATGTTGCCGCCGCCTGGGTGTTGGAACGCTCGCCCACCGGATATAAACCCCTATTGCATAGCGCCCGGCAGGCATATCTGGGACACAATGAAGACAATCTGGCTGCGTATGCGGATCAAACGACAGCGTTCATTCTTTTTGCCAAATCCATGATCGTTGATTTGCTGGATGCGCCGCAAGCATAATTTTAAGCAGGCATTTTCTTACGTCGGGCTGTATTCAATGACTGATGCCTGATTCCAGTTTTGTCAGCGGCAATGATCGCCGATAAGATATTAACCAAATCCCGGCCAGTAATGGCTGTCGGGTAAAGGTCGTTTGCCGAAAATCGCTTGTCCCACGCGCACGACGGTTGCGCCCTCTTCTATCGCCAGTTCGAAGTCGCCAGACATGCCCATGGACAGTTCGTCAAACGACAACCCCGCCGGTGCGTTCTGGCGCAGCCGTTCCTGCAGTTCACGCATTCTGATAAAGCAGGCGCGCACGCGTTCGTGGTCGGTGGAAAAAATCGCCAGCGTCATCAGCCCTTTAACCTGGAGTGAAGCATAATCCGGCAGTTGCCGGACGAAATCTTCCACTTCTTCCGGCGGCAAGCCGAATTTACTGGCTTCACCCGAGCTGTTGACCTGCACGTAAACATCCATACCGCGACCAGCGGCCTGCAGGCGTTTGTCGAGTTCGGCGGCGACTTTAAGGCTGTCGAGCGCCTGAAATTCATGCGCGAAACGGGTGATGTATTTGACCTTGTTGGTTTGCAGGTGGCCGATGACGCACCATTTGATCGCGAGATCGTTAAGCAGCTCGGATTTTTCACGCGCTTCCTGTACCTTGTTTTCCCCCATTTCCTCGCATCCGGCGGCAAAAGCGATACGCAGCCGCTCCGCCGGTACGGTTTTGGTGACCGGCAGCAAGCGCACGGACGAGGGCTCGCGCCCGGCTTTGGCGCAGGCATCGGCTATTTTTTGTTGTATCGTTGCCAGATTGGTTTTAATTTCGTTGAGTTGCTGTTCTGCCGATGCTGTCGCTGCTTCCAATTTGTTCTCCTAAACGCGTTGTGTTGCCTGATGAAAAACCATTTTCCAGTGATCGCCGCACCGTTGCCAGACGGAACTCCGGATCGATCCCCGGTATTCTTTTTGCTCGTTATAGTCCTTGCCGCTTGTTTGCACTGGATCGTGCCTGACTGCACGGTAAACCGCTATGACCATATCATTCGATAAGGGCTTGATACGGAAATCCATCAGTGACCATTGCTCTGTACTGTCTTTGTTCAGCAGCCATGCCACTGCTTGCTGTCTGGAATGCGCTTGGCCGTCGCTGCCGATTTCTTCAAATCCACCGTCCAACAGTTCATCGATGGCCGTTGGATTGGCACGCATATCCGTATGCAGCAGCTTTAACTCCAACTGCATGATCTGCGCGGCAAGCGGTTCCATAAGGTGCCGAATAATCGCTACTTGACGCGCATACCTGGCTGCGCACCGGTATCGGGGCTGAGAATGAACAATTCCTTGCCGCCGTTACCGGCGGCGACTACCATGCCTTCCGACAAGCCGAATTTCATCTGGCGCGGCGCCAGGTTGGCGACCATGACAGTCATGCGTCCTTTCAATTGTTCCGGGTCATAAGCCGATTTAATGCCGGCAAATACCGTGCGCTGTTCGCTGCCGATATCGAGTGTCAGTTTCAACAGCTTTTCCGCGCCTTCGACATGCTCGGCATTAACGATTTCCGCCACGCGCAAATCAATTTTGCTGAAATCGTCAATCGTTATAGTTCCGGCAATCGGGGCAACGGTTTTTGGCTTGTCATCCGCTACGGCTTTGGCAGTAGTTGTGGCACCGGATTGCTCAGTCGAAAGGCTCTGTTTGTTCGCAGCTACAAGCGCATCGATTTGTTTGCTTTCGATGCGCGTCAATAGGTGTTGATACGCATGAATCGTATGCCCGGCGGGTAGTAGCAACTGCGATACCGGTTCGTTCGCGGCAAGGCATGGCCAGATCAGTTTGTTGCAATTCAAAAAGCACTCCACCTGCCGGATGGTTTCCGGCAGAATCGGTTTCAGATAACGCGCGAGCAGATAAAAAAGCTGAATGCCCAGACTGCAAGTGCGTTGCAGGTCGGCATCCCTGCCCGCCTCCCTAGCGATTTCCCACGGTGCCATTGTATGAATCATTTCGTTGGCTTCATCGGCAAATTTCATGATCAGGCGCACCGCAAGCGAGAAATCACGTGCTTCAAATGCCTGTTCAATGGCATCCGGCCGCCAGCCGGAAAACCGTTCATCAACAGTTTGCTGCAAAGCCTTGTAGCCTTCCCCGTCGACCAATCTACCATCAAAACGTTTGGTGATAAATCCAGCACAGCGGCTGGCGATATTGATGAATTTGCCGACCAGATCGGAATTGACGCGCGCGATAAAATCGTCCAGATTCAGATCGATGTCCTCCATGCTGCCGTTCAGTTTTGCCGCGTAATAATAGCGCAGCCATTCCGGATTCAAACCCTGCTTGAGATAACTGTGCGCCGTGATGAACGTACCGCGCGACTTGCTCATTTTTTCACCGTTAACTGTCAGGAAACCATGCGCAAAAATCTGCGTCGGTGTACGATAACCGGAATGCTCGAGCATCGCAGGCCAGAACAAGGCATGGAAATACAGAATATCCTTGCCGATGAAATGGTAGAGTTCTGTTTCCGTTTCCCTGTGCCAGTAGGCATCAAAATCGATATTCTCGCGCACACACAAATGCTTGAAGCTGCCCATATAGCCAATCGGTGCATCGAGCCAGACATAGAAATATTTGCCGGGTGCATCGGGAATTTCAAAACCAAAATAAGGCGCATCGCGCGAAATATCCCAATCGGACATTTTATTTTCCCCGGCATCGCCAAGCCATTCATGCATTTTATTGGCCGCTTCCGGCTGCAAATGGCCTGCACGCGTCCAGCGGCGCAGGAAATCGACGCAACGCTCATCCGACAAGCTGAAAAAATAATGCTCCGATGATTTTTTCACCGGCGTGGCACCTGAAACCGCGGAATACGGATTTTTCAACTCGGTCGGCGTATAAGCGGCGCCGCAGACTTCGCAAGAATCGCCATACTGATCCTTTGCCGAACATTTGGGACATTCGCCTTTGACGAAACGATCCGGCAAAAACATGTTGCGCTGCGGATCATACAGTTGTTCAATGCCGCGCACTGTGATCAGTCCGGCCGCTTTCAGCTTCTGGTAAATCACTTCTGAGTAATGGCGTGTTTCATCGGAATGCGTGCTGTAATAATTATCGAAATGAATATGAAAACCGGTGAAGTCATCATAATGCTCGTCATGCACGCGGGCGATCAGCGCTTCCGGTGTGATGCCTTCCTTTTCGGCGCGCAGCATAATCGGCGTGCCGTGCGTATCATCAGCACAGACATAGTACACCGCGTGCCCGCGCATTTTCTGGAAACGCACCCAGATATCCGTCTGGATATATTCCACAAGATGGCCCAGATGGATACTGCCATTGGCATAAGGCAGCGCCGAAGTCACCAGAATTTTCCGCTTGTTCATTGTGTTGTTTGTCATTTAGTCGAGTATGAGATTGACGCCTATTCTAACAAATTGTGCGCAAGACCTGATATTTGTTACCATGCCAATTTCAAATGATTACATGCCTGCGCTCCGGTCAATGAGCGGCAGCCGTTTGAGGAGTTTTCTAGTGACCATTTCTGAACAACACATTCAATCCATACTGAGCACGATTATTGATCCGACAACCGGGAAAAATTATGTCACCGCCGGTGCAATCAAAAATATTCGAATTGACGGCAATGACGTTGCGCTTGATGCCGAACTGGGCTACCCGGCCAACAGCGTCAAGACCGATGTACAGCAGCAAATCGCCACTGCGCTGCAAGCGATTCCCGGTATCGGCAAAATCAGCGTTACCGCAAGCAGCAAAATTGTGCCGCATGGCGTGCAAGGCGGCGTCAAACTGATACCCGGCATCAAAAATATTATCGCCGTAGCTTCAGGCAAAGGCGGTGTCGGCAAGTCGGCAACCGCAGTCAATCTGGCGCTGGCGCTGGCCGCTGAAGGTGCTAATGTCGGTATTCTGGATGCCGATATTTACGGCCCGTCACAGCCGCAGATGCTCGGTATCACTCAGAAGCCCGACTCGCTTGACGGCAAATCGATGGAACCCGTGATAGCCCATGGCATACAAGCCATGTCCATCGGGTTGCTGATTGATATCGAAACACCGATGGTATGGCGCGGACCGATGGTCACCCAGGCATTGCAGCAACTGCTGAATGACACCAACTGGAAAGACCTGGATTACCTGATTGTCGACATGCCTCCTGGTACCGGTGATATCCAACTGACACTGGCGCAGAAAATACCCGTAACCGGCGCGGTTATCGTCACCACACCGCAGGATATCGCCCTGCTGGATGCACGCAAAGGACTGAAAATGTTTGAGAAGGTCGGTATTCCGATTTTCGGTATTATTGAAAACATGAGTACACATACCTGCTCCCAATGCGGCCATACGGAATCGATTTTCGGCACCGGCGGCGGTGAAAAAATGTGCCGCGATTATCAGGTCGACTTCCTCGGTGCATTGCCCCTGGACATCAAAATCCGCGAACATACAGACAGTGGCAGACCCAGCGTCATCGCCGAACCTGACAGTCAGATTGCACAGACTTACCGCCTGATTGCACGCAAGGTTGCCGTAAAAGTAGCCGAATCAGCCGAAGATCACTCAGCGGTATTCGCCAAGATCATTATGGAAGATGACTGATGACGATCAAATCAGACAAATGGATACGGCATATGGCGCTCGAACATGGCATGATCGAACCGTTCGAGCCCGAACAGATCCGCCACAAGGATAATCAACGCATTGTCTCTTATGGTACATCAAGCTATGGCTATGATATACGCTGCTCGGACGAATTCAAATTGTTCACCAATATCAACACGACTATCGTCGATCCGAAAAATTTCGACTCGAATTCGTTCGTCGATGTTAAAAATGATATCTGCATTATTCCACCTAATTCATTTGCGCTTGCCCGTACAGTCGAATACTTCCGCATTCCACGCAATATCCTGACTATCTGCCTGGGCAAGTCGACGTATGCGCGCTGCGGTATCATCGTCAATGTCACACCTTTTGAACCCGAATGGGAAGGCTATGTTACACTGGAGTTTTCCAATACGACCCCGCTGCCCGCGAAAATCTATGCCAATGAAGGTGTCGCCCAGGTCATTTTCTTCGAATCGAACGAAGTCTGCGAAACATCCTATAAAGACCGCGGCGGTAAATATCAGGGCCAAAGCGGCGTCACTTTACCGAAAATCTGACGGAGGCAATATTCCTATGACGAAGCCATTCAACTTTTCAGCCAACCCCGGAAATCCGGCATTGGGGTGGATGACATTCCTTTCAGTCATGTTGATTTCAGTTGCGGTTACTGCCGGACAATCCGCGAATAACAACGATGATCCGCTTAAAAACATTGAAATTTCAGGTATCTCGCTCGCAATGCCGCTTGATAAAATTACCGGCATTCTCACTGCGCAGGGCTACAGCGCAGTGAGCAGCCGGTTGTTCACCAAACAAGGCGAACTGCAAAATAACCGCAGAACCGTTTTCAGAATAGAAATCGAAGATAATGCTGACTCGCGCCAGATTACCTATTACCGCAGCCTGAGCGGCGGACGTGTCAAAACTGCTGGGGGCGACAGGCCGATCCCGGAATATGAAGTGGATATAGCACGACAATTCTACCAACTGATGTGTGAAAATATTACGGAAAATGTAATGAAAGAACGGCAATGTGAGCCACAAACCGAATATAACATCACTGCAGGCAATGGTCGATTTGTTCAGATTAACGATCGCTATTCGATGCAGCTCAATGCCACTGCCGCAAACAGCGCAATCGGTATACGTTATACATATTGACCGATTTTTCATAAAAAAAACAGCATCGGCAAAGTTGCTCAAAACTACTTTCTGGTTTATCCTTGCCTCCCCATAAGGGCGAGATGCCTTTGAGCTTTGAGTGAAACATTCCAGTGGAGAAGTGACCGAGCGGCTGAAGGTGCACGCCTGGAAAGCGTGTGTACGGCTCAAACCGTACCGCGGGTTCGAATCCCGCCTTCTCCGCCATAATATTGTTATATATCAATAATTTAATTAATTAATACTGACCGTATTTTGGCATTTTTGGTCATGTTTTGGCATAGCTTGGTCAGCATTTTGGTCAGCATTTAGAGATGTTTTTTGCACAATTTTTGTGCACATTTATGAATCGATTTTGACTATTTTTTTCAAAAGAAAAATTAACCTGATCGCTGTAAAAATTACACTGCTTTAATGCATGTGCATTCAAAATTTGAGATAATTATCAATACATAGTTGATATCTCCTGTGCGCACGCACAAATGGCAATTCACATCCAGGTTCCGTTACCATGCATTTGGTTGGAATTCAAGACTTCCGATTCAACGGATAAAGGAAGCTTTATCTGAAATCAAATCATTTGTTCGAAAAGACCCCCATTCTTACGGCAGAAAGCGCAGTAAAGCTACTGGAAAAACTATCTCCAGCATTGGAACAGGTGGATAGTTCATCGGGGCGATAGGCACTGCTGTCAATCGCGCACTCGATACGCTGGTTCAAATTATTGCAAAAGCAGGTGTTGACATTAAAGTTCGAAAATATTGGCTTGACCGGCTTTGGACTGCATTTCAGGATGATGAAATTCCGTATCTCGAGTGTTTAGGTGATTACTGGAGTGAATTATGCGTGACCAAAAGAATGGCATCTTCCTGGGCTGATGAGCTGTTGCCTTTTCTCGAAAATAACTGGAGGGAGTATTAGAAATTCTGTGTCATTCCTTTATTATTAATATTATAGGAGTGACAAATGAACAAGACTACATCGCAATTTGATTTTGAAGAAGCCTTGGACGCACTTAAATCAGGACGTGATTTGAATGGAAAAGATGGCATATTGACGCCATTGATCAAACAACTCACAGAAGCTGCATTAGCGGCGGAACTTGAGCAGCATATAAAATCCACAGATGAGCAGAACCGGAAGAATGGAGCCACGCCAAAGACCGTAAAGTCGGCTTCAGGCAGTTTTCAACTGGATACGCCTCGAGACCGCAACGGTACATTTGAGCCGCAGTTGATTAAAAAGCATCAGACTCATCTTACCGATGAAGTCGAACGCAAAATTCTATCGTTATTTGCGTTGGGCTCTAGCTATCAGGATATCTCTGGGCATATTGCCGAAATGTACGACATTGACGTTTCATCAGCCACGATCAGTGCAGTCACTGACAAGCTTATTCCGGAGCTCAGGGAGTGGCAGCAACGGCCATTGGAGAGTCACTATCCGTTCGTGTGGCTGGATGTCATGCATCACAAGGTGAAAGACGATGGCCGGTATGTCAGCAAGGCTGTCTATACCGTACTCGGCTTAAACATTGAAGGAAAAAAAGAAGTTCTGGGGTTGTATGTATCGGAAAGTTAAGGTGCCCGGTTCTGGCTTTCCGTACTGACAGACCTGAATAACCTGGCATACAGGATATCCTCATTGCCGCCGTTGAAGGCCTTACGGGCTTTCCAGAGGCGATCAACAGCATATTTCCTGAAACCGAGATTCAGTAGTGCATCATCCATCAGATCCGCAATTCA
This sequence comes from Nitrosomonas sp., assembly GCA_019635215.1. Classification (GTDB taxonomy): domain Bacteria; phylum Pseudomonadota; class Gammaproteobacteria; order Burkholderiales; family Nitrosomonadaceae; genus Nitrosomonas. The sequence continues at coordinate 48,682 of JAHBZZ010000013.1, forward strand.
ATGAAATATGTAGCGTCAAAAAATCAAAAAGCGTTCATGGCCGATCTGAAGCCGGTATACAAAGCACCGGCCATTGATGCAGCCGAAGATGCGCTTGATGCATTGGAGGCCAAGTGGGGGAAACAGTATCCCATCGTGACCCAATCCTGGCGCAACAAATGGGAAAATTTATCGGTATACTTTAAATATCCAGAACCGATACGCCGTGTGATTTATACAACCAATACCATTGAAGCCGTACATCGCCAGTTTCGCAAACTGACGAAAACGAAAGGTGGATTTCCGAATGAAAACAGTTTGCTTAAGTTGCTGTATGTTGGCATTAAGAACGCCAACTGGAAATGGGCGATGCCCTTTCCAGACTGGAATTTGACATTATCGCAGCTGGCGATATATTTTAAGGGGCGTCTGGATGCAGCACTGGATTTATTAATTGATTAGGAATTTTTATAGTGCCGCTGAAAACAGTCAGCCGATCGACACGCACGGTGTCGATAGGTTACCGGTTGAAGTGACTCAACAAGCAAGGCCCACTTGACAATTTGAAGGTTGATACAGAATTTTGAACACCCTCGACGTGTCGAGACCACAATGTGATGACAAACTCATCCTATCTCCCGAAAGAACTCACATTTGTTCGACAAGCTTGTCAAATGTGACTCAGCTAGCACATCATCGTAAGCTACTGTCATGACTCAGCGACAACTCTATCTAGCAGCTTATGATATATCCAGCAATCGACGATTGCGCAAAGCGCTGTATGTGCTACGGGGTTACGCATCGGGTGGACAGAAATCAGTATTCGAGTGTTATCTGACGCATGTCGAAAAATCGTGTTTGCTGAAGAATGTCAGTACGATCATCGATCCGTATGAGGATCGATTCATCGTGCTGAAGTTGAGCGGGGGGAGCCATATTCATATACTTGGCAAAGCAGTGCTTCCTCAGGATGGCTACTTTTATTATATCGGGTGATTGATGAACTGTTTGTATCTTGACCGGAAGAATCTGGAAATCAGATTGGACGGGCAGGCATTGGCCTTGTACGAAGACGGTGCTAGGAAGGGATCAGTGCCATTACATTTGCTGGAACGTGTCGTCATGCGCGGTAATGTGCAACTGGAAAGTCGGGTACTCGGCGCGTTATCGGCGCGGAATATCGGTCTGTTGGTGCTATCGGGGCGCTATAGCGAAGCGACAGCCATGTTAGCGGGAAGGTCCCATAACGAGAGTTCCCGTCGGTTAGGGCAATACCGCGTGTGCCTGGATAATAATTTGCGTGCTCCACTGGCGCACTGGCTAGTACTGGTAAAAATCCGTGCGCAAAAACGCATGTTACGTGAAGCTTTGCCAATGCGCGCGGATTTGCGTCATGCGCTGACTGTGGCAGTGCAGAGACTAGATAACATTATGAATCGGTTAAAGACAGATTCCGACATGCGGTCACTGTCAAGCTTGCGTGGTTTCGAAGGTGCTGCCGCATCTGCTTATTTCAGTGGATTGACACAGTTATTCGCACCGTCCTTAAATTTCACGGGCCGAAAAAAACGTCCTGCACCCGACCCAGTAAACGCGTGTTTATCGCTGGGCTATACGCTTTTGCACAATGATGCCGTGTATGCCAGCCATATCGCCGGACTGGATACAATGTTGGGCTTTTATCATGACATCAGTTTTGGACGTGAATCTTTGGCCTGTGATTTGATGGAACCGTTGCGTCCGCTGATCGACCGGTGGGTGTGGTGGTTGTTTCGTGACCGTACTCTGCGAATAGAACATTTCAGTGATGACAACGGGCGTTGCCTGCTGAACAAAGCCGGACGTAAGCATTTTTACGGCTGTTACGAAGCGAACAGTGGTCCTGCCAGACGTTTACTGAAGCGATATAGTCATGCACTGGCTAAACGCTGCCAATTAATACATGACGGCGAATGATGCGGCCGCTGTATATTGATGGTGCTACCGGTTGCCATGTCGTACTGGATGCGCCAGCCTTGCGAGTAGTCGTGCCGGATCGGGCGGACCAGTTTTTTGCACTGTCGCGGGTTTCCAGGGTGGTTTGCCAGGGCAACGTGGAATGGTCTATGCAGGCGTTACTGGCCTGCGCAGATGCGGGCATTCAATTACTGTTTCTGGGAAAAAACAGTGAAATTCGCGCGCGATGGCTGGGGCAAAGTGGGGAGCGGCAGCAACTTACTCAAAGATTGATCGATTTATTGTCACGTGCTGACGGACCGGCGCTATATGCAAACTGGTTATTATCGATGGAAAAACTGGCAGTGCGCAGTCTTGCGCGGCGAATTGGTTTTTGTGATTGGCGCGATTGCTCCGCTGTGGAATTGCACCAGCAAATCAGGCATACATTGGGTCATATTGGCTGGTATCGTGCAACCTTAATTCAAAACATCCTGTACAGTGAATTGCTTGTCTTGCTGCCGGAATGCGGTTTTGAACGGGATAACGAAGTATTGCTATCGATGGACCTGGATCTGGCGGCTGATCTCAGCCAGATACTGCTTTGGGATTACTATATTCCACTCCTGGATCCCGACGTGGTTAAACTCGACGGAAATTCTTTAGAAATAATGGCGGAATTGTTTCAACAGCGTCAAGATCGCTGTTACAGACTGTTTCGAAGCAGCATTAATAAACTGCATCAATTCTTATTGACAGTAAGCTAATGGCTGACAACCAGAGCAATTTGTATCTGATCGCATACGATATTGCTGATTCCAAGCGTCTTGCCCGGGTTCATCGCGTCTTGAAGCAACAAGGACTACCAGTGCAATTTTCGGTATTCATGGTAGTTCTCAATTGGTTTTTGCCAGACGCTTTACATAACGAATCGATCAATCATTACATGAATCATTACGCAACTTCACTGCACCATTTTCTACATAAATCTTGCCAGCATCATGCCTGCTTGAATTTGCAATAAAACTATGCGTCATCTTGAATCCACGTTCTTTGCACGCTTCAATAAGCGCATTCTTTTCAACAGACACAAATCCATCAGGATGATACTCAGCAGCACCGATTGATTGAATAATTGAAACAAGTTCATCCAGGGTTGGATAGCGAGGTCTGTTGGCAGCGTTCGATTTATCCAGTTTCTCGGCTTTCTCTGATTGTGACTTTTCCGGTACGGCTGATCTGTTAATTGACTTTCTCTGTTTGGCTGACAGTTTCTTCGTCACAGACTTACCGATAATTTTTTTTGTATCCTGATTGTGATTATCAGTTGTTGCACCTGTATCAAGATTCACAGCAATTTTTTTCTCGCCAGGTACAGATGCTTCCGTCTGTTTCACAGTAGGCACATCACCCAATTCATGATTAAAAGCAACACTGATCTCACGCTGTAACCTGATTGCTTTGACAGGTTGTCCGTTGATTTGCGTGTCGATAACTTTTTTCAGTGGCGCCATGGGATCGATCCATAGCCACTGCCGTTTGTAAAATTCCTCGATGATTTTGATAACGGCAAGTTCGTAATCATTAATTGCGTCTGGCCATCTGATCAGCAGACGGCCTTCAGCATCAAACCAGGCGTCATTTCCCCATCGTTTTTTACCCGTCTTTAAATCTTGCGCCAGTTTTTTCAGAAGTGAACCGGTAGTATCATCTGGGATTACATCTGTTTGTGTAACCGGCAACTTTGAAGTAGCCTGTGCTCGCAATTCCGGCTTTGTTGCAATAGGTGTTTCTGTTGCATACCGGATCGGAATTTGTGGCTGCGCTTTTATTTTCGTCTCTTGTTCTGACTCTGATCCAGGTTCTGGATACTCTGCTTTTTCTAGAGATTCCACAACATTATGTTTTTCAGCACACTGCTTTCCATCGATTACCATGCCTTCTACTGCCGGCATCGGCGTCGATGACACCATCGTATCGTTCACCAATCTGACCGCTTGTAACTGAATGTCCGGTATTTTGTCTGTCAGAACTTTGGGAGAAATTTTCCAAAAATAGTTTTCAGTTGAATTATTCTCACGAGTTGTGACGATTCCTCTTTCAACCAGCATATCCAGAATGCCATCGGGTGTGCGCGATATTCCAGGAATTTTGTCTTCACGGATTTGCCTAGCCAGTTCTTCGCCTGCCATCGGCCAGACCAGATAAACATCACCGCTTATATTCCAGACTCGCGCACCGGGTGTATTGATCAGCCAAACACCTTCTCGCACGAAGCGCTGCATGATATCGATCAAGACACGTTCAACAGGCACGCCCAGTTCATAGCCTGCCATGGTGCTGCCCATGGATTCAATGTCGCGTTCCACACTGAGTTGATCCGCCTTGATAACCAGATCATGTATCGGGTTTGCAGGATGCGGATTATTATTGAGGGATTCCATCAACCAGATAATAAGATCGACACCGCTCTCCTCTATCCAGTTGAATGTATCAATTCCGATGATTCGGTCGCTGATGAGATTGGCCAGTGCTGTGTGTTGCCTTCCCCTATTCTTGCGCCAGTCGATGAAGTAGGCGTTGATGGCATTGTTTTGCGCCCAGGTATAGAGGTCTTCCTTGATCGGTTTCCAGACGGTCTCGCGGTTGTTGTCCGAGACAGCATAGTCTGACACCGGCTTACCCGTATCGTGGCACAGTGCCGCTAAAAACACAGCAAGCTGCCAGCGAGGTTCCATTTCCCGGCGCTCAGTGGCTGACGCGATATTCAATAATACCCTGTCGGCTAGTTGCAGTGCGAACAATCCAACTTCCAGTGAATGATGCAGTAATCCACCAGCGCCACGGTGATGATGTGACTGTGATGCGGGTAGCAAATGCACAAACTGGACAAAGCGATTAATGACCGGCAGGTAGTGATGATTAATGATGTCCGGTGTACAAACCGCCGTTTGCAGTATGCGTTCTATCAGTACATTTTGTGTATTCAATAGAAACTGGGGCGGCACCACTGGCAAGCCTTTCATGAATGGGGGATAACGAGGAATGTCTTCGCCCTGCCACTGAGTTACCAGGTCTGCGGTATTGATGACAGGTTTCTTTCTTCTGAAGAATTGAAACAAGCGCATTTAAACTATCAAAACAATTGAATTGCCCGCCCGATGATCCGGTCTTTGCTGACCCAACCCACCAGCGCATAGCGGGAATCCAGGCTGTCTGGGTGTGGTGCTGACATGTAGTAGTGGTTCTCAGGAATAATACCTATCATGCCAATTTCAAGCGACCTGCCCTGCTTTGAAAATGGTTTGGCATGACCGGCATAGATACCGTCCACATTAAAATGCCGGCCATCGATTGTCACTTTCGATCCTGGAATACCGCGTATGGTTTTCACAAAAATAGTACCTGCCGTATGCGGCCAGTCATTGGTATATACAAACCCGGCCAGCTCCCCCTTATCCGGCATCACTCCCTTTTCGATCAGATAGAACGTACCCGGTAAAGAGTCAGATACATTGATGGTCAGCATATAGTAGCGCCCAAAGATAACAATGCCTGCCAGAAACCAGAGATATGCTGGGAAATATTTTACGAAATGCGTATAAAGTCTATCCAGCATGACTACTTATCCTCACCGGCTGCAGCTGCAGCTACCGCTCTTGCGTTTCTGACAGCAATCATCGCCTTGACCAGGTGGCTTGCTTCCCATCTAATAGGCACCAGTTGATTTTCCGTTTCTTCGATCATCGGTTTTTCCCAGTCTTTCGCAAACTGGTATAGCTTGGTCAGGGTATAGGCGTGTTTGCCTTTCGGTTTTGATATGTAGACCATCAATGGTCGGCGTGTACCCGAGGCTTTGCTTCCCTGCCATTTTAATCCCGTCCAGTCGATGCGCAGCGAATTGCCCTTGCGTTCGCACCGCAGCCGCAGGTTGCTTTTGTTCTCCCAGCCGCTGTTGCGCGACTCCACATCGCGTAACCAGTTCCAGTAGCGATCCACGATACCAATCGCTGTATGCTCCAGTTCATCCAGGCGTTTTTCTATCGATTCGTTGATTGCGTCGTATGTTTCCAGCATTTGTTTCCTACCAGTTTGTTTATCAATTTAAACAATGATCAAAATGAGGACTGATCGCTCCTTTTACTGTGTAGCAATCACATACCTGATCGCTCCATGAAAAAACCGTTTTTACTGCAAATAAAACAGATTGCTCCATGACGAAGCGACACTGCGCACATTGCTACTAACAGGGAGCGATCAATAGACTGATTGCTCCATGAAACAGAATTTTTAGCGGATTGCTCCATGAAAATTCAACCAATAAAAAAGTGGGTATGTTTTATTAGCTGCATTTTTGCGCTAAAAATATAGGCTGATCGCTCCTTATGATGGAGCAAAGCAACAACTGATTGCTCAATGAATGAACTCAATTGTTTTCTGTTGAAATAATCATCCCGATCGCTCTATATGATGGAGCAATCACTTACCACATTGCTCCATGAAAAGTTGCCGCGTACCGGATCTACTTTAGCAAAAAAGAACCCTAAAATATCGGTACTTAAGGAACAATATCTGTTCCTTATAAGGTTATTTTTTAAAAAATATTTTGATAATCTACACGAGTGATCAAGGATGTAATCAATTGGTGCACCTGCAGGTGCACTAAAACCAGATTTTCATACTCTCGATCACAGAAATGCTAATTGAGTGCACCTGCAAGTGCCACAAAATTGTGATTTCAGGCTTCAGAGCAAAAAACGTTTTAATTAATGCACCTGCTGGTGCACTATTTTAAACAGGAGACATCATTGAATATTCTGGGCATTGATATTGGCTATTCAAACTTGAAACTGGCCTATGGTATAGAAGACCAACCACCACAAACCTGCCTGCGGCCAGCCGGTGCTGCGCCCGCCAAATGCTTTGGAACGCGAATTGATGGCACGGCGCATGAAGATTTTTTATATGTGGATGTTGATGGGCAGGAATTCGTAGCAGGTGTATCTCCGGATCGTGCTGAATTATATAGCCGATCACTGCACGAGAACTACACATCGTCGGATTCATACAAGGCACTATTCCATGCCGGATTATTGCTCACGGATATGGATAAAATAGACACGTTGATTACCGGCCTTCCGGTGTCGCAATACCTGAATGACAAAAAGAGACAACAAATTCAAGAACAGATGCAAAGTACACACCGGATCACTGCGACACGTCAGGTCACGGTTAATCGGGTCATCGTTTTGCCACAGCCCATTGGTGGATACCTGGACTATATCTCGAATGGCAAGGTCGACACTGAAGATGCCAGAATTCTGGTCATCGATCCGGGATTTTTTTCTGTGGACTGGGTTGTTATTGCAAACAGCGTTATTCAGAACCAGTCATCCGGCACCAGCTTAAATGCATCGTCGGTTTTGCTGGAAGAAACGGCCAAGCTGATAGCCGGTGATTACGAAACATCCATGAATACTGAATCGCTGGAAAATGCCGTGCGCAAAGGAAAATCGACGGTCATGTTGCTTGGTAAAAAAGTTGAAATAGCACCGTATCTGGAAAAAGCAGGCAAAGCCATAGGTTCAATCGTTGCCGAAACCATCCAGAAAGCACTGCGTACAGAAAGCCGCATGGCAGACATTATTGTGCTCGTTGGCGGAGGCGCTGTATTTTTTCAGGAAACTATTAAAAATGCTTTTCCACGATTATCGGTTACTACACCGGATGAACCGGTATTTTCGAATGCACGAGGATTTTGGTTGATGGGAGCTGCCAAATGAAAAAGGATAGAATTCTACTCAAAGTCACCATCAAAGAATCTTCTGATCCTGAACTCTTCAGTGCTTTAACTCAAGCAGCGTATAGAGAACGCGCCACACGACTGCGTACACTGGCAACGATTGGACTAGGCGCATCGAACGAAAGCACATACTTAAAACCCAACCCCATTCAATCAAATAGCCAGTCTGGGTCGGTTGCCCAACCTGATAACAAGAACAGTAGAAAAGCAAAAATTCCAGGTTGCTTCAAAAATGAGAACGCTTTGAATCTGGTTAGGCAAATGGCAAAAAATTTTAAATGATTTCGGATTGGGAAATTTTTTAAGAACTGAAAGTTATTAATCTAGTTCTTGATAACCGGGTTTTTGCAGAAAGGACACCTGCTGGTATATCTGTTGGCAGCGTCATAGACAAAGTCGATTTTGCAACAATTACAATAAGACAGGCAAACAGTGCCTCTTCTAATGTCTCTTAATGACAGGTAAGCAATATTGATGTCCAGATCGCCGCAGGTGAGTTGATATTCTTTCCATATCCGATATAGCATTTTAATGGAAAAATCACTGCCGTATAAATGCTTATGCAACGAAATGAAAGCCGAAAGATTGGCGGCTATCTCATAACTTTTGATAAAACCCTGGATGGAATTGAGGCGCCGGCCTTTTGACAAAGGTCTTCCATGTTTTTCCTTCCACCATAACCGGAGGGTACGTTTATCGATCAATGTTTCTTCATTAACAAAAGAAATGCGCAGACCCGCATTTAACAGATCGAATGCAAGATTAAGCTTCTCAAGTTCTCTGGTTGCCACCATGGTTTCTTTTGTGCGTGGTAACAGCGAGCATATATGCAGCCTTTTTATCATCCGGCAATGCGCGCAAACGATTGATTTCTGTTTCATTCAACCTGAAATTTATGAGGCTCACGCTCATTTCATTTGCAATTGCTTCGATTTCATCAAGACTTAATTGACCGAGGACTTGTAATACCGATTTAGGAATACCAGAAACAACATGACCCGTATCCATATGAGCCATTTCCTTAGCCCATAATAGATATTGGTAATTTATTGAAGATATGTCCTTTTTCATAATAGAATGCACTCCTTTTATGAATTGTACCGATTATACTAAATTATGATATTTTTGTGCAAATAATTATTAATTGATGTGCATCATTAAATAATGATATATTTATTAATAATACTAATAAAAGGGCTATTCTATGGAGGGTATCAGTCAAAGACTGCGTATCTGGCGTAAAACCATTCTCAAGATGACTCAAAATGAGTTTTCAAAGCTGGCAAGAATGAATATAGGCATGATCAGAAAATATGAACAAGACGATGATGAACGTGGCTTACCTGGAGCAAAGTCCTTAATTGCGCTATCCAGAACAGGCATCAACATTCACTGGTTATTAACCGGTCAGGGTGAAATGAGGGCATCCTCTGTAATCGGTGAAGTCAGGGAAGATAACAATATCTATGCAGAGGGAATCAGCAGATTGCAAGCAATTGAGCAGATATTAAGTGGCATCGAAGATGAAAAGCGTAAAATCGTCATTGATGAACTCTACTCCCGCGCACTGGAAGCCAAACGGCTTTCGGAGCTTGAAAACGCGATTCGCAGGATCGTAAAGAATTTCGATAAATAGAATCAGATAATGATAACCAATGGTTCGATTTAGCAAAAAAGCGGCTGCATCAGTTATGCACAGAAAAAACCCAATGAAGCAGTTCTGTATTATCAAGAAATTGAAACAGCCACATGCGGCCATAGAGCGGATCGCACTATTTTAAGATGCCCGGCCTGTCATGCAGCTCTCTCTACCTGATGACAAACAATTGTTATATCTGCTATATTTCCTACAAACCGCGCTGTCTATCAAAAGGTGAAATTATGATCACAACACCCTACGATAAAATCCTCAAAAAAAGAATCCGGATTGCTGTCACTGTACTGGCACTGACCGCAATTTATCTTTTTGCAGGTATGTACTGGCTGGTCATGACCGGTTTCGGCTGGATGCTGCATGTCTTCTTTCGTGATGCTTATTATGCGTTTTTTTGCAAGAAGCGCGGCTTGACTGTAGCAGAAGAAAAAGAGCTGAATAAGTTACGAGAGGAATTTACCGAGTGGGAATATCACAACAACCCTGTAAATATTAAAACTCTTGCTTATCATGCATATGAAGATAAACATCTTCTCAGTGATGATGACATACGCCATTATTGACGAGATTAAAAAATTTTATTCCTTTTTTTCTTGCTTGCTGGAGGACTGACCCTCAGTCACCGGCAATACTTTCCTGTATGAATCCAGCATGGGATTACGTGGTTCACCCTGATTCTGCCGGTCTGCACCTGCTTCAGTCACGCTGGCACCTGGCGTACCCAGATTCATATAAACCCCCGGCACCCGTGCGTTATAACCGGGTATTTTATTTACCAGCACTCTGGATACGCTATCCGGCAATACCTGTCCTGCCGCATTGGTCACAGCCAACCCGGAGAGAGATTGCGATCCAGGGTCGGTGCGATGCGTGACGTCCTGCTCAAGCGGTGAACCCTGAGTAGTGACCGTGCTGCGCCCGGTATCGATGGCCTGATCCGTTTCAGTTTGTGTTGTCGCCCATTGCTGCGGCAGATCGCTGGATACCCTGCTACCCGCGCTGATATCTGCCGTAGCAGCCGATGCGCCTGCGCTGCCATGCCAGCGTGAGCCTTGCGATTGAATAGCGCCAACGCCCGGCATGCCTGTCTTGCCATGCTCAAAGTATGTCTTCACGTCCTCCGGAGAATGCATATCTCCAACCCGTGACATGATTTGCGGTTCGATATATTCCCGGTAAAATTGATCCATATAGGGCGCAAGATTCTCTGGATTCTTGGCTGCCATTTGCGCAACCGTAGGTGGATCGAAATTCTTACCCATAAATGCATTATATTGCGTACCCATCCAGTCGATAAAGGGTCGCATATAACTGGCTTCCCAGGTGCCGGTGCTTTGTTCCATATGTGTAGCCGCTTCCCTGAACGATATGGATTGCTGATAATTAGCCGATGCCTGCTGCTGGTGCTGCATCGATTTATCAAGGCTTGCGCGTATGCCTTCCATAGCGCGCCGGCTGGACTCATCGCTTGACGCAAAGTTGGCATCCATAGACGCTCGTCGTATGGCATTCAGATTTTCCGAGAATCCGGTTTCCTGTATATGGTTAATTGCTTTTTCAAGAAGTTGTCTAGCACCTGCATCTGATCGACCTGCTAATTGTGCGGTCGCGCCAACCGATAGTGGCGAAATCCACTCAGTTGCCTTTGGATTTCGCATTGCAGCATCAGCTATTCCCATTACTGTAGCTGATTGCATCTGGGTGAGTCCATGCCGTTTCGCAAAACTGTCCGTAATATTCTGCGCCTGATTCACGGCCTGGGTAAAGGCGGTTTGATCGCCTGCGCTATAGCTTGTGCCTGCACTCTCGGATGACGCACGCATACGCACAAAGTCCGATGACTTTTGCAAAGCCGCCGCGGTCGTACTGGCAGCAGAAACCATATTGCCGACAGCCGACGATTGCGCCAATTCGGATTGTTTTGACAATGAAGCCGATCCACGGCTGCTAAAATCAATGCTCATATTCATGCGATGCTGTAATCCCGATGCATCGTAAGACACCGTGCCATCAGGATACCGCGTCATTTTCAGTCCATCAGCATAGGTTTCATTCAATACCGGCGCACCTTGATGAATATTCGGCGCGGTATTGTGTTGCCCCATGGTCTGGTTATCGACGCTTAACTGGCCCATACTGATATTGCCTTGCGATGCTGAAGCGGCATAGCGGGCAGCTTCCGCACCTGTGGGCGAACGCAGAATATTGCCAAATGCCGATGCGCCCAGTGATAATCCTTCGACCATCATCCATGCGATCACAGGAATGCCAACGGCTGCTATCATACCTGCGATTGCCTGATCGGAAATCATCAGGTTATTGAGAAAGGCATAAGTGTTTAAAGACATGCCGCCATTTGCCACGGCGTCTGCCTGTCTGACGCCATACATGGTCATGATGTAATTCATCACGGCATACAACGGCGGCCACAATTGTATCCAGATAAGGCTCTTGGCATACATTGCCAGCGCCCTTAATCCATAATGGCCCAGTATGACAATAATCAATAGCGCAAAGGGTGCCAGCGCATACTGAATCATTTCAATGATATTACGCATCTTAGGCATGACACTCTGACCGACTGCCGCCATGACTTTATAACTTTCGGATGTTGAGCGTAACGCCTGCACTTGCGCCAATGCCGTAGTAGCCGATGCAGCATCCCCAACCTGAGCCGGTATCTTGTATTGCGCATCAAGAAACATGTTCATGACAAGACCCTGGCGCATGATGTTTAGCGCACTAGCAGAAATATTCGTATACAAACCGGCTGAAGTGACGATCTGGCTTTGCGCCATGGCCTGACGCATAGCGAGCGGCACACCCGGATTGATCACATTTGAAAGTCCGCCGATAACAGTATCGGTCACAGTGCTTATCTGCGTAGTAAGCTGGTTATACGCATCAGGACACGTCATTGGGAGCATCATAATGCCGGTTGGTAACTCACGAATTTCCACGAAACGGGCGATATTCGTTCTACCGCTGAGATAACCCCAGATATCCGGCTGACGGATAACCTCATGCGGCGGTACATAGCCCGTTGCAAATTCCGGCCACACACATTCACGAAAAAAATCAGTCATATTCGCTGACAATACCGGACTGCCGGAGCGCGCCGCCATGATTTCCTGCAGTACCCGTGCACCAAACAGCGTACCGGATTTACGAAATTGCACATCACCCGGCAATGCAAATACCGTTTCAAACGATGTCGTCATCCAGTCTCCGATTTTACTCACAGCTCCGGTCAGAGATGCGATGCCCAATGGAACATTGGCAACAATCTGCGGATTCGGGTTGGCTGTAGTGCGGTCGATAATCACAACGGATGCCTTGGGGACAATTAACATACCATGCAGGATGGCAAACATAATGATCCAGCGCCACATGTCATCCATACGGCCTCTACCGCCCAGCACCACAAGTGTTACGGAAAACAAGGCAATCATGGCAAGCAATTTCATCAAGCCGAAGAAATCATCGCTGTTGGTCAGCGCGGCCACCGCATTGAATAACGCAACCAGCTCGGTTGTCGTCCAGTAGGAATAAACTTCAAAGTTCATGATGTTTCCCGTATTCTAAAAACTCTTGTTGCTGCCCCCAAAGAGGTACATTGATTCGCGTATGTCGCTGGATACCGAAGACACCAGCGTTTGATTGATCAATTGCATGTTTCTGGCCTGCTCTGCAATGCCGATACCTTTCTGGTACGCAAGACTGACACCGGTTGAAAGTTCTTCCATCACATACTGCCAGTCGGTCTTCAATTCATCGATGTTCTTGAGTGATACCGGGTCCTGGAAGCTTTTGGCGTTGAGCAGCGATTTATTCATTTCACGCATGGCTGTGGCCACAAAATTGGCGGCAACTTCCGTTGCAATAATCTCTGCATATTCATCCAGTGCCGCAACGGAAAACGGTACTGTGGACATCATCGACAACAACTTCCATAAAGGTGTCGTGGATTTGGTCAGAAAAAACTTTTCCATGTCGGAGAAATTCTGGGAGCTGCGGGTATTGATATTTCCCATCCCCTTTCTGATGATCTCGCGTACTTTGTACGCAAAGGTTTCTATGGTTTTGGAATCTTCCGCAAGACTGGTGCAGCCAGTGTCCAGGCACCGCCATACCTTGATAGTTTTGTGCTTTTCACCGACATTACCGATAATGTCCTTGAAATCAAGCAAGCGCCCTTTGTATTCAATTACCGGTTCTTCATTGCCGCTGTGTCCGGTTCCCTTGACAATAATGGTACCGGCCAGACTTATCATCAATTCCTTGATATGGTCAGGCGCATTGAGGCTACGCATCGCTTCCCAGGCAACATTACCGGGCTTGAGATATGCTTTTAACCGTGGGTCGGTTGCTGCAGATTGATTGAGCGTATCCTTGCGAACCGTCGGATTCTGCATCCAGGACGCCAGCCCATCCATCGAGTCGTTAAACCGGTTTAGCAAAGATGCGCCGTTGCTCTGCGCATTCATTTGTTCCTTGGCCTTCTGTGCCATTTGTGGTAAGGGTGACATGCTCACCAAAGCTTCAGCCGCCTTACAGGAATTGACGTTGAACAGACTGTTGGCACTTTGGGATACGTTCTGTAATGTTTTGAGCAAGTCGGCCAGATCAGGGGAGATCGACTGCACCGCAAGCATGAACGCGTAGCCCAGCGCATTATTGGCAATGTTCTTTAACAATGAAGTCAGTTGATCGGTATTGATGTAAGAAAAGGAACCCGCATGGAAATCAATACCACCGCAGCCTGCCCTGAACGATGGTGGCGTAATGCTGCCCAACTGATAACTTACGACCGGCGTGCGCATGTAGATGGAACCGCCGGTATACGCATTGCCGGTCTGCCCCCTGATGGCCTGTGGCGTGGTGACATTACCAAAACCACCCATGTTATTAAACCAGTCATTCATGTCCGAACTTAAACCCGATGAGACCTCAGCGCTGAACACCATGAGACTAATCATGGCAATCCATTGATTTTTGTTTTTCACCACAGTCTCCTTAATCAATACAGTTCGCCCGGTTGAGTAGCTGTCAGGATATACATACGCTCAATCATTTCCTGTGAAGAAATCACGCCCGAACCCAGCCCAACCATGTTTCTGGTCTTGACATTACCCAATACCATCATCGGTACTTCCTGGACATTGAGTTGCTTTGCCATGCCGTTGTCCCGCGATGGATTTGGATATTCCGGCAGCCCTGAACCATCGAGGCTGATTGGAAATATGGTAATACCATGCATGTCGCTGATCACTTTGAGCGTTGATGACATCACATGACAATAGGGACAGTCCGATCTGAAAAAGAAAAATATTCCCCATTCCCTGCTGATTTCATTCAATTTCTGCGTGACTGCCGTTTGATGCACCTGGCGTTGCACTTCAATGCCCGCATTGTTGACCGGCCGGTGCAGCTCGTAATTAAGCGCTGGTGTTTGCCATACCACCCTGCGCCAAACATCGGAGAAGACCGAAGCCTGATTCATCGATGCATTCTGTAATTCGATATAGGCGGCCACATTCTCAGGTGTCGGATCGATGATGGCCAGCGCACGCTTACCTTTCAATTCCTGTTGCAACGCTTCAAGTTGCTCAATGGCCTCCATTTCACGCATTCTGGCGTGCTCTGCTACCGCATGGGGTGTCTCTTCGTCGTCCAGCTCATCAACTTCGCAGTACCAAATAAACTTGGTGCGGTCGCACTGCCATGCAGATGGATAATCACTGACCAATGAGCCGGACTGTGCAGATAACCTGGTTGGAATCAACAATCCAATCGATAAAACAAATATTGAAACGGGCAGCAATTGTTTCATACGCTAGCGCCCGTTAATGTGATCCCTGACCCAGGCCGTCATGTCCGGTATGGAATTATTCATATGCGCTTTGCCAGGGCGTTTGACGATAGCTGCTGAATTGATCACATCGCATTGGCATGTATCTGCCAGTTGTTGTAACGCCATATCGATTCGAACGGCCTGTCTTTGCACATCCTGCGTGACACTTTCATCCTGACGCGAAGCAAATTCAGCGGCGGTTTCCTGAAACAGGCTGACTAGATCAACCTGGACCAGTTTCGGCACGGGGTGCGTATAAACCCAAGCAACACCAACAATGACAGCAGACACAACCGATAACAGCCAGGTGATAATATGCGCTCTCACTGCGCTTTCCTCTGCAACAACTGTTCAATGGCTTCAACCAGCGGCACACCAGTATCAGTCAGTTGCTTGATCGCTTCAAAATCTTCCGGCGTGGTGGAGTAGAGCAGCATGGAAAACGGATCGAGCACCAGCCGCCCTACCCCGGAACCGGCTGGACTGTGAATAAAGATTTCCGAGTAGCGGTTCAGTTCAGTGGTGACACTGGTCATCTGACGTTTCAGATAACCGTCAATTGACAGCTTGCCTTCTTTGCCCAGGCGCTCAATGGATTCCGGCTTCTGGCGCAACAGAAACAACCAGTCGGCATTCTCGATCATCGCCCGTGTGGTTTCGTTCTTGTAGTAATCCTCAACACTTTGCGTGATGGAGCCGAACGCACCACGGTATTTGCGCGCCTTGCGGTATCCGGCTTCGATAAAATGCGCACTCGCGCCCTCGCGTATCAGATCCCAGGCTTCGTCGAACACCGCGATTTTGACGCGGTCACGGTGCCGGTACATTTCCTGCGATATGAAATACAGCATTAACTGCATGACAACCGCCTGCAGGCTTTTTTTGCCGTTGAGCTCTTCGAGTTCCAGCACCACCAGGTCTTTTTGAAAGTGGATATTGGCATCGCCCTCAAAATAGGATGCATACACGCCATGTCTGGTATAAGGTTCCAGCGCAACGGCAAGACGTTGCAGATCGCGCTCATGCCCCCCGTCTTCAGACAGTTTGCCGGTACGCAGCAATTCAAAAATATCGGTGATGGTCGCTTTTTTGCCTTTGTTGTCCCATACGCGCTTGATGGCCGTTGATAGAGCCGAATAGCAAAAGTTGTCGAGCTCCGCCTGCGGACTCGCCATTCTTGCGATCATCGGCAACAGCATTTCCATGTCGTTGTTAATATCCTGCACCATGGAAAACGGATTCAAGCATAATTTATTTTGCCGCTCGTCAGAAAACGTGATGAATTCACCGTCGAGCAATTCACATAAATGCATGTAGGAGCGCCCAATATCGATAATCCATATCTTTGCGCCGCGCCCGAGATACCGGAATACCAGTTCATTCACAAACACGCTTTTACCGGCGCCGGATAAGGCTGATACTGCAAAATTGTAATTGCCGCTGCGGTTATCAAACAGATCAAAACCCATGATCTGGCCGCGCCGGCCGAATAGTGTCAGTACCGGCGTGCGCGTCCCCTTCCATTCCGCGAGAAAAGGGGAAGTCATCACGGCATTATCCGAAGTTTTGGTATTTAACCGCCCGAACATGCGCAAATCCGCCTGGAATGCAGGCGTGAGTGTGCACGGCATGGCCGCTGTCATGGCATGATGCTGCAAATAAATATCCCTGGTCAGATCAAATCCACGCGCTTGCCAGACGGCTTGCACCGCATGCGCGCAACGAGCAGCATTCTTGAACTCAGATACCAGCACGATCTGGTGATACATTTGCACGATGCTGCTGCCGTTACTGAGCGACATCAGCACCCGGTCCCAGTCATGCTTGCGATCCTGCAGGTCGGGCTGAAATCTCGCCATGTACGATCCGGCCGCTTGGGTGGCGCGTGCGGCCTTCATCATACAACGGGTTTTTGCAGTTTCATAATCCTGCACCACCGCACCCATGGTAATCAAATACGGGCATGGCATCGCCAGTGCCGTCCTGAAATAATCGCCAATCAGCGATTCCATGTTGGAAAGCCTGAAACTCCTGGGGTACCGGCGTACCGAGAAGCATTGCAAGGCGGTATCAAGCGCGCCATTTTTACGGAACTTGATGCAATTGTCAGCTACAGCAGATGCGATTTCCATCGTACTTACCTGATCGCGCAGTATCCGAGTATCATCATATTCAATCGGAAAGATAGGCGTTCTGATCATCGCCCGTTCATGATCAAAGAAATCCGCAACAAAGTTGAGCAATTGATCCGGCTTCCAGTTATCTCCGGAAAGATAGGCTGAGCGCAGTGTCGCATGAACGCTCTCGCGGATACGCACGGCTTCCTCAACATCCGCAGCACTTTCCGGATCAAGCGGCAGGGTAAACGACAACACGCAACGGTAATCCCGTAGCAAAAAGGTTTGATCGTTAAATAACGATTGGCCGGTACCATTCAGATAGTAGCCAATTCTGCGCCGCGCCAGCTCCCGGAAGATATTCTTGTGGCGCAATCCCCTGGCTTCTTGTGATTCTGGCAGCATATTGGCCTGATCGCGCAATCTTGGCAGGATATGCGGACTGGCATACAGACTGATTTGTATGCCGGTGCCGACCGGGCAGGACAAGAACAGGCTCGACAGAACGCGCTCCATTTCAGGGTTTGCGCCTGTCTGCGGCGCGGTTTCAATACAAAAACCAAGACTCTTACCCAGCTTTTGACCAAAATCACCCTGATCGAGCACAAACAGTTCTTCGTCAGGCAGCCATGCCAGATACGGCAACATCCCCGTCAAACGCGGTATGCTGGCAAATTCCCGAAGCAGGTTGACCGGCACGGCATCTGCCGGATCGAAGCGTTCACCGTTGAAAACGGTTTTAAGATTTTGCAGGATGCTCAATAGTCACCTCCCAGGTAGCTGCCAGATTCACCCATACCGTAGGGCGGGAACTCGCCTATCACTTCATATCCATAGGATTGCCCATTCATACCGGGTGGCGTCATGCCTGTTGAATTAGCGGATAACGGATGATTCCGATTAACCGGCCTTGTTACCGAAGCTGAAGATTCCTCCTGCTGCTGGCTTTCCGATAATTCACTTTTTTGCACCGGTCGATACATGTTGATAATCTGGCTCTTGCTATGCGCGATATTCCACTGACCAAGGTCAACTACGACATAGACATACGACTGATCGTGCAGGTCGCCTTCGCTGTCTTCCCAGGGTGCAATCCACACGCGCATGATTTTGGTCTGGCTGCGCACCGGCGTGCCGGATTTGGGTGTCACACCAACTATAGTTCCCGGCTGTTCACTGTCATTTTTACGTCCTTCCTGACTGATTGTGCCGCTTGTACCGGCCAGACCCGGCAGATTGTTGTCCACCGCATTGGCGTAAACACCCGACAAAGAAGAACAGGAAACACCATCCGGTGCCCTGCAGGCAAACTTGTTAGTACTGTCCAGACCGGTCAGGGTCGTGCAGCCACTCAAGGCAATAATGATCAAAACAGCAATAAATCTATCCATGACAAAATCCTTTATTTTTTTGCTGGGAACTACCCATTGTTTGCAAACCTGCCGGGCACATTGCGTACCGTCGGCACAAATCCCGTGCTTTCTGCAACGCCAAGATCGATTTCAACTCCCTTGGTCAGTACGATTTCAACCACGCGGCCGGCATCGATCTCCAGTATCGGGAACATTTGATCCGCGAGGTTGAGATAGTAGTTGGAGATGCGATCCAGTGAGCGGCCAATACCAGCGCCGATGCCTGCCTGAAATTGCTGTCTGGTTCCGCCCCGGATCGCGCCAACTGCACCCAGTGGGCTGGCCCCAATAAACATGGCACTTTGCTGCAGGCCGCGACCCGCACCGGATAGCACACCTGCCATCAAGGCGTTTGCAATAGCCTGTCCGCGCTTGCTCACCAGACGGCCGCGCATACCGGTTTTACCGTCTTCACCGACGATATAACCCTTCACGGGTATGTCAATGGACTTGCCGTTGCGCAAGGTACAGGACAAGGATTCAAGCCGCGAATAGGCCCGCTCCGAACTGATGTCGCCATAGGCCGAACCGATCATGAAGCATTCCTTGAGTTTGCCTCGGTACTGATTCGGTAAAAATGCATCGTTTTGCACACGCAATAGCACCGGCATTGGATTGTTCTGCGCCTGCCCACCGGTTGGCGCATCCAGACCGCCAAGCAGAACCGAGCGCATGAATGAGCCCGATGGAATGTAGGTGGTGTTTTTGCTGGCTGTTTCAGGGTCGTTGCTCACAGATACCTGACTGACCTCGAATACTGCAATGCCTGGTTTCTTTTGTTCTGAGCCCATAATTGGCGGCGGCAGTAATTCGGATTGTGTATCCATAGCATACGGTTGTGGCAACGCCTGGATGGGTGGTGGCGGCAATGTTTCCGTTACCGGTTCCGGTTCGGTTTCCCTATCCTTAAATCCAAAAAAGCCGGAAACCTGTTCAGGGGTGTCTTTTTGCTGGTGCAGTTCGACTTCATTGAGTTTTGTTCTCAACGCATCAATAGTCGCTTCCATATCACGCAATTGCTGCGAGGATTGCGTCATCCATACATCGCGTGGATCGACATGTGCGCCGGGTGCTGCAATATTACGCATCGTTTGCTGTTCTACCTTCGCCTGCGGCAGCATCGGCGTCTGGTTCTCCCATAAAAAGACGCTGCCAAAGACAATGCCCATGAACACGCTGCCCAGCACCAGCAACAGCAGATACTGCTTTGCCCTGGGAGTCATGCGCTTTAACTGGTCCATCCATGCGGTCGCGTTCGGCTTCACTGCGCATTCTCCGAAATGATATAGACAAAGGTTGATTGTGCCGGTTGTAATTTTGGCTGCTCTATCGATATGGCCAGCACGCCTTTACGGTACAGCTCCCGCTCATCAATGACCATCGCCGAAGGTGAGAGATTGGTCAGTTTGAATTTTTCGCCACGGAAATGACCGCTGGCGACTTTGACCAGTACGAATAAGCTGTCTTGCCACAATGGGATAACCTGATTCTCCTGACGCGCTTCGATGCCGCTGCCCTGGCTTGACGATTCAAGCGCCAGCAGATATTGCTTGATGGCTTTATTACGCGGCATGTCATGGTTTAACCCCAACACGTCGACTTTGCGTTCATCTTCGCCGCCAATCACGATGGTGTCGGCAAATCCGTCAATGATCGTCAGCGCCAACCGCCAGGTGCGGTTTAATTCATCGAGCACAAACAGATTGATCCGTGTCTGCTCCGTATCCGCTTTTATGTATGCAGTACCAGTGTCGGCATCCGGTATCACCATAAATTCTTCCTCGGTGCCGAATATTCGGCGGATACGCTGACCTTCAACACGGATGAGCGTGAGTTCGGTTCGGGATATGTTTGCCTGTAACAGATCGTCCGGTGTGCCGCGCAACATTTGCGCCGCCACTGCGCTGGACAGGTCAAGACTGGCCAGCAGCAGGATCGCCAAAAATATTCTCATGGGATGTTTCCTTGAAATCAGATACATAAAGTCTGCCGTTCATATACTTGAACGCAATCATGAACGTTGCGTTTCGCTCGCCTGCCTTTTTGTCCGAAACCCAGGTATACAGCGTGCCGGACAACGCCACGCGCAAATTGATGTTGTCCGGCGTGATGTTATTGACTGCAAATTGTGATGATGCACCGTTACGTTTGAGAAACGCTGCGCGTGAATGCATTTCAGTTTGCAGACGGCCATACTCGGCGGGATTACCATACTTCAAGAACAATTCATTCTGGTAATCCACGCCCAGTGGGGTCACATTGAGTGCCAGCCCCGTGTACCAGTACGCCATTTCTTCCAGGTATTCGCTTGAAACAGCGCTGCGGGACACCCAGAAGCTTTGCTTGATCTCAGGCGGCACCAGGGTGATTTTTTCTGAATCGATCAGCTTTTGTATCAAGATACCCTCGACCACGCAGACGATGACCAGAAAAACAACCAGCAGGCGCATAAAGCGGATTTCACTGTTGGCGTTATCGCGTTCGGATTGATATTGTTTGAATAACATGATTAACCCAAGAAATAACGCTGACTGGATGGCGGTGTTGTGCGCGTTTTGACAAAGAAGCGACTCGGCAGCCACCAGTACAGCGTATGTATGGCAAAATTAGGGTGTTTTCCGGCTTTTAACCGGCCGTATTGCCAGGCCATGACTGTTCCGATCAATGCACCAAAAAACATGGCATCTGCGACAATGCCGATAGCGGTCAGCATTACCATCAACACCAGCTGGTCGATTTCCCACCACAGGAAACGCTCCCGCGTATCCAGTGATGCCGGGATATATCCTGATTCTTCACCATTCATCGCATGGTTCCTTAAAAAGGTTATACCGTTGCCGTCATGATGCCAACGATGATGCCTGGCGAATAATTCAGGAATATGGCAAAGCCGATGCCAGCGAGAATCGGAATCGGATTGACACGCGCCAGTGAAAAGATCGCGCCCAGGGCCACCGCAGCCAATGCCGCAGCCTTACCGCCAAAACCCTGCACGATGCCCTGAATCCAGGTAAACAGTGTTTGGAATTCAGTTCCGGTAGACGCTGCCATGCTGCCCGTTGAAAACAGCAACAGCGTTGCGGTAACAATAGCGGTCAATAACATGTTTTTTTGTAGTTGAGTCATGGTGATTTCTCCTTGTGAATAGTAACTGTGTGATACACATCCGGAACAACAGCCGGTCAAGCCTTGACCGGTTGTTTTTGCAGTTGCGTATGCGCAATAATGGATTTGATCATCCAGCCGATACCAAGCCCGATGGCGATACCGCCCAGATGCGCATAAAACCCTTTGTCGAGTATTGATCCCGGCAAGAAAAACCCCATTGCCAGAAACGCCGCTGCAATCAACAAATCATTCAGACATGCTTTAGTTCGAGGAATCATGATGTTTCTCCTTGTTAAAAATGAACTTCAACGCGCCGGTTCATGGCACGCCCTGCTTCCGTGTCATTGGATGCCTTGTAGCAGCATTTGCCTCTGGCTTCGATTGTGACCGGATGATGGATGCCGCGTGATTTGAGCCATGCGGCCACCGACTCAG
Source organism: Nitrosomonas sp. (assembly GCA_019635215.1). Classification (GTDB taxonomy): domain Bacteria; phylum Pseudomonadota; class Gammaproteobacteria; order Burkholderiales; family Nitrosomonadaceae; genus Nitrosomonas. The sequence continues at coordinate 70,979 of JAHBZZ010000013.1, forward strand.
CCCGCGAGCGGGCCAGCCATTTGTTGTACTGAAGGCTTCCCGTACTGTCGGTATAGCCTTCAATGCGAATCATGTTCGTGTATTGTTGCTGCAGTAACTTTAGGATTTCCTCAAGCTGGTTCATGCCTGTTTTAGGATTGCTTTGGCCAAAGCTGAAATTGACGATGACAGGACTTGCAGGACGTAAGCGGTTACTGTGTTTTTGATTGTCAATTGAAACAGTACTGTTCGGATGTGCTGGAAGACTATTCACGCGCGTTTTAGGTGTCGGGTTAAAGCAAGTATCCCCCGCATCACAAATGCGCCAGTATTCGTTCATCCATGCAATACCGTAATTGCGTTTTGCGGGTAATTCAGTCCAGGGTTCGATAGGCGTGTCAGGGGTTGCGCATCCGGTCAGGGCCAACAGTATCCAGTGACGCAGTTTCATTAGTACGCTCCCATTAGTCTCAACGCATTGACAACTTTTTTGGCATAGAGACGGCGTTTATCCGGTGATCTGGCGTTGTATGCGCCTATCGCATCCCAGCTATAGCCCATGCGTTGAATATTGCCAGCAAGCACCCAAGCGCCAACATGCGTATTAATGCACGGATCGAACAAGGATTGTTCGGTGATGCCGTAGGTTTTTAATGTCGGCAGCCAGCGGCTGTTGATCTGCATATGGCCGATGTCATGGCTGCCATTTTTGTTGCTGCGATTGATGGCATTGGGGTTGCCGTTTGATTCAACCCTGGATATCGCTTTCAGTAATTCAGGGTTGAGTTTGTACCGTGCAGCAGCTTCTTCAAAACACGCCGCTTGCAGCGAAACAGGCAATAATAAAATGATTCCCCATAGCGTTTTCATGCAAGCTATGATACAAAAATAGTTTCTTAAAAATAGCGCACTTAAGGAACAAATTTTGCTCTTTAAGTGACTTTTTTAACTGCATTTTTATATCAAAATGAAATGTTGATACCGCGCATGACTTTCTATCAATCCAATGAATGAAGGAGTGCTTCATGAATTGCAAAAAAACCCGATTTCGGCCTGGTGTTTTTGTCCCAGCAGAGATAGCAATTTTGCTATCCCTTATACATGAACAGGCGTTTGCTTCAACCGGCCCATTACCTTATGAAAGCTGGTTAATTCATTTCGTACATGGAATAACAGGCACTTTACCCGCTACGTTATCTATAATTGGAATCGTCGCACTAGGTTTAATTTTAATTTTTAGGGATGATGTTAATGCGTTTTTCCGGTTGTTACTTGCTATCTTACTGGTTATTTAAATGTTAGTTTCGTTTGTTAATGTGTTTCAGAGCTATTTTATTCAGGGGGCAGTAATTTAGAAAAAACACCGCTGTCAGCTAATTTTAATTATGAAATATATTGATTAATTGAGCGTTTCTGGTTAGATTAGCAACCAACTTCAACCACTAACTGGAGCGTATTCCATGAACAAAACCGAACTCATTGATGCCATTGCAACCCGCTCAAATACCACCAAAGCGCAAACAGCTACCATGCTCAATGGATTGATCGAGATTGTTCAGAAAGAACTGGCTGGCGGAAATAGTGTTCAGTTAATCGGCTTTGGCTCGTTTTCTGTAACCAAACGTGCTGCGCGGGAAGGCCGCAATCCGGCAAATGGCAGTCCGATGAAAATCCCTGCCAAGAAGGTTGTGAAGTTTAAAGCAGGCAAGGCATTGGTTGATTCAACAGCTTCCGGAAAAATGCCAAGTACGGCCAAATCCGCGAAACCGGTTAAAAAGGCTGTCAAAAAGAAATAGCTTTAATCTGAAGGGTTTTCTTGAAGAGTTCCCAGGAAATCTAAAAAGGGAGCGATTTCCTGGGGATGGTGCTTCTGTCATAAATTTCAATCTTTGTTAATAGGCTTTTAAACCTACAATAGATTTATCGGCGATAAGAATTGTTTCTTAATAGTTAAACTTCATAACTAACCGACCGTGGTCAGCAATCATCCTGGCAGTTAATTCCGCCGTGAATGATTATGTCTACAATCCCAGCTCACTATGCGACCCAAGGCGCACAAGCTGCAGCACTTCATCATCAGGTTTGCGATAAATTTAAACCAAGCCTGGCTTGATGTGGCAATCTCTGCAATCTTGCCATTCCCCCGTAAGCGCGTGTTCTCTATATTTTCCCAACTCCATCAAATTCAACCATATTGGACTACATCGTAGCACAACGTAGGTCTGCTTTACACAGACCGTACAAAGATTGCAGCAGAAGGTATTACAACCGATGAAATGAGACTAATCAAATCGTTAAAAGCTCAGATTCTAATGTCGCTGAATTCATAGCGGTATCGATTGAATTATCAATGACGGGATTTCAATCGTTGGATTAGAGTAGAGAAATCTGCAATTTGAAACGATGGTGGTTTTTTTAGGATTGCTCCGTTGACAGAAGCAGATTTACTTCGATTGTTTCATCTTCCTCAGTATTCCATAAGCCTTCACGCAACATCTTGTTACGCTTTGCAGTGCGTTCCTGAATGATGCGTACACGATTCAACCGTTCCTGAAGTGACGGTATTAACGGAACCACGTTTATTGCAGAATCTGTCCCTTTAGACTTTTCATATAGATAACGATCTCAATTGATAAATTGAATACAATGCAATATAAATACTATTGTGAGATAAAGCAAGTGTTATTCCCGCAACGATTTGGCATCACATATTCTTTATCTGTTTTTGCTGTAAGCTCATTAATTCATATCGGCAAGCAGGTCCCTAATCATGAGTGTGAAGGGCTGTAAAATACCAACTAATCGGTTGGCTCTTTTTTCATCCAGCGCAATGTCTTTTTTGTTACGATAGATGTTGATAACAGCAATTCGCGCTCCTTTCGCGTCCTTGATTGGCCAACTAATAATGCTGCGCCCCTTTTCTTCACGACTGTAAAATTCCCTGATTGAATTGATTGCATCAGATGAAAAGCAACCTGTTTTCTCGCAAAATTCTGCAATAGCCTGGGCATCAGAAATAACACTGGGTTTGTCGGTTACGAAAGCGATTGGAGCACCGGGTAAATTTGGCAATGCGGTTCCTGTCAATTTCCCGCTCAATGTAACGCCCAAAGCGAATGGTTCGATTTCATCATCATAGGGAACCGAGCCAGAAGATACAATCACATTATTCGATGTAATTCAGTATCACGATAGGTCATCAACAAATCTAAATCAAGGATTCCGTCCACAGATTCGAAAGCCGTTTTTGCATCGCTTGCAACGATAAACTTCGTATGCGAAAAAAGATTTGAAGCTTCAAAATTGTTGAGCTTTGCCAATTCTTCTCTGGACCGAAACAACATAATGTTGCCACGATATATTGCACCATGCGGGCCAGAAATGAGTGTATTGTCCCATTGATTTGCCAGTGCGATCATGTTTGACAAAATAAACCTTGCCTGATTTCTACGATCCCTGGCCAGGACAATAGCTCTCTTGGTGTCGTCATCACCCTCAGGTATTGGATATTCAGAAATCGCTTTTTGTTCAGTTACGTAATTATCACAATCCTGAATGGCTTTTGATAACGCATCCATAAAATCAACCGGCGGCATAGTTCCTAGCACACTTTTTAGATCAGTAATTTGTTTGGTAAGCGTATCCTGATCTACTTTTCTGCGCATGTAGCGCTGAAATTGTTGAATTGCGAGAGATACTACAAATGTAATCAGCAATATCCAGAATATCGATGCGGAAACAGAGATATTGCTGGATATGATTTTCATGCCCCAGGTGTTGCTGGCAAAAGGAAAAGCGTCACGAATATTTGACGAATAAATCGACCCCACAAAACCAGTCAATAGACCAAGGATGGGTACGAAAGCATCAAAAACCCAGCTTCTGGAATGATGCTCATAGTTCACAGATTTTGTTTTACTGCCAGCTTTTCTTGGGGCATTCATAAAGATTATTGATGACCTCAAGGACTATCCAAAAACACGAACAAATTTGACGATGATAAGATTATCGCTGCGTACGGCAACGCTGTTGACCCCTTATGGTTACTCATGATCAAGTATTTTATCAAGTTGGCCACTTTTAATGTTGGAAGTTGTGTACTGCAACAGCCTGCAGTTACCTGAATTCTTATCATCACCCAGCTGACAATTAACTATTCCCGAATAAATATCTGGAAATGTTGGCGATCAATTACATCGTAGTCAGCTGTCAACCGATACCCCGCAGACTCCATCTCGCGCCGGACATCTTCTTTTGCTGTACCATGACCGAGTTTTCCTGAGAAAAAGCCGTTTGGATGAAAATCCACAATCGCTACCCGCCCATTAGGTTTGAGATAACGAGTCAATGACTTAAAATAAGCTGTTCGGTCTTTCATATGATGGTAGGTGTTGCTACTAAACACGAAATCCACTGGTTCGGGAAGTTTCGCATCATTGGGTTCGGCCCGGATTGGCAGCACATTGGTTATACCGCGCAATTTCATTTCCTTGCTGATAATATCCAATGCGGTGTCATTAATGTCAACGGCATACACCGTTCCTTCCGGCCCGACCGCTTTCGCCAAATACCCGGCAAAATACCCCCCGCCCGCACCCAAGTCTGCCACCCGGGAGCTTGGCGCAATGGCAAGCTTGGCTACTACCAACTGCGGATTCTGCCATTCATCCCGTGCCGGATCGTTCATGCGCTGGTACACTGATTCTGTACAACCAGCGAGCCACAAACATACAATGAACATTACACACGTTTGCTGAGCACTGAATGCCGTGCAATTCATGGTCGCTCCTATCTTGTTTACCCGAAGCTTTTTTCTTATGTCGATTATGTCATTACTGGTTGTAACCAACAACATCCTCCATGCCAGCCTGATTCAGGGAACGGCTTTTCCATCAACTGACAATTCAATTCCTACACAATATTTCTCAATAACAATAAGCCCTGTGACCGCAGGAACTGCACTTAACTCCCATGTTCTTTTCCGGTTGGGCTTTATGAGAGATTACAGTCAGATATCTGGTAATCAAATGCCCGCAAGATTTGTCATCCAAGAGATCAACCCTGATCGCGCGGCGTTTTCCGGTTTTCCGGTTGTTGATTGCAACATAGCCATAATGCGTGGTGGACAGGCGGTTACGCCTGAGCAGCCAGGCTTGCAAGGATAACTGCGCAATATCAGTTTCATGAATCTTAAAATTGCTGCGGTTTTTGTTTTCTACCGGAACGTGCAAGCCATTCTCTAGTTGATAAACTTGATCAGGACGTCCAACGACTGCAAATGGAAATCGGGTGCGCAGGTCTTCTTCAATCATGACGATTCTTCCGACCCTTAATTCCTTTGGCATCCAGTCTTGCGTTAATCCCCGCCATATCATGAAAACCCAGATTGCGGCAGCAATCAAAATCAAGGTCATGATGGAATCAAAGAATTCGATCATTATTTTTGACCTAACCTTGAAATGAAAAGATTAAGACAACTGCGGGTCAATTTTTTCAGCCATGCGCTGAGATCAATCATTGGCACGACAAATGGAGACAGCCGATAATAGCAAAACACAAACAAGCGCCTTGCTCTGCTTTTAACAAGCACACTGTCACGCCATGTCCGCAACAGATTGGTTTGCGGCGCATCGATGCCATAGATGCTGGTAGCAATAAAACAGCGTTTGTCGATCACCGCTCGAGTTCTGCCCTCCTGTGCAAAACGCTGGTGTTCAAACGTGCCATGCAGGGCTTTTCTGCGCACAGTCAATGGCGTGGCATCACCATGCTCACGATCAAACACAACTTTCTGTTCGCAATAAACTGCGGCCACGATCTCAGATATTGTATGGTATTTATTGGTCATTTACATGATTCCTGCAGGCGGATTACCGTCTCTGCACAGGTTAATGCCATAGCTGATATCAAAATCAGCAGGTTTGCCTTCTGTCGTTATCACACCAGATTGCTTTAAATGCAGATTCAACCGTCTGCAGCCTTCTTCCTCGAACACATGCACAGTTGTGACATTCGCAAAAACCGGCATGCCTGATCCTGACATGCGTTTAAAATTTTCAGCAAACTGTCCTGTTATCGTTCCCGCCGCATGTCCAGTAGGTGCAGCAATCGCCTCCATTAGCAATGGCCGGATGCTGTTATATTCGGCGGCATAAACAGGTAATAAGAATGCACTCAGAAAAACCAATAGGGTTGTTTTCATTTTCTGACTCCCAGTTCAATGGCTGCCCGTTCAATGGCTGCTTTAATCAGGTCTACGGGGTGTTCTTCTTTGGTGGATGCCACACTAATATCCAGCGAATTTCCAGAAGTGATAAGTCTGACCCCTACCAGACCTTCCTGTATTTTATTATTCGCACGTATACTCAATGTTGTATCCGCAACAGCTAATGTTGCCGCTGCGGCCAATCCAAAAAGATCACCGCCAGCTGCATGGCCAGCACTTACAGCAATACCAGTATCTTTTCCTATGGACTCACCTGATGCACGCACAATCTTTTCCATTGCCATAATTTCTTTTTCTGCAGAAAAACTGGGCGTTAATAGCGGTTTGATTAACGGTAATTCATTGCTCATTCCCAACAAGAAATCGCATTCAAAAGGTACTGCTCGTCCGTCTTGATATGGCATAGTGACATAGCACACCATTTTCATTACATGACCAGCAGATTCTTTATTTAAAGTTGTGGGAACACCAACTTTTTGCAGAAGTGTTGCAATATTTGCGTATACAGGCGGATTCAATCCGTATCCCTGTACATATACCGGTCTGTCAGAAGTATACTGCTTGGTTGAGGCAACCGGTTTTCTTTTTACTACTGTATATATTTCAGAAATTGAATTAGCAGGTTTATATGTGCTAACTGACGCACACCCAGAAAGCCAAAACACAATTAAAATGCAGCATAAAAATTTTAAATGATCATTTTTTGATTGTTTGTGTTCCATAATCATAATAATCTCTCACCTTCTGGTTAATCACAGCTTCAGCATCTTCAGATAGTATGGAAGCATTTGGCACCTTGACGCTTTGAAGTACCTCGGGTGCAAATTCAGTCAGATCCAGCTTGGAGAAATCAATTGCTGCAAATTCCTCCGGTGTAAATCCGGTGCATTCTGGATTCTTGGCACTGCCCCAACCTTTCTGAATTTGTTCCCTGCCCTGCACATTAATGATACGAGAAAGCCTGCTGTTGTAACAACAGTATGAACGTTTTCGCTCCAGGCAAATCCCGAACACTTTCTTTGAACAATACGATCCAACCCGATGACAAAGATTCTCCCCCTTGCGTACCGATAAAATTTGTTCCTTGGTGTCACAGGACAGTAATTCCATAACCACCATGATCGCAACTTGGATCGCGAAAGAATATGGATCAAAGCCGAATTGAAGCCCACCAAGGCCAAGACCTTCAAAAGCAATGATCTCTCCACCTAAGAACTCGGAAACAAAACCTGGTGCTAACTCACCTGTTGTCGCAGTAAATCCATACAACCGAAGTGTTGGCGAAAACGTACTCAACAATCCACCTGCCGGTATCTTCAACGGATCAACACTGTACATGGCAGACATACCCTTGACCATCCAGTCTGGTGCCACCGAAGTATAGAGTGCGTCATAAAGATACTTGCTGCCATAGGAAAACACGTTCTTGCCAACCTGACCGGTAATATTGAATAACAGGTTGTTCTGATAGCCGGTGCCGCCTCCACTTGATGCACAGCAATTGGACAATCCACCGACTTTGATCCTGCATTTTTCCGGCACGCCATCGAGCACGTGCAAGGCTTCACCATCCAGATACACACCCGCTTGCCTTGCCATTTCAACAAATGAAATCGATTTGGCAAAATCTTCATCCGGTGGATAGCTGTTATCAAAGCAATTACCATTGAGACAGATTCTCCTGCCGCTGCAATCCATGTATTGGCGGGTCTGCGGCGCAGATTGTTCACAGTTGTAATTTCTGGTTACAATCGTACAGGTCCCGTTGATCCTGTCCTCTGCACTACAGGGTTCTGTTGATTGCAATGTGCAGTTTCCACTTGCAGTTAACAGACTGCACTCGGAATTATCTTCAAACCCGGTTAAGCAGCCATATGAGCGGCTTTCCTGATAACAGGCCTGCGGTGCTTTTTCTCCTTCTGGTGGCGGAACGGGTGGCGTGGTTGACGTGCATTCACTGCCAAGGAATTGACAGCTTGGATTGTTATCCAGTGACAGGCATGCGCTTAAATCAAATCCGCCACTACTGCTCAAGCGGTTAACAACACAACTGTTTATCGTTACCTGCTTGATACTGGTGCACGATTTCAGTTTATATTGCCCAGGAATGGTTTCATCGTGCACCGTGCAGGCATTTTCTTCCTTGTTGATGCCCATGGACTGAAATGCCGTTTGCGCATTGTTTCGGATATTTCTTGTGGTGACGATCATTGGATCGTCGGGTGCTATCGGTGGCACCTGTTTTCTGATCTGGGGGTTTTTGGCAAGAAAGTTAATTGCATCGCATTCCTGATTGGCGATTGGATCATTGCCAGGCACATACGCTGCACAATCCTGCAGTTTGGTAATCCCCGGTTCTGAAAGCTCGCCCTGTCCATTTTGAAAAAATTGTGTCTCCGATGGCTGTATTCCATAGTGCGGTATCTTGTCGGCAATCGCTTCTTCCTTGATGCCTTCGAAGATTTCAGTCAGTTTGCTATTCGAGAATTGTCTGGCGTCTTCAAATGCGGCATTAAGCCGTTCTTCTGCTTGCGCAGGTTGCGTCAGTGAAAAAAGCAAAACGAACATTGCCGGTTTTATATTGCGCATCACTGAATCCCCCGTACAATTTTCTGCCGATACTGTTTTGCGATTTCACGCCAGTCAGCGCTCATGCGCTCGATATACTCCAGCGCATAGTCAATGGACACATCGCCGCTGACTTTGATAAAAGTCCTATCCTCAGAGCAACCGTTTTCCATCACATTGCCCGCTTCCTGTGAGGCAATGACAAATACCGGAACCTGGTCAACACTGAATTGTTGGAATGCCGGTGGATGAATGGCTATGGAGACATTGCTCCGACCCGCGATAGCTTGAATGGCTTGATCCATGGCTTGCATGGAATCGTTTTGAAGTCCCCGGAAAACCAGTGTTGCACCCGACAATTCTGCTTGCTCTGCAATCCGCACCAACGCTTTATGTGGCATGGACAATGACACCAATACCAACAGATCTGGCTGCGCCTGTATCACAAACGATTGATTGCCCAGCTCACGGTATTTTCGGGCAATTGATAAAATATCCGGTTGCGGCGTATTCGCTTTTGGCAATGTGTCGATCTCCGGCATGCTGGGTATTGGCATAAGGTTTGGTTGGCCGCCATCTATGCCTGGCAGTTGATTCATGGCATTGCGTGCACGTTGTTGTGCCGCACGGGTGGCCTCATCCGTTGGCAACTCAAAAGCAGGTTCCTGCGCCGGCAGGGAGGATACCGGCAGCAGGAACCAGGCCAACAGGAACAAGTACAAAAAAGAAATTATGGAAATGGTTTTCGATTGATTGACCATCAGTCTGCCATGTCCCTTAAATCAATCGCGCCCTGACAGCAATTGCGTTTACGGAATATCTGATAAGCAAAGTCTTCTCCCGCGATGGGATATTCTCGCCCTGCGCCCCACAGTGCAGTGGATCGTCCCAACGGCTGGCAGCATTTACCGGCAATCTTTTTGGTTTGCGGGATTGGATAGAGCATCTGATATTTGTACTCAGTTTTGTCCATCACCGGTTTGGCGTAGTAGCCGCACATACCATTCTCATCGGTAGCCGACCACATCAACAATTCCCGGTGCAGTTTGGCGATCATGCGATAGAGCGCCAGGCTGGAAGCCTGTACGCCGCCGACATGTGCCTGGATATTACCGTTGAGTGGATACAGATTGCCCTGGCAACCCGCACACCAGAAAAAGAGATTGTTTGGAAAACCGATAGAAGCTGTCACGCAATCGGCAGCGCAAGCTGCCCGTGCTGGCAGATTGGCAAAGAGATAGACTTCAGGATTGATGATGCGTGTGAGCTCATCGTCTTTCCACAATGGATCGAGTTCGGTCAGATAGGCGACATCGAACCCGACATTCTCCATACAGGCATTATCCAGGACTGCTTGCAGATAAAACATGACAGGATCAACGTACCAGTGCACCTGATAAAACGATGACTGGTCCATGCCATCCCTGCGGTTTCTCGAGGCAACCGGTGCATCAAAACCCGGATCGATGGTGATGCCGCCAAGGCTTGCCATGCAAAATGGTGCGCGAACCACATCGACACGACGAAACGGCTCCCAGAAACTGACTCTGATACCGGCTCGTGGTGGATTGCCACAGGCACAGGCAAAACCACCGGGATTGGCTGTATCTTCCTGATCCAGTCCGGTAACGGTAGTGCCGCCTATACGGATCGGAAAAATGCACGACCAGCAAATATCCGTTATCGGATTGGCGAATTGTCCGGTACAGCTTGCAGCATTGACATTGGAGCTGACTACCGGCAGGATAACAATCAGCAGAAGACTACAGGCGTATCTCATCGATCCTGAACCTCCTGCCTTCCTGGGTGACTACTGCCGGTGAATGCTTGATCGAAAAGTAACGTATTAACACACCACCCTGATCAAAGAAGACTTCCTGTTTCCACTTTCGCATGAGTTCAAGTGGCTCGCCTGCAATCAGGATGGTTTTGACAGGCAATTTGGATTCAGCGATAAACTGTCTGGCAAATTCGACTTGACGATTGTTACCGCCATCGAAAAACAGCAGTGTCTTTGACAGCCGGTCATAATCGAACGGATTGACCTGGGTTTCTGCCGGGAACAACACCCTGCCCGCTTCATCCACCACATCCCGGTCCAGCGTCCAGGTGGGGTCAATGTAGTAGGTTTTGGCTGTTTGGGTTGGTTGGATGCCCGCTACAGGTTTTGGGTTCTCGATTCCTTCGATAACCCGTCGCTTGTAAGCATCCTGTAATTGTTCAAGTTCGCCGTTTTGTTCCATGCCGCGAAACCTGTCCAGGATGACAGCGATCAGGTCACGTTCCGCAATTTCGTAGGTTGGCCCGATGACACCGAGGTCTTCGGCTTTGCAACAGACTGGCAACAATATCAGTGTGATGAAAGTTATGACAATTGAGAATCTCATAACTGACAAACATACCGATAAATTTTTTTTAAATCTCGCGTTTAAGGAACAAATTTTGTTCCTTAAACATTTTCTTATTCGGAGTTATTTTGCCGCGCAGTATTAAATACGTTTCTGTAAATGGGCTGACCACAGCCACAACGCCAGCGCAATCAGCAACACGATGACTGGCGTAATCACAGTGGGTACTGATAACGGAATACACAACCAGATAACCGCTGCCATGCAGGATAACAAAAACAGACGGGTACCGGCCATATGCCGCAGCGGACTTTGAAATACAAAGGATGTTTTACGGATTTCGCGCACATGATAACCATCAACCGTGGCTGCAAGCAACAGTGGTGCGCTGAGGAGCACCCACATCGCCAGCGAAAACAGCCTCACAATCAGAATACTCGTTAATAGCAATGTGACGTAAGTACGCTCGCTAATCCATTTTTCCAGGTCATTATCAAGATCGAGTTGATTCATCAGTGTAGTTGCATCTGCAGATACCGCACCCAGCATAGCGGATGCCTGATCAACGACCCATTGATGCGCTGATTCACCCGCCCAGTCAATCAATTGCCGGTGTTCGTCATGCCATGTTCTTTCCGCAATCGTTGGCGGGATCAACAACCATGCGCCCAGTAATGCAGCACCGGACAATACCAATAAAAAATTCAACCATTGCTGGCCAACATCATTGTTCATATTCACTGCTTCGCTTGGTCTGCAAAAGACATGTTATAGCATATTGTTTTTTTAAAAATAGCTACTTAAGGAACAAATATTGTTCCTTTTAAGCACCATTTTTGAAAAGCCTTTCTTCTATCATATTCATGCAACACAACTACTATTAGGATAGCTATGGAGAAACCTGATAATCCCTGGATTTATGATGGATGCACTGACCTGCTAAAAGTGGCGGTAGAACCTGTTCCATCGGTCAAAGGCGGTTATATCGTCGTTTTCGTTCTGGAAGATCAATCAATCTGGCTGGGGGCTACCCGTGATCCAATCGTCTACAGCGCAAACTGGGCAAGAAAGGTTGGCAGTTTCGGTCTGAACAAAATAACGCGCGTTCTGGTATCCAGGCCACTGAGACGTTTCGAATCGGCACGGCTTCTGATGAAAGAAGCATTGCGTACATACAAGGATCAGCACAGCAATGCGTATTATCTCGACGTTGAAACATTAACCGAAAAAGTCAGACCTATTTTTTTAGCCGCCCTCCCCTCAGCATGAATCCGTTGATAAAAATGGTCTTGCTGATTGTTTCTGCGATTATTTTTGTGCGCCCGGCGATTGGCAATACTCATACTGACTGGACAATAGCGCGTCAGCAGCTAATCGAAACCGCTAACGCGTGCAATGGTTTTATTCAGGATGCTCAATCAGCACGCTGTCTTGCATTGATTAAAGCCAGACAGCAGGCAATCAAGAACCGAGTGCGGATTAATCACGAAGCACTGGCAGCTGATTTGAAAAAACTGCGCCATCAACACCAACAAAAACTCTCCCAACCAGATAACCGAACTCACAGGAGAATAGCTCGATGAACGATGCCTTTCATTTTGAAAATCCCTGGCGTAAAACCTACGAATGGCATATGACGATTGGATGGCTGAGTGCTGCAGCTTTGTCATTAGCCATGGCTTATGCTCTGCCGATTTTTGTTAAGTATAATATTGCAATCGCGCTGATATGCGCGGCAATCGGTTTATACCGGGCAAGTCAGGCATGGATGCGCAGTCTGGATAGGTCACGGATCAGGCTGGCTGAATCATGGTTTATTTCCATTGAAAAGCTGCTAAAGATTGCCAATAAAGCGTGTCATAAAAATGCATTCTGGTTGGGCAAAGGGTTTCAATGGACGGATGTTGTAGCAGGCCGCATGCATGCGCTGTTCAACCAGGGAATTGTTGCACAGATGGGCAAAGCCATCAACCACAAGAATGGCGCATACTGGCTGCATGGCTTGGCCTGTGAAAATGCCATACATGCCGATTTGACCGATCTCGTTGGACATACATTGATTGTCGGCACTACGCGGGTTGGCAAAACCCGCATGATGGATTTATTGATCACGCAGGCCATTGTACGCAACGAACCGGTGATTATCATTGATCCTAAGGGTGACAAAGGCCTGGCGGAAAATACGCGAAAAGTGTGTGAGGCTATTGGCGAGTCGGAACGTTATGTTTATTTCAATCCCGCTCATGTTGAAAAATCGGTGTGTATCGATCCGCTACGAAACTGGAACCGCAAAACGGAACTGGCCAGCCGTATTGCTGCGTTGATACCGTCTGAAACCGGTGCCGATCCGTTTACCGCGTTTGGCTGGAAGGTCGTCAATGATATTGTCAGCGGCATGATCGCATCAGGACAACGCCCTAACCTGGTGCAGCTTCGGCGCTATGTTGAAAGCGGGCCGGATGAACTGGTGATTAAGGCGTTACGCGAGCACTTTAAACGCTATATACCCAACTGGGAAACCGGCATTGCTCAACACATCAAGAAATACCGTGGCAATCAGGTACTAGGTCATATTAGTTTTTACAAAGATGTGGTTACACACGAAGCGCAGTCTGTTGAGCTGAGCGGCCTGATTTCAACCTATGAGCATAACCGTGAACACTTCCAGAAAATGGTGGCGTCCCTCATTCCGGTTTTATCGATGCTCACCAGCGACCAACTAGCTGATTTGTTATCGCCAGACTTTGAACCCGGTGATAACAGAGTGGTTATGGATACTGCCCGAGCCATTCGCATGAACAAGGTATTATATGTCGGCCTTGACTCCTTATCGGATTCTACTGTTGGCAGTGCCATTGGTTCGGTATTACTGGCCGATCTGACAGCCGTGGCTGGTGATCGCTATAACTACGGTATTGATTCCATCAAGCCTGTTAATCTCTTTATTGATGAAGCGGCGGAAGTCATCAACCAGCCTACGATTCAACTGATGAACAAGGGCGGTGGCGCACTTTTTCGGGTAACTATCGCAACCCAGACATTTGCAGACTTCGCAGCACGCATGGGTGATGAAAACAAGGCACGCCAGGTGCTTGCCAATACTAACAACAAAATCGCTTTACGGGTTCTGGATTCGGAAACACAAAAATACTTTGCCGACGGCATACCCAGGATCAAATCCAGGGATTTATTAATGACATACAACCAGGAAGTCGAATCTGACCTGCAGGAATTTTCTGCAGGGTACCGGGAACAGCAAACATTGGAAGAAGCCGATTTAATCCCGCCTGCCTTACTCTCTGAATTGCCGCCGCTTCACTACTTTGCAAGGCTTTCAGGGGGGATGACTGTTAAGGGGAGAATACCGATTCTCAAGTAAATTTATTTCCCATAAGAATCCATTGACGGATA
>JAHBZZ010000014.1 GCA_019635215.1 Nitrosomonas sp.
CGACGAAGACGATGATGATGAAGACGAAGACGACGATGATTGAGCTACCCGCTGTGCGTTAAAACATGAGCGATTCTAGAACGGTATGAACGTACTACTAGAATCGCTCGATTAAGTTCGTTATTCATTATAAAATTTCCATAAATATCGCTATAAAACTATAAAAATAATACTAGATTTTTTTGTAAAACATGATTGTCTGCACAGATATATAAGCTTCGAGAAGAGGATGTGCACGTTTTGCAATTAAAAAGCGGTATCTTCTTTTGAAAAATTCTCTCTGTGTCAAACGAGTTTGATAAAAAAAAGAATTATGTAGGTAGGCTGGGCTATAGCTATCGACGTAACTTACATGAACGTTTTATAGAATCAATTTTATTTCTATCTGCGTTTCTTTCTGTTGTCATTATGTTGTCTATCATCGTGATGCTTGTGAAAGAGTCAGTTATTTTCTTTCAACAAGTCTCATTGTGGGAGTTTTTGACGGATACGCAATGGACACCACTATTCGACGATGCGCATTATGGGATTTTACCGTTGGTTGCTGGCACGGTTGTCAGTTCTGTAGTTGCATTAATAGTAGCGCTGCCATTGGGAACGATAATAGCCATTTATCTTTCAGAGTTTGCCCCATTTGCAGTACGTGAAATTGCGAAACCATTTTTAGAATTGTTGGGTGGAATACCGACCGTTGTGTACGGTTATTTTGCACTGCTATTTGTAACGCCATTGTTGCAGATAATTTTTCCTGAACTGCCTGGATTTAGTTTGTTATCTGCGGGTTTGGTTATGGGTATCATGATTATTCCGTATGTCAGTTCTATGACAGAAGATGCTATGCGTGCTGTACCTATGCATTTGCGCGAAGGATCTTATGCGATGGGCGCAACAAGATTTCAGACTGCAATTCGTGTTGTAATGCCGGCTGCATTTTCGGGTATCGCGGCAGCATATATTCTCGGAATTTCTCGAGCAGTGGGTGAAACTATGGTTGTAGCCATTGCTGCTGGAATGCAACCTAATCTTACTTGGAATCCGATGGAACCGGCCGCAACAATTACTGCATATATTGTGCAGGTAAGCTTGGGTGATCTACCGCACGGCAGTATTGGTTATCAAACAATATTTGCTGCGGGTCTTACTTTGCTACTGATGACACTTGCTTTCAACATAATAGGTCATATACTGAGAAAGCGCTATCGTGAAATCTATTGATAATTAGAATTAGAAGAATTGATCAATTAACGCAATGAATAATGCTAATGAACTGAACGAACTGAGAAGAATAATCGGATTACATAAGCGTTTGGATTTGCTTTTTATGGTTGCCGGTATTATTGCTTTGATGATCGCTATATTGACGTTCATTGCATTATTTGCACAGATGTTAATTGACGGCATGCCCAGGTTGTCTTGGGATTTTTTTACGTCATTTCCATCGCGCCGGCCTGAATCTGCCGGTATTTTATCGGCATGGGTGGGTACGACTCTAGTTATGATCGTAACTGCTGCAACGGCTGTGCCACTCGGAATAGGCGCCGGAGTTTATTTAGAAGAATATGCGCCTAAGAATCTATTTACAGAAATTCTGGAGATTAATGTAACTAATCTTGCAGGTGTTCCCTCAATCATATATGGCTTGCTTGCTTTAGGATTATTTGTGTATCAATTGGGGTTTGGGCAAAGTGTTTTGTCTGCAGGTTTTGCATTGGCCTTGCTTATTTTACCGGTGGTTATTGTAGCAACGCGGGAAGCTATAAGATCCATACCCATTGCTATACGCGAAGGAGCGTATGCGCTCGGAGCAACTAAGTGGCAAACGGTATCTGATCATTTATTGCCCTATTCGGCTGCAGGTATATTGACAGGGATAATTATTGGTCTTGCACGTGCAATTGGGGAGACTGCGCCTATTATTACAATTGGTGCGTTAACATTCATTGCGTTTTTGCCGCCTTCACCAGTTACGGAAGAATTTCCTTATATCTCATTTGAATGGCTGACGGCACCATTTACTGTAATGCCGATACAGATGTTTAACTGGGTTTCACGTCCTGAAGAAGCATTCCAATTGAATGCAGCTGCAGCAGGGCTTGTTTTGGTTGTGATGACGCTGACAATGAATGGATTGGCGATTTATTTGCGCTATCGGATGCGTAAAAATATTAAGTGGTAAAAAATGCAAAACAGTACGGAATCAAATCAGTATAAATCACATGCTAAAGCCTTGAATTTTTATTATGGCGCATTCCATGCGCTTAAAAATATTGATATGGCATTGCATGATAAGAAGATAACAGCGCTCATTGGGCCATCCGGTTGTGGTAAATCGACATTTTTACGTTGCTTTAATCGAATGCATGATCTTTATCCTGGTAATCGATATGAAGGTGAAATTATTTTGCATCCGGATCATGTGAATATTTTGTCGCATAAAGTTGATCCGATTGAAGTGCGCATGCGCATCAGTATGGTTTTTCAGAAACCCAATCCATTTCCGAAATCGATTTATGAGAATGTGGCGTATGGATTGCGTGTTAGAGGGATTAAACAGAGGGCTGTACTTGATGAAAAAGTTGAAGATGCACTTAGGAATTCTGCTTTATGGGATGAAGTCAAGGATCGGTTGAATGACCTTGCATTTAATCTCTCGGGAGGACAGCAGCAAAGGCTGTGTATTGCACGTGCGCTTGCTACCGACCCCGAGATTTTGTTATTTGATGAGCCGACATCGGCGTTGGATCCTATAGCGACAGCCAGTATTGAAGAACTCATTGCAGACTTAAAGGATAAAGTCACGATTCTGATTGTGACACATAATATGCAGCAGGCAGCCAGAGTGTCTGATTTTACAGCGTATATGTATCTTGGAGAATTGATAGAATTTGATGAGACCGACACTATTTTTATAAAGCCTAAACATAAACAAACGGAAGATTATATTACAGGGCGCTTTGGATAATATAGTTATGGTGGATCAGCTGGTTAAAGTTATGTACTGATGATCATCTTATCCTTCTCATCATAATAACAATATATAGATTGTTTATTTCCTTTATCGGAGAACTGAATAGAGTATTCATTATCCCAAGTAGATTGACTACTTTATTAATCAAGGGTAGCATCGCCCATTTTGAGAAAACAAGGAAATTAAAATGCGAAACAAGCTCGTGGCTGGCAATTGGAAAATGCACGGGAATCTGAAAAATAATAGCACCTTGCTTGGAGCATTGATCGCAGGATTACCGAAACCTGAAAGTAGAATTAGGTATGCTGTCTGTGTTCCCTTCCCTTATCTTGCATCTGTACAGGATACACTTCAGAATACGCACATCAACTGGGGGGCACAAAATTTAAGTCAGTATGATAAAGGAGCCTATACGGGTGAAGTATCAGCTGATATGCTCAACGATTTTGGATGCACATATGCTATCGTTGGGCATTCAGAAAGAAGAATGTTATTTGGAGAAACCAGTCAGGTTGTAGCTGAAAAGTATGCGGTGGCTCAACGAGCGGGGTTGGTTCCGATTTTGTGCGTTGGCGAAACACTGGAGCAGCGAGATTCAGATATCACAGAACAAGTTATTGAAGAGCAATTAAAAGCCGTAATTACTTTGGCCGGTGTTGAATCATTGACCAAAGCAGTGATTGCTTATGAGCCTGTATGGGCGATAGGAACAGGAAAAACGGCTACGCCACAGCAAGCGCAAGATATTCATCAATTCATCAGAAAAGGCATTGCCGCACAGGATAAAGGAATTGCAGAAAACTTGACTATTCTATATGGAGGCAGTGTCAAAGCGAATAATTCAACAGAGCTTTTTGCAATGCCGGATATAGATGGTGGTTTGATTGGAGGCGCTTCGCTTATTGCGGAAGATTTTATAGCTATCTGTAGTGCAGTATAAAGTTAATTTATTGGAGTTACACGTTGGAAACCTTGGTTTGGTCTATACATGTTATGTTGGCAGTGATACTAATCGTGCTTGTATTATTGCAGCATGGTAAAGGCGCTGATATGGGAGCTGCTTTCGGCAGTGGGTCAGCGGGAAGTTTGTTTGGTGCGAGTGGCTCTGCAACTTTTTTAAGTAGGACAACCGGTATAATCGCCGCGATGTTTTTTGTGACGAGCATGAGTTTGACTTATCTAACTATGCACAAGACGGAAGATCTCGGTGTGATGAGTCTCATAGAAGATATGGCACAAAGTTCTGTTGAAGAGAAATCACATCAGCAAGCTGTCCCTGATATGGGTGACAGTGAGATTCCAGATTTTAATGATATTGAAAATGCATCGCGGGTAAATCAAATCCCCGATTAATGGAATGATTTGAGAATAGAATCGTTAGCATTAAAGGTTAATAGTTTGTGGCCGACGTGGTGGAATTGGTAGACACGCCGTCTTGAGGGGGCGGTGGCGAAAGCTGTGCGAGTTCGAGTCTCGCCGTCGGCACCATACAAATGTTATTATTATCTAGTGTAATGATTTTTTATTAAATAGCAGCATAAAATTAATGCTGAGCCATTAAAATAGGTTTTTAAAGTAGAATACACTTATGATTGAAAATTATTTTCCAATCCTGTTATTTCTTATTGTGGGTTTCGTAGTTGGTGCAGGCTGCATGTTAGGTGGCTGGCTTATGGCACCTAATCGCCCTGATAAAGAAAAATTATCGGCTTATGAGTGTGGCTTTGAGGCATTTGAAGATGCACGCATGAAGTTTGATGTCCGTTATTACTTGGTTGCGATTTTATTTATTTTGTTTGATCTGGAGATCGCTTTTCTTTTTCCCTGGGCAATCGTACTTAGTGAAATCGGCTTATTTGGATTTGTTGCTATGATGGTGTTTCTTGGCATTCTGGTTGTCGGTTTTGTCTATGAATGGGTACGTGGCGCATTAGAATGGGATTAAAGTAATGAGTATTGAAGGCGTCTTAGAGAAAGGTTTTATTACAACAAAATTAGACTCGGTTATTAACTGGGGGCGTACAGGTTCAATGTGGCCAATGACGTTTGGCTTAGCATGTTGTGCTGTAGAAATGATGCAGACAGGGGCCTCTCGTTATGATCTGGATCGATTTGGTATAGTATTTCGACCAAGCCCGCGGCAATCGGATGTTATGATTGTGGCTGGCACCTTATGTAATAAAATGGCTCCCGCGTTAAGAAAGGTGTACGATCAGATGGCTGAACCCCGGTGGGTTATTTCCATGGGTTCATGTGCAAATGGGGGCGGCTATTATCATTATTCATACTCAGTAGTTCGTGGATGTGATCGGATTGTGCCTGTTGATATCTACGTTCCAGGCTGTCCGCCCACTGCTGAGGCCCTGTTGTACGGTATTATACAATTACAAAATAAAATCAATCGTACCAACACGATTGCAAGGTAAGTCTAGTCATGAATAGTGCAGCATACCTAGAGAATTTAGAGAACACACTGAAAAGTGTTCTGACAGAGCATGTGGTTAGTTTGCATCAATTTTTTGATGAATTAACAGTTGTGATACGGGTTGGTGATATTGCAGTAGTGTCTGAAATACTACGCGATCATGAGAATTTTCGTTTTGACACGCTAATAGACTTATGTGGTGTTGATTATTTGACATATGGAGATGGAAAAACAGCGGTTGGGCGACCTGATGGAAGATTTGCTGTTGTTTATCATTTGCTATCAGTCAGCTTAAATCAAAGGTTGCGAGTCAAAGTCTTTGCTGAAGATGGTGAATTTCCGGTAGTGAATTCAGTGATCGATATCTGGCCTGCGGCTAACTGGTTTGAACGTGAAGCTTTTGATCTTTACGGAATAGTTTTCCCTGGCCATACCGATCTAAGACGCATACTTACAGATTATGGGTTCGTGGGTAGTCCTTTTCGGAAGGATTTTCCTCTATCAGGCTATGTTGAGATGCGATACGATGAAGATCAAAAACGTGTTATATATCAACCTGTAACGATAGAGTCGCGCGAAATAACTCCCCATGTAATCCGTGAAGAAAATTATGGCGATAGCCATTAAATATTGCGGTTAGTACCTTATAAGAAGAGCTATTGAATTTTATAAGAAAAATATGGCAGAAATAAGAAATTACACCATGAATTTCGGACCACAGCATCCTGCGGCGCATGGCGTATTGCGATTAGTCTTGGAATTGGATGGTGAGGTGGTTAGACGAGCAGATCCGCATATCGGTCTGTTACATCGGGCAACAGAGAAGCTTGCTGAAAGTAAAACATTCTTGCAGTCAGTTCCCTACATGGATCGTCTCGATTATGTTTCGATGATGGTCAATGAGCATGCTTATGTCATGGCTATAGAGAAGCTGTTGCAGATAGAAATTCCTGTTAGAGCACAATATATTCGGGTTATGTTCGACGAGATTACGCGGATATTAAACCATTTGCTTTGGATAGGTGCACATGCACTTGATGTGGGTGCCATGACCATGTTTCTTTACGCATTCCGGGAACGTGAAGATCTTATGGATTGCTATGAAGCGGTATCTGGCGCAAGAATGCATGCTGCTTATTACCGTCCTGGTGGTGTTTATCGTGATTTGCCGGATACGATGCCGCAGTATCAATCATCTAAAATTCATAGTGAAAAGCAGACGCATATTAGAAATGTAAACCGTGAAGGTTCATTGCTGGATTTTATTGAAGATTTTACAGATCGGTTTCCAAAGTATGTCGACGAGTATGAAACATTGTTGACAGACAACCGCATCTGGAAGCAAAGATTGGTAGATGTGGGGGTAGTAAGTCCGGAAAGAGCCAAAGCGCTTGGTTTTACAGGTCCTATGCTGCGAGGATCGGGTGTCGAGTGGGATTTGAGAAAGAAACAACCATATGAAGTATATGATAAATTAGATTTTGATATACCGGTTGGTGTTAATGGTGATTGTTATGATCGCTATCTGGTGCGTATTGAAGAATTCCGGCAGTCAAACCGCATAATTAAGCAGTGTGTGGGGTGGTTACGTCAAAACCCTGGGCCGGTTATAACGGATAATCATAAAGTAGCGCCACCTTCACGACTGAACATGAAGCAAAATATGGAAGAAATGATTCATCATTTCAAATTATTTTCAGAAGGTATGCATGTTCCTCCAGGTGAAGCTTATATTGGTGTCGAGCACCCCAAGGGTGAGTTTGGTATTTATTTGATATCGAATGGAGCAAACAAACCGTATCGCCTAAAGATTCGTGCCCCCGGGTTTGCGCATCTTGCTGCACTAGATGAAATGTCAAGAGGTCACATGATAGCTGATGTGGTAGCAATCATTGGTACACAAGATATTGTATTTGGCGAAATTGATAGATAATCGAAATGTTAAGTGCTGAATCCTTAAAAAAAATTGATCACGAGATTGCGAAATATCCTGAAGATCGGAAACAATCTGCAGTAATGTCTGCCCTTGCGATTGCTCAAGATGAGAAAGGTTGGTTGGCAAATGAAACCATGAATTTTGTGGCTGAATATCTGGACATGCCTCCGATCGCTGTCTATGAAGTGGCAACTTTCTATAATATGTATAACCTTGAGCCGGTGGGGCAATATAAGATTACAGTATGTACAAATTTGCCTTGTGCACTATCAGGTGGAATTGACGCGGCTAAATATCTCAAACAAAAACTTGGAATAGAGTTCAATCAGGTAACTTCAGATGGTAAGTTTGCCTTGAAGGAAGGTGAATGTATGGGAGCTTGTGGAGATGCGCCTGTGATGCTAGTGAATAATAAGCGCATGTGTAGTTTCATGTCACACGAAAAGATAGACGAGATGTTAGAGGAATTAAAGAAATGAAAGAATATCCGCTAACATTGTTGAATGGCGTGAATCCGAAAGATCCAGACAATTGGCGATTAAAAAGCTATGAAGCACGGGAAGGTTATGCAGCGTTAAGAAAAATATTGAATAACGGCATTACGCCAGAAGAAATTATTGAGGAAATCAAAAAATCTGCGTTACGCGGTCGAGGTGGTGCAGGTTTCCCAACAGGATTGAAATGGAGTTTCATGCCCAAGGATTATCAAGGTGATAAATATATCGTCTGTAATTCTGATGAAGGTGAGCCTGGAACATTTAAGGATCGTGATATTCTTCGCTACAATCCCCATCTGCTCATAGAAGGCATGATCATCGCTGCATATGCGATGGGCGCCAAAGCAGGGTATAATTACGTTCATGGAGAGATCTGGGAGACCTATGAACGCATGGAAGAGGCAGTTGATGAAGCGCGTGCAGCAGGGTATCTGGGCGAAAGAGTACTAGGTTCTTCATTTAGCTTTCAACTCTACAATCATCATGGGTATGGCGCATATATTTGTGGAGAGGAGACGGCATTACTTGAATCCATTGAAGGTAAAAAAGGGCAGCCACGTTTTAAACCGCCATTTCCAGCTAATTATGGTCTTTATGGAAAGCCAACGACGATTAATAACACGGAGACATTCGCATCTGTTCCTTGGATCATACGTAATGGTGGTGAGGCTTATCTGAGCCTTGGTAGGCCTAATAACGGTGGAACTAAGATTTTTTCAGTTTCAGGGCACGTAAATAAGCCAGGGAATTATGAAATTCCATTAGGAACACCGTTTGCAGAATTGCTTGAACTGGCTGGTGGCATGCGTGATGGGCGTAAATTGAAAGGTTGCATTCCTGGTGGTTCTTCAATGCCGGTTCTGCCTGGTGATGTTATGATGCAAACGGATATGGACTATGACTCCATAGCAAAGGCCGGTTCCATGCTTGGTTCAGGCGCCGTCATTATTATGGATGAAACCACTTGTATGGTAAGAGCATTAGAGCGTTTGTCCTATTTTTATTATGAGGAATCCTGCGGCCAATGCACGCCGTGTAGAGAAGGAACAGGCTGGCTCTATCGTATTATTCATCGCATTGAACATGGTACAGGGCGTCCGGAAGATCTTGATTTACTGGATGATATTGCGGATAACATTCAGGGAAGAACGATTTGTGCGTTGGGTGACGCAGCTGCAATGCCTGTTCGGGCGATGATTCAACATTTTAGAGATGAGTTTGCATACCACATCGAACATAAGAAATGCATGGTTTAGATGGTATCATTCAGGTATCTAATTTTGAGATAGACTGAAAATTAACCAATAAGCACTCTTGCGCTTTCTTTTTAAATAACAAGAATTTTAGCCGATGGTCAATATTGAAATCGACGGTAAACAAGTCTCAGTACCGAAGGGCAGCACCATTATGGATGGTGCTAAAGAGGTTGGGATCTACATTCCTCATTTTTGCTACCACAAAAAGTTATCCATAGCGGCAAACTGTCGTATGTGCCTGGTTCAGGTGGAAAAAGCACCTAAGCCACTACCTGCCTGTGCGACACCCGTGATGGAAGGTATGAAGGTGTATACTCACTCCAAACAGGCGATTACTGCACAAAAAGGCGTGATGGAATTTCTTCTGATTAATCACCCACTTGATTGCCCAATCTGTGATCAGGGGGGGGAGTGTCAGTTACAGGATCTTGCGGTTGGGTATGGTGCAAGTGGTTCTCGCTATCAGGAGGCTAAACGCGTTGTTGTCAATAAAAACCTCGGGCCGCTGATATCAACCGATATGACACGATGCATACATTGTACGCGTTGTGTGCGATTCGGGCAGGAAATTGCCGGAATTATGGAGCTTGGAATGGCCGGACGTGGTGAGCATTCCGAAATTCTGTCCTTTGTTGGTAAAACAGTGGATTCCGAATTGTCCGGTAATGTAATTGATCTTTGTCCAGTAGGTGCGCTGGTAAGTAAGCCATTCCGTTATTCCGCGCGTACATGGGAATTGTCGCGTAGAAAATCCATCAGCCCACATTGCGGATTGGGGTCCAATTTGATTGTTCAGGTGAAACATAATCGCGTAATGCGCGTTCTGCCGCGTGACAATGAAGCGCTTAATGAGTGTTGGTTGTCGGACAAGGATCGTTTTTCTTATGAAGGGTTAAATTCAGAAGATCGTTTGACGCAACCCATGATTAAGCGGGATGGTCAGTGGCAAATATGCAGCTGGCAGGATGCCTTGGAATTTACTGCAAATAAGCTTCTAGAAGTAAAAGATAATCATGGTTCTGAAAGTTTAGCCGCATTAGGTTCGGCGCATAGTACTATTGAGGAGTTGTATCTGCTGCAGAAATTAATGCGTGGATTAGGCAGTGGTAACGTCGATCATCGCTTGCGTCAGTCGGATTTCACAGTCGATCAGTCGCTGCGTGGTGTACCTTGGCTCGGGACCAGTGTTGCAGCGATATCTGAATTAAAGTCAGTTCTGATTATAGGCAGTACCCTGCGCAAAGACCACCCGTTAATCGCACAGCGCATCAGACAGGCTGTAAAAAAAGGAACACAGCTGAATATCATCAATCCAGTTGATGACGATTTGTTGATTAAAACAAGCAATAAGATTATCGTTGCCCCAGATGAGATTGCCAGAACATTGGTATCAGTACTCAAACATGCATTCCAGATAAAAAACATAAACCCACCTGAAGTATTAAAGCAATTATTTAGTTCAGCTCAGGGTGATGACGCGGAAAATGCCGCGTCAATAGCACAAAGTCTGATAGATAACACTCCGGCTGCAGTTTATCTCGGTAATATGGCGCAACACCATCCAAACTATGCGAAGCTTCATATGTTGGCATTTGCACTTGCAGAGCTTATTGAAGCAAGCTTTGGCATTCTGGGTGAAGCAGCTAATAGTGTGGGAGCTTATATTGCTGGCGCAATACCGGATTTATCGAGTTTGTCTTCAACCACTGGTCTTTATCCAGGAGAAGTGGCGGGCCTAAATGTTGCACAAATGTTAAGCGATACTTCAGCACATCAATGTCGCGCATTTGTTTTAATGAACATTGAGCCTGAATTTGATACTTATAATGCTCATCAGGCGTTAAAATCAATTCAGGCTGCAGATTTTGTTGTTTCTCTTACGGCATTTAAAGGTAATACCTCAGATTATGCCGATGTAATGCTTCCTATCGCACCATTTACCGAGACATCGGGTACTTTTGTGAATACTGAAGGTCGTGTACAAAGTTTTAATGGCGTTGTGGCGCCATTGGGTGATGCTCGCCCGGCATGGAAAATATTACGAGTACTGGGTAGTCTGTTGAATCTCAGTGATTTTAATTTTGATACGCCGGAAGAAATCCGCGAGAAAGTATTCGTGCATGGTATGGAAGTTGGCAAGTATCTGAATAATAGCCTTGAGATTTCGAATATTGATCTTGAATCAAAAAGGAATAATGCGATTCAGCGTATCGGCGAAGTGCCCATATATCAGGCAGACACGATTGTTCGTCGCGCACAATCGTTGCAGCAGACCAAAGATGCTTTATCCATCTACGTATGGATGTCCACAGAGCTGATGAATCGATTAGGAATCAATGCGGGTGATCAGGTCAAAGTAAAACAAGCGGGAGCAACCATACAGCTCGAAGCGGCGTGTGACAAGAAGCTTCCGGCAGATTGTGTACGTATTGTTTGTGCGCATCCTAAAACATTTTCCTTGGGGGCGATGTTTGGAGAAATATCGATAGAAAAACTGTGATGCTCAGGATTGGAATTAATTGATGGAATTTATACAACAGTTGTTTGAACAGTTATTCGGAGCGGAATGGGGTTTTATGCTGTTCACACTTGTGAAGAATCTGATATATATCATTGCCATTGCCGTTCCATTGTTGCTTGGCGTTGCTTATCTTACTTTCGCTGAACGTAAGATTATTGCTTACATGCAGATACGTGTAGGTCCCAATCGTGTGACGTTTTTTGGGATACCCTGGCTGCGAGGCTGGGGGCAGCCGATTGCGGATGCTGTTAAAGCATTGATGAAGGAAATTGTTATCCCGACCGGGGCGAACAAGTTTCTTTTTATTCTGGCACCGATACTGACAATTATGCCTGCATTAGCGGCTTGGGCAGTCGTGCCATTTTCCGCTGAGCTGGTGTTAGCGGATATCAATGCCGGATTGCTGTATATTTTGGCAATGACATCAATGGGCATTTATGGTGTGATCATAGCCGGTTGGGCATCAAATTCTAAGTATGCATTTCTGGGGGCAATGCGTTCTGCAGCTCAAGTCGTATCGTATGAACTGGCGATGGGTTTTGCGCTGGTGTGTGTACTTATGATGTCTCAAAGTTTGAATCTGGGTGATATTGTAAATGGGCAGCAGGGGGGAAGCATGCTGAATTGGTATCTGATTCCCTTGTTTCCAATGTTTCTGGTGTATTTCATTTCTGGTGTAGCGGAAACAAATCGCGCGCCATTCGATGTTGCGGAAGGTGAATCCGAGATTGTAGCGGGGTTCCATGTAGATTATTCCGGTATGGCGTTTACCGTATTTTTTCTGGCAGAATATGCGAATATGATCCTGGTTGCGACGTTAACCGCGATCATGTTCTTGGGGGGATGGTTGCCACCACTGGATATAGCGCCACTTAACATGATACCCGGATTTATATGGTTATTATTTAAAATAGCATTTTTGTTATTCTTTTTCCTCTGGTTCCGTGCGACATTCCCAAGATACCGCTATGACCAGATTATGAGACTGGGTTGGAAAGTATTTATTCCAATTACACTGATCTGGATTGTTGTATTAGGCTTGATGATGCAACTGCCAGAATCCGTAAGGAATGATTTTCCATTCAATCTATGGTTCTAAAAAAGAGCGCATATTATGAATCGAATCAAAAAGTTTTTTAGTACTTTTCTGTTATTAGAGTTGTGGAAGGGAATGATGGTAACCGGGCGTTACATGTTTAAGCCCAAGATAACCGTGCATTACCCTGAAGAAAAAACGCCTCAGTCGCCACGATTCCGTGGCTTGCATGCACTGCGTCGTTATCCGAACGGAGAGGAGCGTTGCATTGCCTGCAAGTTGTGCGAAGCCGTGTGTCCTGCGATGGCTATTACTATTGATTCTGAACAGCGTGAAGATGGTACAAGAAGGACTACGCGTTATGATATTGATCTAGCTAAATGTATATTCTGTGGATTTTGTGAAGAATCCTGTCCGGTTGATTCAATAGTAGAAACACGCATACTCGAATATCATGGTGAAAAGAGAGGTGATCTGATATACACCAAAGAAATGCTGCTTGCTATTGGTGATCGATATGAAGAGCAAATTGCCAAAGATAGAGAAGCAGATGCGCGTTATCGTTGATCCTTGTTGGTAAAAATACCTATGAATTTTCAGGATATAATATTTTACGTTTTTTCAACCATTCTAATTGTTTCAGCATTAGGTGTTGTAACTTCCCGTAATCCGGTTTATTCGGCATTACTGTTGGTTTTATCATTCATAACCTGTGCTGGCTTATGGCTTTTGCTAGAAGCGGAATTTTTAGCGATAACTTTGGTGCTTGTTTATGTCGGTGCAGTTATGGTGCTGTTTTTGTTCGTCGTGATGATGCTTGATATTAATCTGGCACAATTACGCGAAGGATTCTGGAGGTGGTTTCCAGTCGGTGGATTGATAGCACTCGTTATTGTTGCAGAGATTGCTTTAATTATGTCAGGTTCCTATTTTGGTCTTGAAGAAATGCCGACACCGGAGCCTAAACCGGCTGATTATAGCAATACCAAAGAATTAGGGCGTCTTCTTTATACTGAGTATGTTTATGCATTCGAATTGGCAGCAGTGCTGTTACTTGTTGCGATGGTGGCGGCGATTGCGTTGACATTGCGTCATCGTGACGATAAAAAATCACTTGATATCGCTAGGCAAGTCAGCGTAAAGAAAGAAGACAGGCTGCGCATTATTTCCATGCCGGCAGAGAAGAAAGAATAAATACAAAGAACTGGATCAAAAAGAGGTATTAAGTCTTGGTATCGTTATCTCATTATTTAGTGTTAGGGGCGATTTTATTTGCTATTGGAATTGTTGGTATTTTTCTTAACCGGAAAAATATTATCATTATACTGATGTCGATTGAATTGATGCTGCTGGCAGTCAATATAAACTTTGTCGCGTTTTCACACTACCTTCAGGACATATCGGGACAGATATTCGTGTTTTTCATCTTAACTGTTGCTGCGGCAGAAGCGGCAATCGGTCTCGCGATTCTTGTCGTGTTATTCCGTAACTTGCGCACGATTAATGTAGATGATCTGGATAGATTAAAAGGTTAATTCAAAGATCGGCATACTAAAATACATAACTGATACTAATAACTGATAGAGATGCAGACACTTTATTTACTGGTGCCGGTTGCACCACTGATAGGCGCTATCGTTGCCGGATTATTTGGTCGCTACATAGGTACTACATGGAGCCATCGGATAACAATTTCATTAGTTTTTGCTTCATTGATTGCTTCATTGATCATTTTTATAGATGTCTTGGAAGGGAATGTTTTTAATGGAGCAGTATATACATGGCTTGTGACGGGTGATACAAGCTTTGAAATTGGATTCTTGATTGATCAATTATCTGCAACAATGATGGTTGTTGTCAGTCTGGTATCCTTAATGGTGCATATCTATACCATTGGGTATATGCAGGGCGATCCAGGGTACCAGCGTTTTTTCAGTTACATATCGTTATTCACGTTTTCAATGATGATGTTGGTTATGTCGAATAACTTCCTGCAATTGTTCTTTGGTTGGGAAGCTGTGGGTTTGGTATCCTATTTGTTGATTGGTTTTTGGTATACGCGACCGACGGCCGTTTATGCAAATCTCAAAGCTTTTTTGGTCAACCGGGTAGGGGACTTTGGCTTTCTACTCGGTATTGCACTGGTATTGATGTACTTTGGTACGCTTGACTATGCGGCTGTATTTTCGCAAGCACCTGATATGGCGGAACAGACGATTGAGTTAATTCCCGATTTGCCATGGTTGCTGATGACCGTAATCTGTATTTTATTGTTTATCGGTGCAATGGGTAAGTCGGCTCAGTTTCCATTGCATGTCTGGTTGCCGGATTCCATGGAAGGTCCGACACCGATTTCAGCACTGATCCATGCCGCTACAATGGTAACTGCGGGTATTTTTATGGTAGCACGGATGTCTCCATTGTTTGAGTTGTCTGATGTTGCACTTTCGACAATATTAGTTGTCGGCGGCATTACAACTTTGTTCATGGCACTAGTGGCTGTTGTGCAGACCGACATCAAACGTGTCGTAGCTTATTCGACCCTGTCGCAACTTGGCTATATGACTGTCGCGCTTGGTGCATCCGCCTATTCCGCCGCTATTTTTCATTTGATGACGCATGCTTTCTTTAAAGCCGTGCTGTTTTTAGGTGCCGGTTCGGTCATCATCGCCATGCACCACGAGCAAAATATGGAGAAAATGGGCGGACTGAAGAAATACATGCCAATAACCTACTGGACAATGTTTATTGCAGCACTCGCAAGTGCAGGTGTGCCAGGATTTTCTGGATTTTTCTCCAAAGATGCGATTATTGAGGCTGTTGCACTGGCGGATATTCCTTTTGTCGGCTTTGCTCATTTTTGTGTATTGGCTACAGTGTTTGTCACAGCATTGTATACATTCAGATTGCTGTTTATGACATTTCACGGCCAACCGCGTATGGATGAACACACAAAATCACATTTGCATGAATCCCCATGGGTTGTCACATTACCTCTTGTCATTCTCGCTATACCAACTGTTGGCGCAGGCTGGTTTATCGGTCCGATGGTGTTTGGTGACTATTTCAACGGTGTCATCTATGTGCTTCCAGAGCATGCTGCAATCGAGAAACTTGGCGCAGGATTTACGGGGGTGATTGGAATGATGGTGCATGCGTTGACGACAGCGCCTTTCTGGTTGTCTCTGACAGGCATTTTTACTGCCTGGTATCTTTACATTGTGAAAACAGGAATACCCGTTAAAATCAAATCCACATTTAAGCCAATCTATATTGTTTTGGACAAAAAATACTATATTGATGAATTATATTCCTGGCTATTTGCCGGTGGAACAAGAAAACTTGGCACCGTACTGTGGAAGTTTGGCGATATTAAGTTGATTGACGGGTTGATTGTGAATGGATCTGCGCGTTGCGTAGGCTGGTTTGCGACTGTGGTTAAACGATTCCAGACGGGATACATTTATCATTATGCATTTACAATGATCGTGGGAATTTTTGCAATCCTTACCCTGTGGTTATATTGAGAATTCTTCACCTGATATGTTCATTGACAGAATCAATTCTTTTACTCGCAACAAATAAACACTAATAATTAGAACGGATTAAGCATGTTGTTTGGAATCCCACTTTTAAGTTTGATTATCTGGCTGCCAATACTATTCGGTGTGGTTGTTTTTGCTACGGGCGGTGATCGCAATGCACAGTTGGCACGC
Source organism: Nitrosomonas sp. (assembly GCA_019635215.1). GTDB lineage: Bacteria > Pseudomonadota > Gammaproteobacteria > Burkholderiales > Nitrosomonadaceae > Nitrosomonas. The sequence goes on from JAHBZZ010000014.1 coordinate 16,356, forward strand.
TGGACAGCACTCACAGGATCGATCTTAGGTTTCCTGGTAGCCATTCCATTATATACAGGGTTCGACCCTTCAACGAGTGCAATGCAATTTGTGGAAAATCACGCATGGTTTGAACGTTTCAATGTTAATTACCACATCGGTGCGGACGGCATTTCGATGCCGTTGATTCTGCTGAACTGCTTTATGACGCCATTGGTAGTTATTGCGGGTTGGCAGGTTATTCAGGAGCGAGTGTCTCAGTATATGGGCGCATTCATGATGATGTCGGGTATAGTCAATGGTGTTTTCGCTTCGCTGGATGCTGTTTTGTTTTACGTTTTCTGGGAAGCATCGTTAATACCGATGTTCCTGATTATTGGTATTTGGGGCGGACCCAACAGAGTATATGCAGCGATCAAGTTTTTCTTATATACCTTATTGGGTTCATTACTGATGCTGATTGCTTTTATTTATCTCTATCAGTTGTCAGGAGGTAGTTTCTCAATTGCAGATTATCATCAGTTGCCCATTCCGTTTAATGCACAGATTCTGATTTTCGTCGCTTTCCTGCTTGCGTTTGCCGTCAAAGTGCCCATGTGGCCTGTACATACATGGTTACCTGACGCACACGTTGAGGCGCCTACCGGTGGTTCAGTGATCTTGGCTGCTATCATGCTGAAACTTGGGGGATATGGTTTCTTACGTTTTTCTTTACCGATTGTACCTGATGCGAGTCACTATCTGGCTGAGATGATGATCGTGCTGTCATTGATTGCCGTTGTTTATATCGGTCTTATCGCGCTCATGCAAGCTGATATGAAAAAGTTGATTGCCTATTCCTCTATTGCGCATATGGGATTTGTAACTTTGGGTTTCTTTCTGTTCAACGCATATGGTATAGAAGGTGCCATGGTTCAGATGATTTCTCATGGTTTTATATCGGGTGCCATGTTTCTGTGTGTTGGCGTGTTGTATGATCGATTGCATTCACGTCAGATAGCCGATTATGGTGGGGTTGTCAACAGAATGCCTGTTTTTGCAGCATTCTTTATGCTGTTTGCGATGGCCAACGCCGGATTGCCGGGCACCAGCGGTTTTGTCGGGGAATTTATGGTAATCATGGGTTCCGTCAAGGTTAATTTTTGGTATGCCTTTTTGGCGGCCACTACATTGATCTTCGGGGCTGCTTATACATTGTGGATGTATAAACGTGTCATTTTCGGATCGGTCGCCAGTCCCGCAGTAGAGGTATTGCAGGATATTTCAAAACGTGAATTCATGATACTTGCCATATTAGCTGTCATGGTATTGTGGCTGGGTGTTTATCCGTTCCCATTGACTGAAGTGATGCACGCGACTGTAGATAATTTGCTTGATCATGTCAGTAATAGCAAGCTCTAATATAATCCCAGAATAATAATTTCTCGATATGAGGATGAGCGATTAATGAATTTTTTATCACCCGATTTTTCACCGGCTTACTCGGAAATTTTTATACTTTTGATGGTTTGCCTGATTATGCTGATTGATCTGGCAATAGGTGAAAAAAGACGCTATATAACCTATGGGCTGACCCAGGCGACATTGATTGGGTGTGCTGTCCTGACTTTTGTTTCATTCTCTGAAGAAACTAAGTTTACTTTCTCAGGCATGTTCGTTGACGACGCCATGGCGGATATCCTCAAGCTGATGGTATTTGCTACAGTTTCGGCAGTGTTGATTTACTCTTATACCTATGTTCGGGATCGCGGTATTTTAACTGGAGAATTTTTTAGCTTAATCCTGTTTGCTACGCTTGGCATGATGGTGATGATTTCTGCCAGTCATTTTCTGACACTTTATATCGGTCTGGAATTATTGTCGTTGTCTTTGTATGCATTAGTTGCGTTGCGCCGAGATTCCCTCGTCGCGACCGAAGCTGCAATGAAATTTTTTGTGCTGGGTGCTCTAGCTTCAGGTTTCCTGCTATACGGTATGTCCATGGTTTATGGCGCAACCGGTTCGCTACATATTCAAAAAGTGGCTGAAGCCATCGTCAATGGTGTAGGCAATCATGAAGTTCTTGTCGTAGGTCTGGTATTTATCGTAGCTGGATTAGCGTTCAAATTGAGTGCTGCACCATTTCATATGTGGGCGCCTGATGTTTACCAGGGGGCACCGACAGCGATTACATTATTTATTGGATCCGCGCCAAAACTGGCTGCTTTTGCATTCGTGATGCGCTTGTTGATTGATGGATTGGGTGAATTGGTTGCCGACTGGCAAGGTATGCTCGTCATACTGGCAGTATTATCGATGGCTGTTGGTAATATTGCAGCAATTGTCCAAACCAATATCAAACGTATGCTTGCTTATTCAACCATTTCGCACATGGGTTTTATGATTCTGGGTTTTATCAGTGCTGACTGGAATGGTTACAGCTCCGCATTATTTTATGTAATTACCTATGTACTCATGACGCTTGGTATTTTTGCATTGATCATGATTCTGTGCCGTAGTGGGTTTGAGGCTGAAGAAATCAGTGATTTTAAGGGGTTAAGTAAAAGAAACGCATGGTATGCTTTTATGGCTATGATATTAATGTTTTCCTTAGCCGGCATACCGCCGATGGTAGGCTTTTATGCAAAACTGGCTGTATTGCAGGCTGTCGTTAATGCCGGATTTATATGGGTTGCAGTTGCAGCGGTATTATTCTCGTTAATTGGCGCTTTTTATTATCTGAGAATCGTCAAGTTCATGTATTTTGACGTACCTGAAACAAATGATCCAATTACTGTTAAGTTTGATGTCAAACTACTGATTAGCGCAAATGGATTGGCTATTCTACTATTGGGGATATTTCCTCAGTCACTCATGGGTTTAAGTCTTTACGCAATTCAAAATTCGATGTAAAGCATAAATAAGAAGCCTGCACAAACAGGCCTTCGGTCAAATTACCAGGAAGTTTTAACTTTCTGATAGTCTTTAAAATTTCTCCATTACTTACACCAATTATTTCTCTGTTGGCAAATGAAATTTATGCGTCAATTGAATGAGTATATTGAGTTTCAGAAATTTATCCCCAAATTAATTACTTGTTAAATTTAAGGAGAGAACCGTGCAAGCTGAAACAAAAAAAGAACATCTAAGTTTCCAGGCTGAAGCTAATCAGCTCTTAAAGCTGATGATTCATTCCTTATATAGTAATAAGGAAATTTTTCTACGTGAATTAATATCCAATGCATCGGATGCGGCCGACAAACTGCGTTTTGAGGGGCTTGCTGACGCCGCTTTGTTTGAGAATGATCCTGAGTTGAAAATCAATATCAGCTACGATAATGAAGCCAGAACGATCACGATTTCAGACAATGGCATTGGCATGTCAAGGCAGGAAGTTATCGATCATATCGGTACTATCGCTAAATCAGGTACACGGGAGTTCTTTAATTCACTGACAGGGGATCAGGCGAAGGATGCGCACTTGATAGGGCAGTTCGGTGTTGGTTTCTACTCCGCTTTTATCATCGCTGACAAAGTGACACTGATTACACGGCGTGCAGGACTGACAGCAGAGCATGGGGTATGTTGGGAATCGGGGGGGGAGGGGCAATATACGCTGGAAACCGTAACAAAAGAATCACGCGGTACAGAGATTACTCTACATTTACGCGAAGGGGAAGATGATCTTCTCAATGGTTACCGCTTGCGTAATATCATTCGTAAATACTCTGATCACATTACACTACCCATTCTTATGAAAAAAGAAGAGTGGTCAGATGATGAGAAGAAAAACAAAATTACTGATAATGATGAGACCATTAATCAGGCAAATGCGTTATGGGCGCGTCCTAAAAATGAAATCACTGAAGAACAGTATCAAGAATTTTATAAGCATGTAGCACATGATTTTGAACCCCCATTGACATATGTTCATGCACGTGTTGAAGGTCGCCAGGAATATACGCAGTTGCTTTATATTCCATCACGTGCCCCTTTTGATCTGTTTGACCGTGAACATCGCCATGGAATAAAACTTTATGTACAGCGCGTATTTATCATGGATGATGCTGAGAAGCTGATGCCAAGTTACTTGCGTTTTGTACGAGGCATTATCGATACGAACAGTTTGTCACTCAATGTCTCACGCGAGATTTTGCAGGAATCCAAAGACATTGATGCAATCAGATCAGGAGCGGTCAAGAAAGTTTTGGGGTTGATTGAGGACCTCGCCAAAGGCGACTCCGAAGCAGAAAAAGAAAAATTTAAAACTTTTTACAATGAATTCGGCCAGGTACTCAAAGAAGGTGTTGGCGAAGATTATGCTAATCGTGATCGCATTGCCCATTTACTGCGCTTCGTTACTACCGTTAGCGTAACGGATGAACCCACTGTGTCACTGAACGACTATATCGGGCGAATGAAAGAGGGCCAGGAAAAAATTTATTTTGCTACTGCTGACAGCCTCAAAGCAGTTAGAAGCAGTCCGCATCTGGAGGTTTTTCGGAAAAAGGGAATTGAAGTGCTATTGCTGGCTGATCGGGTTGATGAATGGCTGGTCAGTCATCTGACAGAATTTGAAGGAAAACATCTGCAATCTGTCGCGAAGGGCGGCCTGGATTTGGGTAATCTTGAAGATGAATTGGAAAAAGAAGAACACAAAAAAGAAAGTACGGAATATCAGGATCTTATTGATAGAATGAAAAGTGTACTTACCGATAAAGTGAAGGATGTTCGTATTACGTTGCGGTTGACCGAGTCGCCGGCTTGCCTGGTAGCAGATACGTATGATATGAGCGGGAACCTGGAGCGCCTGCTAAAACAGGCGGGGCAGAAAATTACACATACCAAGCCGATTCTTGAAATCAATCCACATCATCCGATGGTACAGCGCCTCAAAACTGAAGAGTCACATTTTGAAGATTGGAGTCATATTTTGTTTGACCAGGCATTGTTAGCTGAGGGCGGTCACCCGGAAGATCCGGCGGCATTCGTCAGACGGCTAAACGAATTGTTATTGTTCGGTCAACTGAGTAAGCATTAAGTATTAATTTACTTCGAGATATTTATAGTATTCAAGATTTGCCGTCTCCAAACAGAATTGAATTGATTGGAGACGGTTCTCTTTTAAGAGATCATTGTTTCTGCAACTTTAGTACAATTTAGAAGTCTATTTGAAAGTGTATAATTTTGTACCGGATTATCAGAAATAGTTTCCTAAAGAAGGAAACCAGAAGATGGCTAAACATGAAAAAAAATATCAGGCTAGAATGTCTGCGCCATTTGCGGTTTTAGGTATCCGTACAGAAGAAGACTGGTTAACGGAGATCGATTATTTACCGATCAATACACTGTTACAAAAACCTGATACGCCATTAGCAAAAGAAGTATGCGCACAATTGCGGGCATATCTGTTAGATCCAAAATTTATATTTGATCTTTCTTTGCATATCAGTGGAACAGTGCATCAACGCCGAGTATGGCAGAAGATCCAGGAAGTCCCGAGTGGTCAGACTAGTAGCTATGCAGAGATTGCCACAGTTATACATTCCGCTCCAAGAGCGGTGGGGCGAGCGTGTGGTGCGAACAAAATTCCAATTATCATTCCATGCCATAGAATCATTGCCAAGGATGGCGGATTAGGCGGTTTTATGAATGCCAGTGAAGGCAATCCTTTAGAAATTAAGCGATGGTTATTGAAACATGAAAGTATCTGAACAAAATGCCGGAATTCTCGATGAATTTTTTGATGCTTTGTGGCTTGAAGATGGTTTGGCGCGTAATACGCTACAAAGTTATCGCAATGATTTACAGGTTTTTGCGGATTGGCTCGGTCAGCATAATGGTTATAAGAAAGAGTCCATTATTGATGCAACACATGCGGATTTGCTCGATTTTCTGGCTTCAAGAGTAGAGGCAAAGAAAAAAGCCAGCACTACCAGTCGGGAATTATCGAGTCTGAAACGTTTTTATCGCTATCTGTTACGTCAGGGAAAAATAACGATTGATCCGAGTTTGAATATTGCAGCACCGAAGCTGATACGAAATCTACCAGAGAGTCTGGCGGAACAAGAGGTTGAATTATTATTGCAAGCACCGGATCTTAACAGCCCACTTGGTTTACGTGATCGGGCAATGCTGGAAGTATTGTATGCCAGTGGATTGCGGGTTTCTGAACTGATTAATTTGAAGTATTCACAAGTTAGTCAGGACATGGGTGTAGTGAGAGTAATGGGTAAAGGCATGCGGGAGCGCCTAACCCCGCTCGGGGAGGAATCTATGGAGTGGCTGAACCGTTATACGCGGCAATCACGCCCTCTATTACTACAAGGTATCGTGACGGATACCGTTTTTGTTACTGCGCGTGGTGGTGCGATGACCCGGCAGGCATTCTGGTATTTGATCAAGCGTCATGCCAAGGCTGTTGGAATATCCAAGTCACTTTCTCCGCATACTATACGTCATGCGTTTGCGACACATTTGTTAAATCACGGTGCTGATTTGCGTGTCGTGCAATTACTGCTAGGTCATTCAGATATTTCTACCACGCAAATTTATACACATATCGCAAGTGAACGCCTGAAGCAATTGCATGCAAAGCATCATCCCAGAGGTTGATCGGGAAAATAGGAGTTTTGTCATTCTTCCGGACGTAACTGCGGGAATAAAATAACGTCGCGGATGCTCGGACTGTCTGTAAACAGCATAACCAGTCGATCAATGCCTATACCTTCACCTGCAGTTGGCGGTAATCCGTATTCCAGTGCACGGATGTAATCAGCGTCATAGTGCATTGCCTCAAGATCTCCAGCATCTTTTGCCTTGGCTTGTTCCATGAACCGAGTTGCTTGATCTTCCGGGTCGTTCAGTTCGGAAAATCCGTTGGCGATTTCACGTCCGGCAATATACAATTCGAAACGATCGGTAACTTCAGGGTTATGATCATTACGTCGCGCTAATGGTGATACTTCGGCAGGATAATCAACGATAAATGTAGGTTCAAATAATAAATGTTCAGTTGTGTTGTCAAAAAGTGATAATTGTAATCCCCCGATGTCGTCGTTAGAGTTGTAATTGATATTCAATGCGGTCAGGCGATTAACCAGAAAATCCCGGTTATTGAGCTGTACCTCGGTATATTCCGGATAGAATTTCATGATGGCCTGTGTGATGGTCATACGGGCGAAAGATCGGCTGAAATTAATTTCACGTTCTTGATAAGTCACAATGGTTGTGCCAAGAACGGTTTGTGCCACAGTGCGCAACATTTCTTCAGTAAAATCCATCAAGTGCGTGAAATCCTGATAAGCTTCGTAGAATTCCAGCATGGTAAATTCCGGGTTGTGCCGCGTGGAGATACCTTCATTCCTGAAATTTCGATTAATTTCAAATACTTTCTCAAGGCCGCCGATAACCAGACGCTTAAGATACAACTCAGGTGCAATACGTAAAAATAATTGCATATCAAGCGCATTATGATGCGTAATAAATGGCCGAGCCGTAGCGCCTCCGGGTATCGGGTGCATCATGGGTGTTTCCACTTCTAGATAATCCCGCGCAACAAAGAAATCGCGCATTGCCTGAATAATCTTTGAGCGCACAGTGAAAACCCGGCGTGTATCTTCATTGGTGATCAGATCGAGATAGCGCAGGCGGTATTTTTGTTCCTGATCAGTCAGTCCATGAAATTTTTCCGGTAAAGGACGTAATGATTTTGTCAGTAATTGTAGGCGATTAACTCGTATTGAAAGCTCACCGGTCTTGGTTTTGAACAATGTGCCTTCAGCACCCAGGATATCACCCAGATCATAATGCTTGAATGCCGTATGTTCCGTCTCACCGGTATCGTTGTTGGAAATGAACAATTGTATGCGTCCACTCATGTCCTGGATGGTTGCAAAACTCGCTCTGCCCATTACGCGTTTGAGCATCATGCGTCCGGCAACTTTAACGGATATCGGTGATTCTTCCAGAGCCTCTTTCGATTGTCCGCCATATTGCGCGTGTAATGCTGTGGTCAGATGCTCGCGGCGGAAGGTATTAGGAAATGCATTTCCTTTTTGACGCAATGCAACCAGCTTGGCGCGGCGTTCAGCGATAATCTGATTTTCTTCTTGCTGCGGCGATGGGATAGGTGAGACTTCCTGAGTCATATTTGCGCGTTTAAAACAATTAATCAATGATAAAAAGAGTATTTTGTAGAGAAGGTATTCATTATACGCGCTACAGTTTGATATACGTAGTCCATTTGAGAGGCTATTGCTCAGATTTGCTCAGCCTCAATCTGAAATTTATTTTGATCCATGCAGTTTCAGATTATGATAACCATGGTTCAGAAAATCTTTTTGCCAAAGTTTTAATAGACCCCGTCGTTATTCATCCATTAAATGGACTCAAGTAAAATCTTTGTCAGAAAAGCACCGTTATTCTCTGGGTTTAATAAGGACAAAGAGCGATTGAAGAATACAACAATGACCTGGTTGTGTGACTGGGCGTATCAAGTTCAGCGCATGCTGAATTGTGATGTTGTGCTACTCAGTGGAAATATAATGAAATGAATAGCAAACTGCATGTATATGTTACCCGAATAGTGACTTCAGGCGCTGTTTTCTTCGCCATTGTAGCGTCAACTGTATTTTATTTTTATAATCGGGCCGCACAGCTGAGTGACATGGAAAAAGCCATTGAGCAGTTGTTTGTGACGGTAAAAATTCCGGCAGAAATTTCGGCGTACCTTGATAACGATGAATTGGCCAGGGAAGTTATTGACGGACTTCAAAAGAACGATGTTGTTTCTGCCGCTATCCTGACGAGTAGAACAGGCATGGAAGTGGCATCTGCCAGTGCCGTGTCATTGGATACATCCGATTCGTTGTTTTTTTCACTCTATAACCCATTTGAAGCTTCCGATTGGGTTGGTGTATTGCAAATCCAGTTGAATAAGGCATTGTTGTATCAGTCTGTCATGAATTCTGCATTGGAACAAATGTTGATTCTACTGGTATTGATTATTATTGTGGCCACGCTGGTTTTGGTTATGATGCGGCGTGTATTAACGACACCAATTCAATCCATAGCGGATAATTTGCATAAAATCACGCCGGGTGAGGAAGGACAGCTGAGTTGTCCAAAAGGTCATGAAAACAATGATATTGGCAATTTGGTGGCCGACATCAATAAATTGCTTATGTCTACACATGATACTATCGTGCAGGAACGGCAATTGCGAAGCCAGGTTGAAACGATGGAAAAACACTTCCGATTGATATTTGAGCGTGCCAGTGCCGGTATTTTTTTGCTGGACTGGAATCTTCATTTGAGGTCCTCCAACAAGGCTTTTCAGAAAATAATCGGTATAGCGGAGATAGAACGCCGATTGGATAAGAAAAATATTTATCTGCCCGAGTTATTTACGAATCCGTGTCAGGTTCACGAATTGTTAGATGATATTCTTGAAACCCATAAATCAGTAGCATGTGATCTTCAGCTTGAAACGACCTGTAATGGCGAAGAAAGATGGTTGCATTGTCTATTTTCGGCTGTGCATAATGACCAAAGTAAAAATGAAGCAGATACCCTGATTGAAGGGCTTGTCATTGATGTAACGGAACGTACATTTCAAATGGAACGTGTTTTATATGAGTCTGAACATGATCCGTTGACCCAGCTGTTTAACCGGCGTGCAGGAAACCAGTTGCTGGACATTATGTTGGTGAATGCGAAAAAGAACAGTGAGCAATTGGTACTGTTACTCATCGATCTGGATGGATTCAAAGAAGTTAATGATAATTTTGGTCATAAAGTAGGTGACAAGGTGTTAATTGAAGTTGCCAGCCGCTTGAAGGCGACCGTTCGTAAAGAGGATATTCTGATACGGCTCGGCGGTGATGAGTTCGTCATAGCATTTAATGTCACTGGTGAAGGCCGCAGTGAAATTGATCATTTCGTGGAAAATCTACTCAATCGTTTTAAAACGGACATACAATTGAAAGATAATAATAGTATTACCATTGGCTCAAGCATTGGTATTGCTGTTTATCCACATGATGGTGAAACCATTGGAACATTAATGGCCAACGCGGATTCGGCCATGTATCTTGCCAAAAAAGAAGGAAAGAATCGCGCTTACTATTACTGTGTAGCCTAATATGCGTACATATTATTTTTATTGACCACCATGGTACGAATACTCCTTAAAATAGCAACAGTTTTAATCGTTTTCCTGATTGTTTTATTTTCTATTAAAACCATTTTTTCAATTACCACCGGGTTTGAAGAATGGATGAATACCGCAGTGTCATTATCCTTCGCGGCATTGGTCAGCGGCTATTTATGGCAATGGCTTTTCGGAAGAAAAATTGGTATGGCGGTAGCCGTTGTGAGTGGCATATTAATCCTGGGTAGCTTCGGTTTTGTCTTTGGATTTTTCGGGCTGATGTTCGTCATGCGTGATGTACAACAGGCGACAGCCATTGGCATTTTGATCGCCAGCCCGCTGGGTATGTTGTTGGGCGGTGTTTCCGGTTATATTTTGGCATCCAGACAAAACAGTTGATAAGCAAGTGAGTTTTGGAATTATTTTTTAAATGGATCTTGAAACAAGCTTACCGTGACCACGTACCAGATAGTCTTCCGATTGCATTTCCATTAATCGTGAAACAACGCGTTCGAATTCAAAATCAATGCTTCCAGAGCGATACAGCTGTTGGGGCGGAGCTGCCGCTGAGCACAGGAATTTGACGTTATGCTCATATATAGCATCAATAAAATGCATAAAACGGGTGGCTTCACTGGTATTTTCATGTGTGAACAGCGGAATCGCAACCATAATAACGGTATGATAGGCTTTTGCAACGGCGATATAATCGACTGGTCCCAGTGGATTGGCGCAAAGCCGCTTAAATGAAAACACCGCTACGCCGCGTGCCGATTTAGGAACAAACAATTTTCGCCCCTGTACGATCAATTCACCGCTCGGTACTTTTTCACGATCTTCGATACTGCGATCCGTTAATCGAAAAAAAATAGCGGATAATGCGGCGGTCGTCGTTTCATTTACCGGGTGAAAATATGTTTTCACACCTTTGAGACGATCATAACGATAGTCTACAGGACCATTAAGCGGAATGATCTCCATCCTTTCCTTAATACGATCGATGCATGGTATGAATCGATGCCGATTTAAACCATTTTTGTATAGATCATCCGGGGCTCTGTTGGATGTGGAAACAATCACTATACCTTGATTGAATAATTCCTGAAATAGTCGTGTGACCACCATTGCATCGGCAATATCGGTTATCTGTAACTCATCAAAGCATAGCAAAGTCGTTGTGCTGGCGATTTGGTGCGCTACGGCAGGTATCGGATCATCCAGGTCAATTTTCTTATCGGGAATCATATCTTTTAAAGCCAGTTTGCGTTGCTGTATCGACAGGCCGTGCCAGGTTTTCAAATGTGCATGAATATCTAGCATGAATTCCTGAAAATGCATGCGTCGTTTAGCGGATAGAGGCACGGTTTCGTAGAATAAATCCATTAACATAGATTTTCCGCGACCAACACCGCCAAAGAGATATATCCCTTTTGGAGGAGGGATCGGAGCCTCGTCAGCACGAGAAAACAGACGAGTAAACCAGTTGCTTTTACGGATACCGGAACGGGAATAATGCTGCAATGCAGCATGCAATTGTTCAAATAGATGAATTGCATTGGCTTGATCAATATCCGGCTTTAGTTCACCGGATTGCATCAGGATTTGATATTCAGTATACGGTGTGTTTTTTTGATGGATAATCATAATTGCTTAAATTTATAGCTCAAATAAATCAAGGACACACTGATCATTCATGCAGGAAATTAAAGAAAAAACTGAAATGTTTAACCAGTTTCTTTTATAGGGCATGAGAAGTTCGCATTTTCTGTTGTTGTATTATTTTGTAACTGAGGTAGTCATAATGCATCCCGGCGTAGCAGGTTGCGTCTGCGATGCTTGTGTAAACCAGCTCAATTCCCCAGATATACTGAGGTTACTTAAAATCCTTCCAGGTATGTAAACAGGCCACAAACCTGGTTTTTATATCCATATTTTCGTATTATTGTTGTCATACCATTTTATGCGGTGTTTATATTCAATTTCAACACTGCGGAATGTGTTGTCAGGCAATAACGGTATCAAGTGCGAGTGATAAAATCGATGCCATTCTTTTAACATGATTGAATTGGAACGCTTGGTTCGAAGAACCCATCTTTGGAAAAAGCTCTACAGTATGCTGCCGATTGGTTTCCGAAATATTTGAAATAATACAGTCATACAAAATCAAATTTAAAGGTTGATACCCATGCGTGCTGTTTTTCTCGATTTTGGCTCTGTTACCCGTGGTGACATGGACTGTACCGCACTTGAACAGGCTGTTTCCCCATGGAAATATTATGCTGAGACCGGGATCAATCAAGTCATGGAACGCATCCATGGCGCGGAAGTTGTGGTGTGCAATAAATTTTCTTTAAACCGTGAAATTATCGCTGCGGCGACCCATCTGAAATTAATCTGTATAGCGGCAACCGGATACAATAATATCGATCTCAAAACAGCTGCAGAATGTGGAATCCCGGTTTGTAATGTACGGGGTTACGCAACGCCGTCTGTTGTACAGCACGTCTTTATGCTGATGCTGAATCTGACATGTCATTTTGAAGCCTACCGGCAACTGGTAAAAAATGGCCGCTGGCAAGCCAGCCGGCATTTTTGTCCATTGGATTTTGGGATTGAGGAATTGTCAGGCAAGATACTGGGTATCATCGGTTACGGTGAATTGGGAAAGGCAGTTGCCGATGTTGCCAGAGCATTCGGGATGCGTGTATGTATTGCAGAGCATAAAGGGCGGGCAGCAGCACGAACAGGCAGGGTGCTTTTTGACGACGTACTTCGGCAGTCCGATTTTATTTCCTTGCACTGTCCGCTGTTGGAAGAGACGCGTGAAATGATAGGTTGGAGAGAATTCAAGCTAATGAAACCGTCAACCTATTTGATCAATACCGCGCGTGGCGCAATCATCAATGAAACCGATTTGTTACGCGCATTATCCACGCAGCGTATTGCCGGTGCAGGTTTGGATGTTTTACAGCAAGAACCGCCGGATAATGAAAACGTATTACTCCAGTATTCACAGTCAAATTTGATCATTACGCCGCATGTGGCCTGGGCCAGCAGGGAATCGCGCCAGCGCCTGCTGGATCAGATTGCCGATAACATCCATCATTTTTATCAGGGCAAGCCATTTAACCAAGTCATGGATGGCGTAGCTACTCAGAGTTTATCAAGATAGGTTTCGACTTCATTGATCGCTGTATCAAACTGAATAAGCAGGGTTCTCAGCGATTCTTTGTCATTCTTTTTACCGGCCTGTTCCATTTCGGCACAGATTTCACCGAGTTTTAATGCGCCAACCGAACGGGATGATGATTTAAGCTTATGCGCGATTGAGCCAACGGTTGTTATCTGATCGCTCTGGTATGCCGCCCGTAATTCTGCAGCCGTTTGTGCAGCATTGATACGGTAATCGTGCAGCATATCTTTGATAATTTCCGGGTCGTTTCCTACGAACTCTTCGAGGATATGCACATTGACAGGCACTTCCACCGCTGAATCTGCAGCTTCTGCGGGAGACATAGCCGATGATGCAGCCACTTCCCGTTCTGATTGCGCTTTTTCTTTTGAGTCCGATTGAGTCAGTGGGATGTATTTTTCCAGCATTGCGCGCAGATCCTCAAGTTGAACTGGCTTGCTGAGATAATCATCCATGCCGGCATTGAGACAGTGCTCTCTTTCGCCTTTGAGCGCATTGGCGGTCAATGCAACAATGGGGATATGGCGATTTTTTCCGGATTCGAGTTCGCGAATATTTTTTGTCAACTCAAAACCATCTATTTCGGGCATATGTAAATCCGTCAATATCAATCTATAGCTGCAGTTCTGCCAGCGTCCGAGTGCTTCGCGCCCGTCATTGGCGATATCGGCCGCGTAACCGAGTAGTGTCAACTGTTGCCGAATGACCTTTTGATTGATCTCATTATCTTCGGCGACCAAAATCAGCTTATTTTGCCGCAAGGCTTCTTCGCGTGACATAAGCGATGGCTTTTGCATGCGCACGTCAGGTGCTGGCAGATTCACTTCTTCGGGTTCGGCTCTGCCGGCCGCCAGGGCCATTGCTCTCAACAAGGACTGGCGGTACATCACATCCCCATCCAGGGTAACAATGTCGATATCTTCGACGCGCGCCTGTTTGCGACGGCCGCGTTTAATGATAATAAAGTGAGGTTCCAGGCGGGAGCGTAATACTTCCGATCGCCTACTGAAAGCAATGCGGAGTTCTGCTATTGGTGGTTCATGGTTTCCGGCATCAATCACAATTAACCATAAGCCGGATTTCAGATGTTTTATGTATTGCCGTGCCGCCGTTAAATCGGGAACCTGTTCAACAGACGCACCCGCGCTTTTTAAATAAACCGCAAGGTCATTGCCCAATCCGTCATGATTACCGAAAATCAAACAAGATAAACCAGCCAGTTCGGTCGCTTTGTGTTTGACATCATCGGTGTCGGGCAAAGGTTTGAAGGGCATCTGGATGACGAATGTGGAGCCTTGGGCAGGTTGGCTTTGTACGGTGATTTCCGCATCCATCAATTCCGCCAGGTGGTGAGAAATGGCCAATCCCAGACCGGTGCCACCAAAGCGGCGTGTGGTTGAAGGATCCCCCTGGGAGAAGGATTGGAAGAGCTTATCCAGTGTTTCCTTATCCATACCGATACCATTATCGGTAACCTGGAAGGTAACGACAACTTGTTCCGGCTCGGATTCGGTCAGTACGACGCGTACGGAAACTTTGCCCGGTTTCTCCTGTTTGCTGGAAAATTTGATGGCATTATTGATAATGTTGACAAGTACTTGCCGAATCCGTAAAGGATCACCCAGTACATTCTCAGGAATAGAGGGATCAATGAATAAAGTCAACTCCACATTTTTGCTTTGCGCGAGATGCGCCAGCATACCGCAGGCATTTTCGACGACACTGGCCAATGGCATAGGAATTTTTTCGATTTCCAGTTTTCCGGCCTCAATCTTGGAAAAATCCAGAATATCTTCAATAATGGCCAGCAAAGCATACGCCGAGTCGCGTATCAGGTTGGCCATTTCCATCTGATAACCGCTCAGGCTGGTTTGCCTGAGTACATCTATCATTCCGATGACGCCATTCATGGGTGTGCGGATTTCATGGCTCATCGCGGCGAGAAATGCAGACTTGGCTCTGTTGGCCGCCTCCGCATCATTTCTGGCCTGTTCCAGATCCTTCATAATGCGTACATGTTCCCGCATATCGCGCATGACACCCGTAAAGTGCCGTTCTTGGCCTACATAGTATTCGCTGACAGCAAGGTAGACCGGAATGAGTTCGCCAGTTTTATGAACGGCTTCGACTTCGCGTCCCAGTCCAATACCATGTGCGCCTTTGATATAGGGGCGGCTGACGTATTTCTGGCCATGCCCGGTTTTGCAGTAACGTTCCATATAGTGTACATGCTCGGAGCGGTCAGGTTCAGGTACCAGAATAGCGACATTCTTTCCGACGACTTCTTCCGGGGTATACCCGAACAGTTTTTCAATGACCGGATTGGCGGAAAGAATGACACCAATCGGATCGGTGGTTACGACGCAATCGACCATATGTTCCACGACCGAACGCGTTTCTTCTTCTTTGAGCGCCAGAACGGTATTGGCGTATTGTAAATCTGAGGTACGGGCTGCCACCCGGTGTTCCAGCTCCTGATTGAGCTGGCGTAAATTCTGCTCAGCATTTCTGCGTTCCTGATTACTGGCATTCAAACGCTCAACCATAATGTTGAACGTGTGTCCCAGCTGCCGCATTTCATTCCAGCCGGCAATCGAAACGCGCTGGTGAAGATTACCCGCGGCAATTTCCAGTGCGCCACGGTTCAGTTCCTTCAGCGGTACGACAACACGCCGGTTAAACAGAAAAGCGCCGAATATAACGCCCAGCAAAGTAACGCCCAGAATAATCAGGCTGTAATGTTTTATCTGAATGACATTGGCGAAAGCTTCATCAACATCCTTCTTTACGATAATACCCCAGTTCATTCTGGGCAGATAACGCCAGACAGCGACAACTTCATTATCGTGAAAATCCCTGATGATGGCTTCGCCGGGTTTACCGGATAGGGCATCCCTCAGCGCGACTGAATAAGGCATATTAAGCGGAATTTTACGTTTCAACGCAGCATCGGGATCCGTACTGAGCGGCGCCATAATGAGTGCGGTATCCTCGTCTTCAAGCCGTGCGACCACGGTATCGCCCGTTTCTCCCAGACCGATATTGTTGGATAACACCTTGAACACATCCGCGCTGTAAAACTGCAATGCCAGCACTCCCTTGATTTCCGCGTCAATGATAATGGGAAAGCCGATAAATGCGGCTATGGCGCCATAAGAGGGTTCATAAAATTCAAAATCCGAGATTGAACTTTCGCGATGTTTTATTGCATGGCGTGTGACTTGACTCAGGCCCGTGTGGCTGTAGCGTCCTGTGAACAGATTGGTGGCGAAATCGGATTCGTGGCTTTGCGTATAGACAATATCGCCTTTCGCCGAAATCAGGAATACATCGTAGTAGCTGGCATCTGTGACGAAGCGTCCGAAATAATCGCGGTATTGCGCATCGAGCTGGCGGTAGGCATCCGAATCAACGCCATATGCTTCAAAAACCTGTGGAAACTGGAGCATTGCATCACGTGTTGCGGGTGCATCATGCAGTAAACTGGCGTCAAGCAGGCGTTCTTTGAGATAGGTATCAATCTGTTCGACCTTTTTATCCGCCATGGCGGATAAATTTTCAATGACGGTTTTCTGTATTTCGGTTTCAAAAGTATGCAGAAAGCTGTTGCCAATGAGCACAATTGGTAACAAGGAAACCAGCGTAAACCAAACGGCGAAACGTTGCGTGAGCGAAGTAAATTTCATTTGCATTTCCTCGCAATTATGGAAACTGTGTTACAGTAAATGAGCCTGTGAATATTCTACTTTTGCAAACAGGACTGCCACTATTGATCATAGTAGCAGATATCGGGACAGGTTGTCCGCGGTAAAATTTGCAAGAGGATAAAACACTTTCCGGTCAGGATATACACTGCTACTGGCCGATTCTTTTCCTATTTTTAATATCATGACAGTGAATACGTTTCAGCTGCGTATCGTTAGGTGGCATGACAGTACAGCAGCGTTGCGGGTCGTGCGGGAAGCGGTATTTATTCTTGAGCAACAGGTGCCCGAAGCGCTGGAATGGGATGCATTTGATCCGGTAAGCATCCATGTGCTTGCCACTGCATCTGACGGGGAACCGATAGGAACCGCGAGATTGTTGCCGGACGGACATATCGGTCGTATGGCAGTATTGAAAGCGTGGCGTGGCGAAGGGATTGGCAGCGCCATGCTGCGGTGTCTGCTCGACAGAGCCAAGCATAGCGGTATAACGGAAATCAAGCTGAATTCACAGGTGACCGCAAAAACCTTCTATGCAAGATTTGGTTTTCAAGAAACAGGCGATGAATTCATTGAAGCCGGCATACCGCACATCAGCATGTTTCTGCGAATATCGCAGGAACCGGTTTGCTAATATCGCCCGGATTGCTGCCATTCACGTTCGAGGATATCGGAAGCTTCCTTCCACTGATTTGTTGCGCGTTCCAGTCTCCGGTTCGCTTCAGTTGATTTCTGCCGTGCAGTTTCAGCGCTTTTTTCGCGATCGGCTAATCGATTTCTGGCGGCTTGCAGCTCTCTTTCCGCAAAAGCAGCATCTTTCTGCAGATTGTCCGCTTCTCTTCTGGCTTGCATCATTTGCTCGTAAGCCGCATTCGCACGTTGCTGGAGCTGTTGGAGCGATGCCCCGATCTCGGCGTGGGAAACTGGAATATACAGACTGAACAGAAATACAACCAACAAAATTTTCATCTGGATTCCTTGTTTGATGGGGCTAATGATGTGCATACCAATTATTGACACATTGCATGCATCATCCGTGTATTCGTTATATTCGTCAAGAATGAACAAATGTTTTTTGCACTTTGTCCCCGATGAAGAGACAATGCGTATTTTAACCAAACATTTTGATTGGAGCATTATATAACAATGAAACGATTTGTCTGTCCGGAAGGAAGTATCGCACGTCACTGCGGTCATTTGGTTTTATCGGTAATCGGGCTGTGGCTGATGTTATTGACTACATCGGTTCAGGCGAACTGTGAGGGTTGTCTTTGTCCTGGCGATCCGTGCCGGTTATGTCCGTTACCCGCCATAGAAAACGATACAATGAGTGCTGATGAATCTGAAATCTGTGCCAGGATTCGTGCCAGAGTGCCACCTACGTCAGCACAACCCGGCGCCAACGAATATTTTCCCAGTCTCGATCAATCCATCGCAGCCTGTGTCGGTGAAGGTGGTGATGTCATCCGTAACCGGCAGCGCAGTGAGGAATTTCCGTCCCGGTTTTATTGCAAGCCGCCGACACCCGTTGTAAACCGGTAAACCGCAATGATTACCGTCATGCAACGTGTCAATACGGCAAAAGTCACTATAGATAATCAGGAGACAGGCGCCATTGGCATCGGTATCATGGCGCTGATCGCCGTCGAAAAAGATGATACGGCAAGAGAGGCAGATCGGTTACTGGAGCGCATATTGAATTACCGTATTTTCCCGGATGAATCCGGGCGCATGAATTGGAGTCTGCGTGCAATAAACGGCGGATTGCTGCTGGTTCCCCAGTTTACGCTTGCAGCGGATACCAACACGGGTAATCGTCCCAGTTTTACGGGGGCAGCGTCACCGGAAGAAGGGCGTGAATTGTTTGCCTATCTGTGCGCCATTGCGGACAAGGCTTATCCGGGTACGCAATACGGACAGTTCGGTGCGGATATGCAGGTCGCGCTGATCAATGACGGGCCGGTGACGTTTACTTTACGGGTTCCGGCTGTTTAAGGCATATCAGAAAATCTGCCGTGCGATCATCTGCTGCGATTTTTAGTCTTCTTTCAATTCTTCAATGAGCAACTGCAATTGACGCAGACGCGCTTCGACAGACGATAACTGATAGAAATCGCCATTATCGTGTCTTAACGCAATCTGCAGTTGTTCAGCTGCAGCATCGTAAAATCCCTGGCGGATATATACCTCGGCTTGCGCACGATGCTTGAGCATATCCTTATTCTGCATTGCGTAGGCGCGCGCCTGTAACTGGTAGAGATGAATGTCGTTGGTATGAAACTGCAATTCACGATTGATGAGTTCAAGTGCACTGTCAACTTGTTGGTTTTGAAGCAATGCATTGGCGTAACCATGAATGAGTGCTTTATGCTGCGGGTAGACTCTGAGTGCACTGCGGTAAATATTGATAGCATCATCGAACTGATCGTTGGCGAGTCTGACTGCAGCCGCCAGCGTTTCAATCATGGCGCCGGCCTGAAAGCCTTTGTGCTTGATATCGATGGTTTTTCCGAGCGGATGGTTATCCAGGCGCACACCGCCTGTAGGATTCGTATCGATCAGGCTGTATAACACAGCCAATTGTTCGTTGGCTTCCCTGTTCTTTTTATCGCGCAACAACGCAAGAGCGTAGCCGTAACGTTCAACCGCTTCATTGCTGTAGCGTCTGTCGTTCAAGCGCGCTTTGAACTGGTTGACAGCTTCGCCGGATTTGCTTTGCATTGCACGCAATTTTGCGCGTACCAGCTGAAAATCAATGCTGTCCAGTACTTGACGGTAAGCCATTTCATGTGTTCTGTTTTGGATGTCGGCAATACGTTCATAGGTTATCGGGTGCGTGCGCAAATAGGATGGTGCGCCATTTTCATAAAAACGGCTGGCTTTTTGCAGGCGCTCGAAAAAAGCCGGCATACCTTGAGGATCGAAACCTGCTGCAACAAGGATATTCAAGCCGACCCGATCGGCTTCTTTTTCGTGCCGGCGTGTGAAATTCAACTGTGACTGTATCGCGCCAGCCTGCGAAGCGGCCATAATGGCCTGACCGGCCTGAGGGTTCGAGCGGGATGCCAGGATGGCAACGGCAAGTGCCGCGAGCGATGCAATCATCGTATATTTTTGGCTAGAAATCATGCGTGCGAGGTGTTTCTGCGTGACATGCGCAATTTCATGCGCCATGACGGCAGCTAGTTCCGATTCGCTTTGTGCCGCGATGATCAGCCCACTGTTAAATCCCATAAAACCGCCGGGCAGAGCGAACGCATTGATGGTTGAATCTTGCAAAGCGAAAAATTCAAAAGACTGGCCGGGGCTTGATTCGGTTGAATGGGTAATTAGTTTATGCCCCAGACTATTGAGATAGCCGGTGATCTCCGGATCATCCAGATAGCTTGGATCAGCGCGTATCTGGCGCATGATCTGCAAGCCGATCTGCCGTTCTTCACGTGGCGTAATGGTGGCTTGTGAAACATCGCCCAGATCCGGTAATTCATGGGCGAGGACATTGACCGGAAACAGAAGTGTCAGAGCGATAATGAAGCAGATGATTCGCATGCCAATATGATAATTCTTACAGCGCTAAGTTCCATCCCTGCGGCTAATTGCAGTAACCGTTGTTTTGATACCATGTTACGGCATCTTCAAGGGCATATCGGGCCGGACGGAATGTATAGCCCAATGTTTTCATCGCTTTCTCACTGGTAAAGAACATCATTTTTTTCGCCATGCGGATACTATCCAGTGTCGCACGGGGTTCCTTATGGGTGACGGTGGCGACTTTCTCCATACACCAGGCCACGGGAAGCATAAGATTCGTCGGCAGATTGATGCGCTTTTTGTGCTGGCCGATAATGCCGTCCAGTGTTTCCAGTACCTCGAGTAAAGACAGATTATCACCGCCGAGAATATAGCGTTCGCCCGTTTTCCCCTTTTGGCACGCCAGCAAATGGCCGTAGGCGATGTCATCGACATGCGCGATATTCAAACCGGTATTCACGTAAGCAGGCATTCTGTTGTGCAAAGTATCCAGAACAATGCGTCCGGTTGGTGTCGGGCGGATGTCACGTGGGCCAATCGGTGTTGACGGATTGACGATAACCAGTGGCAATTGGTGCTGGCGGGTCAATTCGCTGACCATTTGTTCGGCAATGTATTTTGAGCGCTTATAGTGACCTTTGATCTGTTCCAGACTGACAGGTGTTTCTTCGTCAGCCGGTGTGCCGTTGGCTGTCAGCCCCAATGCCGCGACGCTGCTGGTGTAGACAATGCGTTTCAAGCCGGCATTGGCTGCGGCGATGATCAACGCTTTGGTGCCGTGCACATTGATGTCGTACATGGTTTGTGGATCAGGTACCCACAGGCGATAATCCGCGGCCACATGGAAAAGGTAATCACAGCCATCGACCGCTTTTTCCAGTGAGTGCTGATCACGTAAATCCCCCTCGGCAATTTCAATCGGGAGGTTTTCGATATTGCGCCGGTCGCTGTTGGGTCTGACCAAAAGACGCACGTTGTGCCTTGCCTCCAGCAAACAGCGCATAACCGCTGAGCCTAAAAAGCCCGTTGCACCTGTGACTAGCGATTTCATAGGAAGATTTCTCTTTGTCGTGTTGGATAATCAGTGAGATTATCAGCGTTTTAAAAACCATTCATCGGATACAGCCGTTTCCGGAAGATGACGCGACGCTGTTTTGAATAATAGTTCCAGAACACTGTCGTTACCTGCAAAGAGGCTTGTGGTAAATACAGTTGCTTTGACTGCGCGCCGTGTGATTTTTACCTGTGTACCTTTTTTAAAATCACGATGTTTGTTGATTTTGTTCAACGTCAATACAGCCATGCCGATCGCCCACAAGCAGAATTTGCGTATGCCTTTCTCATGCAGTGGGAGCATACAGGTGTATGTCAATGCATTTTCCAGGTGTTTTTTTGCGATGCCGATGAGATCGCCGAGACCGTCTTCAAACCGTGTGTCTGAGTAATCAGAGCGAAGGTCTCTGAGCACAAATCCATGTGTCAGGAAAATATCCTGCGGCAACCAGCAGGCACCGCGCTTGCGGTCATCCCAGATATCTTTGAGAATATTCGTCATTTGCAAACCCTGCCCGAAGGATACCGCCAGCTTCATCAGCTCAGGCTTATTGCGCTTGATTGCCTCGGAATAATCACAGAACAGTTCCGTCAGCATCTCACCGACAACACCGGCAACATAATAACAGTACAGGTTCATGGCCGGTAAATCCTTGAGACCATCCAGGGTTTCGGTATCCTGAAAATCAGCCATCCCGCGGCTCATGATACGCACACAACGCTCGAGCGCTTTGCGTTGCGCCGTATTAAAGCTGTGGGTGACGCGGATAACGGCAGGGGTGTTTTTGATTAAATCATGTTCAGCCGGAATCGTATGCTCGGAAAGCAGCGGGTAAAGCGCATTGGCAAATTGTTCTGCCGCAATGTTTCCACAGACTACTTCGGAAAACATATCGGACAATTGGCGTGTTTGATCTATGGTCAATGCATTATCGTCTTCAATTGTATCGGTAATCCGGCACAGTAAATAAGCATTGCCGATCACCTTCCTGAGCGCCGCTGGCAATTGCGGGATAGTCAGGGCGAAAGTCCGTGACACGCCATTTAAAATTTCATCCTGATACTGTGTATCAGCTAAACTGGGCGATTGATTGATCATGATGGATACATTGAACATGGAACCTGCACATATTAATATTTTCCGTTCTGGAATTGAAACAGATTTAAAACGGTTCCAGTCTGACAAGCGGTTAGGTTTGCAGAATGACTTCTGATGCGGTCAGTTGGTCAATGGTTTCACGTGCCCTGATCAGGTGGACGGTGTCGCCGTCCACCATGACCTCTGCTGCACGCGGGCGGGTATTATAGTTGGAACTCATGCTCATACCGTAAGCGCCCGCCGACATGACTGCAAGGAGATCGTCCGCTTCAAGAATGAGTTTGCGGTCATGGCCGAGAAAATCACCTGTTTCGCAGACCGGACCGACAATCTGATAATTGCATAAACTGCCTTTTCTTTTCAGGATCGGTAGGATTTGATGATAGGCCTTGTACAGAGAAGGTCGCATCAGATCGTTCATGGCGGCGTCGACAATGGCAAAATGACGCTCCGGCGTATGCTTGATGTAAGCCGTACGTGTCAATAACAAACCGGCATTTCCAACCAGAGAGCGACCAGGCTCTATGAGCAGGCGCAGTTTGAGCTGGCCTAAGGTTTTACGCAGTGCGGCAACATAATCGTGTATCGAAGGCAGTGCTTCGTTTGTGTAGCGTATACCCAGGCCTCCGCCCAGATCCAGATGGGTGATGTGTAAATTTTGAGCGCATAATCGGTTCAATAAACTGACCAGTTTTTCACCCGCCTGAACAAATGGATCCAGTTCGGTCAATTGCGATCCGATGTGGCAATCTACACCGATAAACTGGATATGCGGAAAAATATCCGTCGATAGATAGATTTGTTCTGCTTCTTCAATCGGGATGCCGAATTTGTTTTCTTTCAATCCGGTTGAAATGTAAGGATGTGTTCTGGCGTCAACATCGGGATTAACCCGCAGGCTGACCGGTGCAGTCTTGTTCATCGCTGCGGCAATCTGATTGAGTAATTGCAGTTCTGCGATGGATTCGACATTGAAGCACAGAATATCGGAGGCCAATGCCATACGTATTTCATCCGCCATTTTTCCGACACCGGAGAAAACAACTTTACTCGGATCTCCGCCTGCTTTAATCACTCTTTGTAATTCGCCACCGGAAACAATGTCGAATCCGCTGCCGAGCCGCGCGAGCAAATTCAGAACAGCAAGATTCGAATTGGCTTTTACGGCATAACAAATCAGATGGTCGTCATTTGCAAAGGCGTGCTCAAATTCATGGTAAGTTTCCGTTAAAGCCGCCCTTGAATAAACATAGCAAGGTGTGCCAAATTTTTTGGCGATGGTTTCCAGTGATACAGATTCAGCATAAAGTATGTCTTGTTGATATTCGAATTGGGGAAAATCATTCATTTTTCGTTTTCATCTTTCATAGTGGCGGCTGCAGGTGGCGTTGTCGGCGTCATTGATACCGTAGGTACTTCGGTATCCGGTATATAAAGCGGACCCTTGTTGCCGCAGGCTGCCAGTAAAATCAGTGTAAAAATGGCAATAGCAGGTATGAACGTTAATCGCATCAACAAACGCACAGAAACTCTCCTTAAATTGTCAGATTCGGATATTCGCATAAGCAATATCAGGATTCGCTTACCTTGTCATTATATTAATACCATTGACGCGTGTTGCCGTCAGACCGTGAAAATTGCCCGTGCTGTCAATGGGGCATTATAAACAAAAGCAGAGGGTGTATGGACTGAACATCCAATTTTTCGGCTAAACGATAATCAACAGTAGGCTAGAAGTTGTCCACTGCAGAATTCAGCCATTCGACAAGTTCATTCATCAGCCGGTTGCTTGCGATGGTAAAACTGTCTACTGCACCGGCAGCATCGGCGGTTGCTGTTGCGTGGGACGTGCTGAAGATTTTCTGGGCAACCAGTCGGTGCGCATTGTTGACGAGGCTTGCACGGAAGCGTATGGATACATAACTGTCTGACAATGTGTTGAAGATCTGTGAAAACTCTTCAATCTCGATGTGTAATTCATATTCCACGATAGCGACACTGCTGTCTTTGATGACCAGATGATGCGTATCAGCCGCAATTTTCTGCTTGATTTGCTGCGTCAGCAGAAATGCGGGTGGGGAAGACCATCGGCTGTTGGCGTAAGTATAGGATTGCGCAGCATTATGATAGGCGAGACGATAATGTATGGCCGGCGTATCCAGCCATGAAGGCGCTGTGATCTGCGGGATAAGTATTTTTTTTCCGTTTTTGACGATGTGCTGTTCCGGTCGTTCTACTGGTGAAGGGGCGTAAACGGCAAAATTGTAAATTGCCGTGGAGGAATCCGGTTTGGGTATGACAGTGCATCCTGTCAGTAGCAGTAATCCAAGAATGACGGTTGATTTTTTCATCGACTTTTTCCCGAAGGTGCAATAAAACCATCTTCACCGGGGCCGGGTAGAGATGGTGGTCGCCCGAATAAAAGCATCTGGGGGTTTTCTTCCAACTGCTGCAGAATGCGATCCAGGCTTTGTGAGTTGCGCATCAGGCCGTTACTGACTCTGCGCAGTTCCGGAATAGTGGTTGCCATTTCCTGCGCCGTTGTTGCCAAGCTGTCGATGATGCCGCCCTGTTCATTCACTTTTCGCATGGATAAATTGATTTCGGTAAGTAGATCGTCCAAATGCCCGACCAGAATGCTGGATTCCCGAGTCAAATGTGTAAATGATTCGAATCCGGGCTGTACATTATGCGCGATATCGTCAAAGTTTCGGGTTACTTTTTCAATGTTTCGCAGTATGTTTGAAACCTGCTCCTGATTATCATCATTGAGCAATTGGTGTACTTTGATGACCAGTTCATTGACATTATTGAGAATATTCTGGCCATAGCCGGTAACCTCGTCTAGCAGCGAAGGACGCATTGGAATTTGCGCTTCTTCGGGCAGCGTATCCGGAGAAATTTTAGCATCGTTTCTGAGCTGTAAATACGCCAGCCCGGTAATGCCCTGATAGCCCAGTTGCGCATAAATATTTTTGGGTAGTTTGATATTGCCGTCAATCGCGATATCGATAATAATCTGCTGCCCGTTTTCAGGATCAAAATAAATACGATTGACTTTGCCGATATTGACGCCACGGTAATAGACGGATGCCTGCAGACTCAGCCCGGTGATCGATTCCTGGGTAACCACCCGATAGTGATGATAATCGATTGCGTCACCTTTAAACCATTGGGCGACAACAAGTGCAGCGGCGCCCAGACAAATGACAAAAAGACCTGCCATAAGGGCATGTGCCCGGTTTTCCATGATTATTCCCTGTTATCGATGAGTGGATGTTTATTGCGCATTGTCTTGAAAAAATTTGCGATGAAAGGATGAGGGTAGTGGCATATCTCCGCAAGCGTGCCTGCCGCGACAACCTTTCGATCAGCCAGTACCGCGATACGGTCTGACAAGGCAATCAGCGTATCAATATCATGTGTTACCATCACTATGGTTAAATCCAGTTCACGGCGCATATCCAGAATCAGTTGTACGAAGCTTTCGCTCAATTCAGGATCCAGCCCGGCCGTGGGCTCGTCCAGAAACAATAACTCCGGATCCAATGCAATTGCCCGTGCCAGTGACACGCGTTTGATCATGCCGCCGGATAAATTAGCCGGCATTTTGTACGCATGCTCCGGTTCGATGGCGACCATACTCAACTTGGTTAGTACGAGATTATGGATCGTTCGCTCATCCAGCACACGCAGTTCACGCATCGGCAGTGCGACATTGTCGTAAACAGTCAATGCGCTGAACAAGGCGCCTTGTTGAAATAATACACCGGTACGGTTACGAATGCTTTTACTGGATGCAACATCACAATTATAGCGTGCACTTCCAAAAATTTTGACGCTCCCGTGCGTCGGTTTTTCAAGACCCAGCATCTGGCGCAGCAGTGTTGTTTTACCACTGCCTGAACCGCCGACAAGCGTCAATATTTCTCCTCGTTTGACACGTAGATCCAGATTCTGGTGAACGACATGCTGGCCAAATTGGGTGTGCAGTCCTTCAATTTCGATGATAAATGGTGTGTCATCCATAGCGTTACTTGATGATACCGACATCTGAAAAAACAATTGCGAAAATGGCGTCGATGATGATAACGATTGTAATGGATGTAACAACCGATGTCGTTGTGCCTTCACCGAGGCTTTCGGTATTTGGCCTGATTCTCAGGCCGAAATGACAGGCAATCAACGCGATGGCCATACCGCAGACGGCGCCTTTTCCAAGCCCCAGCCACAGATTTCCAATCGGCACCGACTCAGGCAGCGTATGCACAAAATAATGGTAACTGAGGCCCAGCTGGATTTCAGCGGCAACCATTCCGCCGATCAGCGCGATGGCGCTTGTCCAGAGCACAAGGAGCGGCATGGCGAGTCCCAGACCGATGATTTTGGGAAAAATCAAACGTTGACTATGCTGGATGCCCATCACAGTCAGTGCGTCGAGTTCCTGCGTGACACGCATGACCCCGAGTTGTGCTGTCATCGATGAGCCGGAGCGGCCGGCGACCAGAATGGCGGCCAGCAGAGGCCCCAGTTCCCGGATAATGCTGATACCGAGAATGTTGACGATAAAAATGTCCGCGCCAAACATCTGCAATTGCTCGGAGGAGAGATAACTCAAGACGATTCCGATCAGGAACCCGACCAGCGCGGTTATTCCCAAAGCCTGCATGCCGGTACGGTATAAATTGGCGGAGATTTCGCGCCATGGAATCAGAGCGGGATGGCGCAAAAAAAACAGACTGTCCAGTGCGAGCTGACCAACCATCATGATCATACCGAGCAGGTTTTCCCATAATAATAAAAACTGTCCGCCGATCGCCTGTATCGGCCAGAATGGGCTTTTTTTTCTGGATTCGGGTATTTCTGCAGGCAGATTTTCGATGCGCCTGAGCATTTTTTCATGTTCCGGGCGCAGGATTAAACGGTTCGGCCGTTTGGCACACCAGGCGTTCCACAGCAGTACAATGCCCGCAGTATCCATGTGCTGGATCTGACTCAGATCCCAGCATATATCAGTGTTCCGGGCATGCCGGGAAAGCTCTCCGGACAACTGCCCGAATTTTTTATCCAGTGCGGCCAGCGTCAGATTGCCCGTGAGAACGAGGCGTTGAGAAGCGCCATCATCGACAAGTTGATACCAGTCGCTAACCGATTGTTGTGTGTTCATAGGCAGTGCGGTCGCAGTCTGACTTTTTGATGCATAAGACGCTGAAAAGGGTAAAAAAGGCTTTTTCGTGCATGCGCTATTACGGACGCATACTGTATATCAATTAACCTGCTGACTTCAAATAATTTCTGGAATTCTGAAAAGGAAAGATAAAAATGGTCGCAGAAGTTACCGTGCCTGTGCCATCTCAGTCCGGGATAACGCAGGATTGGTGGCAAAGTAATTCCGGATGCCGGAAAAAATCGCAGTCGCCATTTTGTTTTGATAAGTCTTGTTAATCAATTTCTTTTCTTCATGCGGATTGGTGATGAAAGCGGTTTCAACCAGAATGGAGGGAATGTCGGGCGATTTCAGCACGACAAAACCAGCCTGCTCGACCGTTTTTTTATGTAATTGATTAATTCGGCCGATTTCCTGCAACACTAACTCCGCCAGCTTGACGCTGTCGTTAATTGTGGCACTCATCGATAAATCCAGAATAATCTCACGCATATCACCCGATTTGCTAGCAATATCCACACCGCCAACCAGATGGTTGCTCGAATGATTGGCCTGTTTGGCGAGCCAGCTTGCAGTCGTCGATGTAGCACCGTGTTCTGACAACGTGTAAACCGAAGAACCTCTCGGATGCACCTTTTCACTGCCGTCGGCATGAATGGAAACGAACAGATCGGCCTTGTGCTTGCGCGCTATGGCCTGGCGTTGATTAAGATTCAGGTAATAGTCGCCATTACGCGTCAGGATGGCACGCATGTTCGGTTCTTTATCAATGATCGATTTAAGTTTTCTGGAAATGGCGAGCGTAATATCCTTTTCTTTCGTACCTTTGCCATTTTTGGCGATTGCGCCCGGATCGTGGCCACCGTGTCCCGGATCGATGGCAATGGTGATGATTCTTTGTGCCGCAGGCGTTTGTGTCCGGGACTGAGATTGAGCAGGCTTGCGCAACTGCGCCGCTGCATAGCTTTCCGGATAATTCCGTGCGATTATCTGTGGCGCAGCGTTTTGTGCCTGTTGCGGTTGATGTATCTGTTGTGTTTGTTGTACCTGTGGAGACTGTTCTGACTGCTGTTGTTGCGGGCGCGATGGCTTCGGCGGCAGGGGTGGTCGTGCCGAGAGCGTAGGGTTAATCAGTGTGGCCACCAGATGGTCGAGTGCATCGGTTTCGCGGATTGTTTTACGGGTGGTGGGCGATGTTTTTTGATGATGCTTGTGATCATTTTCAACAACAGCTGCTTTGTCCGGATGATAAATATCCAGTATTAATTGATAACCATGGTCGTTTTTAGGATCTATGACAGCCGTGCGTGGCACAACATCAGCCTTGAGATCCAATACTACACGAATGATATGCGGTTGAAACCGGCCATAACGGATACGTTCAATGTGGGGGTCAGCCGGGCTGATTTTGCCGGGTAAGGATTTGATGGCATCATTGAGCGGAATATTGATCAGATCGACGACGATGCGGCCCGGATTACTCAGTATACTTAATTCGTACTGTATCGGCCTGCGGGACTCTAGAGTGATACGTGTATAGTCCCCGGTCAGTGCGACGCGCGCTGTAGTAATGCCGGTGCCTGAAGCCGAAACAGGGGAGCTGTTCAGCGAAAACAGAAAAAACAGACAAATCAGGAAGACGGCCCAGTACTGAAAATGGCGTGCGGCAATGATATGCAATGCAGTAGCGTTGCTGAACGTCATTGCGATTATATTTCTGCTTGTCTCGGCCATTGCTGTAGACATTGTTCTCCTGTTCGGGTATTAGCGAAAATGGTAACGTTCCGGCCGGATTCAAGAATCTGAAGATTGATTGTGATATCTGCTTCGGGCAGCAGCCCTGATGCTTTTTCCGGCCATTCAATCAGGCAAATCGAGTGTGCGTTGAAGTGCTCCCGGAAGCCTGCCTCTTCCCATTCATAGGGATCATTGAAACGATAAAAATCAAAGTGATACAAGTATAACCTAGAAAAATTATAGATTTCAACTAAATTATAAGTGGGACTTTTGACTGCCTGTTGATGGCCGAGTCCGTGTAAAATACCGCGCACCAGCGTCGTTTTACCGGCGCCCAGATTACCGTTGAGAAAAACGATCAGTCCGGGCTGTAAAACAGCTGCGATTTTTTTACCCAGAGCCAGTGTATCTGCCTCATTGGCAAGAAAAAAAGTTAAGTCTGAATCTGAATGATGAGTACCGCGCAAGAAAAAACCTCCTCTAGTAAGGGTAACAATCCCGAAATGGATACAGCCGATCTGGTTCTGAAAATCAAAGCCTGGGGCAGGGTGCTCGGGTTCCAGGATGTTCGGATCGCCGATGCCTGTGCGGACATGTCCGCGGCGGAATCCGGCATGTTTCAGTGGCTGGATAAAGCATATCATGGCGAAATGGATTATATGGCCAAACATGGCACCAAACGGTCCAGACCGTACGAACTGGTGCCCGGTGCGCAGCGTGTTATTTCGGTGCGCATGAATTATTCTCCGCCGAAAGCGGCGGATAGTTGGCCGGTGATTAACCAGGGTGAGAAAGCATTCATTTCGCGTTATGCCCTCGGGCGCGACTATCACAAAGTATTGCGCGCGCGCATGCAGAAACTGGCCGATCAAATCCGGGATGCTGTCGGGCCGTTTAATTACCGCGTTTTCTCCGACAGTGCGCCGGTCATGGAAATCGAATGGGCGCAGAAAGCCGGACTGGGCTGGCGTGGCAAGCATACATTACTGCTGTCGCGGCAGGCGGGTTCGTATTTTTTTCTCGGTGAAATCTACACCGATCTGTTACTGCCGGTTGATGAACCCATCGGCACAAAAGGGAGTTTCTGCGGCAGTTGCACCAAATGCATCGATATCTGTCCGACACAGGCGATTGTCGCGCCGTTTGAAGTGGACGCGCGCCGCTGCATTTCCTATCTGACGATCGAGCTGAAAAGCAGTATTCCCGGGCCGTTACGTCCATTGATCGGCAACCGCATTTATGGCTGTGATGATTGTCAGCTGGTCTGTCCGTGGAATAAATTCGCGCAGATTACCGAAGAACCCGATTTCCATGTGCGTCATGGCTTGGATGACATCACGCTGGTTGAATTGTTCCGCTGGAGTGCGGAAGAATTCGAAACCAAGCTGGCAGGCAGCCCGATCCGGCGTATCGGCTACCCGCAATGGCTGCGCAACATCGCCGTGGGACTGGGCAATGCACCCTATACGGAGGAAATCATGACAGTGCTATGCGCGCGGCTCGACGACCCGTCCGCAATGGTGCGCGAACATGTGCAGTGGGCGCTTGAGCAACAACAATCCAAAAAAACCGTGAGGGAGTAATTATGGAGAGTCAGTATTTAATACTAGGCACGCCGCTGAGTCCGGGGGCAATTAAGGTCATGCTACTGGGCAGCGGCGAGCTCGGTAAGGAAGTCATTATCGCGCTGCAGCGGCTGGGTGTGGAAACCATCGCTGTGGACCGCTACGCGAATGCGCCGGGGCATCAGGTCGCGCACCGCGCGCATGTCATCAACATGGCTGATGGCCAGGCGTTGCGCGCGCTGATCGAACGGGAAAAACCACATATTGTCGTGCCGGAAATCGAAGCCATCGCTACCGACATGCTCGTGCAGATCGAACGGGAAGGACTGGCGACCGTCATCCCGACTGCGCGCGCCGCGCAATTGACCATGAACCGCGAAGGCATCCGCCGACTGGCCGCGGAGACACTACAACTGCCTACCTCGCCGTATGTGTTCGCCGACAGCCTGGATGCACTCAGAAGCGCAATCGATGAACAGATCGGCTATCCCTGTATCGTCAAACCCGTCATGTCGTCATCGGGAAAAGGGCAATCCAAAGTGGATTCCGCCGCCGAAGTCGAAGCCGCATGGCACTATGCTGCAAGCGGTGGGCGCGTCGATCAGGGGCGCGTGATTGTTGAAGGCATGATTCAGTTCGACTATGAAATCACGCAACTGACCGTGCGCGCGAAAAACGCGGATGGCGGGATAGACACGTATTTCTGTGAACCGATCGGACATGTACAGGTACACGGCGATTATGTCGAAAGCTGGCAGCCGCAGGCCGTGTCGCCTGTTGCGCTGCAACGCGCGCGCGATTTTGCCAGGCGGATTACCGACGATCTTGGTGGTCTTGGCATTTTTGGCGTGGAGCTGTTCATTAAAGGTGACGACGTCTGGTTCAGCGAGGTCAGCCCACGCCCGCACGACACCGGCATGGTGACGCTGTGCAGTCAGATTCAGAGCGAATTCGACCTGCACGCGCGCGCCATTCTCGGCTTGCCGATCGACACTAGCGTGCGCGCACCCGGCGCCAGTGCGGTGATTTACGGCGGCATGGACGCGAAAGACATTGCCTTCAAAGGTGTGCAGGACGCGCTGCGCGTGCCGCAAAGCGATATCCGGCTGTTCGGCAAACCCGAAGCGTTCAAACGCCGGCGCATGGGTGTGGCGCTCGCCAATGGCGGCAATACCGACGAAGCTCGTGCGCGTGCTAAACTGGCGGCCGGTAAAATCATACCCATGACGAATTTATAAACCAGACAACAGACTGACAGGAAAAAACATGACTATTGCACAACTCAACGCCGAATACGGCATCGCAGGAAAAGTTGAATTTATCGAAGGCAACGGCGGACTGACCATGATCCGGGTCAACACGCCCAAGGCCAGTGCGCTGATTTCCACGCACGCCGGACAGGTGCTCTCGTACCAGCCGGCGGGCGAGGAAGATATCCTGTTCTTAAGCAGCAAAGCCTATTATCAGGACGGCAAAGCGATCAAAGGCGGCGCGCCCATCTGCTGGCCGTGGTTTGGCCCCGATCCGGAAGGTAAAGGCCGTCCCGGACACGGCTTCGTGCGCAACCGTCCGTGGAGCGTCACCGGTACGGAAGCTCTGTCGAACGGTGATATCCGCGTGACGCTCGGTTTGACCGATACCGCGGAAACCCGAGCCATCTGGCCGCAGGCTTTCAACCTCACGCAGGAAATCGTCATCGGCGATTCACTCAATCTCGCCCTGATTACACGCAATAACAGCGCGGAAACCTTCGGCATCACGCAGGGCTTCCATACCTATTTCAAAGTCGGCGACATCACGCAAACCCATGTGCTCGGTCTTCAGGATTGCAGCTATATCGACAAGACCGACAACAGCGCAGAGAAAAAACAGACCGGTGAAGTCACCATCGCAGCCGAAGTCGACCGTATTTACCGGGATGTCGGCAACACACTGATCATCGACGACAAAGCGCTTGACCGCTGCATCCAGATCCTGTCGCAAGGCAACAAAACCGCCGTGGTGTGGAACCCCTGGGAAAAAATTTCCAGAGAAATGGCCGATCTCGAAGACGCCGACTATCAGCGCTTCATCTGCGTCGAAACCACCAACGCAGCGGATGACGTGATCGGCGTTGCGCCGGGCGGCGAATTCAGGCTGGTGGTGGATTATCGGGTGATGAAGTAGTGTGATGTGATGAGTAGGTGAGTAGGGTGGATGAGCTCGCGTGGGCCCGATTAGCATTGTGCAATCGGGTGTATCATCTATGTTGTTGAGCAAGCAGGCCGAATGTCAAAGAAAAAATGACCGAAGTGATCCGGTCGCAGTTCGAAGATGTTACGTGAGGAGCAATGTGTGAACTGGCATTTGAAAGTATGGTAGCGTACGGCCTTGAAGATTCGAAATAGAGGGGCGGGTTGTGTCCAACGATGACATGCAGGTGTGGATTAGCGAAGCGTAATCTGGCTTAATGAATTAATCTACAATCAGAGTTTTGGGGCAGAATTAATGATTGACGATCAGCTAAGGATAAGATGATGACAGGACAAGGTTCCGAAGGGAATGTTCTTGCAGCTATATGCAGTTTTCTCATACCCGGCTTAGGTCAGTTGGTTCAAGGTCGATTGTTCCGAGCATTTCTTTTTTTTGGCGTTGTCAGTGTGAGCTACTTTTTTGCTGTACTGATTATTCCAGCAATTGTGGGAGGTTTTATACATTTGTGGTCGATCTTGGATGCTGCCAAATTTAAAGGAGAGCGCTGAATCTATGTATCGCTGTTAGATGTCAGTAAAGTTTTCTGTATAGCTTGAAATAACAAGCGGTAATTTTTAGTCGAACTTCCAGATTTCCTTTCTTTTAAAGTATTTCGTATCAGTAAGTGGATATGCTTAATATCGGTTGTTGGATATTTATCCGCAAATTCTGTTATCGCAATTGAATCTGTGAGCAACCGTTCGCGCCAGCGTTCAATGCGATGCAGTTGTGCGGTTTGATGCACACTAACCTGTTTCCAGGCATTGAGTTTTTCTTGGATGGATGATACATCGATTTTGCGCATGATTTTTCCGATGTATTGCAGCTGACGTTGTCGTGCACCAAACTTGCTGATTTGTTTCATTTGATTGATGGCATCGTGTAATTGCTCGGATAAATCCAATGCTGTCAATTGTTTGTCATTGAGTTCAACCAAATCTTCTCCTAGTTTCTGCAAAGCGTGCATGACTTTTTTTTGTTTTGTTTTGCTGGGTTTTTCGTCCGGATTAGTGGATGGAGGGATAGTTGGATTAATTTGCACAGTCAATTTTAAAAAATAATCTTAGATTTGAGCGGAGTAGGCTTGGATTGTATTTTGAATTTGTTTTACATCAATGCGTGTAAACCAAAACCGATATGCTGTTATCATAACATCAATATTTATACAGACTCTTATAGCAATCCTACCAATGTTTTTACAATCCTGAGTAATATGAATAATAATACTAAAATAGAGACGCAAATACATTTTTCTTACCCATTTTCCAAGCTTCAGCAAATTGCTGAGGATATTCTGAAACAAGCGAAAAAAGGTGGTGCCAGCGCTTGTGAAACCCATATTTCGGATGGTTTTGGTCAGACAGTTACAGTCCGCAAGAATGCCGTAGAAACAATTGAATATAATCGCGATAAGAGTCTTTCCGTAACCGTTTATATCGATCGGAGAAGAGGTAATGCCAGTACTTCGGATTTTTCTCTGCAAGCCATTTCTGACACTGTTGCAGCAGCATTGTCCATAGCACGCCATACTGCTGAAGATGACTGCGCCGGACTTGCAGATATCGAGCTTATGGCTAAAAAATTCCCTGATCTGGATTTATACCATCCATGGGATTTATCAGTTGAGTCTGCCATTGAACTTGCGAAGAACTGTGAACAAGCAGCATTTGCGGTTGACCGGCGTATAACCAATTCTGAGGGTGCCAGTATCAGTATTAACGAGTCACAATTCGTGTATGCCAACAGTCTGGGTTTCTTGGGTGGTTATCCCTACTCTCGACATACAATCAGTTGCGCAGCGATTGCTGAACAGGGTGAATCCAAGCAACGGGATTATTGGTACTGTGTTGCGCGTAATTCAAAAGATCTGGAACCTGTAGCGAATATCGGGCGTAAAGCCGGTGAACGGACAGTTGCGCGTCTCGGTGCGCGAAAAATTGATACCTGTGAAGTTCCAGTATTGTTCGAAGCACCGGTCGCGTCGAGTTTGATCGGTCATTTTTCTGGCGCAGTCAGCGGTGGCAGTCTTTATCGTAAATCTTCATTTTTGTTGGGCAGCTTAGGACAGCAGATATTTGCGCAGGATATCAATATCAAGGAATCGCCACATTCGCCAAGGGGACTGGCGAGTAGTACTTTTGATGACGAAGGTGTGGCTACAGTGGAACGCAATGTGGTTGAACAAGGCGTGGTGAAAGGTTATTTTCTGAATAGTTATTCAGCACGTAAGCTCGGTATGCAGACGACGGGTAATGCAGGCGGTGTTCATAATCTGCAAATCTATAATGATAATCCGATGGATTTTTCTGCACTGCTGAAAAATATGGGTACCGGTTTATTGATTACCGAAATGATGGGTCATGGTGTGAATTCGGTTACCGGAGATTATTCGCGAGGTGTTTCAGGGTTTTGGGTTGAGCAAGGGGAAATTTGCTATCCTGTGGAAGAAATTACGATTGCCGGTAACCTGAGAAAAATGTATCAGGGCATATCCGCCATTGGTAACGACATTATCGTGCGTGGTTCGAAACAAAGTGGTTCCATTCTGATTGATTGTATGACCATAGCCGGTAACTGATTTCAATTACAGATAACGCAGCACAATGCTAACGCCGTCCATCGTACCATATGGGTAATTTATTCCGGTTTTGTAATGCTTTGCGTGGACTGAGTATTACTTTAATGCATTGTTTAGTGATTTCCAGTCCCGAATAAAGCTTGAGCTTGCGTGCAGAAGTGATCAGCGGGTGACGCTTTAATAGGGTGAATTTTAAGCCGTGTTTGCGTCCCCACTGTTTAAGTAAATCACTCAAATCAATTTCATCAGCGGCATATAACGCCTGATTAAACCCGCCAATTTCGCGAAATGCATCCGCTCGGCAAACAACCAGTGCGCCGGATGCCCAGGTAAGGGTTACGGATATGATACTCCACAGTTTCAAAATGGCTGTTCCCCACCAGGGCGAATCGGGCATTTCCATCAGACTGCCGCAACCGACATAGTGACCGGAGTCGATAAGTTCAAGAATGTCGGAAATCATGCCTGGATTAAGCAGGCTGTCCGCGTCTACAAACAGAAACCAGTCACCCTTTGCGGCAGCGGCACCGGCATTACGCGCACGACTGATCTGGTTTATCGGTTCGAAAATAACATGAGCGCCGAATTGTCTAGCCAGCTCGGCTGTCTTATCCGAAGAATTGTTATCAACAACAATGATTTCATAGGTGAACCCCGGTCTTGTGTTGGCACTCAGCGATTCGGAAACCGAGTTCAGGCAGTGCGTAATTAACCGTTCTTCATTGTAAGCCGGAATGATGACGGAAAGGTGCATGTTGATCGTTTATCGTATAAAAAACCATTTGACCGAAAAGATGCCGTAAATGCGAATACTGGGTATTTTACAGAATCATTGCATTCATCGTGCTTACGCTTCTGTCAATATCAGATGCCGCGTAACAGTTCATTGATGCCTGTTTTGGAGCGTGTTTTGGCATCAACCTGTTTTACGATAACCGCGCAGTAAAGGCTGTATTCACCGTTCTTGGAAGGCAGATTGCCGGATACGACGACGGAGCCTGGCGGAATGCGTCCGTAGGTGATTTCACCGGTTTCGCGATTATAGATTTTAGTACTTTGTCCTATGTATACACCCATGGATATCACGGAATCCTCCCCGACTATAACACCTTCGACAATTTCAGAACGCGCGCCAATAAAGCAATTGTCTCCGATGATAGTGGGATTGGCCTGAACGGGCTCGAGAACGCCGCCGATACCAACGCCGCCCGACAGATGCACATTTTTTCCGATTTGCGCACAGGAACCGACGGTTGCCCAGGTGTCCACCATGGTTCCTTCATCGACATATGCGCCGATATTGACATAGGATGGCATTAGAACGACATTGCTGGCAATAAATGCGCCTTTACGTACAGCGGCGGGGGGTACGACACGGAAACCGCCATCCCGGAAATCACGGGAACTGTAGTCGGCAAATTTTGATGGTACCTTGTCGTAGTAATTGGAAAAGCCGCCTTTAATGAAGTTGTTGTCTTCGATCCGGAAAGATAGAAGTACGGCTTTTTTTATCCATTGGTGTGTTACCCAGTCGCCATCAACCTTTTCGGCAACACGCAGTTTGCCGTTATCCAGCATGTTAAGTACCTGCGCAATTGATTCTTTTAGGTTGGCATCCACATTACGTGGTGTTATTTCAGCGCGGCGATCAAAAGCTTCTTCGATAGTGGTTTGTAATTCCGTCATAGTTTTTCCTAGATTGAAGATGGTTTATTCAGATTTCATGGATTCAAATGGGTTAACAGGTTTTTTATTCGATCAGCGGCATCCAGGCATTCATCAAGTGCAGCAACCAGCGCTATGCGTACAAAGTTTGCTCCGGGATTAGTACCATGTACGCTGCGGCCCAGATAACTTCCGGGCAGAACAGTGACATTATAGTCACCATATAACCGTTTGGTGAATTCTGTATCGCAGATCGGTGTTTTCATCCAGAGATAGAAACCGGCATCCGGTATCTGGACTGGCAGTGTGCCAGACAGCAGGCTTGTTACCTGGGAAAACTTTTCCCGGTACATGTGGCGATTATTTGCGACATGTGTTTCATCATTCCAGGCAGCCATACTGGCGGTCTGCGATGCCGGATTCATTGCACAGCCCTGGTAAGTGCGATAGAGCAGGTATTTGCGCAGAATTTGTGCATCGCCAGCCACGAATCCAGATCGCAACCCCGGAACATTCGAGCGTTTGGATAAACTATTGAACACTACCAGCCGCGAGAAATTGCTTCGCCCTGACCGGTGAGCAGCTTCTAATGCACCAAGCGGAGGCGCGTTCTCATCCGGGTAGATTTCAGAATAACATTCGTCAGATGCGATGACAAAACCATAATGATCGGACAGTTCAAAGAGTTGCTGCCATTCGTCCATTGTCATTACACTGCCTGTCGGATTATTGGGGCTGCATACATAAATCAGCTGCGCCTGTTTCCAGATTTCTTCCGGAAGCTGCGCATAGTTCAGGCGGAAATGATCTTCCGGGGCGGTATTGATAAACTGTGGACTGGCACCGGCCAGCAAAGCTGCGCCTTCATAAATTTGATAAAAGGGATTCGGGCAAATGACCGTGGGAGATCCCCCGTTTGCCGGATCGATCACTGCATGTGCAAAAGAAAATAAGGCTTCTCTGCTGCCGTTGACGGGGATAACCTCGGTTTCCGGATCAATGGCGGGCAAGTGATATCGCCGCATTAACCAGTTGGCAATACTCTGGCGTAAGGCGAGCGAGCCTTGCGTTGTTGGATAATTCGCCAAACCATCCAGATGGTGAATCATAGCTTGGCGAATGAAATCCGGTGTCGGATGCTTGGGTTCCCCGATATGCAGATCAATAGGCTTGAGGGGTGCATTGCGTGTTGTATCTTCAAGTAATTTTTTTAGCTTCTGGAATGGATAAGGTTGCAGAAGATCGAGATTCTGATTCATAGTTTTATCTGCATGGTGCGCAGTCGTTTGGGTAAATTCCAGTGGGCGTTTTTCTTGAAATTGCTTCATTGGTCTGATGTGGTGCGATTATAAAGCGTGCAGGTTCGAATGACCAACCCAACAATCTGAAGCGATGTACCAGGTGATTTACCAATTTATGGAAAAATCTTGCCAGGGTTCAAGATATTATTAGGATCGAATAGCCGTTTAATTGCTTTCATTACTGTTAATGTCGGTTGATCAATTTCCTTGTTGATAAAAGCGCGTTTTTCGCTGCCTATGCCATGTTCTCCTGACAATGTACCATTAAGACGAATCACCAGATCAAAAATTTGTTCGAGGCATTGTTCGGCACGGTGCACTTCATCAGGGTCATCAGGGTTGATCAATAGATTGACATGAATATTGCCATTACCGGCATGGCCGAAATTAACATTTTTGAGTTGGTGGCGATGACTAAGCTGCGTGAGCTCATTCAGAAATTTAGGGAGTGCCGTGACTGGGACGACAATATCCTCATTGATTTTTTTCGGTGCGATTTCACGCAGTAATGGCGATAGCGCTTTGCGTGCTTTCCAGAGCTCCGCGGTGTTTCCGGTTTTTTCCGCTTTAATCAGTCCCACGGTTTTGCAGGCATTCAGAATGCTGACAATGGTATGCTGAATTTCGCTTTCCGTGCCGTCCGCTTCAATCATTAGCATGGCATGCGCGTCCGGAGGTAACATGTCGGGGTAGCGGTGGCGAATCAGGTTTAATGAGCCGGCATCAAGAAATTCCAATGCGCTGGGCAATTGGGTGAGGGACATGATTTTGACGATGGCTTCGGTACAGTTTGTTAAATCCCGGAAATACGCTGTAATACCGGCGTTTGCAGCAGGTAGTGCGGTTAATTTCAGCGTGGCTTCAGTGATAACGGCGAGCGTGCCTTCCGAGCCGATCAACAGGCGTGTTAAATCGTAACCGACAACGCCCTTGGTAGTGTAACAACCTGTTTTTATCATTTCCCCCTGGCCTGTGATTGCTTTAAGACCCAGTACATGATCACGCGTGGTGCCATATTTAACCGCGTGCGGACCACCTGCACCGGTGGCGATATTGCCGCCAATGCTGCAATACGCGGCGCTCGATGGATCTGGTGGCCAGAAGAAACCGTACGGCTTAATTGTATCTTGTAAGGTCTGGTTTAGAACACCCGGTTCGACAACAATAACCCGGTTTGCGGGATCAACCGTGATGATATCGAGCATGCGTTCCAGCGATAATACGATCCCGCCTTGTTCCGGCAAGCTGCCGCCGGATGTTCCTGTGCCGCGTCCGCGCGGCACCAGAGGTATCTTATGTAGATTGCACAATGAAACAACGGTTTGTATTTCTTCGGCGTTCAGTGGAAAAACAACTGCTTGAGGAGGAAATATTTTTTTGCTGTTATCATAGGCGTAGGTATAGCAATCGACAGGATCGGTATAAAGCTGCTCGGGCGGAAATATGTTCTGTAATGCTGTATGAAGATCTGTTGATAACATAGCGTGTTGCGCGGGTATACGAATATCATTCTACTCACAGCATATTGTGAATTGGATGTAAATTCACTCAGTATGAAAGCGCGTGAAAACGATTGGTGATTCGTTCAAAAATTTTAAGATATTTCCCAGTACAGCAAGACTGCGTAGGGATCAGTCCAGGTATTCAAAAACCTTGACTACCCTGGTAACGCCGGAGGTGGAACTGGCAATTTCCGTAGCGTTATCGGCTTCCGCCCGTTTAACGACGCCCAGCAGAAACACCACACTTTTTTCGGTGACGATTTTAATGTGATTAATCTGAAACTTGCCTGAAGTCAGAAAACGGCTTTTTACTTTTGAAGTGATAAAAGTATCATTGCTGCGTGAGCTTAATGCGCTTTTTTCTCCAATGCTGATTTCATTGATGACGTTCCGTACGTTAGCAATGCTACGGACGAGTCGGGTCGCTTCTTCTTTCATGGCTTCATTGGGTACTTCGCCTGTCAGCAGAACAATGCGGTTAAAGCTGGTAACGTTGATATGCGCCTGATTGCCCAATTGTTCGTAAAGACGTCGTGAGCTTTTAAGTTCAATCGATTCATCCTCGATAAAGATGCCGCTGGTTCTGCGATCTTCCGATACGACAGCACCCGTGCCTGCGCCCGCACCAACGCCAATTGCGGCCATGGGGACACAGCTGACTGTTAGAGGAAGGATCAGGATCAGCACAAGCCACTTGTTCATATTCGTTAATTGCATTCGATTTCTCCCTATTTTTCGGTGATTTTATACACGA
Source organism: Nitrosomonas sp. (assembly GCA_019635215.1). Lineage (GTDB taxonomy): Bacteria > Pseudomonadota > Gammaproteobacteria > Burkholderiales > Nitrosomonadaceae > Nitrosomonas. The sequence continues at coordinate 57,548 of JAHBZZ010000014.1, forward strand.
TAATACAGTAAAATACAGCGCTGATATATTGACTGGTGAAGTTGTGCAGGAGCTTGAACCGGCATTGGAAAAATCCATTAAGCTTTTTTGTTGGGGTGTCGTGTTTTATAAAGTAAAGCGAAGCGCTGGCAGTAATAAGATTGTAGCAAATTTGTATTTTATTGAATCAAACATATAAATATGGCAACATCCTGTTAACTATTAAATAAGAAAAATTGAATATGATTAAGTTGTTTGTGAAATCAAAATCTGTTTTCCTGTGCGGATTGCTAAGCTTCGGTATTTTTTTGACCGGGTGTGCTTCTACCAAGGTGGATACAAATAATTCGCAAGACCCGTTTGAATCTATGAATCGTTCTGTTTTTGAATTCAATGAGATGGTCGATGAAAAGTTTATTGAACCTGTTGCCAGAACTTATAAAAAGTATGTGCCGGCACCGATTGTCATGGTAGTCGGTAATGTTTTTTCCAATGCGGATGATGTTGTTGTCACCGTAAACTCCTTGCTTCAGCTTAATTTTGAAAGCGCTGCTGCAAGTGCTACACGATTGCTCATCAATACCACATTCGGTGTATTCGGCATGATTGACATTGCCAGCGATATCAGTCAGGCCAGCGATCTTAATATCAGCAAACGGAATGAAGATTTCGGTCAGACGATGGGGCACTATGGCATTGCCAGCGGACCGTATCTGGTTATCCCTTTCGTGGGGCCAAGTACAATACGGGATGCGGTGGGTATGGGGGTTGACAGCTTGATTGTGCATCCCGTAACGACTATTGTTTATCTGAACCAGGTTAATTATCTGGATGCTGCTATCCGTACGCCGGTTGCGGCGGGTATGGCACTCGACAAGCGCGTGCAATTGCTTGATGTGGATAAAACACTAGAAGAAGCGGCGCTTGATAAATACGAGTTTGTCCGGGACGCGTATTTACAGCGACGGGAAAGTCTCGTAAATAATGACGACACTGAGTTGCGTAATTAGTAGTGTCATGAAGTGTGTTCCGGTTATAAAGGATTGTCACTTTTCGAATATCAATTCAAATCAATTTTAATGCTGCATTAGGTAAGCACTTACGATTCCGAATGCAGCGTTTTCAACTTAATTCGTTATCCCGGTAAAAGGGTGAGGCAAAAATCGATTGTATCCAATTGATGGATCTCATGGGGTTATGCGATTTTGCAGAATCAGAAATAGAAAGTAGAGATAAATGAAATGAAGAGATATCAATGCAATATATGCGGTTTCATCTATGACGAATCGATGGGGGATCCGGCGCACGGCGTTAGCGCGGGGACATACTGGCAGGATGTTCCGGATAATTGGGCTTGTCCGGATTGCGGTGTCAATAAAACAGACTTTGAAATGGTGGAGCGATAGTATATGACAGATCCAATCGTCATTATCGGCAGCGGGCTTGCTGGCTATGCCGTTGCGCGTGAATTGCGCAAATTGAATACCGAACAGACTGTGCTGTTGTTGTCAGATAATCATGCAGATTTTTATTCCAAACCGATGTTATCCAATGCACTGTCAACAGGGAAAACACCCGATGCAATTATTAATTCCCATGCGGTCAAAATGGCGTCGCAGCTTGACATTACCATTCGTCCGAATTGCCGTGTTTTTGCAATCGATAAGGTAAATCGTACTATTGCCGTGCAAGATAAGGAACAACTAATATATGAAAAACTGGTATTGGCGCTGGGTGCTGATCAGATACGATTGCCCTTGCAAGGCAATGGTGTGAGAAAAATTTTAACGGTAAACGATATTGACGATTACAGGCACTTTCGTAACACCTTGGTCGATAAAAAAAAGATAGTTATTATCGGTGCAGGATTAATAGGCTGTGAGTTTGCCAACGATCTGGCTGCTGCCGGTTATCAGGTTGAAGTGATTGACGTTGCCGGACAACCGCTGGGTAGGTTATTACCGCTGGAAGCAGGGATTTTCATGCAACAAAATCTGGAAGCGATCGGCGTATCGTTCCGTTTTAATGCGACGGTACAATCGGTTGATCAGATTGGAGAGCAACTACGCTTGATTCTGGCCGATGGCGATACGATAGAGTCGGATATCGTATTATCTTCGATAGGATTGAAACCGCGTATTGAAATGGCGCGGGAAGCCGGTTTGCAGGTTAATCGTGGCATTACAGTCAATCAGTTGCTGCAGACCAGTGATGAGCATATTTTCGCCCTGGGTGATTGTGCTGAAGTGGTTGGCAAAGTATTGCCTTTTGTTATGCCGATTACACATGCGGCAAGAGCTTTGGCAGCGACATTGATTGGAAACGAAACACCTGTGCGTTATCCGGCAATGCCGGTGTTGGTAAAGACGCCGGCCTGTCCAACGATTGTGTCACCGCCTGAGGCGGATAAGCCTGGTAAGTGGGAAATTGAATCGGATGAGAATGGCGTTAAAGCACTCTTTAAGAGTGAGACGGGTAATTTGCTGGGCTTTGCATTGTTAGGTAAAGCTGTCGCTGAAAAAAATGCCCTGACCATGGAATTGCCATCTATTCTGGAATGAAGCGTATTTTTAGGGGTTTTAAATGATGAAATTTCTATTTGACTTATTTCCTGTTGTCCTGTTTTTTATTGCTTTCAAGACTTATGATATTTTTGTGGCTACAGGTGTCGCCATAGCCGCAACGCTTTTGCAGATTGGCTGGGTATGGTTGCGGCATCGTCGGGTCGAGAATATGATGTGGATCAGTCTGGTGATCATTATTCTTTTCGGTGGCGCAACACTGGTTTTCCAGGATGAATTGTTTATTAAATGGAAACCTACCGTGCTTTATTGGTTATTCGCTGGTATTTTATTGGGTGCGTATTGGTTTCTGGGGAAAAATCTCATTCGCGCCATGCTGGAAAAGCAGATTGTGTTGCCAGATGCAGCGTGGCAAAAACTGAATTTCAGTTGGATTGTTTTTTTCATATTCATGGGATGTATCAATCTATATATCGCATTTAACTTTTCAATCGATGCTTGGGTCAACTTTAAGCTTTTCGGCTCAATGGGGCTCATGCTGGTGTTTGTGATTTCGCAGGCCGTCATGATCCGTAAATATCTGGATACTATGATTCCGGTTACGGCAGCTCCGCATACTGCTGGAGTTTCAGTGCCGCATCGTGATGGCGCTGATGAACATACGGGTAAGGACTGAAATTATGTTGTATGTCATTATTGGTGAAGATGTAGCGAACAGTCTCGAGCGAAGAATGTCAGTGCGCCCCGAACATCTTGACCGGTTGAGAAAACTGCAAGATGAAGGCCGTTTATTGCTGGCAGGGCCTTTTCCCGCGATAGACAGTCTTGATCCGGGAAGTGCGGGATTTACCGGCAGTTTGATCGTGGCCGAATTTGAATCATTGGAAGCGGCGAGTGCGTGGGCTGATTCAGATCCCTATGTGGCATCCGGTGTTTATAGCAGGGTTAGCGTGAAACCTTTTAAGCGCGTTTTTCCAGAATAGAAATACATTAAGAAAATTACATTTGTTTGTAAATTAGTTGTTTTAAAGCGTATACTTGCTGCCAATATTTTAACCAAATTATACAAAGGAAATTCCATGCATTTGACCAGATTATCACAGTTTCTAATTATCGGTTCTTTGAGTTTCATAACCTTGGCGGTACATGCTCAGTCAGCCGGAACGATGGCCAGAGTAAACGGCGTGGCGATTCCGCAATCCCGTCTCGATTTTGTGGTCAAAGCAAGCACCATGCAGGGTCAGCAGGATGGCCCGGAACTCAGAAAAGCATTAAGAGAAAATCTGATCACGGAAGAAATTCTGGCGCAAGAGGCGGTTAAGAAGGGACTTGACCGGAATCAAGATGTCATTGCGCAAATAGAAATGGCCAAGCAGGCAGCGTTGATACGTGCGTTTCAGGCAGATTATATCGAGAATAACAGAGTGAGCGATGAAACGCTGAGAAGAGAGTATGACATGCTGAAAATCCAAATGGGTGACAAGGAATATAAAGCGCGCCATATTCTTGTGGAAAGAGAAAGTGAAGCCCGCGATATTATTGCGAATTTAAAAAGAGGCGGGGATTTTGCCAGAATTGCGGCTGAAAAGTCACTTGACGAAGGAAGTAAGGCAAGTGGTGGTGAATTGAACTGGAGTCCATCCGCGGCGTATGTGAGACCATTTGCCGAAGCGTTGACAAGACTCCAGAAAGGCCGGGTGTCTGATGATCCGGTACAGACCAATTTTGGATGGCATGTTATTGAATTATTGGATACACGGGCAATGGATGTGCCAGCATTTGATGAAGTTAAAGAAAACATGCGGCAGCGTGTATTGCAGCGTGAATTTGCTACGTTTGTTCAGGATCTTCGCGCAAAGGCAAGAGTCGAATAAATGCTTTAGCGATGCACGTGTATATCAAGAGAACGCCAGTTGACAAGTTCAATCAGTCGGCGTTCTTTCTTCTTTCCTGATTGACAACGATTTTTACACGTTTAGAAACCGCGCAGAGTAATTCATAGCTGATTGTCCCGGCATAATGCGCGATTTCTTCGACGGGCAATCCTTTACCCCACAGAATAACCTGACTGTTGAGTTGAATATCGGCAGCTTCGGTAATGTCGACAGCAAGCATGTCCATAGATACCCTGCCGACCAGCCGGTATTTTCGGTTGTTGATGAGCACCGGTGTTCCCGTTGGCGCATGGCGTGGATAGCCATCCGCATAACCGCATGCAACAATACCGATACGCATGGGTTTATCGGTCCGGAAACTGCAACCGTAGCCCACTTTGTCGCCTTTTTTGAGGTGCTGGATGGCGATAATTCTACTTGTCAGCGTCATTGCCGGCTCTAAACCCAGGTCTATGGCGGATTGATCGGCAAACGGAGACGCGCCATATAGCATCAGGCCCGGTCGTACCCAGTTCCGATGCGTTTCAGGATAACGGATAATGGCTGCCGAGTTTGCGAGCGAGTGATGGCGGCCTGAATTTTGTGCGTGCTGGGATAGGGTGCTGGTTTGCGTAATTCGATTAAATAAGTGTAGCTGCTGTTTAAAATTGTCGTTGCCTTTTGCCTCGTCAGCCGTTGCAAAATGGGACATGACTGTGATGTCCGCAATTGCCGGGTTGCACGATAATTTTTCAAACACTGTGGAAAAGTACTCGACCGGGAATCCAAGGCGATTCATGCCTGTATTGATTTTCAGAAAAATATGCAATCCGCGGTGTTGGCATTGGCTTAGCATTTCAACTTGTGCGTCGTGATGAATAACTGCGCTGAGCCTGTATTTTTCAAACAAAGCCAGTTCCCGCATCGAAAAAAAACCTTCAAGCAACAGTATGGGATGGTTGTAACCTGCGGTACGCAAGTCGATTGCAGCTTCCAATTCCAGTAATGCGAAACCATCAGCATTTTTTAGCGCATGAGCCGTGTGTATGAGTCCATGACCATAAGCATTGGCTTTGATAACCGCCATGATATGGGTGTTGGGAGCATATTGCCGCGTTATAGACAGATTATGTTTTAACGCAGCTTGATCAATATAAGCAAGAATGGGGCGAGACATCTGTTCTCTTTAGTACGCTGCTTGATAGCTAGACAATGTTGATGATTCGGTTCAGTGGCTTCAGGATGGGTTTGGGCTGTTAATAATCGCAGTAAATTCAATTATGAGTTCAGGCTATCCGTAACAGCGGTAGAAAAATCGCATTATGATAATCCATATTATCTTCTTTTCGGATTTTACTTCGGTCTTTATAGAAAGTTTATGCCGAATTTCACGGTTGCATAAACTTACCGGTAGATTTGTTGAGTATTTGCGTTCGGATATAGTACGTCTTAGGATCATTTCATGGTATAAACCCATTTCCTGATGAATAGGGTATAACAAAGATATAACGACGCTTAGGGGAAATATTTTGAATCGCGGTTTTTATACGATTATGGCTGCGCAATTTTTTTCTTCCCTCGCAGACAATGCGTTGTTGGTTGTAGCTATCGCCTTGCTGATTGATTTGCACGCACCTGCATTTTTAACGCCGCTGCTCAAGTTTGTTTTCGTTCTGTTTTACGTCATTCTTGCGCCATTTGTGGGTGCTTTTGCTGATTCCATGCCTAAGGGCAGGGTTATGTTCATCAGTAATACCATCAAGATTGTGGGATGCGGGTTGCTATTTCTTGCGATGCATCAGTATTCCGCCATGTTGGCGTATGCCGTTATTGGATTGGGGGCGGCAGCTTATTCACCCGCTAAATACGGCATTCTGACCGAGTTGCTGCCACCGGAAAAACTGGTCATCGCAAATGGCTGGATAGAAGGATTAACGGTGGCTTCAATCGTATTGGGCACAGTCCTGGGAGGTATTTTAATTACCCCTGCTATTTCACAACGCTTGCTTGCATTGGATTGGCCGTTTGTCGATACGGCCATTGAGATGAGTATTTTCATCGTCGCTATCTTTTATGTTGCTGCAGCAGTCTTTAATCTTTTTATTCCCAATACCGGTATCGATCACCGCATTCCAAAGAAAAATCCGATCTATCTGATCCAGGAATTCGCACATTGTGTGAAGCTGCTGTGGACAGACAAGCTTGGGCAGATTTCGCTTGCTGTAACAACGCTATTCTGGGGTGCTGGTGCTACGTTACAGTTTATTGTGATCAAATGGGCGGAAGTCGCGCTGGATTTTCAGTTGAATAAGGCCGCGCAATTACAAGGTGTTGTGGCACTCGGAATAGCTATAGGCGCCGTTATGGCGGCACGTATGATATCGCTGAAACGATCCTTGTCTGTAATTCCGATGGGATTTGCAACTGGCCTTGTGGTCACGATTATGATTTTTGTCCATGACTTATGGACCGCGATGGTTCTATTGGTATTAATCGGCGGCATGGCGGGTTTCTTTGTTGTGCCGATGAATGCCTTATTGCAGCACCGTGGGCATATTCTGATGGGTGCGGGACACTCGATCGCCGTGCAGAATTTTAATGAGAATCTTAGTATTCTGATGATGTTGTCCATATATGCGCTATTGATTTACTTTGAAGTGCATATTTATGCTGTCATTGTATTGTTCGGGTTGTTTATGACGCTCATTATGGCGTTGGTCCGCAGGTGGCACAGGTACAATCAAAGCAAAGAAGATTCATTGCACTTGATCGGCACTCGGAATCTGAACAGGCAATGGCGACAATAATTCGGATTGCGCCAAATCAAACAGAGTAATAATGGCGCGGGTTGAAATTTCAGCAGATTCCCCCACGTAGTGGCCAATAACTTTCATATGGGAGAATGTGATGCGTTTTGACAAGTTAACCACAAAATTTCAACAGGCCCTTGCGGATGCGCAGAGTATCGCCGTTGGACAGGATCATGCCTATATCGAGCCGGCGCATCTGTTATTGGCTTTGCTGCAGCAGGAGGACGGCGTTACTGTTTCGTTATTACAGCGTTGCGGAGTCAATGTTGCGCCCTTGCGTGATGCCCTGAAAAACAGCTTGCAACGTCTGCCCAAAATCGAAGGAACGGGGGGTGAAGTCAATGTGTCGCGAAATCTTGCCAATATACTCAATCTGGCCGACCGGGAAGCGCAGCAGCGCGGTGATCAGTTTATCGCCTCGGAAATGTTTTTACTGGTGTTACTGAAGGACAAGGGAGAGACAGGTGCATTACTGAAGGAATATGGCGCTAGTTACGCAGCGCTTGAGAAAGCAATTGTTGCTGTACGTGGCGGCGAGCAAGTGAGTAGTGCGGAAGCGGAGAGCGGCCGTGAAGCGTTGAAAAAATATACGCTGGATCTGACTGAGCGCGCCCGGCAGGGCAAACTTGATCCCGTTATTGGCCGGGACGATGAGATTCGCCGCGCTATCCAGGTATTACAGCGACGCACTAAAAATAATCCGGTTCTGATTGGCGAACCCGGCGTTGGAAAAACGGCGATAGTGGAAGGGTTGGCGCAGCGCATCATCAATGGCGAAGTGCCCGAGAATCTGAAAAATAAGCGCGTCTTGTCGCTCGATATGGCCGCATTGTTGGCGGGCGCCAAGTATCGCGGAGAATTTGAGGAGCGTCTGAAATCGGTATTGAAGGAATTGGCGCAGGATGAGGGCAATACCATTGTTTTTATTGACGAGCTGCACACTATGGTGGGTGCCGGCAAGGCCGAAGGCGCAATGGATGCAGGCAATATGCTCAAACCGGCACTGGCCAGAGGGGAATTGCATTGTGTCGGTGCGACTACCCTGGATGAATATCGCAAGTATATCGAAAAGGATGCAGCACTGGAGCGGCGCTTTCAAAAGGTTCTGGTGGAAGAACCGACGGTTGATGCCACTATCGCTATTTTGCGTGGCTTGCAGGAAAAATATGAAGTCCACCATGGTGTCGATATTACTGATCCGGCTATCGTTGCTGCGGCTGAGTTATCCAATCGCTATATTACAGACCGTTTTTTACCTGACAAGGCCATTGATCTTATCGATGAAGCAGCTGCACGCATTCGGATGGAAATCGATTCCAAGCCGGAAGCGATGGATAAGCTGGATAGAAGACTCATTCAACTCAAGATTGAGCGTGAAGCGATTAAAAAAGAGCAGGACGAGGCTTCACGCAAGCGGCTGCAGCTGCTTGAAGAGGAAATAACAGCAAAAGAGCGTGAATACGCCGATCTCGAAGAAATCTGGAAAACAGAAAAATCGCAAATTCAGGGCTCTCAGCAGGTCAAAGAGGAAATAGAAAAGGTCAAGCTGGAGATTGAAACGGCAACGCGAAAGAACGACTGGCAGAAAGTGTCCGAACTGCAATATGGGCGTTTGCCGCAACTGGAGTCGCAACTTAAATCACAGGAAAGCGTAAAACAGAATGCTGAGACTGTAAAACCCAGGTTACTCCGTACGCAAGTCGGCGCTGAAGAAATCGCGGAGGTTGTTTCACGCGCTACGGGCATTCCGGTTTCCAAGATGATGCAAGGGGAACGTGAAAAATTGCTGCTTATGGAACAAAAACTCCATGAGCGTGTTGTCGGGCAGGATGAAGCCGTGCGGCTGATATCGGATGCGATACGCCGCTCCCGTGCAGGCCTTGCCGACCCCAATCGTCCGTATGGGTCCTTCCTGTTTCTGGGGCCTACCGGTGTCGGCAAGACTGAGTTGTGCAAGGCATTGGCGGGCTTCTTGTTCGATTCGGAAGATCATCTTATTCGCGTGGATATGTCCGAATTTATGGAGAAACATTCAGTCGCACGCTTGATCGGTGCTCCTCCGGGCTATGTCGGGTATGAAGAGGGTGGCTATTTGACGGAGATCGTGCGGCGCAAACCCTATGCAGTGATTCTGTTGGACGAAGTGGAAAAAGCGCATCCGGATGTCTTCAATGTATTGTTACAGGTGCTTGATGATGGCAGGATGACGGATGGTCAGGGGAGAACGGTTGATTTCAAGAATACAGTCATTGTAATGACGTCCAACCTGGGCTCGCAAATGATTCAGGAGATGCATGATCAGGATTACCGGACGATCAAAGATGCGGTGATGGATGAGGTGAAAAGATATTTTCGCCCGGAGTTTGTTAATCGTATCGATGAGGTGGTTGTGTTCCATGCGCTCGATCAGAAGCATATTAAATCGATTGCGCAGATTCAGTTACAGTATCTTGAAAAAAGACTGGCGGCTTTGGACATGTATTTGCGCGTCAGCGACGCGGCGCTTGCCGAATTATCCCGAGCCGGCTTCGATCCGGTTTTTGGCGCACGGCCGCTAAAAAGGGCAATTCAGGCGCAGATCGAGAATCCGCTGGCCAAGGAAATTCTTGAGGGACATTTTGCAGCTAAGGATACGATCGTTGTTGATTGTGACCATGGTCAAGTGCGCTTTTCCAAGTCTGCCTAGACTCATCGGTATGTGACAGCATTTGATAATGATTTATTTTGGAAATTATAAGGTGGTATGTCGTGGTAAGGGATTTCCGCTCGATCAGTTTCAGGTAAAATATCTAATTTTTACTGGATAAATGGTCATGTTTAGAGGTAGCCTGGTTGCCATAGTGACACCGATGCTCGATGATGGTGCGTTGGATCTGGAGCGCTTTCGAGCCCTGATTGACTTTCATATTGAGCAGGGATCCGACGGTATTGTCGTGGTCGGTACGACCGGAGAATCGCCAACTGTGGATTTCGAAGAGCATCATCTGCTGATGCGGGTTGCTGTTGAGCATGCAAGCGGGCGTATTCCCATTATCGCTGGTACTGGTGCCAATTCGACACGCGAGGCTATCGATTTATCCATTTATGCAAAAGATGCCGGTGTCGATGCCTGTCTTTCCGTTGCACCATATTACAATAAACCGACTCAGGAAGGGCTTTATCAGCATTTCCGGGCAATAGCGGAAGCCGTCGACATTCCGCTTATTTTGTATAACGTGCCTGGAAGAACCGTTGCCGATATTGCTAACAGCACAGCATTACGGCTGGCACAAATACCCAATATCATCGGTATCAAGGATGCCACAGGTGATATGGGGCGTGGCGGCGATCTGCTGCACCGTGCGCCGCCCGATTTTGTTGTCTATAGTGGTGATGATGTCAGTGCACTTGCGTTGATGCTGCTTGGTGGGCAGGGTGTGATTTCTGTGACTGCGAATGTCGCACCTAAATTAATGCATGAAATGTGCGTAGCTGCGATGGCCGCTGATCATCAGACTGCACGGGCGATTAATAATAAACTGATACGGTTGCACACCGATTTGTTTGTCGAAGCGAATCCGATACCCGTGAAGTGGGCTGTTGCACAGATGGGATTAATTGAGCATGGCATACGTCTGCCTTTAACCCGTTTATCCAGTCAATATCATCAACTTGTCAAGGAAGCCATGGATTTGGCGCAGATTTTTGAAGTAAAGGAATAAAATGACAAAAATGCGATGGCAATATGTAATTGTCCTCTCAATGATCGTAATGCTGTCGGTAATTACTGCTGGATGTACTATGTTTCCAGAATATAAAGAGATTGATTACAAATCTGCGGGCAGGTTACCGCCATTGGATGTGCCGCCCGATCTTATTACACCGGTTGCGGATGAGCGTTATGCGATACCCGATACGGTATCCGGCAGTGCCACATTCTCGACATTTGCCCGGGAGAACGTGATGAATCAGGGTTCCGGGTCATCTTCATTGTTGCCGATGTCGATTCAAAATGTATATATCGAGCGTTCCGGTACGCAGCGCTGGCTGGTTGTACCGCAACCACCCGAGGCTGTGTGGCCGGTCATTAAGGAATTCTGGCAGGAATTAGGATTTCTGATAAAACTGGAAATTCCTGAAGCGGGTATCATGGAAACCGACTGGGCGGAAAATCGTGCAAAAATACCGCAGGATCCGATTCGAAATGTTCTTTCCAGATTCCTGGATTTTATTTATTCAACAGCAGAGCGTGACAAATTCCGTACCCGGCTGGAACGTACTGAAATGGGTACAACTGAAGTGTATATTAGCCATCGTGGAATGGATGAAGTTCTGGAGGGTGGTGCTACTAACCGCTCGATATGGCAACCGCGCCTTGCCGATCCGAATCTGGAAGCGGAGATGCTGTCTCGCCTGATGATCCGCTTTGGTGTTGAAGAACAACGTGCCCGGATGGAACTGGCCACTTCCGGTAGTACAAGTCAGGAAAGAGCTTATATCGACAGACGTATCGGTAATGCACTTGTTGTTAATGAAGCTTTTGATCGATCATGGCGGCGTGTCGGGTTGGCGCTCGATCGTATTGGTTTTACAGTGGAAGATCGCAACCGGCTGGATGGCATTTATTTTGTGCGCTATATCAATCCAGATACTGATAGCCGAAAAATAGGAGACGATGATGGGTTGTTGTCTGGTTTGATGTTTTGGAGAAGTAAGGGTGATGCGGATGCCAAGGCTACAAAATATCGTATTCTGGTCAGAGAGACAGGCATTAGTGCCAGTACGGTTTCGGTATTGAACGAAGATGATACATCTGTTCCAAAAGATGTGGCTGATAGTATTTTGAAATTATTGCACGAGCAGCTTAAATAAGATTAATACAGAATCGTATCAAACGATCGCTTACGATTGTTCTTGTTTGGCTTATCGCCTTTACCTACTGTTCACTGTTGAATAAATCGACATAAAAAAACCGCCTTGTAGGCGGTTTTTTTATGCTTAGTTCTGTATGCTTTAATAGAAGAGCTATTTATTATTTATTTTTACCAGCTTCTTCTTGCAGTATTCTTTCGAAGTTTTCGCGTTCTTGTTCGGGTAAAGCTTGTCCGCCTGGGCCGCCACAAGCTGCTAAAAAGAAAGACGCTAAAATCAGAACTAAAAGACTTTGTTTCATTATTAAATTTCCTTATAAAAATTAAAAGTGCGTAATACGAAGTACGAAAATAAGAAATCCCGATTAAGTCTACGACACCTCAACAATTTCATAAGCTACAAAAATTGAATCGTAACCTCAAACCGTTGCTCAATGTCAAAGTCAATCAGGATTTAATACAACCATACTGCTTTTCCAAGTATAAAGCTTTTAATCGCAATATACTACCTATTTCTACTTTGTCAGATTAGCAAGACTTCAACTATAGTGAAACTCGGATAAATTGATTGTGGTTTATAGATGGCTTATCCATTCTCATTTCGCAACAAAGTTTTGTCCGTTCGTAAGAAGGAAGGGCTGCCAATTGCGTAGGTGGCAGCGCGTTTCTGTGTGGGAATTGCCAGCGTGATGCGCTTGGGATCACCTGATGACAGCATTAGCTCACTATGTGCCTCAAAAGCAACTTACAGCCGAGAGGACCGGCTGAAATTATTCATAAGCGGCACAAGCGAGCACTTAGTGTGAAACAGTTAGTTTTCCGTTCGACGGAAAGTGGCTTTGGAGTAATCTGACAAAGCAGAATTCAAAATAACAAACGGCTCCTGATAACTGATAGGAGCCGTTTGATAGTTAATCAACCAATTATTTCTTACCGGCGGGAGCTCCCAGTCTTTCTCCAGATTCAGGATCTTCATATAAGCTTGGTGGATATTGACCTGGTTTCCCCTCACCGCCACCGCATCCAACTAAAAACATTGCCAATAACGCCGCGATAAACAAAGAGTATTTCATGTTAAAAATCTCCTATATTTTAAAAATTATGACGAATTATTGTGTAAAAAAACAGCTCTTCTGTCTTCCAAATTTCAAAAGACCAATAACTAATACCAGATTAAATTAACGCTGTCTAGTGTCCTATAACAAGATTCTTTTGACTTATTTATTGCGCATTGCGTGCTGTGAACAGCACATATCCATTAACGTACCATTGATAAAGGATTTTTTCCGTTTCGTTATTAAGGTTATTAAGGGTGAATTTTTTTTGCCGGAAAACTAGCGCGGATAGTATTTTTTTGGTTGTTTGGTTAGCGTTATGGATTTCACCGTTGATGTAGATTCTGTTACGGTGAAACAAAATTCGGCTCTTCAAATCCAGTTGAATGGATTTTTTCTGGATTGTATTTTTAAACTGTCTGAATGATAGTGGTTGTTCAGGACGATTGAAAAATACATGTGCTTTGGGTTCGGTCAGATATACACCAAGGAATTCTCCGATGTCCGATGACTTCCATTTGATTTTTTTTAAAATCGAGCCGACCTGCCGTTGCATATCGGTGCTTAATTCCAGAGGATTACGCTGTAATTTCAGATCCGGATCTGTATACCAGCCTTCCACTGAAAGGTGATCCTGGAGATAAATCAGAAACTGAGCGATAAGCTCTTGGTGGCTGGGTGCGCGAAACCCGATGGAGTAGGTCATACAGGCATCAACAGCAACACCATGATGCGCATAATAGGGCGGCAGGTACAACATATCTCCCGGCTCCAGTATCCAGGTCTGCTCCGCTTTAAAATACTGCAGGATTTTAAGCGGGGCATCGGTGATAAGTGTGTTATCGTAATCTGCCGCGATTTCCCAGCGCCTGCGGCCTGGGCCTTGCAGTAAAAAAACATCATAGGAATCGTAATGTGGCCCGATCCCGCCGCCAGCGGGAGCGAAACTGACCATCAGATCATCCAGCCGGGCACTGGGAATGAAACTGAATTTCAGTAGCAAATCATTAGCTGCCGGTAAAAAATGATTAACATCCTGCACCAGCAGCGACCAGGATTTGTTAGGCAAGCGGTTAAAGTCACGTGGTTTCAGTGGTCCATGTTTAAGATGCCATTGATTGTTTTTATAAGTCACCAGACGGGACTGGGCATCTTCGTAACCGGACAGTGTCATCAATTCCTGTTGTGTCAGCAAGCCTTCAAAGCCGGGTAACGCATTGCGTATCAGTAAAGGTTTTTTTTGCCAGTATTCCCGCAGGAAAGCTTCGGGTGTCAAGCCGTTCAGCGAGATGTAATTCAATGTGCTAATGCTTCGTCTCCTTCAGCGATGTTCCAGGCACGCATAACGGCCGTTTTGTGGCGGTACTGTGCATGGTTTTTCGGGGTTGCTGATAATCTTCAGCAGGATAAAATGTTATTACCGGTAAAATTTCAGTAACGATCGGCAGATTAAAACACTCGGAAGCTGTTCATGTATTTTTCGATGCGCAAAAGCAGAAATACGGAAAAACAACTTGAAAATGTAAACAACTTGAAAATGTAATTGACTCCATCAGCATGCCATTCATTCTAACCTCTGAGTGGCGGTAACGATTCTGTACTGGGAATGAACTTCAAAGCCAATCCGTTGTTGCACCAGCGTTCTTTGCGTGGTTGCGGGCCATCGTTGAATACATGTCCTTGATGTCCACCACAGCGCGCGCAATGATATTCGGTTCTGAGAATGATGAGCTGATAGTCTTTTTTTGTCCCGATATGACCTGAAATAGGTTGTGTGAAGCTTGGCCACCCGGTTCCACTGTCGTATTTGTGGTGACTTTCAAACAGCGGCAAATAGCACGCTGCGCAGATGTATGTTCCTTCACGGTATTCGTGATTCAGTGCGCTGCTGCCAGGCGGCTCCGTATGTTCCTTGAACAAAACCCTGTAAGCTTCCGGTGTAACCAGTGCACGCCATGCTTTGCGTGTTTTTTTCAGCCGTTCGACGGTAACCGGAGCACTCACCGCCAGAGCCTCATCCATCCGATAGAAAAAAACAAAAGGCGCGGCTACTACAGCATTGCCAAGGCGGATCAAAAAGTGTCTCCTGTTCATCTGTTTCTCCCATGTCAGTTGGCTTAAATGATGAATTATCATGAATATGACTTGCTTCAGTAAAGTGAATTCACACCTGCAGTATTTTTTCCAAATCCTGTATCATCACTACTTTAGGATTAATTTGACTGTCTACATGAAAATCACCTTTCTGGATTTTGAACAAAATATTGCGGAATTTGAATCAAAAATAGAAGAATTGCGTTTTGCGCAGGGCGATTCCGCGCTGGATATTTCAGCGGAAATAGAACGGCTGAAAGCGAAAAGTGTGGCACTGACCAAAAGTGTTTATTCGAAACTGACGCCCTGGCAGATTTCGCAAGTCGCCAGACATCCGCAACGGCCCTATACATTGGATTATATCGCACATATTTTTACCGATTTTGAGGAATTGCACGGCGACCGCAGTTTTGCGGATGATCACGCCATAGTGGGCGGCCTTGCGCGTTTTAACGGTCAGGCCGTAATGGTCATTGGTCACCAGAAAGGGCGTGATACACGTGAAAAGATCCATCGCAATTTCGGCATGCCTAAGCCTGAAGGTTACCGTAAGGCACTGCGTTTAATGCGGCTGGCTGAGAAATTCTCGATCCCGCTGATTACGTTTATTGATACGCCAGGTGCGTATCCGGGCATAGATGCCGAAGAGCGCGGTCAATCGGAAGCCATCGGTAAAAATCTTTATGTGTTGTCAGAATTGAAAGTACCGGTCGTCTGTATCATCATAGGCGAGGGCGGTTCAGGCGGTGCGCTGGCTATCGCAGTGGGCGACATGGTGCACATGCTGCAATTCGCAACCTATTCGGTAATTTCGCCAGAAGGATGCGCATCTATTTTGTGGAAAAGTGCCGATAAGGCGCCCGAGGCAGCCGAAATCATGGGGATCACGGCCGATCGACTGAGAGATATTCATTTGATTGACAGTATCATTAATGAGCCTACTGGCGGTGCGCATCGCGATTATGCCGGCATGATGCAAGCGGTAAAAACGGTTATTCAGGATTCACTCCGGAAACTTCAGGATTATTCTACCGAAAAACTGATCGAAAAACGCTTGGAACGATTGATGAAATATGGTTCCTACAAAGAGGCAAAAGTCGAATAAAGCGACCGATCCTGACGCACTCATCCGAGACACGCAGAATATCCTGCTGCATTATGTCACTTCAGGCACTCATCTCGTGGTCGGCCTGAGCGGCGGTGTGGATTCGGTTGTTCTCCTCGACATACTGACGGCGCTATCCAAACAAATGCGCTTCAAATTGTCGGCCGTACACGTAAATCATGGTATCAGCAAAAATGCCGATGCATGGAGCCATTTTTGCTGCCGTCTGTGTTATGACTATGGTATTCCAATTGTGGCCAGCTATGTCAAAGTGGCGAAAGAAACGGGAATGAGTCTTGAGGCCATCGCACGAGAAAAACGCTACCAGGTTTTTAATCGTCTGCACGTGGGGGGCATGGATACGGTTGATTATCTGGTTCTGGCACAGCATCGTGATGATCAGGCGGAAACACTATTATTGCAATTGTTCCGTGGCGCGGGCGTCAGAGGATTGAGCGCCATGCCGTTGTGCAGAAAACAACCGTCTGAAACTGCGCCGCAGATTCTGCGCCCGCTGCTTGATGTGTCGCGTGACAGTATCGAAATCTACGCTGAACAGCGGCAATTGCAGTGGATACATGATGAAAGCAATGACAGTACCCTGTTCAGTCGCAATTTTCTCCGCCACAAAGTTTTTCCGGTTCTACGCGAAAAATACCCCAATTACGCGCAAGCGCTGCAACGTACCAGTAGGCATATGGCTGAGGCATCGCAGCTGCTTGATGAACTGGCTGGGCTGGATGCGCAACGCTGCCTGGCTTCCGGCCAATTGGATATCATCAGGTTGCGTGAATTGAGTCTGTCACGCGCCAGAAATCTTTTACGTTACGTTCTGTGGCAGCAGGGTATCCAATTACCCAGTACGATCAGACTGGAAGAAATATTGCGCCAGTTGCGCAGTGTGGAGAGCGATACACAACTGCATATTACTTTCGGCAATGCTGAGATTCGTGTTTATCAGGGGCGTGTTTACATACAGGAGTTGTGTAAGAAATGGCGGGCAGCCATGCAGCAGGAGATGCTACATTGGGAGTGGCAAAACGAATCCACCGTGACGCTTGACGCATGGGGTGGATCGATTCATTTCAGGCGGATTGCAGGTCAGGGTATAAGTCAACGGAAATTATTGCGGGCGCCTGTTATTATCCGGTCGCGTCAGGGGGGAGAACATTACAGGCCCGGTTGTAACCGGCCAAGACGCAGTCTGAAAAATTTGTTGCAGGAAGCTTCAATTCCGCCGTGGTCGCGCTATACTTTACCTTTGCTGTATTGCGGTGAGCAACTGGTTTGGGTGCCTGGAATCGGTATAGACTGCGATTTCCAGGCGATGCCGGAAGAAATCGGGATAGTGCCCGAATGGCGTGCCGAATGATTTCCGGTGTATTGAAATAATTAAGAAAAAAATAAAACAATGATTCTGGTAACTGGTGGCGCGGGCTTTATCGGCTCGAATTTTATCCTCGATTGGCTATCGCAATCGAATGAATCTGTTATTAATCTCGACAAATTAACGTATGCGGGCAATCTGCAGAATCTGGTAACGATCGCAGACGACAAAAGACATATTTTCGTAAAAGGTGATATTGGCGATAGTGGACAGGTGGCAAGGTTGATGACCGAATATCAGCCCCGCGCCATTATTAATTTTGCCGCGGAAAGCCATGTTGATCGTTCCATCCTTGGTCCGGAAGCTTTTATTCAAACCAATATTGTGGGCACCTTCCGGTTATTGGAAACGGCGCATGCCTACTGGAAAACACTGAACCAGGCCGATAAGCATGATTTCCGCTTTCTGCATGTTTCTACCGATGAAGTCTATGGTTCATTAACCGAGCGGGAGCCGGCATTTACCGAAATACATCGCTATCAGCCGAGCAGCCCTTATTCGGCAAGCAAAGCATCAAGCGATCACCTGGTTAACGCGTATCACCGCACTTTTGGCCTGCCGACGCTGATCACCAACTGCTCCAATAACTACGGTCCCTATCAGTTTCCGGAAAAACTGATTCCACTGATGATCACTAACGCGCTGGCAGATAAGCCGCTGCCGATTTATGGCGACGGCAAACAGGTACGTGACTGGTTGTATGTTTCGGATCATTGCAGTGCACTTCGGCGCGTGCTCGAAGCCGGAAAAACAGGTGAAACTTATAATATTGGCGGCTGGAATGAAAAGCCCAATATTGAAATTGTGCATACCGTTTGCGCTTTATTGAAAGAAATGACCGGCGGACCGGCTAACGGTGACTATCGGGATCTGATCACTTATGTCAAGGATCGCCCCGGCCACGATACACGTTATGCCATTGATGCCCGGAAAATTGAGCATGAACTGGATTGGAAACCGCGAGAGACGTTTGAAACCGGTATCTGTAAAACCGTGCAATGGTATCTGGATAATCAGGATTGGGTTGCCAGTGTTCAGACGGGCGCTTATCGTGACTGGATCGAAAGCAATTATATTCAGCAACGGCAATGAGAATTTTATTGTTTGGTAAAAACGGCCAGGTCGGTTGGGAACTCCAGCGCAGTCTTGCGCCGCTCGCGTCACCCGGTCAGCTGATTGCCCTGGGTACAGACAGTCAGACGATGTGCGGTAATCTTGCTGATCCGGCGGGAATTCGGGAAACGGTACAGACCGTTAAACCGGATATGATTGTCAACGCAGCCGCCTATACGGCAGTTGACAAGGCGGAGCAGGAATCGCAACTGGCACAGACCGTGAATGCGATAGCACCAGGTGTTCTGGCCGAAGAAGCCCTGCGGTTGAATGCCTGGTTCATCCATTATTCAACAGACTATGTGTTTGACGGTGGTGGGGACCAGTTTCATATCGAAAGCGATACCCCTAATCCACGCAACGTTTATGGAAAAACCAAACTGGCCGGTGAGACCAATATCATTGATGCAGGTTGTCGATATGTGATTTTGCGGACCAGCTGGGTATATGCCACCTATGGCAGCAATTTTATCAAAACCATCCTCAGGCTTGCGCAAGAGCGTGACCAGTTGCGTATTGTCAACGACCAGATCGGTGCGCCGACAGGTGCGGAACTGATTGCAGATGTAACAGCGCATATCGTGCAGTCATTGCGAAACCGGGGGACTGAAATATCTAGCAGCGGGTTATACCATCTGGCGGCGCAGGGCCACACATCCTGGTATGGTTTTGCGCATTACATTCTCACACAAGCAGCCAGCGCGAATGTTTCGCTTAAGACAACGACAGGTCGTCTGTATCCTGTTCCCAGTACCGAGTACCCAACACCGGCGGTGCGTCCGTTGAATTCCCGTCTGGATACAACCAAGCTGCAGGAAACATTTAACCTGTACTTGCCGGATTGGCAGTCCGGGGTGTTCAGAACACTGTCTGAAATACTGGCGAATCAACAATCATTGGTAAGATAACCTGATGTATCAATCATCTGCCGTTGCCGGTTACAGAGTGAAAAGTGCTGCATGCCATTATTCAATGCTACTATACGCAGTGTTTGCACAGTAATCCGATAAAGCGGGTATTGATTCCGGTCGTGATTTGAAATTGCTTGATGCGTAAATAGAAGACGGTAAATAACTGATATGGAAAACTATGAGGCTTTATTAGCGACACTGGCCTTATTATTGGGTGTGTCCTGGGCCAGTGGCATTAATCTATATGCGGTATTGCTGGTGCTGGGTTGGGGTGGTTCGGCGGGTCATATTGATTTACCGCCCGAATTGTCTGTTCTGGAAGACCCATTGGTGATCGGCGCCGCCGGTGTGATGTATTTTGTCGAGTTTTTTACCGATAAAATTCCCGGAATCGATTCAGTATGGGATACGATTCATACATTTATTCGAATACCGGCTGGAGCCATGCTGGCGGCCGGTACGGTGGGGGATGTGACGCCCGCGCTGGAAATTGCTGCCGGGATTCTGGGGGGCGGTATAGCCGCCACAAGTCATGCAACAAAAGCCAGTACACGTCTGTTGATCAACGCTTCACCCGAGCCGGTCAGTAACTGGTCGGCATCCCTGTCTGAAGATCTTCTCGTGTTGGGCGGATTATGGACTGCATTGAATTATCCCCTGGTTTTCCTGGCCTTGTTCGTTGTTTTTATCGTGCTGATAATTTGGCTATTGCCGAAATTATGGCGTCTGATTGTATTGTTTTTTGCAAAAATTGGTGCGTTTCTTGGATTTAAACAGAGTCCGGCATCCGATACACTGGTTATGGATAAAACCAATGGAATGAACGCTGATGAGAGCCGTCTGGCTACGCTGGAACGTTTGCAGCGATTACGCGACAGCGGCGCATTGACTGAAGCTGAATTTATTGAGCAGAAAAATAAGATACTCAATAAGAATCCAGAGTAATGTACTGAATTATATATTTTCCCATCTTTTTCATCTTTCTTTGAATCAATTGCAGAAGTGTTTGGCAGCGCATTATTATCCGTTTTTATTAGGACATTTTTAAGATCAGAGGCTTATTCGTACAAGGCGTTACACGGAAACTGGAGAAACTTTGATTACAAAGTGATGCTTGTTTGCGTGGTTACAGCATTGGTGCTGACCGGTTCGTATTACTTCAGTGATTACAAGTATCTGATTTCACTTCTGATAAGTCTTGGGATGTCGGACTGGGCAGGACAATTCCATTATGCGATGACCTTGCATGCTGATGCAGGTTTTTACCGTCCGCTATATTGGGCATCGGTGGTGATCATTTGCTATCTGGCGTTACCGGTGATTTGTATCAAATGGATATTCAAGGAAAACTTCTCGGATTACGGCATCAGTTTCAAGGGGGCACTGAAGTATTATCGGCTATACGTGTTAATGCTGGTTGTCATGGTGCCGTTGGTGATTTATTTTTCAGCAACCAAAAGTTTCCAGAAGACTTATCCTTTTTATACAGTGCTATCGGGAGAAAGTCTTTTTCCAAAATTTTTTATCTGGGAAATTTTTTATTTTCTGCAGTTTTTTGCGCTGGAATTTCTGTTTCGTGGATTTATTCTGCATGGTACTAAGCACCGGTTCGGTTTTTACGCGATTTTCTTCATGATGGTGCCTTATTGCATGATTCATTTCGGCAAACCCATGCTGGAAACGATTGCTGCGATAATTGCCGGTGTGGTTCTAGGCTATATGAGCCTGAAAAGCCGGAATATCTGGTTGGGTGTGTTTGTACACTGCAGTGTTGCGTTAATGATGGATGTTGCCGCGTTATTTCGTAAAGGCGTATTCGGGTGAGATGGTCTGATTGATCGTTTATAAGGTAAAAACAATACCGGTTTCGTAAAGACCGACCAGATTGATATTTTCAGTATTGAAGTGCGAAGTCGCTGCAAATAACGTCAATTCAGCTATCGATAGCGTATTGTTATCGAGTTGAGAAACATAGGGCTGTATTTGCGTGACAGTCGGTTCGTTGCCGAACAGGTTGCGCCAGAAAAGTCTGGCGATATCTTCGGATGTATGAACACCCGCCGCATCAAGGGCGATTGTAACCAGTTGTTCTCGTGTCAACCCATCATCGACATAGGCCAGGCCGGTTTTTACAATTTCCGGATTGTGAATCGACGCCGCACCGAAAACGGTGCCCAGGAGCCTGGCCAATATACCCGCATTACCGTCGATATCGAGCGCAATCCCGATATCGCTAAATAATACACGTTCGATATCAATCAGCGTATCTTCACCTTCACGGCCGGTCTGGTCGGAGACTAGAACACCATTTTCCGTTTTGCGGAGCGTGTAATTGTGCCGGACGTCGTTAAACAATACTTTGTCTATGCCTGTTCCGCCCAGAAAAGTATCGTGACCCGCCATGCCCATAAAGATATCGTTGCCTTCGTTGCCAGTTAAGGTATTGTTAAAAGCATTGCCGTAGAGTACGTCATCGTAACGGCCGCCGCTTGCATTCTCAATGACCGTATCATAGGCGATCCAGATATTGGGTACCGGAATACTTTCAGCAGCGCTCAGCGCATATACCGTATTGCCGATAAATGAGCCTTCGCCGGCCTGCAACTGAATAAAGGCGGGCAGGCCGCCCGTGTAACTGATGGTATCGATTCCGCCGCTGTCCCACAGTGTTTCATGATAAGTGGTGTCATCGGTATAGTGATAAGTGTCGGCGCCGCTGTGGAAGCGGTTATTGGCACCGTACATATATTGAATGGCCTGAATATCCAGCGGCATCGGTGTGGTAGGATGATAGTCAAAAAAAGACTGTTGATTCCCGGCGATGGCTGAATAGCTCATAATGGTCAGGGACATAGTGTCTTCGCTTATGGGAAAAGCGGGGTCTTCAAAAGGATGTTCAAGTCCTAAGGCGTGGCCTATTTCATGTAACATGGTCAGAAAGGAAAAGCTGCCTGCTGTCCATTCTCTGAGTGCGCTGCTACTCGATTTGTTGACCCAGATATCACCGCCCCAGGCACCAAAGGCAGGCAAATAGGTCCATGCCTCAGCATCGTCCAGGTCGCTGATTTCGGTATAAGCAATGCGTATATCGCCCACATTGTCTTGTGTTTCATCGGTTAAAATGAATTGAATGTCTGCGACATTTTCCCATTGCCGTAGAGCCTGCTCGAAATCAATCCGGTTGGATGGTGAAATCGGCGTATAGGCAGGGCTCCAGGGTTCCTCCCCGGGGCCATATCCCGTCAAAGGATGAAAAGACCAGAGTGCATCGTAGTCCGGGAAACTATAGCTGATCAGATTTTCCGTCCAGCGTACATCCGAAATAATCGAATCGGCCAATCCCAGACCAGGGGTATCGATGAATTTAATATCACTGGAAAAGAAAGGTGTTGGCATTTGTGGGTCTGGATATCAGGTTTATCGTGAGTGGTGATTCCCTCATTTTTAATAGGAGCATATGGTAGAGGGGTTTAATTCATCTTTTCTTATCCCGAACTCAGGTTAATATACAACAGATTGGAATGAACACATAGTGCACATTCACCAATTTGCTAACCCGGATTTTTGCATCTTCTGTCAGTGTCAATAAGAAACTGACCTATTATTCGCGGCTATTTCCTTCAAATAAATTTAAGTTTCTCTTCGAATATCCGTTGCAGACAAGTTTGACACTCTTTGCTGAGGCATCACTGCCCATGCTCACAGATTTTAAAAAACACTCTATTTTCTGGATGCTTTTTACGGTTCTTTTTATAGGAGCTGTCAGTGTCATTGTACTCGACGAACGTGTGGAGCGCAGCGAACTCATTGACGATTCCGTCATTGTTGAACTGGCGGAAGGTAAATACCGTTTTAAGATCCCGGTCGATTACATCTATGACAAATTAGTTACTGACGAATTTCTAAAAGAACATCGCGGTATCGACAGAAAATTCAAGAAAATTTACAAAGATAGTCGTTTCGATATCACAGCGATTTATCCTGATATGGCGCCGGTAAATCTTGCAAAAGACAAACCTGGTTTTGGAAACAAAATCAGGATCAGCCTGGGTGTTGAGCATAATCCCGTGCCATTAAGAAAAAGTGCGGCAGAAAGAATACCGACTTTTTATCCTGAAGGTGAAATTAACCCGGAAGGATTTGGCAGTAATGAAATCGTTAAATATGAAGGGGACTCATTAAGTACATCTGACCATTATTTCTATAAAAAAGATGTCATTCTAATGGTTTGCCGCAAAGAAAATACATCGACGACACCTCCTTTTCCATCATGTCGATCCTATTCCGATTACAAGGATCTGGAATTAACTTACAGTTTCTCCGTTGATTACAAAACGCAATTTATCAAAATTGATATGCTCATTCATGAGTTTCTTGAATCATTAGAATCACCTCAAAAGGAACGATAATTCATGCTTGCACACAATCTAACAACACAACAAATTGCCGCTGCAAGAAGCTTAGCAAACGAGGGGCGTACCGCAGAAGCATGGCAATATCTGTCTTTTCACGGTGACAGCTATGCAGATAACGCAGCTGCAGTAACAGGACTGCCAAAAGCTGGCGCGTTTGGTGAACAAATGAACGTCTTGGTGCGGGAACACTGGGATTTGACAGCAGGCAGAGGAGCTTATGAAGCTAAGTTTGAAACAGTGGCAAGGGAACATCTTAGTAATTACTTAAACATAATTAGCCAGGGACCCAATTTTCCAACCAGCGAACAAATTGAACAAAGCTATAGAGATGCAGTTATAAATAATGGTTTGCCCGTTAAGACCGCTATCGATGGTGTAATAACACAGTCGATATTGTCATACTTAGTTGACTGGCCATTCCTTCTTCGATTGGAAAACGAGCGTGTTGTGCCTTCAACAGTTTTTGATGACATAACAATGCTAGAAGCTTCGGCAAGTTTATATATGACGGGTCATATGACATTACTTGCCTTGATGC
>JAHBZZ010000015.1 GCA_019635215.1 Nitrosomonas sp.
AACAGTCATCATTATCTACACTTGCGGTGCAGGCCAAAGCTTTTTTAAACGTATATTTAGTCCGGTTTTCCCGGTTTTGCGCATGTACAGGAAATTACATGGGTATTCTGAAAAAATGTCATGGCGGTATAATCGACTGAAGTTCTTCAGATACAGCAAAAGACAGTGCAGACTTCACTCTGGTTAATCCGTATCCTCATCGCGATCTTGATCACATTGCTCAGTGGCTGCGCAAATCTGGCCTTTTATGCGCAGGCAGTCAACGGTCATGTGGATTTGATGCGTCGCGCGCAGCCGATTCACGCTATCATCGCCGATCCCAACGCCAATGCGGACTTGAAGCGCACGCTCAGCACGGTTGCCCGGGTACGCGCATTTGCCAGCACGGCGCTCAGACTTCCCGATAACCGCAGCTATACGCAGTACGCCGATCTAGAACGGCCCTACGCGGTCTGGAATGTCGTCGCCACGCCCGAACTGTCCACCCGGTTGAAGGAATGGTGCTTTGTGCAGGCCGGTTGCGTGAATTATCGCGGCTTTTTCTCGCAGGCTCGCGCGGAAGACTATGCGCGGCAACTCGCTGCTGAAGGCTATGACGTGCATGTCAGCGGCGTGCCGGCGTATTCGACGCTCGGGTGGTTTAATGATCCGGTGCTGAACACGTTTATCCACCATTCCGAGCTGGAACTCGCGCGCCTGATCTTTCATGAATTGGCGCATCAGGTGATTTTCGTACCTGGCGATACGGTGTTCAACGAATCATTTGCGACACTGGTCGAGCAGGAAGGCGTCCGGCGCTGGCTGACGCATAACAATACTGTGGCGGAATATGCTGAATATCAAGTCCGTCATGCACGCCAGGCGGCTTTCGATACGCTGATTCTGCATCACCGCAGGCGTCTGGATGCGCTTTTTAATACGGATATGGATGATGCGCAGAAACGCGCCGGCAAGGCGCGTATTTTTGAAGATTTACGCGCACAATTTGAGCTCTTAAAAACCAGCAGGGCTGAATTCGACCGTTTTGACCCATGGTTTGCGCAACCACTGAACAACGCACGGTTGGCCAGGGTGTCGATCTATACGCAATTGCTGCCCGCATTTCGGATATTGCTCGCACAGCAGGACGGCGATATGGCGCGTTTTTTCGATACCGTCAAAACAATCGGCAAACTACCAAAAGCAGAACGTCTGCTGGTATTGCAACGCATCGTTGACGAAAACTATCAGGACACTATTGCCAATGCTTTCTGAAGATCCGCAGGATGATTAGCTGTATCCATTCACTCCTATTGTGAACGCTGCATTTTCCATTTGTCATAGCAGTCCAGACTGCAATAATGTAGTACATAATCGCTCGCTTCGGCGCTCTTGGCTTCGGAAAGTGGGATTTCCTTTAAACACACTTCGCACGATACCGTGTCAGGATCAATCGGTTTCATTTTTTCGTTCATGATCATACCTCCTCGATTGGTTATTCCGCTGAAAATCCCATTCAACCAGCTTCAATACAACGATTTTAACACTTTGTTAAAGAAGTGCGATCTGCTCAATGTTACAAACAACCCGGAATCTTCGGGCAAGCGGTCATTAGAACATACCTATATGCCATAATAAACCGCATGCAAACAGCATTTCCGGCATATTTTCAGTGCAACGGATAAACCTGCTGTGTATAGGGTTGTGTTTTCGTATAGAATTTTATGGGTTCAATGATTACGTTAGCTTATATTTCGAAAGGATGTACTGTTTTGTTTCATACCTTTTGTGGTCCCAAGTAACGAAAAGTGTTATGTCATAAACAAAAAAGGCCTGTGCGATGGATTTGAAACACTATAGAGCAAGTGAATCTGAACAAAAAAGAACCCAAGACCTGATGCGGCTGATCAGTCTTCTTCCAAAAGGAAAAAGTGTTCTTGATATTGGCGCCAGAGATGGTCATTTTTCGATACTGTTGACTGAGTATTATGAGAACGTGACTGCTCTGGATCTGGAAAAACCATCAATTGCGCACCCGAAGATTCACTGCGTAAAAGGCGATATCACGCAACTGAATTTCGGCGACAACGCGTTTGACCTTGTTTTCTGCGCCGAAGTGCTTGAGCATATTCCTTCACATCTGCTTCAAAAAGCCTGTGCCGAGGTCGGCCGTGTTTCAAATGAATATTTACTGATTGGTGTTCCGTATCAACAGGATATCCGTGTTGGCCGGACAACATGCTATTCCTGCGGAAAAAAGAATCCGCCCTGGGGACACGTCAATAGTTTCGATACCGATAAACTGCAGCGCTTGTTTCCTTCATTTGACTTGCATGAAGTATCGTTCGTCGGAGAAACCGATATACAGACCAACTTCCTTTCCGTGTTTCTGATGGGTCTGGCAGGCAATCCCTATGGTACGTATGAACAGGAAGAAACCTGTATTCATTGCGGCGAAAAACTGAAGATGCCGCCCGAGAGATCTTTATTACAGAAAATATATACAAAACTGGCTTTTTATATTCAATCCATTCAAAAACCTTTTTGCAAAGCACACCCGAACTGGATACACCTGGTTTTTCGACGAAAAATGGCGTAGCTGCCATCTTAATGGATGACAGCAGAATATAAACTTTACAGACAAGATTCTTCCATGACTCACAAAGCTATCATTGCCGCCCTGTGCGCACTACTCGTATCCGCATGTGCAGGCATGATCAATTCGAAAGAAAAACCTGTATTGCAGGAAACAACACTGCCAGGCGAACACAGCCAGCTGGCGCGTTGCCTGATTAATCGCCTATCTGCCGACAGCAGAACGTTTATGCGCATATTCCATTTTAAATCGCGCGCATATCCCGCAATTGCGGCATCAGAAGTTCACGCTTACGATACTCGATTCCTGCCTTACGTGTACGCCAGCAATTCCCCGCAGAATCCCGATGGAATCAGGGACTACATCACCCATTCGCCGGAAATCATGCACAACATACAAAATCTGATCGGCGCCGAATATATTTATGGTTTTGCCTTCACACTCCAGCAGACCAGCGAAAACACAGTGGCTATAGTGCTCAAAGGAAGTTCGTATGTCGGCGGGATTGCGTGGGAATATTTACAGCAATGCGCCACCGGGATGAATTAGGTATCTGTCGGACAATTGTGCACATGGCGGCAGCTCACGTGAATGGCTGGTGATGTGAAAGGCATTCAACAAACCGGTATTGACCCACATCCTCAGCTGACGTCTGGCTCTCAACCAACAGAAACGTGATACAGCCGTCATCCTGAAAGCGATACTGATACACATCGGGCTGCTCCATCCATGATGGTGCCAATTCGTAAAACAGGCCGTTCTCAATCCACCATTGGCCTTCTTCGGTAAGAGGATGCATGGTGCCATCCGTTTCCACAAAGCGAAATTCGATGCGGTATGTGCCATCCTCGTTTCTCGTTTGCACCCAGCTTTTCAATGCACCGTCTTTTTCCGCGTATTCACCCTGCCAGATACCGATCATCCTGACATCCACCGATGAATCAGAGGTATGCTGACCGGATTGCACGGCAGTCGCAGTACAACAGAAAACCATCACTGTCAGTAATATATTCGAATACTTGTTCATCTTATTGGCCCGTCTTGTCACACTTTTCCGGATTCTCTTGATCGCCCGCTAGCGCCTGCTGCCAGGCTCGCACAGCGGCAGCAAATGTTGCAAGCGGTATCCGTGTGTTTTGTCCGGCAGTATCGGTGTAATCATCTTCGATTTCCACATAATTCGGATACACATACAGACAGTAGGCATTGCCAGGGCGCTCCCACAAAGGCAGTGCGCCTGACGCCACCGCATCAATGTGCTGCAGCAATTCGGCAGTCCAAACGGGGCTTTTCTGGATATCCACCGTCAGGTAGGCAATGATGCGATCATGCGCTGGATCGCCTGGAATATGACCAGGCCACGTACAGACAGATGTATTCATACGAGACTCATTCGAATAGCGGAAAAGCGGTATTGATCCTGCCGTTTTTCGGCGGTGCAAAACCGATGGTAAAACGTTGATTATTGACGCTGCAATACTTTCCGTCTTCAGCCGCAGCGGTGCCGGTATCGGGTTGATTGAAACCGCACAACGTCCAGTCCGGCGCACCGGCCGGGCACGTGTGCTGATGACCGGCAGCATACGCAATGGAATTCAATACCTGCTCGACCGAACAACTGTCCGGAAACAAAGTCGAAAATTTGTTTCTACCAGGATGGCCTTGATATGACCAACGGCCCGTGTAAATACCCGCCGCACTGGCTTTATCCTGAATGACAAACCCCGCAACCGTGGCAGGATTAACACCCCCCGGGCGGGAATGAAAACCTTTGGGGCGGTTGCGATCCCATTCGCCACAGAACAGATGTTTCTGATTCATCTGAAGTTTATTTTCAAGCGTCACCCAATGCCGCAATGCACTACAATCCACTTGGGCAAGCACCTGCAGCGGAAAAGAGCTCAACAGTAAAAATACCGCCACTGCATATACACCGGACATGACGGATACTTCGAACCGTTTATGCTGTATATTCATTTCCATTTTTCCTTGGTCTGTTTGCAAGATTCAAAATAACAATCTACCGGATCGGTTAAAATTCTATCATTTCACTTATCCTTTATTCACTCAACCGTTTTCATGTCATTACCCAAACAAACTACACCCCGCGTGGGTTTCATTTCACTCGGCTGCCCCAAAGCCCTGGTTGATTCCGAACAGATTCTGACGCAACTCAGGGCGGAAGGCTATGAAATTTCGCCGGATTATGAAACCGCCGATCTTGTCGTCGTCAATACCTGCGGTTTTATCGACAGTGCCGTGGAAGAATCGCTGGACGCCATTGGCGAAGCACTCGCTGAAAACGGCAAGGTCATCGTCACCGGCTGTCTCGGTGCCAAAGAAGACGGTAATATCATCAAACAGGCCCACCCGCAAGTACTCGCAGTTACCGGCCCGCATGCATTGCCTGAGGTCATGTCCGCGGTTCATGCGCACTTGCCGCAACCGCATGATCCGTTCACCAGTCTGATTCCGCCGCAGGGCATACGTCTGACCCCCAGGCATTATGCCTATGTCAAAATTTCAGAAGGCTGCAATCACCGCTGCACATTCTGCATCATTCCTTCAATGCGCGGCGATCTGGTCAGCCGGCCGATTCACCAGGTCATGCAGGAAGCCGAAAATCTAGTCAATGCGGGTGTCAAAGAGTTGCTAATCATTTCGCAGGATACCAGTGCTTATGGTGTAGACGTCAAATACCGCACCGGTTTCTGGCAAGGCAGGCCTATAAAAACACGGCTAACCGAACTGGCTGGTGCGCTTGGCGAACTCGGCGTCTGGGTACGGTTGCATTATGTCTATCCTTATCCGCATGTTGATGAAGTGATTCCATTAATGGCTGAGCGAAAAATTCTGCCTTATCTCGATGTACCGCTGCAGCATGCCAGTGCACGTATACTCAGGGCCATGAAACGACCCGCCAGCGCCGAAAATAATCTGGCCCGTATTCAGCGGTGGCGCGAAGTATGCCCCGACATCACGCTGCGCAGTACCTTTATTGTGGGTTTCCCGGGTGAAACCGAAGCCGAGTTTGAGGAATTGCTGCAATTTCTGCAAGCCGCGCGACTTAACCGGGTCGGTTGCTTTAAATACTCCCCGGTCGATGGTGCGGCAGCCAACGCGCTGCCTGGCGCTGTTGCAGAAGAAGTCAAACAGGAGCGTCTTGAACGTTTCATGCAATTGCAGGAAGCAATCAGCACGCAATTACTGACTGAAAAAATCGGCCACACCATGACCGTTCTGGTTGATCATGTTGAAGAGCATCAGATTATTGCAAGAAGCAGCGCCGATGCTCCTGAAATCGATGGATTGGTCTATATCAACAATCCGCCTGATGCATTACAAGCGGGCGACTGGATCACGGTAACCATCACGGATTCAGACGCGCATGATTTATATGCGCAGATAGCAACACACTAGTTTTTCCAGGCACAGTCTTAAAATACGTTGTTTTTTATCTGCGGAACTAGTTGATTTACCCCCTTGTCTTATAGACCACTTGCAGATCGTGCAGCAAAACCTAAAACCTGTATCCATCCGGGTTTGCAGGGCAGCAAAATTATCTGCCGCTCGTTTCAGACCCGTACGAATTGCTGCATATCTGTAAAGTTCAGGGTAGAATAACTATTCCTAAATAATTTTTAAAAAGGAAAAAACAAAATGAGAGCAGTATTAATAAGTATGTTCGCTGCAGCACTGCTGTTTACAGCTAATGCGCAAGCTGACGCAAATCTGGCAAAAAACAGCGGTTGCCTGAACTGTCATAATGTTGACACCAAGCTGGTTGGTCCCGCTTTGAAAGACATTGCCGCGAAATATGCAGACCAGGAGGGGGCTTCTGATTATCTGGCCGGACAAATCAAGAACGGTAGCAACGGTGTCTGGGGTCCGGTTCCAATGCCGCCAAATGCCATGGTCAGCGAAGAGAACGCTAAAATTCTGGCGGACTTCATTCTGTCACTGAAATAAACGAAGCTTTTAACGTAGAAAAAGCCGACGTCATAAAACGCCGGCTTTTTTTATTACTGCTATGATGTCTTTTTCTATCCTATTTCTCGTACAACCATGAAAACTCGCATACAGTGGCAGGGCAACGTCAGTTTCCACGCCGAATCCGGCAGCGGGCACCAGGTGCTGATGGATGGCGCTCCCGAAGCAGGTGGACAAAACAAAGGACCGCGCCCGATGGAAATGATACTGATGGGACTCGGCGGCTGTACAACCTTTGACGTCATTTTTATCTTAAAAAAAGCACGCCAGGCAGTAACCGACTGTGTTGTAAACATCGAGGCGCAACGCGCCGAAACCGATCCGAAAGTATTTACGCACATACACCTGCATTTCATACTGACGGGCAAAAACCTCAATCCACAACAGGTTGAACGGGCCATCCATCTGTCCGCAGAAAAATACTGCTCGGCATCCATTATGCTCAAACCCACCGTGAAAATCACGCACGATTATGAGCTTGTCGAAGCTTCCTGACAATCGAACGAACTATTCTGAACTTCCTGATGGTATCCTTCTCAACGCCGCAATGGACGGAACACTTCCAATTCCCACGGCCTGATCGCCAACATAAAACCGATGTTACGGCGGTTGTTTAACGGCAGGCGCGCATCCTGCCGGTGCAGATCGGTAAATTCCTGGGCGAGTACCTGCATTTTATGTATCAGGATTTGTATGGAAAAATCACTGAACAGGCCGGACAGGAAAAGCCGCTTCTCATATTCACCACAAAATCCGGCGTGAAGAAACTGGCGCTGTATCTGTTTTTCGAAGAATCGTTCAATTGGTCCGTCGGGCAGCCAATGGAAACCTTCGTCGATGCGCAGTTTGATACGATTCTGAGGCAGCAGGTCGATAATTTTGAGCTTATCCAGCTTTGTCAGGCACTGAATGCACTCCGTTTCAGAAATGTGATAGTGATTCACGATATCTTCAAAGCTTAATCTGTTGCGCACGCTGACAGCGACAAGCAACAGTTTTGTGTCTCCCACCAGTTCTTTCTCCTGCTCGACAGTGAGCCGGGTGATGCGTTGACGCGTTTCCTGATAAAGCTGAAAAAGATCAGACAACTCCATTTGCATCAACCGGCAAATCGCTTCCAGCCGATCGAGCGTCAAGCGTTTGGAGGCGAACATCCGCTTGATATTGGCTTCACTCATATTCAGCCCCTGTGCGATGTCGGCATAGGTCAATCGACGGCCTCTCAGTGTTTTTTTTAAGACGTCTATCAATGCTTCGGTTTGCATCATTTTCATCTCAGGTCATTCAATAGATAATTCACAAAAGTATACTATTAATATACTACGAATTCATTATTGTACTTCTAATACGGCAATTGTTCATAAAAATAATCCCCTGCCGAATAATACATACGTCATTATCCAACGAGGAGATTAAAACAATGTCAATACTGAAAAGATTGTCAACAACGCTGATATCCCGCATTGATCGGGTTGTTACCGAAATAGAGAATCACGATGCGGTTATTCAGGCATCACTGAATGAAATGAGCAGCAAACTGGCCACAGCGAAAATTACATTAAGCCAGGCCTGCCGTGAAAGAGACAGACTTAAAACCGAAATCGAAAAACAACGGGATAATATGCATCGCTGGCAGGAACGCGCCATCAGTTGTGCAAAATCAGATGAACCCAAGGCGCTGGAATGTTTGCGCCGCTCACACAAAAACCGGGATCAGGCGGCAATGCTGCAAAAATCATTCGGTGAATATGCACGTTCGATTGAGAAAATGACCGGCAACATTAAATCCGGCGAGCAGCGCTTGACCGAAATGAAACAGAAGCTGACGCTGATGCGTGCAAGACAAGCCACCAGCAAAATCAGTACAACCACCTGTCCGCCCGATAGTGCCGCGGAAAGCATACTGGAGGATACCTTCAATCGCTGGGAAATACATATCAGTCACGATGAAATTCCGCTGAATTGCACGGATACGAATACTGTGGATGAACTGGAACATGAATTCATCACACAGGAACAACAAAACGACTTGCGCAACGAATTGGCTTCACTACTCACCCAGGAGAAACAACAATGAACACGCCGCAACATATTGACATTCAGGATAACACCGACATAACGGCAGAACACAGTACAAACAAATTCATTCAAAAATTGCCGGTATTGCTGCGTGTATTAGGTGCAACCGCTTTGATTTTTGCTATGTACAGTTTTCTAGCCAGAGGCTGGCAAAGCGGCAATGATATTTTTCGCTACCTGCTGTTGCTGAGTCATACCGGCATTCTGGCAGCTATCGGCCTGGCCAGCGGTCATTATCTCAGGGAAAGCAAAGGCGCACGGTTGCTGCTCATACTGGCACTGGTATCAGTGCCGGTCAATTTTGCGATACTCGGCTCGTTCATCTATTCCCAGACAGCCATGATAACCGCAACACATTCCGGTGATTTCCCGGATTATGTCTCATGGACGGTCGATAGCCTGAACACCGCGCTGCTTATCAGTGCAGGCGCATTATTGATATTGATGCCTGTTGTATTTCTGGGCTTTACCGTACTGGCACGGCACATGGCGGTCAAACTGTCATTATTATTCCTGTTCGGCAATGCCGCAATGTTACTGCCATTACGTGACCCGGAAAATATCGGCCTGATGGTGCTGGTATTGACCATTGCCGTGTCGGTTGCAACACGCGCGTTCGCAAACAGACAGGTCGCCGCAAAAACATCCGAAGGCATTATTGCACTGAGCCTGCAATTGCTGCCGCTGTCGGTGCTCGCCATACGTCACTTGTGGCTCTATACGCCCAATGAATTCTTATTTGCGGTACTCTGCATTTCCATCTTTTTGATGCTGCGGCAGATCTCATCCTGTCTGGAAACCACAACAAAAGCACGCATCATTCTCGACAGGATTGCGCTGATCCCTGCCATGCTCATTGTTTTACCCCTCGGTTCCGCACTGGCCAATGTAGTCTTCCTTCCCGAGTCACTGGTCTTACCGGTCAGCTTGGCGATCTCGACAGCCATGGTTTATGATCTGTCACGCCGCAGCCAGGGTTATGCGGGCGCTTACAGACTGATCGCGATCTGTGAAATCATGTTAGGTATGATACTCAATCTGATATTTTTCGATGGATTGCTGGTAACGTTATCCTGCATCGTTGCCGGCGCTTCCGTACTGATGTACGGTTATCATGCCCGGCAACGCGGCACATTTCTCACCGGCGCAGCGCTCGTCTTTATGGGTATGTTGCAACAACTGTTTGAACTGATCTATCGTTTTGACCTGAGCAGCTGGATCAGTTTTGCTATTCTCGGCATCATCGCCATCGTCACCGGGTCGATTCTGGAATCGCAGGGATCGCAGATCAGACAGCGGTTAAACGGATGGAAAAACATGTTCCGTCACTGGGAACAGTAGATATTCGCTGACACAGAGAAACCGCCCCGGGACAGTATATGCTTCAAACCACGCCCGCTTCATGCGCCTGCAGGTCAGCATGATAGCTGGAACGCACCATCGGGCCGCAGGCGGCATGGGTAAAACCCATATCGTTTGCAGCCTGTTCAAACACCTTGAATCCCTCAGGCGAAACATAACGTTCCACCGGCAAGTGGCCGATACTCGGCTGCAAATACTGACCAATTGTCAGCATCTCCACATGATGCGCACGTAGATCCTGCAATACCTGCAGAATTTCTCCATCGGTCTCTCCAAGTCCCAGCATCAAACCGGATTTGGTTGGAATTTCCGGAAACCGGTCCTTGAAATCTTTCAGCAGTTTCAGCGAATGCTGGTAATCGGCGCCAGGGCGGCACTGTTTATACAGTCTTGGTACTGTTTCGAGATTGTGATTCAACACATCGGGCGGGCAGGCTGCCAGCTTATCAAGCGCAATGTCAAGCCTGCCTCTGAAATCGGGCACCAGTATTTCAATCTTGGTGTGCGGTGCATGCTGGCGGATTGCCTGAATGCAATCGACAAAATGCTGCGCCCCGCCATCACGCAGATCGTCTCGATCAACACTGGTAATCACGACATAGCGCAACCTCATGGCTGCTATCGATTGCGCCAGATGCAACGGCTCTTCAGGATCCGGCGGTTTGGGACGGCCATGCGCCACATCACAGAAAGGACAACGCCGCGTACACAGATCGCCCAGAATCATGAAGGTCGCAGTCCCTTTGCCGAAACATTCCCCGATGTTCGGACAGGATGCTTCCTCACAGACCGTATGCAGTTTCTGTTCCCGCAATATGCGTTTGACTTCATAGAATGCCTGGCTGTTGGGAGAGCGCACGCGTATCCATGAAGGTTTGCGCAACAGGTCATCTTTTGATTGAGTACCGATTTTTACCGGGTTTCGTGCTGTTTTATCAGCGCCTTTCTGGCGTATTTCAGAAGTCATGGTTGTAACGATTAAATCCTTTCTTTGATAAGTTCATTTTGTAAACACTGCGCCAGCTTGCGCTGAATGATATCCCATCCATCGGTCACACCCTGATCCTTCATCTGCGTCACCGGCATACCGGCATAACCGCACGGGTTGATCGCGGCAAACGGCTGCAGATCCATGTCGATATTCAGCGCTATACCGTGATAACAGAAATTCTTTTTTATTTTCAAGCCGAGTGAAGCAATTTTGGCTGTACCGACATACACCCCCGGCGCATCATTGCGGCCCTGTGCTTCAATGTCATAATCAGCCAGCACTTGTATTACGGCGTTTTCCATTCGTCTTACCAGTTCCCTTATACCCAGTTTGAGGCGCCGGATGTCCAACAGCAGATAGGCAATCAATTGACCCGGGCCATGATAGGTAATCTGCCCCCCGCGGTCTGTTCTAATTACGGGAATTTCACTTTCAACCAACAAATGCTCCGACCTTCCTGCGATGCCCTGCGTATAAACCGGGGGGTGCTGCAATAACCATATTTCGTCATCGGTCAACGGCATACGTCTGGTTGTAAAATCTTTCATGGCCTGCCAGGCTGAATCATAATCAACCATTCCCATTGACCTGATAACAAATCGCCGATGCTGGGTGCACAGCATCCCCGGTTCTGTAACCTGATCCATGTTGCCGTCAAAGCACGACGGATATCATGGGATGACCCGTCAATGCCCGGTATAACGCATCCAGCTGATCACGGGATGTTGCATGAACAGTGCATGTAATACTGAGATAATTTCCACCCTTGCTTGAGCGGATCTCAATCGTGGTTTCATCAAAATCGGGCGCATGGTGCTTGACGATTGCCAAAGCTGTCCGGGTAAAATTCTGTTCCGCCTTCCCCATGATTTTAATCGGAAAATCACAGGGATATTCGATTAAGGATTCTTCAGTCATGCACTCAGTTCGCCGGATTTGATAAATCCGACGCAGAACCCCGCATATGCGTCGCTTTATACTGCTGGTAAAGCTGATGTAATTGTCTGAATTTCGGTCCAGGTTTACCGGTTCCAACCATTTTCCCGTTCAGATGGGTGATTGCCATGATTTCCCGGGTTGAAGATGTCAGCATGATCTCTTCCGCGGTAAACAATTCATCTTCTGTCACTTCCCGTACCGCGTGGATAATGTCATGGCTGGCCGCCAGTTCCAGCGTCACGTCATACGTAATACCGGGCAACATCAGATGACTCTTGGGCGGCGCGAGCAACACTTGATTTTTTACGACAAAAATATTACTCGCTGAACCTTCAGTCAGATACCCATCCCGGATCAGAATCGTTTCAGCAGCTTTCTCATCCACGGCAAGCTGGCGTAACAGCACATTCGGCAACAAGGAAATCGATTTGATGTCACAGCGCACCCAGCGATTGTCACTGGCTGTAATGGCGGTCACACCGTTTTCGAGTAATTCCGGGGCCGGCGGCATCAATGGGTTACTCATGATAAAGACCGTCGGCGGCACATCAGGAAATGCGTGGTCCCGCTTGGCGACACCCCGTGTGATATGCAGATAGACCGATTGATCCTCGCCTTCATTCTTCTCGATGATCTGCGTTAACAATTGCCGCCACTCATGATTCGTGTGCGGATTCTTGAGACGAATACCATCGAGACTGTGCTGCAGACGTTGCAGATGTTCCGTCAACCTGAAAGGTTTGCGCGAATAAACGGGAATCACTTCATAGACACCATCGCCAAAAATAAACCCCCTGTCCAATACCGAAACACAAGCCTTGTCGATTGGCATGAAATGGCCATTCAGATATATCATGTAACGCCTTTTGTTTATATTAGGAACACAGAGTAAAAAATCAGTGGAATGAATCGATTATGACCGGTTAATTGAACAGCAGCTTCAGGCTGTCCCAGGTTCGTTCCACAAAATTGCCTTCGTTCACATCTTCCAATGCGACCAAGGGATAAATTTCGACGAGCTGGCCATTCAGGGTAAATTTAACCGACCCAACTTCCTGTCCTGTATTTACAGGCGCTATTAAAGGCTGTTTATACTCCATGGTCGCTTTCAGATTATCCGCCTGCCCTTTAGGAACCGAAAAATAAACATCCGTATCGAAACCCGCCTTAAACACATCCTGAGCGCCTTTCCATAATTCAATGGAAGTTAGCACCTCACCCTTTTTATACAAATGTACGGTATCGTAAAACTGGAATCCGTAATTCAGCAGCCGCTGGCTTTCCTTACTGCGCTCACCAGCCGATTTTGTGCCCATGATGACGGATATCAACCGCCGTTTATCACGCTTTGCTGACGTAATCAGACAGTAGCCCGCCGTTCTTGTCCATCCCGTTTTCATACCGTCTACATGAGGATCCAGCCATAACAGGCGATTGCGATTAGGCTGAGTTATACTATTATAGGTATATTCCTTGAGTGAATAGAGCGGATAAAACTCAGGAAAATCACGGATGATGGCAGCAGCGAGAAGCGTCAGATCATGTACCGAAGTATAATGATCAGGATCGGGCAGCCCCGTCGTATTCATAAAATGTGTATCTTTCATACTGAGACGTTGCGCTTCCTGATTCATCATCTGAACGAAAAACTCTTCCGAGCCTGCGATAATCTCAGCCAAAGCAATACACGCATCGTTACCGGACTGCACAATCATGCCACGAATTAATTCGTCGATCGTTACTTCCTTATTCGGCTCAATAAACATGCGGGAACCGATCATGCGCCAAGCCCGGCTGGAAACCGGTACAACCTGATCAAGCCGTATACGGTTCTGCTTGAGTGCCGAGAAAACAATATAGGCTGTCATCAATTTGGTCAGTGATGCCGGTTCGACACGCTCATGTGCATTTTTACTGGCCAGCACCTGCCCGGACTGATAATCGGACAACATATACGCTTTGGCGGCAATCGATATGTCAGGCTGTTGCTGAGCTGACACTGGCATAGATAGAGAAACAACCAGGCAGATCACTATCGAAAGTAAGCGTTTCATGGAATTATACAAAAATGGTTATTATAGCTTGCCGATTAAATTTCTTAAACCAGCGTTTCATATATCACCACCGTTCAATTTCACTGAACGCCGGGGATAGATTACACTTTGTTATGCGCATCCTAACCGGATTTATGTGGGCGATCAATAATGCCGGTGTGGAACATCAGTCTACCTGCATTCCGTTCCATAAAATAGCGCTTTAACGGATCATGAATCACACGAAAAGCCATCTCATCCCAGGGTACTTCCGTTTCAGACACCAATTTAACTTCGCTACTTTCAATACCCGGTTTAAAATCCAGATCAAGCAACTGTGCACGAAACAGGACATACACCTGGCTGATGTGCGGTAGACTGTAAATGGCATACAGATCGCCGATCGAAACTCTGGCGGTAGCCTCTTCAAGTGTTTCTCTCGCAGCCGCCTGCGCCAGCGTTTCATTATTCTCCATAAAACCCGCCGGCAAAGTCCACCAGCCGATTCTGGGTTCAATTGCACGACGGCACAACAATATCTTGTCTTCCCATTCCGGTATACAGCCCACAACCATTTTGGGATTCTGATAATGAATTTCGTGACATACGGTACACACATACCGTGGCAAAGTGTCACCTTCCGGAATGCGGAGCTCTACATGCGCGCTGCAACTGCTACAAAATTTCATGAATGTTCTCTACATCGGTTAACAGGATCAGCCTTTGATCTTTCAGGCCTTAATACAACGAATACAACAGAATCAGATTTCGACTACAAATCGCCTTTCCGCCAGTACATGGCCCGCTTGATCACGCAATATCACCCGCCAGGCACCGGTATCACCCTTGTTCAGCAGTTTCCTGGCATTAGTGCGCCATTTTCCGGCGCCAATATTCAACTTTGTTTCAGTAATCCATTGGTCTTCAAAATACCAGTCAACAATCAACTGTTGATTTCCAAAACCCGACAATTCAACAAAAAGATAAATACTGCTGCTGCCGTTATGTTCAAGCAGCACACGATCAATGTCGTCAACCGGTTCCCGTTGAAGGATTTGGCGTGTCAATTGGGCGCGAATGACACCGGAATGATCTGCGGCAGATTTTTTTGTTCCGGCCGGGATACCGGCCGCGCTGGATGCTATCTGCGGCGGTATAGACTCAAGCTGCTCTTCAAGCCCGGAATCCATCGGCTTCGTTGCCGGTTTTGGCGGAACCGGCGTTTGCGTGCTGCCCGGTCTTAATGGTTTACTCTGAGGTACGAGTGTATCAATCGCCGCATCGGTACTCGGGTGTCGATCCGAACGCGCTGCATCATGATTATCCGCCCGTTTTTTTTCCATTAATCTCGGCTGTTCTTCCGGCAGTGGCGCCGAAGTTCGATGGTCGCCAAAAGTGTTGAATCTCGCCGAATAATCGGCAACAAAATCCTTCTCGGAATCATCATAAAAACTGTCAATACCGGGTGTTTCATTATCACCGACAAGCATATAACCCATTATAGCCACAAGCACGGAAAAAACAGTCAGTGCGACTGCGATTTTACGCCGGTCAAATGGCGGTTTCTCCAGCACCCTCCAGGATTGAGGGTGCGACAGATCCTCGAGTGCATCCGGCTCATCCCGGTCATTGGTTTCAGCTATTTTAGATTGCTGAATGTGTATGCGAATTTTCAGTTTGTTATCGGACATATCAGGGCTATCGGATCGGTTGATGACTGTGCAATGGCACGTACAGGCCTTTAAGCGGTGAATACAATAAAACAGTAAACGGGTACTTCACAATCCATTCTAATAATTCAGTAAGGCAATGTAAAACAGCGCCACCTTTTTCATCAATATCTTTGATTTGTATTTTACAATAGCGACAATTCTGAGCGGTAACAATCCTGGAAATGAATGCAGACTTGAATCGATGCACTCTGAAGCTACGTTACAGGATTTAGTCGCATACTGTGTCGCAGATTCCGGGAATTCTGCGATTTTGCGATACTTTTCAAAGGGAGATAGAGAATCCGGAAATCGCTGACAATTGACGATATTCTGCAACTTGAAACCTTCGACGATTTTTTCGGCTCGCAGTTCGATGTCGATCCCTCGGGGAAGGTGCTCGCGATCTCTGTGCATCGCGGAGCCGATACAGCAAATCGATATGGCGTCCCCTTCCTCGCTGGCGGCGAACGCGGCCACCTGCATTTGATCGATCTTAAAACTGGCGCGTTGCGGCAGATCGATGCACCCAAGGGCGTTGGACTGTTTTCGCCCCTTTGGTCACCGGACGGTCTGCTAATCGCTGTGGCCGCGACGGACGGCGCTTTCGTGCGGCCGTGCGTAGTCGAGGTCGCAAGCGGTGAGCTGCGGGTTCTTACTGACCGCAATCTAGCCCTCCCGGCACAGAAGCACCCGTTCCACTGGTTGAGTAACGGCGAACTGGCGTGCGAGTTATTGCCGGAAGGCGAATTCCCTTTGCCTCTGGATGCCGAATATCGCGGCGCGACCAAAGCGATGGCAGCGTGGTCCAGGGCGTGGAAAGGCGAAGGCGCGACACCAAGCATGCTGGCGAGTGATCACCCTGTGGAAGCGGAACCGGATGGCGAGCTTTGCGCTATAGATTTGCCGAAGGGAAAAATTCGCGCATATCCCGATGCGAAGGGTGCCCCCGAGGCGCTGAGAGCCTTTTCCCAAAGGGACAAGATCGCGCTTTTCCAGTCGCCTTCACTCGATGATCGTCTGCCCGTCTTTAGTGAAAAGGTTGCGAGCCATCCCGCGACGGAACAAGAATTCTACCTGTCACGCGACGATGTCGGCACTCGTGTTCTCCGAGTGAGAAACAGTGACGTCACCACGATTTTCGAGACTGACCGACATCTGGCCAATGTGGCTCCGGGGAAGATTCTGACGCTCGCATTCGAGATGCAGACAGGTCGAACGGCGTTCATGCGTTGCATCCTGCCCCCGGATCACAAGGAAGGTGAATGCAGACCGGCCATCATGTGGGTCTATCCAGGGGCCGAGGTGGGAGAGAAACTGACGGCAAGGCACCGGCTCAACGACGCCACCTTCTTCAACCTTCAGCTCCTCGCAGCACAGGGTTATGTGGTTCTCATACCGGCAATACCCCTCGATGAAGAAACGCGCGCAAATCGCGAGGTCATCGACTGTCTTGCGGATGCCGTACTGCCCGCCCTTGATGCGGCGGACAAAGCAGGTTTGATCGACCGCGACCGTGTTCAAGTCATGGGTCAGAGTTTCGGCGGCTGGGCCGTTCTTGCGCTGCTGGCGGAAACCACCGTGTTCCGCTCGGGAATTGCGATGGCGTCACTGTCCAACCTGATCGGCTTTCATGGCCAATTTGATGTTCGCTTTCGCTACGACGACCGGCAGAGCGAATATCTTACCTATTCACAGATGTGCGAGCGGCTTTGGCATTTCCCAGGGCCGCCGTGGGCGTATCTTGAACGATATGTCCGCAACAGCCCCGTCTTTGCCGTGCAGAAGATCTCGGCCCCACTGCTGCTGTTTCATGGCGATCAGGACTATGTGCCGATTGCGCAGTCGGAGGAAATGTTCTCCGCTCTGCGGAGAGCTGGCAAGAAGACCGAGTTTGTCCGCTACTGGGGCGAGGGGCATGTGCTCACCAGTCCTGCCAATATTCAGGATGCGTGGAGTAGAATTTTTGACTGGTTGTCGCGTAATTCCTAAATTTCGCGACGAAACTGGGGCTTGCCGATTTTTCAGGGAAAATTCTGGCGCAAAAATCGGGCGCTAAAGTCGAAGTTGTGCGACAAACTCTTGCGACAGAATTCGGTTTTTTTATCGGACATATATAAAGCTACCGGTTCAATTGACAACTGTACAATGGCGCACTCAGGCCTTTCAGCGGGAAATAAAACCCATGCTAATAATTCAGCGACGCAAAACAGCTTGTCTTCCTTTTTAATCATCAAACGTTGATTTGTATTTTACAATAGCGGCAATCCTGAAGGTAACAATCAGAATTGGTCCTGGCAATCCAAGCAATGAATGCAAACTTGAAGCAATGCACACTGAATTAGAAGCAGTTCAACAGCAACTGCAAACCTTGCGGCGGCAAATTGAACTGTACAATTATCAGTATTACGTTCTGAATGATCCGTCTGTACCGGACGCCGAGTTTGACCGGCTATTCCGCGAGTTACAGCGGATCGAACAACGATACCCGCATCTCATCGCCCCCGAATCCCCGACACAGCGCATCGGCGCCACACCCGTCAGAGCATTCGCCCAGGTTACACACGATACGCCGATGCTGTCCTTGAGCAATGCTTTTGACGAAAACGAAGTCAAAGCATTTGATCGCCGTATCAGTGAAGGACTTGCTGAAAACCCGGTTGAGATTGAATATGCGGTAGAACCCAAATTTGACGGCCTCGCCGTTACACTCCGCTATGAAAATGGCATCTTAAAAACCGGTGCTACACGCGGTGATGGATATACGGGGGAAGATATTACGCATAATCTGCGTACGATCAAAGCCATCCCGTTATCCTTGCCCGTGGAAAAAACACCCCGCCTGCTGGAAGTGCGCGGTGAAGTACTGATGCTTAAAGCGGACTTCATTCAGCTCAATAAAGCACAACTGCAAAAAGGTGAAAAACCGTTTGCCAATCCGCGGAATGCTGCTGCCGGTTCATTACGGCAGCTCGATGCGTCGATTACGGCGACACGGAGACTGATGTTTTTTGCTTACGGTATTGCGCCGAATCTCGATGTACTGGTGCCCCGGGATACACACAGTGCGATTATGAGCTACCTTGCTGGATTACATTTTCCAGTTGCACACGAATGTACAGTTGTGCAGGGTTTTTCCGGTTTAATCGCCTACTACGCCGAAATTGCGGCGCAACGCGAGCAACTGCCTTACGATATCGACGGTGTGGTCTATAAAGTCAATGCGCTGGCACAACAGGAAAAACTGGGATTCGTAGCACGCGCCCCACGCTTTGCCCTGGCGCATAAATTTCCTGCACAGGAAGCCATGACACGATTACTCGGTATTGACGTCCAGGTTGGACGCACAGGCGCACTGACA
The DNA here is from genome assembly GCA_019635215.1 of Nitrosomonas sp. GTDB lineage: Bacteria > Pseudomonadota > Gammaproteobacteria > Burkholderiales > Nitrosomonadaceae > Nitrosomonas. The sequence continues at coordinate 19,040 of JAHBZZ010000015.1, forward strand.
CCCGTTGCACGGCTTGAACCCGTTTTTGTCGGCGGAGCAACCGTCACCAATGCGACTTTGCATAATGCCGATGAAATCAACCGCAAGGATGTCAGAATCGGCGATACGGTAATTGTCCGCCGCGCCGGCGATGTCATTCCTGAAATCGTATCCGTTGTTCTCGCGCAGCGTCCTGAAGAAACCCAGCCCTTTGTCATGCCGCATCATTGTCCAGTATGTGGCGCCAGAGCGGTACGCCTCGAAGGTGAAACGGTTGCCCGCTGCACAGGCGGCCTGTTTTGCCCTGCACAACGTAAACAGGCGCTATTGCATTTTGCCGCGCGCCGCGCCATGGATATCGAAGGATTGGGCGAGAAATTGGTCAACCAACTGGTTGACAATGCCATCGTAAGAACACCCGCAGACTTGTACTTATTAGGTATTGCGGCGCTGGCCAATCTTGAGCGCATGGCCGAGAAGTCTGCCGGCAATATACTGTCCGCCATTGAAAAAAGCAAACAAACCACACTGGCACGGTTCATCTATGCACTGGGTATTCGTAACGTAGGCGAAGCAACCGCCAAAGACCTTGCGCGTTATTTCGGCAATCTGAACCGCCTGATGGATTCCGGCATGGAAGCGTTGCTCCAGGTGCGTGACATCGGGCCTGTCGTCGCCCAAAGTATTGTTGATTTTTTCGCCGAACAACATAACCGCGAAGTCATCGAACGGCTTCGCGCAAGCGGCGTAAGCTGGGAAGAAAATACCGGAATAGCATTCGAACCCGTGGACAATAACGCCATCAGCGGCAGAACATTCGTCCTGACCGGAACATTACCGAATATGACACGCGAAGAGGCCAAAGCGGAGATCGAGAAATTGGGCGGAAAAGTGGTCGGCAGCGTTTCCAAAAAAACCGATTACGTCATTGCAGGAAACGACCCAGGCAGCAAATATGAAAAAGCCGTTGATTTGGGTATCACCCTGCTGGATGAGAACGGATTCAAAAAACTACTCCAATCCATTGCGCAATGTTAACCCAAGAACAAACCGAACATATTCTGCAAACCGCCGATTTGATTTATTCCGCAGAAATCATTGAAAAAACCATTCAGAATCTGGCTGATGAAATTACGGAAAAACTAACTGGACAATATCCCCTGGTATTATGTGTGATGAAAGGCGGTATTATTTTTGCCGGGCATTTACTGCCAAAACTGGCATTCCCCCTGGATTTCGATTACATCCAGGTATCACGCTATCACGACAGAACCAGCGGCGGCGAAATGAACTGGACATTATTTCCTCAGAACGCACTGATCAAGGATCGCGTAGTACTCGTCATCGATGATATTCTCGATGAAGGAATCACACTGGCCGGAATCCGCAAAAAAGTGCTTGAATGCGGTGCTCGCGCATTCTACAGTGCTGTCCTCGTTGACAAAGATCTCGGCAAAACAAAATCTTTCCAAGCGGATTTTATCGGATTAAACTTACCGAATCGGTACGTTTTCGGTTTCGGCATGGATATCCATGGCGTCTGGCGAAATTTGCCGGCTATTTATGCAATCAATACAGAATCCAATTCATTTTAACCGAACGAAACGCGATCAGCCTGACTTCAATCGTTAAGCGCAAGTTGGGCACGGATCCTGTATTCTAAACAGCTGCATTCTCATTTTGGACACGGACACGATGAACGATTTAGAACCACTGACGGATAGACAGCGGCGTGAGCTTGAATATCACCGGGAACACGCAAAGCAACGCAGCGCTCTTCTTGACAAGCCGGTAAACTTTAACATTGCCCTGAACAACAACAGAAGATGGTGGAATGCGCATTGGGCAATGTACACTTATTTACGCAACAAGGATATTAAAGGAAAAAATGTACTTGTCGTAGGGTGCGGTTTTGGCGACGATGCCCTTTATCTGGCCAAATACGGTGCACATGTCAAAGCATTTGATCTGTCCCCCGAATCACTCGCTATTGCCAGAACACTCGCTGAAAAAGAAAATCTTGCGATTGAATTCAAGGAAATGCCTGCAGAAAAATTAGAATACGAAAACAACTATTTCGACTTTGTCGTTGCCCGGGATATCCTGCATCATGTAGACATTCCAAAATCCATCAATGAAATCCTGAGAGTATCCAAACCCGGCGCGATTTTCTGTTTTAACGAAGTTTATTCTCACTCGATTACTAACCGGATTCGCTATTCGGATTTTGTCGATAAATGGCTATACCCTAAAATGGTCAATTTCGTATATGGCGGCAATAAACCCTACATTACAGAAGATGAACGTAAACTGAGCGAACAGGATATAAAGATCATTACTGCATCCATGGCAAAACCCGAGATCGAAAAATATTTCAACCTGTTTATAGGCAGGCTCATATCGGATAATTATTTATTCCTGGTAAAACTGGACAGGTTATTGTTATATCTCTTATCGCCCGTTGCAAAATTTCTCGGTGCAAGAATACTGATCGCCGGGCCTCTGAATAAAACAGCGCAAACTTCAGAAATCCTGGAAACCCCCACTTCACCGACCTAGTCATTTCCTGAAACAGCGTGTAGGAGAAACATGTTTGCAGTCATCGGCGGCAGCGGTATGGCGCAGTTAAGCTGTCTTGAAATATCGCATCGTCAAATCATACGTACGCCCTATGGCGAACCTTCGGGTCCTTTTACATTTGGTAAAGTCAACAATCATGAAATCGTTTTTCTGGCACGCCACGGACACGGCCATACCATCCCGCCGCATCTGATTAATTACCGTGCAAACATATGGGCGCTGAAAACCCTGAAACCAAAACATGTCATCGCAGTTGCCGCTGTCGGCGGCATTCATGACGATCTGGTACCTGGCAGTCTTATTATCCCTGATCAAATTATTGACTACACCCATAGCCGTGATTTCACCTTTTTTGACAGCAGAGATGAACCGGTGACCCATATCGACTTCACCCGCCCCTATAGCCCCGAGACACGTGCTCTGATTCTGAAAGCAGCCAACCGTGCCGGTGAAGCGGTTATCGACGGCGGTGTTTATGCCGCAACGCAAGGCCCAAGGCTGGAAACCGCAGCCGAGATCAACCGGCTGGCGCATGACGGTGCGGATATGGTCGGCATGACCGGCATGCCGGAAGCCGCACTAGCGCGGGAACAGGCACTGAATTACGCAGCGCTGGCTGTCGTCGCCAACCATGCGGCCGGCCGTGGTACGAATACTGATGTTATATCGTTAAAAGAAATTTTCACTATTCTCGATGAAACAATGGCGCATGTCAGGAACATTCTGGAACATCTGGTGAACTGCTATGGCGATTAAACCGGTACTGAAAATGGGCGAGCCGCTGCTTCTGAAAGTTGCGCAAACCGTAGAACAGTTCAATACACCCGTGCTTGATGCGCTGATCCGGGATATGCAGGATACGATGACGGCTCTTGATGGTGCAGGTCTCGCTGCACCGCAGATCGGCGTCAGCCTGCAGGTGGTGATATTCGGTTTTAAGAAAAATCAGCGCTATCCTAATGCTGACGAAGTGCCTTTCACCGTTCTGGTCAATCCGCGGATCACCCCGCTATCGGATGAAATGGAAGAAGGCTGGGAAGGCTGTCTGAGCGTTCCGGGTTTGCGCGGCAAGGTTCCGCGTTATACCCATCTGCGCTATCAGGGTTACGATCAACGCGGCAACGTCATTGACCGTGAAGTTAACGGTTTTCACGCCCGCGTCGTGCAACATGAATGCGACCATTTGCAAGGTATTCTGTATCCCATGCGCATCCGGGATTTCCAATCGTTTGGGTTTACCGAAACGCTCTTCCCGGGGCAGTCTTTTCCTGACGAATAATCATATGCGCTAACAGGCTGTCAAACTTCGAGCAAGCAATGCTTCAGCAGCAACGGAAATGTCTTATAGGGCTGTTTCATGTAATCCGAACCGAAGTGTCCTTGCCCGGTCATGATGATCAAGGTACCACCAAGACTACGGCGCATAAAGTCACCTTGCGCCTGTCCGCATTCCCAGGGATCGTTATCGGAATGAATATACGTCAAAGCACCGCAGTTGCTTTTAATTGCCGCAACATCAAAACCGGCGGGGTAGCTCAAATCATTCACCCGGTGATCTGTCAATGGTTTGACACCGGCGCAGGACAGCAATCTCAGAATCAATGAACCACCAGCCGAATGCCCTACCATCAAATCATAATCACGATGCGGCGCTGCTGCGGCAACTTCCTGAACCCATTGACCCAGATCATCGAATCCATCACAGTCGGATAGCGAAGGCGTCCAGACATCCATACCTTCGGTTTCAAGTGCAGCCTTTAACCAAGGAATCCAGAAACTGTTTTCCGAGCCGCCAAGCCCGTGAAAAATAGCCGCCGTTTTTTTCGTATTCATGCCTTCTGATCCCGGAAAAATTGATTGAATGTTTTCCCGTCCGACCGTAACAGGCTGTCAGCAGCCTGTTTGATCGACCCGGTGCGATGGCTTGAGCCGCAAAGCTACTCCTGCCGCAATAAAGCAAGCCACGCCCGATGGAATAAAAGCCCACAGGTAGCTGCCTGTCATGTCGAATACGCTGCCGGCCAATATTGGTCCCATAATCCCGGCAACGCCGTACGCAGTAAACAGAAGCGCATAGTTCATACCAACATTCCGAGTGCCAAAAAAATCCGCTGTTGTCGCAGGAAACAATGCAAGATTACCGCCAAAATTGAATCCGACCCATGCGGCAGCAATGGATAACGTCAACTCTGTCGAACCCATTTCGATCAGCATGAACATCATCATGCCCTGCAACAGAAACATCAGTATCATTGCATTTTTCCTGCCCATCCTGTCGGATACCATACCCCAGACAATTCGTCCGGCGCCGTTGAATAGCGCCAATATTCCTACCGCATTTGCAGCCGCAGCCGGACTGAGTCCACTGTGCAGACCGTAAGGTTTCAGTATGCCGATCACCAGCAATCCGGCAATGGCACCGGATACGAACATTGTCCAGAGCATCCAGAACTGCCGGCGTTGAATCATCTCCCGCCATACAAAGTCTTCGGCGGAAATAACTTTAAACTGTGGCGTGAAAGACTCCCATCCCGCAGGTTTCCATCCTTCCGGCGGATTTCTAAGCAACTGCGCACCAGTCACAACCGTAATCATAAAGAGGATGCCGAGATATTTAAAAGCGGCCAGAATGCCATAGGCATCGATCAGACTTGATGCAACTCCCGCAAACAGCCACGCTCCGGCCCCGAAACCGGCAACAGCAACACCGGTAACCAGACCGCGCTTATCGGGAAACCATTTCACGCAGGCCGCAATAGGGCAAACGTAGGCGAAACCGATGCCCGCCCCGCCAATCACACCGACGGTCAAAGCGATCAATAAAAAATTGCCCCCGGTTAAGGAGGCAAGCAGATACCCTGTACCCAGAACAATACCGCCCAGCACTGCCACAATGCGCGGCCCTTTCCTGTCCTGCAACCTGCCGGCATAAATCATGGTCAGCGCAAAAGTTGCCAGTGCCAACGAGAAAACAACTTGCGTCTGCGTCGTCGTATAAAAGAAAACGTCCTTGAGCGGGTTAACAAATACACTCCAGCTGTAGATCGCACCCAGACATAGTTGGATAATCAGCGCACCGGCCACGACCAGCCAGCGGTTTTCAGTAAATGACATGATCGAATGAAGGTTTTTGGAAAGCGTATTATTTGACGGCGTTTAAAAAGGGGTTAATAAGACTGCTGAGATTTCACGCAACAATAATCCCGCCACCAAGACACACCTTGCTCTCGTAAATCACCACGGATTGCCCGGGCGTAACGGCCCACTGGTCTTGTGCAAAATCCACCTGGCATTGGTCATGATCAAAATTTGCGATGGTACAAGGGGCATCTTTTTGCCGGTAACGGGTTTTCGCGGCGTAAACCCAGTTACAGTGCGGCCTTTCACCGCCAATCCAGCTAAGATCGGTGGCCTTAAGCGATGGCTGTAACAAATTCGGATGATCATGTCCCTGAACCACAACCAGTACGTTATCCGCCATTTTTTTACCGCTGACAAACCAGGGGTCATCACTGCCGCCGCGTGTGCCGCCGATGCCGAGACCCTGCCGTTGCCCGATGGTGTAATACATCAGTCCGAGATGCCTGCCAATTGTCTTACCCTCGGGTGTCTGTATTTCACCGGGTTGATGCGGCAGATAGCGGTTCAGGAATTCCCGGAAAGGCCGCTCACCAATAAAACATATTCCTGTACTGTCTTTTTTTGCGGAATTGGGCAGCTTTAAATTGCTGGCGATTTTCCGTATGTCGCGTTTATAAAGATGTCCGATCGGGAACAACGCATTCGACAGTTGCTGCTGGTTCAGACGGTAAAGAAAATAGCTCTGATCCTTGGTGCCGTCCTCACCTTTGAGCAATTGAAATGCACCATTAAATTCGCGCACCTGCGCATAATGCCCGGTTGCAATATAATCCGCACCGAGCTTGCAGGCATGATCCAGAAATGCTTTGAACTTGATCTCGGCGTTACACAACACATCTGGATTTGGCGTACGCCCGGCCTGATATTCCTGCAGAAAATTAGAAAAAACACGGTCTTTATATTCTGCTGAAAAATTGACCGCTTCGATCGGTATGTCCAGGATATCCGCAACTGATACCGCATCCAGAAAATCCTGCCGTGATGAGCAATATTCATCGGTATCATCGTCTTCCCAGTTTTTCATGAACAGTCCGGTAACATCATAACCCTGCTGCTTAAGCAGATACGCTGCCACCGATGAATCAACACCGCCCGACATTCCGACGATCACATGCTTTTTCTTCATGCCGGATTAGTTATCGTAGGTAAGCATCTGCAGCGGATACCGCTTTCCGGCGATAAAATCCTGTATGCATTGTTTTATCAGTGGACTGCGATGACGTGCGGCCAGTGATTCAATCAGAGGCACATCATACCAGCCAGCACTGATAATTGCGGCTTCCCGCACATGGTCAGGATCAAAATCCGTAACACACCCCGAAAATGCGAAACGCAAATAAGTTGTATCATTGTCAACGCAATACCAGTGGTAAATGCCGATCAGCCATTCGGGAGTAAATGTATAGCCGGTTTCCTCGTACGTCTCCCGGATGACTGCCTGAATTAATGATTCACCCGGCTCCAGATGACCGGCGGGCTGATTAAAAACGGTTGGATTCCCCGGCACGATCTGTTCCTCGACGAGTAAAAACCGGTCTTCCTGCTCAACCACAGCCGCTACTGTGACATTGGGTTTCCAAATCATTTTTGTGCGTAAAATCCCGGGGAAATTGAGACTGTTAGAATTTCTGCAACTATGGTCACTTGATCACGTAATCCGCAACACGCCATTCGTTATCCTTTTCTTTGGACAACGTAACCGTTTCCAAAGCCAGTGTTCTGTTTTTGAATGTCGCATAAAACTGCACAACGACATATTCCCCTTCGGGGAAACCGGATGGCCCATTGGAATATCCGGCCGTCGCGATATACCTGTTTTCCACGGCACCCAATGGCTTCCGAATCGTTCCAGCCGTCCTGGCCCAATCAGCCTCCGATCTTTTATTCTGAAAATACGCTGCTGCCATTTTCCAGCTGTCCGCATAGTGCTCTTCATCAGTCAAAGCAAGCCAGGCACGTGCGCTGCTTTCAACAGCTTTGAGTACTGCACTGTCATCGGCAAACGACAAACTGGTAAAAAAAAGTAAAATTAAAACTGCAATACATCGCGTCGTATATCGTTTAAACATTTGGGTCCTTCATTCGCATGGATAACGGATTAACACACTGTGCCTTAGTTCCGATCAACAGACAGATTGCCGATCTTTTATACCCGATCACTACTTATAAGATTGATCACGGATTATCCCGTTTCAAGCAAACGCTGTCTACCGTTGAGGCGATCCCCGGAAACAACGGTCCGGTTAGAATGGCGCTAACCGGGCAGACACCTGGACTGCGTTACTGTGGAATGCTAATATAATACATACACATATGTGTAATTCAAAGCGACATAAAGTGTACACAATGCTTTCATCAAGCGCTTTACAATGAATTGCAGTACGAATTAGTCTATAGAATTAAATAACGATACGCACAAAAAGGTGAACTTGCTATATACTTTGCTTCGGGAGAACCGCCAAGTCTATGGCAAATTGAACGATATTTAAAAAACCAAATCAAGGAGAGGAATTAAAATGAAAAAATTTGTAATGACCGCAGTTGCTGCAATGTTTGTTTTAGGCTCAACAACGACAATGGCGAGTGGAAACCTGGAATCCTCATTGACACCAATCAGCGCTGAAAATGTTCTGAACTGGATGAACTGTAGAGAAAAAGAGCCAACTGACTCCGTTAAGAGCATGACCAAAGTCAAAGATGGCAAAATCGTTGTGGTTAAATGTTCCGATGCCAATAAAATCGTGGCTGATGCAAAAGCAGCTGACGAAGCAGCAGCCAACGAATAATCACTGCTGATTATTCCATGTGGGTCTATAATCGTCCACATTCGTTATAGACCCAGTCTTATTTCTGCGTTTCATTATTTCTCTTATCGTTCTATTGCACTATTCTGATCCGGTTACAACAACCCTTTTCATCATTTCCCGAGTGTCAGTTTAAACGTTAGTAAGGTTTCTTGCGGATACCCAATTGATACAACAGTCGAGAAAGTGTGACATCCAGCAAAAAGAAAACAAGCACCAGCGTCGCGACAGCGGCAACGGAGAGTTGAAATATCTGCATGAGCAACAATGCCGGAACCAGAGATTCCGGTATCTGATCCAGTAGCGGCGCTCTGGCGCTGGAATGTATGCCCAGCCGTCTTTTGAGAAAGCTCGATAAAATATCGCCACCCATTGCACCAGACGCAACCAACAGGCCAGTTTCCAGGTCATATCCAATCATCAGTGCGAACAAACTGGTGATTAACAGTGAACCCATAAGTCCGCGCCAGGTTTTTGCATTGCCGAGCAACCGTTTGTTATCAACAAAACAGTAACCGCAATCCATTGGATAAGAAAAAGTATCACGCATGAAGTATCGCAGCAGAATGGGTGCGCCGTTGGCGACAAGAATCAGGAAAAGCAACGACAGCATTGGCCAATCCATCGAACTATCCTGGAGCCTGCGGGTACATCGAATTTTCGGTAAATATCACTGAAATGGGATTGTCATCATGATCTTTTGCCGTCGAATATTCGAGTTCGAAACAGTTTTTATTATGCCATTGATTTGTCAGTAGAATGAGCATGTATACCTATGGATTAGGTCTGGTAGTAAGTGTCATAAACGAATAAACAAATTGTTGTATAATGATCAGTTTGGTTTTGGTGTGGAAATTGTTTTTTTACCCATTAGAAAATTGAATAGGAGCATTTGATGATGCCGGAAGATCTACAGAGTAAAGATATTACTCCCTATGAACCAAAAGCGGGTGAAGAATACATGAACCCTGAGCAGCTTGCGCATTTTCGCAAGATATTGGAGGGTATGAAAATTGAATTGAGTCAGGATATTGATCGGGCGGTACATACGATGCAGGATGAAGCGACGGTATTTGCCGATCCAAACGACCGCGCCAGTCAAGAATCGGATATGACGCTCGAATTGCGCAGCCGTGACCGCGAACGCAAATTGATCAAAAAAATTGATGAAATCATTGCAAAAATTGATGCGGGTGAATACGGCTATTGTGAAAGCTGCGGCATCGAGATCGGTTTGAAGCGGCTCGAAGCGCGCCCAACGGCAACATTATGTATCGATTGCAAAACACTCGATGAAATCCGCGAGAAGCAAATGGCGAAATAATCGCATCATCGAAATCGATCAAGAAAAAAGTCGGTGCGGTGATTAGTATAAAATATGGTTTTCTACTGATTTTTCTTGTTATCTGAGATTCACATGCTTTGTTGTCAGTGATTCAATAATTGCATTAATGCACCGGCATTCACCCAAGACTTGTCAAACGCTTCCGGCAGGTTTGAAATTGCCGTGAAGCCCTGATCCGGTTCACCCAAGTCGGATAGTACCGCGGCTGCGCCGGTAAAATTCTGTTGCAGCGTGTAATGGTTGACTGTAATCAGGGTTGTAAGACCTGCGGCACGCGCAGCCTGTAATCCATTCTCAGAATCCTCGATGGCAATACATTGCGCAGGCTTGAGTTGTAACCGGTCGAGCACCCAGAAATAAATATCCGGCGCAGGTTTCTTTTGCGGCACGATATCTCCGGCGCCGATCACCTCGAATAAACCTGTTGCATCATCACCCAAGGTGGATTGCAACAGATAGGTTACGTTTTCCGGTGTAGTGGTGGTGGCGATGGCAATGCGGATATTTCTGTCGCGTAATTCGTGAATCAAACGCTTAATACCGGGGCGCAGTGGAATCTCGCCACGTTCCATCAGTGCCTTAAAGTGGCGTGTTTTGGCCTTGTGCAAACCTACGATCCATGCATCGAGGTCGTTTCGGTCGAGTGCATCGCTTTGGTACTTTTCCATATAGAAGCGGATTCTTTCTTTACCGCCGGTTACCTGAAGTAGCTCGCCATACAACGGCACATCCCAGTGCCAGGATAAATTGAATTCTTCGAAGGCGGCATTAAACGCAGGACGGTGGCCGTCCTTCTCGGTATCGGCGAGTGTGCCGTCAACATCAAACAGGACTGCTTTAAGTGTATCGTTTTTGTCTGTGCTATTCATAGTAACATTCAGGTTTTGAGATAGGCTTGGCTTGCCCGCTGCAGGCGGTCTGCAACGGCCAGCCAGGCCGGTTTTTGTGGTGGCGATTCCATCAGAATAAAATCGAGTCCGATCCGGTCACACCGATGGAGCACCGCATAGAGCTGTTTGCCGTATTCGACCGGATCGGGCGGCATGGCAATATGCCGGATTTCTGGTGTACTGAATAAACGTGGGTCGATATCCGACCAGGTAATAACGGCAATCTGGAAATGCTGTTCGGCAAGCTCGAGCGCCAGTTTGTATATTTCCGCTTGGGTATGCAGTCTGAGCGGCGTCGATGGCGCGTAATGCGCCGGCAGCGCACCGGAAACGCGAATTGTCTGCCGGGAGTTGTGGTGCGTAAGAATCACGGATTGATTCAGGGCCGATTCTATTGCGGATACGGCGATGCCGCCAGGCCGCAGGATCGAAACTGTTTGATGATCGACATGGACTATGGTGCTTTCCAGACCGATCGCGCAGGGGCCGCCGTCCAGAATCATATCCACTTTTCCAGCCAGTGTCGCTTGCACATGCGCCGATGTGGTCGGGCTGATCTTACCGTACAGATTTGCAGAGGGTGCAGCGATTGCTTTTTCCGGCCGAATCGCATTGAGTAACGCAAGCGCAATCGCATGTGCGGGCATTCGAATGCCTACGGTATCCTGTCCGCCTGTTACGCAGTCCGGAACATGCCGGCTTCTTTTCAGGATTAGCGTCAGAGGTCCGGGCCAGAAACGTTCGGCGAGCATCCAGGCTGATTCAGGAATGTCCTGTGACCAGTGTTCCATACGCGCAATGTCGCCAATATGCAGGATTAACGGATGGTCGGCCGGGCGCTGCTTGATGTCGTAGATTTTCCGTACAGCTGCAGGATTGGTCGCATCTGCACCCAGGCCGTATACCGTTTCAGTAGGAAAGGCGACGATTCCGCCATTGTCCAGAATGGCCGCCGCCGTACTAATCTGGTTGCGTTGCTCCTGATCGAACTGAATCGTGTCTGAATTCGTTTTATAAGACATTATGATGCTGCATTTCCTTGTAGCCGTAGCCCAGGATACTCTGTGCGTAGTAAATAACGAAATAGCAGAACCGGTACAGCGCATGATACCACCAGGACTGGGAGCGCCAGTGAAAGCGGATAACCGGTGTGGATTCTTGCGTTATTGCCTGCATCAGGTTCGTTCTCAGTTGATGTGCAAAGGCTTTGTCCATGATAACCAGATTGGCTTCGCGCGCCAGCATCAGGCTGAAAGGATCGATATTGGAAGAACCTACCGTTGACCAATAGCGGTCAATGACAGCAACCTTGGCGTGTAAGTAATTCCGGTTATATTCATAAATTTTGATACCCGCGTCCAACAGATTACCGTACAACGCATGTGTTGCGTAATGCTGCAAGCGGTATTCGATTTTTCCCTGTAACAGCAAAATAACATTGACGCCGCGTCGGGCTGCTTTGTTCAGGGCATTGCAGAAATGTCTGCCGGGCAGAAAATATGCATTGGCGATGATGATTTCAGTATTCGCCTGATTGATGGCGTCGAGATATGCGTGTTCAATATCATGGCGGTGTCGGAGGTTGTCGCGAATCAGGAAGCCGGCCGGTTGATTGCCCTTGGGTGTCAACGATATCGCCCATTTCTTTTTGTTGACCCAGCGTTTCCTGAAATGCGCCCACGCAACGATCATCCATAAATGCCGCGCTGCGTAATCTATTTTTTCCAGTACGGGACCTTCGATCAACACCGCGTAGTCAAGGCGCGGTATCCGTTCGTGTGGATGGTCGTAGTCGCTGACAATGTTAATTCCACCGACAAAGGCGACACGCGCATCAATGACGGCCAGTTTACGGTGCAGGCGGCGTAGGCGGTAGCGACGGAATCTGAAAAAGAAATCCTCGCGCCGGTAAATCAGCAGTTTTATATTGGCATTCAGCAGGTTCTGAATAAAAATCCCGGGTAAATGATAAGAACCGTATCCGTCGATGAGCAAATACACAGACACACCGCGCCGCGCCGCGCGTATCAGGGCCGCTGCAATCCTATGGCCGATAAGATCATCTTTGAAAATATAGGTCTCCAGATGGATTTCCGATGTTGCTGCATCAATGGCGCGTTCCAGTGCCGGGAAAAACGCACTGCCGCTGCATAAGAGCCTGAGTTTGTTACCCTCGGTGAATCCGGTTTGATTCATCGGCGCACGACATTGGTGGATAAAGCGGCGTGGTCGGATGTTTTTGACCAGGGGTAACCATGATGTACGTGAGTATTCTCGATATGAAATCCGCGCACGTAAATGCGGTCAAGCCGCAATATCGGCAATACCGCAGGAAAGCTGCGCGCGGCCCGGCCTGTGGTGAATTCAAAGACTTCCGTCAGACCCAGTGCGTCGGTGAGTATGGCACTGGTTTTTTCGTTCCAGTCGTTAAAATCACCGGCAATCACCAATGGCGCATGGTGCGGCACCATTTTCCGGATGCGATTGTTCAGCATCCTGAGCTGTGCATGCCTGCCGCGTTTGAACAATCCAAGGTGAACACAAATACAATGCAGGTTATTTTCCCATTGCGGAATGCTGATCTCACAATGCAGCAGGCCGCGGCTTTCGAAACGGTGCGCTGAAATATCCTCGTTCTCCCAGGAAACGATAGGGTAACGGCTTAAAATGGCGTTGCCATGATGTCCCGCGTCATAAACCGCATTTTTGCCATAAACGGACTCAGGCCATACGGAATCCGCCAGAAACTCGTGCTGGCCACTCTGGGGCCAGTCGTTAAAACGCTCGGCGTGTCTGGCATGGTGTCCAACCACTTCCTGCAGAAAGACGATGTCGGCATTCAGGTCGCGCAGATGATCGCGCTGTTCGTGCACGATCAGGCGCTGATTGAAACTGGAAAATCCTTTGTGAATATTGTAAGTGGCGATATGTAATTTTCTGAACACGGCAATAGGCAATATCGAATTAAAAGTGATCAATCGGTTTCTGAACGTTTCTGAATAGACCGTCATTAAAACCAGAAAATCCATTTGCTCTGTAAATAAACATTCAATCAACAGCCTGTCAAACAAACATGCTGAACGCTGGAAATGGAATATGGCCTGTTACAGTGGATTCGGCTCATAGAATGAATACGGGTTCAGTGATTTTTTCAGCCGGCTATCTGATGGCATAGGTATTCAGTTCCTGACGCGCCTGCCGGTAATCCGGAAAAATGCCGGCGACCAGCCGCCAGAATGCAGGCGAGTGATTCATTTCGATCAGATGACAGAGTTCATGGGCGATGACGTAGTCGATCAGATGCAGCGGCAACTGAATCAGGCGCCAATTCAGTCGTACGACACCGCGGCTGTTGCAGCTGCCCCAGCGCGTTTTTGCATGCGACAGCCTGAAGTGTGGTTTCGTGACGTTTAACCTGCCGGCATAGTGCGTCAGGCGTTCGCTGAAGCAGGCGACCGCATGCTGCTGATACCAGTCGGCGATCCATTTTTGCACAAACTCCGGTTTCAAGGCGTCATCCGCTGCGGATGAATGGAGTGCTGCAATGCGGGCTGCGGGTACCATGTGCACTTGCCCATGGGCACTGATTCCGGGTTTCCAGAGATCTCCCAGCATCGGGTACAGTGTGCGATCGTCGTTTACAATAGCTTGCAATGGTTTTCTGTCGTTCCATTCAGTCAGTTTTTGCTGTATCCAGCGGGCTTTGATCTTCACCAGTTGATCAATCTCGGACAGGGATAAGCCCATTGGCGCGTAAACCTGCACACCGTGATGATTGATCCTGATGCCAATGGTTTTGCGGCTGCTGCGCTTGAGCTGATACGCAATTTCTTTGTCCGCCAATTGAATATGCTGCATATGCTGCATATGCTGCGCTATCGTTGATTTATCCAAGGCTAATTTGCAGCCGGTTTGTTCTGGCTGATCCGCGTCATTTCACTTTCGATCCAGTTTTCCACCTGTGCGTTGAGTGCATTCGGCTCCATGCCGGCCGGATCAATCGGTTGACCGATACTGACGGTGATCATGCCGGGCTTTTTGATAAAGGCATTTCTGGCCCAGAATTCGCCAGCGTTATGCGCTACCGGTACAACAGGCACGTTGGTGTGTGTGGCAAGCCAGGCGCCACCGATGCGATATTTACCTTTCTGGCCGATGGGGATGCGCGTGCCTTCTGGAAAAATCACTACCCAGAAACCCTGTTCTAACCGGTCGCGGCCCTGTTCGACCACCTGATCCAGCGCGCTTCTTCCCGCGCTGCGGTCGATCGCGATAGGACTGGTCATGGCCAGTCCCCAGCCAAAAAAGGGAATGCGCAAAAGCTCTTTTTTCAATACCCAGACCTGCGGCGGAAAAATCTTTTGGAAGGCCAGCGTTTCCCACGCTGACTGGTGCTTGGATAATACGATGCTGGGTATAGCGGGAATATTTTCCGCGCCCAGAATACGGTAACGCAGACCGCAGACATGCTCCAGCAGAAACAAAATCATGCGTGTCCAAGCTGACGTGACACGGTAGCGGTGATGCGGCGAGAGCGGAAAGCACGCTAGCGTGAAAACCGCGTAAGGCGGTGTGATGATCACCAGCAGTAGCATATACAGCGTGGAACGTAAGAGTGCCTGCATTATGCACGTCCTGCAATCGCGTCGACAGCAGCGGAGAGATCGTCGAAAACCAGCGTGCGCGGCGGCAATTCGTTTTCTTTCTGTGTCATTCCGCCTTTTCCGGTCAGCAACAGAATCGGCAAAGCACCAATGGCATCGGCCACCTGCAGATCGCGCAATGCATCGCCGATGATAGGCACATTTTTCAAATCCGTGCCATACCGCTGCATGATTTCTTCGAACATGCCGGTTTTCGGCTTTCGGCAATTGCATTTATCGGTGCTGGTGTGCGGACAGAAAAAGATGGCATCAATACGTCCACCGGCCTGGGAAACTGCTTTGTACATTTTGTCGTTGATCGTGTTGAATGTCGCCATATCCAGCAGGCCGCGCCCGATGCCGGATTGGTTGGTGGCGGTGATGATACGATAACCGGCGTGCGTCAGGCGCGCGATGGCATCCAAGCTGCCCGGGATAGGCAGCCACTCATCGGGCGTTTTAATAAAGGTTTCGCTGCACTGATTGATAACGCCGTTATGATCAAGAATCACCAGTTTCATATCAATTCGCCAGTCTGGAAAGGTCGGCCACGCGGTTCATCGATCGATGCATCATTTGGAGCAGGCACAGCCGGTTTGCACGCAAACCGGGATCGTCCGTATTGACCATGACATGATCAAAAAATGTATCGATCGGCACCTTGAGCGCGGCCAGTGTTTGCAACGAACGGGTATAACTACCGGATTCAAAAGCGCTGTCGGCAAGTGCTGTGGTGTTTTGCAACGCATCATGCAGCGCGGTTTCGGCGGGTTCTTTGAGCAGGCAGGCATCGATGGCGGCAGGAATCGGGACACCGTTTTTCGCATTTTTTTCCAGGATATTGTGTACGCGCTTATTGGCGGCTGCGAGGCTTTCCGCTTCAGGGAGTTGCTTGAATGCGCGCACAGCCTCGAGTCTTTTCTGGATATCCATGAGCACCTTCGGCGATTGACTCAGCACCGCATCAATTTCCTGAGGCAGATAACCCTGTTCACGAAGGCTTCCGGCCAAACGGTCATAAATAAACTGCAATGGCGATTCGGCGGTTTCCGGATATTTGTCATCAAACGCGAGACGCGCCTCCTTGAGCAGAAAATCCAGCGACAGCGGCAGTTCTTTCTCGATCAGCATACGGATGATGCCCAGCGCATGGCGGCGCAGTGCGTAAGGATCTTTGTCGCCTGTCGGAATCTGGTTGATGCTGAACAATCCGCTCAGCGTTTCAAGCTTGTCAGCCAGTGCGACACATAGGCCAACCGTATTGCGCGGCAGGCTGTCACCGGCAAAACGCGGTTTGTAATGATCCTCGATCGCCTGTGCGATCGTCTCGCCGTGACCGTCATTCAGTGCGTAGTAATGCCCCATGACACCCTGCAATTCAGGAAACTCGCCGACCATTTCCGTAAGCAGGTCAGTTTTCGACAGCAGTGCTGCCTGACCGGCTTGATCGGCAAGCGTTTCGCCACCGAGCAGCAATGCAATGGAACGGGCGATGACGCGGACACGCTGAATGCGTTCACCCTGTGTGCCGAGTTTGTTGTGATACACCACATGATTCAAGCCGGGGATGCGGGATTCCAATGTTTTTCTACGGTCCTGGTCATAGAAAAATTTTGCGTCGGCGAGGCGTGCACGCACCACGCGTTCGTTTCCGGAAATCACCAGACCGGGGTCTGATGGTCGGATATTGGCAACCAGCAGGAAACGGTCAGCGAGTTTTCCGTCAGCGTCCATCAACGGAAAATATTTCTGATTGGCTTTCATCGTCAGAATCAGACATTCCTGCGGCACTTCCAGAAACTCGGTTTCAAACTGGCCGATCAGTACATTGGGCCATTCAACCAATGCAGTCACTTCATCCAGCAAAGCCTCGTCCTGAAGCAACACAAGATTTCCGTTTTCGGCGGCAGCGGTCAATTGCCGCAGAATTTCCATGCGGCGATCGTCAAAATGCGCGATAACCGCGCCTTCTTCCACCAGTTGTTGCGCGTAGCTGTCGGCGTCAGCGATCGGAATCACGGTGCTTTTTGCTTCAAAACGGTGTCCCCGGGTTTCACGGCCTGCGTCAAGACCCAGAATACGAACCGGCAGGATATCTGCGCCATGCAGCGCAATCAGGCTATGTGCGGGGCGTACGAAATGGACATTGCTCCAGCCGTCGGTCAATTGATAAGTCATGACTTTGGGAATCGGCAGACGCTCGATAGCTTCGGTGATCGCAGTCTGCAGTCCTTCAGTCAGACAGACACCCGGCGCGATACTATCAAAATACAACACCTCCGTTTTGTCTTCCTGTACACGCTTCAGGTTGTGTATGGCGGAAACATCGGCACTGAGGCTGGCCAGTTTTTTTAATAATGGCGGTGTTGCTTGCCCGTTTGCGTCCAGCCCCACTTTTACCGGCATCAGTTTTTGCGAAACAGACTTATCCGCCGCTTGACCAGAAACACCGGCAATCCATACCGCCAAGCGTCTTGGCGAAGCAAAAACTTTCTTCGGCGTGTCAGATTGAATCAATCCCTGTGTCAGCAGGCTGGCCGCGATCAATTCGGCAAAACTGTCGCCGAGTTGTTTGAGCGATTTGGGTGGGAGCTCTTCGACCAGTAATTCAACCAGTAAGTTTTTTGTAGTCATGCTGATGCTGCAGTCGATGAAGGTTGGGATTGCGAAATCTGTGCCACCCATTCGCGCGGCGCCAGGGGAAATGGCGGATCGAGGCGCTCGCGGCTTGCGTAATAGGCCTGCGCGACACTGCGTGACAGATTGCGGATACGGCCGATATAGGCGGCGCGTTCGGTAATTGAAATTGCACCGCGTGCATCGAGCAGATTGAAGGTATGCGCAGCTTTTAATATTTGTTCGTAAGCCGGCAGCGCAAGTTGCTGCGTAATGAGATGCTGCGCCTGTTTTTCATGGCTGGCAAATGCATGGAACAGATAATCGGGATCGCTCTGTTCAAAGTTATATTGCGACTGTTCCACTTCATTCTGATGATAAACATCGTGGTATGTCAACCCGTCGGTCCAGATCAGATTGTAAACATTCTCGACACCTTGCAGATACATGGCAAGCCGTTCCAGGCCGTAAGTGATTTCACCGGTAATCGGTCTGCAATGGATACCGCCGACTTGCTGAAAATATGTGAACTGCGTCACTTCCATGCCGTTCAGCCAAACTTCCCAGCCCAGTCCCCAAGCCCCCAGCGTCGGATTTTCCCAGTCATCTTCCACCAAGCGCGCATCATTTTGCCGCAGGTCAAGCCCCAGTTCGCGCAGGGAATCGAAATACAAATCAAGGATATTTTTGGGTGCGGGCTTCAGTACCACCTGGAATTGGTAGTAATGCTGCAGGCGGTTCGGATTGTCGCCATAACGGCCGTCCTTCGGCCGCCGCGACGGCTGTACGTAAGCCGCTTTCCACGGTTCGGGCCCCAATGCGCGCAGAAACGTCGCGGTATGGCTGGTGCCCGCGCCGACTTCCATGTCGTAAGGCTGCAAAATGGCGCAGCCTTGCCTGTCCCAGTAACGTTGCAGAGTGAAAATAATTTCCTGGAATGTGGGTGTATTCATGAAGAAAACCGCAGTCATACAGCATTAATGATCGAGCAACCGATTTTACAGGGTTTTCCTTGCGGCGTGTATCGGCTGTGCCGGCTTTTAAGCTGTCGGAAAGTTTTACAGTGCAATAATAAAACTGTATGCAAATACAATTCTTAATAAAATAAACAATTAATATTCAATATTCTATGGAAACTTATTGAGAATGGCACATTTATTGCTTCATATTGAAATACTGACATAAAATTCAAATGCAACTTTAGATGACGGGGATAATATGAAAAATAAACTGATAACTTCTACACTAGCGGGATCTGCACTACTTCTGAGCTTGGCGTATGGTCATGCCAATGCATTTTTGATTAGCACAACCGGTGGTTCCGCGGGAAACCCCAGCGGCTCTTTGTATAAAGTGACGGTTTCGGCTGCTGATGTTGGCGATTCTTTCTCGGTGAATTGGCTTGTTCCGTCGGGAATAGGTGGATTACCGATAAATTTGGCCGCTTCCAGTATATGGACGATTAATTCCTACACGGCAAATAGTATTCAAATCGGGATCTCCATCACCAATGATACTGACCTGAGTACGCAGCCTACAAGAAATGCTAATATTGTGTCATTCGGTTTTGGAACCGTTCCCAATTCGACGGCAAGCCTCGTTACGCCTGGGTCTGTATTTGACAATGTAGGAGCTGGCCAAGGTGCGCCGCAAAATTTCCCAGGTGGTTTCTCGGCAATTGACATCTGCCTTTGGCCAAATAATAATTGCTCGGGAGGGAATGTAAACCTTGGTCTTACACCAGGATCGACTGATTCAATAGTTCTGGCGGCAGCTCCCAGGAGCGGTGTTTATGGAGATTCCATTGACTTGCTGTTTTTTCCACTTAAGTTCCAAACGACATGGGGTTCTTTTGAACCGGCTGGTGTACCCACAAACGGTCCTTCTATTCAACAGATTCCAGAACCTGGAATTTTAACCCTTATCGGTATCGGGCTTTTTGGATTAGGTGTATTGCGCAGACGCAGGATTTAACATTAGCCCGATTTCAATGAACAAACCCGCTCAGTCGGGTTTGTTATTTTATAGTCCGCGCAGTCCCAATTAGCCTTGGTGTATATCGGGCGTTCATATTACACATCGAATGCTCACATTGTGTTAGATTGAATCATCGTGTGGTTTAAGCTTTTCTATAAAGTGATCGTCTCGCATGCCGTAATAATTCTCGAAATACCATGTGTATTTCTGATTAGTGGAAAACAGTAATTATCGGTTTCAATCATAATTATTCGAATACATTAATCGTTAAAAGGGCAAACCACGCGAAAGCGCGGGACGCAAAGTCATTGGTCTACAGGGTAAACGCCCCAGGATAGCAAGACTGCACACTGATGAAATTCATTCTGCTCTATTCATCGTACTTCAGAATCCGGCATCGATATGCTTTTACTCACTGAGAAAAGGTCAGATGAGAAATTATACAAACCGGATTTTAAAGTGCGATGCGTATTAGATGGAAATTGTGGGTGTTTTTTGAGGAAACTACCTGTCGCTAACGGGTTCTAGGTTTTATAAAAAAACTGAACTTCAGACAGGAATATTCAAGCAGTTTTTTCCGGGCTTCCCCTGAATTGAAAGGATAAATTCATGGAAAGTACTCATCAACTCGCTCTGGCTCAGAGCTCTCCTACTTCTCATCATGCCGTATCGGGCTTCTGGAATTTAAAGAATATGGGCTGGGTGAATCGCATTTTAAGTGCAATCGCCTTGACTTGTTTTATGGCATTTATTCCGGATATAGCGCATACCGCGCCGTCCGCGCATGCGAAGGGAAATAGCCAAGCTAATTTTATCGACAATACACCACCAGGTAGAGCGCAATCAAGGCGCGGTAATGACGGCGACTGGGCCCGTGGCCGTATTTTGGTTACGCCACGCGCCGGTTTGCCTGCCAGGGCGTTTGCCAAAATATTGAAAGAACACCGGGGTAAAGTAAGAAGAATCGGGCAAAGCGATTTGTATATTGTCGATCTACCGGAATACACTGAAGAAAGTGTCATTGCAGAACTTGCACATCATCCGCATTTGAAATTTGCAGAATTGGATCAATATGTCTACCCCGCTTTGACGCCGACCGATCCATATTTTACGAGCGGATGGCATTTGCCCAAAATACAGACACCGCTTGCCTGGGATGATTCTCAGGGCGCTAATGTCACGATAGCTGTTCTGGATACCGGTGTTGACGGCAATCATCCTGATCTGGCTCCAAAGATGGTTCCGGGTTGGAATTTTTATGAGAATAATTCCAATACTGCTGATGTACATGGTCATGGTACCAGTGTTGCGGGTGCTGCAGCGGCTGCGACTGACAATGCCATTGGTGTGGCGGGTGTCGCCGGACAGTCGAAAATTATGCCAATACGTGTTGCGAACTCAACAGGCCAGGCAACCTGGAGTGCAATTTCCCAAGGACTAACCTGGGCTGCTGATAACGGCGCACGTGTCGCTAATCTGAGTTTTCTGGGGGTTACGGCAAGTGCCAGTGCGAGAAATGCAGCTCAGTATATGAAAGACAAAGGAGGTTTGGTTGTTGTAAGCGGCGGCAATACAGGCGCGCTTGAAACTTACACTGTAACTACAACAATGATTCCGGTATCGGCGACTGATGTAAATGACAATCGGGCCAGTTGGTCAAGCTATGGTGACTATATTATGTTGGCTGCGCCGGGTGCGGGTATATGGACTACAACAAGAGGTGGCGGCTATGGAACGGCGTCCGGCACTTCACTTTCCAGTCCGGTTGCAGCTGGCGTCATTGCATTGATGATGTCGGCGAATCCAACAATGAAAAATACCGACATTGAAAACACACTGTTTACAACAGCGGTTGACCGTGGCACTTCAGGCTGGGACCGATACTATGGCTACGGTCGAGTCGATGCGGCCGCGGCTGTGCAGGCGGTGATTGAAAGCATGCCATTCGTAGATACCGAAGCACCGATAGTGTCGATTATTGATCCTTTAGGTGGCGCAACGGTGTCAGATCTGGTGCCGGTAAGTGTGGATGTGACGGATAATGTTGGCGTGGTACGCGCAGAACTTTGGGTCAATGACACCAGTGTTGCTGTCGATACTTCCGCACCATTCGCTTTCAGCTGGGATTCGAAAGGTGTTGCGAATGGAACGGCAAATTTGGTCGTCCGCGCATTCGATGCGGCGGATAACGTTGCCTTATCCGATGTGGTATCAGTAAATGTGAATAATTATATGCCACCTGTGGTTACGGATACCCAACCACCGGTTGTGGAAATCATTAATCCTGTCGCGGGCAACGTGTCCGGCCATGTTGTGGTTACCGTCAATGCTTCGGATAACAACGGTGCCAGCGGTATTAGTCTGTTTGTTTATATTGACGACAAGCTTCATGTGGCTGGTACAGGCAGCACATTGAGTACCAGATGGAATACACGTCCTAATAACATTGCAAGAGGCTTGCATGTGATTAAAGCAGTGGCGGTTGATGCCGCGGGCAATTCTTCCGTGACTTCAGTGACTGTGAATCTGGTGAGATAATGCGCTATTAGGTCGAACATAGAAGCAATAGGGGAATGTCTTTTGTCAGGGGCATTCCCTTTCGCGCTAGGGATTTTTGATCAGTCAGCGTTGATCATTACCTGATTCCGTCCTTTCTTCTTGGCTTTGTGCAGCGATTTATCCGCGGCATTGCTGACGCTTTTGGCATCCGGGAAGTGTTGGATATCCGCTATGCCGCAACTGAATGTAACCGTAAATTCCTTGTTATCGCTCATATGGATCAAGCGGGAGAATACTTTACGGATTTCGTCTATCACTTTGGAGGCGTCGGGTGCGTCGGTATCCGTCATAATCACAGCGAATTCCTCTCCGCCATAACGGCCAACGATATCAGTCCCGCGCAGGCGCTGTTTGAGTAAACGCGCCAGACTCTTGAGTACGCGATCTCCTGCGGCATGCCCATGCTTATCATTAACTTTCTTGAAAAAATCGACATCGACCATGGCAAAGGACAGCGGTGTCTTTAACCGGTTCGAGCGCACGATTTCCCGGCTGAGCTGTTCCTTGATGGCCGTATGGTTGAATAATCCGGTCAGTCCGTCGTGCACCATCAATCCACGCAGCAAACGCGCCCGCCTTACGCGCAGGGTGACCGCCGATACCAGATGTTTCGGTTCGACAGGCTTGACCATGAAATCATCGCCTGCCAGGCTCATCGCCTCAGATTGTGTATTGAAATCATTTTCCGATGCAAGATAAACAATAGGTATATTCAGTAATCCGTCAATCTGGCGGATGACTTTTGCCAGTTCCATGCCGTTGCATTCCGGCATATAAATATCAATCAGGATGACATCGGGATTGAATTCCAACAAGGTCTGCATCACCGCGCCGGTTGCATTGACTGTTTTTACAGTCATGCCGGCCAGTTCGAGAACCGCGGCATGATAGGCCAGAACAATGTCACTGTCATCGATGATCAGCACCCGGAAAGGCTCCTGCATCTGCGGCGTAGCGAATGAATCCAGCTGATCAATCAAATCAGTCGAATTAATCGGCTTGGTAAGGTATGCAATACCACCAGCACGTACGGCCTCCAGCCGCAAAGCGAGATCATCATTGGAAGATAGAAACATGACCTGGACCGACTCGCTCATCTTCTGTTGAATTTCTTTCATGACACGAATGCCGGCCAGATCATCATCGGAAAATTCAATATTCATCAGGACAATGGCATGCGGATTTTTTTGTATCGTGGTACGGAATTTAGCGAGCTTATCGAAAACTTCAACTTCATAACCGTAATAACTCAATTGCATGGCCAGTTCCTGAGCTGATTCCTGATCGTCATCCACAACGAAGACTTTTGAACCTGTCTCGGAGTCGATACGTCTGGTGTCATTGAGTTTTTTCGTGATATTAAGCGACGAATCCTGTTTGGGTTTGACGGCAAGGCGGTTCAATTCGGCGATTTGCTGATGGATTGCCTGATCCTGATCATTCTGGTCCGGACCGGTCTGAAGTAATTGTTTTAAGGCATGTTCCAGATTGGCGGCGGCATGGCTTAGTTCCCGGAAACCGAATGTTTTGCTGGCGCTTTCCAAACCATGCACCTTACGGTGAGTGATCTGCAATGCTTCGGTGTTTCTATGGTCTTGAAACTGAAGCCAGGCAGTTTCAATATCTTTGGTTTTTGCGGGAAGATCGGTTAAAAATGCTTTTGACAACAACTGCATTTTTTCTTGAAATTCTGCTACGGATTGAATCATGGTAGGCTATCCAATATAAAATATAAATCAATGTGTCAGCAAGAGTGATCAGGTAAAAATATGACGATGTGTGACTGCCAAACGTTTTTTAATCATTGTGATGTCGCTCATTCATGCTCATCTGCCGGTTAACAGGCTGTTGAAGGCCACCGGTTACGGTTACTGATTACAGGAAAATATTATATTCATAATATTCAGTCAATTATTGTATTACATTGTGCATTGGTCTGCTTGAAAACAATAGACAGAAGTCAATCAAATCATGCATTCGGGGTGATTTTTTTAATATGTTACGGAAAATTTTAATAGCTTTGTCCGGCATGCTTGTTCTGACAGCAGCCATTACCTTTCTTGCGGGTGAATTGGTGACGGGGTCGGCTGCTACGGCGACGGAAGTCCTGCGTACCGATCTGCCCGTACAATCCGTTAGAATTCCGGCTGCGGATGGCACCCTGGTACATGGCTGGCTGAGTCACGGGGAAGATGGCAACGGCGTTGTTTTGCTGGTACATTCCATTCGCAGCAATCGCGTGGAAATGTTAAGCCGGGCCCGGTTCTTGACCGCGCAGGGGTATCATACATTATTGATCGACCTGCAGGCGCATGGCGAAACGCCCGGGAACCGCATCACATTCGGCGCGCGCGAATCCGGAAATGTCGAAGCGGCGGTTGATTTTCTGCGCCGGACCTTTCCTCATGAGCGCATTGGCGCGATTGGCGTATCATTGGGTGCGGCGGCGATTGTTCTGGCGCAACAGAATCTCGGACTCAATGCAGTTATCCTGGAGTCCATGCATCCGACGATCGAAGAGGCTGTTGAAAATCGCCTAAAGCTTTTTCTAGGTGAACCGGGCACATTACTTCTGCCCTTGCTGCTGTTTCAAATTTCATTTTTCACCGGTGTTCCGGTCGATACGCTGAATCCGGTTGCGCATATCAGCAATCTGAATTCACCGGTATTGATCATATCCGGAACCAATGACCACCATACGACTGTTCCGGAAACGGAACGGTTGTTTGCGGCGGCACGTGAGCCTAAGGAATTGTGGATTGTGCCCGGCGCAGGACATTTCAATATGCATGATTATGCCGGAAGGACTTATGAACGCGAAGTGTCAGAATTTTTCGCGCACTATCTCAGAGGCCGTTCATGATCTTGATCAAGTGGTACAGTGCAAGGCAAAATTGAACAAAAAAGTGGAGCATACTTGAAGTACAACTAACGCCACATAAAATGATTCTATTTTAATAGCGTTATTCAATGTGATTTGGCTCAGTCTGCACGCTGTCATGTTTTTTCAGCCGTACATCTGTGCAACGGCATCCCGCACATTGTTGACAGCTGCGATATCGATACCGGCCACCGGTTGTTTAGGCTTATTCGCCTGCGGAACAATGGCGCGGGTGAATCCGAGCTTGGCGGCTTCCTTGAGCCGCTCCTGTCCGCGTTGCACAGGGCGGACTTCCCCGGCCAATCCGACTTCGCCGATAACCACCATTTTCTCTGCCAGCGGTTTATTTTTCAGCGACGATACGATGGCCAGCAGAATGGCCAGATCCGCACCGGGTTCTGTAATTTTGACGCCGCCGACGGCATTGACGAAAACATCCTGATCAAAACACGGAATACCGGCGTGGCGATGCAGAACGGCGAGCAGCATGGCCAGCCGGTTTTGTTCCAGGCCGACGCATAAGCGCCTGGGATGCGGTGCGCGTGCTTCATCGACGAGTGCCTGTATCTCAACCAGCAGCGGGCGGGTGCCTTCCTGCGTCACCATAACGCAGGAACCGGCAACTTGTCCTTCATGGTGCGATAAAAACAAAGCCGAAGGGTTCTTGACTTCGCGCAAACCCTTTTCGCCCATGGCAAAGACGCCCAGTTCATTGACTGCGCCAAAACGGTTCTTGAAAGCACGTATCAGGCGGAAACTCGAATGCATATCGCCTTCGAAATACAAAACGGTGTCAACCATATGCTCCAGTACGCGCGGCCCCGCCAACGCACCTTCTTTGGTAACATGGCCAATCAGTATCATTGCCGTTCCGCTGGCCTTGGCCTGCCGTGTTAATTGCGCAGCGCATTCGCGCACTTGTGCGACAGAGCCCGGCGCGGACTGGAGTGCTTCCGAGTAAATTGTTTGAATCGAGTCAATCACGGCAACATGGGGTTGATGCTCGTGCAGCGCGTGTTGAATTTTTTCCAGCTGTATTTCCGCGAAAAGCGGTACGGCCTGCACGTTAAGTGCAAGCCTTTTGGCACGCAGCGCTACCTGTTGGGCGGATTCTTCGCCACTGACATAGAGTACTTTGTGTCGGGTGGACATATGTGCGAGCGCCTGCAGCAATAATGTGGATTTGCCGATACCCGGATCGCCGCCGATCAACACCACGCCGCCACGTACCATGCCGCTGCCGAGTACGCGGTCCAATTCGGAAATGCCGGTGGAATGACGCGGCTCCTCTTGTGTCTCGATATCACACAGATTCTGCACATGCCCTGTTTCGGACACCGGGCTGAAACGTGACACCTGTTTTTCAGTCACGGTTTCAATCATCGTATTCCAGGATTGGCAGTGCGGGCATTGGCCCTGCCATTTCAAGGTTTGTCCGCCGCATTCGGTGCAGACATAGACTGATTTTTGTTTCACCATCGGCAATCGGCCTATGCGATAGGGGAGGTGAATCTACATGTTCGCATAAACCTCTGCGGTTCTGAATGATTGGCCCTGTGCATCTTTGGCGGAAAGTGCCGGCTCGCCGTCAATAGGCCAATCAATGGCGAGTGTGGTGTCGTTCCAGATGATGCAGCGTTCATGTTCGGGGGCCCAATAGTCGGTAGTCTGGTAAAGGAATTCGGCATAATCCGAAAGCACTACAAAGCCATGCGCAAACCCTTCGGGTATCCAAAGCTGTTTTTTATTTTCGGCGCTCAGAATTTCACCCACCCATTGGCCGAAAGTCGGCGATGAACGGCGGAGATCAACCGCGACATCATACACTTCCCCCACGACGACACGGACAAGTTTGCCTTGCGGTTGTCTGATTTGATAATGCAGGCCGCGCAATACGTTTTTTACTGAGCAGGAATGATTATTCTGCACGAAAGCCATATGTCTGCCGATGGCCTGATCAAACTGCCGTTGATTGAAGCTTTCGTAGAAAAAACCGCGCGTATCGCCGAAAACTTTGGGCTCGAGAAGATAAACATCGGGTATCGCCAACGGTGTCGCATTCATCTTTGAAGATCCTCTAGTGCTTGCGTTTAAGAACGCGCAGCAGATACTGGCCGTAACCGTTCTTGGCCAAAGGGATTGCGAGCGCTTCCAACTGTGCAGCGTCAATCCAGCCCTGCCGGAAAGCAATTTCTTCCGGGCAGGCAATTTTTAGCCCTTGCCGGTGTTCAATGGTCGCAACAAAATGACTCGCTTCGAGCAATGACTCATGGGTTCCGGTATCCAGCCAGGCATAGCCGCGTCCCATGATTTCAACATGTAACGCCGAATGTTCCATGTAAATCCGGTTAACATCCGTAATCTCGAGTTCGTTACGGTGCGAAGGTTTGATGCTTTTGGCATAGTCGACCACATTGCGGTCGTAAAAATACAGGCCGGTTACCGCATAGTTCGACTGGGGGTTCGATGGTTTTTCTTCCAGGCTGAGAACCTGTCCCTGTGCATCGAATTCCACGACACCGTAACGTTCGGGATCCTGTACATGATAGGCAAAAACACTAGCACCGGATTTCTTCTGCATGGCGTTGAACAGCAAGTGGCAAAAATCATGGCCGTAGAAAATATTGTCACCCAGAACAAGCGCTGAATAATCGTTGCCAATGAAGGTTTCGCCTATCAGAAAAGCCTGTGCCAGTCCACCCGGTTCGGGTTGAATGGCATAAGAGATATTCAGTCCCCATTGATGCCCGTCACCGAGCAACAACTCATAATCGTCAATATCCTGCGGTGTTGATATAACCAGCAGATCACGTATACCGGCGAGCATCAGGGTACTGAGCGGATAATAAACCATCGGCTTATCGAAGACCGGTAACAGCTGTTTTGAAATGGCCTTGGTTACCGGGTAAAGTCTTGTACCCGAACCGCCGGCAAGCACAATACCTTTTCGTTGCGGTATGGGTTGCCGGGCATTATCTTCACTGGTCTGTTTTATCGATAAGATCACTTCGTTTATTCCGTTAAATCAGAGTCGCATGCTGCATGCACAATCAGAAAAGCAGCATATCGAGTGATTCCATGATTAAGTGAACGCACATTGTACTATATTCGCACCGCAAAACTTGAAGCCAGAATGAATGCTTCTGACTTAAAATAATGCATCGCAATCAGAAACGTTAAATTAATCGCAGGTTTTTTCATGATTCAAGCACACGATTACCAGCGTCTTGCGAAAATGATGGCGGCCTGCAGGTATTCCTTTTTCTGGGCCTTGCTGATCATGATGAGCATGGCAACAATATTGGCCCTCCTGCCGCTACAGATTCAGCACATCCTGCACGCCGCTTTTATCGAACAAGATGAACTGCTGGCACAAACCGCAATGCTCACCGTTATGGTGCTTGTCATTATTTACGGTGTATTCGGTTATGTCGGGCAATACTGGATGAGAAAAGCAGACCATCAGTTCAGTATGCAATTGCATGGTGTATTGTTTGAAACACTGCTTCATTTACCGGTACAGCACTTACAGTCTATCGACAGGGATCAAATGATTCAGGTGATGCTATCCGATATCAGATCGCTGTCTGGAGCGGGCATGCAGGTATTGACTGTGCTGATACGGGATACTTTTGCGGTTTTGGGGCTTGTTGCATGCCTTGTTTATCTGAACAGGGATATTGCGGTACTGGCCTGTATTCTGCTCCCTTTTGTTTTTCTGATGTTTCAGGTTATAACAAGCCCAGGCCCGCGTGAAAAGTATTTGGATGTCCGTACACAACGCAACATTCATGACGATGCCGGGCTGGCAGACCATCTGCGCCGCTGTCTTGGGAATATCCGGCATATCCTGTTATTCGGCGGGCAGCAGCAGGAATGCCGGCAGCTTGGCGGGATGGCACAATCGACCTTGAATGCTGATCATCAGCGCGATAACTATCAGGCGTTCGTCGCACTGCTCTGCCAGTTATTGATTGCCCTGATCGCTATGGCAATGACTTATTTGCTGGTGCAACAGATCATCGAGAACGTTTTTACGATTGATCAGGCGGGTGCTTTTATCGCCATTATTCTGTTGCTGGCGTTGCCCATCCAGCGACTGGCCGGTATTTCCCGGATGCTTTGGTCCATGCAGCGGCAACTGGAACAGATGGTTATGCTGTTCGATCTATCTGCAACTGCAACGAAGAATGCTATCGGCATGACCGAAATGCGTGGGGAATTGATTCTGGAGCAGGTGCATGTTCAGTGCAACGACAAGACTGTTCACCAATCGTTCACGATCGATCTGGCCGTTAAAGCGGGAGAGACGGTTGCGCTGATTGGCGATCATGAGGAAACAAGGTTATTGCTCATGGATTTATTACTGGGTTTCCGCCCACCCACAGCCGGTCAGATCCTGCTTGACGGCCATTCCTACGCCGAAATCAGTGATTGCGATTTATATGCACAGTTTGCTGTGATTTCCAGTACCCCGGTCATGCTGAGCGATCGCATCGCCGGGAATATCGCTTATGGCAATGCCGAGTGCGCGCATGAAGCACGTATTACAAAAGCGGCTCAGGCGACCGGCGTGTCACATTTTGTACGTGAAATGCCGGAAGGTCTGCAAACACGCATCGATGAAAATAGCATAAGCCTGACACGCAAACAATGGCAGTTGATCGCTGTCGCACGTGCTTTACTGAAAAATCCGCCTATCCTGATCATCGATGATCTTTGGCCTCAAAATGCGCAGGAATTAACAGACGATGTATTCAAGGCACTCGTGCAGGTGATGCAAAACCGTACAACGATTCTGCTGTTGCCCGCCATGCCGGTTTATCGGGAAGGTATAGACCGGATTCTGCAACTCAAGACAGGAAAAGTTACCGTTCCCGATAAAGATTAATGCATGCCATCGCCATTCGGCGTGTATTCTGGCACCCAGCGCGCCAGTTCCTTGCGCGCTTCGGTATCGTCCAGCGCCCTGATGTTCTCAAAACGCGAAACCAGTGCTGTCAACCATTGTTCATTGACCTCAGGTGCCTGTGCAATACGCAATTTTGCGTGCGTTGTCGGGACGGTATTTTCATTTGCGGATAAAAGCTCTTCGTGCAGTTTTTCGCCGGGACGCAAACCGGTAAACACAATACGGATATCATCCTCACCCAGACCGGATAACCGGATCAAATCACTGGCCAGTTCCGTAATTTTGACCGGATCGCCCATATCCATGACAAAAATTTCCCCGCCACCTCTCGGGCCACCCATCAGACCGGCTTGCAATACCAACTGCGCAGCTTCGGGTATCGACATAAAATAGCGTGTCATATCCGGGTGCGTAACGGTAATCGGTCCACCGCTGGCGATTTGTTTACGGAATTTGGGTATCACACTGCCCGCGCTACCCAGAACGTTGCCGAAACGCACCATAACGAAGCAGGTTCCATGCTGCTGATTCAATGTCGATTGCTGCATCGCCTGACAGACCATTTCCGCGAGTCGTTTGCTGGCACCCATAGTGTTGACGGGATTCACCGCTTTATCGGTGGATACCAGAACGAATTTTTCCACATTGTAATGGATTGCGGTATCGGCCAATGTATAAGTGCCCATGACGTTATTCAGTACAGCCTGCCAGGCATTTTCATGTTCCATCAGCGGCACATGTTTATACGCAGCGGCATGAAACACGACGGATGGTCGATATTGCGCGAAAATCTGGTGCAGGCGCGCATCATCTTTAATATCGCCGATCACAAACGACATGTTCGTATCCGGGAAATTGGCCTGGAACTCCTCCTGAATGCAGTACAATGCATATTCGTTGAGTTCGAACAACACCAGGTGCGCGGGTTGGAAGGCGACAATCTGGCGGCATAACTCGGCGCCAATGGAGCCGCCGGCACCGGTAACCAGAATGGTTTTTCCGGTCAGCAAACCATGCAGCCCTTCATCATCCAATACCACCGGTTCCCTGCCGAGCAAATCGTCGAGCTGAATTTCGCGAATCTGCGAAACGGTTGTTTTTCCGCTGATGAGATCCTGGTATGACGGTATGATCATCGCTTTAACGCTCATTTCCGAGCACATTTCCAGAATGTGGCGATGGGCGCGGTGTGAGAGCGATGGCATCGCGATAATGACATGCCCTACATTTAACTTGTGAACCCAGTGCGGCAAATCATCAATAGTGCCTAAAACACGCACACCATGCAGACGCGTACCCAGCTTCCCGGGATTGTCGTCAAGCATGCCTGCGACATGCCAGTCCCGGTTGTTCGCCAGATCCTTGACCAGATTTAGTGCGGTATTCCCGGCACCAAGAATGAGAACCAGCTTGCCCTCATAATTTTTCAAACTGTATAAGCGGCGTTCTTTCCATGCGCGGTATATCAAACGGCTGCCGCCCATAATCATCAACAGCAAGATCGGGGCGAGTGTATTGACCGAATACGGAACGACGCCCAGGAGCGACAGTTTCCAGAAAACACTGGTAACCAGCGCCGTGCTCAACAGTACCGTGACGGTAATACGCTTCAGGTCGGGCAGGCTGGCATAGCGCCATAATCCGCGGTACAAACCCAACCACAGAAAAAATACAGCCTGCGCCGGCAAAATCCATAACAGGATTTCTGACAATAGTGCAAATGGGACTTTAGAAACATTGAAATTGAAATAAAACAGGAAGGCAAACAACCAGGATGCCGCCACGGCAATCAGGTCATGAATAAATGCGATTACAGAACGTATGCCGTATTTGTTTCCAAACATATCTTTTGACTTATATACCACCCGAATAAGTTTTTTTGCCCAGATCCGCTATCAACATTAATCCCAGATAAATGCCGCACCAAATGGTCACAATGATCGATTGCATACGCATATCCTGAGTATTCATCCAGACCGCGCACGCACCGGCGACAAGCATTAAACCATAACCGAGCAGCGCGGTGTTTCGATGTCCCAATCCGCCCTGCACCAATCGCTGGTAATAATGCTCCCGATGCGCCAGCCAGATTTTTTCGCCGCGGCAAAGGCGTTTAATCAATGTGACCGAGGCATCAGTTATGAACGGCGAAAAGATCAGCAGCGGGACCCACAGGGACCACAATTCATGGAGCCAACCCAGTATGCCCATGACGGCTGCCATATAGCCAAGTGGAATGGCGCCTGAATCGCCAAGAAAAATGCGTGCGGGATAAAAATTGTGAAAAAGAAAACCGAGTGCTGCTGCGGCAATTGAGAGATTGATCACCGCAAAATCAATATCGTTTGACAAATAGGCGGCCAGCCCATAATAACCAAAACCGATCAGCGTCATACCACCCGCTAATCCATCAGACCCGTCCATGAAGTTATACAGATTTGTCATCCAGATGATCGCCAGTGTAAAGTACAGTTGAGTCGACCAATCTTGTGTATCAACGATAAAAAATGCAAAGGCAGCTGCAACCAGGCCGTGCACGAACAACCGGTACCTCACAGGCATCTTCCAGAGATCGTCCGCGATTGAAATGCCAATCAGTACTGCGATGCCCAGCCATACGGAAACAGGCAGGCCGATCGTAACAAGACCCCATGACAACATCACGCCGAGCAATAGTCCCAGCCCACCTATGCGCGGTACAGGCGTCTCATGTAAAGATCTTGAATTCGGATAATCCAGTATTGCAGTGGTTTTCCAGTATACAAGCCCTAAATTTGCAAAGTAGGATATGAATATTGCCAATATGGGTGCTGTTACGGCGAGAGGAAAATCCAGAAACATCATAGTTGGATCGTTCCAAGATGAATTATACAAACACCGTTTTTCCATTCACAGTCAGAATGGAAAAACGGCCCAAAAATGAAAACGGTGAAATTCCGGCAAGCGTAGTTGTTTAGAAACGATCAAGGCATTGGATGATTGGCATAACACTGATGCGCAGCGGATTCCGCGGCACCGCGGTTGAGTTTCATGCCCATATCGGACAGTACTTTCTCGAGTGCGTTCAAACACATCACGACATTCTCAACTTTACTCGAAGTACCCATCAAGCCGAAGCGCCATACCTTTCCGGCAAAGTCTCCCAGTCCGGCACCGATTTCAAGGCTGTATTCATCCAGCAGTCTGGCGCGAACCGCTTTATCGTCTATGCCGTCCGGGATATAAACCGAATTCAGCTGGGGCAGTCGGTATTTTTCATCAACCACATACCGGATGCCCATGGTTGCCAGCCCTGCCTTAAAAGCTTCATGATTGCGCTGATGACGCGCCCAGGAATGCTCCAAACCTTCCTCATAGAGGATGATGAGAGATTCGTGTAAGGCATACAATGCATTGGTCGGCGCGGTATGATGGTAAGTCCGTGCGGCTGATCCCCAATAACCCAACAGCAGATTGATATCCATGAACCAGCTGTGCACCTTGGTTTTACGGTTTTTAACGAATTCCGTCACGCGCTCGGAAAAACTGACCGGCGAAAGCCCGGGCGGGCATGACAGGCATTTCTGGCTGCCGGAATAAATCGCGTCGATACCCCATTCGTCCACTTTGATCGGGGAACCGCCTAATGATGTCACTGTATCGACAATTGTCATGCAATTGTGCTTGCGTGCAATTGCGCACAGTGTTTCAGCATCGGATAATACGCCGGTTGAGGTTTCCGCATGAACAAAAGCCAGAATTTTGGCATCAGGATGTTGTTTGAATGCGTCTTCCACTTTCTGAGGATCAACCGGCTCACCCCATTTGTCATCCACGACGACGGCTACACCGCCATGCCGCTCAACATTCTCAATCATACGTGAACCGAACACACCATTGCGGCAAACGATGACTTTATCACCCGGCTCAATCATGTTGACGAAACACATTTCCATACCTACCGATCCGGGTCCGGAAACCGAAAAAGTCATTTTGTTCTTGGTCAGAAAAGCATAGCGCAGCAGATCTTTGATTTCTTCCATCATTTCGGCGAAAACCGGATCAAGGTGACCCAGTGTCGGGCGCGCCATAGCTGACAGCACACGGGGATGGGTATCCGATGGACCAGGTCCCATCAGAATGCGTTGCGGTGGGTAAAATGTGGTTAATTTTTTTTCGGGACGATAATGTTCAATAGCCATGAAGAATCCTAGTGTTATTATGAGATTGAATATTCTTACGAATTTTGGGTATTTTAGAAAGATAAGTGCGTAATTTTAGCAAGCGATTGGAAAATTTACTATAAACATGGTGGAATTCGGTCAATTTTATTGCCAGGATTGTGCAAAAAAGCTTAAAAGCCATGCTATTCATTGAACCACGTCGGACACACTATGTCACACGTTTTGTTTTATCATTACCCCCCCGACCATTGATGCTCAGGTTGATTTATCGGATAACACAGGTATTTTTCCTGACGGCAGATTAGATTAGCCGAATGGATCATGAAATATGTTTGATTTTTAACTCAAATTTATGCGCAACACCCAGTCTTTTGTCATAACGCTACTATTGATCGTCTCGATTTCAGTCTACTGGTTTACGCGTGACGGCAGTGAGCGCAAAGTCAATCCTTATTTGACACGTGCACTCGATCGCGGCGATATCATTCAAACCATATCCGCTAACGGTACATTGACGCCTGTCGTATTAGTCAATGTCGGCACGCAGGTTTCCGGGACTGTCGCGCGGTTGTATGCCGATTTTAATGACGAAGTGAAGATCGGGCAGATTCTTGCCGAACTTGATCCCGCCCTGTTACAAGCACAATTACAGCAATCCAACGCCAATTTGCTGAGCGCGCAAACGCAATACAACATCACAAAAAGCAAGCTCGAACGCCATCATATGTTGTATACACAGGGATTCATTTCAGCGGAAGGATTGGATATCATCAAGCAGGAATTGGATGCCACGCACGCGCAACTTGCGGTGAGCCGGGCGCAGGTCGAGCGGGATCGCGCCAATCTGAACTACAGTATCATCAAGTCACCGATTTCAGGCGTGGTTATTGCACGTGACATTGATATCGGACAGACCGTTGCGGCGAATTTCCAGACCCCCGTATTGTTTCAGATCGCCCAGGATTTACGCGAAATGCAGATCAATATCAGCGTTTCCGAGGCGGATATCGGTTTGTTGCGCACCGACCAATTGATTAATTTTACCGTTGATGCTTACCAAAATCGCACATTTTTCGGCACTGTGAAGCAGGTTCGGCTCAATCCGACAATTCAGGAAAATGTCGTTACCTATAATGTCATCGCCATGGTCAACAATGATGAAGGCGCACTTTTGCCCGGTATGACGGCGAATATTCATTTTGTTGTCGATCAGCGACAAAATGTGCTGCGCGTGTCCAATGCGGCATTACGCTATCAGCCTGATGACATTGAATCTGCCGGTTCAGCTGAGACCCGGCCGCACAGCGACTCGGACAGCCAGACGACGTTGTACCGGTTGACTGATGGGCAGCGCTCGGCCGTTCCTGTGATCACGGGAATAACCGATGGCAACTACACTGAAATTGTTACGGATGAATTAAGAGAAGGCGATATGGTCATTCTCCGCGAGAAAAACAGTAAAAAAGAATCGACAGCGCAATTCCGGTTCAGAATGTTTTGATACTGTACATCATTTAAACATCATGACAACGGAACTCATCCGGATACGGCAGCTGAGCAAAAGCTACAATCTCTACGATGCGGAAGGCCATACGATTGAAATCCCGGTATTGCATGACATCAATCTGGACATTGAAAAAGGCGAATTTGTCGCTATCATGGGACATTCCGGTTCGGGCAAGTCCACTTTGATGAATATCCTGGGTTGTCTTGACACCTCCACGAGTGGCGATTACTGGCTGGCCGGTCAGAATGTGGCCACGCTATCCAGTGATATGCTGGCACGTATTCGCAATCGTTACATTGGTTTTGTTTTCCAGGGGTTTAACTTGTTACGGCGCATGACCGCACTGGACAATGTCGCAACGCCTTTATTGTATGCCGGAGAAACACGTTCCGGGAGTCGCACGAAGGCGCTGGAACAATTGCGCCGCACAGGGCTGGAAAAATTCGCCATGCACCATCCCAACCAGTTGTCCGGCGGACAGCAACAACGTGTCGCAATCAGTCGGGCACTCATCAATCAACCGCCGTTGATTCTCGCGGATGAACCCACCGGTAACCTGGATACGCATACCAGTGAAGAAATTATGGCGCTGTTTGAGCAGTTGAATCGCGAACAGGGTATGACGGTTGTACTCGTCACCCATGAAGATGATATTGCCACGTATGCGCAGCGGCTAATCCGCATTAAAGACGGCCGTATCGTATACGACGGTAATCGTGCGTTTGAGAGCGAACCGGACAAAGTTATATGATGCAATACGGTTCACGATTGTCCTGATTCCCTGTATTGTATAAGTCATATGAATTTCACCATCATCTTGGGAGAAGCGCTACAGGCCTTGCGCATGAACCGGTTGCGTACCGGCCTGACCATGCTGGGCATGGTGATCGGCGTCGCGGCAGTGGTGCTCATGCTTTCCATCGGCCAGGGTGCACAAACCAAAATCAATCAATCTATTGAAACAATGGGCAGTAATCTGTTCATCGTACTGCCAGGCGCAACGTCCTCGGGCGGCTTGACTTTCGGCAGCGGCAGTGTAAGAACACTGACAATCAATGATTCGATCGCTATTGCTGAATTATCGTCAGTCAAAGCCACAAGTCCCGTCATCAGTGGAGCAGCGCAACTGAATTACGGCGCAAGGAACTGGAGTACCATGGTGATGGGCATTACACCGGACTACTTTACAGTGGGAAACTGGGAAATAGCGGAAGGCACTATTTTTCCCGAGTCTGATGTACGCTCGGGTGCCCGCGTTGCGATACTTGGCGCGGTCACTGCTGAGAAATTGTTTGAATCCGTCAATCCGGTCGGTAAGACTGTTCGCATTACCAATCGTCCTTTTCTGGTCGTCGGTGTACTTGCTACTAAGGGCCAGAGCCTGAGCGGACGGGATCAGGACGACAATATCCTGATCCCGATCACGACAAGCGAGAGACAGATTACCGGCAATCAGTTTCCCGGCTCTATCCGCTACATGATGGTACAGGGTGAATCCGCAGATGTCATGGAAGAAGCTGAAATGGATATCACGCAGTTACTGCGTCAGCGTCATCGCATTTCCGAAGGCATGGAAAACGATTTTACCGTGCGTAATCTGACGGCTATCGCAGATGTCGCCACCGGTACAGCCCGAATTATGTCTATCGTATTGGGTGCGATTGCATCGATTTCACTGCTGGTTGGTGGTATCGGCATCATGAATATCATGTTGGTATCGGTTACCGAGCGTACGCGTGAAATCGGTATCCGCATGGCCATCGGTGCCAACCGGCGCGCCATCCTGTTGCAATTTCTGCTGGAAGCCATGATGATCTGCTTCATGGGAGGCATGATCGGCGTATTGCTCGGCATTGGCGGTGCATGGTTAGTCAGCAAGCTGGTCGATATGCTGGTCGTCATCACACTGGGTATGATTTTACTGGCCTTTGCTTTTGCATCCGGGGTAGGGATCTTCTTCGGTTTCTATCCTGCCCGGAAAGCCGCGTCCCTTAAGCCTGTTGATGCACTGCGCTATGAATGATCGCTGGATTGCGCCTGTTATCTTATTTTGTCTGAAATGATACAGGATGGTTTTTAAGGAAAAAGCACACAATGAGTATTGATGATAGCAATGGGAAACGCGAGCACTCTACATCCGAATTTCTGGAGAATATGGTCGTTGTGTACCGCAGCGATACGCTATCCGTGGGTGAAATAAAAAACGCATTACATGAACGTGGTTTCGGTGTTTTACTGGCTATCGCCGCATTGCCGCTGTGTCTCCCTGTACCCGTGCCACCTGGTTATACAACCCTGTTTTCCATACCGCTTTTCATTTTTTCGATACAAATGATTATTGGCATGCGAGTGCCGTGGCTGCCTGAATGGATCGAAAAAAAGGAAATCAAGCGTGCCAGTCTGGAGAAACTGGTGATCAAAGCCGGTCCCTGGCTGAAGAAAATTGAAAAACACCTGCAACCGCGTCTGACTTATATCAGCATACATACCTGGGAAAGGATTATCGGCATTTTTGCATTTGTATTTTCGATATCGATTGCGCTGCCTATTCCTTTGACCAATTTTCCGCCCGGCTGGGGTATTCTGATCATGTCACTGGGGTTGTTAAGCAAAGATGGCATTACGATTCTGGTCGGTATGATTGTCGGTACGATCGGTATAGGTATCACCATCATTATTCTGGCGCTGTTGTGGCTGGGTATGTCGATACCGTCGTTTTACGGCTGACGTTTCCGGCCAGCTGCAGTTTAGCCAGAACGAAATCCGTTATCGTGTCTGACGGATTTCCTGATTGAGTTGTTCTAAGGCGCGTAACGGATCCGGCGCCTGTGTAATCGGCCTGCCGATGACCAGATAATCCGATCCGTTTTTGATCGCCGCCGTTGGCGTGGTAACCCGCTTCTGATCGTCAGAATTATTTTCCTGAGGGCGAATGCCCGGTGTAACCAGATGAAAATCCGGCCCGGTCATCTGTCTCAGTTGCCGGGCTTCAAGTGCCGAGCATACAACGCCGTCCAATCCGCAGGCCTGGGTTAATGCCGCCAGGCGCAGAACGATCTGTTCGGGATTACCCTGCAGGCCGATATCGTTCAGATCATCCTGATCCATGCTGGTCAGTAGTGTTACCGCGATTAGTTTGGCCGTTCCCGGAGCGATAGCCTCGCGTGCAGCGGACAGCATTTTCCGGCCACCCATCGCATGGACATTGAGCATCCATACACCCATGTCCGCCGCGGCTTTGCAGGCGTTCGCGACCGTATTCGGGATGTCGTGATACTTGAGGTCGAGGAAAATGTCAAAACCGTCACGTATCAGTTTCTCAATCAGACCGGGACCTGTGGCGGTAAAAAGTTCTTTCCCGACCTTAAGCCGGCATAAATCCGGGTCCAGGCGGGATGTCAGATCCAGCGCCTGTTCGGCCGAACTGAAATCCAATGCAACAATAATACGTGGTTCGTTCATTGTTTGATCCGAAAATATTGGGTTGAACAAATCAGGATTACAGCTTTATTTTTTGTCATCCGGCTTGATCCCATCCGAATTCAGGTTGCCACCAGAACCCGGATAGCATCGAGCCGGAAATGTGCGGCATCCAATGTTTGCGTTATATTCTGCAACTGTTTCTCAAAAAAAAGAATCTCTTCCATTCGCACATTGGGATTGACCATGCTGAGGGCCTTAAGCCGTTCTATTTCAACGATCAGCATTTCTTTCGCCTGATAACCCGTCTGCTCAATTAAGCCGGGCATCCGCTTTTGGGCAAGCTGCTCGCTCGCCTCAACCATTGCTTTGATAACTGATTGTTTCAGCGTAATAACCTGACTGGCAATATTATGTGATACTGCAGTCAGGCATTGATTGATCGTCTGATGGTCCAGTACGGTATAGTCCGAACCGCCGTGTTCGTCGATCAGCGTGCGAATTATCGCAGGCGGCAGATAACGCTTGCCGGCAGCGGCTATCGAGGCGGCATCCAGGATATAAATACATTCCAGATATAACGTGCCGGGCTGTGCGGCGCGATGCGAAAAACTGGCGACGGATGTATTGCCGGATTCACTACTGGTGATACGGTCCATGGCATGGATGACCATGGGATGTTCCCAGGTGATAAACTGCATATCTTCATTAGCCAGCGCGGTAGCCCGATTGTAGGTAATGACCGTGCCTTCATCGTCCAGACCAGGGAAGGCGGAAGTCATGTGTTCGCTGGGCTCGATACGGTAACTGTCGGCACGGTGCGCTTCGACATGCACACCAAAGCAATCGAAAGCGATATCCATATAATGTTGTAACGCCGAATCGGAATCATGCGTACATGCAGCGCGGTACAGTTGATCGGCTATATGCGGTCTGAACGAATTATATTCCAACAGCCGGTCACGTCCCCGGTCGAGCGCTTCATCCAGCAGCTGACGGGTTTTGCGCGTGTGATCGATCAATTCGTAAAAAGCTGTCGAGTCGAGATTACGCTGATGCAGTGTAGCCACAAGATCCTGTTCGACCTGCTGATAAGCCATTTGTCCCGCGGGACAGGTTCTTTCCAGGGCATTGAGTCCATCGTGATACCAGTTCAGCATGACGGCCTGCGCGCTGTTTTGCAGATACGGTACATGAATCCTGATGGTTTCCGTTTGGCCGATTCTATCCAAACGGCCGATACGCTGCTCCAGAAGATCCGGGTTGAACGGCAGATCGAATAAAACCAGGTGATGCGCAAACTGGAAATTGCGGCCTTCGCTCCCGATTTCAGAACAAATCAACGCCTGACTGCCGGTCTCGCAGTCGGCAAAGAATGCGGCTGCACGGTCACGCTCCAATAAACTCATCTGCTCGTGAAACACCGGAAAATGTTTCCCGGTCCGCATTTTGAGCGCATACGCGATATCACAGACGGTAAGTGCGCTGGCTGTAATCACCAGAATCTTTTCCGGTCTGAGCCGGAGCAAGGTTTTATGCAGCCAGTCGATGCGCGGATCGAATGTTGTCCACTCCGGCGCGTCCGTTTCATCATCGCCTGCCTGATAGAGCAATTCCGGGTAGAGCAGTAATTGCGGTTGCGAAAGCTGCTCGGATTCGAAAGCGCTCAGCACCGTATCGTATTGTGCTGGCAACGACAGTGGTTCGGTGATCAGTTTTCTGCCTGGAAAACCTTTCACTGCAGCGCGTGTGTTGCGGAATAACAGGCGCCCGGTGCCGTGCCGGTCGAGCAGAGATGTGGCCAGTGATTGTCTTATCCGCTCTTTTTTTTCATTGTCGCATTCTGTTTTATCCAGCTCTGCAAGTAAAGATAGCATTTGCGCCGTATCGGCAAACGAGACAATGGTTTCCTGGATATTTTCCGGCAATGCCTGTGCGGTGAGCAGCGCTTCAACGGCGTTGGCGATGGGCTCATAAGCCTGCTCTTCCGCCAGAAAGCGCTGATAATCGTCAAACCGATCCGGATCCAGCAATCGTAGACGTGCGAAATGACCGGTTTTCCCCAGTTGTTCGGGGGTGGCCGTCAATAGCAATACACCACTAATACGCGCCGCCAGTTCTGCGACAATCCGATATGCCTGGCTCGGCATGTCTTCTGACCACTCCAAATGGTGCGCCTCGTCAACGACCAACAGATCCCATTCGCCATCCAGTACAGCCTGATAGTGTCTGGGGTTTTTATACAAAAAATCCAGACTGCACAAAACCAATTGTTCGCTATGAAACGGATTATCATGCGGATTGGTTTCTTCCAGTGCAGCACAACGTTCTTCGTCAAAGATGCTGAAATGCAGGTTGAAGCGCCGCAGCATCTCCACCAGCCATTGATGAATCAGCGTTTCAGGAACGACGATAAGTATGCGCCCGGCGCGCTCGGTCAGTAATTGCTGGTGCAGGATCAGGCCCGCTTCGATGGTCTTGCCCAATCCCACTTCATCGGCAAGCAATACGCGTGGCGCATAGCGCCGGCCCACTTCATGCGCAATATAGAGTTGATGCGGGATGAGACTGGTGCGCGTGCCGACCAGGCCAAACAGCGGTGTTTTACCCAACCGGTTAATGCATTCCCAGGTTCGATAGCGTATCCGGAACCATTTATCGGCGTCGATATGCTGATTGAACAACCGGTCAGTAGGCCGGCTGAATTGGATATGGTGCGCCAGTTGATCTTCCGGCAGCTTTAGCGGATTACCGTGTTCATCCATACCGGTATAGATCAGCAGCCCGCTTTCATCATGCACGGATGTGATTTGTATCGTGATACCCTGCTGACTGGAAATGCTGTCGCCGATATTGAAAACAATGCGAGTCAGCGGTGCGGATTGGCGCGAATAGGAGCGGGTTTCATCGGTGGCGGCAAAAGTAATGCTGACAATGCGCTCTTCCACCGAGCGCACGGTACCTAAACCCAACTGCAAATCAAAATCGCAAATCCAGCGTTGACCGGGTTTGAAATCACTCATGCCAATGACTTTTGAAAAATGCTGTAGGTTACACGAAAAGCGCAAAAAGTGCCGCTGTAAATGAGCTGAAGCTGATCTTTAACAGGCTGTTAAATGAGTCCGCAATTAATTGCGATGAGGCTTTTTGGCAAGTTTGCGTTGCAGGGTACGGCGATGCATGTTCAGGATTCTGGCGGTTACGGATATATTGTTATCGTTCTCGGTCAGAATGCGCTGAATATATTCCCATTCCAATCGACCGACAGACAGGGGATTGGCGCTGATCGGCGTATCGGCATCGCCGCTGGTACGCTCAAAAGCCGCCATGATTCCATCCGCATCCACCGGCTTGGCCAGATAGTACGTGGCGCCAAGTTTAATGGCTTCTATTGCCGTTGCAATGCTGGCGTAACCGGTGAGCATGACGATGCGTGTGCCCGGGTCCAGCGCCCTGAGTTTCTCGACCAATACCAATCCGGATTCACTGGCCAGCTTGAGATCGACGATGGCATATTCCGGTGTGGCCGCTTCGGCCTTTGTCAGCGCGTCTTCAATATTGTGTGTGACTTCCACACTGAAACCGCGTTTAGTCATAGCCTTGGCCAGAACGTCACAAAAAATTGTGTCGTCGTCAACGATAAGCAGTGTGGGTTGTTCGGAAATATCCTCGGTAATGTCGTGAACAGAGTGTGTGTCGCTGTATCCGGATTCAGGCATCGCATTTATCCTATCAAAGGTATCGTCACTTGGGTGCAGGCGCCGCGATTTTCGAGATTGAACAAATGCACTGTGCCACCCAGACGTTCGATATTGGCATTGGCCAGAAACAGGCCGATACCGAATCCATGGCCGGGAGCCTTGCTTGTGAAAAAAGCTTCCCCAGCGCGTTGTGCGGCTTCAGCAGTCAATCCTTCGCCGTCATCGATGATTTCAAGATGCAGATTATGTTTGTCC
This sequence comes from Nitrosomonas sp., assembly GCA_019635215.1. GTDB lineage: Bacteria > Pseudomonadota > Gammaproteobacteria > Burkholderiales > Nitrosomonadaceae > Nitrosomonas. Next base: position 62,413 of record JAHBZZ010000015.1, read on the forward strand.
CAGTGACTGTTAATTTCAATGCATTGTGAGGATGCATCCGCGGCGTTATTCAACAAATTCAGTATGGACTGGCTGAGCAGCTGGCTATCCATGATTTTGGGTGGGGGGCGCGGACCGTCGATGTGATAGCTGAATTTGACAGAAGGCCGTATCAACTTCCATTTTTCCAGCACCGAGTTCATAAACTCGTCCACAGGTAACTGGCTGACGCCTTCAACCCGGGTCTGTCCAGCTTTGGCCAGCAATTGCGTCAGTATTTGTTTGCAGTGCGCAATCTGGTCACGCAGAATCTGTATATTGTTATGAAATTCAGTATCTTCCGGATATTCTTTGTGTAACTCGCCTGTGATGACAGCCATCGTGGATAGCGGCGTGCCCAGTTCATGCGCCGCACCGGCTGCGAGCGTACCGAGTGCGATAATCTGTTCATTCCGCAGCGCCTGTTCGCGCGCCAGCGCCAGATCACGATCGCGCTCGCGAATCGAAACGCTCATCTTTACAACATACAAGGCGATAATGACCGTACTGAGTACAAATGTCAGCCACATACCGGATACATGCAAACCGAACTCAACCAGATGTTTATCATGATCATGCGGCAGTGGAATATAGTTGAACAGCAGAACGGTATAGCAACCGATCGTGATAGCCGACAATACCCAGGTATAACGCCATGGTAAAGTGGCGGCCGCAATGGTGATCGGCAACAGGTAAAGCGAAATAAACGGGTTGGTGGAACCGCCGCTGAAGTACAGCAGCGCACTGAGTGCAAACACATCGATCAGTAATTGCGCGAAGAATTCGATATTCGATACCGGCCATTTCCGGTGCAAGCGTACCCAGGTTGCCAGATTTAATACAGCCAACAGAATGACGACAACGATCATTTCAGTCCATGGAATGTCCAGTGCGATGATGTTGTACACCAGCATGAATGTCAGGCACTGGGCGAGTATTGCTATGTTTCTGAGCATGAACAGGCGTTGCAGATTTTTGCTGAGTGGCGCTTGACTGATGCTATTGAGCATAATTCGGGGGTTTGAAAACGATGATGGCATGTTTTGGAATACAGGCATTACCTTAACCTAAATTTAGGGCGATAACTATGCGACATTTTGTCGCAGTCGTGATCATTTATTTATGATTGAATATGCCAAAACAATTTGATCGATACAGCGCGCTTTGCTGCTGGCGGAAAATTTTTATAGCGCTGTCAATGACCTACGCCTGCTATTGGTAAGCTAACGGCAGTATTTTTACACCTATCCTGCATATTCGCCTGGCGTTTATTTTCTCTGCCGGTCATCGGCACCGTTATCGTGCGAATCATTATACCGTATGGCATGTCCGGGCAATACAATGCATACAATCAATGTCCGGTCATCAAGAAAAAACCGGGAAAACACCGGTTAACCCTGGATCATGGCAACAGACCTTTTTTTCGGTTAGAATGCGTTTTCGGTTTTCTTTGTGCTGAATGAACAGGTTGTTGAAATAGATTAGATACCCGGCAATCTGATGTAGTAAGTGCGCTTAACGCTTTCCTGAATTAAAGCATAGCTTATTGATAATTTTTATGATCCTAATTTTAGTTCCCAATACCCGGCCAGACAGTCCGGAATATAAACAGTTATTGGCGCATCTTACCAATTTGCCCGGTATTACCACGCGTGTGCATACCGAAGTTGGCACAGAACAGACCTTAACCGAATTGTATCTGATCGGAAACACCAAGGCATTATCCATTGACGACATTAATAACCTTCCCTGTGTTGATCGGGTCGTGCGGGTTTCTGAAGAATACCGCATCCTGGGTCGCCACCAGAATGACGAGCGCTCAACCAGTTTTACGTATAACGATGTTGTTTTCGGCCAGGATACATTAAATGTATTTGCCGGTTTATGCGCGGTCGACTCGCTGGAACATGTCGAAATCATGATGAGAGCATTGCAGGAAAATGAACAGGTTTGTACCCGCATGGGTGCGTACAAGCCAAGAACCAGCCCTTATTCGTTTCAAGGACATGGCAAGTCTTGTTTGCCTTATGTTTTCGATCTGGCGGGCAAGTATGGCATTAAAGTCATCGCAATGGAAATAACGCACGAAGCCCACCTGGATGAAATCCGTACCGCATTGCATCAAACCGGAAATGCAACCGGCATCATGTTACAAATCGGTACCCGTAATACGCAGAACTTCGAGTTATTGAAAATTGTCGGCCGTCAACAGGATTTTCCCGTACTGATTAAGCGTGGATTTGGCATCACGCTGGATGAATCATTAAATGCCGCTGAATATCTCGCTTCCGAAGGTAACCGCAAAGTCGTTTTCGGTTTACGCGGCATGAAAACCAATATGGCCGATCCGCATCGCAATTTTGTCGATTTTGCGCATGTTCCTGTAGTCAAGCGATTAACGCGCATGCCGGTCTGCATCGATCCATCGCATTCTGTCGGGACACGGGCCGCTTCACCCGAAGGTATTCTGGATATCATGCATGTAACCGCGCAGGGCATCATAGCAGGCGCCAATATGGTACTGGTTGATTTTCATCCGGCACCCAACAAAGCATTGGTTGACGGACCTCAAGCTTTATTATTAAAGGAATTGCCGTTTTTTCTGGAAGACATCCAGATCGCGCGCGATGCTTATTTGAAACGCGCCGAATTAGCCAAACGTTACCAACAGGATTAAGTCATCGTATGTTTTTTGTTGTCTCATCAGCATTTGTGGAGAAAATAAATGGTTAAGGTATTGCTTTCAAATCCCAGAGGGTTTTGCGCCGGCGTTGATCGCGCTATTGGGATTGTCGAGCGTGCACTTTCGATGCATGGCGCACCGATTTATGTACGTCACGAAGTGGTGCACAATCGTTTTGTGGTCGAGGATCTGGAAAGAAAGGGGGCCGTTTTCGTTGAAAGTCTCGATGAAGTGCCTAAAAACAGTATTCTGATTTTCAGCGCACACGGTGTTTCACATGCTGTGCGCCGTGAAGCGGCCGAACGTAAACTCAAGGTATTTGACGCCACTTGCCCATTGGTGACAAAAGTACACGTCGAGGTTGCAAAAATGCGCAAGGAAGGCAAGGAAATTATCATGATTGGCCACCAAGGCCACCCTGAAGTCGAGGGCACAATGGGCCAGGTTGAAGGGCGTAACAATGGTATGTATCTTGTCGAAACCGAAGGGGATGTGCAGAAACTGCAGGTTAAAGACGACTCCAATCTGGCGTATGTTACCCAGACAACGCTATCCGTTGACGATGCGGCGCGTATCGTTGATGCATTGAAAGCACGTTTCCCGAAGATCACCGGTCCTAAAAAGGACGATATTTGCTATGCGACACAGAATCGTCAAGATGCTGTCAAGAAAATGGTAAAACAGTGCGATCTGGCGATCGTGGTAGGTTCGCCGAACAGTTCAAATTCAAACCGTTTATGTGAGGTTGCACGCAACGCCAATATTGAAGCATACATGGTGGACAATGCTGAACAATTAAAAGAAGAATGGTTTATCGGCAAGCGTCAAGTCGGTATCACAGCGGGTGCATCAGCACCTGAAATTCTGGTGCAGCAGGTTTTGTCCCGGATTAAGCAAATTGGTGTACGGCAGACTGGTGAGGAAGTAACTATTGAAGAACTTGGCGGCGTTGTCGAATCGGTGGTCTTTCCGATGCCTAAAGGTATCGAATAAAGAAACTGTCCAGAAAAACTACGCAATCAATTTACAGTATTGGATGCGTGGATGATGAATCGCATTGCGACCATCCTGACTGATAAGGGCTGACATCAAGCCGTTGCATTGATCCGGTGATTTCATTGACAAGTATCTCAGCGCTAGCTGGCGCCATGGTTACACCATAACGAAAGTGTCCGCTATTCAAATAAAGGTTAATCAATTCGGGATGCCGGCCTATGGTCGGTATATTCAGCGGTGAACCCGGGCGTAGTCCGGACCATTGCCGGATAACAGGCCTATCGCGCAATTGCGGTAGAATGAACTGTGCCTGATCCAGTAATCGTTTCCGTACCGATACTGTAGTCCGTTTATTGAAGCCGGTATCTTCCAGTGTGCTGCCAAGCAGCAAGTGGCCATCTTTCCGCGGTATAAGATAGAGATTGTCTCGCACAAAAATCATTGACAGCGGCGGCACATCAAATTTGAATAACAGCATTTGTCCTTTGACCGGCTGGATATTCAGATTCATTGCATGTTTGCCGAGCACCAATCGGCTCCATGCACCTGCTGCTATGATGTAACTGTCTGCTTCAAATACGCCGCACGATGATTGGACAGATAGAATTGCATTCTTCCGGATATTCCAATCGTGCACACAACAATTTTCAACAATTTGCCCGCCAAGTTGAGTTACACGCCGATGTAGTGCTTTTAATAATCTAGGATTACGGATTTGCGCAATACCGGGAAGAATGATAGCTTCTACGTCATTTTGATGGCTGCTGACAGTGTTCTGATTTCCGGTAACCGGAAAAGGCATCGGTAGCGTTTGCCGCCATATGGTGATCTCGTTTGTTGAGCACCAAGCTATAGCGTGTTCTTTATCGAAAGGCGGTAATATGCACATACCGCATTGATGATACTCTGGATCAATGCCTGTCGCTTTCTGCAGCGCGATAACCCAATCAGGGAACAAGCCGGTGCTGTAACGTACCAATCGTGTTACCGCATCTGTATAGTCCCAGGGGCAGATCGGTGAGAGAATGCCGCCGCCCGCCCAGGAGGATTCCATACCCATCCGGCCACGTTCAAGAATGCTGACTTTAGCACCACTTTCCAGCAGTTTCAATGCAGTAGCCAGACCAATCACCCCCGCACCCACGATTACGGCGTCCTGCTTGATGGCTGCCAAAGATTTCATACGCAAATATTAAGGTAAATCAAATGGCAAGATCATACGCCTTTAGCAGGCAGTAAAAGTCATTTTTGCCGTTTTGGAAAAGCCGGAGCGAATGTCTTTGCCTGTTGGAAAGCGATTCGCTTATAAATAATGTAACAAAGCACAGCTGCGCTGTGCTTTGTTTTTTTCTTAGAACTGGTTATCGCGGATATAAGGCTGAGACCACAGAATGACTTGCATCAGCACAGATTTACGCCAGGCATCCTGCATTTTATCGACATCTTCACTTGAATGGCCACCTTTTTCCAAAAATGGACGCAGTGTCGTGGTGATAGGTACCTGAAGCGCAAAGATATAGCGCAAATTGATGATCGGCACAGAATCAACGCCGTCGGTTTTATTCTTTTTAATGCTGTTATGACGTAATCCGATCTCGTATTGATAGTTCAGCCAATTCTGATCGTAATCGGCATTAGCGGTATCCAGAATCCACTGTCCAAAACGTTTACGTACAGCGCCAAGATAATCCATATTGGGCTGGCCATCCGAAGCCTTTGTAAAATAGTGCAGTAAAAATGGCGTTGAACCGACAAAACCGTACCAAACGTCAAGAATTTCCTCAACCTGTCCTTTCAGAACATCATGAGACATTTTCAAGTAACGAACATCATCATCGCCAAACAAGGTTGCCAGTTTAAGTTTTGCAAAATCATCCACGGAGATAGGCGATGTTGCGACTTCAGCTGTACCATAGGTATATCCAGGGATATGAGCAGTCATTAAATTTCCTTTTGTAATTACGATTGAATAATTAGCTGACACGAGAATAAAACATCATGTCATTGATATATCATTGAATTAAGCAGAAAATTCCAGATCCCGGAAGTCGAATTCCGCTACCGGAATTTATGCTGAGCGCGATTTTACCGCATTGACTCGGGAATGAGTACGGTTCTCTAGATTCCGGATGATAGAGTCACTGAAAATGGCAATATGCTCAATATCTTTCTACGGAAATATTGCACGCAAACAACAAATATTGTTGGCAATTACGCATTGTTTTCGCAATGCACCGAATTTCCGATTATTGAATCGCACTTCAATTGAGACATATCTCGTCTTATACTGCATCATGTGTTGAATTCGTCTCCTGGCTTGGTTGGAACTTATCAGGGCAAAGCGATTCAAAAAATCCCTGAAACACAGGATATACACAACAATGACAACGAAAACCTGCAGAGCGGCATTTACACAACTCTACCACGATATCGAACAACAGATCGTCGGCCAGCAGGCATTGATCCAGCGGCTGCTGCTGGCGCTGCTGTGCGATGGCCACCTGTTGCTGGAAGGCGCACCCGGTCTGGCGAAAACGCGCGCGATCAAATCGCTGGCGAATAGTCTCGAAGCGGATTTTCACCGCATCCAGTTCACCCCGGATCTGTTGCCCGCCGATCTGACCGGCAGCGATGTGTTTCGCCCCGAAACCGGCAGTTTCACGTTCAACCCGGGGCCGCTTTTTCATAACGTCATTCTTGCCGATGAAATCAACCGCGCCCCGGCCAAAGTGCAGTCCGCTTTGCTGGAAGCGATGGAGGAACGGCAGATTACCGTCGGCGCGGCGAGTTATCCATTGCCGCCGTTATTTTTAGTGATGGCCACACAGAATCCGATTGAACAGGAAGGCACCTATCCATTGCCCGAAGCACAACTGGACCGCTTCCTGCTGCATGTGCGTGTGGAATATCCGGATAAAGACGCCAGCCGCAGGATACTGCAACTGGTGCGCCATGAGGCGCTGTGCGCGCTGGAACACACCTCGCCTTACACTGTTCAGAAAGTGACGCAGGAGCAGGTATTTACCGCACGGCGTGAAATCATACAACTGCATCTGGCCGAAGCGGTTGAAGAATATATCGTTGAAATCATCGAAACAACGCGCAACCCCGTTCAATATGGCCAGGAGCTGTCCAGCTGGATACGCTGGGGCGCCAGTCCGCGCGGCGCCATCGCGATCGAGCGTGCGGCGCGTGCCACAGCATGGCTGGCGGAACGCGACTTCGTCACGCCGGAAGATGTGCAGAAAGTCACCGCCGATGCGTTGCGTCACCGTATTCTGCTCAATTATGAAGCGGAAGCGGAAGGCATTACCGCCCAGCACTGCATTAACCAGATTTTAGCCAGCGTACCAGCGCCATGAGTGAAGGCACTGCGCTTGAACTCAATCAGCTCATCCGGTTGCGCGCCGCAGCACGCGGATTGGAACTCGGTGCGCGCAGACGGGTATTATCCTCACAGGCCGGTGGTTATCTTTCAGTCTATCATGGCCGTGGCATGGAATTTGACGAAGTCCGCGCATATCAGGCCGGCGATGACGCGCGCACGATCGACTGGCGCGTCACGGCGCGGCGGGGGCAGCCGCATACCAAACTGTTCCGCGAAGAACGTGAACGCCCGGTGATGTTACTGGTTGATTTACATCCGGGCATGTATTTCGGCAGCCGCGTACAGTATAAATCGGTACTCGCCGGCCGCTTAAGCGCGCTGCTGGGCTGGGCTGCGGTACGTGCCGGCGACCGCGTCGGCGGTATTATTCAGGCGGCGGAAAACCATCGTGAAATTCAGCCGGCGGCGCGTGAATCCGGGCTGCTGCATTTGCTGCGAACCATGGTGCAACTGCAACCGACGCATCCGGCCGGTATCGTCACAAGCCGCATGGATCGCGCGCTGGCACGCATGGCGCGTATCGCCCTGCCCGGCAGCCTGATTGTCATTTTCAGCGATTTCAGAGAATCCGGCGACGCAGCTGAGCAGCACTTGAGCGCCATGGCGCGGCATAACGATGTCATTACCGCATTTCTTTATGATCCGCTGGAAGCCACACCTCCGCCACCCGGAATCTATCGCCTGGGCATTAACCAGCAGCGCGTCTCCATCGACACCCGCCATACCGCAACAGTAGCGCAGTGGCAGGCGCAATTTCAGCACCATCGTGAAAAAATCCGCAATCTGTGCCGGCGCCATGCCATTCATTTTATGGAAATCGCCACCAGCGATCCCATGTTGCAGACATTACGCGCAGGATTGTCGCGGCATGGCAAAGGCCTATGATGGAAGCCGACCCGCTCGCCGCGCTGCGCCCGCTCCATGCCCCGCTTCCGGTCGGCTGGTGGCCACCCGCACCGGGTTGGTGGCTCGCGGCAATACTGATTGCAACGGCAATCTGCCTGATTTACCGGTATCGCAGGCGGATGGCGCCTAAACACGCCGCATTGAAGGAACTCAAACTGCTGGACAAGAATCGTGACGCAGCGGATCAACCCGTTGCCGCCCTGAACCAATTGCTGAAACGCTATGCGCTGGCCTGCTGGCCTACAGAAAAAGTCGCTGCGCTATCCGGCCAGGCCTGGCTGGATTTTCTCGACGCCCATGGCGGTAATGGACAATTCTCGCATGGGCCGGGTCGACTATTGCAGTCCGGCCCTTATCAGAAACAACACGCCGATTTAAATCAATTAACAGCACTGGCGCGTCAGTGGATTAAAGCCAATACACCGCTAAAAAATACGCATGTTTAACTTTGCCTGGCCCTGGATGTTTATGCTGCTCTTTCTGCCCTGGCTTGTCCGGCGTTTCCTGCCGCCCGTAACGCGCATCAACCAAGGCGTATTGTTTGCGCCTTTCATTAACGCCGATCAGGACAAACCGACCGCACCAGCCAATCGCATACCGTTACACTCGATACGCACATGGGGTTTAATCCTGTGCTGGCTATTGCTGGTAACCGCAGCAGCCCGACCGCAATGGCTTGGCCAGGAAACCGAATTGCCGGAGACCGGGCGCAATCTGATACTCGCCGTGGACGTGTCCGGCAGTATGGAAATTGCAGACCTGGGTGACGGACACGCCAACCGGCTGGAAGTCGTCAAACAGGTCGCCGGTGACTTCATCCGCCGCCGTGAAGGCGACCGCATCGGCCTGATCTTATTTGGCAGCGAGGCTTATCTTCAGACACCGCTGACGTTTGATCACACAACCGTGGCCAGTCTGCTGCAGGATACAGTGATCGGTATCGCGGGACACGAAACCGCAATCGGGGACGCCATCGGCATGGCGATCAAACATTTAAAGTATTTACGGCATAGCGGCGAAGAAGCCGTGCTGGTATTGCTCACCGACGGCGCCAATAATGCCGGTCATGTACAGCCGCGCAAAGCCGCCGAACTCGCCGCACAGCAAAAGCTGCGGATTTACACCATCGGCGTGGGCGGTGACCCACGCCAGGTTCAGGGATTTTTCGGCATGCGCATGGTCAATCCGGCCGCCGATCTCGACGAAGAAACTTTACGGACAATCGCCGATCTGACCGGTGGACAATATTTCCGCGCCACGGACAAGGATACATTGGAGACTATTTATCACCGGCTGGATCAACTCGAACCCACATTAAAAGGCAATCGTATCGTCCGACCGACCGACGAACTGTTTATCTGGCCGCTGGGTTCAGGATTGGTCATGAGTTTTCTGCTTGCCTGGCGCTGGTGGAGAACAGGATAGTCTATGGAAGCATTTCATTTTCTACGCCCACTCTGGTTTCTGGCGCTCATCCCGGCGCTCTGGCTGCTGATCGCGTTGTGGCGCAGACAAACCTCGGGCAGCGCCTGGCATGCCGTTTTTGATGCGCCGTTATTGTCCCGCCTGTGGCTGGAATCACCTGGCCGATCAACACGCCTGCCGGTCATACTGCTCGCCGCAGGCTGGCTGCTGACAGTTTTCATACTCGCCGGCCCCGTCTGGGAACGCCAGCCCGAACCGGTCTGGCACGCGCAACTGTCGCGCATTCTGATTCTCGATTTGTCGCTATCGATGGATGCGCGTGATTTGACACCTTCACGCCTTGAACGCGCGCGCTTCAAAATCAGGGACATTCTCGAGCGATCCCGCGAAGGCCGCACCGGCCTGGTCGTTTTTGCCGGTGAAGCGCATATCGTCACACCACTCACCGAAGACACTGCAACCATCAGCAATCTGATTACGGCACTGGGTACGGATATTATGCCGGCCAAAGGCAATTCAGCCGCACCCGCATTGCATATGGCGGGCGAACTGCTTAATCTGAAAGGCATTTCACAAGGTGAACTGCTGCTGATCACCGACGGCATTGATGATCCGGCTGCCGCACTCGCGCAGGCGCGCCAACTGCGCGAACAGGGCTATACACTTTCCATTCTCGGTGTCGGCACGGAATCCGGCGGCGCAATCATGGATAACGGTGTTGCCGAAGTGATACGCTTCAATGCCGGACCGCTGGAAGAACTTGCGCGCGCCGGTGGCGGTGCATTCAGCCGATTGACGGCTGATGCAACGGACTTGAACCGGCTGTTGCCGGAAATCACCACAACAGGCAATTTTGACCCGGTAGAGAATAGTACGGGCGGCGTTACACGCTGGGTGGAGCATGGCGTATGGCTGCTGCCGGTGCTTTTGCTGCTTGCCGCGATGGCATTCCGGCGCGGGTGGCTGCTGGGGTTCGCTGTATTTTTCGTGATGCCGCCACCGGCGCATGCGTTCGGTTGGCAGGATTTATGGCTGCGTGCCGATCAGCAGGCGCAAACGCATCTGCAACAGGGCGATCCACAGACTGCCGCACAGCAGTTCCGCGATCCCGGCTGGCGTGGCATGGCGCTGTATGAAACCGGCGATTATGAAGCCGCCGCGCAGGCTTTTGCCGAATCCAATGATCCTGAAGCCCGCTATAACCGCGGTAATGCACTCGCGCGCGCCGGTGAACTGCAACAGGCGATCGATACCTATCGCGACGTATTGCAGCAGAATCCGCATCATGAAGACGCCCTGGCCAACCTTAAACTGCTGGAAAAATTGCTGCAGGATCAGCAACAGCAGGGCACGGATGCATCGCAATCGTCACAACATAACGATGACAGCGAATCCAGTCAGGAAAACGGCAACGGCAGTGATACGGAAGAAAAACCGGAACCACAACAGGATGCAACGGAATCCGGGAACCGTGATGATACCGGCAACGGCAGCGATCATGACGAAAACCGGCAGGAAAATGACCCGCCCACCGATTCGCAGGAAAATGGCGCTGCTCAGCCTGAACGGGATGACCAGCAGGAGAATGCGCCGGACCATCAAAAACCACTGGCGCCGGAAGACATGACGAGCAACGACGAACAACCGCTCAGTGAGGAAGACATCGCGCTGGAACAATGGTTGCGGCAGATTCCCGAAGACCCTTCCGGTTTGTTACGCCGCAAATTCATGCTGGAACACATGCAACGCAAACAACGATGAATAAAACGTTTTATTTTCTGATCAGCACCAGTTTGTTTCTCAGCCTGTGGCTGAATACCGTACAGGCCCGGGCCGCGCTGACCGCGCATCTTGACCGCTCCCAGGTTACCGAGGGTGAAACCGTGCGGCTGACGATCGAAGCCGCCGGACAGGTCTCGTCCATGCCGGATACCCGTGCGCTGAATCAGGATTTTGAAGTGGCTGGCACGATGAGCAGCAGCCGTGTCAATCTCGTCAATGGCAAAATGGATGCGCGCACCACCTGGACGCTTTCGCTAATTCCGCTGCGCAGCGGGCAATTGACCATTCCGCCGCTCAATATCAATGGCGAATACACGCCCGAGCTGACGCTGCATGTGACTGAAGCTTCAACCGGCACCGGTTCCGATGGAAACACGCCGATTTTTCTTGAAACCGAAGTCGATAAAACCGATCCCTATGTACAGGGTAAAGTCCGTTATACGCAGCGGGTTTTTCTCGCCGTCAACCTGGCACAGGGCAGTCTGAGCGAACCGGAACACGAAAACGCCCTGGTGCAGAAACTTGGAGAAGACCGCGAGTATGTCACCCAGCGCAACGGCCGATCCTACACCGTTATCGAACGGCAGTTCGCGATTTTCCCGCAAACCAGCGGGTTAATGGTCATTCCCGCACCGGTATTGAACGCACAAATCCCGCAGAGCAGCAACCGGCACGACCCATTCTTTGACCGCCTGTTTACCAACACCCGTCCTGTCCGGCTGCGCGGGGAAGCGGTCACGCTTGATGTGCGCCCGCGTCCCGGTCAAAGCCAATCACCTTACTGGTTACCGGCGGAGTCGGTTACACTGCAAGAAACATGGCAACCGGAAAACGACACCATCAACTTCGGCGATCCAGTCACCCGCACGATTACCCTCAAAGCACTGGGCGTGACCGGAGAGCAATTGCCCGAACCGAAACTTGCGGATCCGGCGGGTTTCAAACTGTACCCCGACCGCGCGCAATCGGTAACCCAGAACTTGCCCGATAATATTCAGGGCGAGAAAACACTGCGCCTGGCTTATATGCCCACGCAGCCCGGTAAATATACCTTGCCGGCATTTTCCATACACTGGTGGGATACCGCAACAGACAGCGCCCGGATCGCAACTTTGCCGGAACGCACCATCGAAGTCCTGCCCGGTGCCAGCCAGCCACACGGTGCGTTAACGCCTGCACCGGACTTGACTGGCCCCATTGAAACGGATATGCCGCATGCCCGGCAAGGTGCGCCAGCCGCACCGTTTTTTCAACCCGGTCTGTCGGCAACCGACACAGCCGGATCGTCAACTCGTCATACCGGCTGGTTCTGGGCGGCTTTGCTGTTTGCCGCGTTATGGTTGATCACATTGGGTTTTCTATGGCGTACGCGCCGCCACCCGCTACGGCCCGCCACTGCAATAGAAACCACCCCGGGCGACCCACAGAATGCCCGGGATGCACGAAAACGTTTCCTGGCCGCCTGCCGGGACAACAATCCGCAGCAGGCGCGCTATTACCTGCTCAAATGGGCCGCTGCGCACTGGCCGGATTCACCCCCTAAAGGGCTCGACGAACTCGCAATGCGGCTCGACGATACGCACGCCCGGGCGGCGTTGAAGCAGCTGGATCGCATTCTGTACCGGCACCCTAACGAAAACTGGGATAGCAGCGAACTTAGCAAACGGGTGGTCGACTTACCGAAACACGGCCGGAAATCAAAAAGCACTTCCGGCAGGAATGCCTTGCCCGGTTTATATTCCTGAGAACCGGTTCTGACAAGAAAAATTGCAGATATCGTTTTATCTCCAAAACCGGGTTGCATCATTTATCATTAATGCATTGATTATTCCAATATTGATTACCATGAACAGAATATTTTGCACAGCTTTTCTCCTATCGGTAACGGCTATTCCAGCTTCGGCCAACCAGGAACACATCCGGCCCGGATTATGGGAAGTGACGACAACGTCCGATCTGCTGAATCTGGTGCCGCACATTCCACCCGACTCCATGCGGCAAATCACCGATCTGGCCAAGCAATACGGACTGGTCATGCCTGAAATCCGGGACAAAAAGGCCATATCCCATGTCTGCATCACACCCGCAATGGCGGCGCAGGACATTCCCGCCCATTTCTACGACGGCCAGTCGGGCTGTTCGGTCAAGAATGCCAGACGCAACGGCAACCGTTTTCAAATCGAAATGTTTTGCGATAACCCGCAGTTTCAAGGCAATGGAACGGCAGAAGGCGTTTTTACCAGCCCTGAGAATTTTTCCGGACATACGGAATTCGACAGCATTGTCATGGGAAATCCTGTTTATGCCACCGCTGAAACACGCGGACGGTGGATGGGCGAAAAATGCGGCACCGTCCAGCCGGTAACCCGACCTTCCCCGCCACCGCATATTTTTCCTGCGCAATAAATCGGGCATCGGAGGTTAGTCACTTGGGATGCATTGACTTCTGATGAAAAACCATAAGTTAAACCGTTTAGTCCCACAAATTGCAGGCGAGAAAACAGGAATTATTGATTCAAGTAGCCGGATTCCAGCGTCAACAACAATTATCCGGAATCAAACAAAATCAGCTTGAAGCGTTTGCCAAAGCGCCCAGAAATAAGTTGCTGGACAAATCAAGCGGTTTTGACAAGAAATATCTGAAATTGCTGATCAATGAAATTCGCATCAAAGACAATCAGGCGGAAATCACCGGCAGTTATTCAGCGCTTACGCATGCGGTTACCGAATCAAACTGTTGATACCGGTATAAAAATGACCACCCATTACGGTTGA
>JAHBZZ010000016.1 GCA_019635215.1 Nitrosomonas sp.
TTCATTACTCTATCCTCTCAAGAAATAGAGTCTCCGGCAATCCCGGGCCGATTCACAGACTCTTATGAGAATGGTTATGATTTGTACTGCCCAAGCCCCAAAACCTCAATACAGCATACGTTAAGTTTGTACGCCGCACAAAAAATAACACTGCAAGCATGTTATTATAAATTTGTTCGGTATTCCTTGAGGAGGAGTCGCCATGCATAAACTACAACGTCAACTGCAAACGGACCATTTTCATTTACAGCGTTTGCTCAATTACTTGAGTCATGAAATTAACTGTTATGATTTTGACAGCGAGCGCGCCGCGGACCTGACCGTCATTCTGAGCGCGCTGGACTATGTAAATGTTTATCCGGACAAATGGCATCACCCGGCAGAGGATATCATCTTCGGCAGGCTGATCAGAAAAAAAGTCAAAGAAAGCGATTTAATCCAGGCACTCAAAGACGAGCATCAGGCAATAGCACAGGAAACGCATAAAATACACGAACTGTTCAAGAGTGTTGCTGGTGATTGCATCGTTCCGGCAAATGAATTACTGGCTACAACACGCCACTTCATTTCACTGCAAAGGCAGCATATTGAAAAGGAAAGCGAGTACATTTACCCGCTCATGGATACAGCACTTTCTGATGAAGATTGGCATGCTATTGAAAAGGAAATCACTTTGCAGAGCGACCCGCTTTTCGACGCCGCATCCAAAAAAGAGTACGATCATTTGTATCGCTATATACTTGACCTGGAAAAAAGCAAGAATAACTAACAAGAAGTTGGGCTTGCGTTGTAAACAGAAACGGTCGGGGTAACAACCATTCCCAACTCTTCGTTGAGATCTTGGGCAGGTTCTAAAAAGCGTTCCAATGATCAATTGCTATTGACCACTTTCTTCCGGATGACTTTGCTCCGATTATCTGGTTTCTCTTTGTTCAACTGCCGTACATTGACATTACCGGACATTACCGAATGACCGACTTTAAAAATAGATATCGCGCCAGTTAATTCTTTAGCCTGATGCTCAAGGGATTCTGTAGCCGCTGCAGCTTCCTCAACCAGTGCAGCATTCTGCTGAGTCACTTCATCCATTTGCGCAACAGCCTGATTGACCTGATTTATACCAGAGCTTTGCTCTTGAGACGCGGCGGTTATTTCGGACATAATATTCGCGACATGTTTAATTGAATTAACAATTTCCTGCATGGTTTTACCCGCTTCGTTAACCTGTAAGGTACCATTCTCAACCCTCTTTACAGAATCATCGATAAGTGATTTTATCTCCTTGGCTGCCGTAGCGCTTCTTTGCGCCAAATTGCGAACTTCAGTAGCAACAACGGCAAATCCCCTACCCTGTTCACCCGCCCGTGCCGCTTCAACCGCGGCATTTAAAGCCAGAATATTGGTCTGAAAAGCAATACTGTCAATAACATTAATGATGTTTGCAATATTCTTGGAACTGTCGCTGATTGAAGTCATGGTATTGACAACATTGCTCATCATCTGACCGCCTTTCAAGGCGACACGGCTGGCATCCGTTGCCAGTTGATCTGCCTGTTTGGCATTCTCGGAATTCTGTTTAACGGTTGAAGCAAATTCTTCCATACTGGCAGCGGTTTCTTCGAGTGAAGACGCCTGTTCTTCAGTCCGCTGCGACAAATCCATATTACCACTGGCTATCTCACCTGCAGCCTGACGCACGATCTCGGCATTATTCTGAACATCCAGCACCGTAGCTTTCAGATTGATGTTCATCTGCGATAGCGATTTGAACAATAAACCGAACTCATCGTGATAAGCTGTGGAAACTTGCGTTCTCAGATTACCCGCTGCAAGTATATTAGCGACATCTATGGCTTCATTTAACGGTTTAAGTGTACTGCGTACCAGACAGAAACCCATGACCCCCATCAACAAAACACCGGCTGCGGCAGCCATCATTACAAAATGACTTAACCAGGATGCTGTCACTGCATGACTCATTCCCCACCATCCTGCAGCCGCAGCACCGGCTAATAATAGCGTTGGCAGTGATAAAAGCATTGCCACGCGTTTACCAAAAGTCATTTTAAACAACGCTGTCGCTTTTCCGATAAAATCGGTCCGGACAATGGCGCCATTCTCGATTTTAAGATTTTTAGCCTTGCCATCGCACATCTGCCGATAGATTGGCTCTACTTTCTCAATCAATTGGCGCGATGGTTTGGTACGCACTGACAAATAGCCTATGACTTTTCCATTCTCAATTAAAGGAGTGGCATTCCCCAATACCCAGTAATAATCACCATTTTTGCGCCGATTCTTAATGAGCCCGGTCCAGGGTTTTCCGCTTTGCAGAACCTTCCACAAATCGGCAAAAGCTTCAGGTGGCATATCCGGATGCCGCACGATATTATGTGCCTTTCCTATCAGTTCATCCTCAGAAAAACCACTCACTTCAATGAATGTTGGATTGATATACGTTATTCTTCCTTTTGTATCGGTTGTAGAGAGAATTAATGTTTCATCATCTATCGGATACTCTCTATTAGAAACAGGCAAATTCTCTCTCATGATTTTTTTATCCTTTAAATTGTCATTTCTTGACCTAGCAAGCTAATATGATCAGTTACATCAGCCTTAGCTTAAACGTCATGCAATATTAAAAGTTCTGTAGGATAATTCTGAATTTTAGCCTTATTAATATAGTGGTTTTTACTGAATGAATAGCCATGAATAAATACACTCGACATAACTGTCAGTCGATTCCATCATGCCACCTCAAAATGAAGGTGGTTCAACGGAACCCGGACATTCCAGTTAGGGGAAAATGAACTTAAATTGGAGAAAAAAATGAGGGTAAAAAGAAAGCCGTATGCAAAAGAATCAAATTAGATGCGGCTACAGTTCAGGTCTGGAACGAGGTTATACAATAACCGAAGGATCTGAAGCATGGAAGGTTGTATATTACTGCGTACTGTCTACGTGAAATATTTATCGGAATCGCCCAGCTTCCGAACACTTCATGGAATGCAGGCAAATAACTTAAATCTTTCTACGGTACAAATTCACTAATTCAGGCCATCGACACAGGAATCAGAATATTCCTTGACACTGGATTCTGAAGAGCGAGCACTCACCCCGTCGAATTTACAGGCCGATCTTAATTAAAGAACCTGTTCAAGATCCACTGAAGAACGCTGCCGCGTTAAAATCGAATTTAAAATGCTCACATACTGCAAGTATGTTCTGCTTTTTCATTCAATTTTGCCTTGCACCGCTCCCCTCGATCGAGATCCTAAACAGGTTCTTAGCTTACTAGGACAGGATTGCGCGTTTTAAGTATTATCCAACCACCTGTTATTCATTCAATTGAAACAATTGAATGAATAGTGGCGTTCGTCAGAAGCAACGGCCTATCAATAACCACCCCTGGCAGCATCGGCTTTTTCTTTTAACGTTTCACCAGCCTCATCCATCTCTTCCTCAGCATCTTCATAGGCTTCACTAACAGAGCTCTTCAAATCTTCCACTGCCTCATCTATTTCTTTACCCGCCTCTTCTGCAGGACCTTCCGAGGCGTCTTTGATTTCTTCAATTTTCCTGGTAGCCTTTTCGATAACCCCATCTATCGCTTCTTTACTGCTCTCAATAGACTCATCTATTTTTTTACCTGTTTTCTCTGCAGGACCTTCCTGCTTTGAACAGCCTGTAAAAACAAGGGATAGAAAGATCAAGGATAGTAATAACGTTAATTTGTTCATAAACATACCTTCTATAGAAATGAATAGAAATATCGCTCATAGAAACAATCAAGCGTTTGCATAGTAACATTTCCTTGCCAATCCGGACAAATTTGCATCAGGTATTCGACACCAATTGCTTAACAGGCAGTTGCAAAATATGTTCGAGGCAGCTGATGCTAGCAAAAACAGGCGAAAAAGCGGAGCTTATGCCCGATAAATGAGCATTTTGAGCCTATTTTTAACGCCGCAGCGGCAACGCAGATCGTTTTTTTCAACGCCTGTTAAACCCTCTGGCCGTTTCGTTATCGGGTGGGTATACCCACAGTCAGGTAGCGCCATACCATTTTCGTGTTGAACATTGATACTACTTTTTATAAATCGAATTTCCCAAATTTGAATGGCAGAATTCTGCCGAATACATTGAATGCGGCTGCTTCCTCCTTGCTGTATGTCTCAGCACCGAAGCCATGATTATTATCACTTTTGACTTCTATCGAGCCATCCAGTTTGAGCTTAATACGTTTTATCTGCAGTCTGTCGCGCTGATGGATCGCATAAATAGCGTCGTCGATGAATCGATTACAGGTCGTATCCACCAGCACCTGATCACCATGCTGCAAGGTAGGCTCCATGCTGTCTCCTTGTACATTGATGACTTTGATATGCCTCGGGTTCAACCTCACGCAACTCAACCATTCGGCTGCATTGACCACGACCTTGACGACTATCAGATCAGCATTCATCCAGGCCTTCTCAGCTGCTACATCAGACAAATCCGGATAGTGTGTTATATAAATAGTCTCTGGGTCTTCCTGATGCGCAGAATCTTTAGTCATCAATCCCTGATGCTCGCCACTGCCGCCAATCAACGGCTTTACTTGATGTATTTCATACCGGATCGGTCTTTTAGGCAAATCGATCATCTCCGAAAAGAAACCCGGATTTTTACTCAAAAACCTCTGAATTTCAGCCAGAATGTCATCCGGCGGAATAAATTCTGTTTTTTTACCGCGCGGCCCGCCTCTGCCATGAACCTCTCTCGATAACCATTTTTCACGCTTGGCGCGCGCTCTACACTGGCGTGACGAGGTCGGAATCTTTATTACAAGATGTTGTGACAGCTTTGCTAAGTCATCCGCAGAAAACCACAACCTAATATCCGAACTCATAACAACCAGTTAGGATAACAAGTATTTTCATGCACTCTGAATACAGCCCCATTCCACTATTTCGCATAAATGATGACAAGGTTGTAGGAAATTAAGTCAAAGCACTTGACAAGTAGAGATAAATATCCGAACATAGCGACATGTATCAAATTAAGGAACCTCTCAACATATTAAAAAACCAATCGCAAAAAAATTGACAGGCATCGACAACATTGCCGTCATACACAAACCGATACAAATGAAAATACACTCCAATCAACATCAGCTTATAAACTGGTTAGTGACAGAGATAAATTACCAAACAAACGCAACGGAATCATAAAACAAGCCTTATTCGTAGTGATAGTTAATCTATCTCCCTATACATAAGACAAGCAGTGTAATTAACAATAGATATTTTTCCTTGGAGGAGAATGAATAGTCATTTTAATTAATAAATAATTGATTAGTCGATCAATCCCGAGATCAGTTGGTCTGGTGTCATCATTTGGAAAGTATAAATTCTAGCTACTCAATCAAAGAAATTAGCAATCAGTTTCATATGGCTCAACACTTCGTCTCACATACCTGATCGGCGCATTGCTGTAAGACAAACTCATGCAACAAAAACGCACAACGAAAAATAACCACGCCCATAAATATTGAAAGTATTAAACAGATTCTAACTTTCTTCAATGGGCAATTCAGAGTTTCAGCTTCTCTATGCTTTCTAGCAACTGAAAAGAATATCGAAAAAAAAATGCTGCATGTTTGATGAAGAGTAGTCCGTTATCTCATAATCCATATTTATACTCCGAGCAATGGCTTTGGTCAGTACGAATCTATAGTTTTGGTTCGCTGATAATTGAAGTTGCGGGCAGACTCATTGAACAACCCGGCAAAAGCCAAAAGAAAATACTCGAATTACTGGCTACACTTGTCATACTGGGTGGCCGCAATATTAGTGTCGACCAGCTCACCGAAATACTATGGCCTGATACCGAAGGTGATTTGGCCCGGCAATCCTTAGCAACAGCATTACACCGGTTACGCAAACTCATCGGCAAAGAAGCAGTGATATTGAATTCCGGCATGGTTTCACTGAACGATAGCCACTGCTGGCTGGATCTCTGGGTATTTGAAGTGGCTATGGATGAGCTGGAAAATGTATTAAGAAGAAGCGATAGACAAGCACATGTGATCATTAAATTAACCGACCATCTCCTAAAACTTTACCGCGATACCTTTCTGAAAAATTACGATTCCGGCCTGGCTATATTAAAGCAGGAACAATTACTGAATAGACTCTGCCATTTACTGGATCTTTCTGTAGATTTTCATGAACAGCAGGGAGAGGACAGGCGCGCCTGTCTGTTGCTGGAAAAGGAATTAGAATTAAAGCCACTGGTAGAAGCGAATTATCGACGGCTCATGTCACACTATATCCATCTGGGTCAATCCGGTCATGCACTACATATTTACCAGCGATGTCAGCGCATTATTCATAAAGGTTTCCAGATCTCCCTTTCGGAAGAAATTCAACGACTTGCCAAACAACTGCAACCGAATGAACGGTAATAACAATCTATTCTAATACTTTGTTTATATATTCCTTTAAAGCTACAGCATTATTGCAATGGAGCTCCTTTGCTGAATAGAGCAATGTGACACTGCTGCATTTTATATACCCGACAAGCTCATTAACCGCGTCTCCATGAGCATCCAACTCAACAAAATACCGCCTCTTGAACTCGACCCACTTTTGAGGATCATGCTGATACCATTTGCGAAGATCATTTGAAGGCGCCACGAATTTTAACCACACATCAATCCTCGCATCTTCTTTTGACAGCCCCCTTGGCCAGAGCCGATCAACCAGGATCCTCATCCCATCTTCCGGATCTGGTTTTTCGTATGCCCTCTTGACTGATATGTTCATACCTTGAATTGAAGCGTGTAACCGATATACGACATTTTACACGGGCACTATTATTTATCCTTATTTTCTTTTCTCAGAACCGGATCAAAACAAACCGAAAGTAAGTCAGTCCGCTCTCAGGCAGAGCCAACCATAGCCGCAAGATCTACAGCCAGCTTGCTCAGTGTGGCCGAGTCCTCAAGCCCATCGAGTAAATACCGAGGAATACCGGATAAACCGGTTTGTGCACCGGCCAGCGCACCCGTGAGAATTGCCCGCGCTTGATTCTGCCCTCCGCCGTTGATTGCGTGCAGTACGGCTGATTCGAAATCATCATGAAATCGGGCTGCCAGATAATAAGCGGCAGGCAATTGATGATAAATCGCGCACGGCATACCATACACAATGGATACCTTCCACGCTGGCTCTATGCGAATCTCCGGGTCTGCCACCGCTGCAGCCATATAAGAAGGTGTAAGCAATGCATCCGGAGAAGCAAAACGGCCTGTGCGAGGCGGATCCGGGTCACCAGGGCGTGGTGGCTGCAGATCATCGCCGGTCACGGCGTGAAACGGCAACACACCACTCTTTACCAGTGCCATGAGCTTTCCCGATAATTCGGTATCGAGCATATGCCCCTGAATCAGCAATCCCAGCACAGCACCATATGCAACGGTCATCGAAACCACTGTATTATCAACCTGAGTCAGCATGGCATTGTCGGTAATAGCCGCAGCGAGCCGATCCGGCTGGTATGCATAACGGACAGCAATGGCAAGCGTACGCTCGGCAGCCTCAGTGGTATCCGCATGACTGCCGGTTTGTCCCCAAGGCAGCTTCTGCTGCACACGCCGCCGCCATGCTTCACGGATCGATTGGCTGGTATAGCCGCCAGGACCACTCACTGGCATCCCGTCGAGCAATGGAAAAAGTTCCTCATCCATCCGGCGACAGAAATCCGCCGCATCATAACCACCCTGATCGACGAGTGAACGAATCATCAGTTTCAGGATGAAACCAGCTTGCGACAATTGCCCCGCTTTCAATCCGGCATGATAGCGGTCAGGCTTGGGATCGGTATAGCCGGCGATCCAGTCACCATAATCACGACGAAGCCCGGAGAGATCATAATACCAATGAGGCCCCAAGCCCAGCGCATCGCCAATAAACGCGCCCATGATTACTCCCATCGCGCGATCCTGAACATTTCTTCCCGACATATTTCACCTCCTGTATCTACCGTATTTTCAAAACTGAACAATCCTTGATCATAAGGGGATATTCAAAATAGCACACGCCTTTTAACTACAGCCTGGCACATGCGTGATGGCTTTAAAGATACGTTCGACTGTTTCCCGTTCCATGTCACGGGTGATGAAAACAACTTTCGAGCGTCGATCCTCATTCGGCCAGCCAGGTAATGGCGCCAGCGGGTGAAGAATATGCTGTACACCATGCATTGCCATGGGATGGTTGTTGCCTTCAATGTTCAGAATTCCCTTGATCCGCAAAATCCTGCCCCCCATATAAAACAGTTGCTCCAGCAAAGTTGCATAGATGTGCCTGGAAACCGGTTGATCTGTAGTGAAACAGTATGCCCGGACATGATCGTCATGGCGATTGATGTCGTGCGTATGGTGATGGTGATCGTAATCATCATGTTCATGATGGACAGGTTTATTATGTGCCGCCTCTATCGAATAGGCTTCTTCGTGGAGCCAGCGTGCCACATCGGGTGTTTTTCCACCGGTTGAAAATAACCCTAAATTCAGAAATTTTTCCGCCTCAATCTGACCATGTGCCGTTTCCCAACGTAAAGCGGCGGGATTGATTGCATCCAACCGCCGGAGCAAGGCATCCTTGTCTCGTGGCGTCGCCAAATCGGCTTTAGTCAGCAACAGGCAATCGGCGATCGCAGCTTGCTTGACCGCTTCATCGTACATACTCAGGGTTTGGTTCCCCGTAGCCATGTCAATGGTTGCCACGATCCCATCCAACCGGTAATGCTTGGTAATCTGCGGATCTGCCATCAGCGTATGGATGATCGGCGCGGGATCGGCAAGACCGGTGGTTTCGATCAATACGCGGTGAAACTGCCGTTTTCCATTGCGTGAAAAACGCCAGGTAATATCTTGCAATGTTTTGACAAGATCGCTGCGGATCGTGCAGCACAGGCAACCGCTGCTCATCTCCATCACTACGTTTTCAGTGCTGTGCGCGACCAGCAAATGATCCAGCGCAATTTCGCCGAATTCATTGATAATCACCAAGGTATCCGCCATCGCCGATTGCTGCACGATGTGGTTGAGTAACGTGGTTTTGCCGCTGCCCAGATAACCTGTCAACAGTGTCACTGGAATCAGCGCAGTAGTAGGAGAAGTCGATGTCATAGGCGCATGGTTTTTGTTCAGTATAATCTGCCGCCACTTTAGCATGTGTGCACAAAGCGTGCAGTGTTATGAAAACAACGGAGAAGTAGCATATTTATTCGCACCGACGCGGATTCTATCAAACGATGCTATCGTCTTTATCGTCTTGATGTTGACCGCAATAAAGTGCATATAACGTCTGTATGATACGCATAGCTTCCGCACTGGATAAACTGTAATAAATATATTTGCCCTTGCGCTCAGTTGCCACAAGTCCTTCTTCCCGTAATACGGTGAGTTGCTGCGAAAGTGTCGGTTGATGGATGTCCAGCAGCGCTTCCAGCTCACCCACATTTCTGGCACCTTGGCTTAACTGGCACAGAATCAGCAAACGGTCTTCATTCGCCAGTATTTTCAATAACGTGCACGCCTGCGAAGCTAAAGCACGTACTGCGGTGATATCCGGTAGTAAATCGTTATTCATCACTAATCATGTGTCATCCAAATCGTTGTTTTTTGCCCAGTAGCGAAATTACGATGCCGTGCTGTTTTTCTGTCCATGTCCTACAATTTCAAACAACGTCATGCCTGCAAGCATCGCACCAACGAATAGCAGTGCCTTTGCACTGCCGGCCCCTGCCATAACCAAAGCCGGCCCCGGGCAAAACCCGGCAATACCCCATCCCGCACCAAAAAGGAAACTGCCCGCAAGCAGGCGCTTATCGATGACGCGGGAGGTGGACACATTAACCGGTAAACCCAGAAAGCCCGCCGACCGCCGGCGGGCAATAAAAAACGCAACCGCAGAAATGCCCACTGCACCCCCCATCACCCACAACAGCGACGCATTCCATGTCCCGGCAATATCCAGAAACGCCAGCACGATGGCCGGATTGACCATGCCGGAAAGAATCAATCCAAAACCAAAAATCAGACCTGACATCACTGCGGTGAATAACACAATCCATTGATGCATAATATGCCTCACTCCAATAAGCAATCACACAACGACATGCCGCAGCAGATAAACCACTGCAAAACCGGTAGACATAAATATCAGCGTGGCCACAATGGACCGCGGCGAAAGCCTCGCCATACCGCAGACCCCGTGGCCACTGGTGCAACCTGAGCCCAGCCGTGTCCCAAAACCGACCAGTACACCGGCGATAACCAGCATCATGTCGCTGGCCTGAATCTGCACAGCGGGCAGGCTAAGGAATTGCCGCCATACCAGAGTTGATATGACCAGCCCCAGAACAAATGCCAGACGCCAGTCCAGATCGCGCCAGTTTAAATGCAGCAGACTTCCGACAATGCCGCCGACGATCCCTGAGATGCCGGCTATACGCCCATTGGCCAGTAGAAATAGCGCTGCCGCCAATCCGATGAGCATACCGCCCGCCAGTGCTGGCCAGAATATATCAATCCTTTCAATTATTTGTTCTATATCCATACGCCACATTCCTAAAATTAAAGATTTTTGTGTCAATAAAAAACCGCATTGGCGCGAGACACCCGCTATATCGCTATCCAGAATCACTCAGAAAGCACTATCTTACGGTATAACATATAATTCTTATATATTATGTTTTTAAATAATATATATCATGATATATTGATGTCAAGTTGAGTGTTTCGTTTTCTAATCCAACCCTAGGAGTTTCGAATGTTACCGAATATTCAGGCATTTTTTGATCCTGCCACCTGGACGGTCAGCTATGTCGTTTATGATCAGTCCCGCGGAAAATGCGCCATTATCGATCCCGTACTGGACTACAACCCTAAATCAAGCCGTATCAGCACCGCCTCCGCTGACCGTCTCATTGCGTTTGTTCAGAATCAGCATCTGACCGTTGACTGGATACTCGAAACGCATGCGCATGCCGATCATTTATCCTCCGCGTATTACCTGAAAGGCAAACTGGGCGGACAAATTGCCATTGGCGAAAACATTCCCGCTGTACAGCAAACATTCAAAAAACTTTTTAACCTTGGCGATGAATTTGTACCGAACGGTCATCATTTCGACCACCTGTTCACCGACAATGAAACGTTTCGGGTTGGCCAATTAGCCGGAAAAGCGCTTTCAGTGCCCGGTCACACGCCTGCGGATCTAGCGTATCAGTTTGAAGACGCGATTTTTGTCGGTGACACGCTGTTCATGCCAGATGTTGGCAGTGCACGCGCTGATTTTCCGGGTGGCGACGCACGCGCGCTCTACCGTTCGATCAAAAAACTGCTTTCTTTTCCGCCGGAAACCCGTTTATTCATGTGCCATGATTACCCGCCAGCCGACCGTGAGCCGGCCTGGGAAACCACCGTAGCAGCCGAACGTACGTACAATATTCATGTGCATGACGGCATTGACGAAAATGCATTCATCAAGATGCGAACAAAACGTGATGCGACGCTTGATGCACCGGTATTACTGTTACCTTCAATACAGACCAATATCCGCGCAGGCGCAATGCCGCCACCGGAAGATAACGGCGTTTCCTACTTTAAAATACCCATTCGGTGATAAAAATAATTGCATGACTTGACCCAAGTCGGTTTCTAACAGCCTGATCGGTATTAGCACTCAATAATTACGGCTCGATTTCACGTTCTATTTCATCCTGACGGAAGCACGGTAAGTAGAGAAGAAAATACAATGCTCGCACCCGTTCCACGGGTGCGAGCATTGTGGATGGATTTTACCGGCCGCGATATCGGCCCGGAACTTACCCTGAAAAATCTCGGCCACCAAACCGGCGGACCGCAAATGGGCGGTATGATGGACGGCTAATTGGCGCAAGGCAAAGCTTTTCCGAGAATACAATTCAGCGTTACCGAAAAAACGGATGACTCTCCAACATTACCGGACAGGCTTGTAGCCATGAAATGGCTCAGCGCTCGATATTCACGGTATTTCACATAGAGTCAATAATTTTAACCAAATCTTTATTAAACCTTAATATTGGCTGTGCTATAAATCATGGTCGCTGAGCTCAATATAGATAATACAGGGAGGATACTACTCTGTGACTTTTTCGATTGGCCTCACGATAGAGATGTCAAGCGCCCGTTCTTAGTACCTTAATGGTAATGCAAGTGCTGGACAGCTTTAAAGCCATGGAATACATGCAGGAATGGCGGAAAACTGAAACTTGGCACAGTCAAAAACTGATCTTTGATTCTTTCAACAAAGCCTTCATTTGCATACATATTTTTCAAATCACTATAAATTCAAATACAGGAAATTCATACTATGAAATATTCTCTTTTTTTGGCAGCCATCCTGGTATCTTTTTTAGCTGCATGCGGTGAACCAAAACCGGGGCAATATCCTCCAAGCCAGAATATTCTGGAAGATCGTGATAAAGCGAATCAAGACTGATTAAATCTGGTTGTCAGCTGTAGCCGCATACGGACATTGCTCAAGGCACACATAAATACAAAGTGTAAAATCAAAATGAATTGCGCTCTATGCCATATTGTTTGCAAGCTGCTACACGCTGATCGATTCAGCACACAACCTACAAAACACAACCATACCGCAGTGAAAACAGGATGCAAAACATCCATCACATCCTGTGAAACATAAGCTACGTCACATAAAATGATTTAATTTGTCAGAAAACATTTGCCAATCAATGCACCGTTCGTCCTCGTCCGCCTTGGGATGCTGAATGAGATTGGATAAGTCATCTATGAATTATGATCAATCTATTTGAGCTTTTCTATACCTTACTTCAATCACCCTATTCAGCATGCACGAAAGCATGACTTCTTCCTGAAATCCCGATAACCACGCATTTCTCGGTTCCCGGTACTTTCAGTCATACCAGGCCATAGGGTAGAATCTTTTTAATTCGTTCCAAGATCTGGAGTTTACCTAATGCGTGTGCTTTACCCATTTCTATATTTACTGAGCCTCATTTTTTTGCTGTCTGCATGTCAGAATAGCGATAATCCAAGTGTCGATAACACCCTACTCCCCCTTCCCATCGCTTTGCCGGTACCTGCCGAACATCCTGTTTCCTTCACTCAGGAAATCCAGCCGATCCTTGAAGCAAAATGTTTGTCATGCCACAGTTGTTTCGATGCACCGTGCCAGCTCAAACTGGAAACGACAGAAGGATTGCTGCGCGGGGCCTTTCATGAATCGGTCTACGGTGGTGCGCGCACCGAAGCCATGCCGCCAACTCGTTTGGGGATCGATAAACTCACCACCGCCGGTTGGCGTGAACGTGGTTTTTATTCCGTCCTGCAAGCAGAAAGCGCACAACTGCCCTCATTGATGTTAAGTATGATCGCGCTGGCGAAACAACACCCTTTTCCACCCAATAGTAAATTGCCCGACTCGATGGAAATCGAGATTACCCGGAAAAATTATTGTGTCTCCAATGCGGAATTCCACGATTACGCGCGCGATCACCCCTTAAATGGAATGCCGTTTGCAGTCAGTGGGCTGACGGATCAGGAATATGCACTTCTGGCTGGATGGTTGAATCAGGGTGCCGAAGTATCGGACGCACGCATTACGCTGACCAATGGCGAGAAACAGGCGATCGAAACCTGGGAATCATTGCTTAATCAAGATGGCAAACGCAATAAACTCGTTGCACGTTGGCTATATGAACACCTGTTTATGGCCTATCTGTATTTTTCGGAGCTGAATGACGAGCCTCGTTTTTTTGAGTTACTGCGTTCATCCACCCCGCCTGGTGAAACGATCAAACCCATCGCGACGGTCAATCCAAATGATGACCCCGGGGGACCGTTTTTTTACCGGCTGCGTCCAATCACGGGTAGTATCGTGCATAAGCGGCGCATCACCTATCCGCTTGATCAGGTAAAACTGCAACGCATCGATGAACTGTTTTTCGGTACGGACTGGCCGATGGGTGAGTTGCCAGGTTATAGCTATACAGAACGTGCCAATCCGTTTGTGACTTTTGCCGATATCCCTGCTTATGCGCGCTACCAGTTCATGCTGGATGAAGCGGAATACTTCGTTCGCACCTTCATTCACGGGCCGGTCTGCCGCGGCCAGATTGCGACTGATGTGATACGTGATCATTTCTGGACGCTATTTCAGGACCCGGAATCCGATCTTTTTGTCACTAATGATTCCTATCAGCGTCAAGTCATCCCGCTACTAGGCATGCCAGGGCAAGATGACGATTTGCTTGCCGCGAGTGAAAACTGGCTGCATTACCTCGGGCGCCATCAGGATTACCAGGCACTGCGTCGTAGTCAATATACATCGCAGCAACCGGATGGTGCATCGCTCATTCATGTCTGGAATGGTGGTGGCCGCAATAAAAATGCCTTGCTGACCATTTTCCGCCACCACGACAGTGCCTCTGTCGTAAGAGGGCTCGCTGGCGATATTCCACAGACTATATGGTTAATGGACTATCCGTTACTCGAGCGGACCTATTATGAGTTGGTGGTCAATTTCGATGTATTCGGCAATGTCGCCCATCAATTATTAACTCGGCTTTATTTCGATCTGATCCGCAATGGTTCGGAGCACAACTTTCTGCGTTTGATCCCTGCCGGTCAGCGTAAAACCATCCTCAGCGATTGGTACCAAGGCTCAGGTGAACTGAAATTCGGAATTGTTTACGAGAATATCGATGATGAATCGCCTTCGGCAGAAAATTTCGTCACAGAAGACCCTAAACAAGAACTTGCCTTACGACTTCTCGAACGTTTCCAATCCATTAATGCCATGTCGCATGATGCATTGAATCGTTGCCGGGCTGAGAATTGCAATCGCCCCGATCAGCCACGCTGGATACGACAAGCAGACCAAGCCCTGTCCAGCATCGCCGCACGCCCTGCAACCCAGCTTACCGGTATCACACAACTTCCCGAGGTGACATTCGTACGTGTCAGACATGAACAACATGAGCGTACCGTCTATACAGTACTGCGGGATCGCGCGCACAGCAATGTGGCTTTCATACTGGGTGAGGAATCCCGCTATCAACCTGAAAAGGATCGGCTCACCGTCTATCCCGGCATCACCGGCAGCTATCCCAATTTCATATTCGACGTACCCGTGTCACAAATAGAAGAATTCGTATTGATGCTAGGCAATGCCGGAGAAGCGGAGGACTTTGAACGCGTTGTGGAAACCTGGGGAGTACGACGTACGCACCCACAGTTCTGGGAAATTCTGCATGACATCACTGCCTGGCAAAAAACACAACAACCCTTGTTGGCAGGCGTATTTGATATTAACCGATATAAAAATTTCTGAGGAAATCCATCAGACCGGACAAGAACTAGAGATTCATAAATTTTTCGCCCTCATATGTACTCTTCTTCTGTAAGATTTATAGCAAAACTCAAATTCGCATTGATCCGTAATGTGCAGGAATATCCGGATACCTACCCAGCCGAACGGGCTCGTCGGCTGGGTATCGGTACATTGATTGGCAAATATTTTCTGACAAATTAAATCATTTTATGTGGCGTAGGATATATTTATATTCCTCTGGAAAAACCGAATTCCTGGCAATCCGTTAAGCAAAGCCATGATTGAACCAAATTGTTGCGCGAACAGCTTTTACATATTAAGATGTTTTTGGATTGGATTGATCAATCTGAACACAATATGCCACGGCATTCGGTGTTTGCAATTGAATAACGGACAGTGAATGTATGCTGCAGAAGCGTGACATTTGTTACATTTCAAATACCTTTTAAGGCTGGAAAAAAGAAGAAACACACCGAAAAAGCTGATTAACAACATACCCATCAAGGAGCTGTTATGTCGAACATAGCTGGTAAAGCCTATGCCATGAATGTGATCACCCCGATACGCTGGTACACAACCTGGACAAACAAGCTGTTCTTTAAAGCTGCAACTTTACTCCCCAGTACATTGAAAGGATTGCAGACCTTGTCGCTGATTCACTACGCCCGATGGGTTATTATCCCCAGAAATGGCTTTCCCCATCTTGATTCAAGTCAACCTAAAGAAGACTTGCATTACGCTTACATGCTTTTTTTCAGTAACTTCAATGGCAGCTGGGACCAGTATGTGGATTCATTCACATTTGCCATACCTTCTGGGCTCGATTTGTTCTGGAAATGGAACGTCCGTTATCCCAAGTCCGTCCCGCTAACGCCTTTTCACAACTATATCCGGCATAATCAGATCGATACAGCACATTACTACAATGCCTACCCTATGGCTGCATCCAACGATGTCAAATCGGCACAAAAAATCAAAAAAGCACTGATCAATTTCAACGCAAAATCGAGTGATAAATCACCCGAGGATTTTCTGCAGGACTACTATCAGCTGCTCAACGATCTGCAACATCATTTCGGTGACATGAAACCCACACCGATCGTCAGTCTGTCATCTTACGAAGTCAAAAAACGCTACGAACAGACACAATTCTGATCCTGTCAATCCCTCCATTTCAAAAGGAAGATCAATATGGCTACAAAAAGTGGTAACGCAACCGCATTGACCGTCTTGTCGCCCATCAAAAATGGCGCCATCGGTGAAACTTCTCTTGCCGACATCACGCGCGAACGCTGTATGCGTTTACCGATCCATGAGAAAAGCCCTTTGACCAAAGTACCTAACACCTACCTCGCGCGCCTATTTATTCTGGATGATGTATTTTACGAATCGCTGCCCGCCGACGATGCTATTTTCAATTTTTCAGATATCACATCCATTTTCTCCGATTCCGCGCGTAAAAAAGCATTGCCGCGCAAAGATCATCTGAAATCGAAATATCTGGTTTTTTCGAGCAATTTTCACGGTGATCTGGATACTTATCTCACCGGTATGTGGGAAAACTGGTCCCACAATGATCACCAGGGCATCCAGCGTGATGTGCGCTATATCTGGGAACACTGTGTGGCGTTCGACAAAGTCACCGACTGCGCCGCATTTATCGCCTATATAAAAAAATGCCAGCTTGAAGCCAGCCTGTTTTTTAATGGATCAACAGACGATTCGCTGCAGGAACAGCTGAAAGCACTTTACCTGAAACAGGAATTCACCCAGTTCGCGATCGAACACCAAGGAAAAAGCGCGGTTGAAATTCAGCAGGATTTCAAAGCCTTTATAGCGCGCGTACAACCTGACAATCTGACCGCCCCCACATGGCCGCCCGGGAAATCGACACCTTAATGGTCGCCGATGAATGATTCCCAACCAGTTGACAAATCCACTGCAAAATCAACCCTAACAGGAACGATTAACCATGACAAAAGATCTCGACTTAACAGACATCCAGGGTAATATCATCAAGGCTTACGGCGCATATAATTATCAGAAGGCGCGGTATTTGTTTTTACGGGTCAATAATGGTGACAAAGGCCGGAAATTTGTCGGCGCCATTACAGCCAAAGTCACTACAGCCATTTCGTGGAACAAATCCGGAAACGATCCTACCGTGGAAAAACCGACAGCCACCACCAATATCGCTTTCACCTATGTTGGACTGAAAGCTCTGGAGCTGCCCACCGCATCGCTCAGAGGATTTCCGGAAGATTTCATGATGGGCATGGCAAAACGCAAGGACATTCTCGGCGACGACGGCCCGAGTGCACCGGAAAACTGGGATAATATCTGGAAAGAAAGGGTGCATATCTGGATGTCGATCAATGCACTGAACACGGAAGCATTGATCGAACGCTATAACTGGGTTGTACAACAGGTCGAAGCTTCCGGTGGCGGCGTAACGCTGCTGACCGGTCACCGTGGCGATAATGGAGAAGATGATCTGCCTTACCAGGAAGCCAGCGTGTTATACGATGAATCGGGTGAGTCCACGCCTAAAGAGCATTTCGGTTTTACCGACGGTATCGGCGATCCGGTTTTCGAAGGGCAGACCAACATAGCTGCACGCGTACTGGGTCGCGGTAAATTGATGCGTGACGGCAGTTGGGCGCCTCTGGCGACCGGTGAATTCCTGCTCGGACATGTCGACGAAGCTATGGAATACCCAAAAACCTCTCCTTCGCCAACACTACTGGCGCGTAACGGCACATATATGGTTTATCGCAAACTGCATGAGAATGTCGGCACGTTCAATCGCTTCCTCGACGAACAAAGCAAAAGCTTTCCCGGCAGCAAGGAAATGCTGGCCGCAAAACTCGCCGGACGCTGGCGCGACAATGGCGCACCCGTCGTCAAAGCCCCCGACGATGCCAGCAAAGCGGAATGGGACAAGGCATTCGAAGCCACCGATTTTGCCGGGAAAAAGCGCATGCTGACCGACTTCAATTACAACGATGACATTCATGGCGCAAAATGTCCTTACAGCGCGCATCTGCGCCGCATCAACCCGCGCGGCTCACTGGAATACGGCGTAACCGATGCCTACGAGACACCGGGCGCTTTAGTCAACCGGCGCAGAATATTGCGGCGCGGATTGCCTTACGGCAGCGTCAAGGATGCCACCCGGGATGACGGTAACCACGGCATCATTTTCATGGCGCTCAATGCCGATATTCAGCGCCAGTTCGAGTTTGTCCAGCAACAATGGATCAACTATGCCAATGACTTCAAGGAAGGCAACGACAAGGAGGTTTTACTCGGCAACCATGATGCCCAACATCCCGGCAAGGTTGTATTACAGGTCGAGCCCGGTTCCGGCAAACCGCCTCACTTCGTCAACAACATCCCGCGCCTGGTC
Organism: Nitrosomonas sp.; assembly: GCA_019635215.1. Classification (GTDB taxonomy): domain Bacteria; phylum Pseudomonadota; class Gammaproteobacteria; order Burkholderiales; family Nitrosomonadaceae; genus Nitrosomonas. Next base: position 18,823 of record JAHBZZ010000016.1, read on the forward strand.
GAAACACGTGGCGGCGATTATTTTTTCGTGCCGAGCATAACCGCATTGAAACTGATCGCAGCCGGTATGGTTGATCCGACGTAGCACTTGCTTACAACAATTACGGCTACCGGCACATGCATCGAAATAACGTGCGATCCCTGTTCATCACATCACTGGAGTTAGAATCATGGCTAAAGAGACAAAACCATTACAGGAAAAACTGACCCAGTGGGCGCTTGCGCATCTGGATAGTATTTTCGCAGTATTGCGCGTCATCAAGCCCACTGTCGTCTTCAAAGGCAACGCAGTGGTTACCCGGTTTGAGGATGTTGTTGAGGTATTGAATCGTGACTGGGTTTTCAGAGTACCTTATGCCGAAAAAATGAACAAAGTCACCGACGGTAGCAATTTCTTTCTAGGCATGGAAAATACCGATCAATACACACGCGATGTTTCCAACATGCGCATTGCCGCACGCCGTGAGGACATCGCCGACATCATCAAGCCCTTCGTCGACCAGACTAGCACATCCATCGTCAAATCGGCCGGCGGCCGGATGGATGTCGTTCAGCAACTCACACGCGTGGTTCCGACACGCCTCATCGGTGAATATTTCGGCACCCCGGGCTGGAACGAAACCGAATTTGCCAATGCCGCAACAATCATGTTCCAGTATCTATTTTATCCAGATGATCCGGCAGTCGAAGAAAAAGCGCTCCGCGCCGCCGAACAAACGCGCAATTATCTGGATCAGGCTATCGCCACCCGAAAAGCAACGCCGATTAACAAGGATGATGTCCTGAGCCGCTGCCTCAAATTGCAGGAAGCCGGCATGCCCGGCATGAGCGATGTGGATATCCGCAACAACCTGATCGGACTGATCATCGGCGCCATTCCGACCACATCGAAATGCGCCGCCGTCACACTCAATCATCTGTTCAATAATTCGGAACTGATGGTCGTGGCGCAGCAGGCAGCGCGCGCCGATGAAGACGACAAACTGATCCAGTTTGTCCAGGAGAGTCTGCGTCTGAATCCCTTCGCAGCCGGCATTCAGCGCGTATGCGCAGAAGATTATGTGATCGCAAAAGGCACGCTGCGCTCGACAAAAATTCCGAAAGGCGCACGGGTACTTGCAGCAACCCAGTCGGCCATGATGGATGGGCGCAAAATCAAAAAACCCCGGGAATTCCAGCTTGACCGCCCTGCCTATAGCTATATGCATTTCGGTTTTGGTCTGCATACCTGTTTCGGCCAGTATATCAACCTGACCCAGATTCCCGGTATTATCAAAGCGGTTCTGAAACGATCAAATCTACGCCGAATTGGCGATATGAAAGTTGAAGAACCCTTCCCGGTCAGTCTGGAAATCGAATACGACAATTAACCGATTTGTTTTACCAACTCCCTTCTGCTATGGAATGGATCTGAACCGCACCGCAGGAGAAAAATGAACACCAAGAAAAAACCCGCTCACGTACTATCCTTCTCACCCAGCGCCAATGCCGAGCTGAACCGCTGGGTGCTGTTTTATTATGGCATCCCGTTCAATGAACACCGGCATACGCTGCCTTTTTATTTCCTGCTGAACAAATTATCAGGCGGTAAGAGCCTGGTTTTGTGCCGCGACGGCGATATCAAACTGACCAGTGTACGCGATGTTATCCATCACTATGACGCACTGACGGCTGTAGAAAGGAAACTGATTCCGGATTCACTGTCCAGCGAAATGCAATACAGCTGGCACCGCTACAACTCCGACCTCGGCCATGCAGTCGTCGAATGGGCCTACACCAACCTGCTGCCGCACAAGGCCATCATGATCCGCCCGCTCACACTGGGCAGTCCCTGGTTTGAACGCTATTTTGTCAAATATTGCTACGCGATTCCCAAACAGATAATCTGGAAGTCGCAAAACCTGAGTATGCCCGCAGCGGACAGAGCAATGTGCCTGATTAAGGATATTTTTCAGGAAGTCGATCAGATACTGTCCGACGGGCGCAGATATCTCTACGGCGATACACTGACGCTGGCTGATCTGGCCTTTGCAGTCAGCGGCGCACCATTGGTACTGCCTGCCAATTATGGCGGCGACCAATTCGAACAGGGTGCTATTCCGACCTTTGACGAATTTCCCGTGGCGCTGCAGGAAATTATCAGTGCAATGCGTCAGACAACAGCCGGAAAGCATATTCTCCGGCTCTACGCCGAAGCGCGTTATACCACGATACCCGGTTAGTACAATTCGTAGCTTCATTGCATGCGCTGGATCACTCAATTTACCGGAAATCTGCTGGCGAAATACCTGACATCGCCGCTCAAAAAAAACACCTACTATCCAGCTGTCAGCCAGGAAACACTGCATGCGATACTGCAGCCGGCAGATGTTTTGCTGGTCGATGGCGACACACGCCTAAGCGTTCCGATCAAGTACCTGACCCAGTCAACCTGGTCACATGCTGCAATCTATGTCGGACACACCGCACTGCCCGCCCGGGAATCCTGGCAGATGCCGCTGGTACTGGTCGAAGCCGACCTTAAAGAAGGTGTACGCGCAACCACTCTGGCGCATTACGCCCATTTGAATACGCGTATTTGCCGCCCTGTAGGTTTGGATGAAACGGACCGTCAACGTGTCGTTGATTTTGTTATCAGCCGGATCGGTCATCATTATGATCTGAAAAATATCTTTGATCTGGCACGCTATCTTTTCCCGCTGGCACCGATACCAACCCGCTTCCGCCGCCGCCTGCTGATGCTGGGCAGCGGCGACCCAACTCGCGCCATTTGCTCGACACTCATTGCACAGGCTTTTCAATCGGTGTCGTACCCGATTCTGCCCGAAATCAAGCGTGAATGGCTGAGTGACCCGCAATGCGCCGATTGCTATGCCGAAATTTACCATATCCGCCACCACAGCCTGGTTACACCAAGGGATTTTGACCTCTCCCCTTTCTTCGATATTGTCAAGCCGACAATCCGTAAAGGCTTCGATTATCGTGCGATTGCCTGGCGGCAGGACCATGAGGAAATATAGCTGCCGATAACCGGGAAACTGGCGGACACATCAATCCATTATAATCCGGTATTTCTTCCGCTCAGTTTATTCACAAGCGTGTCACCATTCAACACATCCGGATCAAATCGCGCCTAATGTCTCTGAATTCCGGCATTGATCCCGTTACCCTTCGCGCCTATCTGGAAACGGAATACCAGATTCATGGCGCAAATCCCTTCACACTTAGAGTTGGTGCAGCTTGTCCAGCACTGGCCGAATTGCACAAAGCCCATGCAGTCACGAATAGCGCGTTTGTAACAGCTTACAATCCCTTCAGCACGCTTCTGAATGAGACGGACAATGCTGCACGCCATACAAAACTCAGAAAAACACTGAAACACCGCGGATTTGTTTTCTTTGAAGGCATCGGCAAACATCCGGCAAACGACTGGCCCGGTGAACCCGGTTTCCTGGTGCTCGGCATCAGCCTTGAGGCTGCCAGCGCTTTAGGAAATCAACTGGAACAAAATGCGATCATCTGGAACAACACCGATACAGTTCCGCAGTTGATTCTGCTGCGATAATACTGAAAAACCCTGAGCCAATGACTTGCAATGACAATATCTTGCCGCCGTTGCATAATGCAGTCAACGGCCAATCATACCGATCAATTTTTTCAGCCATTTATCCCATTCATCAGGAGAATCGCTTCATGAAACGACGCACTGTGCTACAAGGTTTTGCTGTCCTGACCGTACTGCCACTGATTCCGGCTTGTTCCAAAGTCGTTGGTGAAACTGCTACACCGGTTACACCGCTCAACAAGCCACGTGCGGAATGGCGCGGCCTGATCTCGCCCCAGGCCTATCAGATACTGTTTGAAGAGGCAACCGAGCGCCCCGAATCCAGCAATCTGGTTTACGAGGAGCGCGAAGGCACCTATCTGTGCGCGGCCTGTTATCTGCCGCTGTTTGAAAGCGCCCATAAATACGAAAGCTGGACCGGCTGGCCCAGCTTCACCCAGCCCATTCCCGGACATATCGCCACCCGGATCGACTTCAAGATGATCCGGCCGCGCACGGAATACCATTGCGTGCGCTGCGGCGGTCATCAGGGCCATGTTTTCAAGGATGGGCCGCCGCCGCGCGGAGAACGCTGGTGCAATAACGGCTACGCTTTACGGTTTATCCCGCTGGAAGAACCATTACCTGCGCTTAGAAGCTGATCTATTCATATTACGTTCATCACCGGTCTGCCAAGCTATTAAATCAACCGGCATCATGTTGCACCACCACGACAATTTATAAGGAGATTTCCAATGAAACCGACAACCATCTGCAAAAAAATCATTATACTAAACACCCTGTTTTTTCTCCCTCTACAGGCTACAGCGGAAGAAACCCTGTGCTCGGGTTCCTTAGGCAATACCGTTGTGGACAATTTGCTCATCCCGAGCAACAGTGAATGCGTACTGCAAAATACCCGCATCATGGGCACTATTCAGGTTGCCGCCAACGCGGTTCTGACTGCACGTCGGGTTGTCGTGATCGGCAACGTGCAGGCTGAAAATGCGCGCCAGGTCAACATACTGGACAACTCACGCATCGGTGGTTCGGTGCAAATCAAACAGGGTGGCGGCGCAATCATCAGTGACAGCATTATCGAAAGCGACATTCAGTTTGAAAGCAATGGTCAGCCATTCAAGGCGCTGCGCAACGACATCGGCGGCAGCGTGCAGGTTTTTCAGAACAGCGGCAGTGTCGAAATTCAATACAATACGATTGATGGCAACCTGCAATGTAAGGAAAATGCTCCAGCGCCAACCGGCGGCGCGAATCGCGTGGCTGGAAACAAGGAAGATCAATGCGCACGGCTGACGGGACTGAACGCTGCACAGGAAAACTGTATCCAATCACACCCGACGTTTGGTACGGATGCACGTCTGCATATTCCCCGCCTGAGCGTCGTCACCCAGGATGGCGTTGTCGTTGACTATTGGGCGAATCTGCACTATGCGCCGGCTTTATCGACTAACGGCAATCTCGTTTTTGAACTACGCGAACCCGCCTCGAATCTTGGTCAATGCAACTGATCGGGAGAGAAAACAACACCGGAGCCTATTTCGCACTTTCACAGTCATGTGAAAGTGCGAAATACCACAAAACACCATGACCTATGATCTTCTCAAACTTGCTCACGTCATCGGCACCGTTCTGATCGGCGCAGGATTGATTGGCGTCTGGATCAATGACCTGCAATCCCGCCAGACTTTAGATCTGGTGCGCTTCTCGGAATCGGTAAGAAATATTGCGGTCTTTTATGACGGCGTGGTGGTTCCTGGCGCAATCATTCTGCTTGTCTCGGGGACCTGGATGATTGCCGTGTTTTACGACGGCTGGAGTTTTATTTCAATACCCTGGCTGGCGGGCATGGTTGCCCTGTTCACGTTTGAATTTATCGAAGGCAACACCGTCACACGTTTTTATTTCATGCGACTACGCCGCTTATCTGAAGAATCCCTGGCTGCCGGCACGTTTACACCTGATTTAATTAAAGCGCGCAGCGAACAAGGTCCTGCATTTACTCATTTTCTCGATCTGCCTATATTATTTTTAATCGTCACACTTGGCGTACTCAAGCCGAATGACTGGCGTGTGTTTTTTACGGGTTTGCTACTCGCGCTCGTCATCGCAGTCGCTCTGATGATCATCGCTTCGCGTCTTTATCCACGGTCTGGCGACAATGCAAGTTAGCGGCATACATTTACAGTTGAATTGAATGCACAAATAGTTTGCGAATAGTTTGTTCATTGTTCAATGCAATACGTAGTTGCCCTTATTTTTCAATGATGATCACTTTGATAGAATCATTGGAAAAATTGTTGGTTTTCTGATCGAAAACAAAAATAATTATCGGATATTCCAGTCACTTGAATCCACACTCGTTGCTCCGGTTTTTTGGGCAACTGATCTTAACCCTTATTCAAGGAGAGCATCATGCGTAGAATTTATTTTCTTGTACCCAACATAGCCGTCACCCATAAAATTGTCGATGAATTGCTGCTGGCCAAGATCGAGGAAAAACATATCCATGTTCTTGCAAAGCGTGGTACACCGCTTGAAAATCTTCCCGAGGCCAATCTTTTACAGAAATCAGATTTTATTCCGGCTGTTGAACAGGGTCTCGCTCTAGGTGGCGCTACTGGCTTACTTGCCGGACTGGTCGCGATTGCGCTTCCACCTGCATCAACTGTAGTCGCCGGTGGTATTTTGCTCGGCAGCGGACTTGCCGGCGCTGGTATAGGCGCCTGGTTGAGCGGTATGGTCGGCATGAGCATCGGCAATCGCCGCACTAAGGAATTTGAAGAAGCCATCGAAGCCGGAGAGTTTCTGGTATTAGCCGATGTTTCTCCCGAACGGGTCAATGAGATTGAAGCATTGATCAGAAAACATATTCCCGAAGTCGAAGTTGAACAAACCGAACCGAGAATACCGGCATTTCCCTGATATTCATAAAACCATTCATCGTACTTCAGTATCCGGAGTACGATGAACAGCGAGTTATCGGATTTCAGAATTCAATGCACTTCCGCAAACCGACAAGTTATACACCCAATTTATTCATGGTGTCTATTGTGACTATCGTGACCATGCCGATGTTGTCCATGTTCGTGCGGATGGCCTGGAACAGCGTGCCGGGCATGATCGCTCAACTGCGCATCAAACCACTGGTGTATTGCATCGATAAGTTGTGGCGACTGAGAGATATAGTGAATCTGCGCGCCATCCGGCAGTTCGAGGTATTCAATCTTAACCTGCCCGGGGCTGGCTGTTTTCAATACGTCCAATCCCGGCATATCCTGACCGTGAATATGCATCGGCTTGGAATAATCTCCCTGCCTGAAGTCTGCTGAAATTTCCGACAGATGCACGCGAATCAGTTGAATCTGTTCGCTATCCGATTTGTCCTTGGCAATAACCTGCTGAATTCCGCCTTCCGGTGTTTTGGAAAAAACATGGATTGTTTTTTCCAGATCAAAAGGCATGACGTGCGTCCCGCGTTCCGCGACTTCATCAAGCCTTTTTTCGTCAACGGGCTCCACAGCATGGACAGGCATCGAAATCAGTAGCACCCCAAAAACCAGGAAAGCTGCGAATAAATTCATGCACATTTTTCTGCCGAAAAAATAACGATACCGCGAAATTTGTGCGGTATCGTCACTGGTTTATTTTGCTTCCTTAGCTGTTAAGGAACCGAGAAATGCCTTGATATCCCTAATCATGCCATGACCGATATGATCGTGGCCCAACTGATGTTTCGCCATCAACCGGATGGCTTCATCCAATGTTTCAACGGAACCGTCATGAAAATAAGGCCCTGTTTGCGCCACATTTCTAAGCCCCGGCACTTTGAATACTTTTTTGTCACTTTCAATGCCAGTCACTTCAAAACGTCCCATATCCGATGTTTCATACGGTACAACCAAACCGATTTTTCGGTAGGAATTGCCGCCAATAGCGACACCGTTGTGACAATTGATGCAGCCTATGCTGACGAATTTTTTCAAACCGCGTTTCTCGCTTTCATTCAAAGCGTCTTTATTCCCTTTGAGGAAATCGTCGAACCGTGACGGTGTGAGTAATGTACGCTCAAACGCACCGATGGCCACACCAACATTTTTATAATTCAGCGGATCCTTTTGGTCACTGAAGGCTTCCGCAAATGATGTTTTATATTCGTCAATTGCTTTGAGTTTTTTGACAACCGCGTCTTCACTCGGCATACCCATTTCAACAGGATTCAGAATCGGCCCCAAAGCCTGCTCTTCCACAGTACCCGCACGCCCATCCCAGAATTGCGCGATATGGAGTGCAGCATTCAGGGTAGTCGGAGAATTTCTGCCGCCGCGCTTACCTTCATGGCCCGGAGAAGTTGGTTCGTTGTCTACACCATAGTTACTGAGGCTGTGACAGGAATTGCAGGCAATCCGATCATTGATGGACAATCGTGGATCCAGGTAAAGCTTTTTCCCCAGCTTGATCAAAGCCGCGTTCTTCTGTTCGTCAATGATGGATTCCGGTAACGGCTCAAAAAATTGCTTCAGTTGAGTCTCATTGAGCATATGGCCATGACCGTGCCCATGTCCTTCCCCATCATGTCCATGATTACCGCCATGTCTTTTACCTTGATGTCCATGTCCGTCGTTATGCCGATGACCATCGCTTTGTCGCCCATGGTCTTCCTGCTGCCCGGCAGCATCCTGTTTCTGAGTGTTTTCCTGAGCATAAGCCTGCGCACTTAAAAAGAACGTCAGTAATAATAAAATTAGTTTCATAGGATTCTCCATCAACTTGTGTAAATCAAACAAACAGAGTTTTTAAACGATTCATGTCTGCCGCACAGACTATCAAATCCAGCATTTCAGCAATCGCTGCAGTCGAACAGCAACAATCTATCAAGAATCATCTGATAAAAGAATACGGGCCAACACGTAGGCTCAATCTGAAATACGGTACAACACAACAAGCCCCGATTCGGGATAACATCAACGTCAGGTCAATACAAAATGAATTATTCACCCCGCCTGAAACAGGTTGTCGTATCACTTTTATACCATTACGCTATCATGTTTTTGATGCAGGTGGGAAAACATTCTCCAGACCGCCGCCACATTGCCAGCAGATTTGAAAATTATCCGGATTTTCTTCACCGCACGCGGGACAACTGATCATCTGATTGGATTGCGGCAGCGCTTCGTATTGTTGAACTATTTTACGACCGCGTTCATAATCGTCATCGCGCATCACCCAGATCTCGGGATAAGCGTGCGTAAAAGGAATGTCACCGGTACCGCCTTGGGCATGCTGATTAAAGAGTTGTGCCGGTATCAGCGCATGTTCCAGCATATCCAGCACAATATGCGCTTCCATCAGATTATTGGCGGAATAAAGTTTTTTCATGTTTCCAGATAAACAAGCTGCGCCCTGGATTTTACAGGATTTCCATTTCCGCCTGTTTTTAATGTACTCATGTCGAGGAGTTTAATTTTTTGAAATGTGGTTTAAGAATTTATTGATTTACCGGATCACCCATGGCGATCTCGCATCTTCGGCACTGGAAACGGCACTAGCCGGACATGTATTACAGGATTGCCTGCAAATGGAACTGCATAGCCGCGGCTGGACGATGCCCAAGGAAAGTCAGCACCAGTTTGTGCACACTTGCAATGAACATCTGCTCATCGCCTTCGGCATGGAAAAAAAGCTGCTGCCGGCGGCAGTAATCAATCAGTATGCCAAAGACCGCGCCGAGGTCATGGAACAACATCAGGGCTATAAACCGGGCAAAAAACAAATCAGGGATATCAAGGAAGCAGTGCTGATCGAACTGATTCCGCGCGCTTTCGTGCAGCGGCAAACGACATATGCCTGGATTGATACGGCTAAAAAGCTGCTGATCATTGATACAGCCAATCTTAAAAAAGCTGAAGAACTGACAGAATTACTGATCAAGACAGTGCACGGATTCAGAATCACGCCATTGACTACGAAAATTTCACCGTCAGCCATTATGACACGCTGGTTATCGGGTGACGAACCGCCTGCCGTTTTTACCATTGATCGTGATTGTGAACTGCAAAGCGCCAATGACGAGAAATCCACGGTACGCTATGCGCATCATGTACTGGAAGCTGACGAAACAAGCCGTCATATTAAGGCAGGTAAAAAAGTTACTCGGCTGGCACTGACCTGGGCAGACAAAATTTCATTCGTTTTACAGGATAACCTGCAAATCAAACGTATCCTGCCACTGGATATTGTCAAGGAATCTGCTGACAGTCCGGAATCTGCGGATGATGTATTTAACAGCGATTTTGCCATAATGACCGGGGAAATCAGTCAATTGCTGCCCGATCTGATCGATGTCCTGGGCGGCGAGAACTGATTATCATATTCACTAAATCAACCACCGGTTAAAACCGGTAGTTTTAACCTTATGATGGACAATAAAATTTAACTTTTATAGATGGCCGAATCTACATTAGTGCTAGAATTATAGTCAAATTTGTTCCGAAAACTCTGTACGTATAAACATGAATCCTCGGGTTAAAATTTAATTTGTAGCAGTTCAATGCTATGAAATAAGCGTGTGTATCTTTAATTCATCGATACGGCTTTCAAAGCCAAGATTAAATCGTCTGGTTAAAATACTGGCCACAAAAGCAAAATTTCATTATCCTTCTAGCAGTTAAAACACTAGAATATTTTTGTTTGCATGATAATAAAATAACAATTTATTCGATTGACTAATTAACGAGAAAAGAGAGTATTTTGATGACACTCAATCAAAAGATCAGAAAAAATCTATGGGCTTGCATGGTTCCCGCAGCGATAGCCGTCGGGTTAACTGCGTGTGATGACGGCAGCATAAGCAGTAGCAGCAGCAATGAATCTGCAACGGTTACGCGTACACGTGCCATGCCAACGGGCGCCGGAACCGGTGTGTTAATGAACAGTCCGGTCTCTGGCGTTTCCTATACCGCATCATCCGGTAAAAAAGGTGTTACCAACGAAAAAGGGCATTTCGATTTTAATTATGGCGATACGGTTGAATTCAAGCTTGGCGGTTTGACACTTGGCAAAGTTCGAGGCACCCCTGTTGTAACGCCGATGGATCTGGCTGAAGGCGATGACAAGAAACTGCTGAATCTGCTTGTTCTATTGCAATCGCTCGATACGGACGGCGATGCATCAAACGGCATCACCATTACTGAAGAAGCGGCAGCTGCAGTAAGCAATGCAATTAAACTCAACAGCGATCCCGAGGCATTTGCTAGTTCAGCAGAATTACAAAGCGTATTGGAAGCAGCCGGTATCGAACACGCGGCCAAAACCACCGATGATGCACGTGCGCATTTCATGATTTCCGGTGTAACGACACTGAGTACCCAATTATGGGTCAATTACAACGATAGTACAGCGTATGTTCTGCGCGTATCCTCTGATGACAGTGGTGAATATCTGCAAGGCCAGGCAACACCTGATGATTCCTGCGATGAAAACCGTGTTTGTGGCGGACGTACGATCATTCAAGCTGGCGTAGAACATGGTGTCGCAAAAGCAACTGAATTTGATACCCGTGGTTTCAAGATTCTAGGCGAAACAACCATAGACACCAATCTGAAAGCGGGCTTATCCGATCCGGGTCCAACCCGGCGCGTTCGCACTGACGGCCTCGATCTGATTAATACCGATATTGTGACGGTACAGCGGGAAAGAGCACAGAAAAGTGTCTTCGGTGAAATGTTCCATATTGCCAAGCCCATTGAACTCAGTGACGAGAACGAAGTTGTCGAGAAAGAAATCAAGGAAACCCGCTTATCACGAATTGATAATGATCCCACTGGTATCGTGGGTGCATGGGCCTATGATGCGGATGTGATTAAAACTAAAACACTGGTGTTTTTTCCGAATAACCGCATGCTGTTAATTGATCCGGTGGGTGAGGCGACAAGAGAGAATCAGGCAAGATGCGCCAAACCCGGCGTGGAATTTGCATCTTATAACTATAACAAAGGCAGCAACCAACTGAAAATATCCGGTTTTACCTACAACACTGACGGCTGCATTGGATTCTCGGGAAGCGACGGCGCACATGGTTTTACCATCAACCCGGACGGCAATACCGCGAAACTTGAAAAACATGGTGAGGAACCTGTGACGGTTTATCGCATTTCCGGCTAAACCGGGTCAGTCATTTAATACGCCTAAAACTGCCGGTTTCTCTGAAAACCATTCGTTTCCGGATTTCTCGGAACTGGCAGTTCGGTTTCTACCGGAGGATAGTTTACCCGTCGTATACGATTACAATAAGATACCGCTCCTTTCTTCCATCCGGCTCATTTTGTCTTGCCTGTAACGTTTCAGTTTTAAAACAGCCCGAATATGCCCATTTTGCGTGTCGCACTCAGCATACCAATCGACACGTTGTTTGACTATGCGGCAACCGAAGCAAACCGGTCGGATATCGGCTTACGCGTCTGCGTTCCATTCGGCCCCAAAAAATTGATCGGCGTGATCTGGGATGTCTGTTCAGAAACCGAAATACCCGCGGACAAACTGAAATCGGCCATCATTATTTTCCGTGACATCCAGCCGCTGCCTGCCGATCTTTTGGCGCTGTTCTCTTTTTGCAGCAAGTACTATCATCATCCACTGGGTATGGTTGCGGTCAATAGCTTGCCTGCAAAAATGCGCGGCCTTAAACCGGTAACCTTTAAATCTGAAACGCAAAATGTTGTTTATACACTGTCGGAATATGGCAGACAAATCGACAAATCAGTTATTCCGGCGCGCAATACAGTCATGCATAAGTTGCTTGAAGCCTTGTCCGGGAATGCACGGCTTAACTCTCAGGAAGCACGAAAGATTTCATTACGTACAGTCAGGATTTTAAAACAATGGGTAGCAGAAGGATGGGTAGAGGAAAAACATTGTAAAACCTTACCTGATACGGATGATTCAGTAAAAAAACCGCCTTTGCCTGAACTGACGACCGAACAAACGGCTGCCGTAAATGCAGTCACCATGCAATTCGACCGGTTCAATACCTGGCTTTTGCATGGTGTGACCGGTAGCGGCAAAACCGAAGTCTATCTGCGCCTGATTGCAAAGGCGCTGTCTACAAATAAACAGACGCTGGTACTGATCCCGGAAATCAATCTGACACCTCAACTGGAATCGGTATTTCGCGCACGTTTTACAGAAACAGCCATCGTCAGCCTGCATAGCGGATTGAACGATACCGAGCGCCTGCGCGGCTGGCTGCAGGCGCAACAAGGCGCGGCACGTGTCATTCTAGGCACACGGTTGGCCGTATTTACCCCATTGCCGGACCTGGGGCTTGTCATCGTCGATGAGGAACATGACGGCTCGTTCAAACAGCAGGATGGGTTGCGTTATTCAGCCAGGGATTTGGCCGTTTACCGGGCAAAGCAGGCGCAGATACCCGTTGTTCTGGGATCGGCAACACCCTCACTGGAAAGTTACCATAAGGCTTTAGCCGGACGTTACCATCATTTGCGCTTGAACCATCGCGCGGTAAAAAATGCGGCTTTACCGCGGATCGACTGCATTGATATGCGTTCCGAGAAATCCAAGACTGGTTTGACTGCGCATCTGATCCATGCCATCAATAATTGTTTATCGCAGCAGCAGCAATCCCTTATTTTTATTAACCGGCGCGGCTATGCACCGGTCTTATTGTGTCGTTCCTGTGGCTGGAGCGCGCTCTGTCAGCGTTGTTCCAGCCGTCTTGTCGTACATCTCCGGGACAAAAAGCTGTCCTGCCATCATTGTGGCCACCGTGAAGATTTTCCTTATGCCTGTCCACATTGCGGCGATCCGGATATAAAACCCTTTGGCCGCGGAACACAACGCATTGAAGATACTTTATCCGAACTGTTTCCAGCTGCACGTATTTTACGCATCGACCGTGACAGCATCAGCCGCAAAAATGCCTGGCAGAATATATTGCACGCGATTCATCGCCGTGAGGTCGACATTCTGATCGGTACGCAGTTACTTGCAAAAGGACATGATTTTCCGAATCTGGCGCTGGTGGGCATTCTGGATTCGGACATTTCACTGTTCAGTACTGATTTCAGAGCCGGGGAGCGTCTTTTTGCACAACTGATGCAGGTTTCCGGCCGGGCAGGACGGGCGGAAATCGCCGGTCGCGTACTAATTCAGACCGAATATCCCGGCCACCCGCTCTATCAGGCACTGCAACGACATGACTATGATGTACTGGCGCAAAACATTCTCGCGGAAAGAAAAATGGCCGGTTTTCCACCGTATGTTTTTCAGGCACTGTTACGCGCGGAAGCGCATAGCCTCAGTATAGTCAATGATTTTCTGAATGCAGCACATAAGCTCGCTCGATCAATAACCGGCAGCCAAAAAAATAAAAATATCGAAATCTTTGATCCGGTGTCTGCCACCATGGCACGCCTGAAAGGTATGGAACGGGCGCATCTGCTGGTACAATCGGGCTCACGTCAAAGTCTTCAGCTTTTCCTGGCGAATTGGTGCCAACAGCTCAATGCGCTGGCATCGCATAAGATACGCTGGATACTGGATGTGGACCCGCTTGAGTTTTAATCGCGGTGTTGTGGCTCCGATCAACCATGCCACTGCCTGAAGTGTCCCGTATCAACATGAATAAAATCCGAACTCGGATAATATCCGACTCCGCCTACCTGGAGTGATAACACGGCATCACGCAGATCGGTCAGTGCATGACCGGGCAAACGAATATCGATCGCCTTACCCAACATATGAAGACTTTGTTTTGCGACACCATTGCTTTTTGCACTCAATTGTTCGTTGGTTTTGGGTGAACGATACCCCGAAATGACGTGAAACTCGCGTTGAGAACCCATTTTATACTGTAGCAGCTGAAGCAGATCGAGCAGATTATGATCTATCGGATAGACTTCGCCGGTACGATGATCGCGCAGTACCTTCTTAATGGCCAGGAGTCCGTCGGCCTGGTAACCGCCTTCAGCCCAGTAAGTCGCTTGTACACGCTCATTGGTGTGCAGGTTTAGAAAAGTCAGCTTTCTTTCATTCATATGCAGCATACCGGCATGTGCACCTGAAAATGCGAGTAACCCACAGGCACCGACTCCAGCTTTCAGCATATGGCGCCGCTTTAGATCAGGTTGCGTGTTCACTTTGGATAAAGCAGATTGATGTTGTGTAAGAAAATGTATTGACATTCAGGATCCTCCTTTCTTGGAGCCTGCACCGTATCACGATTTTTCTTTGAGAACAATCATTATGGTGAAATCACTGGCGCGCCAAATTTAAAGCCCGCTCGTCTCTGCCATAAATATCCCGCGAATAATGAATATTTTGGCCACTGTCTATCCATGTTGTCAGGTAAACAATATAGACAGGCAATGGTTCAGACAAATTAATCTGTTTTGTTATACCCGAATCAATCTGTTGCTTCAATGCTTCCGGCGATATCCTGCCATATAAAGCAAAGTCGGCAAGCAACAAAGGTGCCTCCAGCCTGATGCACCCTGAGCTGAATGTCCGGATATCTTTATTGAACAATGATTTTGAGGGTGTATCATGCAGATATATGCTGTAGGAATTAGGCAGCATAAATTTTATTGCTCCCAGCGCATTTTGCTTACCGGGCTCCTGACGCAAAGCATAGGGAAATCCGCTTTTGATGGCATTCCAGTTTACCGTTTCAGGATCGATTGGGGTTGAACGATAGGTGTAATCTTCATAAACCCGGATATTCTGCGCCGTGAAATAAGCAGGGTCTCTTTGCTGTTTCGGCAACAAATCCTTGCGCGCAATACTGGCCGGGATGTTCCAGTAAGGATTAAGAATCATGTGCGTAATCCGGCTATGAAAGCTCGGGGTGGAACGGTATTCACGGCCGACGATAATACGCATATCAAATATGTATTGACCGTTCTCTATCGCCGTCAACTGAAATCCGGCTATATTCACAAGCAGATAACGTTCACCCAGATCTCTGGGCAACCAGCGCAGGCGTTCCAGATTGATGCGAAGTTGCTGCAATTTCTCGGCTGGTGTTCTATTCATCGCTTCAACGGTGTTTGGACCGATAATGCCGTCCGCGTTTAAACCATGTTGTCGTTGAAATGCCCTGACTGCACTTACCAGTGCATTATCGTAACGCGCATGCCGTGTGTTGTCCGATCCGGATATGAGATTGTATTCCGGCAAACCATGCGTTTCATAAGCCTGGGCAATGCGCTCCCGTATGTGTGGCATCATAGGATGCACATCACCCGGTTTCAATAATGGCAGATTCGGCAGTTGTATCCATGTCACCTGGCGCGCGACCAGGTCCCTGAATTTAAACAGTGCACTTTTCAGAAGCTGATAATTGGGATTGGTCGTTACCAGACTGTCGAGTGATTGCTGCAAATTGCTAGAATCCAGCGCCTTCAGCAAAAATTTTACCGCATCAAAATCCGGCTGGGGTATGTGCCAGTCAGGGTCTGTCTCGATGGCTGTATACCGGCCACGATACAGATCACGCATAAATCGCAACAATGACCGGGTTGTTTGCAATTCCAGCGCATATATTTTCTCAGGCGTATAGTCTGAGAAGAGTTGTATCAACTGATCTAACGCATAATCCTTACGTTCAAGACCATGGTCTTCAGCTGTCGCTATAAATGCCAAAGCTGTACTGAATTGAGGAGCAGGTTGTCCGGATCTTACCCAAACGGGTTGATAATTGCGCTCGTTATAAAAATCCCGTAATGCAACGAATTCATCACTATCCAATTCTTGTCCGGATAAATTCCGGATAAGTAATGTGTCAAATTCTTCACGCAGCGTTTCAGCTTCTGACGAAAATACACAGGTCGAAACGATAAGCAACAATACAAAGACAGGTATGCAAAAGCATCTGTATAGCGTATGAAAACAGGTTGGAATCATTGATCGTTACACAACTCGATATCGTTTGTTCAACAAATTACTGCGGATTCACGCTTAGATTGACAATATACGCGAAAACCAGGTAATCCATGAAAAAGAATAAAAGGCTTTTTATGTGATCGTCCTGATGGCTTATTTATATCAAGAACTCACCGCCCCGGAATAGGATGAATATACCCAGTTTTATGAGACCATTGTAGGCAATGGTTCATTATGCAAACGGTCAATGCGCTGATTGAAGCATTCCGCATCGATTCATGTTAAACCTTACCGCGCAACATGCAGAAAACCCGGTGCCCCGAACACTTTCGCTGCAACTACCCCGACATCATGGCAAAACGTGCGCGGGGTAATTCCGGGCAAATGGACTGATACGCATAAACGATCAAAACAATGAACCGGTTTTAATCTTCCTTTTTCACGACGATGTGCTCTTTTTGCGCACTCAAGGTACCATGATCGATAATCGCCAATGTCAATCGTGAAATTGCCACGCGCTTACCCGTGGCTTCTTCGGTGATATCGGTCTGCCAGACCTGTGTGCGCCGTCCGGTATGCAACGGTGTGCAGGTACCGATCACGTGACCTTTGGTCACAGCGCGGATATGGTTGATATTCAGTTCCAGACCGACTGCGCGGTATTGATCAGGATCGATAGTCATCCAGCCGGAAACACTGCCCAGTGTTTCGGATAATACGCAGCTGGCCCCACCATGCATAATGCCAAACGGCTGTGTGGTACGTTGATCGACCGGCATACGCGCTTTCAAAAAATCAGGGCCGACCTCAGTAAAATGAATGCCTATATGTTCACCCATATTGGCATTTCGCAAACCTTCAAGATATTCAATAGTGTAATCTTTAAACCAGATGCTGCTCATAACGTTCCCTAAGTTATTTTTATTCTACCGTGTAGAAAATCTCATATTAGCCATGATTACTTGAATTTCATTCCGCATTTTTTCATCATCCCTATAATCTACATTGATAGCATATAGTTTACCCTGATACTGAAACCGCAACGAAGGAAATGAAAACACGTCCAGCATGCTTGCCGTTTCAAGTTCATTTTCCAATGCCGCTTGGACATCCGCACTGACCAGATCCGCTGCAAACAATGCTGTATCAAGTCCGATTTCATGTGCGCATTGTGTTAATGTTTCGTACCGGGACGGATTCAAGGCTTTTTGATAGTAAGCTTTCTGTATCGCCTGCCGCATCTCAACTTCGGCAATATCCCGTTGTTTCCGCGCAGCCAGAATCGCCCGGCAAGCCGGATAGGTCGAGCGCACCGGTATATTGTTTATCCAGAAATCATCATTAAAATGAACGCCCGGCACCGTTTCTTCAATTTTCCGCCATGTCTGCCGTATCATGGCACGCATGGTTTCGGGCATGGGTTCATCCGTATCTGGCGCAAGTCCGCCCAATACATAAGTTACCTGAATATGCTCCGGCAGTCGATTCTGCAACCTGTGCCAGCTATTCTCAAACGCATAACACCAACTGCACATTGGGTCATAAATATAAAAAAGACAAGAGTCCGACATCAGAAATTACCCAGTATTTGTGGTTTACGGTGTTTCCTGGATGCTGGCATTTTATAAAAGGGCTTGGGAAAGCGGAAGATAGATTCGTCCAAGATGATAACAGACAGTTAATCCAGATCCATGAGACCTTGAACCTTAATTGCTATAAATACCTTAACCTGTACATTACATTTTATCCGCACCAACAATTGTCATCACTTCTGCAGGTTCTAAATGCAGTAAGCTGCCAATTTCCGCATAATCATCCGGCAGCGCTGCATCATCCCAACCGTTCGCGGAATGCCGCGCCAGATTGACTGCTAGAAAAACGTTCCGGACACGCTGTTGACTGCGATATTCATCATCGATCAAATGGACTAACAACTCGGGCAATTTCCACTTAATTGCCAGTGTCAGTTGCAATTCGTGTAATGCAAATCCCAGCACCTTTTCCTGTACATGATGACTGCGCAGTGTTTTATCCTTGGCCTGCAGCATTCTGATCATCAGCATCTCCTTTGGAGAGAAACACCACATCAGCATTTCTGCAATATCATGCAGTAAGGCGGCGATCCGTATTTCCTCATAGTGCAAGTCATGCAAGCGAACCGCCCAATCAAACGCATAATTTGAGGCAATCTTGGCACGCTGCGCAACCTTCAGCAAATGTACCAGCGCATCCCTGTGCGCTTGCCCCAGCACATCTTCAACCAGTGGTTCTGCCGGCATTTTTTTCAAGGTATTTTCAAGTCCCATCATCATCAAAACCTGCTCCACTTCGACGATTTCATGCTCTTGCACACTATGTTTGTGCGCTTGTAAATAACGCATAAGTTTGACAACCATTAACGGATCGCTTTTGATAACCTGCGCGATGCTGCGCGGCGTTTGACGCTCAATATCTCTGGACAACACGGACAGTTTTCGGGCAGTCTGTTTCAGAACAGGAATTTCAATTTTCGTCAGATTGTCGACCCATTTGTTCAGTTTCTTATTGTCTTGTTTCAACATCACTCACGCTCCGGTTATGTCAATACTATGATTGTTATAGCGATATTTCATGGACAATCATTAGGAAACAAGATCAGGAATATTTCCTGCCAGCTATTCCGTCCAGAGTCCTTCCAGGTTGTAATATTTCCGCGCTTCTGGCTGCATGATATGCACGATAACATCACCGAAATCAACCAGCAGCCATTCGCCGGTTTGTTCACCTTCAAAGCACAGAATAACGCCGCCGGCCTCCCTCACTTTTTCACGCACATTATCGGCCAATGCCTTTGTCTGACGCGATGAGCCCGCGCTCGCTATGATAACGTAATCAAATATAGATGTAAGTCCAACAACGTCCAAAACTTTAATATCCGTCGCCTTAATTTCTTCAAGTGCATCAACCGTGATATCGACCAGCTTTTTTGAATTCATATTCTCCCGTATAGAGTTGATGAGTTTTAATATAATCGGAAACAGCATCAGGCAGTAAATAACGTATGCTCTTTCCTGCCGCAACCATCGCACGTATATACGTTGCAGAGATATCGAGCAAGGTAGTTGATGCCACATAAATCAAACCAGACGGCTGGTTTGTCAGGCTAGTGGGATACGCCGTCCAGCGCTCGGCGCATGCCTGTTGTATTTGTTCGGGCAGGTCGTTTTTGTGTTTCATCAGCATACTGCCCGGACGATTGACGATAATCAGATGACAAAGCCCGAACATCTCATGCCAATTCCACCACTGATGAATCTTCAAAAAAGCATCAGCACCTATGATCAGACACAATGCGGTATCTCCTCCGCTATATTCCGCCTGGTATTCCCTGAGCGTTTCTACAGTCATACTGGTCCCTTCGCGTTTAATTTCACGGGCATCCAGGAGAAAACCAGGGTTATCCTGTACCGCCAGTTCCACCATTCTGGCACGCTGCGTTTTTGACGCAACCGGCATATCACGCAAACGTGGCTGACCTGATGGAACAAAAAAGAACCGGCTAAATGCGATGTTACTGACCAGTTCCTCGGCAACACGCAAATGCCCAAAGTGGACTGGATCAAACGTTCCACCGTAGATACCCACCAGCGCCAAATGAGCCATGGCAATCAGTGAGCAATCGGTAAACCAGAAAATATAATGATCACAACAGAGCCAACCGCATATCGGTCAATACTTCTGTAAGATGCGAGGTAAACCGTGCCGCAGCGGCGCCATCAATAACACGGTGATCGTACGATAACGAAAGCGGCAACACTAAACGCGGCACAAACCGACCATCACGATAGACCGATTTGTAACCCGCTTTGGAAACACCAAGAATAGCCACTTCGGGCGCATTGATAATCGGTGTAAAGGCCGTGCCACCAATCCCGCCCAGACTGGAAACAGTGAAACTGGCGCCTTGCATCTGATCGAGCTTGAGCTTGCCTTCACGTGCCTGAACAGATAATTCGCTTAACTCGCGTGCGATCGCCACCACGCCCTTCTGGTCGACATCACGAATCACAGGCACAACGAGACCATTGGCCGTATCCACAGCAAAACCAATATGATAATAACGCTTGATGGTCAAATTGGTTTCTCCGTTCGCATTCTTGTCCAGCGAAGCGTTAAACTCGGGGAATTTTTTCAGCGAGACGATCAATGCCTTCATGAGAAATGATAACAACGTCAATTTGACTGCATCCTGTTTTCCCGCTGCATTGGATTCCTTACGCAGTGCTTCCAGGTCGGTGATATCCGCCTCATCAAATTGCGTCACATGGGGAATCATGACCCAATTGCGGTGCAGATTTGCACCGGCTATCTGTTTGATACGGGACAGCGGTTTAATTTCTACCGGTCCGTATTTGGCAAAATCCACCTGCGGCCAAGGCAACAAATCCAACCCCACATCGGCAGATTCACGCTTGCCATCCATACGCATCTGCGACAACCTGGTTTTCACAAAAGCCTGCACATCCTCTTTCAGTATCCGATGCTTAGGGCCACTCCCAGTTATCAAGTCCAGATTGACACCAAGCTCACAGGCAAAACGGCGCACCGATGGGCCGGCATGTGCCTTGATTGATGCATCGACTGGAACAGATGGAATCGGAGGTGAAGCTGGATATTTCTGTTTTGCTTCCGCTCCAATGACACCTTCGGCCGATCCGGTTTGCACCGCATGTGCAATCACCTGCGGCGGATTCTCAGAAACAGCCATTGCAACGTGTTCAACTTCCTTAATTGCGTTATCCGGTTTCTCGGAAACGGAATCTATACTGATGTTCCCGGCTACATCGGCTACTTCAATAATCACTATCGGTGAGCCTTCTGAAACCCTGTCGCCAGGTTTGACTTTGATTTCTCTGATCAGCCCCGAGAAAGGTGCCGGAATATCGATGGTCGCTTTGTCCGATTCCAGTGCAACCAGCGAATCTTCTATATTCACCTGGCTGCCCTTCTGGACGAATACCTCGATTACAGGCACATCGGAAAAGTCACCGATATCAGGAACAAGTACTGTCTTAAGTTCTCCCACACATTTTCCTTATGACATATCCATATGGAAGTATCAAAATTACAGCGTCACCGGATCAGGTTTTTCCGGATCAATATTAAACCGCTTGATCGCCAGCGCTACCTTTTGTTTTTCTATTTTCCCTTCATCGGCCAGCGCTTTTAATGCCGCAATAACGACATGATAACGATCGACTTCAAAAAAACTGCGCAGTTTCTCACGAGTATCTGAACGCCCAAAACCATCCGTGCCCAAAACACGATAACTTCCAGGTACAAACTCACGTATCTGATCCGCATAAATCTTCATATAATCCGTTGCAGCTATCACAGGCCCCTCTCTTCCCTTGAGACAGTTTTCCACATGAGCGGTCTTCGCCTTTTTCTCAGGGTGCAACATATTCCAGCGGTGTACACTTAAGGCTTCACGTCTTAATTCTGTAAAACTCGTTACGCTCCAGACATCCGCATTGACACCATAATCCTCTTTCAGTATTCCGGCGGCGGCAATCACTTCACGCAATATCGTTCCGGATCCCAACAATTGCACCTGCGGCCCCTTCACACGTTTACCCGCTTCACTGAATAGATACATCCCCTTCAGGATGTTCTGTTCAACCCCCTTCGGCATTTCAGGGTGGGAATAATTTTCGTTCATTACAGTAATGTAATAAAACACATCCTCCTGCTCCTGACACATACGGCGCAAACCGTCCTGGATAATGACAGTCAGTTCATACGCAAAGGTTGGATCATAAGAGACACAGTTCGGTATGGTTGAAGCGGCAATATGACTATGCCCGTCTTCATGCTGCAACCCTTCACCATTCAGCGTGGTGCGGCCAGCGGTTCCGCCGAATAGAAAACCGCGGCAGCGCATGTCTCCAGCTGCCCAAATCAGATCGCCGACACGCTGGAAGCCGAACATGGAATAAAAAATATAAAAGGGAATCATCTGTATATGATGCGTGCTGTATGCCGTCGCAGCGGCAATCCATGATGACAAGGCGCCCGCTTCATTAATGCCTTCCTGCAGAATCTGCCCGTGCTTATCTTCCTTATAGTACATCAGCTGATCCGCATCCTGTGGCGTATATAGTTGACCGACGGATGACCAAATACCAAGTTGGCGGAACATCCCCTCCATGCCGAATGTACGTGACTCATCCGCCACAATCGGTACGATATGCTTACCGATCTGTTTATCTTTGACCAGGATATTCAGAATGCGAACATAAGCCATGGTGGTTGAGGATTCACGGCCATCGCCACTCGCTTTCAATATTGATTCAAAAGCACTTAACGGCGGCACTGCTAGCGGTTCAGCCCGCCTTTTCCGGCGATGATAAAATTCGCCCAGTACTTTGCGACGTTCACACATATAATTATGTTCAGGCGAATCTTTGCCAAACTTCAAATAGGGTACTTCATCAATCTTGTCATCCGGTATATCCAGACCAAAGCGGTTACGAAAAGCCTTCAACGAAGTCGTGCCCATTTTTTTCTGCTGATGCGTAATGTTCTGGGCCTCACCAGCTTCACCCATGCCGTAACCTTTGATTGTCTTGGCCAGAATAACTGTCGGCTGGCCTTTGTGCTTCACAGCTTCCGCATAGGCTGCATAAACTTTGTGAGGATCATGGCCACCACGATTCAAGCGCCAGATATCGTCATCGGACATTGTGGCGACCATTTCCAGCAACTCGGGGTATTTACCGAAGAAATGCTTGCGCACATATGCGCCATCACGGGATTTGAAGTTTTGATATTCGCCGTCAACGCATTCCATCATACGTTTTTGTAACAGTCCCTTAGTGTCTCTGGCCAACAATGGATCCCAATACGAACCCCAGATGACTTTGATCACATTCCAACCCGCACCGCGGAATGCCGCTTCCAATTCCTGGATAATTTTTCCATTACCCCTGACCGGTCCATCAAGACGCTGAAGGTTACAGTTAACCACAAAAATCAGATTATCGAGATTCTCGCGTGATGCCAGTGTGATCGCACCCAATGATTCGGGTTCGTCCATTTCCCCGTCGCCCATAAAGGCCCAAATTTTTCGGCCATCAGTGTTGACCAACCCACGGCTGCCGAGATATTTCATGAAGCGTGCCTGGTAAATTGCCATCAAAGGGCCCAGTCCCATAGAAACCGTTGGAAATTGCCAGAATGAGGGCATCAACCAAGGATGCGGATACGAACACAGGCCATTTCCATCCGCCTCCTGACGGAAATTGTTCAATTGCTCCTCGGTCAGTTCTCCCGCCAGAAAAGCATAGGCATAAATACCCGGCGATGAATGTCCTTGAACATACACCAGATCACCGCCATGATTTTCACTGGGCGAATGCCAGAAATGATTGTAACCCACATCATACAGTGTAGCCGCCGATGCAAAACTGGCAATATGTCCGCCTACATTTGTCGTTTTGTTGGCTTTCAGCACCATTGCCATAGCGTTCCAGCGTACATATGAACGAATCCGATGCTCTATGGCATTATCTCCTGGAGAACGGGCTTCCCTGCCCGTTGGGATTGTATTGATATACGCGGTATTAGCGCTATAGGGCAGATAAGCACCCGATCGACGCGCTTTTTCGACAAGTCTTTCCAACAGGAAATGCGCACGCTCGGGACCTTCATTGACTAATACGGATTCCAGCGCATCCAGCCATTCCTGTGTTTCCTGCGGATCGATATCAGGTAGTGATTCCATGATGCTGTAACCCAATCATAAGTAATTTAAATTGAAGCATTTTGCTGGCAGCGCTCAGCAGCAAGTATGGTATTACACAATAACATGGTTATCGTCATCGGCCCTACGCCACCGGGAACAGGCGTGATATAGCCCGCAACCTCCCGGACCGAACCAAATTCCACATCACCACAAAGCTGACCATCCGGCAACCGATTAATTCCCACATCGATAACGACCGCGCCGGGCTTGACCATTTCGGCTGTCACCATTTGAGGCTGACCGGTCGCTACCACGAGAATATCGGCTGAACGGGTAAAGTACGACAAATCCCTGGTTTTTGACGAGCAAATCGTCACTGTCGCGCCGTGTTCAAGAAGCATCATAGCCATCGGCTTACCGACGATATTGCTGCGACCGACAATCACCGCATGCTTACCTTCTATAGCAATATGATGCTGCTCCAGCATTGTCATTACGCCATAAGGTGTGCAGGGTGCAAAATTGGTATTTCCGGTAACCAATGCACCAACATTATACAAATGGAAACCGTCCACATCCTTTTCAATGGCAATTGAAGTGATGACCTGATTATTGGCATAATGCAGCGGTAGCGGCAATTGCACCAGAATGCCATGAACATGTTGATTATGATTCAGAATTCTGATGCAATCCAACACTTCATTCTGATGAGTATTGCCGAAAAAATGATGTACTTCGGAGTGAATACCGATTTCACTGCAGGCTCTAACCTTATTACGCACATAAATCTCGGATGCCGGATTGTCACCGACCATGATAACGGCAAGCCCCGGTCTCAGCCCCTGCTCTGTCAGTTTAACGGCCCGCCGTTTCCATTCGGCACGCACATTACTTGCCAGTAACTTCCCATCGATGATTTGAGCGCTCATGCTTTATTATTTAGTTTTAGTATCTGTGATCGAATCCTTCTTTCCGAATACATCACATCACGTGAACAAATTTCCCTATTTCCGGCTTTACTCGCTGCTTATTATTGCTATCTAACCGGATTGCTTCGTCTTCTTGATTTTGAAATGATAAATCAGAAGCCCTATCAAAAACACCGGGATAACAAACAAGGCAGCCGATATCAATCCGGCTGCCAGAATCGATAGCGTTGTATTTCCAGGCATAAACAGGGTAATAAACCATATCACCACGAAAGCAACAAAAAGTCCGCCATACAGCATCGTTTTTTTCCCGCGCTCATAGAGCCGCCAGAATGCACCGGATACCCGGGTATCATCCACATAGTGTTCAAATACCTCTACCAGACTTTGATCACCCGGCTGGGAATCATAGCCGATAGCCACAGCCAGTGCATTAGTGCCATCTTCCATTCTTGACATTTCTTTCAGGAAATTAACACGCTTCATCACTTTCTTAGGATTCATCCCGTCACGCCCCAGCATGGTTTCAACGGCAAAAAATGCCGTCTCCCGGGAATCCGTTACGTTTTCTAATGCTTCAGCGAACTTCCACATCACACCAATTAAATAGAGTTGTATCGTTAGATCCCTGAATTCAGGCGCATAATCGTAATTTTTCTCTTTCACGGATGCCAGCTGTTCAGCGAGAATGCCGCGAGCGTAATCCACACAGGCATCAACAGGCGATTTATCAGGAATAGTCGCTTTTTCTGCTGATACTCTCTCCGCACTTGTTTCTTCCGTTGATTCGTTCTGAGTCGAGATATTCTCAGCTTCCACAGTTGAATCTTGCTTTTTACTCATTGCGCTACCACCCCATGACTTTTAATGACTTCTAATTTTCCAAACATTATATTATACCGGCTGACCCAATCTTGAAAAAGATCATGCCCAATCATGTTCGGCTACATCAGAAAACCCCTACGCTTCACTATGAATGTTCAGTCTTTTCCAGATCCTTGAAGTCAAATCCGCACTATTCATCGTGTAAAAATGCAAACCGGGTGCCCCTTCTCTGAGCAGGCGCCCGCATAAATCGGTCACCACATCAAGACCGAATGCTTGAATCGAAGCAGTATCGTCACCATAACCTTCCAGTTTTTTCCGGATCCAGCGCGGAATTTCCGCGCCGCAGGTATCCGAAAACCGCATCAATTGCGAAAATTTATTGATCGGCATAATGCCGGGAACTATCGGCAAACAAAGTCCCATTGTTTCGCATGAGTCCACGAAATGAAAGTACGCATCGGCGTTATAAAAATACTGCGTGATAGCCGAATTTGCACCAACATCAACTTTACGCCTGAAATTTTCCAGATCGGCTTGTACCGACCGTGCTTGCGGATGATATTCCGGATACGCGGCGACCTCGATATGGAATACCTGTCCAAAGGACTCGCGTATAAAGGCAACGAGTTCGCTCGCATAGCGAAACTCACCCGCCTGCGCCATCCCCGATGGCAGATCACCGCGCAAGGCTACAAGCTGCTGAATGCCGGCTTCATGATATTTCTCAAGAATTGCATAAATCTTTTCCCGGGTTGATCCAATACAGGATAAATGCGGAGCGACACTATAACCTTCTGCTTGCATTTCAAGTACTGTTTCGAGCGTTCGTTCACGTGTTGAACCGCCTGCGCCAAACGTAACCGAAAAATATTTCGGATGAAGTTGTGCCAGCTGTTGACGTGTTTGTCGAAGTTTTTCAATACCTTGCTCAGACTGTGGTGGAAATAGCTCGAAACTGAAAGTGGGGTTGAATTCTTTTTGGGATTTCATTTTTTGAATGGTTGCCTAAACACTTGAAATTACATTAAATGAAAGAAGAGGCATAACTAAACTGGTATAAGTAAAAAATCGCCCCCTTGCAGTCCAAGGCTATTCAAAACCAGTGACAGATTTTACCTTTGCAGATACCAACCATGTCAGATCTTCGCAACGCCCTGCCGGTACCTGCGAAATAGCACCGCAGGTACCGGATTAAGAAAAAACGTTCAATGCATGCTAATTAATAACGATACATTTCCGGCTTGTAAGGACCGTTTTTATCCAGACCAAGGTATTTTGATTGCTCATCAGTCAACGCTGTCAGTTTCGCACCCAATTTATCCAGATGTAATCTGGCAACTTTTTCATCTAGATGTTTAGGCAGCACATAAACGGCTTTCTGATAATTATCACCATTACACCAAAGCTCAATTTGCGCCAGAACCTGATTAGTAAACGAACTTGACATGACGAACGATGGATGACCGGTTGCACAGCCGAGATTAACCAGCCTGCCTTGCGCCAATACAATGATTCTGCGCCCCGTCGGAAAAATAATATGGTCAACCTGAGGCTTGATATTTTCCCATTGATACTTCTGCACAGCGGCAATATCAATTTCCGAATCAAAATGTCCAATATTGCACACAATCGCCTGATTTTTCATGTTCAGCATATGATCGTGTGTGATCACTCTCAAATTCCCTGTCGCTGTCACAAAAATATCGGCTTTATCACAGGCATCATCCATCGTAACGACACGATAGCCTTCCATCGCGGCCTGCAATGCACAAATCGGATCAATTTCTGTAATCCATACCGTCGCGCCAAGACCACGCAGCGATTGCGCACAACCTTTACCCACATCGCCATAGCCGCAGACCACCGCGATTTTACCGGCAATCATTACATCGGTAGCGCGTTTGATGCCGTCGACCAATGACTCCCGACAGCCATACAGATTATCGAATTTCGATTTAGTCACAGAATCATTCACATTAAATGCTGGGAACGGCAATTCACCTTTCTTTTGCATCTCGTAGAGACGATGCACACCGGTAGTGGTTTCTTCGGTTACGCCATGGATATCCGCAAGTTTCTTCGAATACCAGTCAGGTTCAATGGCGAGTTTCTTTTTAATTGAAGCATATAAGGCACGCTCTTCGTCATTGGCAGGATTGGCGATAACCGTGCCATCTCGTTCAGCCTTACTGCCCAAAATCAACAGCAAGGTTGCATCGCCACCATCATCGAGAATCATATTGGCATTGCCGGGCTTGCCATGCATAGTCCACTCGAAAATACGGTGCGCATAATCCCAGTAATCATCGAGTGATTCCCCCTTATACGCGAAAACCGGGATACCTCGTCCCGCTATTGCAGCAGCAGCATGATCCTGTGTGGAATAAATATTGCACGATGCCCAGCGAACCTCGGCACCCAGCGCAACCAGTGTCTCAATCAATACCGCTGTTTGAATTGTCATGTGCAGTGAGCCTGCAATCCGCGCACCTGCCAGTGGTTTTTGACTGGCATATTCTTCGCGCACAGCCATTAAACCGGGCATTTCGGTTTCTGCTATGGCGATTTCCTTGCGGCCCCATTCGGCCAGTGAAATATCCGCAACTTTATAATCCGTGAAATTACTGCTTGTATCAGCATCTAGTACAGCGCTCATCGTCTATCTCCTATAATCACTTGGAACGAGCGCCGTTGTTACCTTATCCACACAACTGAGCCTCACGGAATATCCCGCTGCAGCGCTCCTCAGTACAGTGGAAAAATAATCTACATCCTGGTCAAAAAAATCAAATCAGTATAAATCCGCACCCACATCAGATACCCGCATCTGCTCGCAATTGCTCCGCCTTATCCGTCGCTTCCCAGGTAAAATCGGCCTCTGTACGACCGAAATGACCGTATGCCGCCGTTTTTGTATAAATCGGCCGTAGCAGATTTAACGCATGGATAATCGCCCGTGGACGTAAATCAAAATGCCTGTCAATCAACTGGACAATTTTTTCATCAGAAACCCGACCTGTGCCAAATGTGTTGACCATCAACGAAACCGGTTTCGCTACACCGATCGCATAGGCAACCTGGACTTCACATTGATGAGCAAGACCCGCAGCAACGATATTTTTGGCCACATAACGACCCGCATAAGCCGCTGAGCGATCGACTTTAGAAGGATCCTTGCCGGAAAAAGCACCGCCACCATGTCGAGCCATGCCGCCATACGTATCTACGATGATCTTGCGCCCGGTCAATCCGCAATCTCCCATTGGGCCACCCACCACGAAACGTCCTGTCGGATTTACCAGATAACGTGTCTGCTCATTCAGCATTTCCTGCGGCAAAACCGGTTTGATAATTTCTTCGATCACGGCCTCGGAAAGATCCTTATGCGCAATATCGGGATTGTGTTGCGTTGAAATGACAACTGTTTCAATGTATCTAGGCTTTCCATCCTGGTACCTGACCGATACCTGCGACTTCGCATCCGGGCGCAACCACGCCAGTTTGCCGCCCTTCCTCAAAGCCGCCTGACGCTCAACCAGACGATGCGCATAATAAATCGGCATTGGCATCAGTTGCGGTGTTTCGTCACAGGCATAGCCGAACATCAATCCCTGATCACCGGCCCCCTGATCCATTTCTTCTTCTTTTGAGCGATTGACGCCTTGAGCGATATCAGGAGACTGTTTATTGAAAGCAGTCAGAACCGCGCAGGTCGTTGAATCAAAACCAATATCAGAACTTGTATAGCCGATATTACGTACTGTTTCACGCGCTATCACGTTATAATCGATCGTAGCATGTGTTGTAATTTCACCGGACAATACGATCAGCCCCGTGCTGCACATCGTCTCGCAAGCAACCCGGGCATTTTCATCTTGGTCCAGGATGGCATCAAGCACAGCATCTGAAATCTGATCCGACACCTTATCCGGATGCCCTTCAGATACAGACTCGGAAGTAAAAAGATAATTACTCATTGTTATCCTTATTGATTTAAAAACCGTTTATTATAGCAAACCCCTAATCTTAAAAACACCGCTGAACAAACCCACTCGAGCACTGCTTATGACAATGCCCCATAACATCTTCTATTTCTTTCCTGAAGCCATCGAACTTGATCCGGGCTACGTATGGATTAAATAGAACAAGCTGCCAGCAACAATAATAGCGACAAATATAACCAATTGATTTAGCATTAAATCCATATCGCCACAGATTACTTCACGCAAGTATGTGTCTATTACTTGTCTTCAATATAAAATATTCTGTATAATTAAAGGTTTTTTAGATTCGCATCATTTAGAAACAAAGACAAAGGTAAACGGATAAAATTTATGGTTATTATTAGATTGGCACGCGGTGGCGCAAAGAAACGTCCTTTTTACAGCATGGTTGTTGCAGATTCACGTAACGCCAGAGATGGTAGATTTATTGAACGCGTAGGATTCTATAACCCAAGAGCAACAGGCGGCGAAGAAAAGTTGCGCATTCACATAGATCGTGTCAATTTCTGGCAATCTAAGGGGGCTCAGCTATCGGAAACAGTAAACAGGCTGATCAAGCAGTCTAAAGCAATCCCGGAAGTATCGGCACCAGCCAATAACTAAAATAAATGATTTCAGTGGATCCATGGTTATTATGGGTCATGTTACCGATGCTTTTGGCATTCGCGGCTGGATAAGAGTTTATCCGTATACCGGGCAAGTTGATAACTTGCTGAATTATAAAAGCTGGTGGCTCGGTAAAGAAAACAAAAACTGGTACCCAATACAAATCATAACCGGACGCCAAAATGGAAATTTTCTGGATGCCAAGCCGGAGAATTGCAACGATCGAAATCAGGCACTTTTATTTAAAGGCATGCAAATTGCAATCCCACGAGCGAATTTACCTAGACTACCGGATAACGGAGATGAAGGTTATTACTGGTCGGATTTGGTTGGTTCAGAAGTCATCAATTTAAATAACGAAAAACTTGGTATGGTTGTCGGTTTGTTCAAAACAGGTGCAAGCGATGTATTACGCATACAAGATGACATTGACAGAGAAAAAGAATTGCTGATTCCATTTATTGAACAGAAATTTATAATAAAAGTTGAATTGGATTACAACCGAATTATCGTTGACTGGGAAAAAGATTACTAGATTAGCTGAATACTGATGCAATAATATTTCATGCCTTACGAATGCGATGTTGTTACATTGTTTCCAGACATGTTTAACGCTATCACGCAGTTTGGCGTAACAGGTAGAGCTTGTGAAAATAGTATTTTTCATTTGAACACATGGAATCCGCGTGATTTCACGTCGGATCGTTATCGTACAGTGGATGATTATCCTTACGGCGGCGGCCCCGGCATGGTAATGAAAGCTCAGCCACTTGAAGACGCAATCGTTAACGCAAAAAAGAGACAACAACAAATTGGTATTGCCAAACCGGAAGTTATCTATCTTTCTCCACAAGGACAGCGACTTGATCATCAATTGGTGACACGATTAAGCAAATCTTCTGGGGTAATTATGCTGTGCGGTCGTTACGAAGGTGTTGATGAACGCCTGATTATTCGTCAGGTTGATACTGAAATCTCAATCGGTGACTATGTTTTGTCAGGGGGCGAACTGGCTGCCATGGTATTGATTGACAGCATAGTTAGATTGATTCCAGGTACGTTGGGCGACCCGGAATCGGCATCGCAGGATTCGTTTGCAAACGGATTGCTAGATTACCCGCACTACACACGTCCTAAGAAATATTACGGCGGTAATGTTCCTGAAATATTATTATCAGGGAATCATGCTAATATCCGCCGCTGGCGTTTGCGACAAGCATTGGGTAAAACATGGCTGAAACGCCCGGACTTACTGGAATTAAAAGTGACGCAAGGTATGACAGAAGAAGAAGAAAATCTACTGGAAGAATTTAAAGAAGCTTGCAAAGATCACGAACAGATTGATTTTAAATAGGAAAATATTATGAATATCATTGATCAATTAGAAGCTGAAGAAATAAGTCGTTTGAATAAAAATATCCCCGATTTCGCGCCGGGCGATACGGTTGTTGTAAGTGTCAATGTGGTAGAAGGTAACCGTAAACGTGTACAAGCCTATGAAGGTATTGTCATCGCGAAACGCAATCGCGGTCTGAATTCTGCGTTTACAGTCCGAAAAATATCAAGCGGCGAAGGTGTTGAACGCACATTCCAAACTTACTCTCCACTCATTGCAGGCATAGAAGTAAAACGCCGCGGTGATGTACGACGCGCAAAACTTTATTACTTAAGAGCCCGTTCAGGCAAGTCTGCAAGAATTCGTGAAAAACTGCCCGCACGCGTGAACAAACGATTGACAACAAATCCTTCAAATAAAAGCGCTACAGAGCAGAGCGAAGCTACTGAATAAATCTTTCCAAGAAAATATGCTTGTATCAAACTCCAAGTAGTGCAATAAAAATATCGCCTTTGCTGCAAATTAATAGCAAAGGCGATATTTTTTAGCCTGTAGTCAAATAATTCTATTCACAGTAATTCCCTGACATTTTCCGGTGGTCGACATATTTTTGCTTTATCACCGCGCACCACAATGGGGCGCTGCATCAGATCAGGATTCTCGATCATCGCATTGATTAAAGCATCATTTGATATTGAGTCCAGATCCAAATGGCGCGCGGCCAATTCGTCTCTACGGAGAATATCGCGTGGCGACAAATCAAGTTTCTGTATTAATTCACGTAATTTATCCGCAGTTAAAGGCGTCTCATAGTAATTAACAGACTCATAATCCTGCCCACTTTCATTGAGTATCGCCAATGTACTTCTGCACTTACTGCACGTCGGTTTCTGATAGATTGTTATCTTGTCACTCATGTTATGAACTTTGCTCCCAGCATAGGAAAATGATCAAAATATTCGTGTTATCTGATACCGCATTCATCGGAAATCGCTTTATGCGCTGCCGATGATCCTTTCAATCCATAGGTATCCGTTGTCAAGGTACCACGAGAAGAAGTCCCTTGAACCACCAATGCACTACCACGTTTTATCGCATCCGCCAGCCTATTATCCGTATTTTGATCTGGCGCCCATGCTGAATCATCCTGCGTAAAGAGTTTAAATGTCTGATTATTGACTTTAACAGTCGCTTCACTACCAGCCCGATAGGCATAACCGGCGATATAACTGAAAACATTTCTGCTGTTTTCAGCCGGGCGATGTGTTATCAGTGCAAAAATATCGCCGCGCTTGCTGTAATTTCCTTCATCCTTCTTGGGCTGGCTGACCATATAGCAGACTTTACCATTGTTCTCCATGAATACATAAGCCTTCCAGTCGCCATACTCTCCCAATAATCTTGGCTCGGAAGCCTGAACTGTGCCGGTAATGCCACTCAACATAACTGCAGCACTCATCAGCAATAACTTACTCATTTGTCGATACTTCATATTACAAACCTTGAGATTGATAAGATCATCGGGCACATATAAAAAATGCCCTCCTTCCAGAAGATACGAATTTTATTAGATTGAACTACACACACCCTTCCATTTTATAAATGTAATAGCCATTCCGGTTGATTGCGTCGACAACTTCCTGCGGCATACCCCGACTGTCCGTATGACAGAATCTGCACTCTTTGGTAGTTACCGCAGCTTCATTTTCATCGATAGAAGAAAGCCACTCCTTAGCATATTCGATAGCCTTCTGGTCGTCTTTAACGGCAATAAACACATCGAAATGCATAATATGTCCGTCTTTAGCTTTTACATAGGTATCATAAACATGAATTTGCATTATTGTTACATCCTTAATATAAATTTCAAATTGAATCATCATGGCGGCATGCTTCACACGACAACAATGCAGCCCGTTTTTATTTATCAATACCGGATTACTATATCAATTAATCCGTCATACTGCTACGGTAATAAATGGATCTGTAGGGATAAAAATACAAAAGAAAATACCTAATTTAATTATCTTTCCTGCGCGCTACAAGCACACCGTCACGTGTCGGATTGATAAAAGCATCGAATTCGGGATCATCAAAAATAAGCCTGTTATGTTCCACAATGGCTTCTGTCCATCCTAGTTCGATATCGGTATATACTTCTGCGGCTACGCGGCCATGCCAAAGCACGTTATCTGCAATATAGAGTCCGCCCGGACGAATCCTTTCCTTAGCCAGACGCCACACTTCAGGGTAACCACCTTTATCTACATCGTTATAACAGATATCAAAAATACCCTCGGTCTGAACAAAAACATCCTGTGCCATACCCACATTGAATGTTACCCGGTCCCAAAGACCTGCTGAAGCAAGAAATTGCTCTGCGCGTGTTTTATTTTCATACTTACCGTCACTGCAAATAACCTGACCACCCTCGCCAACCGCACGTGCAAACCAGTAGGCGGAATAACCATAACCGCTGCCAAACTCAAAAACGCGCTTCGCACCAATCATGGTTGCCTGCGTTTCGAGAAAAATACCGACCAGTCTATTGACAATTGGAAAGCTTCTCTGCCTCGCCAATTCTTCCATTTCCAGCAACACAGAATCATCTGTTTTTCCGACCAAGCCCCGCATATAAGCCTCTATCGCTGGATGTACCGGAATAATAACATCAGGATTTTCTGATGTCGGTTTTTTTAAATCAGACATTCTCTCCTCCTCGCTCTGGAAATTTATTCCTCTTCCTTTTACATGTTACACGCAACAGCACTCACAATCGCGATTTTTGCCAGCTGATCGCGATTGCAGTAATCACCAGCAATAAAACCGGCATGCGGGCAAAAATCAAGAAAGTTTCGGTCAATCCCGAGAAAAACACAAAACTGACCATTGCAATCGCCGGCAAGCTCATCCGGTTTTGCTCTAAAGTTCTGTACCACGCCCATAACAGATACATGAATGACGCTATCCCCATCATGCCTAAATGCATACCGATTTCTATCCAGTCATTATGATAATGTGATGTCTGCTGAAAAATGGGCAAATTCGCGTAAATTCCGTTTTTATAGTATACAACCGTCTGATCAAAATACTGCTCCGGCGCACCAGTACCATGTCCGAAAAAAGGTTTTTCTGCGATGCCCTGCAACCCCACATCCCACAGTGCAAGACGATAACCGATACTATTGTCGTAGTAATCCTGCCGGATGTTCTCAAAATCAAACCTGGCCTGCGCCCATCTCTCTGAAATTACAGGGCTGGTATAAGCAAATACGATCGCCACCAACACCAGTAACCCCGCAATCTGCGCAACGGCACGTAACGACACTCGAAAGTAAATCACCAATACAGTCATCTGCGTAACCAGTGTCGCCAACAGAAAACTGCGCGCACTTTGCTGGAATTGTAAAAACAACAACACCAGTGCCAAAGAAAAAAACAGTATCTGTATGATTCTATTCCGGCTCATGCAGGCACAGCAGCATAAAAAAACACTGCCGATACCGAGCAGCGCCGAAAAAGTCAGATAAGTCATATTGAACAGCGGTATACCCTGTTGCTGCTCAACCAGCCAGGCATGAAGTCCGGCAAACAGCACCAGGCAAAATCCCGTACCTGCGGCCCCCGTAGCCCAGGGCAAGCGCTGCCGATTGAGTAACCCCAGAAAAGGAATATAAGTCAGCAGCAGCAGATATTTTGTCCATTTATGCCGCCCTTCCGCAAAGGTTTCCGCCCAGAACAACCCCAACAGTAAGAAAAAACAAAAAATACCGATGGCCCGCACTAACGGTTCTTTCAGTAAAGACCATAATCTCCTGTACCCATCGTCCAGCAACCATGCCAGCACCAGCAGAACAACAAGAAGTGTGTACAAGATGCTGAACCACAAACCAATGCAGAAAGCGACCAGAACAGATCTGATCAGCATTTCCTGCTGAAACGCATTTAATCGTATAAAACCTGACAAAGCAGCCGGATCAATAAAAAATGTCTGACACTTTCACACAATCATTAGCGTTCAAATATAAAACAAGTCTCACCCCAGTTCCGGGTCGTTTTATGCTTGACCTGAAAGCCCGCTACTTGCATTAACTGCACCGCTTCCTGTTGCTCCTCAGCCGTGCCCAGTTCAATAATCACCGAAACAAGCCGCGGATTCCGCAGTACATTTTCGGCGCCCTGTAGGATGGAAATCTCAATGCCATCCACATCAATCTTCATATAATTGGGATAAGGAAATCCCCACTTACCGCACAAATCATCCAGTGTTACACCAAACATACCCTGAATATGCGTTGCCGGAATCTTCATGTTCCGGATATCTTCCCGGCCAAACTGGGAGCGATTTCCACCCGGAATAAATTTCGGGATATACAATCTGGAAAATTCGGTCTTGCCTGAAACCGCAATGCAATATGAAGAAATGATTTCAGCCAGATTATTGATAAAGATATTCTTATTCAGAGAATAATAATTATTGCTTTGCGGCTCAAACGCAAAGACCCGCACCGATGCGCCATATTTTTTTGCCGGATACAGGGAATACTGGCCGATATTCGCGCCAATATCAAAATAACAGGTATCCGGCTTGAATCGATCGAGCCAGTCCAGTGTATCCGGTTCCTTGACCGCGTAAGTCTTCGCGCGCCTGAATACCCGCCAATGATCGACGGCAATACGAATAGGCAACCCCCTCACACTGGTTTGGGTGAAACCACCGATTAACTGATAAAACGCGACAATACAGTTCTTAAAAAAATTCGCTATCATCAGCATTGCCTCCGCTGAGCTCATTCAATTGTTTCTGTTTCCCGGACGGATCTTCCAATAGCGACACATAATGCTCCAATACCCTGCCATCCGGCACGTCGAGCATCTCTTGCAGAAATTGCCGGTGATGCGCCGCCACATAAAAATCATCGCAACCATGTATTAAAAAATGATTAATTTTTTCATACACATCATCACGGCATCGAAGCTCTGCTTCAGGCATGTAGTGCGCAACCGTCGAACGCCCCGCAATCAGATAATCCGCGGCCAGTACCGGTTTCTTCGCTCTGACAGCCTCGAAAATCACTGAAGTGGCAAGATCGATAATAACATCGGCCCACTGCATCAGATGCGCGGAATGTGCATTGTCATCGGCAATACGGACATTCGAAAGCCGTTTAATCAACTTGTCTTTCGTCAACGACTGTTTCCATCCGCCGCGGGTATGCGGCTTTATTATGATTTCCGTACCCGGCAGCTCGGCAATCAGATGAACGACTTCGGCAACTTCCTCCCAAAACGTCGAAAAATTCGCCTTTCTCAAAAACATGACAATTTTAAGTGTATTGTCCGAACGTTCTATAGGAGATGAGGGAAGTATTTCATACAATTTATGCAGCCATTCCTCGCAAAAACGTGGCGAACCCAGCACGGCAATCTTTTCCTCATCGAGAAACGGGCGGAAACGCTTTGCACACAATTCATTCGGCACAACCAGGCGATCAAAAATATCCGCATTGGAAAACACGGCATCCGGACCCACTTTTCGCTCACCACGGTGGATCAATTGATTGATATGCGGACTATCTCCATGCGGTAATGAAACCACATGTATTTTTCTGGCATGCGCCATGTTTATCAAAACTTTTATCCACTCAACGCTGATAACCGAGTTTTTTTCCACCCAATCAAACGCGATGACACCGTCTTCGGCATTTCCAAAACAGCGCGTCAGCAATATCTCAGTCGTCTCCTGCCACAGTTGCTCACGCCGTGTCTGATCATAACGTTCCGATGCGCGTTCCGCTAATGATCTAAGCACCGGTATGCGCCTGACATTGCCGGTCAGCATGTATGCCTGCAAACGCCACATCAAGAAACGCCGCCACCCAAGAATTTCTCTGATATGTGCAACACGCACACCGGATAGCTGCTTTAAAAACTGAATACGATAATCACGGCGGAACTTGGCTGAACCGAGCAGCACGACATCACACTGATGCCCTGTTATCGCCCATTTGTAGATCACCGGCGTGATGTGATCAATATCATTATAATGCCGAAGAAAAAAAAGGGTTTTCATCCCTTGAATATGAATGTAAATTTCTGATTAAATAAGAATATGATCCCAGTCGTACCGACTCTCACAGTACGCGCAACTTATCCGGACAATGACACAAAAAATGCGCTCCGCCCATTCTACACGCGCACCGGCCACTTCGCCAGCCACAAACGCAACGCAAGAATTCCCCCTAAAGCTGTCGCAATCAAGCAGCTTCGTTCATTATAATTCACGCATATTTGAATGACGCATTCGAATAAATTTGCCCTGATGGATTGATAAATCAGATAATAATCTGTTGCAAAAAAGAAAGAAAAAGATTGAAATTGCGGATTACGCAGATTTTATTGAATCCGATTATTAACCGAATCCGACGAATCCCATTAAATAAAGATTGAAAAATCCGATGAAGACTATCGCTGTCATACCTGCCCGCATGGGATCAACGCGCTATCCCGGCAAACCGCTCGCGCCGCTCCTGGGTCGTCCCATGATAGAACATATCTATAAACGTGTTGCACTGAGTACAGTGCTCGACGCGACCTATATCGCAACCTGTGATGAAGAAATACGCAACGTTGCAGAAGGATTTGGCGCAACCGTCATCATGACTGCCGACACCCATGAACGTGCAAGCGATCGGGTCGCTGAGGCTGTCACCCATCTGGAAGCCGACTTGATTGTCATGGTGCAAGGCGATGAACCGATGACACATCCGGATATGATTGATGCTGCAGTTAAACCCTTTGAAGATAACCCCGAGATCAGCTGTGTCAATCTGGTACGCCGCATAGAACAGGAATCGGATTTTCGCGATCCCAACACAATCAAAGTTGTCATGGATCAATCCAATAACGCCATTTATATGTCGCGTCAGCCCATACCGACATTGTCCAAAACCGGTTTTTCACAGACCGCCGCGTATAAACAGGTGTGCATTATCCCGTTTCGCCGTGATATGTTGTTCCGTTATACGCATCTACCATCGACACCATTGGAACAGCTGGAATCGGTGGATATGCTGCGGCTGCTCGAACACGGTTACAAAGTCAGAATGGTGCCGACCGCATTCAACACACAGGCTGTCGATACCGAAGCTGATCTGGCGCGTGTTGCTGAACTGATGAAAAACGACACATTGTTATCCCGTTATTAACTCCGACATCCGGAAACCATGCAACTTAAAGCAAAACTGACACAATCAGAAATCACCATTGGTTCATGGATAACGCTGGGGCATTCCGCGATTGCCGAAATTATGGCGTCGGCCGGTTTCGACTGGCTGGTGCTTGATATGGAACACAGCGTTCTTGAACTCAGCGAAGTCCAAACGATTATCCAGATACTGGACGGCAAGCAATGTCCGGTAATCGTACGCTTAACATCCAATCATCCCGACCAGATCAAGCGCGTCATGGATGCCGGCGCAACAGGCATCATGGTGCCGATGATCAAATCGGCTGCAGATGCCCGCTCAGCCGTCAATGCAATGTATTACCCGCCGCGTGGACAACGCGGCGTCGGACTTGCCCGCGCGCAAGGATTTGGCGCAAGCTTTCAGGCCTACCGGCAATGGCTTGAACAAAATGCCGTCATCGTCGTCATGATCGAGCATATTGACGCCGTCAATGCCATTGATTCGATTCTTGCAGTACCCGGCATCGATGCCTATATCATCGGTCCTTATGATCTTTCGGGCTCCATGGGCCGCCCCGGCGATTTGAATCATCCGGATGTGCAGACAGCCATCAGTCGCATACTCGAGGCTGGAAAACGCGCCGGCAAACCAGGCGGCATCCATGTCATCGAACCCGACCCTGAAGCACTGCAGCAGCGCATTCAATCCGGCTTTAATTTTCTGGGCTACAGTCTGGACATTCGTATTCTGGATTCCGTTTGCCGCAGCCACATGCAACGAATACGGGAGTTTTTCTAAAATTTATGCACAAATTTGTCATTTCCACATCATCATTTGATACCGTCAATAACCCTGTCATCCAACACCTTATTCAGGTAGGCTTGCAACCGATAACCAATCCCTATGGCCGCAAGCTGACCGAGGATGAAGTCGAAGATCTGTTAAAAGACGATGTAATCGGCATGATTGCTGGCGTTGAACCGCTCACGGCGCGCGTGATTCAATCCGCAACCCATCTCAAAGTTATTTCCCGCTGTGGTACAGGCATGGACAATGTCGATCGGGCTACCGCCCGGAAGCACGGCATCACTGTATACAATACCCCGGAAGCACCCGCGCAAGCTGTCGCCGAGCTCACCTTGGGACTGATGCTGGCCAGCCTGAGACAGATCTGCGAAACAGACCGGCAAATCCGCAAAGGCGAATGGCCACGCACGCAAGGGGGCCTGCTTGCCGCCCAGACTGTCGGCCTGATTGGCCTCGGCCACATCGGCAAGCGTGTCGCCAAACTGTGCCAAGCATTTGAGGCCAATGTCATTGCCCATGATCCTTACATTGATCAGGCGCCAGCAGGTGTCACACTCATGCCGTTGGCTCAAGTGCTTGAAACCGCGGACATCATCAGTCTACACATACCGCATAATCCCGATCTGCATCATTTGATCGACGCTCAGGCGATAGCCCGGATGAAGCCCGGCGCTTTGCTCATCAATGCCGCCCGCGGCGGTCTGGTCGACGAGCAAGCACTCAAAGCCGCGCTTGACAGCGGTCAACTGAGTACGGCCGCACTGGATGCATTCGAACAGGAACCTTATCAGGGACCGCTACGCCAATGCAACAATCTAATTCTGTCTTCTCACGTGGGATCACTGGCACACGAATCGCGCCAGCGCATGGAACTCGAAGCTGCGGAAAATTTACGCGATGGACTCATCAAAGCAGGCATCATTCATGACACACAACAAAACGACGCCTGATTCTTCACCTTCCGGACAAACCGTTATCGTATTCGGCGCAAGCGGCTTTCTCGGCAGTCATGTCGCCGATGCACTTTCAGCATCAGGCTACAAGGTGCGCTTATTTGACCGCAGCCCCTCCCCACATCTGCAAAAGGATCAGGAAATGATTATCGGTGACATCATGGATCTGCAACAGGTCATCAATGCCGTCAAAGGTGCCGACATTGTGTACAACTTTGCGGCCATCGCCGATATCGACGAAGCGCACAACAGGCCGGTGGCAACTGCCGCGATTAACGTACTCGGCAATACGCATGTGCTTGAAGCCGCGCGCCTGGCCAATGTACGGCGTTTCGTTTTTGCCAGCAGTGTGTATGTTTATTCGGAATCCGGCTCTTTTTACCGCGCCAGCAAACAGGCAGCCGAACGCTTCACCGAAACCTACCATGACTGCTACGGCCTCGAATACAATATCCTGCGCTACGGCTCGCTGTACGGCCGACGCAGCGACCGGCGCAACGGCATCTACCGCATGCTGCATGAAGCCATCATGCACCGTACCATCACCTACAGAGGCAGCGGCAATGCCATGCGCGAATATATTCATGTCGAAGACGCCGCCCGTATGAGTGTCCAGATACTTGCTTCGGAATATGCCAACCGGCATCTCATCCTCACCGGACAGGAGAAACTGCGCATCCGGGATGTCATGACGATGATTTCCGAAATCATACCGTGGCCGATAACACTTCACTTTGACGAAGCGAATGCCGTCCATCACTACGAAATCACACCCTATGCTTTCCAGCCACGCATCGGCCGCAAACTGGTGCTCAATGAACATGTCGACCTGGGCCAGGGATTGCTCGATTGCATCCGTGAAATCCATCATGACCTGGAGCATGCGGACGAAAACGATGATGCCACACCCACCTCATCCGACAACCGGGCATAATTGGACATAACCGCATGTTTGATCTGACACCTTTCCAGGCCATCATTTTTGACTTTGACGGTGTTGTCGTGGAATCCGGGGATATTAAAACACAGGCTTTTGCGGCGCTTTATCGTCCCCATGGTGTGGAAATCGTCGCCGAAGTCATTAAATACCATACGCAACATGGCGGCCTGTCGCGTTACCACAAATTCCACCATTTCCAGCAGCAATTACTGAACAAACCGCCACTAACACCCGAAGAAGAGCACATGCTTGACCAGCATTTTTCCGAACTCGTCGTAGAAGCCGTGATCGCCGCTGAAGCTGTTCCCGGAGCCTATACGCTCATCCGGCAACAATCCGAAAGAATTCCGCTCTTCGTAGCTTCCGGCACACCGGAAATTGAACTCAGGATTATTGTTGAACGGCGTGGCTTGACTCCCTATTTCAAACAGGTACGCGGCGCCCCCAAACTCAAAACGACACTGATTGCGGAAATTCTGTCTGATCATACACTCAGCCCTGAATCGGTACTGATGATCGGCGACGCCATGGCGGATTATGAAGGTGCTCAGGCCAACGGTATTGCATTCCTCGGTCGTGTCCGTCCTGGCGATACCAATCCATTCCCCCCTGGAACATATGTGGTCACCGATTTTAGCGCATTGAACGCTTAATGAATGTTATGCACAACCGGATTCAAAGAATCGCCTTTGCGAATAGCACAGAACTGGCGCATGGTTTTGCGGAATATGCGGCAGGCATTTTATCGTGCACGCTCAATAAACAGCAAGCTGCAAGCCTCGTCATTCCTGGTGGGAACACACCGCGCTTTTATCTTCCGGTACTCGCGGCGCAACCATTACTCTGGAATCGCATCACCATCACGTTGAGCGACGAACGTTGGGTCAGCACCGATTCAGAGGACTCAAACGAACGACTCGTCAGAGAGAACCTGCTTGATCATTTACCGGAAGAAACCCATTTTGTCGGCCTTAAAACATGGCATGACACACCCGAACAGGCGATTCCTGAAATCTCCCGGCGCCTCGCAAAAGTACCCCAACCTTTCACACTCACGATTCTCGGTATAGGTGAAGATGGTCATATCGCATCACTGTTTCCCTATCTGAAACTGCACGAAAGACCGCATGACACAGCGGACATGCAATGCCTCGCCGTTAATCCCTCTGCCATACTGCCACAGCGCGTGAGCCTGTCGCTTGAAATACTCGCGTGCAGTGAACACATTGCTTTGGTTGCAACAGGTTACAGTAAACGTCGGTTGCTGGATCAACTCTCGGAATATGCTGATCCGGAACTGCCCATTGTTTGGCTATTGCAACGTACGTTATCACCTGTCACCGTTTTTGAAACCGATTAGCCTATTATCTACTGTCATTCATCTGAATCAAGCGACGACCGTCAAACCACCGATCCCGAATCACGCTCGCTCTCAACCCCGTGGTAACAAGGGATAATATCAATCATTCTGACGCACACACTGGCGAGAAACACTGAAACCCGCCCAGGATCATTCACTGTATCGACACATTCATCAACAAAAAAGATATATGCTGAATCATGGAAAATCAGCTATAGTTTCACGCTGAATAGTTGCACTTACATATGCGCATCCTATGCAGTAGAAGCAGACCATAACAATTTTCTTCCAGACTCTGTCTGCTTGGTTATCGATGCGGAATGAATGGATCTCAAGCTATCGGCCCCGGTCTAAGACAGAAAAAAACTGTGCAGACTCTATCGTACAGCGATGCTGCTGAATTGGTCTTCGATATGAATTCATGCGAAACGTTGCGACGGCTATTGACAATCAACCCACCTCTCGAACAACCGGGTTGTCATTGATGCATAACAGATTGCAGATTGGAATATGTTATGCACGTATCGCTTCCTTTAATTAGAACAGCAATAATGCTGTAACGGCTACAAATATATGTCTAGAAGTCAGTGGAAACAACCATTCTTAGGCCTGCACTGGAAGGGTTTTCTATGGGTCAGTTTGCTGCTGATAGGACTCAGCTCCGTCTTCTATATATTGAATCATTATTATCTGACTACACAGTTTCGTAGTCAGCGGCAAACGGAAGTCATGTATCTCAAACGCCAGGTGGATGTTTTGCTGAACCACACAACAGACCGCCTCGTACGCTTAAGCGGTGCGCTGGCCTCCATTTTTGATGTTGATGAAACACCCGATCCGCATAAAATCAAGAAAAATAGCGATCTCAACCCTCCAAATGCAAATTACACCAAGCTCGGCTTTGAACTGGATATTCATGAAATAGGTTTTTTCGCCGCTGACACCAGCCTGGCCTGGTATTGGACCCAATCGGGCGATATCAGCACTATTGCGACTGAAACCTGGTTACATCAAAAAGTGGTAGAGGTACAAAACAAAGAAAAACCAGGTAGTTTTCTGGTTTGCACGCCGCACTGTCTCCTTTATGCATTCGTTCCGATACTGGAACAAGGCCGCAATATCGGCGTCATGACGATCAGTCAATCCATTGCTGATTTTATTATTGAATTTAATGTAGTCACCAATACGGATTTTGTGCTGGCCATGCCGCTTCAACCAGGTATAGAGGGCGATGTTCTCGATCAATGGTCTACCCGCATTGCAGGTATTTCAAATGCGGACAGAATGATTCCCATGCTACACGACCTGACAAAGCGTTTCGGCTCCCCACTCGCCTTTGAAGACGGGCTGATCGTCAAATGGAATAACACCAGTTACGACATTCATTACATCCCGCTGTCCAACTTTCTGAATGTAAAAGACGGCGCCATTCTTTTTATATCCGATGTCACAGACCGTCTCAGCCGAATTGATAGCGCGGTCCAGCAAGGTTTGGTTATCACTGTCATTACCTTGCTCATTGCCGAACTGGGTCTTATTTA
This sequence comes from Nitrosomonas sp., assembly GCA_019635215.1. GTDB lineage: Bacteria > Pseudomonadota > Gammaproteobacteria > Burkholderiales > Nitrosomonadaceae > Nitrosomonas. The sequence goes on from JAHBZZ010000016.1 coordinate 63,504, forward strand.
TCTGGTCGGAATTCCGACTCAGCGTATTAAAGAGCTGGCGCACAAGCTGCCGCTGCTTGCTGCCGGAAATTACCACCAGGTACACGATTACTTTGCCACACACCAAAAATCAAAGCTGCTGCGCGATGAAATTGACATTTTATATGACAGCGCACTGACACTTTCCGAAAGACTCGACGCAAACAGTCAGGCCATTGCAAAAAAAAATGTGGAACTTGAAATGGAAAGAGATTTCATTCAAGGCCTGCTCACTTCAGCGCAGGTACTGGTCTTAACACAAACCCGTGACGGCATTATCCGCATGGCCAACGAGTTTGCGTTACAGCTCACCGGATTTTCGGCAGATCAACTGGAAGGCACGAAATTCACCGACTTAATACCTGACCGGAAAATCGGTAAAACCATATACAAGCAACTCAGGAACATGAACAGCAGTGGCCAGAGACGGCTCGAGCATGAACATACACTGATTACAAGTGAAAACGAAAAACATCAAATCGTGTGGGTTCATGCACCGCTGATGACTGAACACGCCGACGGCTCGGCAATTTTATCCGTTGGACTGGATGTCACCAAAAGAGTCGAAGCGGAATCGAAAATGCGCTGGCTGGCGGATCATGACCAATTAACCGGTCTCGTTAACCGGCGGCGTTTTCAGGAAGAAATTTCCCGTGCTATGCTTGAAAGCAAACGCAATCACCAGACTTCAGCGTTGCTACTTTTTGATCTGGACCATTTCAAAGAGATTAACGACACCAGTGGACACGCCGCAGGCGATGCATTGCTGCGCCTGATAGCCCATGAAATCCAGAAACGGACACGCAAATCGGACATCGTTGCACGTCTGGGCGGCGATGAGTTCGGTATATTAATGCCGCATACCAATGGAAACGGTGCAAGGATATTTGCCCAGGAATTGATTGAACTCGTCAAAAACATGATTTTTCCCTATGGAGAAAAGCGGTATAGACTGGGTGTCAGCATCGGCGTCGCATTGCTGCCGCATCATGGCAACGACGTACATGAATTAATGGCCAATGCCGATATGGCGATGTTTGAAGCAAAACGCGCCGGCCGATCACAGGTACAGCTTTTCACACATGACCAGGGGCACGCGGATCAGTTGTCACAGAATATTTATTGGAAAGACATTTTGCTGCATGCATTAAATGAAGGTCATCTATTCTTCCACATGCAACCCATTATCGATATTCCAACCGGCAAAATTATTTACCATGAAGCATTATTACGGCTTCGCATGCGGGATGGCCGTATCGTTTCCCCCTGTGAATTTCTGGACAGCGGTCAACGCTCGGGATTGTCCTATGAAATTGATCTATATGTCATCCAGCTGGCCCTGAAAACACTGATGACCGATGCAACAAAACGGCTTTCAATCAATCTTTCAACCTCCGTTTTTGTCAATGACAATTGGGTACAATTACTGATAGAAGCAATCTCCGATTACTGCCTTGACCCCAACCGGCTGATCTTTGAAATCACCGAAACGGCCATTATCGCCGACATGGAAAAAGCTGCGAATATCGCTGACATTATTATCAAACATGGATTCAAGTTTGCCGTCGACGATTTCGGTGCGGGGTTCAGTTCACTGTATTACCTGAAACAACTCCCGGTAGCCTATGTGAAACTTGATCGCTCGCTCGTAAAACATATTGCAATCAATAAAGACGAGCGGGATTTTGTCAATGCAATTACAACCATGGTGCATGCATTTGGCAAACAAGTTGTTGGAGAAGGCGTCGAAGATAATGAAACACTGCTTATTTTAAAAGATTTGAATGTGGATTTTGCGCAAGGATTCTTTATCGGACATCCCCATGTCGATAGTTAAATTGGATGAGACCTTTGCACGGTGTCATGAGCGGTACGAGAATAAGGCAAAAATTTGCGAAAAAGCGGAGTTTGCACGGGGTAAATGAGCATTTTTCGCAAATTTTTAACGCAATTATCGTGCCGCGTAGTAGCCGTGCAAAGGTCTCTGGATGTTCATCCATTCACTACACATAGGCCCGCTTAGCGACGAATACATGATTTTTATAACCAAACATCTGTTAATACAGGCCCTAGTGCATTCATAGTATCCTGAGGAATAACGCTTCCTTCCCCACTTGGTACTGCATACGGAGACATGGCCGAGACCAGTTGATCAACTTCATCATTCGACAATAATGAAGAACCGGCATAAATCTGATCCAATTGGTATGAGTTGTTAATATACCAGTTGCTGATTGTTACCTGATCATTTGTCCCAACTACATTTATTCTCAGATCATTTGAACTGCGGCTAAACCAGAGGTTTTCATAAGATATGATATGTTGCAAATTGAAGAACATTGACGCTTGACACATTTGTATCATAATTGCTTACTGAATATTTCATGAACGCCTGATTAAATCAGGCGTTTTGTACTTTATGATACAGCGAGTGTTACAAAATGAAATCTTCTGCAATCATTGATGGAGCACCGTTTAGCTTAATTTCAAAATCTGCCGTTAAGGCATTGCTTACACTACCTTGTATAATACCAGTTGCAGAATCGTACCTGAGTTGACCTGCAGCCGAAAACATCGCATTACCAATAAATGTGAAAGCTTGATCCCCTGGTATATCAACATTCGCATCAATTGCTGATACATCAATCAGATCTGTTTGCGCATGGCTAAAATCGGTAATCACATCCCGATTTGTGCCGACGACAGAATCTGTTAAAGCAGCAAAATAAAACAGGTCTGCACCTGCCTGTCCTGAAAGTATGTCAAGTCCAATTCCACCACTCAGCGTATCATTACCTGCACCACCATACAACGTATCCTGACCATTACCACCTGATAAGGTGTCGTTGCCATCTCCACCGTGCAGCGTGTCATTGCCATCTCCGCCATCCAGAGTATCGTTTCCGCCCACACCGAAAATCATATCGTTTCCACCCAGGCCACTCATTGTGTCATCCGATGCGAATCCAGTCATCGTGTCAGCACCTGCAGTTCCAGTCAGTATCATTGCAGCCAGTGCAGTACTACTCCAAATCGTACCGTCCGCAAACTCAACGGCATTGAGTATGTATTGATTGCTGCTAATGAAATGGTTTTGTACCGTCACAACTTCTCCGGTACTTTGTACGGTCAACTTCAAACTATCGCCTGAACGACTGACTAATACCCCACTTGGATCGATCCCCGATGCGAAGCGTAAAACGTCATGATGATCTGCACTGGTGTCATAGTTACTGATCGTGGTATTGCCGTCCCCGGCGGCAAACAAATAAATGTCGTTACCCGCATCGCCCGACAAATAATCATTCGCACCTAATCCGCCGTCCAGGATGTCATCCCCGGTTCCGCCGTAGATCGTGTCGGTACCGTCGCCGCCATTAATAATGTCATTGCCGCCATCGCCACGTAACGTGTCGTTACCACCCAGCCCGTTAATGGTATCGTCCGATGCAAAACCAGTGATATTGTCATTGCCCTCGGTTCCGGTCAGTACCATCAGCGCGAGCGTTGTACTGTCCCAACGGGTGCCATCGGCAAATTCAACAGCATTGAGCATGTACTGGTTGCTGATGATGAAATGGTTCTGAACGGTAACAACCTCACCGGTACCTTGTACCGTGAGTTTCAGATCATTGCCAACACGGGACACCAGTACATTACCCGGGGTGATTCCGGCATCGAAAAGCAACACATCGTTGCGGTTTTTTGTGCCGGTGTCATAGTTGCTGATCGTAGTATTGCCGTCACCCGCTGCAAACAGGTAGGTGTCGTTGCCTGCATCACCGATTAATGTATCGTTGTTCCCAGCACCACCGTCCAGGATGTCATCCCCGGTTCCACCGTAGATCGTGTCAGTGCCATCACCGCCATACAATAAATCGTTACCGCTTCCGCCCTGTAGATAATCATTTCCCGAACCGCCGGACAGGGTATCGTTGCCATCGCCGCCGTTGATGGTGTCATTGCCGCCCAGACCGTCTATCGTATCATCGGTGGCAAAACCGTACATGGTATCGTTACCTGCAGTTCCAGTTAATACCATTTGCCTGACTATGACTGTATCCCAGCTGGCGCCATCACTGAATTCAATCGCATCCAGAATATAAGAACTATTGGTATCCTGATAGAAATAATTATTGACTGTAATTTTTTCGCCAGTTGACTGTAGCGTCAAAAACAAATGTTGTGTATTGCGCGATACCACTATATCTGCTGGCGTAATACCTTCCAAAAACCGCAACACATCATGACTGTTCCCTGTGTCGTAATTATCAATGGAAGTATTTCCCTCGCCTGCAGCAAACAGATAGGTGTCATTGCCTGCATCGCCGCGCATGTGGTCATTCGCACCGGCACCACCGCGCAGAATATCATCGCCATCACCACCAAAAAGTGTGTCAGTACCATCGCCGCCGTCCAGTATGTCGTTACCCTGCGTACCGTGCAGACTGTCATTACCAGCACCACCCAATAAAATGTCGTCGCCTTCACCACCGGTTAACGTATCATTGCCATCACTGCCGCTGAGGTGATCGTTCCCGCCTGCACCGGCAATAATGTCATCTCCGGCTAAACCATCAATGGTATCGTCTGTCTCGAATCCCGTCAGATTGTCATTACCGGCGGTACTTTGTATCACCATTGACCTGATCATTGAAACATCCCAACCGGTGCCATTACTGAACTCTATGGTGTCTATCAAATAAGGGCCGGTAATGCCACCATAAAAATAGTTGGTAACAGAAACCACTTCTCCGGTAGTTTGCACCGTTAAATTCAAGTTATTTTGGTTACGCGCTGCCGTAACATCTTCCGGCGATATACCCGCTATGAAGCGCAATACATCATGGTCAACGTCCCCATAACTATTATTAATGGATATATCACCATCACCCAGTGCAAAGAGATATGTGTCGTTACCACGGTCACCGCGCAAATGATCGTTCTTTCCACCGCCACCACGCAGAATGTCATCACCGTCGCCCCCCATCAGTAAATCGCGCCCGTCACCACCAAACAGGATATCGTTTCCGCTGCCGCCCGCCAGATTATCGTTACCGGCACCGCCATTCAGAATATCGTTACCCGAAGAGCCACTTAAGCTACGATTACCCGGCTCACTAAAAACAATACCGTCACTTGCGCCAGTAGCCGGATTGCGCCAGATGATACTCACGCCCAGATCCTGAAGAATCGTATCGGTTTGTTCACCGGCAACGTTTGCATCAATCCAACCTCGCAGCATACCAAGACCGTTCCAACCATTATCTTGCAATACCTCACCGGCATATTTATTCAGCTCGATCAAATCAGCCAAAGCAACCGCAGGATCAGCAGCTTTTTTACTGTCCAGCAGTACATTCATCGCTGTAAAATCCACGTAGACTTCGGATGATTCATTCACTTTCAGCGTGATTTCATCCAAATACGATGAAAGCCGCGTCTGGAGGATCAGACTGCCGTGGACCGATTCTTTGAGCGACTCATAGCTTTGTTGCATGAATTCGACCTGCTGAGTTGACAAGGAAACATAGACTCTCTTCGTTTCCGGCATACCCGGTACCGGACTAACCGTGCTGCTGAATCCGTTACCCAATGTTACTTTATTAGCGCTTACCGTGACGAAAGGCGTACCGTTAAACCGCTCCAGAATACTGATCATTTCAACGATTTCCTGTTGCTGTTGCAACAAGTTTTCATACTCAGCGCGCTTTTCAGTACTCAATGAATCCAGAAAGACGGTGTCTGTCGTATTCCAGTAAGCCAAGTGTGCGTCATAATCCGGCTGAAACTGTCCAGGTACCAGATACAACAGTTTATAATTTCGGTCGTCGGCCTGCTCGACACTGGTTTTCATAGTCGATGTCTGCGCCCAGGCGGATAACAAATCATCCAGTAACACGCCTTGTTCGGTATAGCCGGTCTGGTTCATATAGTCTGTCAGCAGACTTGCCAGAGCAGGCGACAAACTGACCGCTTCGCGCAGATCGCGTACCATGCCAGAAGCTTTGCTGTCAGGCAGACCCTTTGCTTCTTCAGTAAGTGGAATGCTGTTGGTAAATTCACGATAGAACGGATTATTGGCCAGATCCAGGTTGCCTGTCTGTCCTTCACCATCGACCGTCAAATGTGCGGCCTTTGCTGTTTGGACATTGCCGTTACCGAGGTTAACGTTCTGGCTGCTGGCGTTCAGATTGATACTGATAACACCGAGCTCCGACAAAGAAAACAATTCATCAGCGGTTGAAGTCCCGTTCTGGTTAAAATCACGCCAAACCTGCACCAATGCAAATGCTTCATCGTTCGCATCAAAGATACCGTCTGTATTTAAATCCAGGTCGCTTAATGCATCAAAACCGTCAGTCGCCAATGTACCATTGGCTTTTACCGTATCGACACCAAACAATTCCGCACCGGTGTCAATCGTGCCGTTATCATTGCGATCCAGCACCAGAAACCCGTCATCACTTTTTACCCAGCCTGTTCCGGTTTTAATGCCATCACCATCGTGGTCAAATACCACTACGGTGTTACCAATACCAATGGTTTCAATGCCGTCGTTGTCCAGATCAAGAACTAGGGGGTCTGTGCGGGGTGGCGTCCAGGTTTTGAATAATAAATAAAGTTCATTTATGAATGGTGT
>JAHBZZ010000017.1 GCA_019635215.1 Nitrosomonas sp.
CCTTGGCGTAATATCAGTTTTAGTCAGGGAGAATTAGATCAGATACCGACAGCGCCGATCTATCGCATTACTCGTGGCGTTACTCGTGAAGATGCCATCAAGCATCATCCTTGGGTTCATTTATCAGTTAGTCCATTTAGCCCTTGGCTCGAATCGCCTGTAGCGGTCCAGCTCAATGCTTATGGGGTCGAATCAGGTAAATTAGGTGTATTTTGGATCGATGAAGTAACAAACCAAGCTTATTTGATCGAGGATCGTATGGTGCAATTCTCAGCAGGCCAAGCGCTAGAGCGCTTCAATTTGTTTAAGCGTGGTCGGTATCAGTTCAGAATGATGGATACTCCCTATTACCCCATCTTGACTGAAACACGTTTAGAGCACTCATTGACCTATTTGATCTCAGCGTTTGCAGCATTGGTTGGTGCCATTCTGGCAATCAGTCGACAACCAGCTACACTGGCTAACTCATTCATTCGCATTGGATTGGGCGTCGTTACAGGATTGCTATTAACGTTTCTTTCATTTTATGGCCAACAGCTATCAAGCTGGATACCCTTGCCCACGTTTGGGAATGAGCCGATTGTCAATGCGCTGGTTACGGGTCTAATTGGTGGTTTCTTTGGGCCCCATTTTCTAGCAAACTTATTAGTTTCCGGGATAAGGCGATGGATTATTTCTGGTAAGTCTAAGGTTTCTGCTTAACTTGGCCCCGTTTTAGACTGATTAACTATCCAAGTGAATTTTTCAGGCTACCAATTCTATTAAGTTGAATTCAGCTTACATGCCATAAAACTCAAGCACTTCAATACACCTTATTAATAAATTTTATTTTATTATAATAGCTGTAAGTCTTCTCAATACCTAATAGACCTAAGCCCTTTAGGTTACTTCTGTTAAACTAAAAATACGATCCTCAAAAGTGAATTTACGTTGTCCATGTTGATAACCCATTTTTACATTTTTAATAGTAAAGAATTAGCACTTTGATGAGTGTGGTTGTGAGTCATGATAGAAAGAAATGCTCCAAATTGGGTTATGGCGCATTTCTTTCTTGTTTTTGTAACAACAACCGGCCTTTAATTTAAAAAAAACAGGAAAACAGCTAAGGTTTGTTGAGCGTAGGATAACCCTCAATGTATACCCAATCAGTTTTCTTAGCAGGTGCGTGGCAACCTAGGCAATCTTTCTTATAATCTTGAGATACATTCACACTAGAGTCATTTGTTTTAAATAAGGCCCAACCCCAACCATCTCCCCATACGGAGTTATCTTTGAAGCGACCCTTGGTATCTTTAACCATAACAAACCACTGCTTAATATCTGAAGTTGCATGGCTAACATTCTTCCCGGTTGTGTAGTCACCTGACTGCGATGGACGTAATTCCTTAACTATTGTGGCGCCGTCGGGAAAAGTTCCATTCTTGCGATAATGCAAAACTGCTTCTGCTTCCGCATAAACATCGTGAAAGCCGCTTGCTTCCCCTTCAGGTACAAAAAAAGATCCCAAGTGCACCATCTTCAAACGAAAATCTTTGGGTAGAGAGATTCTCCCTTGTTTATCCACATAAGGTGAGAAAGATTTATCCCCATCTTTCATTGCCATTACTACGCCTGAGGCTAACACGAATATTAGTGAAGCGACTCCTAAGGCAGCAATTCTTGTACTTAAGCTGCTATTGAAAATTTTCTTAATAGAATATTGTAAACTCACCATACACCTCCGACAGCTTTATGAGGATCTGCTTTAGCTGCTTCTAATATTGGATAATATTGCGTAAATACAAAATCATGTTTAGCTGATTTTTCATGACACGCACTACAATTAGCAGTTGGTTCCGCTTTTGTAGTTTGCTTTAATGATTTATGTTCTGGAGGAACTGTAAAGCTAAAATAAGCCCAATTGTCCGGTTCGTTAGGAAATTCGCGTTTGCTTTTGATAGTCGCTTCTAATCCTACAAACCTTCCCATAAAGTACCCCTCTCCGCTAGGAGCTGATGTGCTACCAACGAGATTCATTTCTTTAATAAGAGTAGTACCATCACGAAACTCTCCCGTTTTTTTCCAATGCTCCCAACTTTCTGGATCGATGTAGACACTATGAAACTCTGGAAAATTAGCTTTTCCATTATTTTTGTCGTGAGGTGTTAAAGGTGCGCCTACATAAATCCATTCACGATACCCTGAGGGACGAACCAATTCACCGTTCTTGATTGTGAAGTACTCTTTGGAAAAAACACTGGGTAGTGCGAAAATTGAGAAAAGCAGCCCAACGATACTGGCCACTATTATACTATTTGCAGATTTTTTATGTATCATATAAACCTTTCCTTTCTTAGTTTTATTTCTAAAGAATAAAATACTCATTTTAAGTAGCTATGCATCTTTTCTTCCTTCTCAAGAAGCTTGTAAAGCACGATTACTCCCTAATTGGAAGAATTTATTGTCTTATATGTTAGATTTTTAAGCTAATACTTATTATTTATGAGTACTTAGAAAAAACCTATGCACCTACACCAATTAAAATATTTTGTTTCAGTTGTTAAAACAGGCAGTATTACCAAGGCAGCCAAGCATTGCTTTATATCTCAACCATCAATCAGTCAGCAAATATCAAAGCTAGAGGAAAATATTGGAAAAAAATTATTTACGAAAATAGACGGTAAGCTTGTCTTAACTAAACCAGGGAATATACTTTACGAACAAGCCGTCAAAATACTTACCAGCGTAGATGATGCTAAACGCTATATCAGAGATGCTGACAGCAACAAAGGTGGTGAAGTAAGAATTGGCATTCTACCAACACTAGCGCCGTTTATATTACCCAATGCACTCCAGGCATTATCGGAAAAATATACTGATGTAGCTATTTTAATACGCGAAGAAATATCTGAGTCTTTAATTGCAGCTGCTCAACAAGGTGAGCTAGATATCCTTATTGAATCTTTACCTTTTAATAAGAAAAATCTAGATATTGAACCATTATTTTCAGATCCATTTTATCTTGCTGTTCATAAAAGCCATCCCTTGGCTTCATCAAAAGAAATTCATCTAAACTCATTAGAAGGAATGCCTTTTATCCTATTGGAAGATATTCATTGCATGACACGTCAAATCGAGCAGTTTTGCTTTAGCGAACAATTTGTTCCTAAAGTCGTTTTTCAGGCTTCACAAATTAGTACTATAGAACTGCTTATAGAGTCGAATTATGGGGTTTCAATTCTGCCTGCTATTGCAACAATTCAAAAAGATACTGATTCCCAAATCCGATATGTAAAGCTTGTTAGTGAAAATCAACCGCCAAAGCGAGAAATTGTATTGGCAACCGTCAAGGATAGATATTTTAGCCCTGCGGCTAAATACTTTATTGACACAATTAAGAAACGGTATCAACAGATAAAGCTTGTGTAGTTGTTTTGCCAGATTGCTTCAGGAATTTGAATTAAAAAACTCGGTACTGAATTGTGGTTGATGGCAGCTAAAGATAATGAATAAATCTGCTGCATGCAGCGGGTTATCAGAAGGAAGGCGGTTGTTTATCTTCGTAGAGCTAACTGCTGATAATGTGCTCCCTGCTTTTTAACATCGTTCCTTATCGCACTTTCATTTCTATTGATGGTCATGAAATGCCGCAATATCGTATGGATCAGAAAGTGCTTGATGATTCAGAATTCCTGCTCGTGTCCGATGTGAATCCCAATTCATTTGATGCGCGGTATTTTGGGCTGATTGCGGGTTTGCAGATTCAGCATGTTGTTGAGCCGTTTTTTACTTGGGGTTATTAAATTGTTGAGAGAATAGTGAGGAGAAAATAAATTCTTTGCGTGCAAAATTACATGAATCTGGCTACTAGGGTCTGTTGACATTTCACATAGGTAGGATATCCACATGCCATGGCTACCATACTCTCAAAATTTCTTTTCAATTTGTCATATCGTGTTGCGACTGCGCGACACTGCTTTAATCGCGCAAAAGCGTTTTCTACCAAATGCCGACATTTATACAAGCCCCATCCATGCCTGCATTACCTTTCAATGAATTGCAAGGAACGAGCATTAAGTGCAGGTACTGTGGGCTTATCCCACCTTGTTCTGTTTGGCCTTGGTTTTGGCTATTGTAATAAGCTCGGTCTGTAGTTTCTTATAATCAGCTCGCATGCGATCCAGTTCGTTATCACGGTCTGAAAGGCGCGTTTCGAGAGCAGTTTTTTGGGTGGTCAGTTCTGAAATCTGAGTCATAGCGGTGGAAAGGCGCTTTCCGGTTTCTGCAGTGATATTTTGGCTTTGTTCCAATTCTTTTTCCAGGCGCGTAATTTCTCCCACATATTCTGATAACTCAATCTTGGCTTTATCTATACCTTCCCCTGCTTCCTTCCGGATGCGGTCAATTTCATCGCTCGCAAGGCTGGACGCAGCGTCCCAAATAACAGTAACAGCTTTGTGCATGGCGGTTTTAACCGTTTCTGGCATCTCAATTGCTGGTGCAGTTTTTAAGGCTTGTTCCGCCTTCCAATTCTTGACCATTGCGCCTACGGTGGAAAAGGAACCTCCTGTCATCGCAATGATAGCGTTTACAGTGACGTTTTTACCGGATTCCATGAGTTCATCACATGCATCGGTTACAGCATCTTGCGTCACTTTCGCTTTACGTTCCATAGGATCACCTGATTGAATATAATAGTAGATAGTAGTAGCAATACTACTATAATAGATAAATTGTTGTAAATTTATTCGGGAGCATGAATAAGGGGTGTGATTAACACCCCATTTCAAAGCGAATCTCCAGCCGCTGGAATTGTGGCTGAAAAGATTCGGAAACATTGGGTAGAACGCCAAACACGGCATCCGCCACACCTTTCACGAGATTTTTGCAGGATTTGTCGCTGTCCCACGGCAAAAACGGCAACATTCTGAACGCCCAAGTCATGCAACTGATGGGTAACATCAAAACCATGCAGCGCATGGCCTGAGCCCATGACACCAACAACCAGCGGTTTTCCCATCGAGGCGACCAACATCTGGCGAAATCACTCAAGGCCTAGCCCGAGAAGTCGATACTTTGAGAACGAAAACATTCGTTCTCAAAGATCATGTCGACGGCCACACCCCGCGCCCAATTCCACCAAAAGAACCTGCGCCAACCAGCTCAGCACGCAGCGGTTGAAAATCAGCTCCACTATGAACGGCACCGACCGGAAGAAACCACTCTGTATCGGTTGGTGCAAGAGCACATCGGAACTTTCTTTGCACAGGTTGAGACGGAAACCGGTTCAGGGTTACCTGACTTTGTTAAAGACGAATTTGAGGCATTTCTTGAATGTGGCATTCTGGCCCATGGGTTCTTACGCCTGCGCTGTTCCAGCTGCGCCCATGAGAAACTGGTAGCCTTTTCCTGCAAGCGGCGTGGATTTTGTCCCTCGTGCGGTGGGCGGCGCATGGCGCAGACGGCTGCTCACCTGGTTGATCACATCATTCCCCGGGTGCCGGTGCGCCAGTGGGTGCTCTCACTGCCGATCCCGCTACGCTACCTGTTAGCCGCTCATCCGCGCTTAATCACACCGGTATTGCAGGTGATTCGCCGTGCTATCTCAACTTTTCTGATCAAGCAGGCCGGATTGAAACGATCCGAAGCACAGACCGGTGCGATTACGCTTATTCAACGTTTCGGTTCGGCGGCTAATCTCAATATTCATCTGCATTGCCTCGTGCTTGACGGCGTTTACCGTGTCCAGAATGGTGCGGCGGAATTCCACAGCGCACGGTCACCGACGGCTGAGCAGTTGCAAAGCCTGCTTAGCCAGATCATCCAGCGCATTATGAAAGCATTGACCCGCAACGGCGCGCTTATTGAGGAGGAGGGGATGAGCTACTTAGCTGAAATGGAAACGGATGCGGCGCTGAGTCCACTGCAATCGGCGGCCTGCACCTACCGGATAGCACTCGGTCGCCGGGCAGGGCAGAAGGTGCTGACACTGAAAACTGCGCCCACACAAAATGTGCAGCCACAGCCAGACAAAAAATACTGCGTTAATGCACATGGGTTTAGCCTACATACCGGGGTGCGTTGCGCCATGAATCAGCGTAAGAAATTGGAACATCTGTGCCGTTACATCACGCGACCGGCGATTGCTAATGAACGGCTAACACTCAATGGTACTGGGCAGGCGGTGCTGACGCTAAAAACGCCTTATCGGGATGGCACGACGCATATTGTCATGTCGCCACTGGAATTCATGCAACGGCTGGCCGCATTGGTTCCTCGGCCAAGACTGAACCTTATCCGCTTTCATGGCGTGCTCGCACCCAATGCCAAGTTGCGCCCAAAGATTATTCCAGGCGAGAAGAAAGGCAAAAATAGCCCATCCGATGCGAATGACGATGCACAATATCCCCCGGTTTCCGTGCGTATTAGTTGGGCGCGCCTGTTAAAGCGGGTGTTTGATATCGACATCGAACACTGTCCGCACTGTGGCGGGGATATGAAAATCATCGCCGCCATCGTGGAGAAAGCCGCAATCACTAAAATTCTTGATCATCTCGGTCTACCTGCCCGGGCACCGCCTAGAGCACCTGCACAAATCTTTGATCCTTTCGAGCCAACCTGATCCCGTGCTCGCTCCTTTCAATCCTCTTCATCACGGAACTGACCTTTACCCTTGGGCGTCTTTCGCCTAAAGCGCCAAAATGCGGCAAAATCTTTAACTTTTCGTGCTAACTGAACCGAAATATAGTCATTTTTCGATCGATTATCACCGTGTTTGACAGCTGAGCCAGCTTTCGGTACATTCAAAATTCATGGAAAAGGTGGTTTATTTTTCCTATACCCACCCTAGGTTAAGGTAAAACGAGCGGATGTTTTTATCATGATTTACACGAATCTTAATCCAGAAAAAGCGCTGATCTGGCGCATCGTCCATCGCGACAATCTGCCTTGGATTCTGGATAATGGGCTGCATTGTGCGAGCTCGCCAACGCAGGCATCCGCCTACGTAGCAATTGGGAATACAGACCTTATCTCTCGGCGTACACACCGAGAAGTTCCAATTGAGCCTGGCGGCACTTTGGCAGACTACGTACCATTTTATTTCACGCCGTTTTCGCCTATGATGTACAACATATACACGGGGCGAGGCGAAGTGCCTAAGCGTAGTAATGAAGAAATCTGTATATTGGTTTCCAGCTTGTCGCGTGTGAACGTCATGGGATTGCGTTTTGTATTTACTGATCGTCATGCGTATTCTGCTTTGGCAAGATATTTTAATGATACGGCACTGTTGAACGAGATCGACTGGACATTGCTGCAGGCAAGAAATTTTAAGCGAAACCCGGATGACCCGGCACAGATCGAGCGCTATCAAGCAGAAGCGCTGGTTTATGGGCATCTGCCTACTGCGGCGTTGCTGGGTGTCGTTTGTTATACGGAGGCAGTAAAATTAATGCTTGAGAGTCAAGTACAGGCTAGAGGTTTAACGCTGGATATTCAAGCCATACCGGGATGGTATTTCTGATGATTACGTTTACACAAGGCAACCTTCTTGAAGCCCGTGCCGAGGCGCTGGTGAACACGGTCAACACCGTGGGGGTAATGGGCAAAGGCATCGCGCTGATGTTCAAGGAGCGCTTTGCCGATAACATGCGCCTTTATGCTATCGCATGCAAAGCCAAGCAAGTGCAGACCGGCAAGATGTTTGTCACCGAGGTACATGAACTCGACGGTCCGCGCTGGATCGTGAATTTCCCCACCAAGCAGCATTGGAAAGCGCCTTCACAGATGGCATGGGTGGAGGAAGGCTTGCAGGATTTGCGCCGTTTTCTTATCGAAAAGCAGGTTAAATCTATTGCCATCCCACCTTTGGGCGCAGGGAACGGCGGCTTGGAATGGACTGAGGTACGCGAACAAATTGAGATCGCTCTGGGTGACTTGCCAAATATCGAGATTGTGGTGTTCGAGCCCACCCAGCAGTATCAGAACGTAGCCAAACGCGCTGGAGTGGGGAGGCTAACACCGGCTCGCGCGCTGATTGCTGAACTAGTGCGCCGCTACTGGATACTTGGCATGGAGTGCAGTCTGCTGGAGATTCAGAAATTGGCGTGGTTTCTGGAGCGTGCCATTGAGCAGTTTTCTCCTGAGGACAATCCGCTCAAGCTGCAATTTGTTGCACACAAGTACGGGCCTTATGCCAATAAGCTCGACCATCTTCTCAACAGTCTGGATGGCAGCTATCTGCATTGCGATAAGCGTATCAGTGACGCTGGGCCGCTGGATATAATTTGGTTCGACGATGAGCACAAGGTTTTGGTGCAAACTTATATCAAGACCGAGGCCAAGGCTTATGAGCAAGCGCTGGAATACACCGCCGCCCTGATCGACGGCTTTGAGTCTCCTTTCGGCATGGAGCTTCTGGCTACTGTCGATTGGTTGCTGAGTAAAGAGGGCGTACAACCTACGGTTCAGGCTGTACGCGAAGGGTTACGGCAATGGCCTGCGGGTGCCACCGAGCGTAAGACTCGTTTGTTTGATGATAGGGCAATTGGCATTGCGTTGGATCGCCTGACTGCACATATCATTTTGGACTGATTGCGGGTTTGCAGATTCAACATGTTGTTGAACCGTTTTTTACGTGGGTTTATTAAATTGTTGAGGGAATAGTGAGGAGAAAATAAATTCTTTGCGTGCAAAATTGCATGAATCTGACTACTAAGGGAAATTTAAAGTTATTGATTAATAATCAAGTTGTTATATTATTAACGCCTATTGCTTATAACTTTATCAGTTTTAACGAGCGACTGAGTTCGCCACAAGCTTTAAAGCGGTTAATGAAAGAAATACCTGATTAGAAAGATTCTTCAGCTTGCCGGAGCCAACGTGCCGGGCGAGGCCCGGTAGTGGCTGCAGCGACGAACAGGCGTAGAGGGAGCGCTTCAAGATGGAAGCGCCGGTTGAAACGGTAAACAAACGCACCGAGGTAACGAGTTCCGTATTTGGCGAAATCGAATGCATGATAAGCGCCACCCAGGCTGGTTTTGAGGTTGCCCAAAACCGTATTGATCCAGTTGAATTCTGGCAAATCCTTAGGCTTGCGACCGTCCGCGACGATTGCCCGGTGCTGACAGCCAGCATCAGTAACCCCGGCAAAACAACCCAATCCATCGGAAGTGACTATACAACCTGGCGCGAGGTCAGCGGTAGCCCAGTCAAAAACCGCTTTGCGCGTAAAACCAGGAACCGGTGCCATTTTAATATACAGGGGACGGCCTTCGGCGCTGAGCGAGATCGCCGCCACAAAAGGTACCTTGTTCTCGGAGCCCCGGCCTGCCTTGCCACCAGCCAATTCTCCGCCAAGGTAAGCGTCATCCGCCTGGACATTACCACACAGCGTATACTTGGCATCCCGTTCGAGCATCGCCTATATCAGTTTCTTCTGAATCAGCCGGGCCGTGGGGTAACTCACGCCCAGCTGCCGCTTAAGGTCGAGTGCCGACAAGCCGGTCTTGGCTTGGCTGATCAGATAAATTGCCAAGAACCAAATGCTTAGCGCCAAGTGCGTGCTTTGGAACAAGGTGCCTGCGATCAGAGATGTCTGTAACCGGCAGCACTTGCATTGGAAGTTCTTGTGTTTTCCTACCTTAAGCAAGTAGTAATTCGCGTTGCCGCAGCCTGGGCAGCTGAATCCTTGCGGCCAACGGGACGCTTCCAATGCATCCGCGCATTGCTCATCTGTGCCAAACTGGGCAAGGAATGCAGGTAGGGACAAGCCTGCTTGGAATTGGATACGGTTCATGGCCATGGCAATTTCTCTTGGATGGGTTTGTTTGAGTCAGTATGCGCCTTATAATAGAAAAAATCGGGTTCGGCTGAAGAATCTTTCTAATCAGGAAATAACTTGAAAAAAATTGAAAGGATACTGTTGAAAGCTATAAAAAAAGATCAGAGAAATGAAAACTTTGTTGCGATAAATAGGAATTGTCTTGGAAGGGATCTGCATGAGCGCTACTGAAAGTGCAGCTGAGTCGCTTCTAAACATTAAACAAGCCGCTAAGATTCTGAATGCCAGTGAAATATCTTTGAGACGCTGGAGTGATGCGGGTAAGTTGCCTTGCATGCGTATAGGAGTCAAACGCGAGAGGAGATATCGCTTAACTGATATCCTGGCTTATCTTGAGCAGGATCAAGCACCTGTAAATATTGCTACATTTGAGCACGCTACCCGCCGAATCGCTCATATTGATCTTGAGGGTATCGCAATTAATTATGGCAGCCACTTATGCGCGTTTTATGACACTGATTCGGGACGACTTAAATTAGCACTGCCATTTTTGCTCGGTGGTCTTCAATCCGGCAATCGCTGTTTTCTGGTTGCTACCAAGGAAGTTCAATCTATTATCATCAATGAACTACGTGATGTCAGATCCTGTATTGATCAGGATATTCAAGATGGACAGCTCGTTATAACGGATGGCATATCAAACAGTACGGAGCTATATGCTTTTTTCGAGAATGCTTTTCTGAATGCAAACAAACAAGGAATTCAGGGTTTACGAGTACTTGGCGATATGGCTTGGACCATACAAAAAGGTATGGGTATTGCAGACTTAAACGATTTTGAGAGTCAATACAATCAGGGACTCGGACACCGATTCCCCGTTGTTAGTCTATGTCAATATGATGCCAGATTGTTTTCTGGCACCGCAATATTGAGTGCTCTCAAGTGTCATGATGATACTTTCCATTATCCATTGAGGCATTTCTTGGGCGCATGAATTTATAGAGCGATTTCTTGTATCGATGTTACAAAGTGTAGTGGAAAAATAGCGCTTAACCTAACTGAGGTTCCCCCTGTTTTTCGTCTTCCAATGGGTGAACAGTTTTATGCTATCAGTTCATCCTGATGTTGAGTAATATATAATAAATAAACCCCCGGATCTGCCGGGGGACTTCCGAAGGTTTTACCGTTACGGCAGTCGTCGTAACGGTCTCGTCCCAACCACAAGACGAGGAGTCAAAGATGAAGGAGTAGCAAAGTTTGAGTCATACACGCTGGGATTGTAAATATCATGTGGTATTTATTCCGAAGCGGCGAAAAAAGCTGTTATTTGGCAAACTCAGGAAGCATATAGGGGAAGCTCAGTTGGAGGTAGCGTAGTTTGTGCGATCATAGCTAGAGCAACGGGTTCCAGTAGCGTTTTTTGAGAGTGTAATGTGGCATTTAGTTTCATGGCTAACCAGACTAAATGCCGGAATGATCTTATTGGGCGGATCGCAAGAATCCCTTCATCAATGGGTAATAGAGCAATCAATAAGCAACCTTAAACGTTGGACTATCCTCTGGCCGGGTTTTGCGATGATCATAAATTCTTGTGGTAGCAATATTGGCATGACCCAACCATTCTTGCACTTTCGCAATATCTGCTTGATGATCGAGTGCATTGGTGGCTGCCGTTGCGCGTAACGAATGTGCGCCGATCTTGAACCCCAGTTTTTCAGAGTATCTCTGTACCAACTTATAAACACCGTCTGGCGTAATTGGTTTTTGTGATTCCTTATCTCGATTATTACTGGCTGAACGGAATAATGCCCCCGTATCTTCCAGGCCATGCCCAGCTGCATCGAGATAATCATGGATTAAGCCACTGGCGGCAGGATGCAATGGTAAATATCGTGTTTTGCCCCCTTTGCCGGATATTTTCATATGTGGCACACCACGCCGCTCCTGCTTAAAATCCTTGACCTTCAATCGGCACAATTCATCACGCCGCAGTGCGTGATAGAGTAGGGTGGCCAGTATCGCACGATCGCGCTTGCCCTTAAGTGAGCTACCATCCGGCGCATCGAGCAATTCACGTGCCTGATGATCGCCGATTGCCGGAGTTTTTCCTTCATAACTTTCTACCGCTGGTCGCTTTACACCCTTGACTGGATTATGCGTAACTGTATTTTTCTCACACAGGTACTCAAATAAAGAAGATATTGCCGCCAAACGGTGCCGAATGCTCATGCTACTTAATGTTCGACTCAACAAATCATCGCGCCAGGCAATAATATGAGCACGAGTTACAATTCTGAATTCTTCCGGATTCTGAATGCCCGTGAAATTCATAAAATCCTTTAAGGCATTTTCATAGGCACGCCGAGTCTCGACGTTACCTAAGTTGGCAAACCATTCAACTTCAGGTGGAACATCTGCAAGGCCCTGAAATTCTTTTGCAGTAAGTGCGCGATTGACTGTAGTAATAAGATCTGTCATGTTATTTGTCTAGCTCAGCATTTTTATACGGCGTTTCACTACCCATAATTGCTTCATAATCTCTACCACCATAAAAGATATTAAGAATGGTGACGCTTTGTTTATTCTCATTAACCTCAAAAGCTGCAATCGCGTTTTTATCAATGGCAACGATTCTGAGATTCTTGCGCAAATCATCGCGCTGTTGTCCAATCAAAGGTGTTGTTTTAAGGTCATGACACTTTTGGCGTAATTTCTCTATATATGCCCACGCGACTTCAGGAAGTCCGCTCTTTTCAGTTATATATTCATAAATATCAGTCAGGTCTTGTATTGCATCGGGTGTTAAATACACCTCATAGCTTTTCATGGCCTGGTGCGCTTATCCGTTGTTGATGAAGCTGCTCTAGCTTTTCAAACACAGCATCCAGCAGAACCGGTTCACCACTGTGTGCGGATTGTTCTAGACGTGCCCGAATGGAAGCGATTCTCGCGTGATGTTCTTCTTCATGCCTTTGCCATAAACGCATCGCTTCACGAATAACCTCGCTTGTGGAAGCGTAAGCACCATCCTTCACTTTTTCTCTAATAATATTCAGCATATCCGGTGGAAGGGTAATGCTGATTTTTTCTGCTTTATCGGTGCGCTTCATTTTTTATTTCCTAGGCATGTTTTTAATTACTTCTAAATAGGTAGGATAATATCCTACTCAATGAAATTTAATAAAGCAAAAAATATTTTATTCTTCCTGAATTACAAAACCTATTTTACTATTGATAACATATTTTATCAATAGTAGAGTAGGAGACTTATCAAAAAGTATTTTTGTACAAAATATCAGATGGAGTATTTAAATATCATACTATATAGTATGATAACTATTTATTCACAATAGTGTGAGCATAGTATGACACATCGAACGACCATTACTCTGGATGATGAAAGTTTTGCATTTCTGAATAATATTGCAGGTGACAATCGTAGTGCTTATATCAACGAACTTTTAAAACAGGAGCGCAAGAACTATCTCAAGCAAGCTTTACTCAAGGCAAATCAGGAGGAAGCCCAGGATATCGATTACCAGAAAGAACTAAAAGAATGGGATACAACCCTGTCCGATGGTCTCTCAAATGGCTGAGTTTAAGCAACTAGATATTTATTGGGTTGACCTGGAGCCAACTAAGGGCGCGGAAACTAAGAAGCTAAGACCGTGCGTGATTGTTCAAGGAGACATTGTGAATATCGAATCGAAAACCCTGGTTGTGGCACCTATGCTACCTAACCATAAATCCTGGCCATTTGCAGTAAATCTAACGCCAACTAGTAATAATGGACTGGATAAAGATCGTCATATTAATCTCAAGCAATTGCGTGCAGTTGATATCTCTCGAATTAGCAAAAGGCAAGGTAGGCTTGAGAATCAATATCTGCAATCGATCAAACAAGCTTTAGCAATTGTATTTGATTTGTAATTATCCTTAATATTCTGCAGCAAATCTGTTACATAAATCTTAAATAGGCAGTGTGTCTATATGGAGAACCAAAAGTTGAAGGCTGTATGAAAATAGCGGGAAAAGAACTTTAAATGGTAAATTGTTAATGATTTGGATTGTGGGCCATGAAATTTTTAATAATAATGTTGTAAGCTTAGATCCAAGTTCTTGACCTGGCAAGTTGCACAATTATGGTTTCAGACAATATCGGAAAATTTGTTCACTCATCTCGTTATCTGCATAGGCTCTAGACTAGCAGAGATTAAAAATATCTGATGAGTTGCCACAGTTTTCAATAGCAAGTTCATCAGGCTGTTTTTTCCAGCGCCATTCAGATTCTTTCAAAGGCAATTCAAAGTTTACTGATACACCATTAAACTTCGCAAGTCGTCGTCATACACCAGAAATGATCATAGCTCGACGAAAAACAGAGGGAACCTCACACTGCTTTCTACCGATATTTTCCGCCAGATTGTATAAAACAGCTCAGAAACCAGCATGCTGATAACTCTCAAGAATAAACAAATCCTATGGGACTTTTGGTACCTTTATGCTGCTTTAAATGCACGATATACAGGAAGCGCCAGCCGTAATAGTGGCCGGTGAACAGCATTCCCAGCGCTGAGTTCAATACATCGATATCCCCGGAATAGTTGTAAATCGCAGTTTGTGCGATTTGAAACAGTTCGTCAGTTTTTTTCATCACTCTATACCGATGGATTCCTGCTTCTATTCAGCCCTAGCGTACTTCGCTATTTGTTTAAAGAGAAGCTAACTTCAAAAGTTCCGAGGGTTCCGGCTTACAACCCCCTCATACAAAAACTTAAACACTCTGATTTGGACGACCTTCAATAAGATGCAACCGATACTTTAAAGCATGGTGAGTCCTAAAATCCTTTTCAATATTCATTTTTAGATTTGGTGTACTACAAACATACTCCCATCGTCCTTGTTTCTTCTGGCCAATAATCGAGTTATCAAAAAGAAACCCCAAATGCTCTCTTTTTTTACCTTCACTCGGTGATGAAAACTCATTATCGTATTTATTTGAAAAATCGATATAGCTAAAAGTCTCAACCTGAATCGTTTGAAGTACAGTTAGAAGTTTTTCTATCTCTGGAAACTGATTTGACCATTCATCAATCAGTTCATTATAAACACTTGCTGATGCTTCTCTATCAGCTTCGTACAACTCATTTGTAGTATATAAACCTGATATATTAGGTTTATGACATGCACGAATTTCATTAAAATAAACAATTACATCTCTCGGTCTAAAAAAAGACCTTCGAGTAATATACTTAAACGGCGGTGTACCTTGTCGGACAAAATTAATTTCAAAAAGATTTCCAGATTTACGTTCATTATCAATAGAAATACTGCTAGGTGCATATTTCTTGATACGCTCAAAGTACATATCGTCTAGACTGTCAGAATTCCATGAAATAATAATTGCGCTATCTTGCAGAAGTTTATTTTTATCATTAAATTTCAGAGAGTGATAAATATCTGTTCTTAAAAAAGGGACAACTTTCAAGTTCTTTGATAGTTCGATATCAAGAGCAATACTCCGACAAACATTTAACAAGTTAATTAAAACTTTGCTGTATTCCTCAATTTCACTATCCAACCAGTTCTCATCAAGCTGATCAAGTGCAATCAATATCTTATAATTACCGCAATTTTTTTTAAAAATACTTTCAAAGTAGCCAAGCAAAGTAAACGCGTTAGATCTCAACTTTGTCTGTAACTGTTTATTTGCAGCAATCTCTTCAAATGACATTTCCCCAGCGGCAAAAGAGAAATCCTCTAACTCTACATTAGGCCCCTTGATAGCAGATAGGCTACTAATTTTTGAAAAAATTATCTCAGTGAGCGATGGATCAGGACTTCCATATATCTTATTAATATAAGACTCAGCCCATTTGAGTTCTCTGTTTAATTCTTCATTATTGGCTTTCTTTATTTCTAGCAGCCGCGACAATCCTTTCACGAAAAATAAATACCGCCAGCTCTTTTGATATGCAGATAACTCGCCCGCAATAGATTCTTTATAAAGTTGATGAGCGGGCCAAGGATAATCACCAAAATTAATGCAAATCGTATGATACTCATTCAAATTACAGCTATTTGATTGTTTAAGATATTCATAAATCGCGGTCTTTCCCATCCCCTTTCTACCAAGAACTAACCATGATCTACTATTAGTGATTTTCTTAATTTCAGGCAACTTAAAAAAGTAGCTTTGTAAATCAGTATCAGTTTCAGCTGATACCAGAAATTCTGGAAACCATTCTTTTATATCCATTTATTACCCCATATCGGAAAAATTCCGACGCCATTATAACAATCCAAACTATACGGAATAGGCTAGAATCAAAGAGAAACAGTTACGGAGTCTGAAGTCCAAATATGAGTCTATAGATCCGCCAATCTGACTAATCTAGGGTTATTCTGCATAAAGGTACGTAACGCGCCATAGTATTTCTGCCATGTTATTGAAAATGAATCAATATCATCTTTTTTGGAACTTCCAAATTTAAGTGTAAAAAACAACTAGATTTTAGGGGTTGAAGAATAATCGTTTTTCATTAAAATTCAGGCGATTAGTAATTCTTATGCGGTGCGTTATGTACCTTTATGCAGAATAACCCTCTATACTGGATTTCGGAATCTCAGAAAATACTCTAACCGTTGCGGACAAACATAAAACTAAAATTACTATGTAACATTTGGTCCTTTCCTAACTTTTTACCCATCATTGAGAAATATGAAATTCGCTATGAGTTAAACGATAAAGTTATTTATATATTGCGACTTTGGCATTTTCGGGAAGACCGTTAGTAGATTAAATAGTAACCACCTAAAATCCCATGAAACAATTCTGTCGTTTGTTTAAATGCACCCTTTATGAGCTATTCTTTCTCTCGTTAACTAACTGAGGATTGCTTCTAAAAATTTTTCAAAATTATCAGCTTTCTCTAGTGCGTAGCTAACTTCTGACATCGGTATCAGCATCTTATAACGCCGCTGTGACCCTTGCCCCTTCCAAGGCACCTCTCCCAAGATATGATTCTCCAACAGTGCTGGAAGTACCTCCTCAAAGAAAACAGAAGCCCCCCCCTTGCCAAGGCGGATTCGAATAACTTCTTCATCGACAAAAGTACTTCTGAGGAACACTCTTAGGAACTTCTCAAATATTTTAATTCGATCATCAAATAAAATATTTTCAATTTTTAATGCTGGCTGGCTATCTTCAGTCTGTGCACCAGCTTTCAGTAACCATTCAGCAATGAGTGCTGGATTAAACGTATGTTCCTCTTCAGGGGCCAGAATTAGCGATTCGATCTTTGAGTTTTTAAAGCTACAGCCTGAAAGGCCATTACCCTTTTCCGTTTCAAGTCGTTCAAACTCGCAATGAATAAATTCCACTTCAGAGAAACTGCTTTTCGATGTTGCAGTTGGTTGAAAATGACAGTTTTCAAACAGTATTTTCCGGAGTGTTCGACCAGTAAGTGCACCTGATGAAAGAAACATGTCCTTCAGTACGATAGCATCGTCGAGCTTCTGGAAACATTCAGCTAAGCGAATCAAAAGTGAACCGCTATTCTCTTTACAAAATGAGAATCCAGTTTCGGATTCATTGATAGCCATTAAACAAGCTAGTATTGGCTGAAGATTAACATGATGGCGAGTCAAGTGTTGAATAGCTTGTTCGACCGTTGCAATCGGAACAAGATTGACAGAAAGAAACGCTTGCAACTCAGTACGACCTCCCTTTGATAACAATAGTCCAAGACCTTCACCGAGGAAAAAGTTCTGAAAATCCTCGTGATCAAACGAGATTGCTTCACGTCGTGACGTATCCGTGGAAAGTAAAGAATGCTGTTTGAGACGCTCCTTTATTTGGCGAATATCAGTTGCTCTTTTTTTGCTTTCTTCGGAAAACATGTCCACAAGAACATCCAATACATCATATCGTAATGAGTTTGTAGATGTTTGCCACATTTCCAATGCAATATGTGAAAGTAATTGATGATGCTCTTCGGACTTGAGTAGCGGTTCCTTTATTTCGCCTGATATCCTCGACAGCCATTTCTCCGTTGCTTCTCGTTTTACGATTGCATCCACAAAAGTAAAAAAATAATCATGCGGGTTTTGAACTAGTAACTCTGCAAGTTCTGTTCGGTCTGATAGGTTCATCGCCACATCAAAGAGACGTCGAATTAATACTGCCCGTGTTAGAAGGGGATGAGTAGGACCTAGTTTAGTGACCACAGTTTCGTAAATTTCTTCAGGTGCATTTGCTTTGCGTAGAGTGCCATATTTGCAGAACTGTTCTTTATTCCAGCGTGATATTGCTAGTCGAGAGAAAGATGCCGATTGATCTCCAATTGCGTCAAGCAGTTTTGCTTGCGTCTTGAAGCTCAAGTATTCGAAAAATGCCTTACGCGCTGCGATGAATACTGTTCCCGATGATTCTAAGGTTTGGACCAAATTACCAAGCGCGGAGATAGCTTCCCCTTTTGATCCCTCGACAAGCATCTCCTCGTAGCCATCGAATGCGGGCACAACAACACCCATGCGCACAAGTTGTATAAACGCATCGAAGTAAAGATAATTAAAGCGCCATTTGTTGACTAGGGTAGCAATCACCGCGTCATCAAAAGTAAGAAACGCTCTACCATTCAGAGGAATAGGAACCACGAGCGAATCGACAGACTTACTCTTATATTTTATAGCTTGTTGACGCGCCATCTTGTTGATAATTGTTGACTTTCCCTCACCAGCATCTGATGTAATATACAACACTGAGGTTGCTCCTGGCAGGGGATTCGACGCTTTGTCCAATAGCGTAGCTACTACATCACTGATTGGTTGATCGTAGTCGTCAGCTTTCATTGCAGATAGATCAGGTGACAAAAATCCAGAAGGTTCAACGAATGGTGATTTTGCTTCTACTTCAGGTGTAAGAGTTGTACTCGCAATGATGCGGTCGGCGAGTTGAGGAAGCCGAGCAACACGATTGATTAGCCATCTCCTTGCTGGATATTCTTGTCCATTTTCACCAATCAACAGTTCTCGATTAGGACCTGATGAATACTTGATAGTAACGTCTATAAGCTCGTCCCTTATCTGCGCCACCACCTTCCCGATGCGAACATCCACATCAGATGGCTCATCAGCAAATGCACTGATGATTCTTTTGAATTCATTAATATCCATTGACCGCTCTCCTAAACACTTAATTGTTTGTAATGCCGTACCATCTGTCCTCCGAGAGTCCTTATAAGATGTTTTTGGGTTGTCCAGCCGGCTTTGGTATGTATGTGGATAACTGAGCACCCTGCTCGTAGAGCAAGGAGCACTCCAGGCCACATATCTGTATCCGAGGATACGATCACGATTTCTTTTGCTTTCTCAGAAAGTACCTGAAAAGCGATATCTGCAACAATGAGGGTATCGACCATTTTTTGTTCGTCACGAACAAACAAATTTCCCAGTCGGTTTGCGCATACTCCATTTCCACAAGCTGTGTTATGCATGAGCCCAGTGAAATGTTTAAATGAACACGCACTAGGATTTGCGCACTGAGCCCATGGCGCTGATCGTGTTCGAAATTTCCTTAAATCGCGTTCTTTAACAAGTGTTTCTTCTAATGGAATAGTCAGTCCAATCGGTTTATCAGCCAACTCAACAGTTAGCTTGAGTTGAATATTCGATCCAGCATGAACAGTGCCAACGTATGTTGGCGAGAAAGCGTGAATATCAGGAACAAGACGTTGCGCGCTATTGGTTAGTAGTCCGCGAGATCTCCAGCCACCATATAGCCGGACGTCCATTTCAGAGTATCGAAATGAAACCTGACCAGAAATTAAGGGGGTGAGTACTTTCGCAAAATTGACAGGTCCTGGACTCCTTAGACTTAGCTCAACATTATCGTAGTCAACTAAAACCATCAATTTGGACAAATATCACCTCTATTAAGACTGCTCAACTTCTTAAGTTCAGGAGCGTATAGATTCGGGAAAAAACAAGCTTATGTAATTGTTTCCAATTTTATCAATTCCCGCTGCTACTTAGTAGTATTAACAAATGTTTCTAGCCATGAAATTTTAGGGAGCTGTCGGAAAATTCAGATAAGCTGGAAAAAAAGAATCCAGTGACAAGACACCATAAAGTCACAGAATTAAAAGAAAATTTATTCTATGGGGATATTTTCTATGCTAAATTTGCCTAATTAGGGGACGGATTTAGCCTATGAGATTGATAAATTATGGCAGATTAATAGCTGAGAAATTCTCGGTTAATTGATTTTGTTGTAATAATTATTAAATAATTGGCATTCCGACTATTTTCCGATCATCCATTCTGGAATCCTTTTAGGGATTTGCAGTGGATTACTTCTGACCGATAGCGTCAGCTCTAGCAAAGGGTCAAAAGAAGCCATTTGGGTGGAGTCAAAGATCAATTATGAGCGATGCCTTTTACTAGAATATTGTAGAAAAGCAAGAAACTATGTGGTATCGGTAAACTTCGATATGACCTCATTCAACACCAAGGGCACCGACAGTGCAGAAATTTTCCGCAGAATTACCTCTTTGCATTTAGCTCCCTCTAGCCACCGATATACTTGCCTAGCACTTTTACCGAGTTCATGCGCTAATTTGGCAACTGTCCACCCCTGATCAATCAGAGCATTTAGTTCATCCGCGACAGAAGTGGCATCTAAATTTGAGGCTGCCTTTGCAGTTTTATCAACATAAGCTTCAATTTCAAGCTTGCAAACCTTCAGATCAGTTATCCATCCCATACTTTGTGGTCGGGGTATGGCTGTTGCAGATAGTTGAACAGCAGTACTTAATCCAGCACCCACAAGTAAATTGAGATGCTCTGATTGAAATAGTGCCGTCAACCATGGCTCTATCCTTGCTGAAACTCGATATTATTTTCGTTAAGTATTATTTTTACGGATATTTTTCTCTCATCTTCTTCGGCAACACTATCTTCTGCATTTTGCAGAAGTTCCCAAGCCCAACGACCTTGATTATTCTCAACAGTTAAATCTAAGTCATGCAAACGCTTAATTATTTTGTCGGCAATTGAGCGATTGCCATCTTCTTTTCTGCCTTCTTCAATTGAGCTAATCACAAAAAAAATCCTTAATATCTATTAGCAATCAGAATTTGCCACCTTTCAATATCCAGAAGTTTCTACTTGGCTCAGTTACATCATAGCTATCATACGATATCCAATCCCGCTCCCGCTCCCGTAGCTCATACTGCCAAAACGATTGGGATGCCTCCAATAAGGGCTGAATGGGGCGACTAATTCCGGCGTTAACTGAGAAGCCTTCAGTCTCTAGCGCTTTTAATGCCTGCGTATCGTATGGCAATTGTGAAAGATCAGCAAGTAGGCAATCAAATGGTTATATTTAATGATCTTCAATTGGTTGTCTCGAACATTAGACTTTGGTGTCGGTTGTTTAAACGCACCCAAAAATGGGATTTGGATTTGGCTTCGGATCATGTGTTAGATGTGTCTCCGAGTTGTTTTTCGAGGGCTTGTCGCACCAACCCGATTACATAGGGCAACTCCTCCAAGGAGGACAGCCCCACTTCCACATCACCATTACCCCACCGACCTAATCTGGTTACATCCTTGCATAGCCCTTTGGGATCGCTGATCTCCGCAAAACTCATATTCAATGAGAGTCGCAGACGCTTTGCCTGTGGCACAATGTCCACAAAGTTGGTTTCAGCCTTATAGGCCACATACAACTTCAGAAATTCCTCACTGACGCATGGATCGAGCGCCAGTACTTCCTTGCGAAACGCCTCGAACAGAGAGAGCATTGCCGGTGTAATCAGGTGTGGATGATCGTCTATCGTATAGCTTGAGGAAGGCTCAGCCCTGGGGCGATAAGCTGCCAAAATAGCGTCGTCTAACTTCGGTGATTCCCAAACTTGCACGGCGAGTTTGGCGAGACGCTTAGCTCTCTCAATGATCGTACTTTCGTCCCAAACATGAACCTGACCGAGCCCTTGATTTACCTTGAGAGGGCTCTGCCTGAAGCCTCCATCCATGTCGCGTTTTACAATAAATGGTCGGTCACTGTATTCCGAATTGTAACCAGTGAGTGTCAGATTGCCCAAGGTGTGTAACCAGGTTTGCTGGATACGTTTCCATTCGGCTCCCAGAGATTCTTGCCACGCAGTATTCAGGTTTTCATTTTGCGGTAGGATGTGCTCCACGGTGTATTCATCCACTGGCACCACTTCCTTGCGCCCGTGGTTCTCGAATCGACGCAGCCAATAACTGCGACTGCGGAAATTGTAGAGATCACGAGTCTGAATATCGCGTACATATTCATCGTCACTTGGAAAACGTCGGTATGAAGGAAGTAGCAGAAAGTGGGCGGCGATACTCTCCAGATAACGGTCTTTCTTTAGTGCCTTGCTAAAGGTAGCAAAAGTTTTGTTCATCGAATTAGTGGGTATGGCACAAACTGCACGGCGAAACACATAGGCTTCAACCCAACGCACCGCGCTCACAAAATCCGACTTACTCAAGTACTGTGTAGCGTAGTCGCGATACAGTTCCAGTAGGAATGGATAAGCCACATCGACTTTCAGTTCGCGCAGGTCATGAAACGCCCGATTCAGTTCGTGGTCGATCTCCTTGCCCAAAGCCATTGCGCAAAAATAGCGCGAATAATCTCGGATTGTACTGACCAGCATTTCTACATGACTGTCATCACTCACAGCACCGGCCCTTGTCTCTCGGGCATGGGTCTTAAACGCTTCATACACGGCATTGGTGTTGGGAATTTCGCCCGACATCACAGTCAAGTAATGACGCATGAAGCCATCAAAATGAGTACCGTAAGCTTCTTGCCCGAAATCCATCTCTATAGGACGCCAAAATTGTTCATAGAGGCGCGTTTGCAGCGCAGGCTCTAGCCCCATCAATATGAAATTGCGAATCAAGTCAGCCTGGCTCAACTCTTTTCCTGTCGAGTTCATGCTCTCAAAAATGAGCTGCGGATTATCCTGATCGCGGTTCAGAGCAATATCAACCACCACCAGCTTAGCCAATCCCTTGCAGAGAGTCGGCAAATTCACCACGTCGCTCTTGATCCACTTCTGAAAAGCGGCATAATTCTCAGATACGCGCAAAGAATGATTATCAGGCTGCGGGTGCTTGCCTACCAACGCGGTCAGTGTGTCTTTGTCGGTTTGTGACAACAAAAGTTTGAAATGCCTTTCACCGATTTCCTCTGGATTTAACAGGAAATAGTTACGAATCTTTCGTTGGGAGAAGCCTTCGAACGGTTCCGTTTCACCTACCGCTTCGGCCAGCGCCGTCAGCAACAGCGATACAGTAGTGAGGCGTTGCTGTCCATCAATGACCAGCAAAGGCGCTTGATGTGTAACCTGCGATAGCCCGCTCTCCACATAGACTATGGACCCAATGAAATGAACGGGAATATGATCGTTTCTTCCACAGCGGACAACATCTTCCCACAGTTGCCGACACTCTTTCTCGGTCCACGAATATGTGCGTTGGTAGATGGGAATGACGAATTGCGGTGACTTCTTTAAGAAATCAAGGAGTTTGGCTTCGGTGGCTTTCATGTGCGTTATCCTTATCTAAATATCTATCACTAATGTTTTTTCAACCGCTATACGCCACCCTGCTCCCCCAATACAGTCCAGTCATATTCATGGGTGTCCTTCCGATCGCTCCCTAAGCGCCTCATAAAGTTGCGCCGGGCCGAGCAAAATATCCCGCAAACCGCTTCGCACCTTTTCTGACTCCAAGGCTTGTTTGCTCATGGTGCTATGGGCAGCCAAGGCATCCATAATGGCATTCATCAACTCGTTGGATAGGTCAGGCGAGTTGGCAAACTGTTGTTTGGTGTTGTTGGCAGCTTGCTGAACAAGTGTTTTCGATTCCAGCAACTTACCCTTGATGACATTGTTAACATAAATAAGCTGATCGTCATCGGACAATTCACCATCAAACAAATCGTTCACCTTGGCAATAATTTCCGCCAGATATGCTGTTTCCTTTTCCTGCACTTGCCCTGTACCTGCACCTTCCATTGGTGTCAGTTTTGGATATTCGCCATCGACCAGGGCTAACGTCCGCTTTCCCTCAGCTTTCAAGTTATGGTGCGTCAGCATGACCTTGGAGAGATCAAGTCCTTCACGTTCCCGCCCGAATTCCAGCAGTGGAATCAATCTTTTGTAGAAGATAAAACGTTTCTCAATGGCGGTGTTGCCATAGTCAAATATCTGGGAAAGGAACGCATACAGTCGTTGGAATGCACCCATATCATGCTTGAACAGGATAAGCGCGTTCATTTCGTTCTTAGCATCTTCGGCTGCTTTGCTATCTTCCTTGGCATTGGCAGCTTTCAGCTTTTCCTGAGCCGCTTTATAACGATGCAAAATCCGTGCGACGACTGGCTCTAATGCTCCGGCCAGATCGCTTTGCTTGGACTTCGGGTTAAACTCCACCTCAACCACACGGTTGACTTCAAATTCATCATAAAAACCCGCCGCGTCCAGCTTCATGCGTAAATCATAAACCAGGTGCGGGTCGGTGACGTTGGCTAATTCTGCGGTTTCGTAATAGGCAAGAAAGGCAGCCAGAATTTCTTCGGGGTCATTCACGAAATCCACCACATAGGTGGTATCTTTGCCCTGATGCGCGCGATTGAGGCGTGATAAGGTTTGCACCGCCGTAATACCTGCCAGCCGTTTATCGACATACATACCGCACAACAGAGGTTGATCGAATCCGGTTTGAAACTTGTTGGCAACCAGCAGGATTTGATAGTCTTCTGTATTGAAAGCCTCACGGATACCCTGCCCCTTCAGGTTCGGGTTCATGGTCTTGCTGGTTTCGCTGAACGGCTCGCTGCCTGATTGGCTATCGTTGACCTCACCGGAAAACGCCACCAGCGTGCCGATTTTGTAACCTTGAGCTTTAATGTAGACATCAATCGCCAGCCGCCAGCGCACCGCTTCAATACGGCTACCGACCACCACCATAGCCTTAGCTTTGCCGTTCAGCAGTGGAGCTACATTTTCGCGGAAATGCTCAACCACCACCTGCACTTTCTGGCTGATATTGTAAGGATGCAGCCTGACCCAGCGCATAATGCCTTTCAGGGCTTCGTTACGCTCCACTTCTTTATCATCCAATTCTTTGCCATCATGCGCGAGTTTGAACGCCAGCTTGTAAGGCGTGTAATTTTGCAGCACATCGAGGATGAAGCCTTCTTCAATCGCTTGCCGCATCGAATAGACATGAAACGGCGCAGGTAGATTGTCCGCACCGGCTGGCAAATCAGGATTGGGCAATCGTCCAAACAGTTCAAGGGTTTTGGCTTTGGGTGTCGCGGTAAAGGCCACATAGGTAATGCCGCTTTCCGCCGCCCTGTTTTCCATTTGTGCGGCCAGTATGTCTTCGGTGCTGATTTCCCCGCCGTCGGCCAGCTCTTGCAATTCTTCCGCCGATAGCACGGCTTTCAGTTTGGCCGCCGCCTCTCCGGTTTGCGACGAATGCGCTTCATCAGCAATTACAGCAAAGCGCTTACCGTGCGTTGCAGCCAGTTCCTGCACGGCCTTAAGCGCGAAAGGGAAAGTCTGGATGGTGCAAACCACAATTTTCTTGCCGCCGGACAGAGCCGCCGCCAATTCCGCACTTTTACTAGCGCCCTCCCCTTTGATCGTGGCGACCACGCCGGCGGTGCGCTCAAAATCGAAAATCGCTTCCTGTAACTGGTCATCCAGCACAGTGCGGTCAGAAACCACCAGCACGGTATCAAACAGTTTTTCATGGCTGGTATTGTGCAAATCGGCCAGAAAATGCGCCGACCATGCGATTGAATTGGTTTTGCCTGAGCCCGCCGAATGCTGGATCAAGTATTTACCGCCCGCGCCTTCCTGCAACACCGCCGCCAGCAGCTTGCGCGTTGCATCCAACTGATGAAAACGCGGGAAGATGATTTTCTTAATCTGTTTTTTCTCGTCCTTCTGCGTCACCAGATATCGGCCCAAAATCTCCAGCCAGCTATCCTTTGCCCAGATGTCTTCCCATAAATAAGCGGTGCGATGCCCTTGTTCGTTGGGTGGATTGCCCGCCGCGCCGTTATCGCCCCGGTTGAATGGTAAAAAGCGCGTTGCCGCGCCTTCCAGCCGCGTGGTCATATGCACTTCGCTATTGCTCACCGCGAAATGCACCAATGCCCCATTGGGGAAAGACAATAACGGTTCAGCGCTTCCCTGCCCCTTCGGGCGCGGTTCGCGGTCAAAACGGTATTGATCAATCGCATCCTCCACCGACTGAGTGAAGTTGGTTTTTAATTCCGCCGTGGCAACCGGAATCCCGTTCAGAAACAAACCCAAATCAAGCGCATTTTCATTGTGCAGCGAATAACGCAATTGCCGCACAACCCGCAGCCGATTAGCGGCGTATTTGACGAGAATATCCGGGTTCATAGCCAAAGCGGGTTTGAA
Source organism: Nitrosomonas sp. (assembly GCA_019635215.1). Classification (GTDB taxonomy): domain Bacteria; phylum Pseudomonadota; class Gammaproteobacteria; order Burkholderiales; family Nitrosomonadaceae; genus Nitrosomonas. The sequence continues at coordinate 26,248 of JAHBZZ010000017.1, forward strand.
TTGGGCAAGCATGAGCGGTTGCCTAAGCCCAAGCAGTTCAATTCCGTGGCGTAAAACGTCTAACGTGCCGCGTTGGTTGAGTGAATCCCGCAGCCGCCCTAGCAATACATCCGCCGCTTGTGCGCCGTGATTCTTTTGCAAGGCTTCCCACGCCTTCGGTTGGGTATCCTGCACCCAAGCCAGCACATCCGCCGGAAATAACGCCCGTGTGCGGTCATAGTTTGCCGCATCGCCTTGCGAATAAAGCCAACCTCGACCAGCCAAGTAGTCGCAGATCTCAGTTTCAAGGTGGATTTCTTTATGTAGATTGCTCATAAATATTCCTTTGGTTCTTTTATAGCTTTGGCGCGAGTTGCTATCCGTGCGAAGTATTTTTTCAACGCCCATCCCATACGAAACTCTTGATGAAGCCAATCGTAGTATTCGATTTTGACCCATTTACCATTCTCGTCCAACATGGTGACCACTTGATTTGGAAATATTTCAGCAATAACCATGGAACCGTTCTTAGGTAAAACTCTAACCACTGTAACTCGCTCCTTAACTACAAACTCTACGTATGTAGTTTTTGATGAAGCTTTGTTCATAAGCTGTTCTAAGAGTGGTTGGAATTGCGACATCAAATGCTTTTCCAGTGCATCAAATTTAGTTTGTTGCTTGTCCTCATAGGGTAGTAATGAAGGAAAATAAACTAAGCAAATCGCGTAGATGCCAAGTAGCAGACTTAGTAAGGTCATTGGGCCACTTACATGTGGCTTTCCTAGCCATCCGGTAATTCTATGAATGTGTGAGAGATCTTCATCAGGTGATGGCTCAGGCCGCTGATCAATATCCTCACACTGTTCTATCGCTTGATAAAGGCGCTCGTAGTCGATACCTAAGGCATCCAATTGCTGGGCAATACCAGATTTCCCCCATACATTCGTCATGAGTATTGCAGTGGTTTGATCTATAACTGAAAACCTTGATCGATCAAAAAATGATCGGTTAAGATCTAGGGAAGCAGCACTCAAAGCGCTTGGCATGAAGTCGAACTTAATTGAATGCTGCGCTCGCACTTTATCGACTTCGGATTGCAATACTTTCATCGTATTGGTGGAAAACAAATGCATGGAATTAGAGATCGTCTTGCCAAGCTGCGCCATTTGCTCAGTTTGCAACCTTTGGATTGATGAAGCTTGCAAGTGCGCTGTTGATTTGGTGATCTGATCAGCAATGGATAAAGACGATTGGATTCCCTTGAATGCATCGCCCAATAAAAAACCAGATAATGCTTGTTTCCGTATTTCTTCCATTGCCTTAGTTGCAGTAGACTGAAATTGAATTGATTCGAGTGCGCGAAGTTGTTGCGTAGCTTGATACAATGCTGTCGCCTGCTGCTCCATTTGTTTGAAATGTCTACTCAAAGGCGATTCTAAGGTGAGACGCTGCAATTTCACCAAGTCATCCAAAACACTGTTTGATCGAATCATATCAGCCTCCGAACATCAATCTTGCCAGTAACGGCGGCTGAAATTAGAGCCATACGGTGTTCCTGCAAAAAATTGATAGCTCGTTCAGCTTCAGTAGTAAGCTCATCAAACTTAGCAGTTTCTCGATCAAGGAACTCCATAATGTCATGCTGTTCTTTTATTGAAGGTAGTGCAACTTTGATCGGTTTGAACTCACTCCAATAAAGACGGAGGCGAAAATCAGTAACTCCACGTGAATTCCGTCGCAATTCTTCCACTGCCTGTTGAGTACGCAGCAATTGCTCGATAAAATCTGCACGGATTTGCCTGGTTGGTCTAGCTACAACATATGCGGGACTGACCATTCCAGGTACAACAACAGTACCAAAACCGCCTTGCCATGCACGCATCATGTTGTAAACTAAATCACCAACCTTGACACGTTTATATTTCGATCTGTCTTCGCTTCGAACCACCTTTCTTTCCAGTTCATCATCTTCAAATTCCCTATCTGAAACTCCATTGTGAATTGAAACACTCAGAACTGGCAATTCGTCATTTCCAGGCTCTGCTGTTTCTTTGAACAATGCCCCAAGACGAACAGTCTCCCAATGCTCCGGGACTTCCCCCAACCATTCCACCCCCGAATCTTTCATCGGCACATCAGGATTCAACCCTGTGGTAATAGCATGAGAAATAACTGCTTGTCGTTTTTCCTTGAGCAATTCGATCAGCCGTTGCTGTTCGGTAATCAACGCATCAATCTTAGCGGTTTCGCGGTCGAGGAAGGCGGCGATGATTTGTTGTTCCTCATAGTTTGTGGGAAACATAATTGATGTTGCAGAAACATCTCCCATATAAACACCCGCTTGAGCAGAGCTCTTAGACCTGCTCTGAAGCTGTTCCTGAAAAAACTTTGACTGAGTTAGAAAATAGAAAAACTGGGGAAGGCACGATTTCTTTAAACGAATGAAACACACACTTCGCTGAAAAGCGATAGCCTCGTCTAATGAATAAACACATGAACGACCAATTGTGCCAACAATAGTCAAAAGCAAGTCTCCTTTTTGAGGAAAACCATTTGAAACAATATCGCTGTGATCTTTCCAAGTTATAAGACTCTCATCATCAGAAATCTCTATGCGTCCATTGTTAACATTCTTTGCGCTTAAGAAAACCTTTCCTTCGGTCATGCGGGAAAATGTGCCGTGAGTTCCATCTTTGATGGCGAGGATTACGCGAGAAAACCGACAAGCCACCCAATGCTCCGGCACGTCACCTAGCCATTCCACACCACTCTCCTTGTAGCTTTTATAGCGCGGAAAACTCATAGTTCCCCCTTTTCTTCTGGAGTGCTCTGTAGATAAAACTCATGGAGTTTTTCCCGCAGCAGTTTTTTATCGGGCAATTGCGTTTGGTACTCCGCAATTAACGCGGGAGAAAGGGTGCGGCTCAAGGCATACTCCACCACTTCATTATCTTTGCTGGCACAGAGCAACACGCCCAGTGCAGGGTGTTCATGGGGTTTGCGGATATCACGATCTAAGGCTTCCAGATAGAACGCCAGTTTGCCGAGATATTCCGGTTCAAACCGCCCGACTTTCAATTCAATCGCTACCAGACAATTTAGCCCACGGTGGAAAAACAGCAGGTCGAGTGCAAAATCCCGCCCGCCAACCTGCAACGGATATTCCGAGCCGACAAAGCAAAAGTCACGTCCCAGTTCAATCAGAAAGTCTTTTAACTGCTTTAACAGGGCTTGGTGTAAATCAGATTCGGCATGGCCGTCTGATAAACCTAGAAACTCGACCAAATAAGCATCTTTGAAGACGCTCAGGGCGGCCGGGTGTGTTTGTGTCACCAGTGGTGACACTTTGGGTGGCGTGAGGATGATACGCTCAAACAAGGCGGCTTTGATCTGGCGTTCCAGCTCGCGGCTTGACCATTTTTCTTGCACAGCCCTGCGTAAATAAAATTCGCGCTCTTCTTGGCGTTTGCTCTGGCTGAGAATAATGAGGTTGTTTGTCCAGGATAATTGTGTCAGCAGTGCTGACACTTTCTCATCACCCTGATACGTCTCGTAAAATTGCCGCATCCGGAACAAGTTCCGGCGAGTAAACCCGCGCAACCCCGGCTGGGTCTGTGCGATGTGAGCCGCCAACTGCGCGACCACCCCATCACCCCATTCCGCGCTTTTGACTTTGTGACTAATGATTTTGCCAACGTGCCAATAAAGATCAATCAAAACGGTATTGACGGCCTGAAATGCTTTCTGCCGCGCCGCTTCAATCAGTTTTGTGATTTCTCCGAATGACTCTGCGGCAGGTGTTTTCATGCTCATGCCGTCAGCCCTTTAATCATGGTCAGGATACGGTCCGTGCATTGCTTCAAGTCCGCATCAATCGCCGCCAGTTCACGCGGCGGCTCGAACACATAGAAATGCCGGTTGAATGGGATTTCATAGCCGACTTTGGTTTTGTCATGGTCTATCCACGCATCCGGTGCATGGGGCAACACTTCGCGCTTGAAGTAGGTTTCCACGTCTTCATTGAGCGGCACGTTTTCAGTGTCACGCAAACTGGAATCCGGTTGCGGTTTGCCTTTCAGCTTGCCTTTTTCACCGGAAATGATTTTGCCGTTCTCGTCTTTTAACGGACGTTCAACGGTGATGGTGCGATAACCAAAATCACTGTTCTTGAAGATTCTGGAAATCGGCTTTTTACCCTCGCTGGTCTCGATGAATTGCCCGAACAGGCGGGTAATCTCAGTAATATGGTCATCCGATAATTCTTTGCGTTTTGAGCCAAGGCTTTTGCGCATTTTCTGCCAGAAGCCACTCGCATCAATCAATTGCACTGTGCCTTTGCGATGCGCCAGCTTGCGATTGCTGAGTATCCAGACATAAGTGCTAATGCCCGTGTTGTAGAACATATCGGTCGGCAAGCCAATAATGGCTTCCACAAGGTCGTTCTCCAGCACATAACGCCGGATTTCGCTTTCACCCGAACCTGCACCGCCCGTGAACAGTGGCGAACCGTTGAGGACAATGCCAAAGCGGCTACCGCCATCGTTGGCCGGACGCATTTTGCTGATCAGGTGCATGAGAAACAGCAGCGAACCGTCGGACACGCGCGGCAAGCCCGCCCCGAATCGGCCATTGAATCCTTGTTGCTCATATTCCTTACGGACTTCTTTTTCGACCTTCTTCCATTCCACGCCAAAGGGCGGATTGGAAAGCATATAGTCAAACTTCTTATGGGGGTGGCCGTCTTCTGAAAAAGTATTGCCGAACACGATATTGGCGACATCTTGCCCTTTTATCAGCATATCGGCTTTGCAAATGGCATAGGATTCCGGGTTCAACTCCTGCCCAAACATGGTGAGGCGGGCTTCGGGATTGTGTTCTTCCAGATATTCCCCCGCGACCGACAGCATCCCGCCCGTTCCTGCCGTGGGGTCGTAAATGGTGCGGACGACCCCCGCTTTTGCCAGCACTTGATCATCTTCGATGAACAGCAAGTTGACCATCAGGCGGATCACTTCACGCGGAGTAAAGTGCTCCCCTGCGGTTTCGTTGGAAATTTCAGCAAACTTACGGATAAGTTCTTCAAACACCAGCCCCATTTGGCTGTTACTGACTTTGTCGGGGTGCAAGTCGACATTGACGAACTTTTCAGTAACTTGATACAGAAGCCCAGATTTAGCCAGTTTGTCGATCTGGGCATAAAACTCAAAGCGCTCGAATATATCCCGCACCGCTTCTGAAAAACCTTGGATATAGGAGAACAGATTTTCCTTGATATGGTCTTGGTCGCCCATCAGCTTCTTCATATCCAGAGGCGAAATGTTATAGAAACTTTGCTTGGCTTTACGGAGCAGGAAGGGATCGGCGTTTAAGCCGAGTTTTTTCTTTTCTTCATGTTCAGCCAGCACAGCGGCTTTGGTAGATTCCAAAACGCAATCCAAACGGCGCAACACGGTAAATGGCAGGATAATCTTGCCATAATCGGATTGTTTGTAATCGCCACGCAACAGATCGGCGACCGACCAAATGAAGGCTGAGAGAGATTGATGATTCATACGTCCTTAATTCTGATTTTTATTATTTTTGCTGCTGATTTGTATTCTATTTACCCATAATGGTATAGGTAACATGAAAATACTGAAATAAGAATATCAAAGGACCACACGCTTAATTTCTGAATTAATAAAATGTTGCATTGAGCCTAATGAAGCAAATCGAATAATTGTTTTTAAAATCCTACTGTGTCTTATATTTGCGAATAAAGTGAGTTTTCATGGGGCAAGTACATATAATTCTTAAAAGTTATTGATTTTTCACATTATACCCTGCTAGATTACCATCCACTTCTTCAACCACTAATAGGGCACCCCCATGAACAAGACTGAACTGATTGACGCCATTGCTACGCGCTCTAATACCACCAAAGCCCAAACAACCGCCATGCTAAACGGATTGCTTGAAGTTATTCAGGAAACCATGGCTAGTGGCAGCGATGTTCAGCTTGTGGGATTTGGTACTTTCTCAGTGACAGAACGTGCAAGTCGTGAAGGCCGCAATCCAGCGACTGGTGTAACCATGACAATTCCTGCCAAAAAGGTCGTTAAATTCAAACCAGGTAAAACCTTATCTGATGCTGCGGCCTCTGTTAAGAAAACCAATGCAGCTAAATCAGCAAAACCTAAACTAACTGAAAAAAAGAAATAATACGATTGGGTGCGTTTTGATTGCAAAAACCTAGGGAATCATCAAGGGAGAACAATTCCCTGGGGAAAGTTTCTGAATAAAATCATACTGTAACCGATCAAATAAAACCTGAACGACTATTGATCCTTCAGTCGAACCAATCTCGGCCAGCGGTCATGTATCCAGGCATATTCAGTTGGTGCGTCGATAGTCACCACATAAACCCGAGTTTCTTTGTCTCTTTCTGCCAATAATCCCTGAATCACCATTCGCTTATCCAGTTCTATCCAGTGAGACTGGTTGTCATGGTCTTTTTCCATGAACTGGCCAGCGGCAATTAAAACCGGCCTTGGATGCCAGGGCTTCCATTTTCCGCTTTTGATGGAATTCAGTCGTGCCCAGCCGCCATTCGGAAATTTACCGGTGGCTTCATCCTTGCGTCTGCCCCACGTTATCCAGGTAACCTGGCCATCTCGTAGCCGCACAGGCAAGCGTGCATCCGGTTGCGGGAAATATATCTTCTGACCCTGGTATTCAATACCACCGCACATAACCATCCAGTCCGCTACCTACTGCGTCCTCTGCCCCTTGTGTATTTGCCCAATCCGCCATCTTCCTTCACAAAGGCTCTGGGCTTCCTAAAAATGGCGCTTATTTCACCGGGCATTGAAGCAAATAACCCTTCTTCCCGCAATGAACGATAATCAGAGCCCCCTACGGTTAGCACATCTTTTAGTATGCCAGCTTCACAGGCTTTGGATAATACCGGGTGTCTGTAATCATTGGCATTCGTGATGGCAAATACCGTATTGACGCCAGAATTGCGTGCAAAATTTTGTAATCGCGCCAGAAGCAGATTTTGAGGGCGATCAAGTACAGATAAAGGTAATTCACTTAACGACAATACAAAACCTGTTGCACTGATGCCTATCAAGTTAAAAAACTGATCCCGCTTTTTTAAAGCATGGCCTATCTTTGCCAGATCCTCCGGTGAGGCTATTTTCTCCAAAAGCAGCTCATGACTTTTATAATGATTATTCTGATAACCCCCTGCCTGATCACCCATCCAATCCACAAAATCGACCTGACCGTCTTTATCAATGACACTGTATTGACTGGTATTGATAACCACATGGCCTTTGAAACTCGGAACAAATGACGCGATTATTTCTGTGAGCCTGACATCCTGACTTGATGGCTTAGCATTACCCGATGGATGGTTATGCAATAACCAGTAACCATCTGCTTTAACATGTCGCCTAGTCTTTTCTACCAAAACACCCAGATCATGTTTGGCATGTCCAATCTTTTCCAGATAGACTGCACCCGGCAATCTGGAACTCACAGCCGTATGATGAACGATACGATTCATACGGGTATAGAAGATTCTCAGCGTCTCATAGCGCGGATCGCGCAGTATTTGCGCCATTATTGCCAGATCTTGGCCTGACTTGATAGGCTGATTCAGGAATGTGCTTCCTCCTTTTTCTCGGAAATCTTTTGGGAAATCACAACCCAGTAAGGTGCCACCTGCCCATCGAGCATGAGCTTCGAGCAGTTCTGTGTAGGCACCTCGCCCCGCTTCTTTTTGCTTTTCGGTAGTACCGGGACGAGTCTCAATGTTTTCATAAAGATCACCTTCATCAGGATTAGATGGGGTTCCTGGAATCTTCAGCATATTATAAGATTACCTGACCAATGCCCGTTTTTGCTTGATTTCCTGCTGCTTAGGTTCAATAGGGATTTGTAACTTCAATAAGCTGTCCTGTTTAGCCTGCTGAGATACTTTTCCAACAACCGATCCGACCTGACGTTTGACTGCTTCAATACCCAACACGCTTTTATTAGCCAGATCATTAAAGTCACTTAATTGTTGTGACATTTGCTCACCGGGTGCAAAAATGGGAAGAATTACAGCGCCATTCACCAGCTGGGCGGCTTCCATTGCTTTTTCCTTACCTGGATTTTTGCCATTTATTGATTCCTGTGTTAAATCATCATCACCGGCGATAACAATAGGTTTCTGCGGGTATTTTTTTTGCAAAACTTGAGCGACTTTAAGCAGATTGCCCGAATCAAATGCAGCCACAACCGGACAACTTAAGGCTTGCGATAAGGTATCTGCGGTCGCATAGCCTTCTGCGATCACAATCGCCGTCACAGCGTCGAGTGCAGCCAATCCCCGATATTCACTATCAACCACATGAAAATTGCTTTCTTTTTTGCTACCTGTTACAAAAAACTTGGCACCACCCGGTTGTATCGTTTGCACTGTCCAGGTTTGCCCATTGATGTCTTCTGCCGGTAGCAACAAATCACCGGCTGTTAAAACGATGCTGCCTGGGTTTTCTTCACGTAATGCCTTGGCTTCCTTCCAGTCTTTACCAATTTTAATCATAGAATCAGCGGGCAAAGCATCTGCATTCTCAGGTACTATTCTCAAATCACCTGGCCGTGCATTCTTATCCAATAGGTAAGGATGTTCAGAATCCGCAAGTGGTGCAATTGCCAGTAATTCCTTGATAGCTTCCGCAACTTTCAATTGCTGCTGGTGTTGCTCGGTTTTTCTACTTTGCTGCTTGATGGCGGCCTTTGTCACAAGTGCCGTTTTTTGCTCGTCAGTTAAGGAATATCCTTTGGCCTTCCAGCGTGTCTCAAGCCCTGACCGATTATTCTTGAAATATCCGGCAGGATGCCCATCCAGATGTGCCACATAAAACCCGGATTTTTCACCGGGCTTGTCACCGATAACCTTGACCCGGTGTTTGCTGCCATCCATTAGCGGATGATTGTCATCAACAACGCAACCGTGAGAGCGCAGTAAGTCGGCAAATTCAGCTTCAGGTGACATAGCAGGATCCTGCTGTCCGGAAACATTCTCAGGCAGCCAACGCTGCAAGGTGCGAATATCCGCTTCTGGCCCTACATACCAGGCCTTGGTCGTGTTATCCCAGCAAGCACCGGCAGCTTTCGCTAGATCTTTTTCTGCATAAGGAACAACTAGGTATTTACGTGAGTCTGCATCATTATTCTGCTGGCTGGTCTGATCCATCGTGATTTCCTCCTGATCAACAATTTCCTGTTGCTGTGAGAATGATAGTACAAAATCCTTGATTTTTTCAGCATCAGCCGCCGCTCTAAAGATCTCTTTCGGGTCTTCTTCCAATACCTTGATCCATGAACCCACATAAGCAGCATGTTGTTCTGGATCATGACCAATGCCCAATTCGCCCCCTAGCAACATACTGGCAATCTCAGCGCGCAATTCTTCTTTTGCATAGCCTTCACTTCCAAATGGATGTGAGAGATCACGATTCAGACGTGTCTCCGATCCACTCCAATGTCCCAGTTCATGTAGCGCCGTTGCGTAATAGTGTTCCGGTGCTGAAAACTGGTGCTTATGCGGCAAATGAATGCTATCCGTTGATGGCCGGTAAAATGCGCGGTCATTTTCACCATGCTGGATGACGGCATTGGATTGTTGCAATATTTGTTCGGCACGATCCAGCGGCTCCCAATCGGGGGCTTTAATATCAAGCTTGGGTAAGTTATCAATCTGTTCAGCATTGAATACGGATGCATAAAACACTCTCGGACGCTCAAGTTTCACCTGTTCTTTTATTTGCTTACCCTCGCTATCCAGAACAGGATTACCGTTGTCATCTTTTTTGATGCGCTCATCCGCAAATTTCCAATGCTGCACCAGTGTGCTTTTTTCACCTTTACGAACCTGTGCGCCAAAGTTTACTGCCTGCTTGTACGTCAGCCAGCGCGGATCAGTGCGCCCCTGACACATCAATTGCAACACATTAATGCCCTTGTAGTTTTTACCCGTTGTTGGGTTATTCGGTAATGTTAGAAGTGGATCTCCTGGCTGCCACGGCTTTTGCCAAGGTGCTGTGCCCTTCTTTAGTTGCTCAATCAAATTTTCGGCTATTTGCTCATGAAAAGTCTTTTTGATTTTTTCCATCACGCATTAACCCCTATGCTTGTTGATCTATCACGCTATCCAGTGCATCTTGTTCGCTCAGAGCATCTTCCTCAAAGGCCCCAATCCTTTCAGCTTCCATCGGATCAAATTCAGCTTGAAAGCCTGGTATTTCAGCGTCCTGAAGCTTCGCATCTATGATCTCGTCCATGATCTTCAGGTCTTCCACCGACATCCCATTTATCCCATTTTTTGTCTTATTCATGTCACTTACTCCTGTAAGGAATCTATAGGCAATGATTTTCTAAGTTAGATTTAATTGGTTATTGTCGTACCGAATAGAAACATTCTTGCCAATGGTTGGTTTGGTTTTAAATGGTTTCAGTTTGTGTGTGATAAATTCTTTATCTACCTTTTGATAAACAATTTCTTTTTCTTTGTCTATATAAAGAATGATACCTTCATAAACGGTATTGTTTGCTTCAGCTTCTTTTGACAAAAACAGGTTATAAACACCCGCCACAATACCCTTCTCAACCTTCTTTATTGTGCCCACAGTTTCCCATCCCTGACCATTGTGGCTTTGCAAAATTCGAAACCCATTCATTACGATCATTCTCTGTTTCATTCCTGGTCTATTCCCACAAAGGATTCATAGGATTTTGCCTGTCATTTAGCAGGCCGTTGAGAAACTATCTGCGTTGCCGCTACGGTGTTAAAAACAGACTAAAAATGCTCATTTATTAAGCATAAACTGCGCTTTTTCGCCTGTTTTTGCCTTGCATCGGCTGCCTCGAAAACGTTTTTCAACGGCCTGTTAGGCACGGCTAAATAACATTATCGTTGCGTGACATAGGCCGGTTATTCACAGTTCTATCCACGGAATTTGTTAGTAACTTATTTTTTCTTGTTGTCCGCTGTCATGAAACGATTTTCCAGCCAATCCGCCCATTTAGCGGCTTTAGCCATCAAGTCAGTCCGATACTTTGCATTAACTTTTGGAGTACGCGAATGATAATTGGCCGCTTTTGTCCACAAATCGCCTTTATCTTGCTTGATATGCCGACGTATTCGCCAAGCTGCCAGATCATAGGGATAGCAACCGGGTTGTGCGACATCATTGGTTGTGATCCCGTATCGGGCTAAATCTCCCAGGTAGGCCGTATTGAATTGCATGGAACCCACATCATGCGTTCCATTGCGGTTACTCACCCATTGCCCCGCTTTGCCCCCTTCTTTTTCCGCAACGGCCAAAAGTATATTGGCCGGTATTTCATACTTTATGGCCGCTGTGATTGAGCATACGATTCTTTCTTGCTGATCGGGTGGCAAATCCATTATGGATTAATATGCCGGTTGTTGAATATATTGTTGCTGTTCTTGGTGCTGCGGCAGTTCTTGTTGTCGCTGTTGTTGTGGTTGCGGCTCTTTCACGAAAATCTCTACACGACGATTCTTTGCCCTATTTTCAGGAGAAGTGTTGGCTGCCACCGGTTCTGAAGCACCTCGACCATCAATACTGATACGATTGGATGCAATACCCTGACTAACCAGATACGCACGTGTACTGGCAGCACGGTTCACCGATAAGGGGTTATTAATGGAATCATTGCCGGTATCATCGGTATAACCAATAATAGCCGCCTGGGAGTTTGAATTACTCTTAAGTCCTGCGGCCAGGCTATTGAGTACTGGGTGCATTTCAGGTTTTATGGTGGATTGCCCGGTATCAAAAGAAATATCACTGGGAACATTGAGTTTTAATTGATTGTCGGCTGTTTGAGTAACAGAAACTTTTGTGCCTTCGGTAGCCGCTTCCATTTTCTTTTTTTGTTCTTCCATCCGGTTAGACCAGATATAGCCACCCACTGCGCCGACACCCGCACCAATTCCTGCACCAAGAGCCGGGTCTCCTGCTATGGCACCGATAATGGCACCAACCGCAGCACCCGCGCCAGTACCCATTGCCGTGCCTTTTGCTGTACTTTGCTGTGATTCACTCATGCTGGCACAGCCACCCAGTATAAGTACAAGCACGATGGCAGAAAGAATTGATTTGTTAACCATAACAGCCTCCTCATTAAGTTTATTCATCACTTTGGTTTCCTTGTAAGATGATCATCAGGCACCTCCCACGGATCATGGGATACAGTTTGGGCGCTTCCATCCGGATTCGGTGTTGCAAATGGTGTTCCTCCGGATGTATTGATAGACTTTGCCGCATCGGCAGCAGTTGATGAAGCAGCAGCCATTTGACGCGCGCCTTCCGCTAAATAAGTCGCGCCCATACTGGCAACAGCCATCGTGGCTGCTGCAGCACCCACTACCTGACCACCGCTATAGTTTCCGACCCCTCCCGCATTAATACTACTACCTGTAATAATTCCGGCCAGCATGGGCGGTAGCTTTGAAACCAGGAAATAAAAGGCAACAGCAAAAATTAACATGACTCCCAATTCTTCAAAGTTCATGATGGTTTTACTCATTTTTCCATAATAATTGGTCAGAAAATCGCCACCAATCCCAACAATCAACGTCATGGCCAGCAGCTGGATACCAATGCCTAATACTGTCTTGTAATAGTTGATCGCGAAATCAGTTGTCCAACGCGCCCCGCCGAAACCCAAAAAGAAAATACCCGCATATAGAAGCACCCATGACGAAATCAGCAGCAATAACATGTTGACTGCGACGACCGTCAGAATGATTACAATAATGAGTGAAAGGACGAAGGCAATAAGGCTGTCAATGGGGTTCCAGACAGATGCATTCTGGAGGAATTGTTCCCAAATTCTGAAAGCTACATGCATAATATTACTGTGACCTGATCCGGTTAACCCGGATGCCTTATTACCCAACATCTGCATGGATTCGATAATTGATCCGGCAATGTTTTGTCCTGATATTGCGTTGGTTAATAACCAGAAGAAAAAACCTGTGAATATGATGAAACGGGTGAATTCAGCAAAAAAATCACCAATATCCGCTTTGCGTAATACCATCATGCCAAACGTCCACACCATGGAAATTAACACCAGCGTCCAAAACAAACGTATAGCTGCGCCCTCTAAAATGGTATGCCAGCCTTTGGCTTTAATTAAAAACTTTTGCGCAACCTGATCAAGTACACTTTGATTGGTTACTGGATCAATATAGGCCAACTCAGCAAATGCACTTGTAGAAAAGAACATTAGTGATAGAACGACAATAGAAATGCCAAGAATCATTTTATACATCAGTAGGGTCACCTTGTTATTTTGAATGATGTACTATTTCTTGTTTAATTCTTCAGAGTTATCTTCTTTCCAAGCGTCACTTACATTCCAAGATTTTCCAGGTGGAAGTTCACTTAATTCTTTTTTAGGTTCCTTAAGCTCCAAATACCCCTTGGGTTCCTGACAACCAGCCAAGGTTAAAAGTAATGCCGCAGTCATCGCAATAGTGATTGTTTGATTGGTTTTCATAATTGTGTCCTTTGGTTTTAAGTTAAAATGCGTCTCTGACATTCCAGATTTTTGCTGCTGGAAAGTTAACCGGGCTAAGCCGTTTGGTTGCGGCCTGATGTGCAGCTTGATTTATCGCTTCTTTGTCTACAAGCGCCTGATTTTTGGCATTCTCTGCGTTAAATTGTGCAATCATCATGGTTCGCAATTGTAAAAGCTGGTTTGACTGGTAAGCAGCCAGTTGATTGGCGTACTGAATCGCCTCCAGCTGCCCTCCTGCTGTTTCTGCCCGTGATTGCAGTAATTGCAAATGCGCGGCATCGAGGGGCGCCCCATCTTGATGTATTTCCAAGCCCCGTAATGACGCATCATTGGCGCTTTTTTGCGCGTTTGTGCTGGTGTTCTGCCCTTGTTTTATCAAATCCCAGGCTGTATCTGTGCAGTTACCGCCCAAATTAAAACAGGGAGAACCACTGTAATAACTGGCGTTCCTGTACCTGTTTAAATAGTTCTCTACGCCACCCTGGTCTTGATAATATTTAAGTGTATTGGACGCTTGAACTAATCGATTCATCGTATATTCCGCTTTTGCCCAGACATAAGCTGCTGGCGCTACCGTGTTGCGGAGCATGTTTTCATATTGCTGCAATTGCGTCCGATACTGATCAATCTGTTTGAGTCGCATCTCTACATTCTCATAAGCGGTAATCGAAGTCTGTTTAATATTCGCCATATCAATAACAGCCATACCCCCTGCTCTAATGTTTGATGAATGACCGGCACTCCAGATTACGAGCAGGATTGCTATCCACAGGGCAGTTAGATTTTTACTGTTTATCATGTTAGATCACTCCTTTCGTTAATAATCAAATGATTGATACGGTTTAGAAAAGACCATGTCTTTAGTAACAATGACATTGAATCTAAAACCTGGGCGTATCTCTAGTGTTGGCGCAATATTCAGATTTTTCATCATTAGCCGCGTGGTCGCTTGCCCAAGTTGCTGGCCTAGCGACTGACTCAATATGCTACCGGCATTTTGCCGCCCGAATACGCCCCCTCCCCCAGCATCACGCTGACTGTACGTGGCTCCTGCTATCACGGCTGACATCAATAATGCCGATCCGAATATTCGCAAATAATGATTATTGACTTGATCCTTGAATCCCGCTTGACCGATACCATCAGCTCCCGGCATCGCACCAATATCCATTGTCTTGCCGTCAGGAAAAATAATCCGTTGCCATGCAACCAATACACGCGACTGACCATAGGCAACATCACTGGAATAACTCCCGACCAGACGAGCGCCTTGAGGTATCAAGCGCCAACGGCCTACGGGTGTGTCATAAATGTCCTGACTGACTTGCGCCATGATTTGGCCGGGCAGTTCTGAATTAATACCGGAGATAAGCACAGCCGGTATTACAAATCCGTTCAGTAGGCTATACGGTGTTTCGGGTGCTGCTGGCTTGCTGTCCAGTTTCCAACGACTCCCCTGCCCTGTTGAATCAAAGTTTGCATAATTGTTAGCAGGTCTTTTTGAATCTGCATCAATTAATTCTGGCGCTGAATCATCCAAACCATCGCGGCCACCGATAAGCCCACTGTCTTTGATTTGTTGTAATCGCGCAAGATAGGCAGCAGCAGGATCATCTTTTGCTTGTGCATCGACTTGTTGTCTGACTGCTGCTATTCGTGCCAATGCTTCTTTCCTGCTAGGTGTTACGCCAGAAGAAGCATAGTTGGCGGATGGAGGTGAAGATGAACCAGCACCAGCACTTCTCGGTGCTTCCATAGCCACATTGGTTTTTGCTTTTACCGCTTGCTCAAATAGTTGCAACTTCATCATACGAATATGCTCTGAAGCGGGATCTCTTTCGAGACTGTTAACTGGTGGTAATGGCGGTAAATCAAGATTATTGGGGCGTGCAATCATGATTTCTGGCGGCAAGTCCAGCGCAGGTTCTGTGGGTGCCGGTCTTTCAGGTTCAATGAAGCCATCCTTGTATTCGCCGGTGATAAACGCGGCCAGCATATTGCTTGATCCAGCTTTTTTGCTTTCTTCGGTATTGTTTGAGTCTTGTGGTTCTGAGCGATTTATTGCCACAACCATCATGATTAATAAAAAAACCAGCATGATCCCGACAACAATATAAATCGGAAGGTTGTTGACCCGGCGCACGCCAGATGACGATATGGTTTCAGGAGATGCGTCAGCAGACATACTCATAACTTACTCCTTACGAACCCAGTAACCTGCCGGGTTTATTGTGCTCTCATTGAAAATATACGCGCGAGTTAGAACATGCTGATCAACAAAGACTGTGAGACGGTATAAGCCGTCCATTTGGTCAAAAACATATCCAAGCGTCATACCATCCGATGTAGGTGTATCCGTTGACTTGCTAAGGTTTGATTTTTTATGTTCATGGATGGCATAGCCGCCAGCTCGCAAATTATCTACTAAAGCATCACCCAATGAATCTACCGTTGGATGTTGCATATTAAATTGCGTGCTGGCCGGTGGATAAAGCTGTATTAGTTGCCCTGTCACATCACTGGCTATACTTTTGTTGTGAGCCTCATCGTTATGCGCCACAAAATTTCCAAATTGTGTTGTTGCACAACCAGTCAGAATGAATATCAAAACAAGCATTGATAACCGGAACATATTAATTTCCTTGTGTTTTGGTGATCGTTACACGGCTTTGATCGCTGCCTACACCCGCGATGAGATAAGCTTTATCAAAAACCGCATCAACGATGTAGCGGTCATGCTGCAAGCGGTAATTAACCATTACCTCTGTGTCTTGTGAGAACAAGCCGCCTTCTTTACGCACCACCATCAAAACCGGCGCTTCTTTTTGTGAAAAGGTTGTCGGCATCTGAATAATTGTTTTCTTGCCATCGTTATAGACGCGCAGTGGCTTCCAGGCTGCGGATCCAGACACACTATACAAAAAATCCAGATCGCCTAAATACTCTCCCGTCGAGGGTATTGTTCGAGATGATTTAATCTCCATTGCGTGGTTCTCTCTCATTTTGACGGCATCCCATTTTGCCTGTGCATCTTCGGGATAAATAAAGGCAACGCGCGGCATAAATTCCTGCCGGTGGGATCTGAGCCGCATGTGATAAGTACGCCGGTCGGTAGTCACAACCAGTGAGGTTTCCAGCCCGACATCAAGGGGTTTCACAATCAAATGTTGTACTTCGAGCGCGGCACGGCCTGTTATTGCCGGTTCGACTTGCCAACGCACTTGATCGCCCAAGTGAATAGAATTCACTTGTTCGCCGGGTTGTAATTGAATATCGCAAACCTGCAATACCGCGCAGACAATGCTGGGTTGTTGCGCACCAAACAAAAACCGGATAGTGCCATCGGGTCCAGCGACCGGCTTGATTCCCGTGGCGCTGGAATGTTGCCATTTCTTGGCTATTTCAATTGAAGCCCTTTCCTGTGGCGTGAGTGTTGGATTGTCTTTTGCAAAATAGGAATCAGGAAAATTACTGCCTACCGCTAAAACAACAGAAGGAAGCAAACTAATAGAGAGAGTAATAAGTGCATATCGAGCGTATTTCATTATCATTCCTTTTTATATTTGCTTTGCCCAAGAATAATCCCGAACATAAATCCCGAGCGGGTTATTGCGAATTTGTTCCTCAGTTGTATTTGCAGTTGAATCAATGCTATAGATAGTCAAAAGCGCGCGCATTATGAAGGGGGGTTCTTTGGGATGCCCTTGACGGTCATAAACTAATTCTCTCCAGATCACCTGCCAGGTTTCAGGGCTTTGCGGAATGACCGAGACAATCTCAATATTCACTGTCTCATTCGCGGCGCGTTTGAATGGGCTGCTCGTGTCCGTACCGTTTAGCCAAACGTTGGTTTTGGCGGTTGCCGGATCATCCGATGAGAGCATGGCGTATGCCCGAAAAATTGCGCGGCGCTGTAGGGCAATATCAGGTGTTACCATCCGCAAGTCATTAATAAACGAAGCGACCGATGCGTGAATAACCCGAGGATCAGCCGGTGCCGCCATGTCTGCCCGTGACACGGCTATCGCCTCCCCCAGGTGATCAATTTGTACCACGTAGGGAATGAACTTCGACTGGCTGCCGATATGGATAATCCCCCCAACGGCTGCCAGTGTGATCATCAGTGAAAGTATTGCCAGTATCTGCCACATATTGCGCGATGCAGCCACAGATTCCATGTGATCATTCCACGAGCGCCGCCCTGATAAATAAGGATTCTCATTTTCCCCTTCGCGGCGGCCACCCTCTATGAATTCATCAGCTAATCGTGCATTTTTGGGATTAAGATTGAGTAGTGCTTGTATTGACTTCATGACATGGCCTCATTATTTAATTTCAGTCCTTTAATATCCAGCCATTCCTTGACCCATTTGTCGCCATGTTTTGCGACCAACTGCTTGATTGTGGCAATTGATTCTTTATCTGATGAGCCGACAAATGCTAAAGCTAGTTTGCCTAATGCCAAGTCGTAGAGCCTTCTGCCATCTTCTGATACATAATAATATTGGCGCTTGGCAACCGCCGATGCGATGATTCCAATCTGGCGGGTATTCAGTCCCATGCGTCGATATAACGCCGCAGTATCCTGATCACGCGCGTGTACGTTCGGTAGGAATATCTTCGTTGCGGTGGATTCGACAATCACATCTAGGATGCCGCTGTTGGCTGCATCGGATAAGCTTTGCGTTGCCATCAACACGAAACAATTCGCTTTACGCATGACTTTTAGCCATTCACGGATTTTTTCACGAAACGCGGCATGACCCAACATAAGCCAAGCTTCATCCAGTATGATTGCCGCCGGTTGGCCGTGTAAGTCACGTTCAATGCGTCTAAACAGATATAAAAGGGTTGGCAATGCATATTTCTGACCCAAGTTCATTAGTTCCTCAATCTCGAACGTTGTGAATGACGACAGGGTCAAACCGTCATTTTCTGCATCCAGCAAATGACCCATCATGCCATCAATCGTGTACTGCGCCAGTACATCGCGGATGGAATCATCCTGTATCGTTACCACAAACTCAGATAAGGTTTTAGCATTACTTCTGTGCATGCTGGTGATGGCGTTACTGATTTCATTACGTTGCGCTGGTGTGATCGTACTGTTGTTCAGTTCGATGATGGTGCTAATCCATTCCAGCGCCCAAGCACGATCACCTTTTGTTTCCAGAAATTGAAGGGGGCAAAACGCCAGAGAATCATCATCTGCGGCAACGGAAAAATGCTTTCCGCCAACTGCCTTGGTCAGCGGATACATTGACATGCCCTTATCAAAACAATAGATGGACATGCCCTCGTAGCGCCGCAGTTGCGCAGCTATGAGGGCCAAATGCGTTGATTTACCCGCGCCGGTTGGGCCAAACATGAAGGTATGACCCAAATCCCGTACATGCAGGTTTAACCGAAACGGCGTAGCCCCTTGGGTAGTACAATGCATGAGTGGCGGAGCCATGGGCGGATACATCGGACAAGGCGCTTCATTCTTTCCCGGCCATACTGTATTGCTCGGCATCAAATCAGCCAGATTCATTGTGTTTAATAGCGGGCGGCGTACATTCTCAACACCATGTCCAGGCAAACTGCCCAAGTACGCATCTATCGTGTTGATTGATTCAATTCGAGCGGCAAATCCCAAATGATTAATTGCTTTGGCCACTTGTCGTGCGGAAGCCTCTAAATCCCCTCGGCTTTCACTCATCAACACAACCACACTGGTATAGTAACCTTGTGCCACTTCACCGCTATTCGTCTCAGCAATTGCAGCTTGTGCGTCACTAACCATATTTATGGCGTTTTGATCGACATTACTGCTATGCGAATTAAATACTTGGTCAAAGAAGCTGCGAATCTTTTGTTTCCATTTTTTACTGAACTTCTCCAGGTGGCCGACCGCCTCGTGTGTATCCATGAAAATGAAGCGAGTTGACCAGCGGTATAGACAAGGCAAATCAGCTAGCGAGTTAATGAGCCCTGGCGAAGATGCAAGCGGAAAACCCTCAATGGATACGACTTGTATGAAATTCTGTCCGATTTTAGGTACTACCCCACCCCAAAACTCCTGACCACTTAATAGCGCATCCAGATAGATTGGATTTTTGGGTAGAATCACTGGATGATCAAGGCCACTGATGCAAAATTGTATCCAGCGTAGAAAAGCATCATAATTAACAGACGAATTATCTTCTTTGGTTATCGTTTTACCCTTCAACCGCTTCATTCTGAAAACACTGGATAGGTGTGATTCAATATTCGCGCATTCGCGCTTAAAATGGTTAAGCAAGGCTATTGTTCTGGTTTTGGAATCAACCGGCACACCCTCGTCATCAAACATCAGTTCAACAAACTTCTGTTGTGCCAGTAGCGGCGGTAAATAGGTGGCTGTTATCACATAATTACTTTCGTATAACGTGCCCACACGCTCAAAAAATTCACGCCGTTCTTCATCAATGGCTGCTGAGACCGGATCCGGGAAATGCGAATTATCTTTGGCGGAATAACCGGGGGCGGGTTTACGAACAGCATCAATATGGATCATCCAACCGGAACCCATACGTGATAAAGCATGATTAATTTGTAAGGATACTTGGTCGCGTTCAGCTTCCGTGCTGCTATTCGAGTCTACGCCTTGATAGGCCCACGCCGCCATGAGCGACCCATCTTTGCCGACAATCACACCCTCATCAACTACAGACGCATAAATAAGCAGGTCAACAAAACCGGGTTCTTTAGAGCGATGCTTAACTAATTTTGATTTGCTCCCGACTACGTTAATACGCATAAACAAAATGAATAACATCACCATCCCGCTGCCGGAGAAAAAGAAAATTACGCTCTCTATCATCGGTATTGTTTCCCTTGTGTACTTGTGTTTTCGTAGAAAGGCGTACTACGTGCCGGATAATAGGTTCTGTATTTACGGTGCCGCAAATACACCTTGCGTAACAACGGGTCATTCTTTGCCATCAGGCGCAATGCAAATAAGGCAAAAACCCATAAGATAGTTCCAAATACAAATGCCTTGAATTCAAATGCACTGAATATCAACGCAAAAGCCAACAATCCGGAGAACATGACAAGTTCCCTATCACCGCCCATAAAAAGATTGGGGCGATTCGCGGATTGCCTGATCTGCGTTAAGCGCAAGGACATAGCTATCCCCTGCCCTCACTTGTGTTACTTTCTGGCGTAATCAATTCGTCAGTCGATTCCGGCGTGAGTTGTAATACCTCACCGTTTGATGAAATGACAGCACCGCCAAACAGATTAGTCATGATGTTTTGTGCGCCGATCAATAGCGCCATGACCAGAACAATAAAAATCAAAGTTCTGAAAAATGCGTTTAGTTCGCCACCAAAGATCAAAATACCACCGGCAACAACAATGCCGACAATGGAGAGCGTAAAAGCAACGGGGCCAGTGACTGAATTTCTCAAACTCACCAGCCAAGTTTCATACGGTAATGCACCTCCGCCACCCACTGATGCAAGCGCTAGCTCCGGAATAAATAGTAGAAACAGAATTAATAGGATTAATGAGTTTTTGAGAACAGAAGCTTTCGAGTCTTCCAGTGCCATGGCATATTTCATTGAATACCTCTTTTTTGATTTAGAATTTTTTGATGCGGAAACTACCCCGCCTGTGACCATCTACTTCTATGATTTCCTGAATACGACGTCCCGTTGGTGTGCGCAATATATGCACGACCAAATGCACAACTTCTCCGATTAGTGCATCAATATCCGCCGGTGCTGATTTGTTACGTGTAATTAATGAATTTAATCTGGTTAGTCCTGAAAGTGCATCATTGGCGTGTAGTGTGGCCGCACCACCTTCATGGCCTGTATTCCAGGCATCGAGTAAATCCAGCGCTTCCTCACCCCTCACCTCCCCTACCAGTATTCGATCTGGCCGCATGCGCAGCGTTGTTTTGAGTAGTTGGGTCATCGAAACATCTAATGACGTGTGGTATTGCACAAAATTCTCTGCAGCACATTGAATCTCTCCGGTATCTTCAATGATGAAAATCCGCTCAGTCGGATCATGGTTGACCATTTCATTGATGATTGCATTAACCAGTGTGGTTTTACCGGAGCCGGTGCCACCCACAACAAGGATGTTGCGATGTTCTGCAACGGCAGATTTGATTTTCTGGCATTGCTTAACCGTCAGCATTCTTTGCTCAACATATTGTTCTAGCGTGAATATCGCAACTGCTTTTTTGCGGATAGCGAATGTTGGGGATGACACTATGGGGGGAAGTTGTCCGGCGAAACGAGAACCATCGAGTGGAAACTCGCCTTCAATAATGGGTTTTAGCTTGGTGACTTCTTTGCTGTGGTATCCGGCAACTATTTTGATAATGGCTTCGGCCTGGGCTGGCCGCAGATCACCGATACACGCCATTGTCTCACCCAGTTTTTCAAGCCAGACGCGACCATCCGCGTTGACCATTAATTCAACCGTTTGGGGATCATTCAGCGCATTGATTAGTAATGGTCCCATGTCTCGATCCAGCTTTCGCTTGGCTCTGTCTTTCAGCGTCGCGCAACTATCTTCAGAATCTAACATGGATATATCCCGTTTATTTGTTAAACTTAATTAACAATATAACGAGATACTAATTAATGCAACTACTATTTTACTTTTCTTTTTTTACGGGTTAATACCTGTTTCTTATTCTCTTCATTCCAAAGAGATACTTGATATGCCTGAAAATCAGTAAGTAGCGCACTAACGTGAACATACCCTTCTGGCAATCTTGATTGGGGCTTGCCTTTCATGAGTTCATCCACGACTTCTTTATCAATATTTGTCAGCTCCAGAAGTGCTGGAAGTGGTGTTTCCAAAGCATCGGCAATGGATTCCATGATCCTAAGTGATGGATTGGCTTTATCATGCGTCAGATCAGACATAAAAGATGTTGAAACACCTGATCTTTCAGACAGTTCTTTTTTATTGATGCCCAGTTCTTCGATTAGACGTAATATGTTTGTTAGAAGAATTTTATTGTACAAGTTATCGATCCATTTAATAAATGTAGTCTGTTTCTTTATCTGGTAAAGTCAACCCATTGTTTGAGAACAACTTTAAACTTAAAAATATGACCAGGTGCGACAATATGTCGCACATAAACATTAACTTACACCATGAGCCCGCCACTGTATACCAAAAAAAACTGATAATAAAGAATGTTAAATTACCGAACTGGTTATGTATAAATAAAATTACGTAATATAAATTACTTACAAAAGTCATGAAGAAAACAGCTGGAACATTAAAAACAACTCAAAAAGATAAAATCAGCACAGTAGCCTCACTAGAACTGGCCTTGGATTTAATTGAAGAAGACCCTAATCAGCCTCGTAATGAATTTGACCCCGTTACCTTACAGGAGCTTGCAGATACTATTCGTCTGCGTGGAGTAAAAACACCCATTTCTGTGCATCCCAATTTACAAAAGGATGGGTATTTCATCATTAATCATGGGGCACGTCGTTTTCGTGCCTCTATTCTTGCCGGGAAAGAATCAATCCCTGCATTCATTGATTCAGATTATACGCAATCAGATCAATTGATTGAGAACCTGCAACGAGACAATTTAACGCCAAGAGAAATAGCCGATTTTATCGGTCGGCAGGTATCCAAAGGGTTAAAGAGCGTGGAAGTTGCCAACGAAATTGGAAAATCGGAAGCGTTTGTGTCACAACATCTCAATTTACTGAATTTACCTGATCCAATCGCGAAATTATTCAATTCGGGTGAAATTCGTGATGTGATCGTTATTAACGATCTCTTAAGAGCTTACAAGCAGGATCAAGCAAGATTAACTAAATGGTTAAATAATCCAGATCAAGAGATAACTCGCAGTTCAATTAAACTTTTCCGCGAATTTATAAAAAATAAAGACACTCATTATCAAGAATCAAATGATATTACTCATGAAGATGTAACTGCTGTAACTGTGAATCCTAATCCGGCGACTAAATCCATTCCTCCAATGGCTACAATGGTAAAATTGATCGATGAGTTTTATGTAATTATAAAGAATAAAAACAGTGTTCTGGATAAAACACTGACGCTGTTAAGTAAAGAAGAAAAAAATCAATTGGCCTATTTACTCAACAAGCTCGTTACGTTTGGAAAAACAATTAAAGGTGATTAATTTAAGAAACAGGCACAAGAACAACCGAAATAATGGTTGTATTATTTAGCTAATATTCTTTATACTGGAATTTGGCAAAGAAGGGTTTAACTGAAAAAAAACCTTCTAATCCATTTTTAGGGTTTATAAAGGGAGTTTGCTTTTAATGAAAAATGTGCCAGTTTTAATAAACACAATCAAACAAATGAAAAAGCCACCCAAAGATCCTATAAAAAGCTTACAGCTTGATTTATTTTCTCAATTTGTAACCAATGATCAAAGTCAGGTTTCTAACACGATTGAGCTTTGGGAGCGAATACCAAAGTATTTCTTTACAGCCAAACAAGTTGAAAAGCTACGTACTATTGATGGACTAGCAGAACCGTACGAATGGGCCTATACGGAAAATGGAAACGAATACACAGTTTCGATTCAACCGGCATTGATTAAACAAAAAGATAGAAAATACAAAGCTTTTTTCCCAGGCGTCACAGAAGAACTTGTAGAAGAGGCGCTAAAAAAGATATTTAGTGATCAGCAATATGCTATTCATGACCCTGAAAAAACAGAAAGTTGGATTAAATTCACATTAGGAATGATACAAAAAGCTCTTAAAACAAAGGGACGATCCAGAAGCATTGATGAAATCAAGCAAGCTATAGAGGTAATGAACAAATGTAATATCGCCCTATATAAAAATAAAAAAGAAATATGGAGCGGCGCCATTCTACAAGATCTTGTAACCGTTGGTCGCGAGGAATACCTCGCTTCTACCGATACACATCACATCGCAAGATTACCTCTCTTCATCAGCCACAGTATAAACAACCTTGATTATAGACAATTTAACTATGATCGCTTGATGAGTTGTGATGAGCAACTAACCCGATGGCTATACAAACGACTAATCAACCGCTTTACCCAAGCCAGCCACATCACAGAATATTCATGTATGTATTCAGATATAAAACAGGCAAGTGGACTATTACAACAGAATAAAGAAGGAAACAATCGAAGTAAAATTCTATCAGCCTTTAATGAATTAAAAGAAAAAGGCGTGATTCTTAGCTGTAAAATTAACGAACGTAAAATTGGACGAGCTATAACAGATATAAAATATACAATTAAAGCAACACCACAATTCATTAAAGAACAAATAGCTTCTAACAAACGAACAACTGATATAAGAACAATCGCGCAAAAATCAGGCATACGAATTATTAAAAAAACATAGTGGTAGGTTTAACCAGCAAATGTTATAGGTTTAACCAGCAGATAAGCTGAGAAGTTATAGGTTTAACCAGCAAATGTTATAGGTTTGACTAGCAGATAGTTATAGGTTTATCCAGCAGATAATAAATATGTTATAGGTTTAACCAGCAATTAAACTAAGAAGTTATAGGTTTAACCAGCGGAAAAGCGAAGAAGTTATAGGTTTACCCGGAAGATGTTATAGGTCTAACCAGCAGATAAACTAAAAAGATATAGGTTTAACCAGCAGTTTAAAGATGGGATATAGGTTTGACCAGCAGTTAAACCAATTTTTTTCTCACAAGACATTGATAATATATACTATTTTCCCTGTGGATAACTTTCTATTCTTTTCTTCTTTTAATCATATAAAAACATTCTAAACTTTATTGTAATATGTCTTTATAACCACATAGATTATATTTAAAATACTTCCAAATTTTGCACATCAAGAACAATAATAAAGCACCCCGCCGCAAGCGGCGAGGTATTAAGTGCCCTCTTCAAGCTGCTGGTTTTCAACCAGCTTACGCCCCAAGGGGCGAGGAATTAAACCCGATAGAGATAAAATAAAAGGTACATCAAAGAAATAAAAGCTTCACTCAACTACTTTAAGGCACATCTAAGGCGATATAACAATAATGCATAAGGTATTGCATCAACTTTTATTTTAATAACCTGAAATCAAACTTAAATCAATTTCATTTCATTTGAACCTTAAAACTATTTATAGTAAAAAACAAACCTAAAAAAATTAACTCCAAGAAAAAAAGAAAACAAAACTTTAAGTAATTGACTTAATCGCGTTTGATAATTAAAGATATTAGCAACTATGAAGAAACGGTTACTTGTAATGAACGGACAAAAATTAGTTCAAAACGATTTTACTGGCGAGTGGAAAACAGAGAAAGTAAGCAAAGCTGAGGGCATCAAACCTGGTGTATATAACTTATACAACGCTGTTGATGCAGACCAATCAAAAAACAATATTGGAGAAGTAATCCATATCGACAAAAAAGAAAATGTGCTTTATCAAAAGAATGGATCTCAATATATTAAGCATGATCTAAGCTGTTTCGACCAAATCCCCGAAACAGGCCACATGATGAATATTAAGTACGAAAACAACAAAACAAGTACAACTGAAGTTTCTAATAAACTTATTCAAAAAATCAAATTATAACCGATGATTTAAGGATAAAAATGTTACAAAGAAAAAGTATACAAGTACCTTTTATCATCCATTACGACAGTAATTTTATTGCACTCTACTCTAATGATTAATTATTACGTTTTAACGTACAAATACTTGTACGTTAAAAGTTATAGATAATCATTTATATCCTTTCCTCGCTTTTCTAAAACCAATTTAATACCTTCGTCAATTAATGCAGTAAGACTAGAATTTTCATGGATAGCTAATAATTTCAGTTCCTTTTTTAGAATCTCGCTCTTTGGGTACCAAGGAACATTACTAACCACCCTACTCTTTGTTTTTACTTTTGGTCCTGTTTCATTGGGTATGCTACTTATTTTTTTTTCGTTTGCACGTACATGTGTTTGTACGTTCATATCTTCAGCGAGAGAAGCAAGAGCATTTATTCTTTTTTTATTAACCATTTTCAGAAACTCCTTTTTCTAAATCTATTAAAAGAGGATTTATAGCAATCTTTTTCTCTAGCCATTTAAACAAAACCTTTATTTCTTCTGCAGCCTTACTTTTAGGATCATACTCAAGAACCGAAAGACTACATATTGCAGCGTCCTTATACACCTTTAGATTCGTAGTTTGTTGCTCAGGACTACCAAAACCAAGTCCCGATAATATAATTCGAGTTTCTTTTGCTTCTTGTCCTCTTGCTTGAGCTTTCGTGATAATAAAAGCACCATTTTTCCCTAATCGTCTAATTACAGATGCAGTGGTACGTTGAGCAGGTACATCAAAACCACCAGAACCACAAGGTATAAGACAAAAATCAGAACGTGAAATCGCATCATTCACAAGAGGAGTATCAGCGCCTTGAGTATCAATAAAAACTCTATCTACCCCCTTTTCTTCTGCTAATTTTAGTAATTTAAAAAGCATATTTTGATCTGATGCTTCCATAACAAGTGGATTATTCTGATCCTCTCGTTTTTGAAACCATTCAAGGGCTGTTTTTTGTCCGGCATCTGCATCAATTAACAATGTGATTTTATTAGCCATTGCACTTGCAACTGCTAAATTTGTAGCAAGAGTTGTTTTTCCTGCCCCCCCTTTCTGCGTGGCTATAGTAATGATTTTCATGAAGCCCTTAAACGTTATTGTATATTAACGCACAAATGTACTAATATTAAAATACATTTATATTATAACGTTAATATACCACAACGTATGTACGTTAATTGAATTTTCACGAAATATTTAACGTTAATACGTATTAATGTATTAACATGTGTACGCATGTATGTTTGTACGTTATACTAGAATCTTTGTAAGATGTCCTGATCTAGTACGCAAATGAGCCATATTTTATGAGGCCCAGATAACGTCAATACATAATAACGTACAATCGTACATTTACGGTGATTCCTTTATATAGTTACGTTAATATATCATAACATTTGTACGTTAAATGAATTTTCACGTAATGTCTACCGTTAATACGTATTGATGTATTAACATGTGTACGTATGTATAGTTGTACGTTAATACTAGAATATTTATAAGATGTCCTGATTGAGAACGTAAAAGAATCAAGTTTTTATGAGGTCAATA
Organism: Nitrosomonas sp.; assembly: GCA_019635215.1. Lineage (GTDB taxonomy): Bacteria > Pseudomonadota > Gammaproteobacteria > Burkholderiales > Nitrosomonadaceae > Nitrosomonas. The sequence goes on from JAHBZZ010000017.1 coordinate 53,973, forward strand.
TAACGTCAGGACGTAATAACGTACATTCGTACATACAAGAGAAACTTTTGTATAATTGCTTTAATATATCACGTACGTTTGTACGTACAATGGATTTATCTCTAATAGTTTACGTTAAAATATATGTACGTATGTATAGTAGTACGTTAAATATTAATATAATTTAGGGTTTTAATCTCTTACAAGTTAAATGATGTCAAGAAAATATGTCTCCGGAAAATCCTGGGCGATTAAGTAAAGGATTTAAACAATGGTAAATGCTGTTATTTTTTAACAGGTTGCGACAGCTGCTCGACCATTACGAGTTAGATAGTATCGGTAGGTTTTAGCGACACGTTTGAGGTATCGAGAGAGCTTTCCGCCGGAAACATAAAGAAGATAATTTTTCAGATCGGAACGACGAAGACCGCAAATATTGTATTCCGGTCGTTGGATAGCGAGTAATAAAGCTTGTTCCCGAACAACAGAAGAGGCTAGGATCCTGGCTAATTCCGTCAAAAATCGACCGATATTTTTATTTTGTAGTGTAGATAACAAATAAACTGTCCCGATTATCTTTAGCGCAAGGAGCGGTTGTATAAGCACTATAGGAAAAATAAGCGTAGAGAAATCGGCACAACGCAGGCGCAGAAAGGAATTTGTTGTTTAATATAGGGGTAGTTATTACATATTAAAACGCCTCTCGCACAGTAAGGTGGTTAAATGGCACCATGCGTTTGTGCAATACGCCGAATACAACCAATTGTTGCTCATACACAACGTAGTAAATGATATGACTTGAGCAGGGAAAACTTAATACGTTTGGTCCAACATCTGGCCTTGATTTTCCGAGAGAAGGTGTTTCAACCAGCAATCGAATCGTTTGCTGAAGTTCTGATAAATATTTTTGCGACTGCGCTTTGCTCCATTGTCTGATCGTAAAACGGCGTATTTCAATAAGGTCGGTTTGAGCATCTGGGGTTAAACGAAAACCAGGCATTAGTCGTACTGATCAGTTTCTAATGTACCAAAAAAAGAATCGCCATCAACGATGTTGCCCGCCTTGATATCCATTTGGGCTTGGACGGCTCTCGATTGCAAAAATCGAAGCTTGAGCGCCTCAATGCTTTCGTATTCATCCATCGAGATGACTACAGCAACTGGTTTCCCGTTTTTGTTAATTTGAATTGGGGCACGCTGCGCTTTTAACAGCATGTCACCAAATTGAGTTTTTGCTTCATTTGCTGAAAGTGCATCCATTATTGTGACCTTATTAATATCGTTCGAATCGTTCATTATAATCGAATCGTGCCAATTAGGTCAAAATCTAGTCTCTTCCAATATGAAATTAGTCTGAAGGGGTTTGCGTATTTCCAAGGAAAAAATAGTCAAAGCAAATTGGTCATTATGTGAGGCATGGTGATCGACATGGATGAGTAATCGTTTTATATGAGTACCAGCTTCTTTTTGCCTTGTAATCGATCTAGCCAGAACAATGCAGCTTGTCCCCGATTTCTGGTGCTCAAGGTCAGCATGCCGTCCATTCTTACGGTGATGTCTGTCTTCATACAACGTCCGCGTAAGTAATCGGATGAAAATCGCAACTCTCCGCTGACAAAGCGTAGGCACTCGAACAAATCGCTTACTGTAAATTCGTCGCCATCGACCAAATCTTGATCTGATGAGCCCCGTGGTCGGGCATCTGCAAAAGACAAAACAGCCAGAGCAAAAATGAGTCCAAAAGACGCCCATTCAGCGATTTCAGCGGAGTCTTCTTCATCAGTGACTCCCAACATCAGATCAATTTGGAGGAAGATATTTTCCCCGGCAGTACAGGTTTGAATGAGCGGTTTACCGATTCTGAATTCGACCAGCTAAGCTGCTTCCAAGAGCTGGTAACTTGCGCTGCTGTCTAGATGCTTCATGACATTTCTTCAACTTGCGTTAGGGTAGAGTAGCTTCTTCTGGTGTTACCTTTTATTTTGTTAGAAAAATAGTCAAAATAATTCCAGCAGAAATTAAAGTAATAAATGAAGCAATAATATTCAATATTGCGGTTTGTCTTGAAGTTGCCATTGTTTTGCAGGCTTCATTAAATTCAGCGTGCAAATCAGCTTTCCAGCGCTCAATAATAATATTGGATTGTTCTTCCATCACTCGCGCAATTTCATTTTTGCTTGTCGTTATTGTTGTATTGAGAATTCGGTCAGAATGGTTTTTAGCTTGAAGTGACAATTCAGAAACAGTCACTTCAAGTTCACTTCTGAAATTATCCAACAATTCCTGCTGTGCAGCCTTGCTATCCGAAATGAGGCGATCATTCATGGTATGCAGTATCATGATTGGATCATCTTTTGATACGGCAATACCATGATCGGATGCAATTTGCTGAATTACTTCATCAATCTTTTCATCGATCGTACTCATGCTAATACGGCTTGTGCACCTTCTAATTGCTCAAAGAGTTGGCTTTTAACTATTTTAAGCCGTTGGCGCATCATAATTGTTAATTCTGGTTTATTTATCGCATCGTCAAAAGTTAATTTAGCTTGTAACATTTCACTTAAATCACGTCCGAAAGTTTCAGCCTTATAGTCTGGTATTTTGATAATAGCTGATACGCGACTTTTGTTATCCAAATAAACTTTCATTGATTCGAAACTCTTTCCATTTGATTCTATCTTTCCCCAGAAAGGGTTCAGCCACACGACAAAAGTAATGTCACTCGAGAACTGTTTAATCATTAAGTCAAACCCATTTAATGTATCTGATAGTGCCTGACCGCCAGTAATTACGGTATGCACGATCAACTCATGTCCCATTTCTTTAAGCAGGGCAGGTATGTGGTTACTAATTAAATAATGGGATAAGGCCACGAAGGTGCTGGCGCCGTTGTCAATCACTACATCTGATTTACTTTTGGAGATTAATTCAACCAAATTATCAAATTTACGAGGATCAATTTCATCGCCTTCCATTAAATCCAGTTTTTTAACATTTAATTTCTTAAACCCAAGGAAAGTGGCATTCACCGGATCGGTATCAATACAAAGCGTATCTTTTTTCTTGGCGTAACAATGTTGTGCAATGATTGATGCGATGAAAGATTTACCAACGCCTCCCTTGCCTTGCAATACCATATGTATTTTAGCCATTATGAATAATCCTTTGAGTTAAATTATGGAGAAATAATACTTCTGACATCTTTGGATGAATCTAAAACAATTTTATAGTCATCCAACAAGATCATTTAAATTGGATTCATTATTCCATTCAAAACCTTCCGCTTTGCCTACATCCTTCGCTAATTTTTGTGTTTCTTTTGCCTCAGTTTTTGGTTCTAATTCATTTTCTGTACTTAATCTTTTGCCGCTTCCTTTTCTTTTAAAAGCTGTGTATTCGGTGTGTTTTTTTACCAGCCTCAAGAACACTTGATAGCTAATTACAATCTTTTTTTCTTCGTGCAATAACTGCCAAATATCCTTAACCGACCACCCAGTATTGATTGCTGAATTTATTTCATCGCGCAAAACAAAGAAAATCGCAAGATTTCGTTTGGCATGTTGTGAATCACTATGAGCTAACTTTTCAGCAAGACGTGCAGAAATATCCTTTTTCATAGCACTTATAGAACCCAGTACATTATTAGTAATAATTATTGACTATAAGTTGTATTGGATGAACACACAAGCATTACCATTCAATCAAGGGCATTAAGAAGTAATTCAGAAGTAATTAAGAGTAATTACTAAGATACATACTATACGCATAATTCATTAAAATATACTACACTTAAGTAAGTTACAACAATAATGTTATACTCATTCAAGAACAATTACTACAAAATAGGGCAGGATATGTGATGTTAGCTAACAAGTAAACTTGTCATCCAACATCACAAGCTCTTATTCGCACGGTGTGCTCAACGATAATCCTGCTCTGCGAGGCAAGGGTAAAAGCCGAGGCAAAAGCAATCAAGAAAACGAAGAATCAACCAAAGCAATGAGTGAGACAAACCCAAAGAATAAAAGAAAATACAAACTCCATCTCAGGGTTCCAGTGGAACCGGAAGAAGGAAAAATCATCAGGGAGCAAGCCGAAAAATGCGGCCTGAGTATTTCAGAATATTTAAAAAAACTAGGCTTAGGTTATGAGCCCACCAGCATCATCGATAACCAAAAAGTAAACGAACTGGCAAAAATAAACGGTGATCTAGGCAGGCTAGGGGGGCTTTTAAAATTATGGTTAAGCGATGATCGGCGTGCAGCCCATTTTGACAAGAAAACAATTAATGGTCTGTTAAAAGACATTGAAGAAACCCGTACACAAATGACGGCCATCATGATGAAAATCATCAACTCAAAAAAATAGAAATCCAAGAGAATTCGATTAAAAAATAATCATGATAGCCAAACACATCCCAATCAATTCAGTTAAGAAAAGCAACTTTGCCGGACTGGTGAATTATATTGTTGACCCACAAAATAAGACTGAGCGCATCGGTTTAATCCGCGCAGTTAATTGTTACTCGGATCGTCCGGATTGTGTGGTTGCCGAAGTGCTTAATACGCAGCAGATGAATCAACGCGCGATTTCTGACAAAACCTATCACCTGGTGGTTAGTTTTCGTGATGATGAATTATCCGAAGCGACTTTGCAGCAAATAGAGGACCAACTCTGTGATGGCCTAGGCTTTGGTGAACACCAACGACTCAGTGTTGTGCATCATGACACTGATCATCTGCATATGCATATTGCGATCAATAAAATACATCCGGAAAGGCTTACGATACATAACCCCCATTATGACTATAAAGTCATTGGTGAACTTTGTGAAAAATTGGAACAGAAATATGGACTAACACCGGATAATCACGAAACAATCAAACGCGGTGCGCAGGGTAGGGCGTCCAATATTGAGTTCAAGGCTGGATCGGAGAGTCTTATCGGTTGGATGCAACAAGAATGCCTGGCGCAGATTCAAGCTGCGACAAGTTGGACTGAATTACACCAAGTGTTAAAGGATCATGGCCTCGAATTGCGTGAGCGCGGTAATGGTTTTGTATTTGTTTCCAGTAATGGGATTGGCGTTAAAGCCAGTTCTATTGACAGAGCCTTATCAAAGGCCAATTTGGTTAAGAGGCTCGGTGGTTATGTCGGGGTTGATGATGATACAACGACCAAAAAACAATATTCAAAGCAATATGAGCCCAGGCCACTGCGTAACAAAATTGATACATCAAAACTTTATGCGCAATACACAAAAGAGCAGAATGAGGCGGCAATACTTGGAAAAAACCAATGGAATAAACTGCGTAATAAAAAGAATCAAGCCATAGAAGCCGTCAAAACCAAAGCTAAGCTAAAACGACTACTGATCAAAAATGTTACTTCGGGTAGGCTGTCACAAAAAATAATGGTTGCGTCTGTTTATAGTGAATTGAGAACCAGCATTGGAGCGATTAATAAAGACTTTAGGGAAGGATATCAAGCCTCAAAAGCAAGCCATAAAAGAATGGACTGGTTGAGCTGGCTGGTGAAGGAATCCCGGCAGGGAAATCAGGAAGCGCTGGATATATTGCGATCCAGAAAACATTATAGCGCGCAGACAAATAATGTCTCGGGTACGCAGACTAATGACGATTCTCTAAAGAATAAGGATTTTATAGAGACGATTACTAGAACGGGCACGATTATTTGTAATATCGGATCAATCGCCATTCGTGATGGCGGCAATCGGTTGGTCATTATGGCTGGTGCGGCCAAAGAGAAAATGTCAGGAATATTACAAGAGGCTAAGATTAAGTACGGTAAGAAATTGACTATCAATGGGTCGGATGATTTCCGTGAAAAAGTTGTTCAAGTCGCTGTAGATACAAATCTTGATGTTACATTTGATGATGAAGCATTAGAACAACGCCGATTAGATTTAATCAATAACAGAACGGGTCAAGGATTAGAGGGTCGCGATGCGAATGGTTTAGATAAGGAAGAGAATCCATTGCAGCAGAAAGTGTTCAGAAGCAGTATCAAATCACCTCGAAAAGGACGGTCAAAATGAACCATTCAAACCAAAATTCGGGAAATCCTATAATAAAGAACGAAGGATTGGTTAAAACCAGGCTTACTCAGATTATGGCGATTTTCTTTATGTTGGGTGGGGTTCAGGTTGCAACGCAATATTTTGCCTATAGATTCCAATATCAACCGCAGCTTGGTGTTCACTTTAACCAGTTATACCCGCCTTGGTCGATTTTTGAGTGGGCTAATAAATGGTATGGCCAGCATCCGGATATTATTGAGCTATCCGGAAGTATGGGTGTTTTATTTGCAGGAGCGGGGCTGATTCTGACACTGATTGTAAAAATGGTTGCGGATAATTCATCGCGTCCGAACTCAAGTTTACATGGGTCAGCGCGCTGGGCGGATGAAATAGACATCCAAGCGGCAAGGCTGCTTCCTTTAAGACAATCCTTCTTCAAAAGATTAACCTCGAAAAAGATTCCACAAAATGATTATGTATATGTAGGTGCCTGGCAGGATAAAAAAGGCAAAACCCATTACCTTAAACATAACGGCCTCGAACATGTTTTATGTTATGCGCCGACTCGGTCGGGTAAAGGTGTTGGTTTGGTTATTCCAACCTTGCTTTCATGGGGGCATAGTGCGGTTATTACTGATCTGAAAGGCGAACTATGGTCTGTAACAGCCGGTTGGCGGAAGGTTCATGCCGGTAATAAAGTCATTCGCTTTGATCCTGCCTCACCCAAAGGGAGTGCTTGTTGGAATCCGTTGGATGAAATCAGGATGCATGATGGGCTTGAAGTCGGTGATGTGCAAAATCTCGCTACTTTAATTGTTGATCCAGATGGGAAGGGGCTAAGAGACCACTGGCAGAAAACCAGTCAGGCGCTTCTTGTTGGTGTGATTTTGCATGTTTTATATAAATCAGGAAATGAAGGCGCTGAAGGGACTGAGGCCACATTGCCGCTTGTTGATTCAATGCTATCCGATCCTGAGCGGGATATTGGTGAACTATGGATGGAAATGGCTACCTATCCGCATGTTAATGGAGAGAACCATCCGGTGGTAGGCGCCAGCGCACGAGATATGCTGGATCGTCCCTCTGAGGAAGCAGGGTCAGTTTTATCTACAGCTAAATCCTATCTATCCTTATACCGTGATCCATTGGTTGCAAAGAATATTAGCCGCTCGGATTTTGCAATTCGTGATTTGATGCACAACGCTGATCCTGTGAGCTTATATATTGTGACGCAGCCTAACGATAAAACGCGTTTACGGCCACTGGTACGCATCATGATGAATATGATTGTGCGGACATTGGCAGACAGGCTTGATTTTAAGGATGGTCAGCCGGTTGCGAACTATAAGCACCGGCTTTTGTTGATGCTTGATGAATTTCCCAGTCTGGGTAAACTGGAAATCTTTCAGGAATCCTTGGCGTTTATTGCTGGCTACGGCATTAAAGCCTATTTGATCTGCCAAGATATCAATCAACTTAAAAGCCGTGAGACGGGGTACGGCCACGATGAGGCCATCACGTCCAATTGTCATATTCAAAATGCCTTTCCACCCAACCGGATTGAGACAGCCGAGCATTTATCCAAGCTGACCGGACAAACCACGGTCATCAAGGAGCAGATTACGACCAGTGGTAGGCGGGTAGGGGTGATGCATGGTAACGTGACGCGAACCATGCAGGAAACACAGCGTCCTTTATTAACACCTGACGAGTGTTTACGCATGACTTCACCAGAAAAAGATGCTGAAGGCAAGATTACCAAGCCGGGTGACATGATCATTTATGTGGCGGGTTATCCTGCTATATATGGCAAGCAGCCCTTATACTTTCAAGATTCTGTGTTTTCTGCGCGGGCTGCTGTTCCTGCACCTGCTTACAGCGACAAAATAATCCAATCATCATGAGAAAAACATGCAATATTCTGGCAGGCATTGTTTTGTCTGTCAGTGCCGGTATATTTCTGTTGAGTATTGTTTTTCGACTCACGGGTATTTATTACAATAATACGCCGAGTTTTCCGGTGGGGTTTTACAAGATTGTTGATGAACCAGTAGGGAAGGGCGCATACGTCTCTTTCTGCCCACCACAAGACGAGGTTTTTGATATGGCCGTGGCACGAAATTACATCAATACAGGCAACTGTCCGGGCGGTTATGGGATGTTGCTGAAACGTGTTTTTGCACAAGCAGGGGATACTGTTTCTATTAATGAGGCGGGTATTACTGTAAATGATGGCTTACTGCCTAACAGTGCCCAGTTAAAAACAGATATTGATGGTTCTGAACTGCCGCAATATCATTTGGGTGAGCGGGTGCTGGATGATTCTGAATATCTGCTTATGTCTGATGTGAATCCGAATTCTTTTGATGCGCGGTATTTTGGGTTGATTGCGGGTTTGCAGATTCAGCATGTGGTTGAGCCGGTTTTTACTTGGGGAAAATGAGCGTCTGGCTTAGTCGAACTAATACAGTTTAAGCGTCAAAAGCGACGTTATGATAGGGTTCCCCTTGCTTATGAGGGCTTATTTGGATTGTTACTTTTTGATTCATCCGTTTTAGAAAATCGAGCAATTTATCAACGGTAAAACGGCTAAAATGGCCGTTTAGCAAGTGAGACACTTCAGTTTGTTTAATTCCTAACAGTTCAGCAATTTCCCGCTGTTTCATATCTTTTCTTTTAAGAAGCTCAACCACATGAAAACCAACCATGCCGCGCGCTTGTAGCTCCTCGGCATTATCTATTCCAAGATCATCAAAAACATTACCTGAGCTGTTTTCAAATTCAATGTTCCCTTGTTTTTTCATGGCTCTCTAGCTCCTTTGCTTCCTTGTAACGTTGCTTAATCAAATCCACGTCCTGTTTTGGCGTTGAAATACCTTTTTTGGCTTTTTTCTGAAAAGCATGGAGAATATAAATTCTTTCTCCTAACTGGACGGCCTGAATACAACGGTATGCCTCTTTGTCGTATTTTAATGCGATTTCGATGACCCCTGAACCAACACCCTTAAAAATCTTTGCATCCTTCGGTATTCCGCCAAATTGGATAAGTTGAAGCTCATCCCCAATCAGCTTCCTGACTTCCTCTGGAAACGCCATAATATTTTTTCTGGTGTTTCCCAGCCATACAACAGGCCGTAACTTCGGGGGTTCCGCAATATTCATAACAACCAATTTATCATCTACAGAGCCATGGTATAGGAAATATCCTATAATGTCAACTTATAAAGCTTTCTTGGGGTTTCGCCTCAGTTTTAATAATCTCTTCTTCCGTAGTTGCTTTGTAGCATAGCAGGCTGCATGGCTCAAGAGACACTCGTTAAACTTCCAACCCGGCCAAATAGTCGTATCGATGAGTTGCTACCAGATATCGCCGACCGCGTGGCGGCACATTCTGCTCAATGGACATTACACCTTCTGGATTTCAAGAAATGCATTAGCTGGTCGATACTTTGAGAACAAATGTTTTCGTTCTCAAAGATCATGTCGACGGCCACACCCCGCGCCCAATTCCACCAAAAGAACCTGCGCCAACCAGCTCAACACGCAGCGGTTGAAAATCAGCTCCACTATGAACGGCACCGACCGGAAGAAACCACTCTGTATCGGTTGGTGCAAGAGCACATCGGAACTTTCTTTGCGCAAGTTGAGACGGAAACCGGTTCAGGGTTACCTGACTTTGTTAAAGACGAATTTGAGGCATTTCTTGAATGTGGCATTCTGGCACAAGGGTTTCTACGTTTGCGTTGTGCCAGCTGTGCCCATGAGAAACTGGTAGCCTTTTCCTGCAAGCGGCGTGGATTTTGTCCCTCGTGCGGTGGGCGGCGCATGGCGCAGACGGCTGCTCACCTGGTTGATCACATCATTCCCCGGGCGCCGGTGCGCCAATGGGTGCTCTCACTGCCGATCCCATTGCGTTACCTGTTGGCTGCCCATCCGCATCTGCTCACACCGGTATTGCAGGTGATTCACCGTGCCATCTCAACTTTTCTGATCAAACAGGCCGGATTGAAACGGATTGATGCACAAACCGGTGCGATTACACTTATTCAACGCTTCGGTTCGGCGGCTAATCTCAATATTCATCTGCACTGCCTGGTACTGGATGGTGTTTATCGCATACAAAACGGCGTGCCGGAATTTCATAGCGTGCGGTCACCGACGACTGAGCAGTTGCAAAGACTGCTTAGCCAGATCATCCAGCGCATCATGAAAGCATTGACCCGCAACGGCGCGCTTATTGAGGAGGAGGGGATGAGCTACTTAGCCGAAATGGAAACGGATGCGGCGCTGAGTCCACTGCAATCGGCGGCCTGCACCTACCGGATAGCGCTTGGTCCCCGGGCAGGGCAGAAGGTGCTGACGTTAAAAACCATTTCTACACAAAATACGCAACCACAGGAAAACAAAAAATACTGCGTCAATGCACATGGGTTTAGCCTGCATGCCGGGGTGCGTTGCGCGATGAATCAGCGTAAGGAACTGGAACATCTGTGCCGTTACATCACGCGACCGGCAATTGCCAATGAACGGCTAGCGCTAAACAGTGCCGGGCAGGTGGTGTTGACGTTAAAGACGCCTTATCGGGATGGCACGACGCATATTGTCATGTCGCCGTTAGAATTCATGCAACGCCTGGCCGCATTGGTTCCCCGGCCAAGGCTCAACCTCATTCGCTTCCATGGCGTGCTCGCACCGAATGCCAAGTTACGAGCCGAGATTATTCCTGACGGAATGAAAAACAAAAGTAAACCAACAGATGAGAATGACGATGTGCCGCAATCGACAACTTCTGTGCGCATCAGTTGGGCGCGTTTGTTAAAGCGGGTGTTTGATATCGACATCGAACATTGTCCGCACTGTGGTGGAACCCTGAAAATCATCGCCGCTATCCTGGAATCCGGCGCAATCACTAAGATTCTTGATCATCTCGGCCTACCTGCCAGGGCGCCGCCCAGATCACCTGCGCAGGCCTTTGAACTTTTCGAGCCAACCTGATCCCGTGCTCGCTCCTTTCAATCCTCTTCATCATTGGGCTGACCTTTACCTCTGGGCGTCTTTCGCCTGAAGTGCCAAAACGCAGCAAAATCTTTGACTTTTTTGTGCTAACTGAACCGGAATATAGTCATTTTTCGATCGATTATCACCGTGTTTGACAATTGAGCTAGCTTTCGGTACATTCAAAACTTATGGAAAGGTGGTTTATTTTTCCTATACCCGAGTCATTCTAGCGAGTTTGCTAATAAACTTAAGGCTCGATTAAAGGCTTATTAAAATCTTAGTTTCCGGCATTACTACTAGAAGCAAGGTGTATGTAGTTCATTGTTATAAAATTGGCCTGCTTCAGCGAATTACTTTTGATTGCTATTGCTTTTATCGATGAGCATTCTTTTTTGAGCTGAAAACAAATTTGTATTGATTAGGAGAAAACATGATTACGCTTTATGGAATTGAATGGTCACGCGCCAAATATGTGTTGTTTACCCTTACTGAACTGAATTTAGATTTTCAACACGTTAAAATCAATCCATTTGAGGAAGAAAAGAATGCACCAGAATACTTGAAACTGAATCCACTGGGTCAAGTTCCTACGCTGGTCGATGGTGATTTTGTGCTCACGGAAGCGATGGCAATTAATTTCTATCTGGCGAGAAAGTACGGCGCTGGAAAGTTATGGGTCAATCGCTTGGAAGATGAGGCGCTGATCTATAAGTGGACTTTTTTTGCGATAACGCAAATGGAAGCAGCTTGTGTCGATCTTATTTTGCATCGAAAAGTTTTTGATGAGAAAGACAGAGATATCAACGTTGTCCAAGCAGCGGAACAGAAACTCATTAAACCACTTCAGGTTCTGAATGATTATCTTGCAGGTAAAGATTTTTTAGTAGGGAATCAATTCTCGGTCGCTGATATCAATTTGGCTGGGGTTTTGTCCTATGCTCAGGGTGGTAAGTATGATTTTTCCCGTTTTGGCAATGTGGCGAGATTCTTGGGAGCTATTTTATCGAGGCCTGCTTATAAAAAAGTTGTCGGTGGTTAGGTCACCAATGCTGCTTCGTGCGATTCCATCGATAAAGCCAAGCAGCGAAGAGATTATAGATGATACGCCCGAGTGGGTTGAGCAGCGGTAAACCGAATAGCCTGGCCTTCCATCGTTCGTGCGGAGAATGTTGCCAAATAACCAAGAACGCATCAAAGCCAATATGAATCTGGCCCTGCTCATCGACAACATGCAAACGTTCCCGCACGAATTCAAGCTTCGAATTCAATTCATTGACTAGCTGAACATTGGAATGGACATCCTTCCATTCCACGCTGCAGGCCTGCATTTTTCCCTTTTGATAATTAATCCCAGCCTTACAAACGGGGCATGCTGAGTTGTAATAGACTTTGATGGGGTGTTGTGCCGTCACTACGAATCAATATAACTCGACAGAAATTTTCCAATATCGCTTGAAAACCGCTATTGCCAGCCTGTTACTTCATAACCTTTATCGTGCAAGCAACGTGAGACAAAATTGACATACGCTTGATTGGGCTGCCCGGGACGTGCTGCACTGAAAAGTCCTCTGATGAGTCCAAATGTAGCGCCACTCGCAGCACCGATCAGCGACCCTGAACCTGCTGATCCAGAAATCGCACCGCCGACTGCACCACTGGCTGCACCCATTCCAGCACCCATCGCCGTGCTGGTAGCAACTGTACCGATCTTTCCACCTCCACTTTCCTCAGCTCCCGCTGACTCGGCTAGCTGCCTGCAAGCAGCAATATCTTGCTCTGCAGCCTGTTTACCGATTTTCAAGAAATGATCATTGGGGTACAAAATCGGTTGCGTGGTTGCACAAGCGGTTAGTAGGGTAACCAAGATCCCAGTAGTGATAGTGATTCTTAATTTCATGGTGTTTAATCTTAGATAGATGAGATGGGAAGTATAGCGCGAAAAGAGTTGATGCAAAGTAATGCAATTTCATAACATTACCTCAAATAACGTTGCTTACCCGAGCTGCTAACTTATTTTTTAAGGATATTGGTTAATTCATGCTTAATAAAGACAGCACAGGCTTTTAATTTATCACTGTATTCAGTTTCAAAATTTTCTCCATTACCGTAATATCCAACTAAGTATCTATCTGAATTACGTGGCAGGAAGTACCAACCCGCACATCTTTTATCTTCGGAATATTCGAGCCAATCAGTAATGACTTCAGGATGAGCAAGTAATTTCTCATATAAATCATCTTCAGAAATAGATTTGGAGAGATCTGCATATCCGGTCCTTTTAAGGAGATCATACATTGATACTGTATTTAGCTGAGAAAATTCGCGCGGAAGCGTTATAAGTTTATATAAAATATCTACTGGCATATTATTAATATAGCAAAATTAACCCTTACAGCGTTCTACTGCAATGCTTAGTTTTTTAATCTCAGCAGGACTTAAGCACTCTCTGAATTGAGAATACAGTTCTACTGCTTTCGCGTAATCTTTTTGTCTAAAGGCTTTATCTGCCTGCGGTCTCAATTGTCGAGCTAAAACTTCAAGACTATATTCCTTGGACCACGATTCGCGCTGATGCTTGAGCATCAAGTAGTATTGCGGATCGCCATCGAGAGATGCGCGACCATATCGTTTCATCAATGTACTTAATTCTTCAAGACCAGCACCAACTCCTTCAGGTGTAGCCGTCATTGGGTAGCGAAAATACTTCTCAACTTCTGGATCATTAGCACGGATAATTTCCGTAATAGTATATCGAGTTCCGAAAGCAGTAACCCCTGCTCCAATCTCATGCGATTGTCGCCCATGATATATGTCCACTTCAACATTACCTTTGTGGTAGCGCACAAGCGTTGGCGAAGCTTCAATTTCAGAGAATCCTAAATCACCTAGAAATACAAAGGTTCTTCTAACTTTTTCCACAAAATTCAATTGACTACGATCTGATTCATTCATACTATCTAGCCACCCCTGTCATTTCACAGGTGGAATCCAATAATTGGTTTTTCCATCGAACTTCCATCCTCTATTTTCTAACAAATTTCGCTCAGCATTGAGAAACTGACCACGTTTATCTCCTGGTGATGCATCACGAATCGGTTGTCCTTTAACCATTTCTTTCCGGAGTACGCCAGAATTCTGTCTCCAATTTGCTTTTGGATTTCCCTGATCTAGAAGCTCATTAAGTAGCGATTTCTCGCCTTGCCTAAGGTGCTGAAGATCTTTGACACGACCAATTGCTGTGGTTTTCCCCTTTGTAACACTTCAGTAGTGTCCGGTTAAATTAGTTACTGAAACGATAGAGCCAAGTACTGAAGCGGCTCTCCGAGAGAATATTTTGGTGCCGATTTGAAATCATATTTCGCAAATTCAGGTTCGAGTAATCTCCAGAAGTTGAACTTTCTGGAGATGATTTATGAACTTTGGAAAAACGCTGTTCGCACAACTCATGGAGTTTGTGCCATGGACGAGCTTCGCGAGGATCGTGGCGCGTCATGGCGGCGATTCTGATTCATCCGTTTTAGAAAATCGAGCAATTTATCAACGGTAAAACGGCTAAAATGGCCGTTTAGCAAGTGAGACACTTCAGTTTGTTTAATTCCTAACAGTTCAGCAATTTCCCGCTGTTTCATATCTTTTCTTTTAAGAAGCTCAACCACATGAAAACCAACCATGCCGCGCGCTTGTAGCTCCTCGGCATTATCTATTCCAAGATCATCAAAAACATTACCTGAGCTGTTTTCAAATTCAATGTTCCCTTGTTTTTTCATGGCTCTCTAGCTCCTTTGCTTCCTTGTAACGTTGCTTAATCAAATCCACGTCCTGTTTTGGCGTTGAAATACCTTTTTTGGCTTTTTTCTGAAAAGCATGGAGAATATAAATTCTTTCTCCTAACTGGACGGCCTGAATACAACGGTATGCCTCTTTGTCGTATTTTAATGCGATTTCGATGACCCCTGAACCAACACCCTTAAAAATCTTTGCATCCTTCGGT